>NZ_CP051514.1:0-1243039 GCF_012689525.1 Paraburkholderia aromaticivorans
GGGTGCGGGAAGGGGTGCGTTACGGCATCAACTTTCTTGCGGAAGATCAGCGGGCGCTCAGTGGACATTTTGGCGGGCGCCCTGTTGAAGGCATCGACTTGCCGTTCTGCGAGCAACAGGGAACGCCGTTATTACAAGGAAGCCTGGTGCATATTGTTTCGCGCACGGTCGACGTGCACCCGGCGGGCGACCATTTTCTGTACATCGGGGAAGTGGAGTACATCCACTTTGGCGAGCAACGCAGGCCGTTGATCTTCTATAGCGGAAAGTATCAGCAGGTTCACACCCATGCACCGATGATTACGGCGAACGGATGCGTCGAAGGGTGGTAGATGGATCGCATTCGTTCCCGCGGCGATCGAGTGCGAGAGTGGCAGTCTTCAAGTCATAGTGGACAAGCCGTCTATCTAGGCAATTAGTTATGCAAATCGAAAGATTCCGTAGCGTGAATCGGAATGCGCACCGGATCGACGTGATGAGATAACCAGCGGGCGGAGAAAGCATGATTAGGCGTGAAAGTTCTTTACGGTTGCTGATTGGAAAGTGGCTCGCAGCGACGCCCACAAAGCCGGTTCGGATCAGGCGGCTCGCCCGTGAACGTTCCGACCGCCGACGTTACGTCGCCGTCGAGGTGTCGCGGCGCGCAGGCGACGCCGCAATCTGGTTCTTCCGTCATCAGGACGGTAGCTGGGAGGTGTTTCCTCCTGATGTCCAACGACCGCCGCTACCTTTCCTGAACTATCGAGAAAATGGATAAACGCCGACTCGCGAACATCCACGCCAGGGCGCTCACGTGCGGATGCTTCGCATGGGACCGCGCGATGGCCCGTCCAGCATTCGAAGAATTCCCCGTCGTACCGACAAACCTCGGTGGCGGTGCGTCGCAGAGCGCGCACGGTAACCGGTAATCGATGACAAACGAGCAATGACATGAAGTCTGAACCGCTTGAACTGTTGGACACAGCAAAGCTGCCGTCGGAGCAGGATTCCGATCGTCAGGAAACTACCGAATGGCTGGACGCGCTCGAAAGTGTGGCGCGCGTCGCCGGGGTGGACCGCGTCACTTTCCTGCTGCAGCGCCTCGCCGAGCACGCGAGCCATCTCGGTGTGTCGCCGGCAGCCCACCCCTATTCGCTGTACCAGAACACCATCGCGCTTGAGGACCAGCCGGCCTATCCCGGCGCTCTTGCGATGGAAGAGCGCATCACGTCGATCATCCGCTGGAACGCGCTCGCGATGGTGGCGAAGGCCAACAAGGCGTACGGGGAGCTTGGCGGCCACATCGCCAGCTATGCGTCGGCCGCCGAGATCTTCGAGGTGGGCTTCAACCACTTCTTTCACGCCGATAGCGAAACCACAAAGGGCGACCTCGTCTACTTCCAGCCGCACTCGGCGCCGGGTGTCTATGCGCGCGCCTTTCTCGAAGGCCGGCTCGACGAGGCGCATCTGAACCGCTACCGCCAGGAAGTGGATGGCGGCGGACTGTGCTCGTACCCGCATCCGTGGCTGATGCCCGAGTTCTGGCAATTCCCGACCGGCTCGATGGGCATCGGCCCGATCAGCTCCATCTATCAGGCGCGCTTTCTGCGCTACCTCGAACATCGCGGCATTGCCGACACGAGCCAGCGCCGCGTGTGGGGCGTGTTCGGCGACGGCGAGATGGACGAGCCAGAGTCGATCGCGGCGCTCTCACTTGCCGCCCGCGAGAAGCTCGACAACCTCACCTTCGTGATCAACTGCAACCTGCAACGTCTCGACGGACCGGTGCGCGGCAACGGCCAGATCATTCAGGAACTCGAGTCGACCTTTACCGGTGCCGGCTGGAATGTGATCAAGGTGATCTGGGGCTCGGACTGGGACGCGCTCTTTGCTCGCGACCATAACCACGTACTGTTGCGTCGCTTCGCCGAAACAGTGGACGGCCAGTATCAGACGCTCGGCGCGAATGACGGCGCGTACAACCGTGCTCACTTCTTCGATCTCGATCCGGAGTTGCAGGCACTGGTCTCGCATATGTCGCCTGCCGAGATCGATGGATTGCGCCGCGGCGGTCACGATTTCCGCAAGCTGTATGCCGCTTTCGACGCGGCATCGAAGCACCGCGGCCGGCCGACCGTGATTCTCGCCAAGACCAAGAAGGGTTTCGGCATGGGCCAGGCGGGCGAATCGCGCAACACGTCGCATCAGCAGAAAAAGCTCGACGTCGACGCGCTCAAGGCGTTCCGCGACCGCTTCGCACTGCCGCTCGACGATGAGGCGGTTGCAGAGATGCGCTTTTATAAGCCTGCCGCCGACAGCCCGGAGCAGCGCTACCTTCACGAACGCCGCACCGCGCTGAATGGCTACATGCCGAAGCGCAGCACACGTGCACCGTCCGTTGCGGTGCCCCCGCTTGCCAGCTACGCGAAGTTCGCACTCGAACCCGACGCCCGCGAGATCTCGACCACCACCGCGATCGTGCGTCTGTTCACCAATCTGCTGAAGGACCGCGAACTCGGCCCGCGCATCGTGCCGATTGTCGCGGACGAGGCACGCACCTTCGGCATGGCGAACCTGTTCAGGCAGGTGGGCATCTATTCACCTCTGGGACAGCTGTACGAGCCGGAAGACGCGGGCTCGATGCTGTACTACAGGGAGTCGAAGGATGGCCAACTGCTGGAGGAGGGGATCACCGAAGCGGGTGCCATTTCCTCCTGGGTAGCTGCCGCGACCTCCTACAGCGTGAACGGCGTCGCGATGCTGCCGTTTTATATCTACTACTCGATGTTCGGCTTCCAGCGCGTGGGCGATCTGATCTGGGCTGCGGCCGACCAGCGTGCGCGCGGCTTCCTGATCGGTGCGACCGCGGGACGCACGACCCTTTCCGGCGAAGGTCTGCAGCATCAGGACGGCACGAGCCACCTGATCGCCTCGACCGTGCCCAACTGCCGGGCCTATGATCCGGCGTTTTCCAGCGAAGTGGCGGTGATCGTCGATCACGGCAGCCGCCGCATGCTCGAAGGGCAGCACGACGAGTTCTACTACCTCACGGTCACCAACGAGAACTACGCACAGGCGCCGCTCGACGCCGATGCACACGCGGACGTCATCAAAGGCATGCGGCGTTTCGGTATGCGTGGGCAGGAAGGCGCGACACCGTCCGTACGCCTGCTTGGCTCGGGCGCGATCCTGCGCGAAGTGATCGCTGCGGCGGACCTGCTGGCAGCCGACTGGGACATCACCTCAGAAATCTGGAGTGTCACGAGCTTCTCGGAACTGGCACGCGACGCACGCAGTGTCGAACGTACAGCGCTATTCGGCTCCGGACAGGCGGCACAGAGTCACGTCGCGCGCTGTCTGCCGGGCGACGCGCCGGTGATCGCAGCAAGCGACTACGTGCGCGCCTATCCGCAACTGATCGCATCGTATATCGACGCGCCCTACATCGCGCTCGGCACCGATGGCTTCGGACGCAGCGATACGCGCCCCGCGCTGCGGCGCTTCTTCGAAGTAGACCGTTACCACGTCGTGCTCGCGGCGCTGGCGT
Source organism: Paraburkholderia aromaticivorans (assembly GCF_012689525.1). Lineage (NCBI taxonomy): Bacteria > Pseudomonadati > Pseudomonadota > Betaproteobacteria > Burkholderiales > Burkholderiaceae > Paraburkholderia > Paraburkholderia aromaticivorans. The sequence continues at coordinate 3,527 of NZ_CP051514.1, forward strand.
CGATCGACCGCGCGAAACATGCGCAGGCGCTGACACGCTACGACATCGAAGCCGGGTTGGCCGCGCCGTGGAATTGCTAGTTCACTGAATCGCCGCACCATTAGAAAGGATTGGACATGCAGCAGTTGAGGGTTCCTGACATCGGTGACTACAAGAACATCCCCGTGATTGAAGTGCTGATCCAGGCGGGCGACGTCGTCGATGTCGAGCAGTCGCTGATTACGCTCGAATCGGACAAGGCGACGATGGACGTGCCGAGCACGTCGGCCGGCACCATCCGGGAGGTGCTGCTTAAGCCGGGCGACGTCGTGTCGATGGGCAGTGTGATAGCGCATATCGAGTTTGCCGGCGCGGGGGCGCACGCAACAGCGGCACCGGTCGCCGAAGAGAAGCGCTCGAGCGGAGCAGGCTCCGCCGAGGTCGCTCCTCATTCCGACCTCATGCTTCAAGTACCGTTGGCTGAGGCGAATGCTGCAGCGGTAACGTCGGCTGCCAGCACGCAGTCAATCGCAGTTGCCGCGCAGCCTGATACGGGTGCGCAGTTGGCCCCGGAGCGGTCCACTGATGTCGCGGCAGGGCCATCGGTACGCAAACTGGCGCGTGAACTGGGTGTTGCGCTCGCAGACGTGAAGCCGGGCGGCCGCAACGGTCGTGTGCTGCGCGAGGACGTGCTCGCCCACGCCAAGACCGTGCTGGCTCGCCCGGTATCCTCCAGCGCGCCAGCCGCAGCAGGCAGCGGCGGTCTCGAGCTGCTGCCCTGGCCCGAGATCGACTTCGCCAAATTCGGCCCGGTCGAGCGCAGTCCGCTCTCGCGCATCAAGCGCATCTCCGGCGCGAACCTGCACCGCAACTGGGTACGCATTCCGCACGTTACCAATTTCGATCAGACTGACATCACGGAGCTCGAAGCATTACGCGTGACGCTCAATCGCGAGGCGCGTGAAGGCACGGCAAAGGTCACGCTGCTCGCGTTTCTGATCAAGGCCTGCGTGAGCGCGTTGCAACGCTTCCCGCAGTTCAACGTGAGCCTCGACGGCCAGGACGTGGTGCAAAAGCGCTACTTCCACATTGGCTTCGCTGCTGACACGCCGAACGGCCTCGTCGTGCCGGTGATCCGCGATGCGGATCGCAAGGGCGTAGCCGCGATCGCCACCGAAATGGCGGAGCTCGCGCAAACGGCCCGTGCCGGCAAGCTGGCTCCCGCACAGATGCAAGGTGGTTGCATGTCGATCTCGTCGCTCGGCGGGATTGGTGGCACGCATTTCACGCCGATCATCAATGCACCTGAAGTCGCGATTCTCGGCGTGGGCAAGGCCGGGACAAAGCCGATGTGGAACGGCTCGGCGTTCGAGCCACGTCTGATCCTTCCGCTGTCGCTGTCGTGGGATCACCGCGCAGTCGACGGCGCCGAGGCCGGCCGTTTTCTTGCCTATCTGGCCACACTTATGACCGATTTTCGCCGCGCGCTGCTGTGACGCGGCCTTCACTCAGGTTCAACAGAAGGAAGGAGACATAGCATGAGTACATCACAGGAATCGCAATCGACGCAGCAGCAGGGGGCGGGCACGGCAGAGCGTGTCGTGCCGTTCAAGATGGCCCATCTGGTCTATCGCTGCCGCCGGCGCGAAGAGACCGTGGCCTGGTATCTGCACCTCTTTCAGGCACATGTCGTGTTCAGGGATGACGTGCTGACCTTCATTACCTACGACGACGAACACCATCGTCTCGCGTTCTTCAACATGCCGGACATTCCGCCCAAGGGTGAGGACATCGCGGGCGTGCACCATGTCGCGTACAGCTTCCGCACGGTCGGCGAGCTGCTCCAGAACTATGTGCGGCTGAAGACGGTCGGCATCCTGCCTTACTGGTGCATCAATCACGGGCCGACCACGTCGCTCTATTTCCGCGACCCCGAGGGCAACGATATCGAGTTCCAGGCGGATAACGGCGACGACCCCGGCGCGTTTTTCCATTCGGAAGACTTCGCGCAGAACCCGATCGGCGTCGAATTCGATCCCGATGAGCTCGTGAAGCTGTGGCAGGCGGGTGCGACCGACGCCGAACTTTGCAAGGTCGGCACCGCGGCAACCGGTAAATCCAGTTTTTAGTGAGCGGAGCGTTCTGATGAAACTCGTGACATTTTCCCTGCCGGAAGGCAGGCCGACGCTGGGTGTCGTGGTTGATGGCGGGATCATCAAGATCTCGAAACATATCGCCGATGCACCTGCCGACATGATCGGACTGATCGAGGCGTGGGCCACCTTCAAGGAGCGCCTGCAACGCCTGGCGGTCAATACGCGCGCCGATGTTGCGCTGGACGCAGTCACGCTGCTCGCGCCCATCCCGCGGCCGCCCAAAATGCTGGGCATCGGACTGAACTACGCTGATCACCTTGCCGAGTCCGGCATGGAGAAGCCTGCCGACCAGTTGTGGTTCGCCAAGATGTCCACGTCGGCTGCGGGCCCATTTGCATCGATCGATCTGCCACGGGTGTCGGAACAGCTCGACTACGAGGCTGAGCTCGCGTTCGTGATCGGCGAGCGTTGCCGGCACGTGTCGCGCGACCGGGCACATGAGGTGATCTTTGGCTATTGCGCAGCCAATGATGTGAGCGTTCGCGACTGGCGGGTGCGTACCTCGCAGTTCACGCTCGGCAAATCGTTCGATACGCATGCACCGTTTGGTCCATGGATCGTCACCCCCGACGAGATCGCCGATCCGCACGCACTCGGCATCCGCTGTTTCGTGAACGGTGAAAAGCGGCAGGATTCGAACACTCGTGAACTGATCTTCAACTGCTTCGAGCAGGTCGAACATCTGTCTAAGGTGATGACACTCGAACCTGGCGACGTGATTTTCTCGGGCACGCCGGGCGGCGTCGGTGTCGCCTGCAAGCCGCCGCGCTGGCTGTGCGCAGGAGATCGGGTCAGGGTTGAAATTGACGGGATTGGCGCGATCGAAAACATCGTGCGCGCTGAAGCCGGCCGAGCCCTATAACTGCAGTGGAGACAGGAATGAACGAAGCAAACGTCCAGCAGGAAATCATCCGGCTGGAGCAGGCGCGCTGCCGTGCGCTCGTGGAAGCAGATATCGATTCACTACAGAAACTCGTGTCCGACGACGTCGTTCACGTGCACGCGAATGGCAAAAAGGACAACAAGGTGGCTTATCTGCTGATGGTCGAAAAGCAGATCCGTTTCCTGGAAGCAAGTCGGCAGGCGCTCGACGTCAGGGTCTACGGCGAGCTTGCAGTCGCCACTGGGCATCTGCATCAGACCATTGAGATGAAGGAGTCCGCGCAACGCATCGTCATGCATGTCATGACCACGCAGGTCTGGGCGCAACGTAAGGGCGCCTGGCAGCAGGTCAGCTTCCAGGCCACGAACCTGTAGATTGGCCGCCAGACAGAGAGTGAGTAGATTGCTCTCTGGGTCCATGATTGCTTGGGAGATGGTCGGGCGCGCGCCTCGCCTCATGCGCCCGTTTTTACCGGTTATCGTTGTCACGAAACGCCGCACGCCCAATAAGCGATTCATCAGGTCGTGCCCGGCGCAGCACACGTGAAATCTGGATCGACATCGGTATTGTCAACACAACAAATTATTAAATTAGTAGCACAAAGGAGACGGGGATGGATAAAACAACGAAGCTGGTACTGACGATGGGAAGCATACTCGCGATGGCGAGCCTGATGGGGGCAGGCGAGGTACGTGCGACCGAAAATGGACTTGCCACCTATCCGGTGGGAGTGAATACAGTGCTGGACGGAATACTGCCGCCTCCCGGTGCGACGCAGTTCTACAACTACACGGAATACAATTTCTCGAGCAAATTCGCCGGTGCGGATGGAAAGAGTTCTGTTCCCGGATTTCACAGTGAAGTTCTCGTGGACGCGCCGCGCGTGGTCCATACGTGGGGGCCGACGCTGGGGTCTTTCACATTTTCGAGCGGTATTGTGGTGCCGTTGTTCCACCTGCACGTTGATGTGCCGGGTGCGTCAGGCACGCGCAGCGCACTTGGCGACATCATCGTTCATCCTTTGATGGTGGGATATTCCAACCCGTCGCACACGTTCTTCGCATTCATTTCACCGGACGTTGGACTTCCCACCGGCTCTTACTCGGTCAACCGGGTGGCCAACACGGGCCTGAACACGTATGCATTCGAGCCGAACCTGTCTGTCACCTGGTTTCCCAGCCCGAAATGGGAGCTCTCGGGGCTCGCGCAAATCGAGTTCAATTCGCCGAACCACGCGACCAACTATCACTCGGGCAATGTCGCGACGCTCGATTGGCTTGTCGGCTATTCGGTGACCAAAGGTTTCCAGCTTGGTGTGCAAGGATATTTCCTCAAACAGGTTTCGGATGACACCGTGAACGGACAGACCGCGCCTAACGATGGATTTCGTGGTCAGGCAATCGGCATCGGCCCGCAACTGCGTTACGACCTGGGGCCGGCCTCCGCAATCGTTTTCAAGTATCAGCACGAGTTTGCAGTGAGGAACCGGCCACAGGGTGAGCGTCTGTGGGTCGAAGTGAGCTTCCCGATCAGGTGAGGCTGGCCTTGTTTCTCATGTGCAAAACCGATTTTCGCGGCCACTACGGATCGCATTATGCTGGACGCTGCTGCCCGGGTAGGATGTGAGGATCGGCCTTGCTAATCCTGACCCGAGTGCGAGCAGCTAGCCGTATGATCCACACGTTGATAAGGCTTTGTCACGTTATTGCGGCGGTCGCGTAGAATTCTTGAGATGAAAAATTCCAGATCGCTCTATCACGGGCATCGCTTTCCTGCGGTGGTCATCAGCTGGGCCGTTCGGTGGTACTTTCGGTTTCAGCTGAGTTTGCGTGATATTGAAGAGTTGCTGTTCGAGCGGGGCATCGAGGTGAGTTATGAAACCGTGCGCCGCTGGTGCGATAAATTCGGTTCCGGGTTCGCACATCGGGTAAAGGCTGTCCGGCGAAAACCGGGCAGTACATGGCATCTCGATGAGTTGTTCGTGACGTTGCGCGGTGAACCTTATGTGCTGTGGCGAGCGGTCGACGAGCACGGTGCCGAACTCGATATCCTGCTGCAGAAGCGGCGCGACACGGCCGCAGCCGAACGATTCTTCAAACGCGTACTTCGTTCGTGCCCGGTGCCGCGCAAAATCGTCACTGATCAGCTGCGCAGCTATCCGGCCGCGAAGTACAGGATCCCCGCGCTGGCAAATGTCAAACACGTGTTCGTCAAGGCTGCCGCCCGCGTGAACAATCGGGCCGAGAATAGCCATCAACCTGCGCGCGACCGCGAGCGGCGCTTGCGCGGGTTTCGCGACCCAAAGCGTACCCAGGCGTTTCTCTCGAGCTTCGGACCGATCCGGCAGCACTTCGCGCTCAAGCGGCATTTGCTGCGCGCTTCTCTTTACCGCAAACAGCTCACTCAGCGCTTCGACTCGTGGCATCGTTTGACCGAGCTCACCCAAAATCCGTCAACCGTCTGAGCAAACACGCATCCCCCATCTGTTTGCGTCATCGCCCAGTCAACGTGACAAAGCCCTATCAGCCGATGAGTCTGCGGTATGCACTGAGGTGCCTTAAGAGCCCCTGTTTGTCGCCGCGTATCTCGCTAAGCCTGGCGATATTGAAGTGTGCGTCGGCATGGGTCGGGTCAAGCTCAATGCATCGTTCATACGCTTCCACAGCAGCATCGTGCCGCTTCAATTCTTCCAGAACGACGGCACGATTAAAGTGCAGCAACGCGTCATCAGGAAAATGCTCGAGCGCACGCTCGAATACCGACAGCGCCTCTTCGCATCGCGTCTCGGCCTCGCACAGTAGTACGCCGAGATTGGTATAGGCATGGTAGTGGGGCCTTGGGGCCAGCTCTAGTACCTTTCGGTAGGCCTGCTCGGCGCCGACAACATCACCATCCGTGAGCTGCTCTGCGAGAGCGAACCATTCGTTGGCCTGCTGCTCCCGGCTCCCGAGATTTCGCGGCGTTGAGTCAAGAAACGCGACGTCGCCATGGATGGGCGCGACCTCGAAATCAAGCAGATGCTGACCGGACGTCGCGTCCCATTGTGCCTGACCGGTCTTGACCGCTACGGTATCACCGACAGCTGTGATACGGATGCCAGACAGCGGAAGCTCGTCAGGAAGGTCAGCCTTCAGCTTGGCGAGAGCGCGCAAAATCTTGCGGGACGCGATTTTCGCCGATTGCAGTTGGAATGCTGTTCGCAAAACCACCACGTCCTGAAACGTGAACCTCAGTTCATTGCGTCGTCCGCGCGAAGGTTGCACGAATCCGGCTGCTATCAGGCCAGACAGCACCCTTCGTGAAACGCCGAGCAACGACTGAAGACTGCGCAGCGAGTAGTCGTCTGAGTGATTGCGCCTGGTCACTTGCGAACTCGGACCTTTGCTGGCGGCGCTTCAACAACTTCGACCTTGGGTGCGGCTCGCTTGACTGGCCGTCGGGGTTTGCTCGCGAGTGCCTCGACATCGGCGGCCGGAGCTTTTTTGGCTGCAGGCACCTTCGCTGGCGCCGCTCTCTTGACCTTATTGGCGCTTAGGCTTGCGCGAAGCGCTTCCATGAGGTCAATCACCTGACCGCCCGACTCTTCAGCGGGAGCCTCCGGGGACACTATCTGCTTGCCTGCAATCTTGCGGTCAATGGCTTCGAGAATGCGCTTCTTCTCTTCATCTTCGTATGCCGTCGGGTCATATGCGTCTTCCGACACCTGGTCGATGATTTGCCGAGCGAGTTTCAACTCGGTGTCGCTGACGGTTACATGTTCAATATGCAAATCACCCAGCGCCCGCACTTCGTCCGCAAATAGCAACTGCTGGAAGACCATTCCGTCTTCTGCAGGCCGTATCTGAACGATTCGGGTTTTTCCCTTGTACGACCATTTCGCCAGCGCGCAGCGCTCGCTGTCCCGCATGGCCTGCTGCAGCAGGCTGTAGGGCTTGCCGCGTTTGTCCGGCGCGATGAAGTACGCCTTGTCGTAGTACAGCGGGTCGACTGACTTTTCCGGAACGAAAGAAACAATCTCAACCACGTGGCTCGCCCCCTCTTCGAGCGCCTTCAGTTCGTCGGGAGTAAAGACAACGAACTGGCCTTTCTCGAATTCATAGCCTTTCTTCATATCGGCGCGGGCAACAACCTCACCGCTTGCCTCGGATATGTATTGCTGCTTCACCCGCCCGCCATCGGCTGTCAACAGGTTGAAGCCAACGCCAGAAGCGCTGTCTGTGGCCGAATATAGCTTCACCGGTATGGAAACCAGACCGAAGGATAGCGTCAGCGATGCAATGGAACGCGCTGCCATATGATTCTCCTGATAGCGGCTCGTGGGTGTCGCCGCAGCTGACTAGTGGCCATCCATTCCAGAGGTCTAACCTTCGCATCCCAAAGTATGCCGTGTGCCCACGGACCGCCGCATCTGCCCGTGCAAATTCCCGGGCTGCCTGTCCACGCTCGCAGTCGCTTCGCTATTACGCGTTGCGTCATCCCAAACGCCCAATGGCTGACGCCAGCGACTGTTTTGTCGACCAGTATGCTTCCCAAGGGTCCTGCGTTTGAAAGCTAAGATACTCTCTCGCCGTCTGCACCGTCCAGTGCGCGCCACTTTTAAGCTCGGAGAGTTGCTCCCATGAAATCGGAGTGGAAACCCCCATGCCTGGCCGTGCGCGGGCAGAAAACGCGGCGGCGGTCGTCTGTCCCTTTCCGTTGCGCAGATAGTCGACAAAAATCTTGCCGATTCTGTTGGCGGCCCCGGATGTGGCCGAGAAGCGGTCGGGAATACTCCTCGCCATATGGCGGACAAACACCTGCGAGAAAGCCTTCGCCAATGTGCGCGTGACGCACCGTCCTTCAGGGCGGTGAGGTAGAGCGCGTCGTGCGAAGCACGACTTGCCTTTTCGTATTGATCTGGTACTGTATATCCATACAGTCAAGCCGGAATGAGTCGACCCGTGACACGTTGCAAGGATCCAGTTCGAGTTCTGCGCATAAGAATCAAGGACAGGCATGCTTCGTCGCTTGCCGGGATGGCGCGGGCTGTGAACTTTGTCTGGAACTATTGCAATGACCTGTCGCTCCAGATCTTTCGCCGCGAGCGGCGCTTTGCCTCTGGCATTGAGATCCAGCGTTATCTGAACGGGGCCTCGAAAGAAGGCCTGGCGGTCGGCTCGGCCGTGTTTCAGCAGATCGCCGAAGAGTACGCGACGCGCCGCAAACAGCACCGCAAGGTCAAGCTTCGATGGCGTCGCCCGGCCGGCGCGCGACGCTCGCTGGGATGGATTCCATTCAAAGCCCGCTCGGTCGTATGGCGCCATGGTCAGGCCCACTTTCAGGGCCTGCATCCTGGCGTCTGGGACAGCTATGGCCTCGCCGGCTATGAGTTCGGCGCCGGTTGCATCTCCGAGGACAGCCGCGGTCGCTGGTATCTGAACGTGACGGTCAAGGTGAAGTCTGCCCGGCCCAATGAAGCCAACCTGGATCTGGGAATCGACCTCGGGCTCAAGACCTTTGCCGGCTTCTCGGACGAACGTCTTCCCAATGTCGACGCGCAGCGCTTCTACCGCGACCTCGAACCCGCGCTCGCCACTGCCCAGCGAGCACGCAGGAAGAGCCGGGTGAAGGCGATCCACGCCCGGATCGCGAACCGCAGGAAGGACTTTCTGCATCAACTCAGCACCCGGCTCGCTCGCGAGTACGGTGCAATCTTTGTCGGCAACGTGAATGCTTCGGCCCTCGCGAAAGGACAGCACAGCAAGTCTGTGCTCGACGCGGGCTGGTCGACGTTCCGGACCATGCTTCGGTACAAGTGCGATGACGCAGGCGTATGGTTCGATGAGGTCGATGAAGCGTTTTCTACCCAGACCTGTTCGTGCTGCGCGAGCCGCACGGGGCCGAAAGGTGTCGCAGGTCCTGGAATAAGAGAGTGGAAACGCATCCATTGTGAAACGACACATGATCGTGATCGCAATGCTGCCCGCAACATTCTCGCGGTCGGACGTGACCGCCTCGCAGGAGGAATCCCCGCCCTTTCCGCGCAAGCGGCAGTCGGTCACGACTGAGGGCGGGGAGGACGTCAAGAACGTCGTCATCAACCCGACGTTGATTTGAGCGGGGATTGCCATGACCAGACGTCTCGTGACAGGGCACGACGCCGACGGAGCATCAGCCATCATCAGCGATGGCGAGTCTCCTTGGTGCGCCTCATTCAGCTCGATTCCGGGCTTCCACGTTTCAATGCTTTGGGCGACCGACGGTGCCGGAATCAGCGCAACAGACAAGTTTCCAGATTCGGGAGCATGGCCGGAGTCCTGGGTACCTGCTCCGGGAGGAAGCCGGTTGCTGATTGCAACCTTTCCACCTGACAGTGTCATGGCGTCGGATACCTTCGATGGCTTGGCAGCGCACCGGGAGCAGATGGAAAAGATCCCGGGCCTGGCAGACGCATTCGAGGCCGACAATCCCGGCATGCATAAGACCAGGACACTCGACTATGGGGTCGTGCTGTCTGGTTCCATCTTGCTTGAGCTTGATAACGGCCAAACGCGCGAACTCAAGGCAAACGACATCGTCGTGCAGCGTGCAACGCGCCACGCATGGCGAAACCCTGGCAGCAGTCCTGCGACTGTTCTGTTCGTCCTGATGGGCTCATCGCATTAAAGCTAGCGAAGGCGCGCGGACTCCGGGCATTGAAACGTCTGGGGCTCGCGGCGACGCCGACGCTCTGCAAAGCTAACCCAACTTCATCAGAAATTTGTGCCCACATCTCGCGGGCGGTGCAGGCACGCCTGTGCCCAACAAATAGGAAAGGTTTCATGGTCAAGAGATTACTTATCGTCGCGCTATTGGCAATCCCGCTGCAATCTCATGCTCAGAGCTCCGTTACGCTTTTGGCCTGCTCGACGAAGGCGTGACCTACGTTAGTAATGCGGCAGGCCATTCCCTCGTGCAGATGGCATCCGGCATTCAGGCTCCAAATCTGCTCGGCTTGCGTGGTATCGAGGACCTCGGTGGCGGATATTCGGCTTTCTTCGTGATGGACTCGCAACCGGACCTGAACACGGGAAAACAGAATGGCGGCGCATTCACCGGTCGGGAGTCGTACGTCGGTATCGCGTCTCCCTACGGCACAGTGTCATTGGGGCGCCAGTTTGACTACATGTTCGATAACCTCTCCATCGCCCGTTGGGGACATCAGATACCGTTCGTCAGTCTCTATCAGTTGCCAGGTGGCCCCTTCGCCAAGCTCGGCGCGCCGCTGGGCACGTTTGACTACACACGCATCGCAGGCGGAGAGGCGACGCCGAATTCGGTCAAGTTCACGTCGAAGATTTATGCGGGGTTGAGTTTCGGTGCGATGTACGGCTTTAGCAATATCGCCGGCGAGACGGGCAGTAATAATCTCACGAGCTTCGGAGCGAACTACGATAACGGTCCGCTGCGCGTCAACGCCGCCTACACCTACTCGAAGGAAGACGGCATCGACGATGGTCACTCAGGCATTCGCAACTTCGGCGCAGGCGGTCGCTATGATTTCGGGCGGTTTGCTCTCGATGTCCTGTACACGAACACGCGCAATACATTTACCAACGGCCATGTCGATAGCTACGAAGTAGGTGGTCTGGTGACGTTTGCGCCGGACCTGTTTCTTTACGCCAACTATATCTACGCAAAGGGCAACGAGCAGGTCGACAACAGCCACTCAAACCAGGGCGGGTTGACGCTGGACTACCTGCTTTCGAAACGAACCGATGTGTACGTAAATGCCATCTATCAGCGTGCTAGCGGAACTGGCGCTGTCGCATCGGTCAACGGTACATTTGAATCATCATCGGGCCACAATCAGACTGTTCTGCGGCTCGGTATGCGCACTCTGTTCTGAAAATCATCGGGGCGACGGCCCGGCGCTCTCCAGCGCCGGCCATTTGCATCCGCCGACACTCTAGTATTCCCTCACGACTCTTCGAGAATTTCGTCGGTGGAGGTCTCGTGTGATTTCTTCAGTCGCTCCGCCCCGAGCCAAAGGCCGCTGCTCACGATTTCATCCACCAGTTGGAAAATGAGTCGTTGCCCTTCCCGTACGGCTTGCGAGTGAGAGCGCGCAGTGTTTTCGCATAGAGCCCAAGTCATGTAAGCGCCGCGAATCGGGCTCCAGGACAACGACTCCGCCCAATAGGGGTTGCCGCTGACCGCGCAACATGGCGTGATAGTGTCAGCCACTCCCTGGCGTGCAAGTTCCATGGAAAGGTGCATTGCGTCGATTTCGAAGAGTGTCTTCAAATCATGACCCCGGCGAGAAAGAGCGTTCTCAACCGTGGTTCGAACGACGTTGGGCTTTCCGGGCAATGCGAACTGCAGGTCTTCGAGTCGGGACAGGGCTACAGGCTTATCAGGCTGCAACCCCGCCTCTTTCCGCCCAACCAGGATAAGTGGCTCCCGAATGAGAGGTGTGTGCACGTACCCCTGCGGCGGTGACCCCTCGAATGGGACGATGGCAAGGTCCAGCATTCCTGAGTGCATGACTTCACGCAGTTCGTGACTGGCGCCCTCATGCACACGCAACGAAACGCCCGGATATTCGGCTACCAGACGCGGAACGTATTTCGATGTAAACAGGTAGCGCCAGGATGGCGCAATGCCGATAGACAGCTGGCCCGCCGCTCGGTCGCCAACCTGCTCAATCAATTTTGTGAGTTGACGCAGAATCGGTCGCGCGCGTTCAAGCAACAGCGTGCCTGCATCGGTGAGCATCACCCCGCCTTGCGTCCGGGTAAAGAGCTTCGCCCGGACTTGATGCTCCAGAAGCGCAATATGGCGCGAGAGCGCGGGCTGAGAAAGCCGCAGGTCTGTCGCTGCCTTGTTGATGCTCCCAAGCTCCGCAACGCGCAGAAAGTACTCAATCAGTCGCGAGTCCACATCCGTCTCCGTTAGGCCATTTCTGTGTAACTTCGGCCTTGGTTATCCACAAAACGATTATAAGTCCGTCCCGTATCAATGCTCTTATCGGGGCTTTCCCTAGCTTCGGCATGCGCTACATCACGGCCAGAAGCAATTCATAGGCTGCTGAATATAAAGACAAATCTAAAATGAACATAGGGTTTTAACGGATAAACGAAAATCGGATGGACTCTATAGAAAACACGCATTATCCGGATAACACCCGTCTCGCTAATATTTGTTCAACGTTTCACCGGCGCCGTCAAGCGAGACGGCGGGAGCGGTGAAGCAGACCAGCCGTTGGGCTGGCCGTGCGAAATGCGCGGACGATTGAACATAGGAGACAGACCGTGACACTGGCCGTGCTGGGTGCATCTCATACCCCGTTGATGCAAGACGGAGTCGCTTCAGAGGACGTCCGCTTCGCTGTTAAGCAAGGATTCGCGTCTCTGGCGAGAAGAGCGGAAGAGTTCGCACCGGACCTTCTCATTCAGTTCGCGCCGGACCACTTCAATGGCTTTTTCTACGAGCTTATGCCGAGCTTCTGCATCGGCGTAAATGCGACTTCGCTCGGCGACTGGGACACGTCGACGGGAACACTTCCTGTTGCTTCTGATGACGCTGTGCGGCTGAGCGAGGCTCTGATTGAAGACGGTCTGGACATCGCGGTTTCTTACCGTATGGAAGTGGACCACGGCTTCGTCCAAATCTGGGAGCGCATGTTTGGCTCGTTCAGCCGTTTCCCAACGATTCCAATCTTCATCAATTGTGCGGCTCCGCCGCTCCCGACGTTCAAGCGTGCCCGCTTGCTCGGCGAAGCGGTGGGCCGATGGGCCGCAGCATCCGGCAAGCGTGTGCTGATTTCCGCTTCGGGAGGTTTGTCGCACGACCCACCGACGCCGAGCATCGTTACTGCGCCCGACGAAGTGAAGGAGCGGCTCATCAGCGGCCGACATCCGTCGCACGAGGTGCAGCGTGCCCGAGTTGAGCGCGTACTCGCGGCAGGAGCACGCGCGGTCCATGGGACCCCGGAAATCCTTCCGGTAGACCCCGGCTGGGACAAGGCATTCATCGAACGCCTACAGAGCGGAAACCTAAGAGATTTCGACGCTATGACTACCAAAGAGGTCCGCGAAAAAGCCGGACGCGGTGGTCCCGAAGTCCTGGCTTGGGTTGCCGCATTCGCAGCACTTTCTGTGAATGGCGACTACAAGGCCGACCTTATTTACTACGAGGCGATTCAAGGATGGATTGCTGGTATGGCAATGATGTTCGCCGAATCAAAAGCATCGCGTGTCTGACGCAATTGCGAATTTAGGAGATAAGTCATGGGTATCAGAACAGGCAAGCAATTCATTGAAGGATTGAAGAATCGCCCGCGCGACGTATGGGTTCGCGGCGTACGCGTCGATGACGTCACGACACACCCGGCATTCAAAGGCGCTGTCGAGCAACTTGCCGCGCTGTACGACACGCAGCATGACCATGAATTCCAGGACAAAGTCACGTATGTCGTGCCGGAGACGGGTGAACGTGCAGGCCTGGCATTCATGCCCGCGAAGTCTGCAGCAGACCTGCGAAAGCGTCGTGAAGCTTATCGCATCTGGGCTGAGACAAACTTCGGCCTGATGGGGCGTTCGCCCGACTTCATGAATGTCACGCTGTTGGCCTTCTGGGAAGCACGCCATGACTTTGCCAAGGGCGGCCAAAAGTTCGCGGACAACATCGTGAAGTATTACGAGTACATCCGCGACAACGACCTGTTCCTAAGCCACGCGCTCATCACGCCGCAGAACGACCGCTCCAAGCAGTCGTCTGAGCAGGCCAGCATGCATCTGCGTGTCGTGAAGGAAACCGACGAGGGCATTTACGTCAGTGGCGCTCGCATGATTGCGACGCTCGGCCCCGTCTCGGACGAAATGATTATGTACAACCTGCCGCAGTTCAAGGCAGGCGATGAGGACCACGCACTCATCTTCGCTGTACCGACTGACGTCACAGGTATGCGTCAGATTTCGCGCGACCCGTATTACGTCGAAGCACATGAGAGCTACGACCATCCGCTGTCGACGCGCTTCGAAGAAAACGATTCACTTCTCATCTTCGACAACGTCTTCGTGCCGTGGGACCGTGTCTTCTGCTATCGACAGGTTGAATTGTCGAACCAGTTGTATACCCACACCGGTGTGCGCAACCACACCGCGCATCAGACGAACACCCGCGCACTTATCAAGATGCAGTTCTCGGTCGGCCTTGCCATCGCTGTAGCGAAGTCCATCAAGGCCGACCAGTTCCTGCACGTGCAGCAGATGCTGGGCGAACTGCTAGGCTACATCGAGCAGGTCAAGAGCGCACTCGTGCGCTCCGAGTATGAATCGGAGCCGACGGAAGTGGGCACCGTGCGGCCTAGTCTTGCTCCGCTGCAGGCAGTCCGCACGATGCTCCCGACAGCGTATCCGCGCGTCATTGAAGTGTTGCAAACCATCGGTGCCGGCGGATTCATGTTGATGCCGAGCGGAGCTGACTTTCGTGCGCCGGAACTGTCCGACGACCTCGCACTGTACTACCAGGCCGCCGGCGGCATGCCGTCGGTCGAGCGCGTGAAACTTTTCAAATTGGCATGGGACCTCGCTGGCGAGGCGTTTGGCCAGCGCCTCGTGCAATACGAGCGTTATTACGCGGGCGACCCGGTTCGCAACCTTGCGATGAACTACCTCGGCAACCGCAGTCCCGACATGCAGCGTCTGGTCGACAAGGCACTTGCGCTGGCAGGTGCCCCAAATGGTCCGGCCACAGTCGCTGAACCAACCAAATACGAACTGGCTACGGAAGTGAACTCATGAGCGATACCCGTCCCTCAAATTTTTCCAGTGTCTGGGCTGACCTGCGCGGCGTCACTTTCAGTCAGGGCTACCTCGACGCTGACGGCATCAAGACCCGTTATATCTCGTCCGGCACTCCGGACAAGCCGCTGCTGCTTTGCCTGCACGGTGTTGGCGGTCACGCCGAAGCTTACTCGCGAAACTTTGGACCGCATGGTGAGCACTTCTGGGTCGTGGCCATCGACATGCTCGGCCACGGCTGGACCGACAAGCCAGAAATCAATTATCAGGTCAAAGACTATGCTGACCACGTTCTTGTAGTGTTGAAGGCTCTCGGCCGCGAGCGTGCGCACATCACCGGCGAATCACTCGGTGGTTGGGTTGCGACATATCTCGCAGTGCACCGCCCCGAAGTTGTCGACCACCTGGTGCTGAACACCGCTGGCGGCTGGACCGCGCACCCTGAAGTCATGACGCGTCTGAAAAACCTATCGAATCAGGCTGCCGAAGACCCTAGCTGGGAACGCATCAAGACCCGTCTCGAGTTCCTGATGTGCGACAAGAGCACGGTCAGCGATGACCTCATCGAGACGCGCCGGACCATTTACTCGCAGCCTGGGTTCGCCGACACGATGAAGCGAATCATGTGCCTGCAGGAGATGGAAATCCGCCGCCCGAACATGATTACGGAAGAGCAATACCGCTCAATCAAGGCTCCCTCACTTGTGGTCTGGACGTCGCATGACCCGACGGCGACGCCTGCTGAGGGCAAGGAAATCTCGGAGATGATTCCGAACTGCAAATACGTCGTTATGAATGAGTGCGGTCACTGGCCTCAGTTCGAAGACGCCGAACTGTTCAATCGACTCCATATCGATTTCCTGCTCGACAAGTGATGGAGGTGGTCCTATCGACGGGGCCACAAGCCAACGAGTAAAGCCTGCGATTGAGGATTTACTGACGAGTGCACCAAATACGGCGTGATGCGTTGTAGGGTTATGAAGACGAAAACGGATGCCCGAAAACTGGACCAGGCGACGCAGGCGCACCTGAGGAAGATGGTGGTGCAGGCCGTGCACAATGGGATGTCGCAAACCGATGCGGCGCGGACATACAGCGTGAGCCTGCGAGCGATAAGCCGGTGGATGAAGCAGTTGCGTGAAGGCGGATTGAGGGCGCTGCGTGCCGGCAAGCGTGGCCGCCGACCAGGAAGCGGCCATCTGACGCATACGCAGGCGGTGCGAATGCGCAAGCTGATTATTGAGCGGATGCCGGACCAGCTGGCGCTGCCGTTCTACCTGTGGACCCGTGAATCGGTCGCACAGCTGATCGAGCTGGAGTACGGCATCAAGGTATCGAAGTGGACGGCGGGGCGATACTTGAAGGCGTGGGGCATGAGCGCGCAGAAGCCGGTGCGACGGGCGTACGAAAGAAAGGATGCAGAGATTGAGCGCTGGTTGAACGAGGACTATCCGCAGATCGCGAAAGAGGCGAAGCAGGAAGGCGCAACGATTTACTGGGGCGACGAAATGGGGTTGCGCAGCGACCACGTCAGCGGCACCAGTTTCGCCTTGAAGGGCGAAACACCGGTGGTGCGGGCGACTGGAAAGCGTTTCAGTTGCAACATGATTTCGGCGATCACGAACCGCGGCGAACTGAGCTTCATGGTCTTCGAGGGCACGTTCACGAATGCGACGTTCATCGAGTTCATGAAGCGCATGATCAAACAGGCAACGCGCAAGATCTACCTGATCGTCGATGGTCATCCGGTCCACCGGTCCGTTGCCGCCAGAAAGTTCGCCGCCGAAAACGCGGATCGCCTCCGTCTGATCCGGTTGCCAGGCTACTGTCCCGAGTTGAACCCGGACGAGTTGTTGAATCAGGACGTGAAAACCAACGCGCTGGGCAAGAGCCGTCCGGCCAACAAACAGGAAATGATCCGGCATATCCGCAGCCACCTGCATCGTCGACAAAAGGAACCTCACGTGATTCGCAACCTGTTCAAAGAAAAACATGTCCGCTACGCCGCTTGATCAGTTGCGCACTATTTGATGCACCTGTCAGTAACCATGTCAGAAACCAACCAGGTCGCCGACCCGAAGCCGGCAGAAGCAAGCGTCCCGGGAGACGCCTTTCGCCACGCGCTCGGCCATTTCGCAACTGGCATCACGGTGATTTCCGCGGTCGACGCTCAAGGCAAGCCGCATGGGGCGACGGTCAGTTCGTTCTCTTCACTGTCGCTGGACCCGCCACTCATCCAGTGGAGTCTGACGACGACGTCCTATTCGTACGCCATCTTCAGTCAGGCAAAGCACTTCGCGGTGAACATTCTCGCGTCCGACCAGGAATACATCTCCCGGACTTTCTGCAAGCCAATTGACCGTTTTTCCCAAGTCGAATCGGTGGTCGGACTGGAAGGTTTGCCTCTCGTAGCAGGTTGCCTTGGCTGGATTGAATGCAGCCTTGAACGCGAAATCGAAGCCGGCGACCACACCATTTTTGTTGGGTGCGTAATGCGCACGCGAGTGGCCGACAAATCGCCGCTGGTCCACTGGCGCGGTTGCTATCACCCGCTCGAAGTCGACTCTGTCTGTTAGTCGTCGCCAACGCAAGCATTGAAGAGAGGTTTTCATGTCTGACGCAACCATTGAGCGACAGCCAGCTAACGCTACGAGTATCGAAGCGCTGGCAGCTGCGATTCGCAACTGTTACGAAACCGGGCAAACCATTGCCCCTTTGCGCTCGCGCACATTGTCCGACGATGGTGACACGGCGTACGCGATTCAGGACGCCAATACGAAGTTCTTCGAGTCACAAGGCCGCCGTCTCATTGGTCGAAAAATCGGACTTACCTCGAAGGTCGTGCAGGCACAACTGGGCGTCGACCAGCCGGACTTCGGAATGCTGTTTGCCGACATGGCCGCAGGAGAAGGTGAGCCGATTGCGGTTAGCCGCCTGCATCAGCCAAAGGTCGAAGCGGAAGTGGCCCTCATCCTGGCCGAGGACCTCGATATTGAGACGCCTACAGTCGCCGACCTGATTCGTGCGACGGCGTATGTCGTGCCTGCACTGGAAATTGTTGGTAGCCGGATTGCCAACTGGGACATCCGTTTTTTTGACACCGTGGCTGACAACGCTTCGTCCGGAATGTTTGTGCTGGGCGGTCCCGCTCGCCGTATCCAAGACCTGGATTTGCGCGGCCTGCAGATGACCATGCGTCGCGAACACGATGGAGTAACCACCGGGCCGAACGTTGTATCGACTGGCAGCGGTGCAGCGTGTCTCGGGCATCCGCTTAACGCAGCTGTCTGGCTCGCAGGCGAAATCGCCCGTCGCGGCCGTCCTCTCAAAGCCGGTGACGTTGTGCTGACCGGCGCACTGGGTCCCATGGTCCCGGTCACCGCTGGTGACACGTTTGTCGCCCAACTGTCGGGACTCGGCGAAGTCACGGCGAAATTCGTTTAAGAGGTTTCATATGTCCAAAACCAAGGTAGCCATCATCGGTTCCGGCAACATCGGTACCGACCTGATGATTAAAGTGCTTCGTCTGTCTGACGTTCTTGAGATGGGTGCATTCGTCGGCATCGACCCCGATTCCGATGGACTGAAGCGCGCCGAACGTATGGGCGTGCCTATCACAGCCGAAGGCATTGACGGCTTGACGCGCCTGTCGAATTTCGACGAAATAAAAATCGTCTTCGATGCGACGTCGGCGGGCGCTCACAAGAAGCATGACGCCGTACTGCAGTCGTTCGGGAAACGCGTAATCGACCTCACGCCAGCAGCGATTGGCCCGTTCACTGTGCCGTGCGTGAATGGCGAGCAAAACCTCGATGCCCCGAATGTCAACATGGTGACATGCGGCGGCCAGGCAACCATTCCCATTGTTGCGGCCGTGAGCGCGGTCTCGAACGTCCCTTATGCGGAAATCGTTGCATCAATTTCGTCGCGTTCGGCGGGCCCCGGCACTCGAGCCAACATCGACGAGTTTACTGAAACAACGTCGCAGGCAATCGAAAAAGTCGGCGGCGCCAAGCACGGCAAGGCAATCATCGTTCTGAATCCAGCCGAGCCGCCGCTCATCATGCGTGACACGGTGTATTGCCTCTGCGAAAGCACAGACGAAGAAGCGGTCACCGCATCAATTGAGGCGACGGTCGCCAAGGTCAAGTCATACGTTCCTGGTTACCGGATGAAGCAGAAGGTCCAGTTCCAGCATTACACCGACGAGAATCCGCTGTTCATCGCGGAACTGGGCCGTTCCTTTACCGGCATGAAAGTCACGGTGTTCCTCGAAGTCGAAGGCGCCGCCCATTACCTGCCCGCTTACGCCGGCAATCTCGACATCATGACTTCGGCAGCATTGGCCACGGCCGAGAGCATCGTCCGTCGCCAGAAACAAGAAAGCACCGTCGTGGAGGCCGTATGAGCAACGAAGTCAAATCCAAGCTGTACATCCAGGACGTAACGCTGCGCGATGGCATGCACGCGGTGCGCCATCAATACAGTCTTGACCATGTCCGTGCAATCGCCCGCGCGCTTGACGCGGCAAAGGTTGACGCCATTGAAGTCGCGCACGGTGACGGTCTTTCTGGCTCAAGCTTCAATTACGGTTTCGGCGCCTGCACAGACTGGGCGTGGATTGAGGCAACCGCAGAGGTCATCACGCACGCGAAGCTGACCACGCTGCTCATTCCGGGAATCGGCACTACCCACGACCTCAAGCGCGCATTCGAATCGGGTGTCCGTTCGGTTCGCGTCGCCACGCATTGCACCGAAGCAGACGTCTCGAAGCAGCACATCGAATACGCCCGTGAACTCGGCATGGATGTTTCGGGCTTTCTGATGATGTCGCACATGCTGGAACCAGCCAAGCTCGCCCAGCAGGCGAAGCTCATGGAATCGTACGGTGCGCATTGCGTGTACGTCACTGACTCTGGCGGTGCCATGACCATGGATGATACCGCTGCACGTTTTCGCGCCTACGACGAAGTGCTCAAACCCGAAACGGAACGTGGTATCCACGCACACCACAACCTCTCGCTCGGCGTGGCGAACTCGATTGTCGCTGTTCAGAACGGCGCAATCCGGGTAGATGCAAGCCTGGCGGGCATGGGTGCTGGCGCCGGCAATGCGCCTCTCGAAGTGTTCATCGCCACAGCCGATGTTTATGGCTGGGAGCATGGCACGGACTTGTTCGCGCTGATGGACGCCGCCGAAGAGTTGGTCCGACCGCTGCAGGACCGACCGGTTCGCGTCGACCGCGAGACGCTGAGCCTTGGCTACGCGGGAGTCTATTCGAGTTTCCTGCGACACGCTGAGACGGCTGCGCAACAGTACGGACTCGATACACGGACCATCCTCATTGAGTTGGGCAAGCGAAAAATGGTCGGTGGTCAGGAAGACATGATTGTCGACGTTGCGCTGGACCTTGTGCAACGGCAGAAAGAAGCGGCCTGAAGCACGAAGCGGTAACGCACCGGGCCGTCAAGGGCCCGGTGACGAAGAATAAAAACCATCTATCGACGTTTGGAGGCAGACATGAACCAATACTTCGCTTCGAATTCCGATGCGAACCTGCTCAGAAAGCGGGCGTACCGGAAAATCTGGTGGCGCATCATCCCGTTGCTCTTCGTGTGTTACGGGATTGCTTTTATCGACCGTATCAACCTGGGGTTCACCAAGCTGCAGATGAGCGATGCCTTGGGCATCAATCCCACGTGGTATGGCATCGCGGCGGGGGCATTCTTTATTACCTATTCGTTGTGCGAGATGCCGAGCAATATCCTTCTCGCCAAATGGGGCGCACGTCGCACTTTTGTCCGCATCATGTTTCTGTGGGGTCTGGCTACTGCCGCCACGGCGTTTGTTCTGACCGTGGGACACCTCATCACCCTGCGCTTGCTCCTCGGCGCATTTGAGGCTGGCTTCTTGCCGGGCATCGTCCTCTACCTGACGTTCTGGTTTCCGGCCAGCATGCGGGCCCGGGTGACGGCTGTCATTTTCGTAGCGAACGCCGCTGCGGGTTCTATTGCCGCACCATTGAGCGGGTGGATTCTGACGTCGCTGAACGGCGCCCTCGGCCTGGCTGGATGGAAATGGGTGTTCATCGTGCAAGGATTGCCAGCATGCGTGCTCGGCATCGTCTGCTTCCTCACGTTGCGCGACCGGCCGGAAGACGCTGAATGGTTGACTGCCGAAGAAAAGGCAGCGGTCAAGGCGGACCTCGCTTCTGAAGTCGTGGTCTCGCCCGACCACTCCTTCGGCGTCTTTCGCCAGGTATTGGGTAACCCGGTGAACTACCTCGTCGCCTTCCTGTTCTTCACTGCAATCTGCAGCAACTATCTGCTGTTCTTCTGGCTGCCAACGATTGTCAAGGAAAGTGGTGTTGCATCGCTCGTGAACGTCGGATTGCTGACTGCCATTCCGCTCGCCATGGGATTCATTGGTGCAATTGTTCTGAGCTGGAGTTCGGACTGGTTGAAGGAACGTCGCTGGCACCTCGCGCTGTGCTTCTGCCTCATTGCACTTGGCCTGATTGCCAGCACTACGACCCATTCACTGCCGTTGATGCTCATCTCGTTCGCGGTCGCGAGCTTCGCGACCGGCGCCAGTGGGCCGCTCATCTGGGCCATCCCGCCCGCGTATCTCGGTAAGAAGGCCGCACCAATTGGCATCGCTTTCATTAGCACCCTCGGGAACATTGCCGGCTTTGCGAGCCCGCCGCTGCTTGGTTACATCAAGACCACGACGGGCAGCCTGACCAATGGCGTGTTGTTGATTGCTGCTCTCTCCGCGGTTGGCGCAATTTGTATTGCCTTCGCGTTTCCGGAGCGCGTTCTGCGAGTTGCCCAAAAGGACGCCATTGAAGCAGCCTGAGTGAACACGGGTCGACGACATTCGACTACGTCGGGCCGAATCAAATTGCACTGGAAACGGATGCGGCGTCCGAAATGGTCTCCTCGTCCCGGCGCCCGACGAGCGGGTGCGCGGCCCGCGGCCAGTGCCCATGGATGCTGTTTGTTGATTATTAAAAGCCTAGGAAGCAATTATGGGAACCAACACTGAATTCGATACCGACGTGGTCATTGTCGGCTCCGGCCCGATGGGCGCCACCACAGCACTCGCGCTGGCCACGTACGGGGTTCGCGCGCATATCGTCTCGCGGTTCAACTGGCTGGCCGACACGCCACGCGCGCACATCACCAATCAGCGAACGATGGAGGTCTATCGCGACCTGCAGATTGAAGAAGAAGTGCTTCGGCACGCTACGGCGTGGGACCAGATGGGCGATAGCCTCTTCGCTACAAGTCTGGCTGGCGAGGAGCTGATTCGTCTGCGTTCGTGGGGGACTGGCGATGCGCGCCACGGCGACTACGTTCAAGGCAGCCCATGCGATGTCGTCGACATCATCCAGCCAGAGATGGAGCCAATCCTGTTCAAAAATGCGGCTCAGCGTGGTGCTACGTTTTCGGCCAATACCGAATATCTGTCGCACGAGCAGGACGAAAACGGTGTGACGGTGCAGCTTCAAGACCGCATCACCGGGCGTGAATATTCGATGCGCGCCAAGTACCTCGTGGGTGCCGACGGTGCGCGCTCGAAAGTTGTCGAGGAGCTTGGCCTGCAAATCGAAGGTGAGATGGCACGAGCAGGAACTGCCTACGTCATCTTTAACGCGGACCTGACGCGCTACGTGAAGCATCGCCCCAGCATACTTCACTGGATTGTCAGCCCGGATGCTGCATTCGGCGAGATTGGCCTCGGATTGCTTCGCGCCGTCAAACCTTGGACCCAGTGGATTGCGGGTTGGGGCTTCGATATATCGAAGGGTGAACCCGACCTCAGCGAGGAGACGGTTCTTAGCAAAATCCGGATTCTGGCAGGCGTGCCGGACCTCGAGGTAGAGCTAGTGCGTAGGTCAGTCTGGTACGTCAACCAGGCTTACGCAACCTCTTACTCGAAAGGACGCGTGTTCGCAGGCGGAGATGCGACTCACCGTCACCCACCTTCCAGCGGATTGGGGTTGAACACTTGCGTCCAGGATGGTTTCAATCTCGCCTGGAAGCTCGCATATGTATTGAAGGGCTACGCGGGTGGCCAACTGCTTGAGACGTATTCACCCGAGCGGGCGCCGGTCGGCAAGCAGATTGTTTTGCGCGCGAACCAGTCGCGTCTCGACTATGCACCCATCAAGGCGGTATTCAGCGTTGAGGGTGCAGAAAATCCAGTGGCGGCCGGCATCGCGCGATTCAAGGACCCCGGGCCCGAAGGCGCCAAGGCACGTCAGGCCGCTCAGGAGGCTCTTGAACTCAAGAATCGCGAATTCAACGCACAAGGCGTTGAGATGAATCAGCGATACAGCTCTTCAGCGGTCATCCCGGACGGGCAGGTAGGCGAGGAAGAATGGAAGCGCGACCAGGAGCTCTATCTGCAGGCGACCAGCCGACCGGGCGCGAAGATTCCGCACGCGTGGCTTATTGATAAAGACGGGCATCGCGTATCCACCCTCGACGTTGCTGGTAAGGGCAAATTTACGCTTGTGACTGGTCTGTCTGGCGGGGCTTGGGTAAAGGCGGCTGACGAGCTCGATTTGCCTTTCTTGCGAACGGTTGTCACCGGCGCGAATGACGCGCAGGACCCTTACTGCGACTGGCAGCGTATTCGCGAAATTCCTGAAGCCGGTGCGCTTCTGGTTCGTCCAGACGGTTACATCGCGTGGCGCCAGAGCGAGAACGTATTCGACGCCGCGATGGCGAAAGAGCTTCTTAAGTCCACGCTTTCGGCTGTTCTGGGCGGCGCATGAAGTCGCTGGCTGGCCACACGGTCTGAACAGAGCACTTCGACCGATTTCAATAATTTTGTAGACGCAAGGATTTCATCATGAGCACGAACACCCAACTGACGGAAGCGGGAACCAGCAAGCTTGTGCGAATCAAGGAAGGCGACCTCGACCTTCAAATTCACTACAACGACATGGGTAAAGGCGGCGAGACTGTGGTGATGTTGCACGGCTCCGGGCCCGGAGCGAGCGGTTGGGCTAACTTCAATCGCAATCTGGAGCCGTTGGTCGAGCAAGGCTATCGGGTCATCCTGATGGACTGCCCGGGCTGGAGCAAGAGTGACCCCATTGTATGTACGGGTTCCCGTTCGGAGCTGAACGCACGCGCTCTCAAGGGGCTTCTCGATGCGATAGACGTGCAGGGTCCCGTACACATTATCGGCAACTCAATGGGTGGTCACAGTGCGGTCGCCTTCGCACTGGTCAATCCGTCACGCGTCGGCAAGCTCATCCTGATGGGCGGCGGCACGGGCGGTCCCAGCCAGTTCGTCCCGATGCCCACCGAAGGCATCAAACTCTTGCAAGGCCTCTATCGTGAGCCGACGATTGAGAACCTCAAGAAGATGATGTACGTGTTCGTCTACGACACGAGCAACCTGACCGAAGACCTCTTCCAGGCCCGCCTGAACAACATGCTCGCACAGAAGGAACATCTCGAAAATTTCACCAAGAGCCACGCGGCGAATCCGAAGCAGTTCCCCGATGTCGGGCACCGTCTCTCTGAGGTCAAAGCGCCGACCCTCATCATCTGGGGCCGTGACGACCGCTTCGTTCCGATGGATGTAGGCCTGCGCCTGCTGTGGGGCATGCCGAACGCTGAATTCCACATCTTCAATCGTTGTGGGCATTGGGCACAGTGGGAGCACGCTGACAAGTTCAACCGGATGGTCCTCGACTTTCTCACGCACTGATTGAGCGGTCGCGCTTAAGTTGCGGTTTTGAGGTTCATCGAGATCGTCCGACGCGTTTCGGATGGACAAGCCACCCCTGTCACATGCGCGAAGCCGTTCCAGGTCCATGAAAAAAGTCAGCTATGTATTCCCAGTACTGGTGGCTGCGGCCATCCTGGCGGCATGCACGAGCGGTCGACCTGTCAGTTCAGCGCCCCAACGCATCGGGTTCGTAGCCGGTGCAGGTGGATTCCAGAAGATGGCCGTAACGAATCAGGCGTTCTTTGACGCGCTGGCCGAATCTGGCTACTCCAACGGCAAGACGCTTGACGTGATATTTCGCACGGCAGATGGTGACATGGCCCGGATGCCGTCGCTTGTGAACGAGGTCTTGAGCGAGCGAGTGGACATTCTCGTTGTATCTTCGTCACCCGGATGCGCTGCGGCGAAGGCGGCGACGACGACCGTACCTGTCCTCTGCATTTCAGTGCAGGATGACCCCGTCAAAGCTGGACTCACCCAGAGTTTGACTTCTCCTTCGGGAGATATTGTTGGGGTTCACAGTTATCTCGCCGACGGATTTCGCAACAACTCGACTGGCTGGGTCGATTCGTCCCGCATCTGACGACACTGGCTGTACTTTACAACCCGCAGAATGCAACCCATGTCAGGTTGCTCTCCGAATGGACCGAGCTCGCAGGCAAGCGCTCAGTGCGAATCGTGCTCATGCCTGTCGTCAAAGCTGGGGACATCGACGTGGCAGTCAAGAATGCCATTCGTCAAAATGCACAGATAGCGATTGGCCTGCTGGGCGCCGACACCTACGCACCCAGAAAAAATATTGCAGAGAGCGCCAGTGCAAACCACTTCCCCATCGCAATGGACACCCCTGGCGGATATACCCAGATGGGCGGCGTAGCAACCGTTGGAGTCGACATCGTACCGCTCTACCGGAAGGGCACATTGGACCTGATGGTACCAATGCTTCGGGGAAAGCGCCCTTCAGACCTCGCATGGATTGGTCCAGACAAGGTAACGGTGAAAGTGAATCGAACAGTGGCACAGACCTTCGGACTGACCGTCCCAGTTGATGCAGCAGTCGAATGAAGTCATAGCTCTTCGCTCGCTAATCCTGCGGTCCCTGAATTGCGCGGCCGAGGTTATTCGAACATCGATTTGAGATTTCTTGCCCTGCTGCATTGGGATGGGAAGAATCGGACATCATGTTCGGGAGCTCAACATGAAAATCGTTGTCATTGGTGCAGGAGCAGTTGGCTCCTACTTCGGCCGCTCTGGCACTCGCCGGCCACGACGTCACATTCGGCGTACGCGATACCTCACGCAGTGCGATTGAATCCGCTGGAATCTGGCTGAGCGGGCCGCGAGGCAACTTTCAAGTGAGAAGTGTCAACCACACGGAGAGGCCTGAGCATGTCACTGACGCCGATATTGTTATGGCTACGCTGAAGAAGCCAGCGTTTTCGCCAACAGCTTGTCGCTGAATTTCGGAATGCGAGATCAGCGACCCGACTGGTTCGATTTTCTGGCCCTGAAGGGCCTTGCAAGCGGGTCTCTCGACCCACTTTGGCTACTCATGGACGCAGCTGTGCCATCAGCCGCGTGCGGCTCATGTAGATGTTGGCCAGCGCGAGTGTGGTAAAGGCGCGCGTGGCGTTCTTCGCGAGGCCGCGATAGCGCACCTTGCCGAACCCCCACAGCCGCTTGACCACCGCAAAGACGTGTTCGACCCGGGCACGAATCTTCGACTTGCTGCGGTTTTTCGAGCGCCTGGCTTCATCGACTTCACCACTGCGATTGCGCACACGCTGGTTGGTGAAGTCCTTGGCTTTCGGCGCCTTGCTGGCGATGAGTTCCTTCTGGCTCGCATAGGCGCTGTCACCGTACACACGCTGCTCGCCGCCATGCAGCAGCGCCGGCAGCGGATGCTTGTCGTGCACGTTCGCCGCTGTCACTACCGCGCTGTGTGCCAGACCCGTCTGGCTATCCACACCGATGTGCAACTTCATGCCGAAGTACCACTGCTGGCCCTTCCTCGTCTGATGCATTTCGGGATCTCGCGCCTTGTCCGCATTCTTTGTGGAACTCGGCGCACCGATGATGGTGGCATCCACGATGGTGCCGCTGCCTACCTTCAGTCCGCGCCCTTGCAGTACCTCGCCGACCTTGGCGAACAATTGCTCGCCGAGCTTGTTGCGCTCCAGCAGCCGCCGGAACTTCAAGAGCGTCGTACCATCAGGAACGCGCTCGCGCCCCAGGTCAATGCCGACGAATCGCCGCAATGCGGTGCTATCCAGCAGCGCTTCCTCGCAGGCTTCATCGGCCAGGTTGAACCAGTGCTGCAGAAAGTGCATGCGCAGCATGCGCTCCAGACCCACTGGCGGGCGACCGCCCTGACCCTTCGGATAGTACGGCTCGACAACCTCGCACAACTGCGCCCACGGCACGATCTGCTCCATCGTCTCAAGGAACACATCGCGTTTGGTTGGCCGACGGTACTGTTCAAATCCGGCGCCTTGATCGGCCGCCATCGCAAGGGTCTGTTGTTTCATGCACATCTAACGATTGAGCGACCAATGCCGTTGACCTTTTTCAGCGTAGCCTTATATCGACAGTGAAGCTGTACGACGTCGAATCGCGCACGAAACAGTGGGGACCTGCCATCGAGACCGCCGGCGCTGTCATCTGTCTACAGAACGGTGTCGATGGTGTGCGCCGCATGCGTGCGGGGGCGCAACAGGCTCGGGTCTACGGCGGACTCGCGTTTGTCTCAGGCCAGGCTGACGGCCCCGGTTCTGTTCGTTACTTTTCGGACATGTCGTCGTTGACGTTCGGCGGCTCGGACGGCGCAGACAATGATTCCCTCCACTCATTTGCGTCCTGTCTTGAGGAAGCGGCAAACCCTTTGGAGGTGAAACTCCAGTTCGTAGCGGACATCGCTCTCGCGCAGTGGACGAAGTTTCTTGCACTGGCCACTAATGCGGCACTTACATGCCTTGTGTGTCGCGGCGCTGGCGTCATTTACCACGACCCGGAGCTACTTGCGCTCGCTCAGAAATCAATTGACGAGATTTTCGCTGTCGGACAAGCGGAAGGCATCGCGCTGCTGGACGGCGACAAAACGAAAGCGCTCGCCACGCTTCAAGGGCTTCCTCCTGCTATGGTCGCCTTGATGCATCTCGACCTTGCCGCAGGACGCACATTGGAGCTGGACGGCCTCAGCGGTTTGGTTTCAAGGTTGGGACGTCGTGCTTTGTAATCTGGCCGACGCCTTGACAGATGTCCTCCAGTACCTGTTGGAAAATTTAGCTCAGCAGCCCAACAAATAAATTGTCAAATGGGCTTGACGGCGCGGCGGTGGATCCTCATAATTCGCCTCCCGTTTGATGACGGACGCGAAGAAAGCAGAGCTTCCAAGCGAGAGTTCTTTAAAAATTAACAGCCGATAAGTGTGGGCGCTTGATGCGCGACGCGAGGTGGATCTTTCGGGGTCTGCCGAACAAGCGAAAGTATCAAGTCTCACACAGTAATGAAAGGAAGGTTTGACTGTCGCAAGATGGTTGGATCATTCGTCAGTACGTTGAGTGAGCGACCGGTCTCGGAAGAGACCGAAAAACAGTAACAGGTTTGAACTGAAGAGTTTGATCCTGGCTCAGATTGAACGCTGGCGGCATGCCTTACACATGCAAGTCGAACGGCAGCACGGGGGCAACCCTGGTGGCGAGTGGCGAACGGGTGAGTAATACATCGGAACGTGTCCTGTAGTGGGGGATAGCCCGGCGAAAGCCGGATTAATACCGCATACGATCTGCGGATGAAAGCGGGGGCTCCTTCGGGACCTCGCGCTGCAGGGGCGGCCGATGGCAGATTAGCTAGTTGGTGGGGTAAAGGCCTACCAAGGCGACGATCTGTAGCTGGTCTGAGAGGACGACCAGCCACACTGGGACTGAGACACGGCCCAGACTCCTACGGGAGGCAGCAGTGGGGAATTTTGGACAATGGGGGAAACCCTGATCCAGCAATGCCGCGTGTGTGAAGAAGGCCTTCGGGTTGTAAAGCACTTTTGTCCGGAAAGAAAACCTCCTGGTTAATACCTGGGGGGGATGACGGTACCGGAAGAATAAGCACCGGCTAACTACGTGCCAGCAGCCGCGGTAATACGTAGGGTGCAAGCGTTAATCGGAATTACTGGGCGTAAAGCGTGCGCAGGCGGTTCGCTAAGACAGATGTGAAATCCCCGGGCTTAACCTGGGAACTGCATTTGTGACTGGCGGGCTAGAGTATGGCAGAGGGGGGTAGAATTCCACGTGTAGCAGTGAAATGCGTAGAGATGTGGAGGAATACCGATGGCGAAGGCAGCCCCCTGGGCCAATACTGACGCTCATGCACGAAAGCGTGGGGAGCAAACAGGATTAGATACCCTGGTAGTCCACGCCCTAAACGATGTCAACTAGTTGTCGGGTCTTCATTGACTTGGTAACGTAGCTAACGCGTGAAGTTGACCGCCTGGGGAGTACGGTCGCAAGATTAAAACTCAAAGGAATTGACGGGGACCCGCACAAGCGGTGGATGATGTGGATTAATTCGATGCAACGCGAAAAACCTTACCTACCCTTGACATGTATGGAAGTCTGCTGAGAGGTGGATGTGCCCGAAAGGGAGCCATAACACAGGTGCTGCATGGCTGTCGTCAGCTCGTGTCGTGAGATGTTGGGTTAAGTCCCGCAACGAGCGCAACCCTTGTCCCTAGTTGCTACGCAAGAGCACTCTAGGGAGACTGCCGGTGACAAACCGGAGGAAGGTGGGGATGACGTCAAGTCCTCATGGCCCTTATGGGTAGGGCTTCACACGTCATACAATGGTCGGAACAGAGGGTCGCCAACCCGCGAGGGGGAGCCAATCCCAGAAAACCGATCGTAGTCCGGATCGCACTCTGCAACTCGAGTGCGTGAAGCTGGAATCGCTAGTAATCGCGGATCAGCATGCCGCGGTGAATACGTTCCCGGGTCTTGTACACACCGCCCGTCACACCATGGGAGTGGGTTTTACCAGAAGTGGCTAGTCTAACCGCAAGGAGGACGGTCACCACGGTAGGATTCATGACTGGGGTGAAGTCGTAACAAGGTAGCCGTATCGGAAGGTGCGGCTGGATCACCTCCTTTCTCGAGCTAGACGTGTCGAACGTTGAGCGCTCACGCTTATCGGCTGTGAAAATGGACAGACTCAGGGGTCTGTAGCTCAGTTGGTTAGAGCACCGTCTTGATAAGGCGGGGGTCGATGGTTCGAATCCATCCAGACCCACCACTGTTTCTGCGGTGGCTGCGCTAATTGATCAACCCCTGGGGTATCCGTACAGATAGCGATATCTGTGTATGACTGGGGGATTAGCTCAGCTGGGAGAGCACCTGCTTTGCAAGCAGGGGGTCGTCGGTTCGATCCCGTCATCCTCCACCAATCCTCAATGCGTAGCGTTGCTGTGAGAAGCAGAGCGTTGTGCATTGGCGATTGAGCCAGTCAGAGTGATACGCGGTTATAGCAACCGCGATATCGGCTGTCGTTCTTTAACAATCAGGAAGAAGTAGTAAAGAGATTCACGAAAGGACATCTAGAGATGGGTGTGTGAGTAGGTGAATCAGGGTTGTGATTGTATCAATGTATGAAAAGAGAGATCGAAAGATCGCTTTTGGAATACGGCGCAACACGAATACTCAACCTGTAGCGACTGTTGAACTGCTGCTGTGGCAACACAGGGGTGGCGAGACACACTCGTTATAGGGTCAAGCGAACAAGTGCATGTGGTGGATGCCTTGGCGATCACAGGCGATGAAGGACGCGGTAGCCTGCGAAAAGCGGTGGGGAGCTGGCAAACGAGCTTTGATCCACCGATATCCGAATGGGGAAACCCACTCCGTATGGAGTATCCGTAGCTGAATACATAGGCTACGTGAAGCGAACGCGGTGAACTGAAACATCTAAGTAACCGCAGGAAAAGAAATCAACCGAGATTCCCAGAGTAGTGGCGAGCGAAATGGGACCAGCCTGTACTCTTTATCTTCATTGTTAGTCGAACGCTCTGGAAAGTGCGGCCATAGCAGGTGATAGCCCTGTAGACGAAAACAGCGAGGAAGAACTAGGTGTACGGAAAGTAGGGCGGGACACGTGAAATCCTGTCTGAAGATGGGGGGACCATCCTCCAAGGCTAAATACTCGTGATCGACCGATAGTGAACCAGTACCGTGAGGGAAAGGCGAAAAGAACCCCGGGAGGGGAGTGAAATAGATCCTGAAACCGCATGCATACAAACAGTCGGAGCCTTTGAAAGAGGGTGACGGCGTACCTTTTGTATAATGGGTCAGCGACTTACATTCAGTGGCAAGCTTAACCGATTAGGGCAGGCGTAGCGAAAGCGAGTCCGAACAGGGCGATTCAGTCGCTGGGTGTAGACCCGAAACCAGGTGATCTATCCATGGCCAGGATGAAGGTGCGGTAACACGTACTGGAGGTCCGAACCCACTAACGTTGAAAAGTTAGGGGATGAGCTGTGGATAGGGGTGAAAGGCTAAACAAACCTGGAAATAGCTGGTTCTCTCCGAAAACTATTTAGGTAGTGCCTCGTGTATCACCTTCGGGGGTAGAGCACTGTCATGGTTGTGGGGTCCATTGCGGATTACTACGCCATAGCAAACTCCGAATACCGAAGAGTGCAATCACGGGAGACAGACATCGGGTGCTAACGTCCGGTGTCAAGAGGGAAACAACCCAGACCGCCAGCTAAGGTCCCCAAATATTGCTAAGTGGGAAACGAAGTGGGAAGGCTAAAACAGTCAGGAGGT
Organism: Paraburkholderia aromaticivorans; assembly: GCF_012689525.1. Lineage (NCBI taxonomy): Bacteria > Pseudomonadati > Pseudomonadota > Betaproteobacteria > Burkholderiales > Burkholderiaceae > Paraburkholderia > Paraburkholderia aromaticivorans. The sequence continues at coordinate 34,872 of NZ_CP051514.1, forward strand.
TGGCTTAGAAGCAGCCATCCTTTAAAGAAAGCGTAATAGCTCACTGATCGAGTCGTCCTGCGCGGAAGATGTAACGGGGCTAAGCAATATACCGAAGCTGCGGATGCACATTTATGTGCATGGTAGGAGAGCGTTCCGTAAGCCTGCGAAGGTGCATTGAAAAGTGCGCTGGAGGTATCGGAAGTGCGAATGCTGACATGAGTAGCGATAAAGGGGGTGAAAGGCCCCCTCGCCGTAAGCCCAAGGTTTCCTACGCAACGTTCATCGGCGTAGGGTGAGTCGGCCCCTAAGGCGAGGCAGAAATGCGTAGCTGATGGGAAGCAGGTTAATATTCCTGCACCATTGTTAAATGCGATGGGGGGACGGATCGCGGAAGGTTGTCCGGGTGTTGGAAGTCCCGGTTTCTGTGTTGGAGAAGGCACTCAGGCAAATCCGGGTGCGCAATTCAAGGGCATGGGACGAGCCGCTTAGGCGGTGAAGCAACTGGAAGTGGTTCCAAGAAAAGCCTCTAAGCTTCAGTTTAACAAGACCGTACCGCAAACCGACACAGGTGGGCGAGATGAGTATTCTAAGGCGCTTGAGAGAACTCGGGAGAAGGAACTCGGCAAATTGGTACCGTAACTTCGGGATAAGGTACGCCCCTGTAGCTTGACTGGCCTGCGCCAGAAGGGTGAAGGGGTTGCAATAAACTGGTGGCTGCGACTGTTTAATAAAAACACAGCACTCTGCAAACACGAAAGTGGACGTATAGGGTGTGACGCCTGCCCGGTGCCGGAAGATTAAATGATGGGGTGCAAGCTCTTGATTGAAGTCCCGGTAAACGGCGGCCGTAACTATAACGGTCCTAAGGTAGCGAAATTCCTTGTCGGGTAAGTTCCGACCTGCACGAATGGCGTAACGATGGCCACACTGTCTCCTCCCGAGACTCAGCGAAGTTGAAGTGTTTGTGATGATGCAATCTCCCCGCGGCTAGACGGAAAGACCCCATGAACCTTTACTGTAGCTTTGCATTGGACTTTGAACCGGTCTGTGTAGGATAGGTGGGAGGCTTTGAAGCGTGGACGCCAGTCTGCGTGGAGCCGCCCTTGAAATACCACCCTGGTTTGTTTGAGGTTCTAACCTTGGTCCGTAATCCGGATCGGGGACAGTGCATGGTAGGCAGTTTGACTGGGGCGGTCTCCTCCCAAAGTGTAACGGAGGAGTACGAAGGTACGCTAGGTACGGTCGGAAATCGTGCTGATAGTGCAATGGCATAAGCGTGCTTAACTGCGAGACCGACAAGTCGAGCAGGTGCGAAAGCAGGTCATAGTGATCCGGTGGTTCTGTATGGAAGGGCCATCGCTCAACGGATAAAAGGTACTCTGGGGATAACAGGCTGATACCGCCCAAGAGTTCATATCGACGGCGGTGTTTGGCACCTCGATGTCGGCTCATCTCATCCTGGGGCTGTAGCCGGTCCCAAGGGTATGGCTGTTCGCCATTTAAAGAGGTACGTGAGCTGGGTTTAAAACGTCGTGAGACAGTTTGGTCCCTATCTGCCGTGGGCGCTGGATATTTGAAGGGGGCTGCTCCTAGTACGAGAGGACCGGAGTGGACGAACCTCTGGTGTACCGGTTGTCACGCCAGTGGCATCGCCGGGTAGCTATGTTCGGAAGAGATAACCGCTGAAAGCATCTAAGCGGGAAACTCGCCTTAAGATGAGATATCCCCGGGGCTTCGAGCCCCTTGAAGGGTCGTTCAAGACCAGGACGTTGATAGGTCAGGTGTGGAAGCGCAGTAATGCGTTAAGCTAACTGATACTAATTGCCCGTAAGGCTTGATCCTATAACCGGTGTGTCTTGCGCACGGTTGAGTGATCGTTTGTTGTGCCTCGAACAACACAGCCCAACGCTTTAGCTCTGGTGAGCATCACCAGAAACTACTTCTTCCAGATTGGCGGTACTGCCCCACCGGCAGTACGGCAACAAGTCATGCCTGATGATCATAGCGAGTCGGTCCCACCCCTTCCCATCCCGAACAGGACCGTGAAACGACTCCACGCCGATGATAGTGCGGATTACCCGTGTGAAAGTAGGTAATCGTCAGGCTCCCTAGCAGCAACAGAAACCCCACCCCGCAAAGGTGGGGTTTCTGCATATGCGCACAAAATATTCGTAGTCCTAAAAAGTAAGCAGCTCGACTGGGCCAGATCACCTGCTCCCCAGGCGCCGACACACCGAGCAGCACGACGCCATGGCAGTATCGATCGCGTTCGTTGATGAGCTCATCAACGACTTGCCGCTACTACGGTACTGTTGGCAACCCTTGAATGGCCTCGTACCGCGTGCAAAGTCGGCCATCATCAGTGCATCGCTGACCGGGAGCTCGCCTTCGGGTACTCCCTGCCGATGACGTGCAGCCACCATTTGCCGCGGCCGCTGGTAGAAGTCGGACGCCCTGGCGTTCGCTCCTTCCAGGACACGCAGCGCGGTGCATGAGCCGGACCAACCGACGGCTGCTCTCCTTGTGCTGCCCATCGCGCTCGTCAACCACCGATGGACGTAGCAAATCCCGCTTTGGTGTCTTCGGCAGTTCCAGTATCCGTGAAAGATCGGGGCACCTGGTGTTCCTGAAAAAGCTCACCGTAGCGAGGACGGTCAATCGCCAATACGCAACTAACCGTCTATGCAAGCTCAACAAACGTCAACCCAGAAACCGCCTCCAGGGGACCTAGTTATATGATATGGTCTGGCACTAAATTTCCGCTGGCGACTGTGGTTCAGGGGCGCCCGGGAACTGAATTGTTCTTCCGTCGGCGATTGCGCAGCAGCTGACTTCTAGTAGATTGATTATTGGGCGGCACAGTACCAATACAGAAGACCGCGAACGATTATGTTGAGGCAGGTATGGACGTTCCTGATCGCGCAGCCGCCGTCTCGCCGGATAAACGCGCCGTGGTTTTCACGTTGTCGGTCCGCGGCCGCGAGGTCGAAGGCGCCGTTGCGCGTGACGCACTCGAACAGCATTTCTGGCTGACCAGGACTACGAATAAAATTACGCTGATGTTGGTCTCCCTGTGTTTTTGACATCTCGGGCACAAGGCGTGTGTCGACGACAGAACGGCCCCTGTACCGCGAGTTGCGCACCAAGCAGCTCTCGCCGAGAGTCGACGCACGCAATTTCGTGTCCGGACCGGCAGCAGGTCTGCAGATCGGGTGACCATGAAGCTTGACGTTCGAAACTCGGAAGAAACGCAAGCTGAGAATGAGGCCCGTTTTTTTCAAACGGACGAATCCTTCGCGAGGCGGGTCGACGACCGGCCGTCTGCGATGAGCAAACCCGTTGGTCGCCATGAAGTCTGCAAAGCTGGGCTTGACTTTGTAACGTGTTGAGCTGTGGCAAACAATTAGTTGCTTTTTTGCTTGTGCGATCTGCCCGAACGGTGAGCTTTTGCGGGATCGAAAAAGTGCGGCATACGCGACGGGAGTGGCGCCATCAAAGTTTCTTCTCAAAAAACCAATAGAGTTTTCTGACGCGTCCCTGTCGCGCGCACACGGTCACATTGAGGCTAAACTCACATTTTGGTCGCGCCCGCGAACAACCTTCCCTCTGGATCCAACCCGAACGCTTATAGTCCCAGCGCGCGAGCCGCCGTCTCGAAAGATGTCCGACTATCGATGCCGCAGAAAGATCAGATGCCCATCGCGCTAACGCGCGCCGGTTGATCTGGATCTCTTCCACATTGCTGTGCAAAGATGACCTCTCGCTCCCATCTTGGTCATGCGTGCTGTGGAGGGTACAGGGACGACTTCAGTGCTGTGGAATCTTGTCGAGCGTGACCTCCTGCCACGGGCCCGGCTCTGGATACCGGGTCCTATCCCGGAGCGGTCGCGATACAAAAAAGAGTTAGATCGGGAATAAAGGAAATTCTGCGGTGGTATTGCAAGAGCGTGCCGAGTCCTCGCAAGAACCTTTGATGCTTTCGAAGCGGCACCGGAATCCCGGCGCAAACTGCGGTATTCGATTAGCGTCGGGCATGTCATGCACCTTGCTGGAGAATACGATGAAATCTCTGACTTTGGTCCCTATTGCCGCATTGACGTTGTGCACGACGCTCGCCTATGCGGGAGACACCACCGACACATCCAGGACGGCCTCCGACAGCAACGCAGCTATGACGTCGGACGCAGTCGGCGGTACCCCGGTGGGCAGTAGCGGCAGCGGTGGCCTCCGTGGCAAGACTCGCGCGGAAGTGGTTCAGGAATTGCAGCGCGCCCAGAAGGACGGCACGCTGGATCGCCTGAACGCGCTCTACGGCGGGCAATGAGCAGATGCACCGGATGCGGCAGTGCGCGCCGCACAGCATTCCGGGAGACAACGTCAACAATCGGAGCGCGATGCCACAGCCCGGGAGAATGGCAGGACTGGGGTTCGTCGCGCAGTGGAACGGTTACGCGAAGAAACCTCCGTTGTATGGGAAGCCCATCGTAACGGAAAGTTTTCTGATGCGGGCGGCGGTGCTGGTTTGTCCCCAGTCCTCCCCTGCAACGAAAGGCTGGGAGCTAACTCACGTTATGCTGCCGCCTTTCGGGGCGCATCCGGAGCAACTGTGTCGAACGATTGACTGGCGAATACTCAGGAGCATGCGCATGCATGCGACGATGGCGATCTTCTTTTGTTTATCACCGACGACGAGACGCGGTCGGCAACGGTTTGAAGAACTTGTCGCGTTCTGGACTTGGTTGAATGGTTTCGCCTGGATCGGCGAGGATGCGTGCGTCGACGCGATCGTCTGTCGGACGAGACCTGCCGAATCGTCGCCACGCGCATGGCGGTACATGGGCAGGAGCGCTTGCCCGTGGCGGCGGATTCGCCATCGCGCCAGCTCGTGCGCATCGTCTCGCGCAGCGACCAGGTCAAGCGGTCGCTGGCGTTCCTCGATGAAGAGCATCGCCGCGAACGCATGCGCCGCGTGCCGCTTTCGTGCACACGCACGGAAGATGCTGCGCCGCCGACGCGCGGTGCGGGCCGAAACTCGAGGTAGCGCCTTGTTTCGCTACGCTGTTTCAGCACCTGCGCGAGGTCCTCGCCGCGCACTGGCGAAACCCAACGTCGTCGGTGAACGCCTCGACAGCGCAAACAAGCGTTACTGCCAAACTCGATGCCGCAGCGGATCGCGCGCTGAGGACGAGCAACGATGAAAGGTCCGGCGTGGCCCGCTTCGACGACCTACCGGGGTGACCTGAAGGCCGGCGGGAGCCCCCCGCGGTCAGTCTGGAAGGGAAGGGCTTGCAGGCGCGTCTGCGCTGCATTTTATTTGACTGGTCCAAACGGACTGGCGAACGAATTTGTTGATGGTGCAGCGACAAAGCCCGAGTCGTTGGATTTTTCCGGCACAACTGCAATCTCAGAGATCCATGTGAACGGCGGTCCTTGATGCGCATCACCTGAATTGCTGAGGAGGGTCCGTTGCCCGGTCTGCGGGTCGATTCGGAAGAGCAGGGTTGGATCGGCGGCTCTGCTCGCGGGGTTACCGGCGCCGACAATTATTCTTCCAGTCCTCGCCTCCAGGGCAACACCGGAGAGGCGCGACCCCAGCGGTCCTTGCGCGGCATTGTCGAAATCGCTGAGGACAACACGGTTCCCGGTGCTGGGATCAATTCGCAGAAGTAGATTTTTGGGGCCAGGCGCGATTTCCGACCCGTGCGAATCGACCAGGATCTGCCCAGAGGTCTCGATGGCAATGCCGGTTGAAGGTACCGAATCGGTGGCACCCTGTGCCGGGTTGGCGAAATCGCTAAGCAGCGATCGTTGGCCCGTAATTGGATCGATCCGGTATACGTCGCCTGCGTCCCGGTTGGGGCCGACGGGGACGAACCACGTGACGCTTGCGACGATCATCCCGGTTTTATCCAGCGACAGATCGGTAAAGTACGCGACACAACAATTGAACACGTCGCCCTGAGCGGGGTTCGTGAGATCGCTGATCACAACGCGGGTGCCCACCAGTGTATCTATGCGAACAATTGACCTCGGAGCGCCACCGAATTGCGGTTGCGCCCAATTTGTCATGAGACGTCCGGACGCATCGACTGCCGAGCCAAAGACGTCTCCACGAAAAGCGCCGGTAGTGAAGTCGCTCACGAGAGTTCGGTGGCCGGTGCGCGGATCAACCGCGTAAATGCCGGTGGTGGCAGCGGTGACGAATAACTTCCCCCGTCCCATGGCAACGCCGGCGAGAAACGATCTGTCCACAGGCCCTTGTGACTGATCCAGAAAGTCACTGATGACAGTGCGGGCGCCGGTTTGGGGATCTACAAGAAACAGCTTGCCTGCCTGGGCGTCGACAACCAGGATGTCGCCTCCATGGATAGTCGCTGCGTGGACGAGGTTGCCCGCCAGCAGAAGGGCGCAGAGCACCCCGAGCCAGCCGCAAAGGAAGCGCCGACAAGAAACGCGACTTGCTATTTTTCGACTTGAACCAGCAATGCAGTGGCCTGGGACCGTGGTCCACTTTGTCACGTTTGCCATCACTATTCTCCTTTTGAAGCGTGTCGCGCGTAAGCGTAGGAAGTCGAACAATGTAAGGCGCACCTCTAGCGTATGAAACTGGAGGTCAATTGCAAAGCTGTTCCGGCTCCTGCAATGTTGGTGCCATAGCGGAAGACGTCTTCGGGCGGCGGCCCACAGTCCCAAGGACGTTCGAACGTCGGCTCCGCCCAGACAACGGACCTTCGCGCGCGGATGATGTCGGTGGGGTCGTCGGCCAATCCGGTCATTCGCCCCCACAACTATTACGCGTGGCGGGAATGTCCGGTTTTCGAAGTGGTGCGATCTCACCGGCTCTTGGACTGCCGATCTTTGGAGTTGACCGGACGGGATTTGCAAGACCCATATGTGCACGACGCGCGAGGACATTCCCTCGCATTGCGGCAACCACGCCAGATGCCAGATGGTCACCAAAGGTGTGTTATTGAGACGCGATGAGATCCGGCAACGCCGCCTTCACTGGAATACGGACCTATTGCTTTGCAGTTGTACCGAGAATTTCTGCGGCCTCACGTTTTGTGTCCTCCGCTTCCTTCAGCCGCTGGGTGTTGCTGTAGAGCACGCCCAGGTCGTTGAGCGTCTTCGCCAGCTCAGGCCGATAGGCGGCCGGATTCTCGCTCGCCAGCGCCCGCAGAATCTCGACCGCCTCTCTAAACGCGTCCTCCGCCTCCTTGAACCGCTGGGTGTCGCTGTAGAGCACGGCAAGGTTATTGAGTGTCCTTGCAACGTCGGGTCGATAGGCAGCCGGGTTCTCGCGCGCCAATGCCCGACGGATTTCCAACGCCTCTCGATACGCGTCCTCCGCCTCCTTGGACCGCTGCGTGTCGCTGTAGACAACTCCCAGGTTGTTGAGTGTTCGTGCCACGTCGGGTTGGTATGTGATGGTCTAATTTCCTCGGACAGGTCGATAGGAGGACAATCCGGAATCGACGAGGAAAAACGATAGATGACAAGAAGGCGCCGACAATTTGACACCAGCTTCAAGCTGGAAGTGGTACGGATGGTTCGAGACCAGGGCTTATCGGTCGGCGAAGTCTGCCGGTCGATGGACCTTGTAGAGACAGCCGTACGGCGCTGGGTGGCGCAGTATGATGCGGAGCGCGCTGGCGGCCCTGGCGTGGGCAAGCCGCTGACGGCGGAACAGCAGCGCATCCGGCAGCTTGAAGCTGAGAACCGGCAATTGAGAGAGGACAACTCGCTGTTAAAAAAAGCATCGGCCTTCTTTGCCCGGGAACTGAAGTGAGTTACCGCGTGGTGACTCACTTGCAACAGGAGGCCGTATCGGTCAGTCATGCCTGCCGGCTTTTGCAGGTGAGCCGCTCTGGCTATTATGAGCACCGGCGTGCGAAGCCGAGCGTAAAGAGCCTGCAGCAACAGACCCACGTCAAGGCAGCATTCGCCGCCAGCGGCGCGAGCTATGGCAGCCGGCGTGTGATGTATGCGCTGCGGGAACAGGGGCTACGTATGGGTCGTTACCGGAAGTTTTCCAGCTAGTTGTCGCCTCGACGTTTTGAATTCAGGCTGCTTTTAATTCCTGGTTACGGGGTCGTCGAATGTTGACCGTCGGCTCAGCACGATCGGGATTCAGATGCACGACATGAACGCGCTGCCAGTCCCGCGTGGCACCTTTCCATCGTAGCGGATGACGTTCGCGCGCACCCTCGTAGAGCGCCTTGCGGCGCTCGAGGATGTCCTGATCAAGATTCGCATGGCGCTGGGCCGGCGTCACGAAACGGATCGCACTGTGGCGGTGTTCGTGGTTGTACCAGCGCACCAGTTCTGCAACCCAGGTGCGGGCGGCGAACAGGGTATCGAATGCCTCTAACGGATAAGCGGGCCGGTACTTCAGCGTTTTGAACAACGATTCCGAATAGGGGTTGTCGTTGCTCACGCCGGGGCGACTCAACGACGGCATCACGCCCAAGGCCTGCAAGGTGGCAAGCATCGTGGCGCCCTTCATTGGGCCGCCGTTGTCGGAGTGCAAAATTACCTGGTTGGGCTGTATCGCCTCACGCGCGCATAGATCCTTGAGCACCTCGCTGGCCTGGGCGCTACTCTCTTCGGCGTAGACCTGCCAGCCGACGATCTTGCGGCTGAACACGTCCATAAACAGATACAGATAAAAGTACTGCCCGCGGATCGTCGCCGGCAAGTACGTGATGTCCCAACTGTAAAGCTGATTCGGCGCGTCCGCGCGAACCGCTCGTGGTTTGCCGCATGATTTGACCGGCCGTTCACTGCGCCGATGGGCAAGCTGCTTCTCGGCTTTCAGCACCCGATAGAACGTCGACTCCGAGGCGATATAGCGTTGCTGGTCAGCCAGCCGAGGCACGATCTGGCTCGGCGGCAAATGACCAAACTCGGCCGAGTTCGCAACTGCCAGCAGCTCGGTGCGTTCCTCGGCGCTCAGCTTGTGAGATGGCTCATGGTGTCGTAACGAGCGCCCGTCCACCGCGTCAGGTTCGCCACCTTGCCAACGCTGAACCGTCCGTGCGCTCAGCCCCAGCATCTCACACGCGGGCGCCTGGCGAGCCCCCGCCAGGGTCGCCTCGCTGATCAGGCCGATCAATGTCTTGCGCTCTTCAAGGGCTGTCATTCGGCCTCGCCCTCGAACAGCGCACGATACTTTTTTTGCAGCACCAACAGCGCCGCCGCCTCCGCCAGCGCTTTCTCCTTGCGGTTCAATTCGCGCTGTAATTGGACATTGGCTTGCTTCAGATCCCGTACTTCCTGGCCGTTCTCACGCCGACCGCCGGTCCCGCCGACGGCGCAAAAATCCATGCGCCACTGCGTGAGATGATGAGCGAACAGCCCCCGCTCACGACACCACGCGTTCAGTGCTTCGTCGACCAGGCCGTGGCTCTCATGCAAAGCCAGCAGCCGTTCTTCCGGCGACCAGTCTTCTGGACGTTTTGCTAGTCCGGAGCCTGAGCTCCGACCCGCAGCGGCGCTACCTCTCATCCACTTCCTTAATGTCAGTAAATTCATGTTCAATTCGTCGGCCACCGATCCAACCGTGCGGCTCCCGCGCTGCAAAACTTTCGACAGCGCTTGCTCTTTGAACTCGACAGAATACGTTTGTTTCGCCTTCAACCTGCACCTCTGACTCTTCAATTTAAGAAAATTCAGAGGCGACAACTATTGTGACACCGGGGGTTACCGGGTGCGTACGCTGATGCGTGAAGCAGGTCTGCGTACGAGTTGGAAGCGCAAGTTCGTCTCGACGACCGACAGCAGGCATACGCTACCTGTGGCGGAGAATGTGCTCGACCGGCAGTTTGATGTTGCCGAGCCCAATCGCGCGTGGGTTTCAGACATCACCTACATCCGCACAGCGCAGGGCTGGCTGTATCTGGCGGTTGTGCTGGACCTGTACTCACGCAAGGTGGTCGGCTGGTCCATGGCGCCCACGATGCCCGCCGCACTGGTCATGTCGGCACTGACCATGGCACTACAGCAGCGCCGGCCAGCGCCCGGACTGCTGCTACATTCGGACAGGGGCAGCCAATACGCGAGCGATGAATACCAGGCCTTGCTCAGGCAGCATCACGTGGTTTGCAGCATGAGCCGCAAGGGAAATTGCTGGGACAACTCGGTGATGGAGCGGTTCTTCCTGAACCTGAAAATGGAGCGCGTATGGCAGCGTCAGTACGCCAACCACGATGAGGCACGGCGCGACATCAACCAGTACATCGTTGGCTTCTACAATGCCGTGCGCCTGCATTCAACTTTGGGCTATCTGTCGCCCGCTGCCTACGAGGCAAATCCGACAGTAAAAGAACCTATCTACCTGTCCGAAATAACTTGACCACTACAGTAGGCGGCCGGGTTCTCCCGTGCGAGCGCCCGCTGAATCTCCAGCGCCTCTCGAAGCGCGTCCTCCTCATCCTTGAACCGCTGGGTGTTGCCATAGAGCACGCCGAGGTTATTGAGTGTCGTTGCGACGCCGGGTTGATAAGCGGCCGGGTTCTTCTGCGCCAGGTCCCGCCGGAGCTTCAGCGCCTCGATAAAGGCGTCCTCCGCCTCCTTGAACCGCCGGGTCTTGTCGTAGAGGCCACCTAGGTTGTTCAGTGTTAGCGCGAGGTCCGGTTGGTAAGCCGCCGGGTTCTCCCGCGCCAGGCCGCGATAGATCTCAAGGGCCTCCCGTTCGGCGTTCTCCGCCTCCTTGAACCGTTGGGTATTGCCGTAGAGAAGGGCCAGGTTACCGAGAATCCTCGCCAGCAGGGGCCGATGGGCCGCCGGATTACCCTGCGCCAGCCCCCGCTGGAGCTTCAGCGCCTCGATATAGGCGTCCTCCGCCTCCTTGAACCGCTCGGTATTGCTATAGAGGCCGCCCAGATTGTTGAGCATGATCGCCAAATCAGGCCGATAGGCGTCTGGTTTTTCCCGTGACAGCGCCCGTTGAATCTCGACCGCCTCCCGTAACGCATCCTCCGCGCCCTTCAGCCGCTGGGTATTGCTGTACAGATAGGCCAGGTTGCTGAGCATCTTCGCTAGGTCAGGCTGGTAGGCGGCCGGATTCTTCCGCGCCAGCGCCCGTTGAATCTCGACCGCCTCTCGATACGCGTCCTCGGCCTCCTTGAACCGCTGGATGCTGCTGTAGAGCAGGCCCAGGTTGTTCAGTGTCCGCGCGAGGTCGGGTTGGTAAGCCGCCGGGTTCTCCCGCGCCCGTGCGCGATAGATCTCAAGGGCCTCCCGACCGACGTCCTCCGCCTCCTTGAACCGCTGGATGTTGCTGTAGAGAAGGCCCAGGTTGCTGAGCATCTTCGCCAGCCCAGGCTGATAGGCGGCCGGATTCTCCCGTGCCAGCACCCGCTGGATCTCGACCGCCTCCCGATCGACGTCCTCCGCCTCCTTGAACCGCTGGGTGTTGCTGTAGACAAAGCCCAGGTTGTTGAGCATGGTCGCCAAATCAGGCCGATAGGCGCCCGGCTTTTCCTGTGCCAGCGCCCGCTGGATCTCGACCGCCTCCCGATCGACATCCTCCGCCTCCTTGAACCGCTGGGTATTGCTGTAGAGAAGGCCCAGGTTGCTGAGCGTCATCGCCAGCCCAGGCTGATAGGCGGCCGGATTTTCCCGCCCCAGCGCCCGCTGAATCAGGACCGCCTCTCGATACGCGTCCTCCGCCTCCTTGAACCGCCGGATGTTGCTATAGAAAAGGCCCAGGTTGTTGAGCATGGTCGCCAAATCAGGCCGATAGGCGCCCGGCTCTTCAGGCGTCAGTGTGCGATAGATCTCGAGGGCCTCCCGGAAGGCGTCCTCCGCCTCCTTGAACCGCTGGATCCCCATGTAGAGAGCGCCCAGGTTATTGAGTGTCACCGCCACATCGCGCCGATAGGGCGTGGGTTTCACCTGCGCCAGCTCCCGATAGCGCAACAACAGCGCCTCGTAGACCACGATGGCTCGCTGGAACTCGTTCTGCTTTTGCAAGGTGCTGCCAAATAAAAATGCGATGTCCGTGTCTTCGGGTTGCAATGCATACGCCTTTTCCAGATACGGTAGTGCGTCCTGAGATCTAAAGCGCAGCAGTTCAATCTGACCCGCGCTGAAATAGCGCGCTGCAAATGCCTTCTCCGGCGCTTGCTGCTCTGCGAGCATCTCATTTAGCAGCCGCGACGCGCCGTCCAGATCGAAGCGCTCGATCGCGTCGCGCACTTGTTGGTCACGAGAATCCGAACCTTCGATAGCCTGCGACCTGTGTAACAATTCTTCGTAACGCGCCTTCCACTCCTTCGCTTCGGTCTCTGGATCGACGCCGGGCTGGTTCTTAGTCTGGTTGCCGATGCCTTCCATTACCTTTATGACATTTGCGAAACCGGCATCCATCTTTTGTTCCATCCCACCTAACTGCGCGTACACGGTGCCCATCATCACATTGGCGGCTTTGACGAGCGACACCATCTGCGCACTCGAGAGCTTGTTTTCGCGACGCAATCTGCCTAGCTCAGCAGCCATGCTATCGAAGCTTTGGGCCGGTAGCCCGCAGGTGACCTGGACCTGGAAATTGCCCTTGACCGCGATTTCGGCAAACGCTGGAGAACAAGGTCCGGCGGAACTCGCTGAGTCGGCGGCATGCAACATTCGCGGCACACTTGCGGCAATGGCAATGGCAATGGCAATGGCGATTGCCATGACCGGCAACGTTTTGCGCGGACTCATTTGCGTTGCCCCTCGGCGTTCTTGGAAGACGGTTGCGCGCCGCAGTTGGCCGAGCTTTCCATGTTCCCGCCTACCGTTACACCGGCATAGGTCGGTGAGCAGTCCCCGCTTGTAACTGCCTCGTTGGATTTCACTGAGCTCGATACCGGTGCGGAAGCGGCATTTTCAGGGGCGACCCCAAGGCTTTTATACGCGAGGAAGAGCCCTCCTACGACACTGGCGGCGGCAAGAGCCGCGGCCGCTGCAGGCCACCAACGCGGCATCCCCCGCCGCGCGCTGAGCACCCCAAACATCAAAGACAAGGCGAACCCCGCCAGCCCTGCCGGTTCGGTGACCACCTTCGTCCAATCCATAATCGTACCTCCGGCAAGAGCGCGTTTTGGCCTTTGTGAACAACCGATTCCTCCAGTTAAGTATTGGTCACTTTTTCTTTCGCTGTTGCACTGGCCGACGGGGAGAAGGCTGATCATTGAAAACGGCCAAGCCCTGGACTTTTTGAACGTTGCGTCCAACTGGGAAGACTTGGTCAACCGTGCGCGACCGTCGGGAGATGTACCGGAAAGACGGGGAGGAATGCAGCCCCATCGACGTGCGCTACTGGTGTGAGCAACTATGGCGGTTTGAATTAAGTAAACTATCTCGCCGCTTGCGAATGAGCGATCCTGGCCGATAGCGCCAATCCTCAATGCCCGGTACCGGACATTGAGGATTGCCCGCAACCGCGAAGGCATGAACGGCAGGAATGGCCGATGATCTGCCGACCGACCCCGAAGAATTAATGACCGCTTCTGTACCTTGAAAGCTGCGGTCGAGGCGGAACTCGTTTGAGCGGCGGCAGTGGGTCGGTTATCGTCCCCGGGTGGTCGGCGCAGACTGGCACTCCCTTCACCTGAAAGGAGATCGTCATGGAAGCGACAACCGTTGTCAGCGCGGGACGTGTGCCCTGGAACAAAGGCAAGTTAACGGGCCAGAAGCCGCCGCTGAAACTGAAGGAGATCTGGGCAATCAGGACTCGTCTGCAACTGGCAGCCAGAACACGCGATCTTGCGATGTTCAACCTGGCCATCGACAGCAAGTTGAGAGCGTGCGACCTGACCAAACTGCGAGTGCGTGATATCTGCCTTGGTCAGCGCGTTGCGTCACGGGCTACGGTGATGCAGCAGAAAGCGCAACGGCCGGTTCAGTTCGAAATAACCGAGCTAACCAGAGATGGTGCGGAAGCGTGCATTAAGGCAGCAAGACTGTCGCCTCCCGACTTTCTGTTCCCAGCACCGAGCCGCATTCACGAGTCGCCACACCTTTCGACGCGTCAATACGCCCGCCTGGTGCATCGCTGGATAGAATCGATCGGGCTTGACCCGGAGCGCGGCAAGCCTCGTCCTTCCAGGGCGAGGAAGGATAGCGCGGGCGCCGAAGGCGTCCATTGCGGCCGTTAGTGTGGCGTTTGCTGTTGTTCAATGTACTGGCGGATGATCTCAATGGGCGCGCCGCCACAGCTTCCGGCGAAGTAGGACGGCGACCATAGCGCACCGCCCCACAGTTTGTGCCGGATGCTGGGGTAGTTTTTCTTGCGTATCACGCGACTGGAAACGCCTTTCAGGCTGTTCACCAACGCGGACACCGATACCTTGGGCGGATAGTTCACCAGCAGGTGTACGTGATCATCCTCGCCGTCGAACTCAACGAGCTCCGCCTCAAAATCCGTGCACACGCTCGCGAAGAGTCCGCGCATATGGTCCAGGATCTGTTTCGTGAAGACGCCACGCCTATACTTTGTCACAAAGACCAAATGGACATGCATCAAGAATACGCAGTGGCGGCCGCGTCGAATATCGTGGTCAGGAGTCATGGACCAATAGTTTACTTTCACGCATGGAACGCCTGCAAGCCTACAAATTCGAACTGATTCCCACCGGCGAGCAGACGCGCAAGATGCGCCGCTTCGCCGGCGCGTGCCGGTTCGTCTATAACAAGGCGTTGGCGTTGCAGCAGGAGCGCTATGCGGCCGGCGAGAAGAAGCTCGGCTATCCTGGCCTGTGCAAGCTGCTCACCGGGTGGCGCAACAGCGCGCAAACGCCCTGGCTTGCCGATGCGCCCGCGCATCCATCGCAGCAGGCGCTAAAAGATCTCGAGCGCGCCTATACGAATTTCTTCGAGAAGCGGGCAGCCTTTCCGCGTTTCAAGCGCAAGGGCATCGGGGATAGCTTCCGGTTCCCGGACCCGAAACAGGTCAAACTCGAGCAGGGCAACAGCCGTCTGTTTCTGCCAAAGCTCGGCTACATCCGCTACCGCAAGAGTCGGTCCGTGCTCGGCGAGGTGCGCAATGTCACGGTCAGCCAGTCTGGCGGGAAGTGGTTCGCCAGCATCCAGACGCAGCGCGAAGTCGACGTACCATTGCCGACTGCCACAAGCGCGATCGGCATAGACGTCGGAATCGCACGCTTCGCCACGTTGAGCGATGGCTCGCACGTCGCCGCGCTCAACAGCTTCAGGAAGCACGAGCAGCGCCTCGCCAGGTACCAGCGGCACATGGCGCGCAAGAAGAAATTCAGCCGTAACTGGAAGAAAACGAAGGCCCGCGTGCAGAAGATTCACACTGACATCGCGAACGCCCGCAAAGACTTCCTGCACAAAGCTTCTGCAACGATCAGCAAAAACCACGCGCTCGTATGTATCGAAGACCTGCAGGTGCTCAACCTGGGCAAGTCGGCAAGGGGCAGCATTGAGGCGCCGGGCAAGAAGGTCCGGGCAAAGGCCGGGCTCAATAAGTCTATTCCCGACCAGGGCTGGCGCGAATTCCGGCGCCAACCCGAGTACAAGACGGCCTGGTCCGGCGGCCTGCTGCTCGCGGTACCGGCGCACAACACGAGCCGCACGTGCCCGTGCTGCGCACACGTGGCGAGGGAGAACCGGAAGACTCAAGCCCGGTTCGCGTGTGTGTCGTGCGGATACGGGAATCACGCCGACGTGGTCGGTGCAATCAATATTTTAGAGCGCGGACAGCGCTCGTTAGCCTGTGCTGATTCTTCGCCTGAGGTAAGGGCGTCGTGGCAGGAACCCGCCGAAGCGACTACGTAGCGCATCACGTAGCGCAGTAGAATCCTCCCCCTTCCCGGCCTTCGGCCGGCAAGCGTCAGCGAGAGGGGGAGGAGGATGTCAACATTCGTTCAAGCCCCCTTTGCAACTCCCTATCTGTAAGGACTATCGCAGCTCGGGAGGACTGCTGTTGGTGTGAAGCATGGCCGTGGAGCCCGTGTCGGAGCAATTGGATCCCTCGCTCGCTGACTCGAGTAGACGTGTTCATGGTCTTCTTGCGCAGGTGACCGGAGCATGATTCTGTGCTCGGGTGAGCGGCGTTGCCCGACTCAACGCGCCGGACAGTATATCGGCTAGGCATTCGTCGTATCCCCTGCGAGGTGCGGGTCTGCATGGCCGGTAAACTTTGGAGAGCTGCCGTTCATGTCGCGCAACTTCCAACGTTTGGAGAGGGTCGCGTGCCGCCGATCGCAGCCTTGGGAGGCTCGGGCCGCGCATGCTGATTACATGAGGCGGCACACGGCCAAACCGCGACCCATTTCATGCCGCCGATGTTAGTCGGATTCCGGAGCCGCAGACGACCAAGCTCGATGCCAACGAGCAAGGCAGGGCCGGAGCTTACCTAAAAGCCTCACGGCTGCGCGCGACGGATCAGACGATCCCGGCGAAGCGTTGCTCCAGATAGGCGATGATGGCGTTGGATTCGTACAGCCATCGCGACTGGCCATCTTCTTGAATATGCAGGCAAGGCACTTTCACCTTGCCGCCGCCGGCCAGCAGACGACCCCGTTGCACAGGGTCGTTTTTGGCGTCGTGAAGCGTCATAGACACATTCAGACGATGCAGGGCTCGCCGGGTCTTGACGCAGAAGGGGCACGCATGGAACTGATACAGCGACAGCCGCGCCGCTTCTTTTTCCACCATTGCCTGGCCTTGCGTCGAACGACGTTGCGGGCGCGGGCGAGTGACGGCGTCGCCGAGTAAAATCAACCGGCCGAGACCGATACGCAGGGCTTTCATCAACATAGAGACTACCTTGAACGGCGAATGGGAGCGGGCAAGTCTACTCTTTTCAAGATCCGACTGCTCCCGGCCTAACAAAGGCTATCGCGATGGGCAGCGTACGACCCTAGCCGGGCCGGCCGCGATGGTCGGGAGCGGCCATCTACGGTCATTCCCTCACTTCGCTACAACGTCATTCGAGCGGCGGTTGCTGCGCCCTTAACGGCCGTTGACTAGACAATGCGAGAGGCGAAATGCTGGCTTGATGGTAGGAGGCACGCGGTGCACAACGTGCAGCTATGCGCCTGATGAATGAGCGCGTTGATTGAGAATAAGGCTTCCTGAAGTATCGCCATTGGCTCGCCAAAACTATCTATTTGCACACAAGCCAAAGGGTTTGTCCGCTGGTAAAAAAATGACGCGACGCCAGGTGCGGATATGATGGCGGGGTTTCCAGCAAGCTCGCTGCGTCCTTGCCAGCCACTAGCCCGCCTATGCCAACGACTCCAATCAAGCCCGAAGACCGGAGACCTGACGGACTTCACGATCTGCGCGTGACCAGGTGCGGGTTTCTGCTGCTCGATAACTTCTCTTTGATTGCGCTTGGTGCAGCGGTCGATCCGCTGCGGATCGCCAACATGATCATCGGCCGGCGCGTCTACGACTACCAGTTGATCTCGACCGGCGGCGGATACGTGCAGTCGAGCGACGGCATCCGTGTCCTGTCCGACGCGACGATCGCCGATCCTGGGTCGTTCGACGCGGTGTTCGTCGTCGGGCCCAATCCGATCCCGCACAGGGGGATCGGCGCGCTGCTCGACTGGCTGCGGCTTCACGCGCGCAAGGGTACGGCGCTGGGCGGCCTCGACACCGGGAGCTACTTTCTCGCGCGCGCGGGGTTGTTGAACGGTTATCGATGCACGATCCACTGGGAAGATCAGGACGTGCTGCTGGGGCAGTTTCCCGGGTTGATCGTGTCGAACCGTCTGTATGAAGTCGATCGCGACCGCTACACGTGCAGCGGCGGCGTGGCGCCGCTCGACCTGATGGTGCACCTGCTCGGCATGCCGCCGGGCAGCCGGTCGCTTGCCGCGCGCGTACTGGAATTGCTGGTGGCCGAGCAACGCGGTCCTGAGCAGCACCAGCGTACGTCGCTGCGCCAGTACATGGGCGCCGAACATGTGAAGCTCGACGAGGCCCTTCAGATCATGGAGAGCAATGTCGAAGAGCCACTTTCGGTCGCTGAGATCGCGGCTTTCCTGGGCGTCTCGCAGCGGCAACTGGAGCGCTGGTTTAACGACCGGCTCGGCAAGACGCCCGCCCAGGCTTATGTGGAGATTCGTCTGTTGCGCGCCCGCCAATTGCTGTACCGCACCGGTCAGCCGCTCGAAGAGGTCTGCGCACGCACCGGCTTTACGTCGATGACGCATTTCGCGACGCGTTACAAGGCGCAGTTCGAGATATCCCCGATCGCCGACCGCAGGCGTTATCAGAACGCGCTGTAAGCGCTGACGGCGATCGCCTTCGTTCATCCTGCGCATTACGGCGCGGGGCGAAGCACGTGCGTGCGCCATGCCGGCGCACTGCCCCATCGCTGCGTTGCAGCCAATCGGTTGACGGACCTGCCGGAAGTGCCGGCGACGATTGCCGTGGTAAACCCTTGATGGCGAAATCGGAAACTATAGAGTCGTATTTAGAAATCTTAAAAAACGCCGAACTCCTATCATCTGCTCACACCCACCGACCATTTTCACCAAGGAGCGAGCGCATGAAACTGGAGAATCTGATTCGAATCGAGAACGGCGAAAAGGTGAAGCACACCTTCTCGGAAGCCGAGTACGCCAGCCGCCAGGGCAAGCTTCGTGATCTGCTGGCGCGCGAGAACATCGACGCCGTGCTGTTCACGTCGTATCACAACCTCAACTACTACGCAGACTTCCTGTACTGCTCGTTCGGCCGTAAATACGGGCTGGTGGTCACGCAGAAAAAGGTCGTGTCGATCTCGGCGAACATCGACGGTGGCCAGCCGTGGCGCCGCACGGTCGGTGACTACAACGTGGTCTACACCGACTGGCAGCGCGACAACTTCTTCCGTGGCGTGCAGCAGGAAATCGAGAACAAGGGGCGTGTGGGCATCGAGTTCGATCATGTGCCGGTCGATGTGCTGGCCAAGCTGAAGGCCGCATTGCCGTCAGTCGAATTCGTCGACATCAGCGCGCAGACGATGCGCATGCGCATGATCAAGTCGGCCGAGGAAATTGCGGTCATCACGCACGGCGCGAATGTCTGCGACGTGGGCGGTGCGGCGCTCGCTGCGGCGGTTCATGAGGGGGTGCCCGAACACGAGGTCGCACTCGCGTCGACCCAGGCGATGGTCCGCGAGATCGCGCGCCGCTTTCCCGATTCGGAACTGATGGACACGTGGACGTGGTTCCAGTCAGGCATCAACACGGACGGCGCGCACAATCCGGTGACGACGCGCAAGGTGCAGAAGGGCGACATTTTGAGCCTGAACTGCTTCTCGATGATCGCCGGCTATTACACCGCACTCGAACGCACGATGTTCTTCGACCACTGCTCTGACGCGCACCTGCGTCTGTGGAAGGTCAACGTCGAAGTGCATGAGGCGGGGCTGAAGCTGATCAAGCCGGGCGCACGCTGCAGCGATATCGCGCACGAACTGAACAAGATCTACGCGGAGTACAACCTGCTGCAGTACCGCACGTTCGGTTATGGCCATTCGTTCGGCGTGCTGTCGCATTACTACGGGCGCGAAGCGGGGCTCGAACTGCGCGAAGACATCGACACGGTGCTTGAGCCGAACATGGTGATTTCGATGGAACCGATGATCATGCTGCCGCAAGGCCTGCCGGGTGCGGGCGGCTATCGCGAGCACGACATCCTGGTGGTCGGCGAGAAGAGTGCGACCAACATTACCGCATTCCCGTACGGTCCGGAGCACAACATCATCAGGGCCTGATGCGGCCTCGTTCGAATCACCCTGCGGCTACGGCCGCAGGCACCCCAGGATGCTGCAGGAGACGCTTCAATGTTTTCGAAAGAACAGACCATCGCCGGGTTCGATCCGGAACTCCACAGTGCGATGCGCCTTGAGCGCCAGCGCCAGGAAGACCATATTGAGCTGATCGCATCGGAAAACTACACCAGCCCGCGCGTGCTCGAGGCGCAAGGCTCGGTGCTGACCAACAAGTATGCAGAAGGCTATCCCGGCAAGCGCTACTACGGTGGTTGCGAACATGCCGATGTGGTCGAGTCGCTCGCCATTGCACGTGCAAAGCAGCTTTTCGCCGCCGACTACGCGAACGTGCAACCGCACAGTGGCTCGCAGGCAAACGCCGCTGTCTATCTGGCGCTGCTCACGCCGGGCGACACGATACTCGGGATGAGTCTCGCACATGGCGGCCACCTCACGCACGGGGCGAAAGTGTCATTCTCCGGCAAAATTTACAACGCAGTCCAGTACGGGGTCGATGCGAAAACCGGTCTGATCGACTATGACGAAGTCGAACGTCTCGCGGTCGAACATGAGCCAAAGATGATCGTCGCGGGTTTCTCAGCCTATTCGCGAGTACTCGATTTCGCTCGTTTTCGGGCGATCGCGGACCGTGTCGGCGCCTATCTGTTCGTCGATATGGCGCACGTCGCCGGACTGGTCGCAGCCGGGCTGTATCCGAATCCGCTGCCATTCGCCGACATCGTCACGACGACGACCCACAAGACATTGCGCGGCCCGCGCGGCGGCCTCATCCTGGCGAGAGCCAACGAAGAGATCGAAAAGAAACTCAATTCGATGGTCTTTCCAGGCACCCAGGGCGGCCCGTTGATGCATGTGATTGCAGCAAAGGCTGTCGCGTTCAAGGAAGCGCTCGGCGCGGAGTTCGTCGATTACCAGAAGGAGACGCTGGCGAATGCGCGCGCGATGGTCACGGTATTCATCGAGCGCGGCTACGACGTGGTGTCCGGCGGCACCGACGATCACCTGTTCCTCGTGAGCCTGGTCTCGAAGGGGATCACCGGCAAGGATGCGGATGCCGCATTGGGCCGCGCGCACATTACCGTCAACAAGAATACGGTGCCCAACGATCCGCAATCGCCATTCGTGACGAGCGGTATTCGGATCGGCACGCCGGCCATCACGACGCGCGGATTCAGGCAAGCCGAAGCGGTGCAGACAGCGGCACTGATCTGCGACGTGCTCGACAACCTCGGCGACGCGCAAGTCGAGGAGCGGGTCCGCAAACAGGTGGCGCAACTGTGTGCTCGCTTTCCCGTGTATCTGGGACTCTGAGAGAAAACCATGAACGTCAGCACCTTCGATCTCTTCAAGATTGGCATCGGGCCATCGAGTTCTCACACGGTGGGCCCGATGATCGCGGCCTGCCGGTTCGCCTCACGGATGCGCGATGGCGGCACGCTTGATCGCGTTCACGCGATTCGCGCCGACCTGTTTGGCTCGCTGGGTGCAACGGGCAAGGGCCACGGCACCGATAAAGCCGTGCTGCTCGGGCTCGAGGGAAACCTGCCCGATACGATTGATCCCGACTACGTCGAGCAGCGCCTCGCGCAGATACGTGCGTCGAAATCGCTTGAGATTGCGGGTGTCCAGCGGATCGACTTCGATGAGAAGTTGCAACTGACGTTCCTGCGTCGCGAGGTGTTGCCGTTTCACCCGAACGGCATGCGCTTTACCGCATTCGATAAACAGGGCGCGGTGATCGACGAGCAGGCCTATTACTCGGTCGGCGGAGGCTTTGTTGTCGATGATGCGGGGGATCGTCTGAACGGTGCGCACGGCAAGAAACAGGTTCCCTATCCGTTCAAAACCGGTGTGGACCTGCTGCGCCTTTGCGGAGAGAGTGGTCTGTCGATCGCGCAGATCATGCTCGAAAACGAGTCGACATGGCGGCCGTCGCATGTCGTGTGCGAGCAGCTCCTGACGATCCGCAATGTGATGGCCGCCGCGATTGCGCGCGGTTGTTCGATAGAAGGCGCATTGCCCGGTCCGCTGAAAGTCAAGCGGCGCGCGGCGCAACTGTATCGCCAGTTGAAGTCGCAATCAGAAGAAAGTCTGCGCGATCCGCTGTCGATGATCGACTGGATCAACCTGTACGCAATGGCGGTGAACGAGGAAAACGCCGCTGGCGGGCGCATCGTGACCGCACCGACTAATGGCGCCGCCGGGATCATCCCGGCCGTGCTGCAGTACTACATGAAGTTCGTGCCGGGTGCGAACGATGATGGCGCGGTGACCTTTCTGCTGACCGCGTCCGCGATCGGCCTGCTCTACAAGGAGAATGCGTCGATCTCCGGTGCGGAAGTCGGTTGTCAGGGCGAAGTCGGCGTGGCGTGTTCGATGGCCGCTGCGGCGCTTGCAGCCGTGATGGGCGGGTCGCCGGAACAGGTCGAAAACGCCGCCGAAATTGGCATGGAACACAACCTGGGCATGACCTGCGATCCAGTTGGCGGTCTTGTTCAGATTCCGTGCATCGAGCGTAACGCGATGGGCGCAGTCAAGGCTGTGAACGCCGCACGCATGGCACTGCGCGGCAACGGTAAGCACTACGTGTCGCTGGATAAGGTCATCAAGACGATGCGTGAGACAGGCGCCGATATGAAGACCAAGTACAAGGAAACCTCGCGCGGGGGCCTCGCGGTCAACGTGATCGAGTGTTGAGGAGACAGATGATGAACCGGTATTCGATATTCAGTTTGTTGCGCAACGGGTTGTCGTATCACGAGAACTGGGAGCGCGCATGGAAGAGCCCCGAGCCGAAGAAAGAGTACGACGTGGTGATTGTCGGTGGCGGCGGGCACGGTCTCGCGACGGCGTACTACCTCGCGAAGGAACTCGGGGTGCGTAACATTGCGGTCCTGGAAAAGGGCTGGATTGGTGGCGGCAATACCGCGCGCAATACAACGATCGTGCGCTCGAACTATCTGTGGGACGAGTCGGCCGCCCTGTATGAAAAGGCTCTGCAACTGTGGGAAGGCCTTTCGCAGGACATCAACTATAACGTGATGTTCAGCCAGCGAGGTGTGATGAACCTCGCGCATACCCTGCAGGACGTGCGCGACACCGAGCGACGCGTCAACGCGAACCGGCTGAACGGCGTCGATGCGGAATTCCTCACGCCGGCACAGATCAAGGAGATCGTGCCGGTGATCAATCTTCAGAGTCGCTATCCGGTGCTGGGTGCATCGTTTCAGCGTCGGGCTGGCGTTGCGCGACACGACGCCGTGGCGTGGGGCTATGCGCGCGGCGCCGACCAGCACGGCGTCGATATCATCCAGAACTGTGGCGTGACAGGCATTCGCCGCGCCAATGGCGCCGTGGTCGGCGTCGATACCGTCAAAGGCTTCATCAAGGCGAAGAAGGTCGCGGTGGTCGCAGCAGGCAACAGCAGCGTACTCGCGGAGATGGCCGGAATCCGCCTGCCGCTTGAGAGCCATCCGCTGCAGGCGCTTGTTTCCGAGCCGATCAAGCCGATCGTCAATACGGTGATCATGTCCAACGCGGTGCACGCGTACATCAGTCAGTCGGACAAGGGCGATCTGGTGATCGGAGCCGGCGTGGACCAGTACACCGGCTATGGACAGCGCGGTAGTTTCCACACCATTGAAGGCACGCTGCAGGCCATCGTCGAAATGTTCCCGGTGTTCTCGCGCGTGCGAATGAACCGGCAGTGGGGCGGGATCGTCGATGTGTCGCCCGATGCCTGTCCCATCGTCAGCAAGACTGACGTGAAAGGACTGTACTTTAACTGCGGCTGGGGAACGGGTGGCTTCAAGGCTACGCCGGGTTCGGGCTGGGCCTTCGCGCACACGATTGCCAACGATTCACCGCATCCGCTGAATGCGCCATTCTCGCTGGACCGGTTCTATACCGGCCATCTGATCGACGAACACGGCGCAGCAGCGGTCGCGCACTAACCAGGGAGAGATCCATGTTGCTCATTCAATGCCCCTGGTGCGGGCCGCGCGCCGAGTCCGAATTCTCGTACGGCGGCGAAGCCGAGATCGTGCGTCCGCTCGACACCGAGAAGCTGACCGACCGCGAATGGGGCGAGTACCTGTTCATGCGCAAGAACACGCGTGGGCTGCACCGCGAACAGTGGAATCATGCGCAGGGATGCCGCCGCTGGTTCAATGCCGAACGTGACACCGTGACGTACGCATTCAAATCGGTCAGCAAGATAGGCGGTCCGAAAGAAGGAGAATTAGCATGACACAACAGAACCGTCTGCCGTCGGGCGGGCGCATCAATCGCGCGATCCCGCTCACGTTTACCTTCAACGGCAAAACCTATCAGGGCTTTCAGGGCGACACGCTGGCATCCGCGCTGCTTGCCAACGACGTTCATTTCGTAGCCCGCAGTTTCAAATATCACCGCCCGCGCGGCATTGTGACCGCGGGCGTCGAGGAGCCGAACGCGCTGGTACAGCTCGAACGCGGCGCGCATACCATTCCGAATGCGCGTGCAACGGAGGTCGAGCTTTATCAGGGACTCGACGCGACGAGCGTCAACGCCGAGCCGAGTCTCGAACACGATCGCATGGCGATCAACCAGAAATTTGCCCGCTTCATGCCGGCCGGCTTCTACTACAAAACCTTCATGTGGCCGAAAAGCTTCTGGCCAAAATATGAGGAGCGCATTCGCCATGCCGCGGGTCTGGGCAAGTCGCCTGAGGTCAAGGACACAAGCCGCTACGACAAGCGCTTTGCGCATTGTGATGTGCTGGTCGTCGGTGCGGGTCCGGCAGGACTGGCTGCGGCGCGAACGGCCAGCGCGAGTGGCGCCCGGGTCATTCTGGTTGACGATCAACCGGAACTGGGTGGAAGCCTGCTGTCGGGCGCTGAGAGGGTCGACGGCAAGCCGGTCGCCGACTGGGTGCGCACGATCGAGGCCGAGCTTTCAGCTATGGCGGAGGTGACAGTCCTGAGCCGAAGTACCGCGTTTGGCTATCAGGATCACAACCTCGTCACAGTCACACAACGTCTGACCGACCATTTGCCCGTTTGTACACGGGGCGGCACGCGCGAGCGGTTGTGGAAGATTCGCGCGAAGAAGGTAATCCTCGCGACCGGTGCCCATGAGCGGCCGCTGGTATTTGGCAACAACGACCTGCCTGGCATCATGCTCGCATCGGCGATCTCGACTTACATCAATCGTTACGGTGTTCTGCCAGGGCGGCGAGCGGTCGTTTTCACAAATAATGACGAGGGCTATCGCGCTGCACTCGATCTCAAAATGCACGGGGCAGACGTGACGGTTGTCGATCCTCGCGGCGCCAGCGCGGGCGCACTGCCGCAACAGGCTGCGCGCAGCGGAGTTGCCATTGCCAACAACGCCGTGGTGATCGACGCCGGCGGCAAGGAACGCGTGCGCAACGTCACAATTGCCCGCTATGCAGAGGGCCGCGTCGGCGCGCGTATCGCCAGGCTCGGATGCGATCTGGTGGGTATGTCGGGCGGCTGGAATCCGGTTTTGCACCTCTTCGCGCAGTCAGGCGGCAAGGCACTGTGGAACGACGACAGGGCGTGCTTCATGCCGGGCGCTGGCGTGCAGGAAGAGTGCAGCGTCGGCGCCGCACGGGGCGCGTTCCAGCTACCGGAGGCGCTTGAGGACGGCGTGGCGGCCGGCAAGCGGGCGGCTCTGTTTGCAGGACTGCCTGATCCTGCCGTTCCGGGCTGGCAGGCCAAAGCATCGAATGAAACGCCGCTGCTGCCGCTTTGGCTGGTCGCAGCACGGGGGCACGGCTCGCGCGGGCCGAAGCGGTTCGTCGATTTCCAGAATGATGTGTCGGCGGCAGACATCCTGCTCGCCGCGCGCGAAGGCTACCACTCGGTCGAGCACGTGAAGCGCTATACCGCGATGGGTTTTGGCACCGATCAGGGCAAGCTCGGCAACATCAACGGCATGGCAATTCTCGCCGGCGCCCTTGGCAAGACGATTCCTGAAACCGGCACGACGACATTCCGGCCGAATTACACGCCGGTCACGTTCGGCACCATTGCCGGGCGCGAACTCGGGGATTTCCTCGATCCGGTTCGCAAGACCTGCATCCATCCGTGGCACGAAGCACATGGTGCGCAGTTCGAGGACGTGGGCAACTGGAAGCGCCCGTGGTACTACCCGAAGAACGGCGAAGACTTGCACGCGGCCGTCGCACGCGAATGCCTGGCTGTCCGCAACAGCGTCGGCATTCTGGATGCGTCGACACTCGGCAAGATTGATATTCAGGGGCCGGATGCAGCCACGCTGCTCAACTGGATGTACACGAACCCGTGGAGCAAGCTGGAAGTCGGCAAGTGCCGCTACGGGCTGATGCTCGACGAGAACGGCATGGTCTTCGACGACGGCGTGACAGTGCGCCTTGGCGAGCAGCACTACATGATGACGACGACCACGGGCGGCGCCGCGAGGGTACTGAACTGGATGGAGCGCTGGCTGCAGACGGAGTGGCCGGATCTCAACGTGCATCTCGCGTCAGTGACCGATCACTGGGCGACATTTGCCGTGGTGGGGCCGAACAGTCGAAAGGTACTTCAGAAGGTCTGCAAGGACATTGACTTCGCGAATGCCGCTTTCCCGTTCATGACGTATCGCAACGGTACCGTCGCTGGCACGGCTGCGCGGGTCATGCGCATCAGTTTCTCTGGCGAACTGGCTTATGAAGTCAACGTGCCCGCGAACTTCGGGCGTGGCGTGTGGGAAGCGGTGATGAGCGCCGGCCGCGAGTTCGACATCACGCCGTATGGCACCGAGACCATGCACGTGCTGCGTGCGGAGAAAGGCTACATCATCGTCGGGCAGGACACGGATGGATCGGTGACGCCGTTCGACCTCGGCATGGGCGGCATGGTCGCCAAAAAAGATTGCCTCGGCAAGCGCTCGCTGTCGCGCTCGGATACGCAGCGTGAGGACCGCAAGCAACTAGTCGGGTTGAAGACAGTGGACCCGCGCATCCAATTGACCGAAGGCGCGCAGATCGTCGCGACGCCGGCGGTGCAGGGGATCGCACCGATGCTGGGTCACGTGACGTCGAGCTACCAGAGCCCGATCCTGCAGCGGTCGATCGCGCTCGCCGTGCTTAAAGGCGGCCTCGGCAAAATCGGCGAGCGCGTGTTCGTGTCGATGTCGGCGACGCGTTGTGTGGAAGCCGAAGTGTGCAGTCCTGTTTTCTACGATCCGCAAGGGGTACGTCAGCGTGTTGAATGATCTGATTCAGGAATCGCCGCTCATCGCGATCGAAGCGAACATCGCGGCGGCGGCGGCGTCGGGCGGCGTGGCGGGCCGCTTCCAGTTGACCGAGCGGCCGTTCGGGACGCTCGTCACGTTGCGCGGCGCAGGTGCCGCATTCGAGGCGCCTGTAGCGCGCGCATTGGGCTTTGCGCTGCCGCAACGCGCTGGCGGCTGCGTCACGGTGGGGGAGCGCGCCGCGCTGTGGATGGGGCCGGACGAGTGGCTGATCTATTCCACCCAGGACATGGGCGCCGATCTCGAACGGCTGTTGCGTGCCAGCCTCCATGGCCAACACCACGCGGTAGTGGATGTCAGCAGCGGTTATACGGTGATCGATATCGCCGGCTCGACGGTGCGCGATGTGCTGGCGAGCGGCTGTCCGCTCGATCTGCATCGGCGTGTGTTCGGCGACGGACAGTGCGCGCAGACGCACTTCTTCAAGGCCGGCATCACGCTGTGCCGTACCGGCGACGACCGGTTCCAGGTCATCGTGCGACGCAGCTTTGCCGAATATTGCGCACTGATGCTGCTCGATGCGGCAAAGCCGTATCTTGCGTAGCACGCGCGCGGGTTGTTACGCCCGCCATAAAGAGGAGATCCTTCGATGAAACATGCAGAAGCGGGACCGACGGTCGAATGGGACGTTGTGATCGATGAGTTGCGCGTGCAGACGCGGATCGGGATCCATGACCACGAACGCGCGCCGCAACCGGTTGTGATCGACGCCGTGCTGCATTGCCGCGCCGAGGCACTACCGGATCACATCGATGCGTGCCTCGACTACGACGCGTTCTGCCGGATACTGCGCGCATACCTCGAAGACCAGACACATACGGACCTGGTCGAGCGACTCGCCGCCGATCTGCTGACGTTGACGTTCGACCGTTTCACGGTGCTCGACGACGCGGTGCTCACGCTTTACAAGCCGCACGCAGTGCGCTCGGCTGAGCGGGTGGGCGTACGTCTGCGCTGGAGTCGTCGTGACTATCTGCGCTGGCGCGCCCACCCGGCCGCGGCACACGTCACCGAAGCCTGGTACGCCTGACACATCCAGCACACGGAGTAACCATGACTGAAAACACTACGAAGCGCACGGTTCGGGCGCCTCAGTTCGCGCTGACCGTCACCTGTGCCAGTGCGCCTGGACAGGTCGCGGCGCTGGTGCGATTTCTCGATGAGCGGGGCTGTTATATCGACGAATTTGACGTGTTTGACGATGACACTACGGCCCGCTTTTTCGTGCGCTGCATTTTTCACGCGGCATCCGCACAGCAGCTGGATGTCGCATCGCTGCGTGGCGAGTTCGCGGTGGTCGCCGGACGCTTCGATATGGTCTGGGCGATTCACGACATGTCGGTGAAACCCCGGGTACTGATCATGGTGTCGAAGTTCGATCATTGCCTGGCCGACCTGCTGTTCCGGTGGCGCATGGACGAACTCAGGATGGACATCGTCGCGATCGTGTCCAATCACCCGGATCTTGAGCCGCTGGCTGTCCCCAACGGCATCACCTGGCACCATTTGCCGGTGACCGCCGACACGAAGCCGCAGCAGGAAGCCCAGTTACTAACCCTGATCGAACGGACCGGCGCGGAACTGGTCATCCTTGCACGCTACATGCAGGTGCTGTCCCCCGGGCTGAGCGCATCCCTCGCCGGACGCGCAATCAACATTCACCACTCGTTCCTGCCGGGCTTCAAGGGTGCGAAGCCATATCACCAGGCACATGCACGCGGGGTGAAGCTGATCGGCGCGACCGCGCATTTCGTCACCGACGATCTCGACGAAGGGCCGATCATCGAGCAGGTCGTGGAACGCGTCACTCACGCCTATGGCCCCGACCGGCTGCTTGCGACAGGACGTGATGTGGAGTGCCTCGCGCTGGCGCGCGCCGTCAAGCTTTTTACCGAGCATCGAATTTTCATCAACGGCAACTGCACCGTCGTGCTTCAGTAAGACTGGCTGCTCCATATTGTCCGGGCATGTCGCGGATGTTGAAAACGCGGAGCAATCTGGCGCATGCAGAATCTGCCAGGTCTGGGCCCAAGCTGGCCCGTGCGCATCGACGCATTACTGCTGACGCGTCGGCATCTGCCGTTTCACAAGAGGTTGACTACTTTCGGGCATCCAGCGGCATGACTTCGCACTGGATCTGAACCTGTCCAGGTAGCGCGGTCTTTTACCAATCAACGAACAGAACAGCAACTGAGGCGCAAGCTTGCGGTGTTCCTGATCCTGGCAGGTTGGCCGGTATGTGGCTGGGCGCAATTGCTGATCGATGATTCGCGAGCACTGCCGGATGGAGAGCCGATAAAAGGCGAAATGGGCACAACTATTACACGACGTACGGGCTCCTCGACTCGCGCGTATCTGAGTCGTTTCGTTGGGGGATGCCGGTGCGATCCGCATTGTGAACCAACATCGCCGGAGCTGATGCCGAACAGCCGGACCGGATGCGCACGCTGCTGCTCGCCTTGATGCTTTCGTTGGGCAGCGCGATCGCGCTGGGGCTCGCGCGATTCTCTACGCACTGTTGCTCCCCGCGATGAAGAGCGATCCCGGCTGGAGCTTCGCTCAAGCCGGCGCAATGAATACGGCCAACGCATTGGGCTATCTGCCTGGCGCACTGGCCTTTCCGCGCCTATCGCGACGCTGGACACCCGGTGCGCTGTTCATCGCCGGTTGCGTGGTGACGGCGTTGCTGATGGCGGTGAACGGTGTGCTGTCCGATATTCACGCGCTGTTTGCCCAGCGCGTCATAACCGGCGCGCGCAGCGCGTTCATTTTCATCAGCGGTGGCGTGCTGGCGGCCCGGCTCGCGTCGGCGGGGCCGCGCGACGCGAGCCTCGTGCTTAGTCTCTACTACGGCGGCACCGGGTGGGGCATCGTCGTCTCGGCGGTGCTCGTGCCCCTGACGATTCTCAAGTCCTCGCACGGCTGGCAGTTCGCGTGGTTCGCGCTCGCGACCCTGTGCGTGGCGTTTTCGCTGATTTGCGATCGGCGCGGCACGCGTGATCGAAACTGACCATGCAGCGGTTTCGCCGGCAGCGGGTTCGCGCGTCGCGGAGAACCATGCGCCGAGTTGGCCGAGCTTCGGTCTGGCACTGGCCGGCTACGGACTTTTTGGTGTCGGCTATATCGGCTACATGGCGTTTCTCGCTGCGCTGCTGCGCAATGCCGGAATGAGCGCAGCCGTCGTGACTGGCTTCTACATTTTGCTCGGTGCGGCGACTGTCGTGTTGGCGCGGCTCTGGTCCGGGTTGCTCGACCGCATGCGCGGCGGCCAGGCGCTCGCGGTGCTCAACGGGCTGCTCGGGCTCGCGACGCTGCTTCCCGCGGTGTTTACACATCCACTGGTTGCGTTTGCGTCAGGAGTGCTGTTCGGCGCCGCCTTCCTGTCCGCCGTGGCATCGACCACGGCCTTCGTCCGGCACAACCTGCCCGCCAGCCACTGGACCCGGGGGATCAGCCTGTTCACGATCGTCTTCGCGTTCGGGCAGATCTTCGGGCCACTCGCTATCGGCTGGGTGTCCGACGGGGCGGGACTGTCGCGCGGTCTGGTCTACTCCACGCTGCTGCTGGTGACCGGTGCAGTACTGGCGGCGTTTCAGAGGCCATTGCTCGCGCAGGAGTTATGGCCCATTGCGGCATCGGAATCAACGAAAGCAACGACCGGTTGAATCCGCCACTGTAGCCGCTTCAACGCAGCGGGGACGTGGCGACACAGGTAGCCGTAGGCCCGCTCCCCCCTGTCGTGCCAACTGCTGCATTGTCTTTTCTGACGGCTGGATCGCGGCCGCGCCCGCCCGGCTTCACATTGACGGCGCACTTCTTGGCGCGCTGCAAGGTGCTGTGCCGGATCGCAGCGGGCAAAGACCGCAAGCGGTAGCGGAGCGCACTCCGGGCATGCGCCTCTGGTCTTTTTTGAGGGCGCATCGGCTGTGGGCTCCTTGGCAGAGTTCCGAGTTCGCCACCCGCAAATGATTCCCTTAAGGTATTAGATCGTCGTGCTACAAGCGTCAGCCGCCCGGAATTTCGCTCACGGGTGTATACCCGCGATGGCTAAACGGGAAATCACTTTGTCGAATTGGGAAATTTTCGAAAACGCCGAACTCCTACCATCTGCTCACACCCACCGACCATTTTCACCAAGGAGCGAGCGCATGAAACTGGAGAATCTGATTCGAATCGAGAACGGCGAAAAGGTGAAGCACACCTTCTCGGAAGCCGAGTACGCCAGCCGCCAGGGCAAGCTTCGTGATCTGCTGGCGCGCGAGAACATCGACGCCGTGCTGTTCACGTCGTATCACAACCTCAACTACTACGCAGACTTCCTGTACTGCTCGTTCGGCCGTAAATACGGGCTGGTGGTCACGCAGAAAAAGGTCGTGTCGATCTCGGCGAACATCGACGGTGGCCAGCCGTGGCGCCGCACGGTCGGTGACTACAACGTGGTCTACACCGACTGGCAGCGCGACAACTTCTTCCGTGGCGTGCAGCAGGAAATCGAGAACAAGGGGCGTGTGGGCATCGAGTTCGATCATGTGCCGGTCGATGTGCTGGCCAAGCTGAAGGCCGCATTGCCGTCAGTCGAATTCGTCGACATCAGCGCGCAGACGATGCGCATGCGCATGATCAAGTCGGCCGAGGAAATTGCGGTCATCACGCACGGCGCGAATGTCTGCGACGTGGGCGGTGCGGCGCTCGCTGCGGCGGTTCATGAGGGGGTGCCCGAACACGAGGTCGCACTCGCGTCGACCCAGGCGATGGTCCGCGAGATCGCGCGCCGCTTTCCCGATTCGGAACTGATGGACACGTGGACGTGGTTCCAGTCAGGCATCAACACGGACGGCGCGCACAATCCGGTGACGACGCGCAAGGTGCAGAAGGGCGACATTTTGAGCCTGAACTGCTTCTCGATGATCGCCGGCTATTACACCGCACTCGAACGCACGATGTTCTTCGACCACTGCTCTGACGCGCACCTGCGTCTGTGGAAGGTCAACGTCGAAGTGCATGAGGCGGGGCTGAAGCTGATCAAGCCGGGCGCACGCTGCAGCGATATCGCGCACGAACTGAACAAGATCTACGCGGAGTACAACCTGCTGCAGTACCGCACGTTCGGTTATGGCCATTCGTTCGGCGTGCTGTCGCATTACTACGGGCGCGAAGCGGGGCTCGAACTGCGCGAAGACATCGACACGGTGCTTGAGCCGAACATGGTGATTTCGATGGAACCGATGATCATGCTGCCGCAAGGCCTGCCGGGTGCGGGCGGCTATCGCGAGCACGACATCCTGGTGGTCGGCGAGAAGAGTGCGACCAACATTACCGCATTCCCGTACGGTCCGGAGCACAACATCATCAAGGCCTGATACGGCCTTGACTGAACACAGCCTCCGGCTGCGGGGTGGAAGCATCTGCCACCGCCGACACATTCGGTTCGGCTGCGCGACTTCAGCCGAACTGACGATGAGGTTATTGGGTCAGGATGGGACGTCAAAGATCTTGCGCCGGGCTATGCCGTTCGGTACTTTGTCGGGCGGCTGATTTTTATTCCTGCTGGGCGAGCCGTATTGCTTCAGCAGGTCAGAATGGTGAAACGGCCGAAAGAGCTGAAACCAAAAACTCAGCAATCCGCATTCATATTGGGAGACGCCACATGAAGGCATCTATAGCGGTCTGAGCGCTGCGGGCGGGCGGTTCCATCTC
The DNA here is from genome assembly GCF_012689525.1 of Paraburkholderia aromaticivorans. Lineage (NCBI taxonomy): Bacteria > Pseudomonadati > Pseudomonadota > Betaproteobacteria > Burkholderiales > Burkholderiaceae > Paraburkholderia > Paraburkholderia aromaticivorans. Next base: position 67,573 of record NZ_CP051514.1, read on the forward strand.
GCGGCACTTCCCTGTCTGGTCGCATGGGCGTCGGGTCGAAATCTGGCTATGCGCCCGTAGCGGCGAACCGATCGACACAATAAGTAACGGAGGAGATTCTGATGGAAAAGAGAGTGGTAATTGGAGAACTGGCGTCGCCGGAGTATATGCGCCGTGTGAAGGACGAAGCCCAGCCGATCCTGATCCCGATCGGTGCGCTGGAGCAGCATGGCCCGCATATGTCGATGAATCCCGATGTGCTGCTGCCGGGCGCCGTCGCTGTAGCGGTGGCGCAGCAGATCGGCGCACTGGTGGCGCCGGCTATTGCATACGGCTACAAGTCCCAGCAGAAGAGCGGCGGCGGCAATCACCTGTGCGGCACCACGAGCCTGGACGGCCACACGCTGTCGTCGACGGTCAAGGACATCCTGAAGGAGTTCGCACGGCATGGCGCGCGCAAGATCTGCCTGATCAACGGTCATTTTGAAAACTCGATGTTTGTCGTCGAGGGTATCGATCTCGCCATTCGCGAACTCCGCTGGGAAGGCATTCACGATTTTCAGGTGGTGATGCTGTCGTACTGGGATTTCGTCAACGAAGACACGATCGCCCGGATCTACCCAGAGGGGTTTCCAGGCTGGGCGGTCGAGCACGGTGGTGTGCTGGAAACGTCGCTGATGCTGCATCTGCATCCCCATCTGGTCGACATGTCATGCGTGCCCACGCATGCCGCCGCGAGCTTTCCGCCGTACGACGTCTTTCCGGCCATTCCGGAGTGGACGCCTGCGTCGGGCTGTCTGTCGTCGGCTGCGGCTGCGTCGGCTGAAAAGGGCGCGTTGCTGTTCGACGTCTGTGTACAAGGGATTTCGCGCGCACTTAGCGAAGCCTACGATGCGCGCGTGAATGCGTCACGCGACTGACACTCCAATCAGGAGAAAGTAATGGGAAACTACGATAACCGTAACCCGCACACCGACATTACAGCCGACAAGGCATGGAGCGTCGAACAGCACGGCATCGATCCGATTCCGCTCAAGGATCGGCATGGGACACCGGCTGAACTGTTCAAGATGTGGATTGGCGCCAACACCAACTACGTGGTGGTGGTGACAGGGGCACTCGCGCTGTCGCAGGGATTGTCGCTATGGCAGGCGCTGGGCGCGATTCTGGTGGGCAACCTGCTGGGCTGCTTTGTGCTTGGCCTGACGACGATCATGGGGCCGCGTACCGGTACGTCCGGCATCATGACCTCGCGCAGTTCGTTCGGCCAGCTCGGGTCGTTCCTTCCTAAAGCGGTAAGCCTCGTGTCCGCGCTCAGCTGGTTTTCGATCAACTCGGTGGTCGCGACCCAGGCGCTCGAAACGCTGCTGAAGATGGGCGGCTTTCACAGCCAGGCCGTAGTGTGGGTTTCGCTGGCGATCATCCTTGCTGCGGAAATCCTGCTGGCGATATTTGGACACGCAACGATCATCGCCGCGGAGAAATGGATCGCGGTTGTGCTTGCCGTGCTGTTCGGCGGGCTGGCGGCTTTCGTGCTGCCCCATACGAGCTTCGCGATGGCGTCAGCCATCAACCACGGTGGCGGGTCGATCAGTACGTGGCTGATCGCGATGGGGATCATCTTTTCCTATCCGATTGGCTGGGCCAACTTCGCCTCCGACTACAGCCGCTATTTCCCAGCTGAAACCAGCTGGAAAAAGATCGTGCTGGCGGCCGGCGGTGGACAGTTCGTCGCGTTGATGTTCTGCGAAGTGATCGGCGTGCTGTTTGCCACGGCACTGGGTGGCACGCTCGGCGATGACCCGGTCAGCCAGCTTGGCAAATTCCTGCCGACGTGGTTCATCGTGCCGTTGCTGTTTTCGATCATTCTCGGTGGGATCGCGGCAAACGTGCCAAACGGCTACACCGCTGGCCTCGGTCTGCTGGCGCTGCGCATCCCGATCAACCGGATTACGTCGCTGACCATCATTGCGCTCTTCACGCTCTGTTTCCGTGTAGTGACGGTGTTCTACGGGCAGTTCTTCGACATGTACCAGGTGTTCCTGAACTACATGGTCTTCTGGACTGCGCCATGGGCGGCCATCGTTATTGTCGACTACTTCATGCGTCGTGGCCGATATCGGGCGGATGCCTGGATGAAGTGGGGCAGCGGCGCGTACTGGTACGACGCGGGAGTCTTCTGGCCGGGTGTCATCGCGCTGCTGGTCGGGATCGTAGCTTCGCTCGTGTTCTCCAATTCGCCGACCTACGTCAGCCCGTTGATGCGCGACTACCTCGGCTGGGGCGATCTTAGCTTTGAGTTCGGCCTGTTGTCTGCGGCCTTGACCTATTTTGCGATGGCCCGGCGCAGCCCGCACTTCCGGGCCACGGTGGATGCCGTCGCGCACGCGGAGCTGAACTCAAACACAATCTGAATTGTCCGTTATTGCCCGCGTCAACCCTCGACGGTATACGGTGACCGTTGGGAGACGCGGGCTTTTTTTGAGGCATCAATTGATTTCGTCAACCACTGCTGCTTCATCGAGCCAACAGGTATGAAAAAATCTCTACTCGCGGTCGTACTCTTCGGCGCTTTTACAGTTTCGGCGCACGCGCAAAGCAGCGTGTCCCTATACGGCCTTATCGATACGGGGTTGATCTACACAAACAATCAACTCGGGCATAGCAACTGGCAGGAAGTAACCAGCTCGACGCAAAACACGGTGTTTGGGCTGAAGGGGTCGGAGGATCTTGGGGATGGTTTTCACACGATCTTCAAGCTGGAGCAATCGTTCCTTCTGAATAATGGCGCCCAGGCTTTCGCCGGAAGCGCTTTCGGTTCGCAGGCCTGGGTTGGACTGCAAAGCGATCCGTACGGCACCTTGACATTCGGTCGCCAGTTCGACGTGATGAACGACCTCGTCGGACCGCTCACGGCCGAGTACAACACGTGGGGCGGCAGCATCGCCGCGCATCCGTTCGAAAACGACAACCTCGCTGCGAATTCGGTCGTGATCAACAATTCGGTCAAGTACGCGAGTCCGACCTACCGCGGCGTCACGTTCGAAACGATGTATTCGTTCAGCAACACGGCGGGCGACTTCGCGAATAACCGCTCGTACAGCTTCGGCCTGTCTTATGTCGTGGGCCCGCTGAATCTTGCCGCCGGCTACTTGCAACTGAACAACGCGGGTCACGGCGCCGGCGCCGTGACCACCAGCGATACGAGCGCGAACTTCATTGCCGAGCGCCAGCGTATCTGGTCGCTGGGCGGTAACTACACTTTCGGGCCGGCCACCGTCGGGCTGGTCTGGAGTCACACGCAGATCGATAACGCGGCGGCCGTCTTCTCGTTCGGCACGGGCAGCTACCTCGGCGCAAACGACGACTCCGCCGGCACCCTCGCCGGTTCGCTGCGCCTCGACAACTACGAAGTGAATGCGAAGTATGAGCTCACGCCGGCGTGGAGCGTATCGGGCGCGTACACGTATACGCGCGGCGCCTACAACGGTTCGTCGCCGGGATGGAACACGGCCATGCTGCAGACCGACTACTCGATCAGCAAGCGCACGGACTTCTATCTTGAAGGCGTGTATCAGAACGTGCACGGTGCGCCCGCGGATTCCGTGTTGTCGCACGCGATGATCAACACGCTGTCGCCGTCCGCGACGAACACGCAAGTGGCGGTCACGGTGGGCATGCGTCACGCGTTCTGAACGCCTGCTGCCGTCAGATCGATGTCCTGAAGCTCAAGATTGCGCGGTCCAGGCGACCTGATGTGAGCAAACCGGCTGGCAAAGTATTTCTAGAGTCGACCGCCGTAGGAGAGAGCGCGCAAAAGTTGGGGAGGTCGATTTCGTCAAGCCGCCACGGCTCGCGGCAGTGTCGCGGTCGTAGCACTCGCATCTATCAGGAATCGGTTTGACATCCTTATATGAACACCTCCCGTTCCGCAAGGCAGGGGGTTGATGTTTTGGCTAGCAGAAGCGGTTGCAGTCTTATATCCGACCTTCATTGCGAGACGGTGCCCGCTGGCCTTGATGGAATCTGCTGGAAACGACCTCATCTCCCACGGCGGGCTTCACGCCCATGGACGTCATCAGGTTTGCGTTTCCACGGTCCGACCTGGTTTGCCATCACACGTTACCCTTGCTCTGCGCAACTCCTGTGTTCAAAGACTCATCGTTTCAATCTATACCGCGACGGCTGGTCGCTCGCTCACAAATTCCCGCTCATAAGACCGGTTATGCGCGAGCAACGCCCACGCCGTTCGTGCCATCTTGTTGGCCAACGCGACCACCACCACATTGACCGGACGCCGTTTCAGCAACGCTTCTACCCACTGGGGACGTTGTTTGGAATGGGTCACGACCATTCGCGCGCCATGGATCAATAGCTGTCTCAGATAGGGGTCACCCCTTTTGCTGATGCCGCCGAGTCTGACGTTGCCCCCAGTCCCACTCTGACGGGGTACCAGGCCGATACTCGCCGCAAATGCGCGTCCGGAGCGAAATGCCTTTGGCGAGCCCATGACCGCAACAGTGGCTGTGGCTGTCAATGGACCCACGCCGGCTATGTCATCGAGCGTTTTTGCCTGGGGACTGGATTTCAGCCACTGCAGATTTTCCCGCTCGGCTTCGTCAATCCCCTGCTCGACCTGCTGGAGCTGTTCGAGCTGACGCAACAACGCCCGCCAGACAAGCTGCGGCACGACCTCTTCTATCTCGGCCATACGTGCCTTGAGCTCATTCATGAGCGCCTTGCGGCCATATCGGAAGTACAGTCCATATTCCGCAAGCAACCCGCGAATCTGATTGGTTTCGCGGGTTCGTGTCGCCACCAGGCCCGACCGGATGCGGTGCAGGCTCAGGATGGCTTGCTGGTCTACGCTCTTGATCGCCACAGTTCGCATCCCGGGTTGCTGGGCCGCCGTCCAGATCGCCTGGGCGTCTGCCGCATCCGTCTTGTTGGTTTTGACGAACGGACGCACGTATTTCGCATGCAACAACACCACCTGATGTCCGAGACTCTGGATTTTTCGCGCCCACCAGTGCGCCCCTCCGCATGCCTCCAGCGCCACCTTTCCTGGTGCCCGGGTTGCGAGAAACCGGATCAGCTGTTCACGACGGAATTTTCGACTACAGATCTCGCCACTTTGTCCATCTACCCAGTACATTTGAAACACGGCCTTTGCGATATCCAGACCATATGTCGTAGCATTCATTTGGGCTCTCCTTACCTCAAGTGACTCGTGGAACTTTCACTTTGGCACATCGATGCCATCGGTCAAGCGAGAGCCCCTTTCGGCCCTGGCACTTCCCCGAGGGGAGGGAGGTGTTCATACCATCTCCCCGCCCTAAAGAGGCTGAGGATTACCCACATCTCTTGATTTGATTCCGACGTAGGCTACTCGTTTTGCCGGAAGATACGATACATGACCGCGCTCTCGTGCAGTGCGAGAAAGCCACGCCACATCACGGTTGGTCCAGGGGGATGGTCGTGCTTGCGATTGAGATAACCACCGAGCTTTGCAACCCAGAGCACCACCTGCGCGAGCGTTGGCGGTTCGGCCGGCAATTGCGTAGTGCCGTGTATCCGGCAATACAGCGCGTGCCATTCGAGTGGCTGCAGCAGCACTTCGCAGGACAGGTCGCCATCAAGGCGGGCCAGCAGCGTCGCGTACATGATGCGCCAGCTGATGACAGCAAACAATGCCGTGGCGCGCACGAAGCGATCCAGGTGGCCGAATTGTCGGGCCTCGATCTGACACCCGCTCTTCAGGACGCGATGCCACGATTCAATCGTCCAACGGCGGGCATACCACGCCAAACGTTCGAGTGCGTCATCGCAGGTCAGTGTCGGCACCGAACTCAGCAACATCCATTCGATCGGCTCGACGCCCTCGGGGGGCTGAGTCTCCAGCGCGTGGATCACAAACACCTCGGCATCCGGCAACTTATCGTGCTGACGGCTGCGCGGCGGACGCAACCGGAGCGCCTTGCAACGCACCGTCAATTGCGCAGTGCGTGTCGGTGTTTTTCCATTCCGGGTCGGCACCAGCAGATCCGTTTCGCCCACAGCGGGCTCTGCCGCAACGGCGTCCCACAGATATGCCTGCGGATGCGCAACGCGGCGGCTCCAGGCTGCACGTACCAGCCAGTCAACGCCCACTGGCCGAGGAGCAATGAACACATCGTAGACATCGCCGTCGCGGTCGGAGATGCCGATGATGTGGGTGTCGGGGCAGCGCGCTTTCACCGATGCCAGATGCTCGAGGCCCTCGAGCCACTTGACGCTTTCCTTCTCCTCGATAGGTCGTTTCCTTCGTTGTTTCGATCTGCCGGATTCCTCGGGTGCACGAATCCACGTCTTCATTCCCAGCACCCCGAGCGGTAGGCCCTCAGGTGTCACGGCCAGCAAGCTGTGCAGCATGAATCCGTGCACATTACTGCTCGTGCCGTGGCCCAGTCCCTGCGTCGCCGGCAGATGCATGAGGTTGAATTCAGTCGTATCCTGCGGGGCCAGGACGACCGGGACCTGCTGCATGCGGTTCAGCGTCTGCCCAATGTGGTTGGCCAATACGCCGTTGGTGTCGATCCGTGGGTTGTCGAAGAAACGATAGGCAGCCTTCAGTTGTGCCCCGTCCAGCGACTGTGGAAACGAACACTGTGGGCTCTCCGCCAGCCGTCGCGCGAGCGCAACGAGGCGCTGCGTCAGGCGGGCGTCGCCCAGCGCCGCCGCGCCGAATTCTTCGCTGGCCCAGTCATCGAAATCACCCGTTGCAGACAATGCGGTTCATTCCGGTCCATGAACGCGCTCAAGTTAACATTGGTCAGCGCAGTTTACAAGCGATGATCGAGATGTGGGTAATCCTTAGGCTGAACCCCGGGGTTTGACGCGCATTCCGATCAGATCAATCCGATCGGTGTTTCAGCCCTTACCGCGACACAACCGCTTCAACGGATGGATGACGGATGACGTGCGAGCGCGGTCACATTCATCGTCATATACGGAAACAACGGCAGAGCTGAGAGGAGGGTGTGCAGTTCGTCGTGCGATTCGACGTCGAAAACGCTGAAGTTCGCATACTCACCGACCACGCGATGCAGCTGCTGCCACTTACCTTGCCGTTGAAGTTCTTGCGAGTATGCCTTCTCGCGAGCCTTGATTTCATCGGCCTGAGCCACGGGCATGTCGTGTGGCAGGTGTACGTCCATTCTTACGAGATAAAGCATGGTTCTCTTCCAAAAAATGCAACGCTCCTGCCAGTTCACTGGCAGGAGAACGTCGAAGTGGTTGTTTCTGCGCTAAGCGCGTGCGCTCAGATGTTTTTGTCGCGACGGTAGAAGGCGAGCTTGTCTTCGTCGATATGGAGGCCCAGGCCCGGTCCTTCTGGCAGATGGAGGTCGAAGTCCCGATATTCGGGGCGCGCAGTGACGATGTCGTCTTTCAGCAGGAGTGGTCCGAACAGCTCGGTGCCCCAGGCAAGTTGCGGGAGTGCAGCGAATCCGTGTGCCGATGCGATCGACCCGATGCTGCCTTCAAGCATCGTGCCGCCATACAGGGACACGCCGGCTGCATCCGCAATAGCGGCTGTACGCATCATTCCGTAGATTCCGCCGGACTTCGCAATCTTCAGCGCAAAGACGTCCGCACAGGCGCCGCGCACAAGTTCAAGGGCATCCTCCGGACCTGTCACTGCTTCGTCGGCCATGATGGGGACGATGAAGCGCGATGCAAGTCTGGCGAGTGCTCCGCGTTGCTCTCGCGGCGTGGGTTGCTCGATGAGGTCAATGCCAGCAGCTTCAAGCGCTTCGATTCCCAGCGCTGCGTCCGCCTCATTCCATGCCTGATTCACGTCAACCGTGACTTTGGCGCGGTCGCCGAGCGCGGCTTTGATTTTCGATACATGCGCTACATCATCACGCACGCTACGCCGGCCAATCTTCAGCTTGAAAGTATTGTGGCGACGTTCGGCGAGCAGCGTTTCTGCTTCATCGATGTCGCGTTGGGTATCGCCACTTGCGAGTGTCCACAGGACCGGAAGTGTCTTGCGGACAGCGCCGCCGAGAAGCGTTGAAACCGGAACGCCCAGGCGCTTGCCCTGAGCGTCCAGCAAAGCCGTCTCGATTGCGCACTTGGCAAACCGGTTGCCCCGGGCAACCTTGTTCAGCTTGAACATCGCATCGTTGATGTTGGTCGCATCTTGCCCAACAACTGCAGGTGCAAGATAAGTGTCGATGGTCAGCTTGATGCCTTCGGGACTCTCATCGCCGTACGACAGACCGCCAATCGTGGTCGCTTCGCCGATACCCTCAATGCCATCGCTTGAACGCAGACGGACGATGACAAGGGTTTGTTGCTGCATGGTCGCCATGGCCAACTGGTGCGCGCGGATGGTTGGGAGGTCAACCAGAATTGCTTCGACAGAGGTGATTTGGGCGTTCATACCTGGAATGTTGGAGTGGAGGGGTTGCTGAAGTATTGCGCGCTCATTAACCCCCTGTCCAACACCATCGACGTCTAGTGTCATACCCTCTGGGTATAGCGAGTCTCACTGACCCTCGTCGGGGCCGTGCGCATAGGGTATCCTTTCCTCCTCGTACAGCCGATAGATAAGTGCAAGCATTTCCCGAATGTCGCGCGACTCGTCGAGCGCACGCATGCTCATGATGATTGGGGAAACCAGAGTCGGGTCGTCCAGTTCCTTGTAGCTCACATCGTCTCGCTTCAGGCCGTATACGCTACTCGGAACGATAGAAATTCCTTCGCCCGCCGCGACGAGGCCTAGCGCAATCTGCAACTCCCGTACTTCATAGATCCGGCGAGGCTTGAGAGCACGGTCTTCGAATGCCGACAGCACCTGGTCTGCATAACTGGGTCGCGGTGCCTTGGGGAAGATAATCAGGGTTTCGTTGACCAGGTCGCTGAGAGCGAGGACGGACTTGGCTAGTGAGAGTGGATGACCCTCCGGGAGGGCAACAATCATCTTCTCCTCGCGAAGAATCACCCGACGGATGTTCGCGTCCTCGTGCCGGATACGGCCAAACCCGACATCGATCTGACCGTCCTTCAGCGCTCGAATCTGGTCCATCGTCGACATCTCGTGGAGGCTGAGTTCGACGGTCGTGTTTTCATCGCGGAAGCGCCGGATGATTTTGGGCAGCATTCCATACAACGTCGAACCCACGAAACCGACAGAGAGGCTGCGCCCGATGTTGCCCACGCGCCGCGTCATGGATTCGAGTTCGGACGTCTGAGCCAGCAACTGGACGGCATGAGCATAGAAGAACTTACCCGTTTCGGTGAGCTTTAACGGGCGCGAGTCGCGCTGGAATAGCTGCACCTCGAGAATCTCTTCAAGCTGCTGGATCTGACGGCTCAACGGCGGTTGGGCCATGTTCAATCGCTGTGCCGCGCGCGTGAAATTGCGTTCCTCGGCCACGGCGACGAAATAGCGAAGATGTCGCAGTTCCATTTCAATACCTCATGGATATGGGTCGATACCAAATCAGTGTTGGACGGGGCCTTGCAGCGTCCTTTATTCTGCATTCGCACCCTGTTTTAGCAGCCATTATACCTCTCAGGCATACTTAAGCGAGCGCAAAACTAGGGGTTAACCCGCACCAGAAAATAGAAATCCAGGAGCAGACATGAGCGTCAAAGTGTTCGATACGAAGGAAGTGCAGGACCTGCTGAAGGCCGCAGCCAATCTCGGAAGCCAGGACGGCAATGCTCGCTCAAAGCAGATTGTCAATCGCCTGCTGGGCGACCTGTTCAAGGCCATCGACGACCTCGACATAACGCCCGACGAAATCTGGGCCGGCGTCCACTACTTCAACAAGCTCGGCCAGGACGGCGAAGCCGCGCTGCTGGCTGCCGGTCTCGGTCTGGAGAAATACCTCGACATCCGCATGGACGCGGAAGACAAAGCGGCTGAAATTACCGGCGGCACGCCGCGTACCATCGAGGGTCCGCTGTATGTCGCCGGTGCGCCCGTGCGCGATGGCGTGTCGAAAATCGATATCAATCCGGACGAAGATGCCGGCCCACTGGTTATCCGCGGCACGGTAACCGGCCCGGATGGCAAGCCCGTAGCAGGGGCGTTGGTCGAATGCTGGCACGCCAATTCGAAAGGCTTCTATTCGCACTTCGACCCGACCGGCGCGCAGAGCGAGTTCAATCTGCGCGGAGCGGTCAGCACCGGCTCCGACGGCAAGTACGAGTTCCGTACGCTCATGCCGGTCGGCTATGGCTGTCCGCCGCATGGCGCGACCCAGCAACTGCTGGACGTGCTCGGCCGCCATGGCAACCGCCCGGCGCACGTGCACTTCTTCGTCTCCTCCGACAAGTCCCGCAAGCTGACGACGCAAATCAACATCGAGGGTGATCCGTTGATCTGGGACGACTTCGCTTACGCCACCCGCGAGGATCTGATTCCCCACGTGGTTGAAAAGACCGGCGGCACTGCGCTGGGAATGAAGACCGATGCGTATAAGGAAATCGCGTTCGACATCGAGTTGACTCCGCTGATTCAGGGCAAGGATAACCAGCTCGTGCATCGCCTGCGTGTGTCTGCTACCGCCTAACTTCTGAACGCGGCCGCTGCGTCGTAGCACTGCTGCCGCTCAATCCTTCGCAAGAATCTTTCGACACTGATGCGCGTGCCCCATGACCTGGAGCACGCGTAGGAGAGCACTCATGTCTGCAACTATCGACAAAGCCTCGCAACTCGATGAACTGCTGCACACCGCGGTTCAGGACGACAAGCAAAACGGTGTATTCCGTTGCCGCCGCGACATCTTCACGAACGCTGAATTGTTCGAGCTCGAAATGAAGCACATTTTCGAGAGCAACTGGGTCTATCTCGCGCATGAAAGCCAGATTCCCAACAACAACGACTACTACACCACCTGGATTGGCCGCCAGCCTATCGTGGTAACTCGCGACAAAAGCGGCGAACTGCACGCGGTCATCAATGCCTGCGCGCACAAAGGCGCGATGCTGTGCCGTAAAAAGCACGGCAACAAAGGCACCTTCACGTGTCCGTTCCACGGCTGGAGCTTCGCCAACACCGGCAAGCTGCTGAAAGTGAAAGATGTGAAGACCACCGAATACCCGGTGCAATTCAATACCAACGGCTCGCATGACCTGAAAAAAGTCGCACGCTTCCAGAGCTATCGCGGCTTCCTGTTCGGCACGCTCAACGCCGACGCGATTCCACTGGAGGACTACCTCGGCGAGACCAGGGTCATCATCGACCAGATCGTCGACCAGGCCCCGGACGGGCTGGAAGTGTTGCGCGGCAATTCATCGTACGTCTACGACGGCAACTGGAAGATGCAGATGGAGAACGGCTGCGACGGCTACCACGTCAGCACCGTGCACTGGAACTACGCTGCGACGATGGACCGGCGCAAGGTCGAGGGCACCAAGGCCGTGGATGCGAACAGCTGGAGCAAGTCGGTAGCCGGCGTGTACGGGTTCGAGCACGGCCACATCCTGCTGTGGACCAAGACGATGAACCCGGAAGTGCGACCGGTCTATCAATACCGGGACGAAATCAAGGCACGTGTGGGCGAGGTGAAGGCAGACTTCATCGTCAACCAGACCCGGAATCTTTGTCTGTATCCGAACGTGTTCCTGATGGACCAGTTCAGCACGCAGATTCGCGTCGTCCGTCCGATCAGCGTGGACAAGACCGAAGTCAGCATCTTCTGTTTCGCGCCGAAGGGCGAGAGCGCAGCCGACCGGGCTACCCGCATCCGCCAGTACGAAGACTTCTTTAACGTCTCGGGCATGGGCACCGCGGATGACCTCGAAGAATTCCGTGCCTGCCAGGCGGGCTATGCCGGCACCACTGCAATGTGGAACGACCTGTCGCGCGGCGCGCCGCTGTGGGTCGAAGGGGCCGACACGAATGCAAAAAATATGGGTCTGAAGCCACTCATTTCTGGCGAGCGCAGTGAAGACGAGGGCCTGTTTGTGTGTCAGCACGAGTACTGGGTCCATGTGATGCGCGACGCACTCAAAAAGGAACAAGGGGAGGCCCTGGCATGAGCTTCGATCACCAGAAAATTTGCGCCGTGCTGTTCCGTGAAGCGCGCCTGCTCGACGACCGTCAATGGGACGACTGGCTTGCCTGCTATACCGAGGACGTCACGTACTGGATGCCGGCGTGGGATGACGATGATCAGCTCACCGACGACCACGAGAGTCAGATTTCGCTGATGTATTACCCGGACCGTGGCGGCCTGGAAGACCGTGTGTTCCGCATCAAGACCGAGCGCAGCAGTGCCTCGATGCCTGAACCGCGAACCAGTCACAACGTCACCAATGTGGAAGTGCTGGCCGAGCGCGAGAGCGAAGTGGACGTGCGCTACAACTTCAACACGCTCAGCCACCGTTACAGAACCACCGACCAGTTTTTCGGCACGATGTTCGTCACTCTGCGCAAGGTCAACGATGAACTGTTGATTTGCTACAAGCGCATCGTGTTGAAGGACGACTACATCCGCCAGGTACTCGACGTCTATCACGTTTGAGCGCAATCACCGCGGAAATGAGAAGTACAGGAGGCAAGATGTCCAGCTACAACATTGCACTGAATTTTGAAGACGGCGTGACCCGCTTCGTTACCTGCAAGGCGGGCGAAAAGGTACTCGACGCCGCCTTTCGCGCAAAAATCAACCTGCCGATGGATTGCTCCGATGGCGTGTGCGGTACCTGCAAGTGCCGCGCCGAGAGCGGAAGCTACGACCTGGGCGACGATTACATCGAAGATGCGCTGACCGAGGATGAGAAGGAGGGCGGTCTCGTACTCACCTGCCAGATGGTGCCAGAAAGCGATTGTGTCATTACGGTGCCGGCATCTTCCACTGCATGCAAGACTGAGCAAAGCAAGTTCGCCGCGACCGTATCCAGGGTCGAGCCGCACAACGACGCGGCCATCGTGCTCGAACTGGATGTGGAGGCGGCCGCGCCGGTATTCCTGCCGGGCCAGTATGTCAACATCGACGTTCCCGGCAGCGGTCAGCACCGTTCATATTCTTTTTCGTCGGCACCGGGCGAATCGAAAATCAGTTTTCTGATCAAGAAAATTTCTGGTGGCGTGATGAGCACCTGGCTCGAATCCGCGCAGGCAGGCAACAAGGTGGAGTTGACCGGACCGCTCGGCAGCTTCTATCTGCGCGCGGTTGAGCGGCCGTTGCTGTTCCTCGCGGGCGGCACGGGCCTCGCACCGTTCCTGTCGATGCTTGAAGTGCTGGCTCGCACGAATTCGCAGCAAAAAGTGCATCTGATTTACGGCGTAACGCGAGACCTCGACCTCGTGCAGGTCGATGCAATCGAAACCTACGTGGCGAAGTTGCCGAATTTCACTTACAGCACCGTCGTGGCCGATACGGAGTCGACCCATCCTCGCAAGGGTTGGGTGACGCAGCACATGCCGGCGGAGGCCGTCAATGATGGTGACGTGGACGTGTACCTGTGCGGGCCGCCGCCGATGGTCGATGCAGTGCGTAAGCATTTCGACGACAACGGCGTGAAGCCCAACAGCTTCCACTATGAGAAGTTCACTGCTAACGCAGCACCGAGGACAGCATGAGCACGCAACGATTCGCTGGCAAGGTCATGGTGGTCACCGGCGCCGCGCAAGGCATCGGTCGCGCGGTGGCGCTTCGCGCGGCCGCCGAAGGCGGCAAGGTGCTATTCGTGGACCGCGCCGACTTCGTGTCGGAAGTCGCCGCCGAAGCGCACGGCGCGGAAACAGCAGGGTTTGTCGCCGACCTCGAGACGTACGATGGCGCTGCGTCGGCGATGGCCTTCGCCGCGCGCACCTTTGGCGGCATCGACATTCTGGTCAATGGCGTGGGTGGCGCGATTCGCATGCGTCCCTTCGCCGAGTTCGAGCCCGCACAGATCGATGCGGAAATCCGTCGCTCCCTCATGCCGACGCTGTACGCCTGCCATGCAGTCCTGCCGTACCTGCTCAAGCGCGGAGGCGGGACTATCGTGAACGTGTCCTCGAATGCCACTCGCGGTATCCGCCGCGTTCCGTATTCGGCGGCGAAGGGCGGTGTCAACGCGATGACGCAGTCGCTGGCGATGGAATACGCGGAGCACAACATCCGCGTGGTCGCCACCGCGCCGGGTGGGACTGATGCGCCTCCGCGACGTGTCCCGCGTAACTCGGTCGGCGATAGCGAGCAGGAAAAAATCTGGATGGGCGAAGCGGTGAAGCAGGTCACTGAATCGACCTTCTTTAAACGCTACGGCAGCATCGACGAGCAGGCCGCGCCGATTCTGTTCCTCGCTTCGGACGAGGCGGGTTATATCACGGGAACTGTATTGCCAGTAGCCGGTGGTGACACCGGCTGACCAATGAATTCATCCAGACACGCAGACACACGTCACTGCCGGCGCTGACCATTGTCAGGGCGATGGCGGATTCCTAAGCGGAGGCTGTTCCCGACAGGGGTTGGCATAAGCAGCGCATGTATCGCGTTGACTTTGACTATGGACCGGAGAAGACCGGCGGTAGGAAAGGGCCTCGCCAGCTGTCCATCGCCATGAGCTCCCCATCGAGCTTTAGTAAAAGACAGAGAGGCGCGCGAACGTATTAAAGGTTTTATTAAGGGTATATACCTAATCGTTTCTCCGAGTTTCTGTCGCGCCGATCAATTAGAATGATTACTCTAATTTGCTTTGTATGCAGTTGCATACATCGTGACGGCGAAAGCGAAACGTGACCAATCGGGATACGCTACTGCGTGAGTTAGTGGCCATATACAACAGTGCGTTTGCACTGCGACTGGCAAGCTCGCGCTGGGCGAGTCTTCCGTCTCCAGACGCGGTCAGCTGGCGCCGGCGGCCGATGCCTGTAGCAGCAACGCTGTAGCGGGTCCCATGATAAAGCTGCCATCTGGAGTGGCCGGTTGCAATCGACGCGTCTGTGCTGAACGGACGGTGTCCAGCTGTAAAAAGGCTCTCTAATCGCCTTGGATTTTAAACGAGATTTTTCGCTGTCCTGATTGGTGAAGAAATGAACGGATTCCCGTCTGATGATCTGTTTCAAATCCACAAGTCAAACGCCTTGACCTTGTTTGCGTTGGCAGGTGAAGCGTTCCAGGGTTTTCAGAAGATTGCCGAACTTAACCTGCAGATCCGGCGCTCGGTCCTGGCTGAGAGCGGTACGCGCCTTCAGGAAATGAAGGCCGACACGACCCGCACAGACTGGCTGGCCTCCATGTCCCGCTTCGCACAGTCAGCAGGCGAGAAGGCGCTGCCGTATCAGCGGGACTTTGTCGACATCGCCGCGTCAACCCGGTCCGGGTTGGCGAAGATCGCAGATGCGCATTATGAACAGCTCACCCGCGATGCGCAGACCCGCATCGACAACTGGGTCAGGCATGCACCGGCCGGCTCGGAAGCGGCCGCAATTGCGCTGAAGTCAACGTTTTCGACAGCTGGCAGCACTGCAGAGACGGTACGCAAGACGGTCCAGAGCGCAATTGAAGTCGCACAGGGTAATGTTTCCGTGCTGGCCGCACGGGCCAGCGGGCAGGCGGCGCCACAATCGGGTGCGGGCACAGAAAAGGGCTAGCCGGCCGGACAGACACGCAGTGTCTGTCATGCGCGTCGCGCAATTCAAGGGAGCCGCGCTCGCGGACCCGCCTCTAACTGTTTTTTGACTGCAAATAACACGATGTTCATACAATCCGGGACTGCTTCGCTGCTTGACGGCGAGACTGTTGCATGGGGTCCGCCCGTGACCTGGCTACGTGCTTGGGAGACGCTGGTTTATCCGGCCTCATGGTTCGCGGCGAACCAGAGTGACGTGACACGGGGTGGCCAGGACTGGTCTGTTACTGCCCAGGGTGCCGCAGCGCGACTGCAGCAGTGGCAGGGCGATTACTCGCGTGAGGCGATGCAGCTGATCCAGCAGGCGGCCACTTCCACGACGAAAGCTCCCGAACTCAAGGACCGCCGCTTCAGTTCCGACGCATGGAGTTCGGCGCCGGCCTATGCCTTCACTGCGGCGTGGTATCTGTTGAACGCGCGCTATCTGCAGGAAATGGTCGACGCGCTCGACACCGAGCCCAAGGTGCGTGAGCGCATCCGTTTCGCCGTCCAGCAATGGACCGCGGCGGCCTCGCCGAGCAACTTCTTCGCATTGAATCCGGAAGCGCAAAAGACCTTGCTGGACAGCAAGGGCGAGAGCCTGCGCCAGGGCGTGATGAACCTGCTCGGCGACTTGCAGCGCGGCAAGATCTCGCAGACCGACGAATCGGGTTTCGTGGTCGGTGAAAATCTCGCGAACACCGAAGGCTCGGTCGTGTTCGAAAACGACCTGATGCAGGTGATCCAGTACAAGCCGCGTACGGCGACCGTGCGTGAGCGGCCGCTGCTCATCGTGCCGCCTTGCATCAACAAGTTCTACATTCTCGATCTGCAACCGGAGAATTCGCTGGTCGCTCACGGGCTCGATTCGGGACACCAGGTGTTCCTGATTTCGTGGCGCAGCGCCGATCAATCTATCGCGCATAAAACGTGGGACGACTACATCGGCGATGGCGTGCTCACCGCCATCGACACGGTGAGCAAGATCAGTGGACGCGAGCAGATCAATACGCTCGGTTTCTGCGTCGGCGGCACGATGCTCGCCGCGGCGCTGGCGGTGGCTGCGGCGCGTGGCGAGCATCCGGCCGCGTCCATGACGCTGCTCACCGCCATGCTCGATTTCTCGGACACGGGCGTGCTCGACGTGTTCGTCGACGAACAGCACGTGCAGATGCGCGAGCAGACCATTGGCGGCAAGAACGGTACGCCGCCGGGGCTGATGCGCGGCATCGAGTTCGCCAACACGTTCTCGTTCCTGCGCCCGAACGATCTGGTGTGGAACTACGTCGTCGACAATTACCTCAAAGGTCGCACGCCGGTGCCGTTCGACCTGCTGTACTGGAACAGCGACTCGACCAGCCTGCCGGGCCCGATGTATGTCTGGTATCTGCGCAATACGTATCTCGAGAATCGTCTGCGCGAGCCGGGTGCGTTGACCACTTGCGGCCAGCCGGTCGATCTGTCGAAGATCGACGTGCCCACCTTCATCTACGGTTCACGCGAAGACCATATCGTGCCGTGGCAAACGGCGTACGCGTCGGTACCGCTCCTCAGCGGACCGTTGAAGTTCGTGCTCGGCGCGTCGGGTCACATCGCGGGCGTGATCAATCCGCCCGCGAAGAAAAAGCGCAATTTCTGGATGCTGGACGGCGACGTCGAGACGCTGCCGGAGAACCCGGACGAATGGCTCGATCAGGCTACCGAAGTCCCTGGCAGCTGGTGGCCCGAATGGACCACGTGGCTCGACCAGTACGGTGGCAAGAAGGTGAAGCCGCGCGCCACGGCCGGCTCGGCTGACTTCCCGGTAATCGAACCGGCGCCGGGGCGTTACGTGCGGCATCGGGAGTAGGTTCGAACGCGCTTCATGGCGCGGTTGTTTGCGGTGTGAATGAGCGTCTGATTGAGTTAGGGCGTGACTAAGAGCAACGAGATTTTTAACTTGACGGGCAGCGGTGCATGTGGCCGACCGCCCGGAGGATATGGAAATGACTGATGTTGTGATCGTATCGGCCGCCCGTACGGCAGTGGGCAAATTCGGTGGGTCGTTGGCGAAGATCGCCGCGCCCGAACTCGGCGCCACGGTGATTCGCGCCGTCCTCGAGCGGGCCGGTCTGAAACCGGAGCAGGTCAGCGAAGTGATCCTGGGTCAGGTGCTGACGGCAGGGTCGGGCCAGAATCCGGCGCGCCAGTCGGTGATCAAGGCCGGCTTGCCTACGGCTGTGCCCGGCATGACGATCAACGTAGTGTGCGGCTCGGGTCTGAAGGCCGTGATGCTCGCAGCGAACGCCATCATCGCGGGTGACGCGGATATCGTGGTGGCCGGCGGTCAGGAGAACATGAGCGCGGCGCCGCACGTGCTGCCGGGCTCGCGCGACGGTTTCCGCATGGGCGACGCGAAGCTGATCGACTCGATGATCGTCGACGGCCTGTGGGACGTCTACAACCAGTACCACATGGGCGTGACGGCGGAAAACGTCGCCAAGGAATACGGCATCACGCGCGAGCAGCAGGACGCGTTCGCGGCGCTGTCGCAGAACAAGGCGGAAGCCGCGCAAAAAGCCGGCCGTTTCGACGACGAAATCGTGCCGGTCGAAATTCCGCAACGCAAGGGTGAGCCGCTGCGTTTCGCCACGGACGAGTTCGTGCGCCATGACGTGACGGCTGAAGCGCTAGCGGGCCTGAAGCCGGCGTTCTCGAAGGAAGGCTCGGTGACGGCGGCCAATGCGTCGGGTCTGAACGACGGTGCGGCGGCGGTGCTGGTGATGTCGGCGAAGAAGGCCGAAGCGCTCGGCCTCGAGCCGCTCGCGCGCATCAAGGCTTACGCCACCTCAGGTCTGGATCCGAAGGTGATGGGCATGGGCCCGGTGCCGGCCTCGCGCCGCTGTCTCGAACGCGCGGGCTGGACGCCGGCCGATCTGGACCTGATGGAAATCAACGAAGCGTTTGCCGCGCAGGCGTGCGCCGTGAATCAGCAAATGGGCTGGGACACGTCGAAGATCAACGTGAACGGCGGCGCGATTGCGATCGGCCATCCGATCGGCGCGTCCGGTTGCCGGATTCTCGTCACGCTGCTGCACGAAATGCAGAAGCGCGATGCGAAGAAGGGTCTGGCGTCGCTGTGTATCGGCGGCGGCATGGGTGTGGCGCTGGCGCTCGAGCGCGCCTGATCATTCAACTCATATGAGCGGTGCGTCGGCGACGCAGATTGTGGCCCGCAGACGAACCGCACTTCATTCGCGCAAGATCAGAAGCCAAAAAAACACGCGATTTGAGCAATGTTTAGTTCCTTGCCCTCGGTTCCCCAGGAGGCGGCGACGCATTGCAGCAGGCCGGTGGCAGCAGCGCTGTATTTGCTACCACGGGAATTTACGACTCTCGCAGACACTGGATCAAGGATAGATAGTATGACGAAACGAATTGCGGTGGTGACGGGCGGTATGGGTGGCCTTGGAGAGGCAATCAGCATGAAGATGCATGACGCGGGCTATGCAGTGGTGGTCACGTACTCACCGAACAATACGGGTGCAGATGACTGGCTGGCCAGAATGGAATCGCAAGGGTACAAGTTTCGTGCTTACCCGGCGGATGTGGCCGACTATGACTCATGCCAGCACTGCGTGGCCAGAATTCAGGTTGAAGTCGGCCCTGTCGACATTCTGGTGAACAACGCGGGCGTCACCCGGGACATGACGCTTAAGAAGATGGACAAGGTTAACTGGGATGCGGTCATCCGGACCAATCTGGATTCGGTATTCAACATGACGAAGCCGCTGTGCGAAGAGATGGCTGCGCGTGGCTGGGGCCGGGTCATCAATATTGCGTCAGTCAACGGTTCGAAGGGCTCGATCGGCCAAACGAACTACGCCGCAGCCAAGGCTGGCATGCACGGCTTCACCAAATCGCTGGCGCTGGAAGTGGCGCGCAAAGGGGTAACCGTCAACACGATTTCACCGGGCTACCTGGCGACGAAGATGGTCACGGCGATTCCGCAGGAGATCCTCGATGCGAAGATCCTGCCGCATATTCCGATGGGGCGTCTGGGCAAGCCCGAAGAAGTGGCGGCGCTCGTGCTTTACCTGTGCTCGGACGATGCCGGCTTCGTGACTGGCTCCAATATCGCGATCAACGGCGGCCAGCACATGCAGTGAGGTGGCGCAACCTATCTACACTCACTTCGCGTTGAGCATTCCGCGCGAGGTCGGCAGCGCCGTATGCAGGGGCCGCCGGAATGCTAACTAGCCACGCCGTCATCCCGGATCTATCGGGTGGCGGCATGGCGGAGCGACAGCGTGACCCACCCTGCGGCGTTGGCATCGTCGGGGGATTGATGCGATACCACGGCTTTTCGAAGAGGACCAGGCATGAGCGAAACGTGGTTGGGATTGGTGATCGGATGCTCGGCGCTCGCCATCGCGGTGCCGCTGGTGATGGGTCACTATCGTCGTGAACGGCATCGTGCGCGACAGCTTCGACACCTGGATCATCAGGACTGGTGGCATGGCACGCGTGAGCGATGATAACCAGGCCTCCTAACGTATCCACAATGGAAATCACATACGTGACGAAATGTGGACTGGTACGTGTCACAGGAATGAACCGGTGCATCTCGACCCGGCTTACAGCCCGAGGGGATACGATTGCGGCCACTTCCATGCTAGGGCAACCGGAGTACTGGTACCGCCGCGTATGCATATTGCTGGAGAGCGCCGGCGTGTGTGCAGGCGACAGGGAACTGGCCCAGGCCCGGCTGCGAAGACTGGCCCCAATCCCGCAAACGCACGGAGTGTGCGGTGACGTCGAATGAGCGGACGGATGCATAAGAGCATGCATGAAGCGACGTACGACCTGGGGCAAACAGAGCAGAAATATCGCGGGATCTCCATGGCGGTCTGCCAGACGTGGCCTGAGCGAACTGCGGATAGACGAATACACGGACACCGACATGGATATACAAGACCACCTGGCCCCCGCTCATGCCCCGGCTAGCGTTGCGCACAACCGCCGGGAGCTCACTGTGCGTGCCGAGATTTATGGCATGAGAGTCGCTGCAGTCTGGCAAGTGGTGATGTCCATCGCGCGGGACATCGAGAACATCAGGATTGCGACTGATCAGAGGCATGGATATGAGCAAGTTACCTTATCGTTCGCGCGCGCATCGTTCGAGTCGCTGGAAGCGATAGCGGATCGCCTCAGGCAGATGCCGTGGGTGGCGAATACCACGCTCTGCTGACAATGGATCGGTGACTGCTGATCAGCTTCTGACGTTTGGTGCGAGCTGTTGAGTTGCGTCGCGAACAGTTTTACCGCTCCGTCGTTCGAGATAGGCCGGCTCCGAGACCGATCCAAAGATACGTCCGTCATAGTTGTTCTGAGTCCCACAAGGTGTGACAGCAAACAGCTGTCACGGATCAATCGAGTAAATTGATAAAGAAGGGAAGTTTTCTACCAGTATGGACGAACAATTCAAGCAAAGCGCTCTCGCATACCACCAGAATCCGAAACCCGGCAAGATTTCGGTCACGCCCACCAAGCCGCTATCGAACCAGCTCGATCTGTCGCTGGCGTACTCGCCGGGCGTCGCCGCGGCTTGTATGGCGATCTACGAGGAGCCGCTCGACGCGCAGAAGTACACTTCGCGCGGCAACCTCGTCGGCGTGATCACGAACGGCACGGCCGTGCTCGGGCTCGGCAACATCGGCCCGCTGGCCGCGAAGCCGGTGATGGAAGGCAAGGGCTGTCTCTTCAAGAAGTTCGCGGGCATCGACGTGTTCGACATCGAACTTGCCGAGTCCGATCCGGACAAGCTGGTCGAAGCGATCGCCATGCTCGAGCCGACGCTCGGCGGCATCAACCTCGAAGACATCAAAGCGCCCGAGTGCTTCTACATCGAGAAGAAGCTGCGTGAGCGCATGAAGATTCCAGTCTTCCACGACGATCAGCACGGCACCGCGATTATCGCTTCGGCGGCGATCCTGAACGGCCTGAAAGTGGTGGGCAAGAAGCTCGACGAAGTGAAGCTGGTGTGTTCAGGCGCGGGTGCGGCTGCTATTGCCTGTCTGGACCTGCTGGTGAACCTGGGCCTGTCGAAGAAGAACGTTCTCGTCGCCGACTCCAAGGGCGTGATCTACGAAGGCCGTGGCAACCTCGATCCGTCGAAGGAACGTTACGCGGCGAACACCGAAGCCCGCACGCTTGCTGACGCGATCCGCGGCTCCGATGTGTTCCTCGGCTGCTCGAGCGCCGGCGTGCTGAAGCCGGAAATGGTCGCCGAAATGGGCACCCAGCCGTTGATTCTCGCGCTGGCGAATCCGGAACCGGAAATCCGCCCGGAAGACGCGAAGAAAGTGCGTCCGGACTGCATCATCGCGACCGGCCGTTCGGACTATCCGAACCAGGTCAACAACGTGCTGTGCTTCCCGTTCATCTTCCGCGGCGCGCTGGATGTCGGTGCGACCACGATCACGGAAGAAATGAAGCTCGCCTGCGTGCGCGCCATCGCCGAGCTGGCCGAAGAAACCGATCAGGGCGATGAAGTCGCGAAGGCGTACGAAGGCCACTCGCTGGAATTCGGCCCCGACTATCTGATTCCGAAGCCGTTCGATCCGCGCCTGATCATCAAGATCGCGCCGGCCGTCGCGCAAGCCGCGATGGATTCGGGCGTCGCGACCCGTCCGATCAAGGACATGGACGCGTACCGCGAAGAACTCGGCACGACGGTGTATCGCACGGGCATGGTGATGCGTCCGGTGTTCGCGGCCGCGAAGTCGGAGCCGGCGCGTATCGTGTTCGCCGAAGGTGAAGACGAGCGCGTGCTGCGCGCCGCGCAGTTCGTGCTGCTGGAAAAGATCGCCAAGCCGATTCTGGTCGGCCGTCCGTCGGTGATCGAAATGCGTCTGAAGAAGATGGGCTCGAAGCTCAAGTGCGGCGACGACTTCGAGATCGTCGATCCGGAAGACGATCCGCGCTATCAGAAATCCTGGCAGGCTTACCACGAACTTGGCGCGCGCGAAGGCGTGACGCCGGACGTGGCGAAGGCCGCGATGCGCAAGTTCAACACGCTGATCGGCGCGATCCTCGTGCGCCTTGGTGAAGCGGACGGCATGATCTGCGGCATGATCGGCCAGTACCACGCGCATCTGAAGTTCATCGAGCAGGTGCTGGGCAAGGCGGACAACGTGCAGAACTTCGCCGCGATGAATCTGCTGATGCTGCCGGGCCGCAATCTGTTCATCTGCGATACGTACGTGAACGAAACGCCGACCGCCGAGCAACTCGCCGACATGACGATGCTGGCTGCGGGTGAGATCGAGAAGTTCGGTATCACGCCGAAGGTGGCGTTGCTGTCGAACTCGAACTTCGGCAGTGCGCCGTCGTCGTCGTCGCAACGCATGGCCGCGGCTCGCAAGTTGATTATCGAGCGCGCGCCGTCGCTTGAGATCGACGGTGAGATGCATGGCGATGCGGCGTTGTCGGAAGCCGTGCGCAAGGCTGCGTTCCCGGGCACGACGTTGACCGGCGAAGCCAACCTGCTGATCATGCCGAATGTGGAAGCGGCGAACATCACGTACAACCTGCTGAAGATGATCGGCGGCGAAGGCGTGACGGTCGGCCCGTTCCTGCTGGGCGCGGAAAAGCCGGTGCACATCCTGACGCCGGCTGCGACCGTGCGCCGGATCATCAACATGACGGCGGTGGCGTCAGCCAACGCGGACGTAAGCTCCAGCGTGAAGTCGTAGTGCGCCGCGCGATGCCCCCGCCGTGACTGGTCAAGCGTAGCCGCGCCGGGGCGCGTGGCTCACGGCACAGACTGGCAAGGAGCGCCACTGACAGTCTACAAAGCCGGGCGCGTCAGCGACGCGGCTTGGCTCACCAGGGACGGGTAGGTTGGCTCCTAACCGTGACAAAGCCGAGGGCAGAACATGCAAAGCGAGTCGCTTGCGTAGTCAGCCCTGCAGAGATCTGTAAGGCATCGCCTAGCTTGCCGGTGCGGTTAAAATTAACCTGCTGTAGACCGGCCCGCCCGATCAAGAGGCGGCAGTCGTCAGACCTTGTCGAAGCGATGAAGCAGATTCGCGAACTCCAGCGACTGCTGGGCAAGAAGACCATGGAGGTGGAAATCCTCCGCGAAGTAGTGGAGTACGGCCGGGCAAAAAAATTGATTGCGCGCTCACCATTACTGCCGGGGGACGACCGTTGAAGACGGTTTTTGACGTCCTCCCCGCCCTCAGTCGTGACCGACTGCCGCTTGCGCGGAAAGGGCGGGGATTCCTCCTGCGAGGCGGTCACGTCCGACCGCGAGAATGTTGCGGGCAGCATTGCGATCACGATCATGTGTCGTTTCACAATGGATGCCGGGCGACGCCATCGAAGCTTTAACTTGCGGTGCTGTTTGCGGCGCGTCGCATACTCTTCGGCGATCTGCTGAAACACGGCCGAGCCGACCGCCAGGCCTTCTTTCGAGGCCCCGTTCAGATAACGCTGGAGCTCAATGCCAGAGGCAAAGCGCCGCTCGCGGCGAAAGATCTGGAGCGACAGGTCATTGCAATAGTTCCAGACAAAGTTCACAGCCCGCGCCATCCCGGCAAGCGACGAAGCATGCTTGTCCTTGATTCTTATGCGCAGAACTCGAACTGGATCCTTGCAACGTGTCACGGGTCGACTCATTCCGGTTTGGCTGTACGGATATACAGTACCAGATCAATACGAAAAGGCAAGTTGGAGCTTCGCACGACGCGCTCTACCTCACCGCCCTGAAGGACGGTGCTTCACGCGCACATTGGTGAAGTCCTGGGTGTGCCGCGCTCTAATCTTGCGGTCAAATCGAAGCGCCCCGCTGAGTGGGTCGACCAGCGCAAGATGCCGGTTCTGGACGACATGCCGCTGGTCACCGAGCTTCGGGGACTGGTCGCCGACCTGCCCACCTACGGTTACCGGCGTGTGTGGGCGCTGTTGCGACGAAACAGGGATGCACAGACCCAACCTCGCGTTAATGCAAAGCGGGTTTATCGGGTCATGCACACGCATGGTCTGCTACTCGAGCGCCGACCTCGTCATTCCCAATCCGCGCGCCGGCACGACGGCAAAGTCGCGGTGGACCGAGCAATGCGCGCTGGTGCTCGGACGGCTTCGAATTCCGTTGTGACGATGGTGCGCCATTGCGCGTCGTCTTTGCATTGGATTGCTGCGACCGCGAGGCTATAAGCTGGGTGGCGAGCACCGGGGGCTACACCGGTGACATGGTGCGTGACGTGATGCTTCAGGCTGTCGAGAACCGCTTCCACGAAGCGCTGAAAACCGATAGCCAAATCGAGTGGCTTGGCGACAACGGTTCCTGCTACATTGCCGACGAGACGCTGACGTTCTCGCGGGCAATCGGCCTGAAACCGATCACGACACCCGTCCGAAGTCCGCAAAGCAACGGGATGGCCGAGAGCTTCGTCAAAACGATGAAGCGCGATTATGTCTCGTGGATGCCCAAGCCCGACGCGAGGACGGCGCTGCAAAACCTGGTCATAGCATTTGACCACTACAACGAATCGCATCCGCACAGCGCCCTGAAATACCGCTCGCCACGCGAATTTCGCCAGCAAGCAAATTCACCAACCTAAGCGTGACCACGTGTCCGGTTATGCAGGGGCAAGTCCAGACACTATGAAGGCCGGGGGTGGCGTGGGTTTCACCACCACGCCGCACTGGCGATTGCGGCCTACGGGTTCCTGCTCTCAGAGCGTCTCGCTACCGGTACCGCGGTCAGCAACAAAAAAAAACTTCGCAGCACGCCAGACACCTGGCCTTCCCGACGATTACATTGCACGGGGAAGTCCGGCGCGCACAGCGCCGCACGGCTGACTCGATTGCCACTATTCGCTACGAACTTACAGTCCGGATGGTCGCCGGGCTCGACGCGTGTCCGTGCTGCCGAAGTCTGGGAAAACGCTTTTATTTGATGACACAGTAAGATTAACAAAGAACTAGCACAAGCAGAATTGGCGTCATAACGAGTGTTTGGGCGCTCGGGAAGCTTGAGTTCGAAATAGCTGCAGCGAGTTGCAAAGGGCAGCACGTCAACCTTGGGTCGGACCAAGGCCAATTCTTATTCGCGTCAGTTGAACCTTCCCGGGACGGCTAACTAAAAACGACGTTCGGCGCCATGCTGATCGACTGCCCGCCACAGTAGACAAGGATCGCCGCGTAGCGTCACCAGATGTGCGGGAAGCCCCGGAGTTTAGTCCGGGGTCGAGAGCACGGACGCCGCAGGCGTCCTACTGGGGCGCTTGCTGTTCCTCAATGTAGTGCCGGAGGATATCTATCGGCGCACCGCCGCACGATGACGCGAAATAGGACGGGGACCACAACACGCCCCGCCGCTTCAACCACGGATGAAAGTCTCCAAACTGCTGTCGGAGCATACGCGATGACACGCCCTTCAGCGACGCGACGAGATTCGACAACGCCACCTTCGGCGGGTAGTTGACCAGCAGGTGTACGTGGTCGTGCTCGCCGCTGAATTCCACCAACTCGGCTTCGAAGTCCCGGCAGACGTTCGCCAGTATCAACTGCATGGCGTCCAGGTGCTCTTTCTTGAACACGTTCCGCCGATATTTGGTAACAAATACCAAGTGAACATGCAGCACAAAGACGCAATGCCGACCGTGCCGTAAATCGCTATCTGTCTTGCGTGGCCGCCCCATCCTTCCCTCTTGCGTAGTTTCTAAGACCAAGTGTACTATACAGGAATGGAAGCCACCAGGACACTGAAATTGCGAATCAGGGACAAGCACGCGAAGGCGATGCTTGCGATGGCTCGCGACGTGAATCAGGTCTGGAATTTCTGCAACGAGACCCAGTTCCGTAGCCTCAAGCGGTACTGCAATCGCCCGAAGGTCTGGTTGTCCGGCTTCGACCTGCAAAAGCTGACCAACGGCTTCAGCAAGTGCGAAGGCGTCTCCATCGGGTCGGCCACGCAGCAGCAGGTGTGCGAAGAATTCGCGACCCGGCTCAAGCAGTCGGCGCGTGTCAAGGTACTTGTCGCCTCAGTCATGCAGCCAAAGGCTGTTTAAGTGTGGCGTGCGAGGCCATCGTGACGACTGACTCGCGCTCCGGATTGAGGGTGACGGCGCCGATTGGCGTCCAGTCGCGCGTGCAGCGTGACCAGCGTGCCGGGTTGCGTTCCCGTGCCTGGACATACACCTCGTGACGAGCCGCCAGGATCACGTGATCGTTGCCGTCATGGCGCTGCGCCGGGCTGACGTAGCGGATGCTGCTGTGACGGTGGTCGAAGTTGTACCAATGCACGAAGTCGCTTGCCCAGTCGCGTGCAGCATTGAGATCGGCGAAGCCCGTGTTGGGGAACTCCGGGCGGTACTTGGCCGTGCGGAACAGCGCCTCGGCAAAGGCGTTGTCGTCGCTGACGCGTGGGCGCGAGTACGAAGGCTTCACGCCAAGCCAGTGAAGCATGGCCAGCACGGTCGTGGCCTTGAGCGTGGAGCCGTTGTCTCCGTGCAGCACCGGCTTGTCCGCCAGAGTGGCGATGCCCTCGGCCAGCGCTGTGCGCCGCACCAGATGGGCCGCATGGCTGGCATCGTCGCGCTCGTGCACCTCCCATCCGACGATCTTGCGGCTGTACAGATCGAGGATCAGGTACAGGTAAAACCATTGACCGACGACCTCAGCGGGTAAATAGGTCATATCCCAGCACCAGACTTGCCGTGCTGCGCCAGCGATGTGCGTGGTCGGCGGTCGACCCGCCCTGGGTGCTTTGGCCCGGCCGCGATGTGTGGTTTGCCCGTGCTCGCGCAGCACACGGGCGAAGGTGGATTCGCTGGCGACGTACACGCCCTCATCAGCGAGCATGGGCACGATGCGCGCAGGAGGCATATCGGCGAAGCGCGGCTCGTTGGCCACGCGCAGCACCTCGGCACGCTCGGCGGCGCTCAGCGCATGCGCCGGTTGCGGGCGTACCGCATGGGGCCTGCCATCGCCCGATACGAGGCCCACGCCGGCATTCCAGCGCTGCAGCGTGCGCACGTCGATGCCGGCCGTCTCGCAGGCCAGGCGCAGCCGTGCGCCGGCCTTGTGTGCGATGTGGATATCATGAGCCAGCGACTGGCGATCTTCGAGGCCGATCATTCGTCCTCGCCCGTGCTGAAGATCGCCGCGACTTTTTTTGACAGGACCAGCAGCGCGGCCGTCTCAGCCAACGCACGGTCCTTGCGCCGCAACTCGCGCTCGAGTTCCTTGATGCGACGCCGGTCCTGCTGGGTCTGCTGCGGGCTGGCACGCGCCTCCTCAGACTCGGCCAGCGCCTGCGTGGCGCTTTGCCGCCAGGAAGCCAGCTCGTGCGGGTACACACCGTTGGCGCGGCACCATGCGCTCCTGGCAGCCTCATCCATCGCAGCGGTCGTCAGCACGGCGTCGAATCGGGCCGCCGCTGTCCAGGCCCGCTCGCGAGCGGGTCTGGACAGCGCATCACTGCGCCAGCGCTCCAGCGTCCCCACGCCCACGCCAACCTCACGTGCAACGTCTTCCAACGCCGCGCTCTCCGGCGGCAGCAACCGCGCAACCGCTCTGTCCTTGAATGCTTGTCCGTATTTTGCCAATTCGTTTTCTCATCATCGCCCCCGGTTCATCGATTCTATCGGGACGACAAGTATTCTGACGCGGGGGGCAGTTCAAACGGCAGCGTCTCAACTGGCGCGTGAGCGACCGCAAGTCCCCCAAATACTCGCTGGGATGGGTTCCGTTCAAGGCCCGCGCGCTGACGTACAAGAACGGCCAGGTCCGCTTCAACGGCATTAACATCGGGCTGTGGGACTCATATGGCCTGTCGAAATACGAATTGAAGGCGGGCAGTTTCAACGAGGACTCGCGCGGGCGTTGGTATCTGAACGTGGCCGTCAAGGTACAGGTCGAAGAAAAGCGCGTACCGGATGGTGCGTCGGTGCTCGGCATCGACCTTGGCCTGAAGTCGCTCGCGACGTATTGCAATGGCGAAAAATTCGAGCCGAAGCAGTGGTATCGCGAGTCGGAAGCGGCGCTGGGCATTGCGCAGCGTGCTCGCAAGAAGAAGCGCGTCAGGGTTATCCACGCCAAAGTCGCGAATCAGCGCAAGGACGCCATCCACAAGGAAACGTCGGCGCTTGTCAAAAAACATGCGGCAATCTTCGTGGGCAACGTGAACGCGAAAGCGCTGGCAAAAACGAGCATGGCCAAGTCCGTGCTCGATGCCGCGTGGACGACGTTCCGGACACAACTCAAGTACAAAGCCATCAGGCAGTGCGTGGTGTTCGCAGAGGTCAACGAAGCGTTTTCAACCCAAACGTGCTCGTGCTGTGGCGTTAATCCGCCCAGCAGTCCGAAAGGTAGGGCCGGACTTGGAATAAGGCAGTGGACGTGCAGCGATTGCGGAGCGGTACACGACCGCGACACAAACGCCGCCCGGAATATTGCCCGCCTGGGACTTCAGGCGCTTGCAGAAGGAATCTCCGGGGTTTAGCCCGGAGAGGAAGTCAAAAATACCCCTTCGAGATGCCACGTGGTGCCGGGCTTGCGACGAGCGGCCTTGACTGCTGCAGAAGCGGCGCGACAAGGCCGCGGCGAAACGGGTCTTCAAAGGTGTACTAGCGGCTTGTCCTGGGTGCCGCGGAAGATTGTCCTGACCAGGCGCAGCTATCCGGCAGCGCAAGCCGAGATCCCTGAGCTGGAAATCGTGAAACACGTTTTCGTCAAAGCCAGCGCACGAGTGAACAGCCGAGCCGAAAATCGTCATCAACCCACGCGTGCGCGAGCGCCGGATGCGTGGTTTCCGCGATCCTGAACGCACGCAAGCGTTCTTGTCGAATTTCGGACCGATCCGGCAGCACATCGCTCTGAAGCGACATCTACTGCGCGCGTCGCTCCACCGCAAACACCTCGCCGAACGCTTTGCCGAATGGGTTCGTTTCGCCGAGCTTACCCAAAATCCGTCCAGTTTTTGAGGAAAGCTCCGTCCCTCGCACTACTGCGACGCGAGCGCTTTAATGTAACAACGCCCCCAGCAACCAGTTGTTAGTGACTCTGCGACCCGTGCG
The DNA here is from genome assembly GCF_012689525.1 of Paraburkholderia aromaticivorans. Classification (NCBI taxonomy): domain Bacteria; kingdom Pseudomonadati; phylum Pseudomonadota; class Betaproteobacteria; order Burkholderiales; family Burkholderiaceae; genus Paraburkholderia; species Paraburkholderia aromaticivorans. The sequence continues at coordinate 97,221 of NZ_CP051514.1, forward strand.
CAAGCTTGGAATGGCGGCGCGAGTAACCGAAATAGACCACCATGCCGATCAGCAGCCAAATGACAAACGCCGCCCACGTGACCAGCTTCAGGTTGACCATCAAAAACAAACACGACAGCACCGCGAGCACTGGCAGGACCGGCACACCGGGGCAACGGAAGGCGCGCGGCAGTTGCGGGTGCGTCTTGCGCAAAATCAGCACGGCGATCGACACCATCGAAAACGCTGCCAGCGTGCCGATATTGATCAACTCCGCGAGTACGTTCAACGGTACCAGCGCGCCAATCAGGCCGAAGAAAATCCCAACAAGCCAGGTGGTGAAGAATGGCGTAGCGAACTTTGGATGTACCTTTGACAGCCTTGCCGGCAACAACCCGTCACGCGACATCGCGAAGATCACGCGCGTCTGGCCGTAGGCCATCACGAGAATCACCGTCAGCATGCCCAGCACGGCGCCCAGATCGACAAATCCAGCCACCCATTTCTCGCGAGCCACTTGCAATGCGTACGACACCGGATGCGAGATATTGGCGAACTGGGCCGACGGCACGATACCCGTGACCACAGCCGCCACGGCGACGTACAGCACCGCACACACACCCAGCGACGCAATGATTCCAATCGGCAGATCTCGCTTCGGATCCTTCACTTCTTCCGCCGCGGAAGACACTGAATCGAAACCGATGAACGCGAAGAACATCACCGCCGCCGCGCCGAACACGCCGTGCCAGCCGTTCGGCATGAACGGATGCCAGTTCGCCGGCGTTACGTGGAAAACGCCCACGCCGATCACCAGCAGGACCACGACCACCTTGATCGCCACCATGACGTTGTTGATCCGCGCTGATTCACGCACGCCAAGCGACAACAGCGCCGTGATCGCCATCATCACAACGAAAGCAGGCAGGTTGAACCACGTCTCGTGCCCCGGCGACGCGCCAGGGGCTGCCGTCAGCACATCCGGTAGGCTCACGCCGAAACCCGACAGGAGCGATTGCAGATAGCCCGACCAGCCGACCGATACCGCTGACGTTGCCAGCCCGTATTCGAGCATCAAGTCCCAGCCGATGATCCACGCGGCCAGTTCGCCGAGCGTCGCGTACGAATACGTATAGATGGATCCCGCGACCGGAATCGTCGACGCGAACTCGGCATAGGCGAGCGCGGAGAACCCGCAGGCAATCGCCGCGATCAGGAACGAGACCATCAGCGCCGGGCCGGCCTGCACGGCGCCCGTGCCCGTCAGCACGAAAATACCGGTGCCGATAATCGCGCCGACACCGAGGAAGGTCAGATCGAGCGCGCCGAGCGCTTTCTTCAGGCCGGCGTTCTGAGCGCTCGCGGCGATCATGTGCTCGACGCTCTTTTTGCGAAACAGGGACATTGGCGTGAGCCTCCAATAGTGCACGCATCTCGCGCGCCGAATGTCGGAAAACCCGCTATCTTAGCGGAAGTTCGACCCGGCACCTCTTCGGGACGGCAGTCCTCGACGGCGTGCCGGCAGGCGAACGCCGTCGATATGGTTCCGTCACAACAAGGTCAGCCGGGTCGCTCAATGGTGCAGCGGTGGAGACCAAGATGCAACAGACGATGTTGGCGCTGACCACGCATGGGCGGTACTGTCAACTCGTAGACATCTTGGGATCTTGGGATCTTGGGATCTTGGGATCTTGGGATCTTGGGATCTTGGCGTCGACACGTCGATAATGTTGGCCAGGAAACCAGCCAACCAGAAGAACACACCCGTCACCGAACCCGGCGTCCTATGCGGGTTAACGCTTTCCGCCCGATGTGATGAGCCGCGCGATGTGGCTGTACTATCGGTTCTCGCTCAGCCTGCGCATGGTCGAGGAACTGCTGCCCGCGCGCGGCATTGAACTCACCTATGCGACCGTGCGACGCTGGGCGGTGAAGTTCGGTTCGGGCATTGCCCGACGTATCCGGCCGCTGACCGCCAGCGCTGGGCGTTCAAAAGAACATGCATGGGCGGCCACCCATTGCGATGAGAAGGGCGTCTGCGGCGTGGGCCGTCCCGCACGTTTCCTCACTGGCGCATTGGCAGATATGCGGGCGTACAAGGGCGACGGCCGCAGGTCGGGGTGATGACTGCCGTTCAACGTACATGCGCTTTGCCGGAATGGTGCTTTCACCCGCGTTTCAGGTCAATCGCGTTTAGCCTGGGTCGCTGCGCGCAACTGCGAGTTTGCGTACACTGTGCAACCTTCGATGGCTCCGATTTTCTACCGCTCGTTTCGCGTATCGGTACGTGTGGTACAGGACGTCGCGCCGCCACTCAGATTCGAACACAGGTTGAGCAATGCGTGTCCTGATATATGAGCGTGACAACGTGTTCGCCAAAGTCTTGCGGGAGGCCTTACGCGCGCGAAGCTACGCAGTCGACTGGGTCGACAATGCTCGGCACGCCGAGCTGGCGCTCGCAAGCGATTTTTACGACGCTATTCTTTTTTGCATTGAGGGGCAGCAAAACAGCCTTTCAATCCTCAAAGACTATCGGGCTGCCGGACACACTACGAGCGTCGTGGCGTTTACGGCGCGGCATTCTGTCGCGGAGCGGACCCTAGCCTTTGATGCGGGTGCCGACATCTGCCTCGAAAAGCCTGTCGATACCGTCGAGGTCATGGTGTGGCTCCGCGCACTTATGCGGCGGCGCGCGGGGCAGCTTAAATCCGTTGTGTCGCACGGCCCGATCATGTTGGACGATGCTGCCGGTCACGTTCTGGTAGACGGTGCGCCCATTTCACTGAAGGCCAAGGAATACGCGATCCTGCGCATCTTCTTCACTGAACCCAGGCGGTTCTTCACAGCATCTTATCTGGAAGAGAAAATCTACGGCTGGGGAGAAGAGGTCAAGAGCAACGCCGTCCAGGTGCACGTGCACAGCCTCCGGAAGAAGCTTGGCAATCACTGTATCGAGACGCGGCACGGGGCAGGCTACCGGCTGTCCGACTCAACAGCGCCACGCCGATTGCGGGCCCCGAACCACCCACACCTCGCGGGGCGGGCCGGAGAGGACAGCCAGAAGAAAATGGCCGCCTCCTGAGTTGCGCATTCAGTTCCCGTTCACCCATTGTTGCGCGTTCATCGCGCGCATGCCACTCGGCGCAGAGTTAAACCGGACCCGCTGCCCGGTGTCCGTTGCGTGAGCGCCATCGATAGCGATCACCTCAATACCTTTCTGCATGGTGTTTTGGACCAGGACCGTTTGCCCGTCCGGACTGAACGCTACGCCTTGCATACATCCGCCGGTCGGCACCTAACTTACCTTCGTGAGTTTCGTCCCCTCGACCCTCAGCAACATGAAGCTCGCATGCGCGTGGTAAAGGGCGAGTCGATCGCCTTGTCGCTGCCATTCATGACCGATACCCCTACAAGCCGCCCTGTTGGGGAAATGGCGACGCATTCGGGCGTCTGCCCGACTCTTACCGTTCCGACAACACGAGGCTGTCCGACCGTGAGGTCGATTAGGCTTACGATATCAGTGGCAGCCTGGCCCTTGCGAAGGTTGGCGATCATCGCGAAATCGCCGTGCAGACTCACCTCGATGCCATTGGGGCGTTGCCCCGGGAAAAATGTCACGAGGCGTGACGCTCACCTGACCGCCGTGAATGGCAAGGACGGTTACCCGATGGTCACCGTCGCGCGTGACGAGCGCCCGCTTGCCGTCCGGCGTGAATACGACGTGTCCCGGGCCGCTCCTGGCGCCGAGGTGCAGTCGAACGCATAGTTTGGTTACTTAGCCATATTAAATATCGTCAGCATAGTAAAAATCTACGGCTGTAGTATTTAGTCCCGCCTTGCGGGAGTGCTTTGCGGGAGTGCTTTGCGGGTGGGCAACCGGTATTCCCACGCGCGCTGACGTGTGAGATTACAACGATTAGGCCGTGTTGGTGGGCCAACCGTTACCGAGCGCCATCATTCCCACCCAGAACATCGGACCGGCGGATGTATCGACGTCATATTTTCTAACAAATGTCAGCGTGCCGTTGTCTTGGACACGGAACACCGTCAATGCCGCTGCAACCGTCTCTATCGTGTCGCCGTCCCGCACTAGCATGGGCGCGACGCTCGCGGTAATCAGGATCTTGCCATCCGGATGCAGCGCGAACGTACGCGCGTGGAAGCTCTGTGTCGGCATGCGCTGAATCAGCGTCGGCTCTCCTGTTTGCGGGTCGATGCGAAATACAACGATGCTGTTCTCCCCGCCCACGTAGACCTTCTTGCCTTCAAAATCCGCCGTACCATCCGAGCGGTTTGCCAGGTAGACGAAACGACCATCGCGAGAAACGTGGATTGGGCCCGCTACCTGACCGGGCCGGACCTTCGCGGGCTCGAGCAACGTGGTCTTGACGAACAGCGGTGCAGCGGAGAGCCTGCCGTTCCGCAGACTGAAAACCTGCAACTGGTTTTCACGTTCCATGGAAGCGTACATCCATGGCCCACTGGGATGAAAATCAACGTGCCGCGGACCAAAACCGTAACCGCTGCCAGGGGCGATCGATTGTTCGTTCGTCAATTGCCCGTCGTGGAGGTCGAACGCCTTGATAGCGCCTGGATCCTCCGGGTGGCCGCTAGCCGGATCATTTCCCCGCGTCACCAGAATGGCGGTTTGATCCGACGGCGCGACACGTATTTGGTGCGCGTAGATGCCAGGGTCGATGAACTGCTTTTGTTTCACTTGCGCGCCGAGTGACCCGTCAGCGTTGATCTCGTAGACATCGAGGCGCGACGGATCGTTAAAGGCGATCAGAAGATTCGTGCCGCTTCGATTTACCGTGATATTGATTGGTCTGTTGTCTAGTTGGAGTGTCTCGCCAAATGACTCCGCTTCACCTGTGCGTTCGTCGACGCGGAGCAGAGCGACGCCATGCACGTTGCCTGCCGAACCACCTGCGCGATCGCTGTAGGCGACATACAGCAATTTCTTCGAAGGATGCGGCCAGACGTACTGCACGTTGGCGGGCAGGATGACCGAGGCGTTTTTCGACAATGCTAGGCTGCCCGCTTCGATGCGATAGAGAGTGAATTCTGGGCCAACCGATGCATAAAGCACCGCTTCTGTTCTAGTCTTGTTCGCCCACGCAAGGCTGGGTATGACGAGGCTACCGGCGAGCATCGCGCAAAACTGACGACGCCCGCGCAGGGCGGGCTCGGGTTGGCGGTCATGAGATGACATGGTTGTTCGTTCTAGTGGTGAAAGTGGTCTGGTTGTTCCACGCCGCTACATAACCGCGATGCAACAGACGCGAGTTCGCTTGGCGCAGCTATGCGAGGCGGGCGGCTGTCAGGCTGTCGACCTCAATTGAGTGAGTTAGCGAATGGCCGTTTAAAGAGCTAGACAATAGGTCGGTCCCGCTTACCGATTCTCTCACGCACCTGGGCGTCGATTGTTACCTAGCCGAAAAATATGCATTGCCCGCATTGGTTAAATTGACGCAAACGCTCGCCCAATGTGTTTGCAAGCCGCGCATGAGGATGGAGGATCTCAAGAGCCCAGTTTTAGACTGCAACGCTAGCGATCCAGAGGTCTCATTGTCGGGAGTGGTGTTCTGCCTTTGCGCGCAGCAATAAGATTATTTCAGAATTCGATATGGTGATTTACCTCAAAAGGGCAGCGGCGAATGACGCTCTTTGACACAATGCGTCCCGCCGCCGTACTTAAAAATGGATGTTGTGCGAGGCGCGATCTAGAGATCCATTGTAATCACGCTGCCTCATGGCGCGCGGAGGCATGGACCCATCATGCAGAAGTCAGACGCACCATTTCCCCCATATTCATGCAGGCACACTGGGTTCTTCCGCCACCTCGGTTTCGCAGGCAGTGGGAAGCAGTGCGGCTTCGCAGATGCGGTTTAGCGCGATTTAACGTATTCCCCCACACACAACCCATTTCGAAGAACATGGATAACACCGACACGTCATTTTCGGAAAACGCCGTGGCTGATCCGCGTCGGCGACTGCTGTTGTCGGGGCTTCTGGCTACTTGTGCTTCGTTGGCCGTGCCGTTTGCAATGGCTCAGACTCCAGCACAGTCCCGCCCGCAGTCTCTGGTCGGCAACATTGCAGCGCCTGCCAGTTTTCTCGAAAATTCCCGAATATTGACAGGGCGCAGTTCGCTTGACGCGGCACAGGCTGCTCGTCTGTATGAGGCACTCGTTAGCGATGATGCCGACTTCGAAGGTCGACAGCAGCAGTTGCTGGCGTTCATCAAAGAGCAGCAGGTCGATCCGATGCAACTGCAGAAGTTGCTCGATGCACAGAAATCTGTACTGGCACGCGTGCCGCGGGCAATCGTGACAGCTTGGTACACCGGCATTGTCGGTGCAGGCGAACGCGCGAAATGCATTACGTTCGAGACAAACCTGTTGAATGTAATTACCGCTGAAAAACTGAAGCCGCCAAGCTACTCCTATGGCGTGTACGGCAGTTGGGCCGCGAAACCGGCATAAGGGACAATTAGATGGCACAACGTGATTCAGCCGACGTCGTCGTGATCGGCTCGGGAATTTGTGGCGCTCTTGTGGCAGAGCGTCTGGTGAAACAGGGCATGTCAGCGCTGATTCTCGAGGCGGGGCCGCGTATCGATCGAGGACAGATTACAGCGAACTACCGCAATTCACCTCGAAAGGGTGACTGGGTGGCGCCGTATGCTCCTGGTACGGAGTGGGCACCGCAACCAATCTATCATCCGAAGGACAACGGATATCTGATTCAGGCGGGTCCTTATCCCTATCCGGCGGAGTACTTGCGCGTGGTGGGAGGAACGACGTGGCATTGGGCGGCGCATGCGTGGCGCGTCCTTCCGAACGATATGCGCCTGAAGACGCAATACGGCGTCGGCAAAGACTGGCCGATCTCTTACGACGATCTCGAGCCGTTTTATTACGAGGCCGAGGTGAAGATGGGCGTATCGGGCGCGCCGAACACGGGCTCTCCGCGTACCAAACCTTTCCCGATGGAGCCGGTGGTCGAGCCGTGGGCGATGCGCCGGGTGCGCGAACGTCTTGCGCCAGGCGGCTATACCGTAGTCACGAATACGACGGCGCGCAACAGCCGCAATTACGACGGACGTCCAGCGTGTTGTGGCAATAACAATTGTCAGCCGATCTGTCCGATTGACGCGCAATACACAGGTGGCATTGCAGTAAGCGCGGCGGAGAAGGCCGGTGCGCGCGTGCTGCCGAACGCAGTTGTGTATCGCATCGAGCATGATTCGAGCGGCAAGATTGTTGCGGTTCACTACTTCGATCCAGACAAAAATTCGCACCGCGTTACGGGCAAGATTTTCGTGCTCGCGGCGAACGGGATCGAGAGCCCCAAGCTGCTACTCATGTCCGCGAGCGATAAATATCCCAACGGACTGGCCAACAGTTCAGGGATGGTTGGACGAAATCTGATGGATCACCCGAGCAGTTCGCTCACGTTCGACGCCGATGAAGAGGTCTGGCTAGGCCGCGGGCCTCAAAGTCCATCGTCGATCAACACGCTAAGGGACGGTAGTTTCCGCTCGCATTCTGCAGCGTTCCGTCTGGACTTTACCAATATTTCGCAGGTGCGCTCCGCGACCGAAGATCTGATCGGTGCAGGAGTGTACGGGCCGGAACTGGAAAAGCAGTTGCGCTATCGCGCCTCTCGCCAGATGAACGTGAAGACGGTTCTGGAGGTGCTGCCGAATCCGGAGAATCGCGTGACCCTCAGTTCGATGAAAGACGCGCTCGGGCTACCAAAGCCGATGGTCCATTACGCGCTCGATGACTATTTGCATCGCGGCGCGGCAATGGGCAAGGAACATTTTTCAAAGATTGCGGCATTGATGGGCGGCACGAACCTGCGTTATACGCCAGACGGGCAATACGCGAACAACCAGCACATCACTGGCACCATGAGCATGGGCAGCGATCCGAAGGATTCGGTCGTGGACGCGTTCGGCCGTACCCACGATCACGAGAACCTGTTTATCGCAAGTACCGGTGTAATGCCGACTGCGGCCACGGTCAATTCCACGCTGACTGGCGTCGCGCTAGCGCTGCGCACCGCGGAACATATTCACCCCACCGTTTGAGAAGACGACACGATGAAATACACGGACCGAATGTCATTCTGGGGAAGCGTCGCGCTGTTCGCGCTGACGGCAGTGGTCGCCGTGTCAGCCATGTGCGGAACGGCTTATGCAGGCGAGGCAGATAACGAGCAGTTGGTCAAACGGGGGCAGTACCTTGCCACAGCGGGTGATTGCGTAGCGTGTCACACGGCGCCGAAGGGCAAGCCCTTCGCCGGTGGTTTGTCGCTTGCCACGCCGCTAGGCGAAATCGTCTCGACGAATATCACGCCGTCGAAAACCGCGGGAATTGGCAATTACACGCAGGAACGGTTCTCCGACGCGGTCCGTAAAGGCATCCGCGCGGATGGCGCACACCTTTATCCGGCCATGCCGTATACGTCGTATGCGCAAGTGTCGGATGATGATATGAAGGCAATGTATGCGTACTTCATGCAAGGTGTCGCACCGGTCGACGAACATAGTCCCGACACGGCGCTGCCATTTCCGTTCAACATCCGTATGTCGATGGCAGTGTGGAACATGATGTTCCTCGATTCGAAGCCCTTCGAGGCAAATCCGTCGAAGAGCGCCGAATGGAATCGCGGGGCCTATCTCGTGAAGGGGCTCGCGCACTGCAGCGCCTGTCACACACCGCGCAATACCTTGATGGCCGAAGATAAGACTCTGGATCTTGCTGGCGCTTCGATAGGTGGGTGGACCGCGCCTAACATTACGTCGGATGCGGACAGCGGCGTGGGCACGTGGAGCGAGCAGGAGCTTGCTGATTACCTGCGTACCGGTCACGCGCTTGACAAGGCACAGGCGGCCGGCCCAATGGCCGAGGCCGTGGACAACAGCCTGCGTCATCTGAGCGACGGGGATTTGCACGCCATGGCGGTCTATCTGAAATCGGTGCCGTCCGTTCACGCGAAGGGCGATACGCGGCCGGCGAGCGCTTGGGGCAAGCCGACGGCTGATGTTGACGAAGTTCGCGGCGTTAAATGGCCGGCGGATGCAAACAAACTGAGCGGCGCCCAGTTGTACGACGGCTATTGCGCATCCTGTCACCAGGCGAAAGGTGAGGGCGCGGACGGCGGAGGCCTGCCTTCGCTCTTCCATAACAGCGCGCTCGGGCGTTCCAATACGAACAACCTTGTGATGGTCATGCTGCACGGGGTGCAGCACCAGGACGGTACCCCTGACATCCTGATGCCGGGATTCTCCGATCTGCTGTCGGATCAGCAAGTGGCTACGCTCGGTAACTATCTGCTGAAGCGCTGGGGCAATCAGAATGCAATCGTGACGGTAGACCAGGTCAAAACATTGCGCGCCGGCGGCGAAGCGTCGTCATTGCCGTGGCTCGCACGCGGCGGATTGATCGGCGCCGTGATTCTTGTCATTGCCCTCGCTCTGTCCATTGTCCGGTTGCGCCGACGGAAGACGTCGGCCGCTTGAGTCACGTCAGATGTCGGCTGCAAGAAACACTCGGGGGCGGCTAAAGCGACCGTACGCCGCCTCCCCCGAACAAAAAGCATGATCCGCTGAAGCCTTCTTTCCTAAAGTACTGATGATTAAGACATATGCATTTGGTTCGGCGACGCTAGCATTGTGCGCCGCCACCGTGCCGGCAACGGCGTTTGCTCAAAGTAGTGTGACGCTCTATGGGGTGGTCGATGAAGCGATTGCCTTCGTCAATAACCAGAATGGGCATTCGAACGTCTACTTTCGTCAAGGCAATCTCTATTCCTCGCGTATTGGCCTGCGGGGTTCAGAACAGCTAAGCTCTACGATGAGCGCAATCTTCGATCTGCAGGAAGGGTTCGATCCGGGTACTGGCAAGCAGTCATCGGCGGGACTCGCGTTCAACCGCCAGTCGTTCGTGGGCCTACAAGATACGCGGTTCGGGACCGTTACGTTTGGCCGCCAGTACACGCCATACTATCAACTGGTGGGCGCGCTCGGCCCAGTCGGCTTCCTTACCGGCGCGACGGGAGCGCATCCTGGCGATATTGACGGAATGGACACGACGATCCGCGCAAATAGCTCGGTGGTTTACACGTCGCCATCTCTTTACGGCTTCAAGTTTAGCGGACAGTACGGATTCGGTGGCGTACCAGGTTCGATGGAAAGCGGCTCTACTATCAGCGCCGCAGTGCGCTACGACGGTGGTCCTCTGTCGGTCGCCGCCGGCTACCTCCGCATGAACAACACCGGCAATGTGGCGGGCTTGGACCCGAACGCGACTGCTTCGTATGGTAGCTCGGCGGTCAACGTAGGCTATGTGTCGGCGCGGGCGGTCCAGAATATCGCCGCCGCGGCCAACTACACACTAGGCAATTTCATTTTTGGCGTCAATTACTCCAATGTGCAGTATCTTTCGGGTAGCCATTCTCTATTCGCCGATACCGCCATTTTCAATACATACGGTGCGTTCTTGCGCTACAAGTTCAACAACGCATGGGACGTGGCGGGCGCGTATAGTTATACCCGCGCCTCAAAGAGTAACGCGATCGATGACTCGGCGAAGTACCATCAGGTATCACTGAAAGAGGCTTACCACCTCTCGAAGCGGACGACAGTCTATGCGCTACAGGCTTGGCAGCATGCAAGCGGGCGCACCCTTGGTGCCTCAGGCGACATCATCGATGCTGCCCCCGTGGTGGGTGACTCCCAAAATTCGACGCCTTCGACGACACCCAACCAATTCGTTGCCATGTTTGGACTTGCAGTCAGTTTCTAGTCGAGAGACACGAGCGGTTTCCGCAGTTGGGAGGGTCGCGTCGGCGCGTTGTTTCTCGGCCTTCAGCACCCGGTAGAACGTCGATTCCAATGCGACATAGCGTTGCTGGTCTACCAGTCGCGGCACGATCTGGCTTGGCGGCAGATGACCGAATTCGGGCGAGTTCGCGAGCGCCAGCAGTTCGGCGCGTTCTTCGGCAGAAAGCCAGGGTGTCGCCCCACAACGCCCTGACCAGGGGAGAAATGCCGCCTGAAATTTATTCGTTGAGGCGACAACTAGCTTGAAAATATCCGCCTTGTACGCCGCCTGCGTGAAGGCGCGCTGACACCGCCTGCGCCCACAGATGATGACACGGACAAGCTCGATGAAGCCGGCAATCTGGCGAAGATCACTGACGATACTTCGTCAGCTGGAGCGATCAAACCATCGATGCCAAGTTCGAACAGCTCCCCGGTGGATACCGATCCAAATTTGAAATCTCGTCTACGAACATTTAACGTAATGATGAAATGCAAATTCAGACATTAAAAACCAACGCAGGCATTGCTAGAATCGCCGCAATCGCAAGCAGTGGTACGCAGCGTGCAGGTCCCAGTCCCATGCTCGCTCCTGCGAGCCATGCGACAGTCGTAGGAAAGAAAGATATTCCATAACCGCATACCAACCAGGTTTTCTTCATGCTTTCAATTATTTTGAATTTATTTCAAATATTACAATGCAGATAAGGACGCCTATTTGCCGCCGAGCAAAAGCGGAAAAATGTGTGGTTAAAAAATATGCAAAGCAAAGTGATAGGCGATGCGGACCTGGGTTTTTTGTGACAATCGGTTGAGTCGCTTGAAGTCGGATGCGCGGCAGGCGAAGAGGAGCAGTACACGATGACGGCACATTTCGTGTGGACGTGCCAGTGGCTGCTGATGATCATGTGTTGCTGTGCCGTGATTTATGGCGCTTTTGCCGCTTTGGCGATGCCGAGCTTCGGAGCCAGGCGAAGCGGCGACCCGTTCATCGACGCTTCCCGACCGCTTCCGGCCGTCAGTGTGCTCAAGCCGCTGTGCGGCGCAGAGCCTCGGCTGTTTGAAAATCTTGCAACGTTTTGCGAACAGACGCATCCCTGCTTTCAGCTGCTGTTTGGTGTGTCATCGCCGCGTGATCCGGCGATCGCCATTGTTCGACGATTGCAGGCTGCCTATCCCCACATCGATATCGAGCTTGCGATCAATTCCAGCGTCCACGGCAGCAACCTGAAGGTCAGCAACCTCATCAACATGGCCGGACTCGCGCGGCATGACATCATTGTGATCGCCGATAGCGACATCGCTGTCGAGCCGGAGTACCTGATAACGGTTTCGGCGCCGCTGGCGGATCCGTCGGTGGGCGTCGTCACCTGTCTTTATCGTGCGCAGGGTGTCGGCGGTTTCTGGCCGCGCGTTGGTGCGCTGTTCATCAACGAATGGTTCGCGCCTTCCGTACGCGTTGCCCACGCGGGCGGCTCCCGGCGCTTCGGATTTGGCGCGACGCTGGTGCTGCGTTGTGCGACACTCGCCCGTATCGGCGGATTTGCGGCGATCAAGGATTCGCTTGCCGACGACTACTGGCTCGCCGAACACGTCCGCGCGCTTGGTCTTCGCACAGTGCTATCGGAAGTGACGGTGGCTACGGATGTTATTGAACCAACCTTCACGATGTTGTGGCAACGGGAAACGCGCTGGTTGCGCACCATCCGGTCAGTGAACCGGCCCGGCTTCGCCAGCCTCTTTATTACTTTCACAACACCGTGGGTACTGGCGGGCGCTTTGCTCGTGCTGCATCTCTGCGCAGCCACCAGCGCCGCCTTGCATCTGTTCGCCGCCAAGGCGATGGCGCTCACCACGATCGCGGGGCTCATTTCGCGAGTGTTGCTGCACGCGCGTAGCGCGCGCCACTCGCGCTCCTTCTGGCGGGATCTTCCGCTCGTGCCGCTGCGCGACATCCTGCTGGCCGTGCAGTGGGTGGCCGCTGCAGTTGGTTCGAATGTGATTTGGCGTGGCCAGCGCCTGCCCGTGGACAACCGGGTCGGGCAGCCAGGTTCGGAAATCATGAAGGCTTCCGATGGCAGATAAGCACTTGAACACCCGTTCAGCACGAAACGATTTCGTGCAGCATCCCAATCGATCAACAGAATCAGCCTCGAAGGCGGAGCACTCATGAAAACACTATTTTTGCAGGCACCGTCGTACGACGGCTTCGACGGCGGCGCGGGTTCGCGCTATCAGGCCAGGCGTGAAGTCCGCTCATTCTGGTATCCGACGTGGCTCGCGCAACCCGCCGCACTCGTGCCCGACAGCCGCGTGCTTGACGCGCCCGCCGACGGTCTGTCCGTCGAGGCATCGCTCGACATCGCGCAGCATTACGATCTGGTGGTGATCCACACCAGCACGCCGTCCTTTCCCACCGACGCGCTATTCGCCGAAGACCTGAAAACGCGCAAGCCATCGCTACTGATCGGCATGGTCGGCGCGAAGGTGGCGGTCGATCCGCACAATTCGCTGACCGCCAGCGAGGCGATCGACTTCGTGTGCCGCGAGGAATTCGACTTCACCTGCCAGGAAGTCGCCGAGGGCAAACCGTTCGCGCAGATTAAGGGTCTCAGCTACCGCAACCGCGACGGCTCGATCGAGCACAACGAAGCGCGCCCGATTCTCGAGAACATGGACGAACTGCCGTTCGTGGCGCCCGTGTACAAGCGCGATCTGAAGATCGACAACTACTTCATCGGCTATCTGAAGCATCCGTACGTGTCGATCTACACGGGCCGTGGCTGCCGTTCGAAATGCACCTTCTGTCTGTGGCCGCAAACCGTGGGCGGCCATCGCTACCGCACGCGTTCGGTCGAGAACGTGCTGACGGAAGTGAAGTGGATTCGCGACAACATGCCTGAAGTCAAGGAGATCATGTTCGACGACGACACCTTCACCGACTTCAAGCCACGCGTCGAGGAAATCGCCCGCGGCCTCGGCAAGCTCGGCGTGACGTGGTCGTGCAATGCGAAGGCGAACGTGCCGTACGCGACGCTCAAGATCATGAAGGAAAACGGTCTGCGCCTGCTACTGGTCGGCTACGAATCCGGCGACGACCAGATTCTGCTGAACATCAAGAAGGGCTTGCGCACCGACATCGCGCGCCGCTTCAGCAACGATTGCCGCACGCTCGGCATCAAGATTCACGGCACCTTCATTCTCGGTCTGCCGGGCGAAACGCAGGACACGATCCAGAAGACGATCTCGTACGCGAAGGAGATCAATCCGCACACGATCCAGGTGTCGCTCGCGGCGCCGTATCCGGGCACCACGCTCTACAACCAGGCGGTCGAAAACGGCTGGCTCGAAGAGAACAAGGTGATCAATCTCGTGAGCAAGGAAGGCGTGCAGCTCGCGGCAATCGGCTATCCGCATCTGTCGCGCGACGAGATCTACCATCAGCTCGAAAACTTCTATAAGCGTTTCTATTTCCGCCCGTCGAAGATCTGGGAAATCCTGCGTGAGATGTTGACGAGCTGGGACATGATGAAACGGCGCTTGCGTGAGGGCGTCGAATTCTTCCGTTTCCTGCGCGCCCACGAGGCGTGATGGAGCGCGCAACCGGCGCCCCTGTGAAGACAGATCGCAGGCTGATCATCACGGCTGATGACTTCGGTCTGCATCGGCGTGTCAACGAAGCTGTCGAGCTGGCGTGCCGCAAGGGCGTGCTGAGCGCTGCAAGCCTGATGGTGGGCGCGCCGGCAGTACAGGATGCTGTCGAGCGGGCCTCGCGTCTGCCGGGCCTGCGAGTCGGCTTACATCTGGTGTTGGCGGACGGTTCGGCAACCCTGTCGCGCGACACTATCCCCGCCCTGGTCGACGCTCACGGGTCGTTCGGCAACAACATGGTGCGCGACGGATTCCGTTTCTTCTTCTTGCCGCACGTGCGCCAGCAACTCGCGAAAGAAATCCGCGCGCAGTTCGAAGCTTTTGCGAGAACGGGCCTGCCGCTCGATCACGTCAATACGCACAAGCACTTTCATGTGCACCCCACAGTACTCGCGCTGATTCTCGAAATCGGCAAAGAGTACGGCATGCGGGCGATGCGACTGCCTTTTGATGTCAATGCACCCTTGTGGCTCAAACCGTGGGTCTCGCATATGCGCGCGCGGCTCGATCACGCCAACATTGTGCATAACGATTACGTTGTCGGAATTGCGCATACGGGGCAGTTGGATGAGAGCACTCTGCTTGATGCGATAGCTCGGCTGCCCGCAGGCGTCGGAGAAATCTACTGTCATCCTGCGACTGGAGGAGGCGGCCCGCTGACGGTGGGAATGAAGTCATACCGGCATGCGGACGAACTCGCTGCGTTAACGTCCACGCGTGTCGCCGCAGCGCTCGATGCCGCTGGCACCGTGCGGGGCGGCTTCGCTGACCTGTTCGCGCCCAGTTTGCAAACCATATGAGGCGGGTCCAATGGGCCGGGCTTCCGATCGGGATCGGGCTTCTGCTTGCCCTTACCTTGCATCATGGCGGCGGCGATGCCATACAGGGGATCGGGCAAGCGGGGTTTGTGCTGTTATGGCTTGTACCGCTACATGCATTGCCGTTATTACTCGATGCCCATGCGTGGCGGCTTCTGCTGTCCAGGCGTGCTCCGCTCTGGTTCCTATGGTGGATTGCAACAGTGCGAGAAGCCGTGAGCCGGTTGATGCCGGTTGCCAGCATCGGTGGGGAAATCGTCGGCATCCGGCTGGCATGCTGGCGTGTGCCCGACACCTGTGGCGTGAGCGCATCGGTCATCGTCGAGGTACTCGTGACGATGGCCGTTCAATACGCGTTTTCCGCGTTGGGCATTGTGCTGATCGTCGTGTCGGCCCAGCAGGCGGATGCACTGCGGAGTATCGGCGTGGCCTTTTTGCTATCCATACCATTACCGGTCATGGCGGTCGTGATTGTGCGCCGTGGCGGCATCTTTCAGGCAATTGAGCGTTGGGCGGCCGGTTTGCTGGGCGATGCGCACCCGCTATTGCGGGGCATTGATGGCGCGCAGCTTGACCATGAGGTCGACGCGCTGATGTCTCGCGGGGGGCTGCTACTCCGCAGCTTCCTGTGGCAGTTCGCCGGATACTCGCTAGGCTCGCTCGAGACCTACCTGGCGCTTGCCATGCTGGACCATCCCGTCTCGGTTACCGGCGCGCTTGCGATCGAGGCCATAACCCAGGCGGTCCGCCACGCGGCATTCTTTATTCCGGCTGGACTGGGCGTGCAGGACGCCGCGGTTGTGCTGCTCGCGCAGATGTTCGGTGTCGATCGTGAGGTAGCGCTGTCGCTAGCTTTGGTGAAGAGAGTGCGCGAGTTGGTGTTTGGATGCACAGCGCTTGCTTCGTGGCAAGTGGCGGAGCTCGTGCGGGAGCGAATAGTTCGTTCGGGGTCCGGTTCGGCGCAGGAGGGGCGCGTGGGGTAAAGATCCAGTGAGGTTCTCGACGTGGATGTTGCGCGTCGCCTATGTGTCTGGCTTTTGCCAACGGGCCGCTTGTCCGCGAAGCAGCGATTTGTTCATTACCGGAGCCTCCTGCAGCGGCAGCGCTGTGGGTTTCAAATGATCGACCGATACGGCACGCACTGAAATTATTTCTTTGAGGCGGCCGGTTCTCCCACGAGGCTACACGTTTGAGCGCGCCAGTCCCGAGCACGCTGAACGGATAATCCAGATATCTGGGCACGCGGGCTACCACCCGGTTCACCGTCTTCATCGAGCATCCGTAATTCATGCTGCCCCGTACAGGATAGCGATCCGCCTTATCGCAACAGAACCTTGTCAGTGCCTCTATGCAAAGTACGTCTCCTAGGTCCCCGCCGCCCGCGCCAAAAAAGCGCAAACGCCCGTTGTGGCTGAAACTCATCCTGGGCTTCGTGGGTCTGATCGTCGCAGGCGTTCTGTGCGTGCTGCTGGTGCTCGGCTATGCGCTCGTCGTCGCCACGCCCAATCTGCCGTCGCTCGATGCGCTGACCGACTATCGGCCGAAGGTGCCGCTGCGCATCTACACGGCCGACCATGTGCTGATCGGCGAATTTGGCGAGGAACGGCGCGACATCGTCCATATTCAGGATGTGCCCGATAGTCTGAAGAAGGCCATCCTCGCCATCGAAGACGCACGCTTCTACGATCACGGCGGCGTAGACCTCATGGGCATCGCGCGCGCGGGCTTCGTCGCGCTCACCAATGGCCACGCCACGCAAGGCGCGAGCACGATCACCATGCAGGTGGCGCGCAACTTCTTCCTCTCCAGCGAAAAGACCTACACGCGCAAGATCTACGAGATGCTGCTGGCGTACAAGATCGAGTCGAAGCTGTCCAAGGATCAGATTCTCGAGGTGTACATGAATCAGATCTATCTCGGTCAGCGCGCCTACGGTTTCGCGAGCGCAGCGCGCGTGTACTTCGGCAAGGATCTGAAGGATCTGACGCTGGCGGAATCGGCCATGCTGGCCGGCTTGCCAAAGGCGCCATCCGCGTATAACCCGGTCGTCAATCCGAAGCGTGCGAAGGTGCGTCAGGAGTACATCCTGCAGCGCATGTACGAGTTGCACTACATCACGCAGGAACAATACGACGAAGCGAGCAAACAGCCGCTCGTGGTCAAGGGCGCGGGCAAGGAATTCAGCGTGCACGCGGAATACGTCGCGGAAATGGTACGTCAGATGATGTACGCGCAGTATCGCGAGGAAGCCTATACGCGCGGCCTGAACGTGGTGACCACGATCGATTCTGCCGACCAGGACGTCGCTTACCGGGCGCTGCGCAAAGGTCTGATGGACTACGAACGGCGTCACGGTTATCGCGGCCCGGAGGCGTTCATCGATCTGCCGTCCGACGCCGACGACCGCGAACAGGCCATCGACGACGCGCTGCTCGAACACCCGGACAACGGCGAGATCATTGCCGCGGTAGTCACCGCGGCGAGTCCGAAGCAGGTGCAGGCTGCGTTCATCGACGGCAATGTCGCGACGATCCAAGGTGACGGCCTGCGCTTTGCGCAGTTCGCGCTCGGTCCGCGCGCGCAGCCGAATCAACGCGTGCGGCCCGGCGCGATCATCCGGCTCGTCAAGAACGACGACGGCAACTGGTCGATCACGCAATTGCCGCAAGTGGAAGGCGCGTTTGTTTCGGTGATCCCGCAAGATGGCGCGATCCGCGCGCTGGTCGGCGGTTTCGACTTCAACAAGAACAAGTTCAATCACGTCACGCAGGCGTGGCGTCAGCCGGGGTCGAGCTTCAAGCCGTTCATCTATTCGGCGTCGCTCGAAAAGGGACTCGGACCGGCAACCGTGATCAACGATGCACCGCTCTTCTTCAGCGCGGCTGAGACCGGCGGCCAGGCGTGGGAGCCGAAGAACTACGGCGGCGGCTTCGACGGCCCGATGACCATGCGCACCGCGTTGCAGCGCTCGAAGAACCTGGTGTCGATCCGTATCCTGAACCAGATCGGCACGAAGTACGCGCAGCAGTACATCACGCGTTTCGGCTTCGACGCGGATCGTCACCCGGCTTATCTGCCGATGGCGCTGGGTGCCGGTCTCGTCACTCCGCTGCAGATGGCGGGCGCGTTCTCGGTGTTCGCCAATGGCGGCTATCGGATCAACCCATATCTGATCGCCGAAGTCACGGATCAGCGTGGCATGGTGGTCGCGCATGCGCAACCGCTGGTGGCCGCGCAAAGCGCGCCGCACGCAATCGAGCCGCGCAATGCGTACGTGATGAACAGCCTGCTGCAAAGCGTCGCGCAACGCGGCACAGGTGCGAAAACCAATGTACTGAAACGCACCGACCTTGGCGGCAAGACGGGCACGACCAACGATTCGCGCGACGCATGGTTCGCCGGTTACCAGCACACGCTCACCGCCATCGCGTGGATCGGCTACGACAACCCGCGCAGTCTCGGCGACAAGGAAACCGGTGGCGGCCTCGCGTTGCCCGTATGGGTCGAATACATGGGTCGCGCGCTGAAGGGCGTGCCGGAGTACAAGATGCCGATGCCCGACGACGTCACGGAAATCGGCTCAGAGCTTTATTTCGATGACTTCACGCCTGGGCATGGTTTCATCGCCACGGTCGGCGTCAGTCAGGCTTCACTGGACGCCGAGTCGAGTGCAGCGTCGGCGGCCGCGCCTGAGCAGGTCGGCGAACAGGAGAAACAGGACATCATGAATCTGTTCCGACGGCCCTAGCGCCTGTCGCACCTGCACCGTGCGGACATGTAAAGCGACGCCGCGCCCGATGAGCGGGCGCTTCGTTTCAGCGATTGCCGCCAGCGGCGGCCTCATAGAATGTACTCGTCGGGGTGTCCGGCGAGGTTAGCTCCGATCGGCCAAGCAGCTAGGGTCCGATAAAGCCGGAGATGTCGGAGACGGAGAACGTCGAACATTGTTCGCGTAAGCTATTGCCTGCGTTCCTGAAAATATCATCAGCGCACCCGACCACGCGAATGACTCATCCCTGCGGCAATTCGCGATCGGGATTCTGAGGACGAAACCTGTGCGCCGCACTGAACCTGTGTCGTGGCCTGCGTGAAGTGTCGGTGACGGGTGGGCCGGCGAAAGACATTCTGAATGCGAGCGAGCCGCGTGAAAATCTGGGAACGGAAAAATTCGCAATGAACCTGACCGCAGCAGAAATCGACTCACTCGAAGCGGGTGTGAGCACGGTTCGCATCAGTCACGCCAGGCAGTCAACGCTCTCTTTCTACCGATTCGCGACATCACTTCAGAGGGCCGTCCCGTCGCTCGTTGGAAGACGTGGCAGCCGTGTTGCACGTGAACGCGCGCAAGATTGAGCCGGCGAAAAAACGTTTCGCTTACGGTAGCTAAGGAACGACGCTGGTAAGGCCGCCGAGACAAAGAGTCTACGACGACAGGACCGATGGCTGGCTTAAGTCCCGATTCATTGCGATGAGTCGCGGGGGAGCGATCCGGACCGGGCGAGCCGGTCGCGGGGTGGATAGTCTTTCGCACGGACGGTGCGGCGCGCTCAAATGATCAAACGGAAGCCAAGGGGCAAGATAGGCCGGGTCACTCCGCCCGGAACCGAACGCTGAGTTCGTAGCCACCATGGAAACGTGCTCGCGACCCAACGATGCAGCGCTCCCCGCGGTGTATAACGACGCACCCCAACAATTGATTCGCCACATCCGCAAACCGATCGAGGCGACGCGAGGGCGTTCTGCGTGGGAGACCACGAATACGAGCGCTGCGGCGTATGTAACGTCTTCATGGCATCAGAATCTCTAGCGGACGGCGTCGCACCAAAGTCACCGACCCCCGGAAATAGGGCGCGGTGGTCCCGCTTTGTGCGGGACATCGCCGGGGCCTGGCTGGAGCGCCCAATGAATGGCCTCGTGATGAACAGCCCCAACACCCACACGTCTGCGCGCTCTACGGGTCCCGTCATGCACGCCAAAGCGCTGTGGAATCATTTTGAATTCGCGCACGCCCCGGACGGTGCACTTGGCTGAACATGGCCGAGATCGAACTCATATGATGATGAGGCAATGCCGCAATTGGCGCATCGACAGCATCGGCACCGTAGCCGAGAGGTGGCTGCTTCCAGGCTCGACAAATTCAGCTCAAGGCCTGTACACGACATTTGAGATCTGGCGGATAATTGGTTGCGATATTCAACTAGCACGAGAAGCAACTAATGCTATACTTTGATGGGCGTTCCTCGCATGCGATAGTCCGGACATGCGGCGAACCAGAGGGACTCTGCGACCGCTGCGCAGAGCAAGTTGGATAATTCCGAGTGGTCAAGGCTGCGAGGAGGCATGCTACCGATCGCCGGGAAACATGCGCACTTCCCAGAGACACGATGTCTGAGCAATACCTCACCTTCAAGCTGGATCTGATTAAAACCGGGATGATCAATAAGGCAAACACGGCATACAGGGCAGCATGTGGCCTTGACGTGCGTTTGCTTCGTGTGCTGCGTTTGATCTGCGATAAACCCGGCGTCACGGCAACGGCCCTCACAGGCCAGGCGCTGATTGAGAAATCTCTGCTCTCCAAGCTTCTTGCTGAACTGATTGAGCGCAAGCTCATCCGCCGAACCATTCACCCGGACGATGCGCGTCATTTCCAGCTTTGGCCGACAATGGCGGGCAAGCGCACGCGTGCAAAGACCGATGGACTGGGCCTGAAATTGGAGGCAGAGATGTTGTCGACACTGTCGGTAATGGAATGCAAGCAACTCAACCGTATTGCGGACAAGCTCGTCGAGGCATTCCGCATGGAGTGGACGGCCCCGGATCTTCGGCCCAACGGGTCGAACAGATGCGACGCGCAGCAGCGTGTTAGCAACGCACGGTGACGCGGTGCCCGATGTGGACCGGGATACCTGAGTCATGCGTGGGAGAGAGTCAGTCGCGTTTCGGGCTTTCGCCATTGTGATGGCCTATGGCCGCAGCGACCTGGAGTGGCTGTTTTACGCCTTCAGTCCCCATGATCGTGTCCGCTAGCGCGAAGCAATTGAGGAAAACCATGCAGGAAACAAGAAATTCAACGTCGCATCAAGGTACCGACAAGCTCATTTTCGGTATCGTTCTCGCCGTCGTCACCTTCTGGCTGTTCGCCCAGACCACTCTTAACGTCGCACCGGCCATGGCATCGGATCTGGGCGTCACAACCAATGTCAGCAATATCGCGGTCAGCATCACCGCGCTGTTCTCGGGGATTTTCATCGTTGTCGCAGGCGGACTCGCGGACTCATTCGGACGCGTGCGGCTGACCCTTGTGGGGCTGGCGCTGAACGCGATCGGCTCGCTATTGATTGCTGCCTCGCCGACCGGCACTGCCGTGTGGTTGATTGCGGGGCGCATCGTCCAGGGGCTGTCGGCCGCATGCATCATGCCGGCCACGCTGGCTTTGATGAAGGCATATTACGATGGCGCAGCCCGCCAGCGCGCGTTGAGTTTCTGGTCCATCGGCTCCTGGGGTGGTTCAGGGCTGTGCGCATTGTTTGGAGGTCTGGTCGCGTCCACGATCGGTTGGCGCTGGATCTTCTGGATGTCCATCGCAATCTCCGCGGCAAGCTATCTGCTAATCAGAGGCACGCCGGAAAGCAAGATTAAGCAGAGCAACCCGATGCCTTTCGACTGGATCGGGCTGATCGCCTTTGTGGTCGCGATGGTGGCGCTGAACGTCTTGATCGGTCAAGGCTCTGCATTGGGCTGGTTGAGCCCGGCGGCTCTGGTTTTGATCGCCGTCTTCATGGTCGGCGCAGTCATCTTTTTCCATGCCGAGACCCACGGCGACAACCCGTTCGTCGATCTGCGTCTGTTGAGCAACAGGCCTTACTCGGGCGCGACACTTTCCAATTTCCTGCTTAACGGCGCGGCGGGCACGCTGCTGGTGGCATTATCTGTGGTCCAGCAAGGCGCGGGACTCTCGTCGCTACAGGCGGGATTGATGACCACCGGCTATCTGGTTGCCATCCTCGCTACCATTCGTGTCGGCGAAAAGCTGCTGCAGCGGTGGGGGCCGCGCAAGCCGATGTTGCTGGGCTGCGCGATCACGGGGTTAGGCATCCTGCTGACCACCTTCACGTTCCTGCTCGCGAAGCAATATATCGTGGTGGCGTTTTTCGGCTTTACGTTGTTTGGTATCGGCCTCGGCTTCTATGCTACGCCGTCGACCGATGCGGCTCTGTCCAACGTCCCCAACGACAAGGCAGGATCGGCCTCGGGCATCTACAAGATGGCGTCGTCGCTGGGAGCGGCTTTCGGCGTTGCTATCTCGGCAGCGATTTTTACCGCACTGAGCCACAGGGAGGGACTCTCACCGATGGCTGACATTGCCCTCGGGCGAACCGACAATCTTGCCCTCCGCTATGCGGCTGCCATCGCACTGCTGTTCAACGTGCTGATGGTCGTGATCGCGATGATTGCCATCATGTGGACGATATCAAAAGGCAATCTTAAGGCATCCGGCGCTCCGGCAGACTCAACCCGATAGATGAATCTCGATCTGGTGCAATTGCGAACAAACCCAACGATGGGTGATCCGACCGCCCAGATTGTGGCCTGCAGAAGGCGGGGGTAGACTCAATGCGTGCCGTGCGCATCTACCGGCAACAGCCACCGGGATACCTCACGGTTGACGCAATTATCGTGTCAAAGCCGCAGTTAACGTGTGGAAACGTAAGTTTTGAAATTATTGAAAGAGGACTTATGAATACGTTCATGACGGCGCTGACTGGTCGCATTGACGAACTGCTTCCGGAACTCGAGGCGGTCTACAAGGATCTGCATCAAAACCCGGAGCTGTCGATGCAGGAAGTGCGTACCGCGCGCATTGCCGCCGATTATCTGGCTGCGCATAGCTTCGAAGTAACCCGCGACGTCGGTGTGACTGGCGTGGTGGGCGTGCTGCGAAACGGTGAAGGCCCTACGGTCATGCTGCGCGCGGATATGGATGCCCTTCCGGTCACGGAGGCAACCGGACTTTCGTACGCGAGCACTGTCACCGCAAAGAATGAAGATGGCGTCGAGGTCGGTGTTGCGCATTCCTGCGGGCACGATCTTCACGTAACGTGGTTGATGGGGGCGGCGCGCCTGCTGGCCGAAAACCGGGAATCGTGGAAAGGAACGGTGCTGGCCGTGTTTCAGCCAGGCGAGGAAATAGGTCGAGGCGCGCAAAGCATGATGGACGACGG
The DNA here is from genome assembly GCF_012689525.1 of Paraburkholderia aromaticivorans. Taxonomy (NCBI): domain Bacteria; kingdom Pseudomonadati; phylum Pseudomonadota; class Betaproteobacteria; order Burkholderiales; family Burkholderiaceae; genus Paraburkholderia; species Paraburkholderia aromaticivorans. The sequence continues at coordinate 120,731 of NZ_CP051514.1, forward strand.
CATGGCAGAGCGGTTTCCAAAGCCGGACATCATTCTGGGGCAGCACGTGATGGTGGGAGAGGCAGGCACGGTGGGATACCGCAGTGGGACGATTCTCTCCGCGGGTGACAGCATCAAGGTGAAACTGTTCGGGCGAGGATCGCATGGATCGCAGCCGCAGACGTCGATTGATCCGGTGATCATGGCAGCATCCACGACGATGCGTCTTCAGACTATTGTATCGCGCGAAATCGCGCCGAGCGACAGCGCCGTCCTCACGATTGGCGCGCTGCAGGCTGGCACGAAAGAAAACATCATTCCCGATGACGCCACGCTCAAGCTGAACATGCGTACCTATGATGAAGACGTGCGAGAGTACATGCTGTCGGCGATCCGGCGCATCTGCTGCGCCGAATGCGTTGCCTCCAATGCGCCGCGGGAACCCGAGTTCACGACGCTCAGTAGTTACCCGCTAACGGAAAACGACAAGGAAGCAACCGCGCGTGTCGCGCAGGCATTCGAGGTACAGTTTGGCGATCACGCCTTCGAAACCCGTCCGGCCGCCGCCAGCGAAGACTTCAGCGTGTTTGGCCGACGCTGGAACGTCCCTTACGTTTTCTGGATTGCGGGTGGCACCGATCCGCAAGTGTATGCGAAAGCAAAGGCGGACAAGACGCTTAACCTGCTGCCGAGTAACCATTCCCCAAAATATGCGCCGACCCTGAATCCGACGCTGAAAACGGGTCTGCAGGCGATGGTGTGCGCCGCAGCAGCCTGGCTTTGCGAAGGGAGCGCGCCTGAGTGAGCGGCCATGCGCTGTATCTGCTGCTGGATCTGGTCGGCACGTTCGTGTTCGCCATCAGCGGCGCTGTGGCAGCGAAGCAGCGCAACCTCGACCTCTTCGGGATTGTTGCAATCGCTTTCGTTGTAGCATGTGGCGGCGGCATCGTGCGTGATGTGTGCATCGGGGCAGTACCGCCGGCCGGCCTATCCAACTGGCGCTATCTGGTCGCCGCGGTCATCGCTGCCTTGATGACGATCGTCGCCTACCGGCACGTGAGGCGACTGCAACAGCCAGTTCTTTTCTTCGATGCCGTCGGCCTCGGGCTGTTTGCGGTATCTGGTGCTCAAAAGGCACTGACGTACGGCCACAATGCAGAAGTCGCAATATTGCTGGGCGTGACGACCGCGGTTGGCGGGGGGGCATTACGCGATGTGCTACTGGCACGGGTACCGGTCATCCTCAAGAGGGAAATTTACGCGTCAGCCGCACTGCTGGGCGCGGTGATCCAGGTCGTATGCGAACAACGCGGCCTGTCAAAGCCCTGGACACCGTGGGCTGCAACCTTCGTGTGCCTGGGCCTGCGTCTCCTGTCGCTCCATTTTCATTGGCGGCTTCCGACCTTCGCGGACGTCACACGAAGTGAATACATACGGCGACGCAGTCAAGGGCGAAATTGATCTGAATTCTGGCGCCGCAAGTGCCGGGCGGACTGGCATTTTCAGCGTCCATGGTTCCTCTGCCCATCTGACGACATGGCGCGAGTGATACGTGGCTCGCCTCCAGATGATCTCCATGAGATTCCATTCCGGGCGGTCGGGCGGCAGAGCTGCACGATGCAATGCCGAGCAATAGGAATGATGTGCGCCCGGAAACGCGGCGTCGGCAGGGTGGCACGTTGACGAACTGGCTCTATCGCCATCAGAAAATAGACGCGTATCTTGCGGCGCTTTTTCAGCGCTCCGATTGAATCCAGGCAGTTCGTCGCGCGATAATTGGTTTTCTTGCGCTTGCGCTTGCGCTCAGCGTCTTCCTGAAGGCTGGCTCTGTGCGGCATCAGCTTCGATCCAATTCTTTTCCAAAGCCTTGCTTATATCGCAACCGTACTGCACCCGCAACGCCCTTTCCGAACAATGCCAAGCAGCTGTACGGGTGCTGTTGTTTCCGCCGGCGGATGAGCTTTCCTGCGCACACGAGAATCCAGGCTGCGCGCCGACGTTGTCGCCGGTGGCAGTATGGCAGGGCGGCTGAGACGCTCGTGGACTCATGATTGGCCGCGGCTATTAAAGAGAGGCTTACGCCCAGACGCGATAAGTGATGGTGGCTCGCGGCTCCGTTGCAAAAGCGGGCGGCCGGTATCCGGCGCGCGTGGCGGCGCAAAATGGCGTCCTGCGAGACCGGCGCGATGACGGTGCCTTCGACTACTCGCGCCCGCTGCATGGCGCAGACACGTGCGCCGCTGCTACCCGCCACCGGGGATGGGGAGTACGACGGGGAGACCGGATGAGGAGTCCGGTTTCGCACCAGCCTGTGCTACGGCCCGTCGTGAGACACATTGTCGCTGGTGCGGGGCGTGCCGTCATGCGCCATCCAGGCAAAAAACCTTCTTGCAGACGGAAACAATCAGCTTCTGCGTGACGAGTCGGCTTGACTGCCGGTTACTCGATGGGCCAGCGTTCGTCCTCGCTATTCCGGTCGTCAAAGTCTCATGCCCAGATTGGAAAAATTCGATCAGTAAATGTGTCTATTAGTATTCCAAACGATACGCTGTGTGGACGGAGCGCCACCGTCCATCCGGTTTGGTCTTCGATTCCAGAAACCGACTGGCCGGTGGCATCGAGTTTTTGATCAGCCCGGTCGCGGCTTTAGAGGTGGAATATCACACACGCCCCCGCCGGGGCCATCGCTATTTATCTTTTCGCTGTATGTCGTGCAAAGACGTCTTCCTGGGCAGGAATGCGCGGATTGTTGCGAAAATCCTCGTAGTGTTTTGCGACCTGGAACGGCTTAATTCATGAATCGAGGCGGTAGTATTAGTCGCGCACTGTGCAACGACGCAACACACATCGCCAATGAAATTGAGGCCAATGCATTGCGCCTGGGCACCCTCTGCCAAGGGGGTGTCCTTTAAAACAGCACCGCACCTCCGGTGCGCGTGCGCGGTCATTTGACGATGAGACGTCATTTGACATCATTTACCCTGGAGAGTTAGTTGAAAATCGAACAGATCCGCAAAGATGCGTTTGCGATGCCGGTCCACAACCCTTCTTATCCCCGCCCGCCGTTCCGTTTTCTTAATCGCGAATATTTCATCATCTCCTACGAGACGGACATCGATGCATTACGCGCTGTGGTTCCGGAGCCGCTGACAGTCGCCAGCCCGCTGGTTCACTATGAATTCATCCGCATGCCGGATTCATCGGGCTTCGGCGATTACACTGAAAGCGGCCAGGTTATTTCGGTGAGAGACGCCGACGGCGCGCTCGGCAGCTACACCCACGCAATGTATCTCGACGACGAAGGCCCGATTGCGGGTGGTCGCGAGATTTGGGGCTTCCCCAAGAAGCTCGCGAGTCCGAAGTTGCGGGTTGACGGCAATGACACGCTGCTGGGAACGCTCGAATACGGCACCCAGCGCATTGCCACAGGCACGATGGGCTACAAATATCAGCCACTTGACCTTGAGGTCGAACGCAAGAAGCTGGCGGATACGCCGAACTACCTGCTGAAAGTCATTCCGCACGTTGACGGTTCGGCGCGTGTTTGCGAACTGGTACGTTATTTTCTACGCGACGTCACGGTACTCGGCGCATGGGGTGGTCCGGCAGCCCTTGAATTGCATCCCCATGCACTGGCTCCCGTCGCTGACTTGCCCGTGAAAAAAATCGTCGGCGCGCGACACGTTATTGCGAATCTTACGCTCGACATTGGCGAAGTGGTTTTGGACTACCTCGCCGAGACGCCATCACTCAAGCTTGCTGCCAATCAGTAAGCAACTTCTAACAGAATAAGGGTTTCCATGTCGCTGAAGAACAAAGTTGCGCTCGTGACGGGCGCAGCAAGTGGTATTGGTGAACAGTGCGCGCGCAAGCTCGCGGCGCTCGGTGCGGCGGTAGTCATCGCTGACCTGAATCTCAAGGCAGCCGAAAGCGTGGCCGAAAGCATCCGCGAGGACGGCGGCAAGGCGCTAGCCGTATCGATGGACGTAACGAGCGAAGAAGCCGTCAACGCCGGCATCCAGCTGGCGGTCGACAAGCTCGGCAGCATTGATGTGCTGGTCTCTAACGCGGGTATCCAGATTGTCAATCCGATTGAGGACTATGCTTTCTCAGACTGGAAGAAGATGCTGGCCATCCACCTGGACGGGGCGTTTCTCACGACCAGAGCGGCCGTCAAACACATGTACGCGGCGGGCAACGGTGGCTCCATCATCTACATGGGCTCGGTCCATTCGCACGAAGCGTCGAAGCTGAAGGCGGCCTACGTGACCGCCAAGCACGGTCTGCTAGGTCTTGCGCGCGTCGTAGCGAAAGAGGGGGGGCCGCGCGGCGTTCGCGCGAACGTCGTGTGTCCGGGCTTCGTGCGTACGCCGCTCGTCGACAAGCAGATTCCGGAGCAGGCGAAAGCCCTGGGCATCTCGGAAGAGGATGTCATCAAGAACGTGATGCTGAAGGAAACGGTCGACGGCGAGTTCACCACGGTTGAAGACGTCGCGAACACGGTCGCGTTTCTTGCCGGCTTCGAGTCGTCAGCATTGACGGGTCAGTCCATCATCGTCAGCCACGGCTGGTCGATGCATTAAGGAGCTACCCAGTGCGTCACAATCAGGAAAATCAGATTACACCTCGCGAGCCTTTCAAGCTTCCCGCTTACGACGAGGTGGCCCTCGTGCTGCAAGGTGGCGGCGCGCTGGGCTCCTATCAGGCCGGGGTCTACGAAGGCCTCGAGGAAGCCGGCGTCCACCCGAACTGGATTTCCGGAATCTCCATCGGCGCGCTTAATACAGCCATCATTGCGGGCAACCCCCCGGAAAAGCGCACAGAAGCGCTGCGTGGCTTCTGGAACACCATTTGTCAGCCGGCGGATTTACTCGAACACTTCGGTGCGTGGATGCCTCGCGCAGCAGGCATGCACGACATGGCGCGCAAATGGTCGAGCCTCTGGGCGGCAGGTCGCGCGCTCACAGAAGGTCAGCGGGGCTTTTTCTTGCCGCGCCTTCCGGTACCTGTCCCCGGTATGGGCAAGCGGTTGCCGAAAGAGGTGAGCTTTTACGACACCGCGGCGCTTCGTGCAACGCTTCTGCAATTCGCTGATTTCGACCGGATCAACGATGGCGACATTCGCGTCTCAGTGGGCGCGGTCAACGTGCGGACCGGCAACCTGGTGTACTTCGATAACACGAAGATGCGGCTTGAACCCGAGCACTTCATGGCTTCGGGCGCGCTGCCCCCAGGCTTCCCGGCGGTGGAGATTGACGGGGAGTATTACTGGGACGGTGGTCTGGTGTCGAACACCCCGCTAACGGAAGTCGTCAGCGACCCACATCACAAGGACACGCTGGTGTTTCAGGTTGACCTCTGGAGTTCGAGCGGAGTGCTCCCTGGCGACCTGCTCGACGTGGCGGAGCGCGCCAAGGATATCCAGTACTCGAGCCGTACGCGTGCCATCACGGCCATGCTCGGCTCGAACCAGCGCCATGCACAGCTCATCAAGGAACTGCTCAAGCACGTGCCCGAAGGGCTGGAGAAACACCATCCGCTTATCAGGGAAGCGCAGGAAGTGGCGGACGGAAGCGCGGTCAATGTCGTGCACCTCATCTACAGGAACAAGGCGTACGAGGGGCACTACAAGGACTACGAGTTCAGCATCGACACGATGGGTGAGCACTGGCAAACCGGTCTGGATGACATTCGCGCGTCGTTTGAACACCCGGAGTGGTTTGCGATACCGAGCCACGATTCCGGGTTCGTGACGCACGACGTACACCGTCCCGGCGGCGCACCTCAAAAGGCGCGCCTTATGGGCGCGACCAAGCCGGTGCATCGCTCGCGCAGGCGCCATAAGGCGGGCCTCGCGCAACCACATCCCGACGCGGTTGTGCCGAACACCGCTCCGCTTGCGGAGGCCCCAAGGGAGACTGCGCAGGAGACGGCGGCCCGCTAGCCGTGGTGGGGCGGCCAGGTTGCTCTGGCCGTCTGCTTTCGCACCTCATCGCCGCCTTACGGTCGCGCGCGAACTGCGGGTATTGTTAGCGAGACGGATTTTCCAACGATCAATTGCAGTTTGCCCTTGGCCCAATCGTTTCAAACTGTTTCTCCGTTTGACCTCAGCTCTGATGGCCGGGACCATAGCGATTCACCACGACTCAGGTGTCGCGTCATGCCGCGAACACCTGCCGAGACGTCCTTTTGCAAAAAGCGCTGCAAAGACGGCCACGTCAGGTCCTAAGATGAATCCAGAAATCCTGACCATGAAGCACCTCGCGCGTACTGCCGGGGACAGCAGCCTGAGGCGCCCGCTCGCTGCGCGCCTGGATCGAGCGCTCGAGCGTGCGGGCATCAGTTCAGCCAACTCAGCGAAATCGCCAGGTGTCGCAGAAAACGAAGTGCACTTCTGGCGCCACGGAATTACTGTTCCAGAGCTTCAATACTTTTCGCGCCTCGCGAACATCCTGCAGCTCGACGTTCACTGGCTCTGCACGGGACAGACCCAGACGGTTTAGGACCACCTATCACGTGCAGCAGTCGATTCATCGCCCGTGCGAGCCGTCAGTCAGCGCGATTCTGGCCGGGGCGAACCGCACCGATGTCACCCAGCTGCTGCGGCTGGTCGACGCCATCCCGCCGATTCGCGGTACACGCGGCCCAGAACTTCGCAAACCCAAGGTCGTCTGCGCCAGGCGTGGTTACGAATGCGATGCGCATCGTCGCCGACTTTTCGAGCGCGGCGTCAGGCCGGTCATCGCCAGGCGCCGCCGAACACGGAGGCGGTCTCGGCAGATGCCATTGGATCGTCGAACGGACTCACCCGTCGCTCCATGGTTTCCGTCGTCTTCGCATTCGCTTTGAACGCCGCTCTGACATTCACGAAGCATTCGTCAAACCAGCCTGCCCGCTGGTCTGCTGGAACATTTTTCGCTTGGCTGATCGGCCTTTTCTAACCGGACTTTTTGCAATCCCCTCCATGACGATTGCGTTGGTTGGTTTGATAAACGCCATCCCTGTCATGCGAACCGGAACGTCAAGCATCGAGCACTGCGTAGCTTGTTGGCCTATGAATGGTTCTTTGCGCACGCAGCCATCTCGTAATCGGACAATATCGTCGCTACGTAGTCCTCCAGAAAGCGAGCCGATGCTCAACGCCGGTAGCATTTCGATTGGATAGTAGCCTCCCATTCGAAGCATGGCGCCTGTGCATTGCTTTGTCCCTTCGGAGTGCCGCCGCGACCAGGAAGGTCCGGGATCTTTCAATTGAATGGTAAGAACTATCACCGCCACAAAGGCAGCGACAAACAGAAGGAGCGGCAACATCAATTACCAGCTGACAACGCGCACGGAGCGACAGGCATGCCCAACCATGCTTCGACGTGTGTCGTCTTGAATGCGGCCGGTCGGGCGAAGACATGACACCAGGGCGAGGGCGCGGCAATGGAACGGACGACGCAATTCGAAAACCTGCCACGGATGACGGGTGCAGGTCTGTTTCTTCTGGGGCAGGCATCACTGTGTGGCGTGGCGACGATAACAGCCGGACAGCCAACGAACATGATGCCACGTTTATAGATATGTCCGTTGTTGAGGCTCCTCACCATCGCCTACGCGTCGACGTCGCCAATGTAACAACGCGTGCAATAGATAGTTGCAGACCTGGTGTTTCAATCGTGTGAAGCGTGAACCTATAATCATCTTGCGTTTCGGTCGGGAATTTCCTCACTGCACATGTCAATTCCGGAGCGGGTCCCCGTTTCTGGCAACCGGTGGCGTACTCGCAATAGACCCTCTGCATACTCCAACGCCGTCGATAGCAGATTACACAACAAATGGCGATATCCATAAAATCGCAAGACGTAGAAATCCCATTATGACAATGCGAACGGGCCGACTCCTGGCCAATAGTGTGGCGCTGGGCGCTATTGTGGTTACGTGTGGTTGCGCCACCGGACCAAACCGCAAGGCGGAAGATCCACTTGAGCCAATGAATCGCGCTGTCTTTTCGTTTAACGATTATCTGGACAAATACATCGCGCATCCGGCCGCAGCAGGTTATCAGAAAGTAACGCCCGCTCCAGTCCGGACGGCAGTCCGCAATGTGTTCTCGAACGTTGGCGATATCGGCAATCTGGCAAATGATCTGTTGCAACTGAAAGTCACTGACGCTACCGAAGATCTGGTTCGCTTTGCGTTCAATTCGACGTTCGGTATTGGTGGCCTCATTGACTGGGCCACTGCCGCTGGTCTGCCCAAACATCATCAGGATTTTGGACTGACTCTCGGGCATTACGGGGTGCCGGCGGGTCCGTACCTCGTACTTCCTCTGTTTGGACCGAGCTCTATCCGCGATGCCACCATCTGGATTGCCGCGTATCCCACGGCTCCGACGAGCTATATTTCCTGGGAGTACGGTGTCCCGCTCTTTTCTCTTCAATTCGTCAGCGAGCGTGCGGATATGCTTGGCGCCACGGACATCCTTTCACAAGCAGCATTGGATAGATACGCGTTCGTCCGTGACGCATACAGGCAGCGGCGCGAGTATTTGTTGCGCGGCGGTAACAGCGCACTGCCCGATTACAGTGGTGACCACCTCGGCACGGCGTCGCAACCTCCAGCGACTCCCGCACTGGGGGATGCAGCACGGCACGATCAGCCGCACACGAATGACAGGCGAACGGATTTGCCCACGTATGTCGAACCAGGTATCGCTTCCCCATACGACTGAATGTACCTTGACAGAGCTGATGACTTTGATCGACTTCACGGGGTCGTACCGTCAGTCGGCACGACGGGCACGTCCAAATCGAATGTCCCTCTCGCGCAGATGGCTTCCCGAGTGCGCATGCAGCGGCTCGCTGCAGCGTGCGTCCGCATTCACTCGAGTTGTGCCAACGCACAGGGGCGTTTCGGGCGAACGCAGTCGGAAGGTACGCAACGAACAGATACCGCGCGAGCTCATTTCAACGTATCTGCGATCCGGATCGAAACGAACGGATCAGAAATACTGAACGCCGGACGAGTTTTGACGCCCACCGTGGCGATTCGCGGTACGTCCCCCACCCGAATCGGCAGAAATCGGTGGACTGCAAACCCACCCCGAAGCGGCTTTCGTTGGGGCAGATTGGCTCCGAGGGACTGTCAGGCATCCCATGCGTACGCTGGGGCTTTTTTGAAACGAAGGTAAACGATGAAGCAGTTCCTGCGAAGCACCACCATCCGTTCCGTACTGACGATAATCCTGGCGGTTTGCGGCGGCGTCTGGTCATTTTGCGCGTCGGCTGACACGAAATACGTGCAGATTGACGACCAGTCCCGTCCGCAGACTCTCATTGAGAGCGCGACGCAGGAGATACTCGACGAAGTGCGGACACAAGCGATCAGGCCGGGCGACACCGCTCGCATCATGGCAGTCGTAAACAGGGATATTCTCCCATACACAGATATCAATCGAACTACTAAATTAGTCATGGGCCGTTACTGGCGTACCGCGACGCCGGTGCAGCAGGAGCAGGTGGTCACACAGTTCACGCTTTTGCTGATTCACACTTATTCGGGTGCTCTCGCGCTGCTGCGCCCGGATCAGCGGTTCCAGTTCCCGCCGTCAAGAATCGACCCGAGCGACACCGACGTAGTGGTGCGCACGATCGCCATGGACACCGGTGGGCCGGTCGAAATCGATTACCGCCTTTATCGGACGCCACAGGGCTGGCGTGTGTATGACCTTAATCTGATGGGGGTATGGCTAGTGCAGATATATAGGCATCAGTTCGACGAGGAAGTCCAGAAAAACGGCATAGATGGTCTGATCAAGCTCCTGAGCAAGCGCAACGAGCAGCTTGCTTCCGGCAAGCTTTAACGGCACGCGTGATCGGAATGAAAGCGGGGTGGCGACCGTGGGTTGGCACGGTCACGTTGGTGGGCCGATCGCCAGCGCGCACGATGAATCGTAATGCAGCGGATGGCAATTGCTGATGGTCCAGTCGCAGGATCTTCCTAGAGTACCGAACATCCTCCGGATCAAGGTGCGATTTTTCCGTCTGCCGGCAAGCGCGATGCTGCGTCCGGGCGGCGTTCCGCCTTGGATGTACAAGGTCGAGTGGCGCATCACCTGATCCGTCCGGTTGAAGGTAGTCAGTCAGGTAGGCCAACCGGATCAGCCTGTACAGTAAATGACGCCTTCCGGAGGCGTCTACAGCGCGCAGAGCAGGATGATCGTTACTCGGCGAACAGATCGGGACCGAACACCTCATAATGGATTTTTTCCTCGCTGATACCGAGGTTATTCAATGCGTCATGTTGCATCCGCATGAACGGAACCGGCCCGCAGATGTAGTAGTCTGCATCCGGTAGCCGGATCTCACGGGCGATCAGATTGACATCGACGAGTCCCGGATAGTCGAAATCCGTTCCCTGCACGTCCCTTGCCAGCGGCTCATTGTAGAAGACCATGACTCTGAAGTTCGGATGTTGTGCCGCGGCTTCCCGCAGACGCGTTTTCATCGCCTGGACGGCACTGTTTCGCGCACCGTGCACAAACACCACTCGCCGGGTCGGATCCTGCAACGCCCGTTTCAACATGCTCACCATCGGCGTCAGGCCAATACCGCCGCTGATCAGCACGATCGGCGTGGTCGCGTTGACGTCGATGTAGAACGTTCCGTACGGCGCCGCCAGCTGGATCGCGTCGCCGACATTGACGTGGTCATGCAGCAGGTTCGAGACGTAGCCGGGGGGCTGCGTGGCGTTGCCACTTTCCCGTTTGACCGAGATACGATAGGTGCGACCATTCGGGGAGTCGGACAGGCTGTACTGCCGGATCTGGCGCAGCCCGAGCGACGGCACCTGAACGGCAACACCGGTGTACTGTCCCGGTTCGAAATTGACCACGGGGCCGCCATCAGCGGGCTCCAGCACAAACGAAGTGATGACGTCACTTTCAACCCGCTTCTCACGGACGACAAAGGGGCGCCATCCGTTCCAGCCTCCGGCCTCGCTGACGGTCCGTTCGGCCAGTTCGCTTTCCATGCCCATCAGGATGTCGGCCAGGCTGCCATAAGCTTGTGCCCATGCCGAAATGATTTCGTCGGTTGCGGCATCGCCCAGTACTTCCCTGATCGCGGCGAGAAGATGTTCGCCAACAATTGGATACTGTTCCGGGCGCACTCCGAGACTCGCATGCTTGTTCGCAATGTTCTTCAGAACGGCCGTGAGGCTTTGCGGGTCTTCGATGTTGGCCGCGTACGCGTAGACCGCGCGCGCGAGCGCTTCCTGCTGTTGCCCCTGCTTCTGGTGGGCGATGTTAAACACATTCCTGAGCTCCGGCTGCACTTCGAAGAGCCGCGTGTAAAAGCGCTGGATGATGGCATTGCCGTGCTCGGCGAGTACGGGTGCGGTGGCCTTAACAATGTCTTTGGTTTTCTGCGTCAACATTTCGGTTTCCTCCTGGGGCGGTAATGGCACAAATATGTATCATGGCGTGATGCAGCCGCGCGGCCGAGTGTCGCAATCGACTTATGACGACGGAAAGATGGCGCTGTCGCGCGTCGCTCCTTGCCCTGACATTTTTCTGTGCGTCTGCCGATGAACAGACAGACACATTCTGCCTCGCAGCATGACCAGGGGATGACCAAGCCGGCACGCTGCCTGCGAGGCGGTGCCCCAAATCGTGACACGTCCATTGCTTCATCTGGCGGGTGTGAGAAGTTGGCGTCGGCGACGGTCAGAAGCGTTGGCGGATGCCCACGCGCACGATGACCTGGGACGCGGTGGCCGCCGAATGACCAATGCCTTTGGAACCGACCGAAGCCGTCGCATCGACAATATCGCCCTGCGAATCGAGCGTCTTGCCGATGGCCCGCTGGTAGCCCGCAAGCGTGTACAGCGTCGTCCGCCTCGAAAGATCGTAGAGCAAACCGAGCGACACGCCGTGATATTGCGCGTGGTCATCTGCAGCGTCCAGCTGGCCGCTGCGTGTGTAGCTATATCCCGTGAAGACGTGAAAGCTGGGGTGCAGCGCCCAGTATGCGAACAGGCCGACTGTATTGAAGATCGCTTCCTGAGTAAACAGCGAGAAGGGTCCTGGGCGGTACTGGACATTGCTGTAGTTGACGCCTGCCTTCGCTTTGCCAAAGTCGTAGGTTGCGCCGGCCGCGACGATCTGCTGCGATTGCGCTGTTGCGAACCCTTCGTTGATCGATGACCCGAATGTTCCGTCCTCGGTGCTGTCCCAGGTGTTCAGGGTTGGATCAGACGGACCGACCTTGCTGTTATCGGACGTTTCATAGCCTGCGGCAAGATTTAATGGACCGCGGACAAACGCCGCCCCCGCGCTCCACGCACTCTCGCGTTTGAGGCTGCCGGGCTGAGCGCCGAACCCATAGGATCCGCCAAACTGGAAACCGGAATAGTTTGCGCTGGCGAATTTTGCTTCGTTATCCACGCGCGTCGTCGTGTCGATATCGTCGATATTGCCTGGGTGTGCGCCAAATCCACCAATGACTGGAATTGGACTCGCCGGACTAACGAAGTCCGTCAGCGATGTGTACTGGCGTCCAAGTGTCAGGGAACCGAGTCTCTCGCTGGCGAGTCCCGTGAAAGCTTGCCGCCCAAAGAGGCGGCCCGACTGGCCCAGTGTGCCTTTAGCGACATCGAATCCGTTTTCGAGCACGAACAGGGCTTTGAGTCCGGCGCCGAGATCTTCGCTGCCCCGGATGCCCCACCGACTGCCTGAGCGATTCCCACTGATCAGGGAAAAGTTGGAATGGCCCGCGTATGCGCCCGGCTGTCCAGTTCGCTCGTTGGACGTGTACGAGATGCCGGCGTCGACAACGCCGTACAACTCGACTGAGTTCTGCGCGTGTGAACCCGCTGCGCAGCACCACAGCGCTGCCGCGATCATTTTTTTTCGCATGTCGTTCAGGCCTTTAGCCGAGCCGGCATCCCGCTCACACTGCGGAAGCGGGATGTCCACTCGCCCGCCATTTCCGCTCGCGAGTCAGGCTGCATTAGTTGACCAGCCGCTGTCGAGAGCGATCAATCCAACCCAGAACATCGGCCCGGACGGCGTCTCGATGTCGTACTTGCGAACGAACGTAAGCGTCCCATCGTCGGCGATACGGAACTCAGTGAGCGCAGCCGACACCTTTTTGATTTCGTCGCCCTCGCGCACGAGCATCGGCGCAATGCTTGCCGTGATCAGCGACTTCCCATCGGGATGTATCGTGAAGGTGCGGCAATGATAGCTCTGCGTGGCAATAGTCTGGATCAACGTCGGCTCTCCCGTCTGCTGGTCGATCCTGAACACGGCAACGCTGTTCTCTCCACCCACGTACACTTTCTTTCCGTCGAAGTCGACGGTGCCGTCCGAGCGGTTAGCGAGGTAAACGAAGCGTCCGTCGCGTGACACATGGATCGGACCCGCGACCTGGCCCGGGCGGACATTCGATGGATCGTCAAGCGTCGTCTTGATGAACAGGGGAACCTGTGTCAGCTTGCCGTCATTCAGCCCGAAAACCTGCAACTGGTTTTCCCGTTCCATCGACACGTACATCCACGGACCGCGTGGGTGAAAGTCGACGTGTCGCGGCCCGAACCCGAAGCCGCTGCCAGGCGAGACCGACTGTTCGGCCGAGAGCTGTCCGTCGTTGAAACTGAAGGCCTTGATCGCGCCCGGGTCCTCATGTCTGTTTCCCGTCGCATCGTTGCCGCGGGTGACCAGGACGACCGTCCGGTCCGAAGGCGCGACCCTCACCTGATGGGCGTAGATCCCCGCATCGATCGAAGCCGTCTGGCTGATCGCAACGCCAGGTGCGCCATTGGCGTCGATCGGGAAGACGTCGAGTTGCGCTGGATCGTTGTAGGCCACCAGCAGATGTTTGCCGCTTCGATCCACGGTGATGCTGATTGGCCGGTTATTCAGGCGCAGGGAGCCGTCGGCAGACTGAAGACGTCCGGTGCGTTCGTCGACCCGCAATACTGCCACCCCGTGCACATCACCCGGAGAGGTGCCCGCCCGATTGCTGTACGCCACGTACATGAGTCTGAGTGATGGATGGGGCCACGCGTACTGGATCGTGGCCGGCAGCGTCACCGCGCTATCTTTCGTCAACGCGAGGCTGCGTTCGTTGACCCGGTATAGCCGAAACTCAGATCCGACAGACACATAGCCGACCACATGACCGCCCGGCTCGTCTGCCCACGCGACGCCGGGCGCGGCGAGGGAGGCGACCACGAGCGCGCAGAACTGACGGCGCCCCAAGGTCGCGATGTCCGGTTCGTGTTCCGTGGATGACATCGGGGTTTCTCCTTGAGTAAAAGGCTCGCGGCGCTGCAGGTGCGCCGCGGTCCATTCGAACTTCCGTGAGCCAACGAAAAGCGAATTGCGTCAAGGTGTGCCGCCCAGGCTGGCCCGTGATGGGAGCGGCGGGGCGACAGTCGGAAACGCCTTGCGGACTTTCGCGACATCGCTCGCGGAAACGGTACCGCCATTATTTCCCCAACTGCTGCGCACAAAGGTCGCGACATCCGCGACTTGCTGATCGGTCATGCGCCAGCCGAACGGCGGCATGGTGAACGCCGACGGCGCCCGGTGCGTACCCGGCACGGTGTCGCCCGTCAGAATGACGTGGATCAGCTGTGTCGCGTCCGCATTCTGTATGGCCGCGTTGCCCGCCAGTGCCGGAAAGACGGCCGTGTACCCGTGACCGTCACTACGGTGACAGGACGCGCAACTGTCGATATAGATTCCTGAGCCCGGTCGCGTTGCGTCGCCCGCCCGCAAGGCGGCAGCGGTTGACCCGTCATAGCGGAACGGGCCTGCGCTCGGGTCGGCCGGCGGCAGGCTCTTCAGGTAATGCGCAATCGCAGAGAGGTCTTCTGTGCTCATGTACTGGGTGCTGTGAAGCACGACATCGGACATGCCGCCGAACACCGATGCATGCGGATTGCGACCAGTGGCGAGAAACGACACGATATCGGCCTGGCTCCATTGTCCGAGACCCGAGTGGCTTTCTCCTCGCAGGCTGGTAGCGATCCATCCATCGATCGGCGCACCGCCCGCCAGAAAGGCCGGCCCGTCCTGCGCGCTCAACGCCTTCTCCTGCATGGTGAGACTGCGAGGCGTATGACACGCGCCGCAGTGCCCCAGTCCTTCCACGAGATACGCGCCTCGCGCCAGCACCGGCTCGCCCGACGCTGCAACAAACGGACGTGGGTCCGGTGCGAAAAGCTTGCGCCAGAAGGTGAGCGGCCAGCGCATCGAAAGCGGCCAGGGAATGTCGCTCGCCTTATCGGCTTGCTGCACCGGTGCCACGCCACGCATGAAGTAGGCGTAAAGCGCGTGCACGTCGTCAGACGTTAGCCTCGAATACGACGGGAAGGGCATGGCGGGATAGAGGCTATGCCCGTGCCGTGACACGCCGTAGCGCAGTGACTGGTCGAAAGCCTCGAGCGTGTCCCGGCCGATGCCCGTCCCGGCGTCGGGCGTGATATTGGTCGAATAGATCGTACCGATCGGTGTGGCCATGGGCCGGCCGCCGGCAAACGGTTTGCCGCCCTCGGCAGTATGACAGGCGATGCAGTCACCGGCACGAGCGAGATACTCGCCCTGTTTGACCAAAGCCGGATCAGCGTTTCCATTTGCCTGCGCGAGCGCATTTCCGGCCCAGAGAAAAAGCCCGCTGGTACAAACCGCAAGATTTGCGAACCTGCCCATGTGCGTCCCCTATGCCGAGACAAGTGGTCCGGGGTTTTTCAGATACTGCTCCCGGATCGCCTTCGCCGACCAGTATGCAAGTGCTGCGACGAGGCCAGTCGGGTTATAGCCGATGCCTTGCGGAAAGGCCGACGAGCCCATCACGAAGACGTTGTGAACATCCCATGTTTGCAGGTAGCGGTTCAGCACACTTCGCGTGGGATCGGTACCGAGAATCGCGCCTCCAGCCAGATGGGTCGTCTGATAGTGCCGGGTATCGAAATGCTGGCCAAACTCGCGCGTGGCGACATTGATAGCCTTCGGCCCCATCGCCTGCGCAATTTTCTTCAACTGTCCGGTGACATACTGTGCCATCCGGATGTCGTTGTCTTTCCAGTCGAAGGTCATGCGTAGCAGCGGTTGGCCGTATACGTTGCGATAGGTTGGGTCGAGATCGAGATAGACGTCGCGAAAGGCCATGTTGGTGCCGTGCGCATTCATCGAGATCGAATGAATGTAGGAATTTCTGGCTGCCGTCTTCCACGCGCTGCCCCATGCTGGCGTGCCGTGGGGTACGGAGATGCCACTGATCGGCTTGGACCCCGCCTGGTTGACCCAGAGCGGTGCGCCGCCGATAAAGCCGAGCGGGCCGTGATCGAAGTGGTCGGAGTTGAAATCGTCGACCGTGACGCCGCCGCCGCCTGTACCGATAAACGGATTACTAAAGGTATCCTGATCAAAAAATGCGGTGACGTTCGATTCGTTCTGGTAGCAGAAATTTCTTCCAACGACGCCTTCGGCGGTGACCGGATCATAGGGCTTTCCGATACCTGATACCAGCAGCAGATGCACGTTGTGGAACTGGAACGCTGCGACGATCACCAGGTCGGCGGGCTGCTCGACGTCGCGCCCCTGGGCGTCCAGATAGGTCACGCCGGTTGCGCGGTGACGGGTGTCATCCAGATTGACGCGCAACACATTGCACTTCGGACGCAGTTCGAACAGGGGCGTCTGGCGCAGCGCGGGCAGGATGTTCAGATTGGGGGACGCCTTTGAGTACATGTAGCAGGCGTAACCGCTGCAATAGCCACAGAAATTGCACGGTCCCATCTGGACACCATACTGATTCGTATAGGGTCCCGACGCATTCGCGGCGGGCAGCCGGTATGGGTGAAGCCCGAGCGACAGTGCGGCCTGTCTGAAACGGTCGGCAGAGTAGACGTTTTCGAGTGGAGGCAATGGAAAGTGGTCGCTGCGCGATGGGGCGAAGACGTTACCGTCGCCGACGATCTGGCCTTTCACCTTATATGCCTGGCCCGATGTGCCGAAGACCTTCTCGGCGAAATCGAAATGCGGCTCCAGTTCATCGTATGTAATGCCATAGTCCTGAACGGTCATTTCCGGCGGAATGAAGCTGGCACCGTAGCGCTCGGTGTAATGACTGCGCAGGCGCAGTTCGGGCTCGGTGATGCGAAAGTGCACGCCCGACCAGTGCAATCCTGCGCCGCCAACGCCTTCGCCGGGCAGAAAGGCGGCGAGTTGCCGGTACGGAAGGGCGGTGTCCGTCAAGCCGTGCCGGACCGTGACCGTGCTCTTCGAGAGGTCCTGGTAAAGTTTCTTGCGAATGCTATAGGTCAACTCGTCGATTGTGTTCGGATAGGCGCCGTCCGGGTAAGTGTCGCGATATTCGCCGCGCTCCAGTGCGACTACTTTCAGACCCGCCTCCGTCAGTTCCTTGGCGAGGATCGCGCCGGTCCAGCCGAAGCCGACAATGACCGCGTCGACGTGCGGCTTCTTTACGCTTGTCATCAGGCTTTCTCCCCTGAAATCGACACGGGTCCATATGGATAACGCTTGCCACCCTGATTGACGAAATCCATGAAGTCGGCTCGCGCGCCAGGAAAGCCAATCATCGTCCAGCCGACCAGATGCCGGTTGCCGCCGTGGATCGGGTCGCAGAAAAAGCCCTCACGCGTGTTTTGCAGGAGCTGCGCGAAGAAGAGTGCGGCCGGCACCTCGTCAAATTCGATCCTGGACTTCTGCAGTCCGGACAGGACCTCATCGCGCTGCTCAGTTGGCAGATCGGCAAAGCGCTTACCGCGCTCGTGCAGACAGTACTCATCGACTGCCCGAATGCCAAGGCGATAGAGGTCGCGCGGCACGAGCTTCGACTGATAACCCAGTTCGGGAACACCCTCGGCAAACGGCGCCTGCATGTACCACAGCGCGCCGTGCGCATAGGGCGTATCCATCTGTCGGTCGATAAACTCCGGGACACCAGCCTGCACGGCGCCGGGGCCGTTTGTGTCGGCGGGAATCAGCCGGTCGCACGCCGCTTCGAGGAAGCGCCATTCGCCGGCGTCGAAGTAACGCGGTTTGTATGGCGCTTCGGAGCCTGGCGATTGCGCCTGGTCGACCGCGCTGCCACTCGCCGCGCCGGTTTGTGTCGTCGCTCGCTGTTCACACGCGGCGAGCGTGCCCAGCGGGATCAGCGTGACGGTCTTGCGCAGGAAGTTGCGCCGGCCATTGGGTTTGTCGTTCGCATCCATTGCAGCTCCATTCGTATTTGTAGCGCAACGCGCCTGTCTGGATAGTGTAAGGAGCCACCCCAGCAAAACCGTCGGGCGGCCATCAGCCAGTGCATGAAACGACAGGTGCGTCATGTGTCATCGTCATGCACGGCGAAGGCCGGACGCGTAGTGCCGTTGAGCAGCCTTCCATCGGGAGACAATGCGGCCGGAAGGATCATTTCGTCGGCATTGCCTGGACGGGGACGCGAAGATGGCATGAACACGAGGGAGCCCGTAACGATCGTGCGCCCGCTGAGAGCGCACGTCCCATGGTGCGGGGCCTGGCGCAGGCGCCACGTCTGCTCTGCGTAACAGCACCGCTGCGGATCGCGCCATGAGACGATGATGATGTCCCGGGCCACCCGGTCAAGAACAGCGACCAGATGGTTTCTGCGACGAGTTGCCTCTCCGGACTGACGGTCTGTGTTGCGCGACCGGGCGACCGCGCGTACGCACCTGCGTACCTGAGGAGGTGGTTGAGCAGCGGGCGTTTGGAATCGCAGCAGGTCTAGAATGCCCGACCAGATTTTTCGCTGCTGTCGTCTCGTGGCCATGACGTGATGTTCTCCGCACTCTGGCGTCAGCCTTTTCACCGCAGTGTCGGGGTGGGACGACCAGATGAAGATCTTCCTCAAATGCAGGCGGTCACATTCTGGCGGTGACTTCCTCAACGGCACTGCTCCCTGAGCAGAACCAGGCATCGGGCATTCATTCGGTGCCGTTGGCGCCGTGAATCATGCGCACGACTTCTGTGGACAAT
Source organism: Paraburkholderia aromaticivorans (assembly GCF_012689525.1). Classification (NCBI taxonomy): domain Bacteria; kingdom Pseudomonadati; phylum Pseudomonadota; class Betaproteobacteria; order Burkholderiales; family Burkholderiaceae; genus Paraburkholderia; species Paraburkholderia aromaticivorans. Next base: position 139,722 of record NZ_CP051514.1, read on the forward strand.
TTGTAGTCCGCCTGTCCGCATCTGTCAACCGTTGTTATCACGCCTGGTCGCGCTATAGCCCGCATCTCCACTATTGCTGTGTGCCTTACAGCCTGACAGGAATAGTGGATGGGAACGCTGCCATGGAGAAAAGCGTATTGGAGGTGCTGCACTGTCTGAAAGACTATCGCATCCAGCCTTTCCCTGATGACACTGCGCTGCATGCGCAAAAAAAAATTGCGCAACGGTCCTGATGAAAAGAAGCCCGCGTGCAAGCGGGCCATGGAATGCCCTCGAGGGCGAGGAGGACGTGCAATCTGATTATGCTGGATCTCGCGAAAAAGTGGCGGATAAATATTGGCATACCGCTATGCCACATTTTATGTAAGGAATCCGAATGGATCAGTTTGCGATAAATGTTGCCTGATCAATTCTTCCGGTCGCAGACTCAAAAAATTCCTGTGCAATCCCAAAAGCGTCGCCTATGATGACTTCCACACAAATGGTCCTCACCAACCAGATGGCAATTACGCCCGACTGGCCCGCAGGGGCTGCGCTGTTACGTGAGTCCCTGACCTGAGAAACGTTGCCGGATGTGAGGCACAAAGTTTTAAGGTTAAAAGGAGGCCAGACATGTACAACTCGACAGCCATCCATCTTGCCCGACTCCAGTTTGCCTTTACAGTCGGCTTTCACATCATCTTTCCGGCGATCACAATTGGCCTCGCGAGTTTTCTGACCGTAGTGGAAGGGTTGTGGTTAAGAACGGGACAGGAATCCTATCGGGATCTCTACCACTTCTGGTCGAAGATCTTCGCAGTGAACTTTGGAATGGGTGTCGTTTCGGGCGTTGTCATGGCCTACCAGTTCGGGACTAACTGGAGCCGGTTCTCATACTTTGCAGGCGGTATCACGGGGCCACTTCTTACTTACGAAGTGTTAACGGCATTCTTTCTGGAAGCCGGCTTTCTGGGTGTCATGCTTTTTGGTTGGAACCGGGTTGGGCGCGGACTGCATTTCTTTGCAACTGCAATGGTCGCGCTCGGCACGCTCGTCTCGACGTTCTGGATTCTTGCGTCCAACAGCTGGATGCAGACACCCCAGGGCTATCAGGTCATCGACGGGCGGGCAGTGCCGGTCGACTGGCTGGCGGTTATTTTCAATCCGTCGTTTCCCTTCCGGCTTGCGCATATGGCGATCGCGGCGTTTCTCGCCACGGCATTCTTCGTCGGTTCGTCCGCGGCCTGGCACCTGTTGCGAGGCCGCGATAACCCGGCGATCCGGACCATGCTGTCGATGGCAATGTGGATGGCCTTGATTGTTGCTCCGATCCAGGCTGTTGTCGGTGACGCGCATGGCCTGAACACGCTCGAGCATCAGCCCGCAAAAATTGCTGCGATGGAAGGGCACTGGGAGAATGTCCCCGGCCAGCCGACGCCGCTGATCCTGGTCGGCTGGCCGGACATGAAGGCCGAGGAGACCCGGTTCGCAATCGAAATTCCCTACCTGGGCAGCATTATTCTGACCCATAGCCTGGACAAGCAGGTGCCGGCATTGAAAGACTTCCCGCGCGGTGATCGTCCGGATTCAACGGTGATCTTCTGGACATTCCGTCTGATGGTCGGCATGGGTGTCCTGATGATTCTGACCGGCATATGGAGCTTCATATTGCGCCTGCGTGGGCGTATGTACACCTCCCGGATCTTTCTGCGGGTCGTGCAGTGGGTGGGCCCGGCCGGGCTGATCGCGCTGCTGGCCGGCTGGGTGACGACCGAGATGGGGCGTCAGCCCTGGGTCGTGTACGGCGTGATGCGCACGGCGGATGCGTCGTCGCCGCTAAGTACGGCCCAGGTCGGGCTGAGTCTCGCGCTGTTCGTGCTTGTCTATTTCTCGCTGTTCGGGCTGGGCATCATGTACATGATGCGTCTGGTGCGCAAGGGACCGGTTACCGACGAGGGCAGGCAGCAGACTCACGGCGGACCCGGGGAAGCGCGCACGCCTGCGCGTCCCCTTTCTGCGTCTGGCGAAGATGCCGACGACAACAACGGCACTCGCTCGGGGAGGGCTTGAAAATGGGCATCGATACTTCCCTTATCTGGGCAGTCATCATCGTCTTTGGCGTGATGATGTACGTGGTCATGGATGGTTTCGATCTTGGTATCGGGTTGCTGTTCTTCTTTGTCCGGGACAAGGAAGAGCGCGACGTGATGATGAACACAGTCGCGCCGGTGTGGGATGGTAATGAGACCTGGCTGGTGCTCGGCGGTGCCGGACTCTTCGGCGCATTCCCTCTGGCCTATTCAGTCGTGCTCAGCGCGCTCTATCTGCCGATCATTTTCATGCTAATGGGCCTGATCTTCCGCGGCGTGGCATTCGAATTCCGCTTCAAGGCGACGGAGCACAGGCGACACATCTGGGACAAGTCCTTCATCGGCGGTTCGCTGGTGGCGACGTTCTTTCAAGGCGTCGTGCTGGGTGCGTTCATCAACGGATTACCGGTAGTTGACCATAGCTATGCTGGCGGCTCACTGGACTGGTTCAGCCCATTCCCCCTCTTTTGCGGTCTGGCGCTGGTCGTGGCGTATGCGCAACTCGGATGTACCTGGCTGATCATGAAGACAGAAGGGCGACTGCAGGAACACATGCACGGTCTTGCGTTCTATCTGGCCTGTGCGCTGCTCGTGGTCATCATTCTTGTCAGCGTGTGGACACCGCTTTCCCATCCTGAGATCGCGCGCCGCTGGTTCAGCATGCCCAATCTGGTGTTCTTCCTCCCGGTGCCGGTTCTGGTGCTGCTTGGATTCTTCGCCGTGCTGCGAGCGCTCGCCCGACGGGCGACCGCCACGCCATTCCTGTTGACTTTGCTGGTCGTTTTTCTGGGCTATAGCGGGCTGGGCATCAGCCTCTGGCCCAATATCATTCCGCCGTCGGTGTCTATCTGGGACGCGGCTTCACCGCCGCAGAGCCAGGGATTTTCGCTGGTTGGCGCCCTGTTCATTCTGCCGTTTATCCTGGGATACTCGGCCTGGAGCTATTACGTCTTCAGGGGCAAGGTGAAAGTCGGCGAAGGTTATCACTGAGAGGCGGGCATGTCGCGAACGATGTCCGGAAAGAGTGAGACGCAACAGGCGCAACCGCTATTGAAGCGTCTAGCGTGGCTGGGCGGCATCTGGCTGGCGAGCGTCCTGTCGCTCGGCGTGGTGGTCGAAATCATTCGTCTGGGCATGGCCGCAGCAGGATTGAAGACGCACTGAGTATTGCCCAACAGGAATTCGGACAATGGGAGCTGATCTGCATCGAGTTGAGCGCGCTGCGCGGGTTGAACAGGGAAGACGAACGGCGACGGCGAGAAGCTTACCGATCGCTGGGTACAAATGCGTGATACGTAACTGTTGATGTGTATAAAAAGGGAGAACTGCAATGAAACGACTGAATGTACCCAGGGTGTTGGGCGGCGTAGTTGTGGTGATGGCGATGTCGGCCCCGGTTCATGCGCAGACGTCAGAGCCTGTAGCTGGCATGTCCGGCGAGGCGGCATCGATGCCGATGGCTTCGTCATCGCATGCGATGCCGTCGAAAGCCTCTGACCGTCAGTTGGCAAAAAAAGTGCGTCATGCGCTTGCACATACCAAAGGCCTGGACATGTCCCATATTGTCGTGCTGGTCAGACATGGCCGGGTTGCCCTGACGGGCACCGTCCCGTCGTCAGATCAGATCAGCAGGGCAGCTGAGGTTGTCGGGGGCGTGTCCGGTGTGACAGGGGTGAGGAACGACCTTACGGTGAAAATGAAAGGGAATTAGCATCTGCTTCAGGTCGCATCGGAGTTAGTCGGCGTCGCCGGCATGTTTCCGGCGCGCATGTTAGATGACCTCGCTTATCGGTTCGGGGTGCTCATGACGTTGCACCGTGTCGTCGTCGTCGGTGGCGGAGCAGGCGGCTTGGAACTGGTCACGCGCCTTGGACGTACGCTGGGCCGACGCGGCCAGGCGCAGATCACACTCGTCGATGCACATCTGACGCACATCTGGAAGCCCCTGCTGCACGAAGTGGCAGCAGTCTCGCTGGATATGGCGGCAAACGAACCGAACTACATTGCGCAGGCGAAGTGGAATCACTTCGAATTCCAGATCGGACGGCTGCGCGGGCTCGACCGCGAACAGCGGCTGATCCAGATTTCGGCAACGCCAGGTGAGGGCGGCTCCGAGGTGGTGCCCGCGCGAACGCTCGGTTACGACAGCCTGGTGATCGCGGTGGGGAGCCGGACGAATGATTTCGGTACGGCGGGCGCAGCGCAGCATCAGCCGGGATCCGGGCTCCTACGTTTCTCAAGGAGATCGACGGGCTTGAGAGCAACCCTATCAACCAGCTTGTGGTGCGTCCGACGCTTCAGGCGACGCTGGACGACAACATATTTGCGCTGGGCGACTGTGCGGCCTGTCCCGCCGGTGACGGCAGGAATGTGCCGCCTCGTGCGCAGGCGGCACATCAGCAGGCATCGCTGCTGGCGAAGTCGCTGAAACTGTGTGTGGAGGGCAAAGGTCGCTTACCGGAGTATCGCTACCACGACTATGGTTCACTGGTATCGCTGTCCCGCTGTAGCGCGGTGGGCAACCCTGATGGGCAGCCTGTTGGGTAGTGTCAAGGTCGAGGGCTGGCTCGCGAGAGTGTTCTATATCTCGCTCTATCGCATGCACCAGGTCGCGCTCTATGGCGTCCTACGAACAGGACTGCTCATCGTGAGAGATCGCGTCGGACGGGGCACGGAACCGAGGCTGAAATTGCACTAACCATCGATGTCAGGGGCGACTATTCTGAAGGAGACGGAAGATGCAACAGGCCGTTCGGGTAGGAATGCATAGCAAATTGTGGATGTAGTCACCATGCAGGATTGGCCAGTCATTCACAGGAAGTGAATTTCTTGAAGGCGCGGTGATGATGGCGGCTTCACATGCCAATACTAGTGCTGTACCACTGTCGACACCAGGTGGGTGAATATGAAAAGACCGACTGCTTCTTTCAGGGACAATCCGATGCCAAGCCGGCAGAGGCGCACGCTTCTGGGGGCCGTGCTGGCGTCCTATGTCGCATCGTTTGTCCCGTGGGCGGCTGCCCAGTCCCAACCAGCGGGATCAGTTGCGACTGCGCCGGACAGTTTCGTGCAGATATCGAAGCTCCTGACAGGACAGGCATCGCTTGATGCAATGCTGGCAGGGCGGCTGTACAGGGCACTGACTGCCGATGACGGCGGCTTCGGCGAGCAGCACCAGCGGCTGCTGGCCTACATCAACGACCACAAGGCCGATCCGATGCAGCTTCAGCAGATGCTGGACGCGGAGAAATCGGCACTTGCACCGGTGCCGAGGCGGATCGTGACGGCGTGGTACACGGGCATCGTCGGCGAAGGTGAGCGGGCCAGATGCATCGCGTTCGAGACGAACCTGCTGAATGTGATAACGGCCGACAAGCTCAAGCCGCCGAGTTACTCATACGGCGTGTATGGCAGCTGGGCAACGCAACCGGTCTGAGGAGAAGCATATGGCACAACAGGATTCGGCCGACGTCGTAGTGATCGGTTCTGGCATCTGTGGGGCGCTCGTGGCTGAGAGGCTGGTGAGGCAAGGGCGTTCGGTTCTGATTCTCGAAGCGGGTCCGCGCATCGATCGCGGCCAGATCACGGCCAACTACCGCAATTCGCCACGCAAGGGCGACTGGGTGGCGCCGTACTATCCGGGCACGGCCTGGGCGCCGCAGCCAATCTACCACCCAAAGGACAATGGTTATCTGGTACAGGCAGGCCCGTATCCGTATCCGGCCGAGTATCTTCGCGTGGTGGGCGGCACGACGTGGCACTGGGCTGCGCACGCATGGCGTGTACTTCCGAATGATCTGCGGCTCAAGACACTATACGGCGTAGGCAAGGACTGGCCGGTCAGCTACGAGGATCTCGAGCCGTTCTATTACGAAGGGGAAGTCAAAATGGGGGTGTCGGGTGCGCCGAACACCGGCTCGCCCCGCGTCAAGCCGTTCCCGATGGAGCCGGTGATCGAGCCGTGGGCGATGCGCCGGGTGCGGGAGCGTCTGGCCGCCGGTGGCTATCAGGTGGTCACCAACACGACAGCGCGCAACAGTCGCAACTACGACGGCCGCCCGGCCTGTTGCGGCAACAACAACTGCCAGCCGATCTGTCCGATCGATGCGCAGTACACGGGCGGCATTGCGGTGCAGGCGGCCGAGAAGGCAGGCGCGAAGGTGCTGCCCAACGCGGTCGTGTACCGCATCGAGCACGATGCGAGCGGCAGGATCATGGCGGTTCACTACTACGATCCGGACAAGGGCACACACCGGGTGACGGGCAAGATCTTCGTGCTGGCGGCGAACGGCATCGAGAGTCCGAAGCTGCTGCTGATGTCGGCAAGCGACAAATACCCGAACGGTCTGGCCAACAGCTCCGGGATGGTGGGCCGCCATCTGATGGATCACCCGAGCAGCTCGCTGACGTTCGACACGGATGAGGACGTGTGGCTAGGTCGCGGTCCGCAGAGTCCGTCGTCCATCAATACATTACGCGATGGGGCATTCCGCTCACAGTCTGCGGCGTTCCGTCTGGACTTCACGAACATCTCGCAGGTGCGCTCTGCCACCGAGGACCTGATTGCGGCGGGCGTGTACGGCGCGGAACTGGAAAAGCAGCTGCGCTACCGCGCAGCGCGCCAGATGAACGTGAAGACGGTGCTCGAGGTGCTGCCCAATCCTGAGAACCGGGTGACGCTCAGTTCCCAGAAGGATGCGCTGGGCTTGCCCAAGCCGGAGGTTCATTACTCGCTGGACGACTATCTGCACCGGGGCGCGGCGATGGGCAAGGAGCACTTCGCGAAAATCGCCGAGCTGATGGGCGGCACGAACCTGCGCTATACCCCTGACCGGCAATACGCGAACAACCAGCACATCACCGGGACAATGAGCATGGGCAACGATCCGAAGGATTCGGTGGTGGACGCGTTCGGGCGAACGCACGATCACGAGAACCTGTTCATCGCCAGCACCGGCGTGATGCCCACAGCGGCCACGGTGAACTCGACGCTCACGGGTGTGGCGCTGGGCCTGCGCACGGCCGAGCACATCCACGCGACGACGACCTGAAGGAGCGGCTCGCCATGAAACCGATCGAACGGGTGTACTTCTGGGGCCGGCTTGCGCTGTGCGTGCTGACCGCGTTGACGGGGCTGGCGGCGATGTGCGAAACCGCGCATGCAGCGGATCCGACCAGCGCCGACACCGCGGCGCAGCTCAAACGCGGCCAGTATCTCGCCACCGCGGGCGACTGCGTGGCCTGCCACACGGCTCCCCAGGGCAAGCCGTTTGCGGGTGGCCTGCCGCTGGCGACGCCGCTGGGCAAGATCATCTCGACGAACATCACGCCGTCGAAGACGGCTGGTATCGGCAACTATACGTATGCGGACTTCTCCGATGCGGTGCGCAAGGGCATCCGTGCCGACGGCGCGCACCTGTATCCGGCCATGCCGTACACCTCGTATGCGCAGATCACCGACGACGACATGAAGGCGCTGTATGCGTACTTCATGCAGGGCGTGACGCCGGTGGATGACGCCGCGCCCGCGACGTCGCTACCGTTCCCGTTCAATATCCGGCTGTCGATGGCGGGATGGAACATGCTGTTTCTGGATACGAAGCCGTTCGAGGCGGATCCGACGAAGAGCGCGGAGTGGAATCGCGGGGCGTATCTGGTGAAGGGGCTCGCGCACTGTAGCACGTGCCACAGTCCGCGCAACGCGCTGATGGCAGAGGAGAGTTCGCAGGACCTGGCCGGCGGGGCAGTGGGGACGTGGGTTGCACCGAACATCACGTCGGACGCCAATAGCGGCGTGGGGGCGTGGAGCGAGGCGGATCTGGCGAGCTATATGCGCACGGGTCACGCGATTGACAAGGCACAGGCGGCCGGCCCGATGGCCGAGGCGGTAGACAACAGCCTGCGGCATCTGAACGACGCGGACCTGAAGGCGATGGCGGTGTACCTGAAGACGGTGCCGGCGATTCATCAGGCGGCGGACACGCAACCGCCGGGCACGTGGGGCAAGCCGGTCAGCGATCTGGAGGACGTGCGCGGGGTGGCATGGCCAGCGGACGCGAACCAGCTCAGCGGCGCGCAGCTATACGACGGCTACTGCGCAACTTGCCATCAGGCGAAGGGCCAGGGGGCGAGCGACGGCGGACTGCCGTCGCTGTTTCATAACACGGCGCTGGGCCGCACCAACACGAATAACCTCGTGATGGTGATGCTCGATGGCGTGCATCGTCAGGCGGACACCCCTGACATGCTGATGCCGGGATTTTCAGACCTGCTTACTGACCAGCAGATCGCCACGCTGGGCAGCTATCTGCTCAAACAGTACGGCAATGCCAATGCGACGGTCACCGTCGAGCAGGTCAGGACGCTGCGCGCCGGCGGGGAATCGTCTTCGCTGGTGGGGCTCGCGCGGGCGGGAATCGTCATCGCGGCGCTCATTGTCATCGGCATTGTTGTGCTGCTTGTCGTACGTCGTTCGCGCAGACACGTACGCACAGCCTGACATCAGATTCGTACTGTCATTGTAAAAAACTGATTGAAACAAACCCGTCGAGTGGAGGAAGCCAGCATGAGTTCGATACAGTCGCGCATCAAGGTCATCGGTGCAATGCTGGCAGTGTCAGCAGCATTGCCCGTGTTTGCACAAAGCAGCGTGACGCTGTATGGCGTGGTCGACGACGCCATTACCTACGTGAATAACCAGCTGGGTCATTCCAACGTGTATCTGCGGCAGGGCAACCTGTATTCGTCGCGCTTCGGCTTTCGAGGGTCCGAGGACCTGGGCGGAGGGCTCGCTGCGATCTTCGATCTGCAGGAAGGATTTGATCCGAACAGTGGCGCTCAGTCGTCTTCGGGGCTCGCCTTCAACCGCCAGGCTTTTGTCGGCCTGCAGGACAGACAGTTCGGCACACTGACGTTCGGCCGCCAGTACACACCGTACTACCAGTTTGTGGGGCCGCTCGGACCGGTTGCCTATCTGACAGGCGCGACCGGGGCGCATCCCGGGGATCTGGACGGACTGGACACGACCATACGGGCGAACAGTTCAGCGGTGTACACGTCGCCGACCTTCTACGGTTTCAGGATCAGCGGCATGTACGGATTCGGAGGGGTGCCCGGCAGCTGGCAAAGCGGCAGCACCATCAGCGCAGCGGGCCGTTATGATGCGGGACCGCTTGCTGTCGGGGTTGGCTACCTGTTGATGCATAACACCGGGGCAACGGGCGGCCTGTCACCTAACGCAAGCGCATCATATGGCGTCTCCGCGATCAACTCCGGCTACGTGTCGGCCAGTTCGGTGCAACATATCGCTGCGGCAGCCAATTACACGCTCGGCAGCATGTTGTTCGGTCTGAATTATTCGAATGTGCAGTTCCACCCGGGTAACAACTCGTTGTTCACCGACACGGCCGTGTTTAATACCTACGGAGCGGTAGTCCGCTATGCCGTCGGCCAGGTGTTCGACGTCGCAGGAGGCTACAGCTACACGCGCGCGTCGTCGGCGAACGGTATCGATGATCCGGCGAAGTACCATCAGGTGTCGCTCAAGGAAGCGTATCACCTCTCCAAGCGCACCACAGTCTACGCGTTGCAAGTCTGGCAGCATGCCAGCGGACGTACGTTGGCGGCCGCCGGAGCCGGCATTATCGATGCGCGGCCCGCTGTTGGCGACCTCGAGAATGCGACGCCTTCGTCGACGGCGAACCAGATTGCGGTGCTACTTGGTTTAGCGGTCAGCTTCTAGGCCGCCACAGGAAAGCGACTTCACGCCCCGGCTGTATGGCCTGCTACCAGACGTGGCGTTCTTCTGATCAGAATCGCCATCTTTATGAAGGCCTGGGTGCAGGACTTGAGGATGGACTGTTCGCGGAAGGCACGGGTGCGGATCATGGCGAGTCTGAACGAACTGCGTTTCACGATTTGCACCGTGCTGGTGCCGGCAGCTGTGAACTGGCGCCGGATCAGCGACGCGGTACTTATGCGGTACGGACTGTCTGGCGCCACAGCGGCGCCCCTGCTGATGATCGCCAGTCTGGGCGACGGCATCCATCTGGTTACGGTTGCCGAACATCTGGGGCTTGGAACGTCGGCGCTCGTCCGTACGCTTGATCGGCTCTGCGCAGCGGGCCTGGTCGACCGGACCTCTGATGAAGCCGACCATCGGGCGAAAGTTCTATTTCTGACCCACAAGGGTGTCGAGACGGCTGAGGCGGCCAGGAATGCGCTGATCGTGCTGGAAGCCGACACCTTCATCGGTTGCAGCCGGGCGGAGCTTGAAGCCGCGATGCGCGTCCTGGAGGCGGCTGCCGGAATGGGGCGTGGGTCTGGCGAAGCGGGGTGATATCAGATGAACTGGCCATCGGGTCGCGACTGGCTGTTTTCCTTGAAGACCTTTGGTGCTGCGACCGTCGCGCTGTACCTCGCGTTCTTTTTTGCGTTGCCTCGCCCGTACTGGGCGATGTCCAGCGTCTATATCGTCTCGAGTCCGCTGCTGGGGGCGACCCGCTCGAAGGCGTTGTACCGCGCGGCTGGCACGTTGCTGGGCGCCACCGCCGCCGTGGCGTTCGTGCCACCTTTTGTACAGACGCCGCTGCTTTTCAGCCTGATCGCGTCTATCTGGACCGGCACTCTGCTGTTTCTCGGCATATCGGATCGCACCGCGCGGGCCTACGTCTTTCTGCTCGCGGGCTACTCGTTGCCGCTGATTGCGCTTCCCACCATCGCGACGCCCGAGCGCATTTTCGATGTGGCTGTCGCGCGCAGCGAAGAAATCCTGCTGGGCATCCTGTGCGCCAGTGTGTTTAGCGGGTCGTTATTTCCAAGCAGGATTGCGCCGGTGCTCGCGGAAAACACCACCGGGTGGTTCCGGGACGCGGCTGCCACCGCGCGGGCCTATCTGATGGGGCAGCCTACCGGCAAAGATGTGTCCGCCCGAAGGCAACGGCTGGCCGCAACGGTCAACGGCCTCGAGGTGACACTGAGCCAGCTCACCTACGACGACGTGTCGCCTGTCGTGCTGGAAAACGCCCGGGCATTGCGGGGGAGAATGGCCGTGCTGTTGCCCGTCAGTTCCGCACTGGTGGATCCGATCCTCGCGCTACGTGGCTTGCCGCAGGCCTGGAGCCCACAGCTCGATGCGCTGATCGCGCGGACTGGCGCATGGATCGGGACTTGGGAAGAGGGGCTGTCGGGTGCGACAGCCGACGAACTGCGCGCGGAACTGGTCCGGCTCGAGCCGCCGGTCGATTCGCTGGCGCAATGGTCCCCCGCGCTGCAGTCAGTCATTCTCTGGCGCCTTCGGCAGTTGATCGACCTTTGGCAGGACTGCTGCACCCTGCGGCAGACGTGGGCCGATCCACGCGCGCCGGCCTGGCAGCCGCGTTTTCTACACTGGCGTCTGGGCGGTTCCACGCCGTATTTCGATCGTGGCCTGATGGTTTTCCAGGCGGGCTCTGCCGTGCTCGCCATCTTCTTTGCCTGCGCGCTGTGGATCCTGTCCGGCTGGCAGTACGGCGCAGGGATGGTGTCGATGGTGGCCGTCGCGTGCAGTCTCTTTGCTTCGCTCGATGAGCCTGCGCCAAAGGTCTTCGGCATGTTTGCCTGGACCTCGGTGAGCGTCGTGATTGCCGGTGTCTATCTATTCGCGATCCTGCCGCTCGTGCATGATTTCCCGATGCTGATCCTGCTGCTGGCCATCCCGTTTGTCAGCGCTGGCACGTTGATGGCGCAGCCGCGGTTCAATGCGGCAGCCATGACCATTGCGATCAATGTCGCTTCGTTCGTGAGCCTTCAGGATGCGTACGACGCCGACTTTCTGACTTTCATGAACGGCAATATTGCCGGACCGATAGGTCTTTTCCTGGCGTATCAGTGGATGCGTGTGACGCGTCCGTTCGGCGCAGAGATGTCAGTGAGACGCCTGACCGTTTCAGGCTGGTCGGATGTGGCGGCGGCAGCCTCCCCCGCCGCGGATTTGCACCCTCGGGAACTCGCCTCAAGGATGCTGGACCGGACCATGCAGTTGCAGCCGCGTGTTGCGGCCGCGGAAGACAATCAACGCCCTTCGGTGGATAGCTTTCGCGAACTGCGAGCCGGCCTCAATGCACTCGATCTGCGCGTGCATCTCGGCCGCATGCGCGCCGACGGCATGCAGCTCGTCGAGGACGTGCTCGAAGGCCTGCACGCCCACTTTGTGAACTGTGTGCAGGCCCGTAGGCGTGTGCCGGTTCCTGAGACCTTGCTGCCCAGGATCGAAGCGGCGTTTGCCTATGCAGCTTCGCCTGACATCGCCCGTTATTCGCGTGATCCGGTGCATTTCCTGGTCGGTCTGAAACTGTCGCTGTTTCCGGCCCGTTTCGTCTCCGTAATCGCGGCGGCGTCCGCGTCACGGTCTACCTAGCGCCCGGCCTGCGGAGGCGATCGTGTTCAAGGATATCGATATCGTCGGTGTATTCGTGCCTGCGGTGGCAGGATTGATGTTCGTTTCCTGGTGCGTCTTTATCGTGCTGCGCAGGGTGCTTGTCCGAACCGGCTTTTACCGGCTCGTATGGCACCGTTCGCTGCTCGACCTGGGCCTGTACGTGATGGTGCTTGGCGCGGTTGTATCCGCGTCCCGATGGGTCGGGAAATGAGGAAATCCCTGTTCTCCTTCGCGCAGATCCTGCTGACCGTGATCGTGGTGCTGGTCGCGGCAGCGGTGCTATGGCACGTGGTCAGCTACTACATGTTTTCACCATGGACGCGTGACGGCCGCGTTCGTGCGGACGTCGTGCAGGTGGCGCCGGACGTGTCGGGGCTGATCACCAGCGTGACCGTTACCGACAATGAGCCTGTCACGCATGGGCAGGTGCTGTTCGTCATCGATCAGGCGCGCTACGCATTGGCGCTGCAGGAAGCGAAGGCAACTGCCGGGCAACGCGACGCCACCCTCGCGCAGGCGCGGCGTGAATATGGGCGCAACCGTAACCTTGGCGAACTGGTGGCTCACGAGACGCTCGAAGAAAGTCTGACAAAAATGCAGCAGGCGCAGGCTTCACTCGATGAAGCCCATGTTGCGATCGGCGTGGCCCAGCTGAACCTGGACCGTACCGTGATCGTCAGTCCGGTGGATGGATATCTGAATGACCGGGCGCCACGCCTGGGTGAATTCGTGACGGCGGGGCGCCCGGTACTATCGGTGGTCGATACCACGTCATTTCACGTGGACGGTTATTTTGAGGAAACCAAGCTTCGTCACATCGGGCTCGGGCAAAAGGCCACCATCGAGCTGATGGGTGAGACCATTGTCCTGCATGGTCACGTGCGCAGCATCGCGGCGGGTATTGAAGACCGCGACCGCGACCAGGGCCGCAACCTGTTGCCCGATGTGAATCCCGCATTCAGCTGGGTGCGTCTCGCGCAGCGCATTCCGGTCAGCATCGCGCTCGATGATGTGCCGGCTGGCTTTCTCATGATTGCCGGCCGGACGGCCACCGTATCGATTGACCAGCCAGACGATCGAGCCCATGGCGACGGGCGATGAAAAACCAGCATCCCCTGACTACACTATCGGCGCTCTCCGCGTTGTTTGCACTATGCGTGGCAGCCTGTGCGCCGGTCGGCCCCAACTACCGGCTGCCTGCTGCCGCCGCGCTCAATACGCCGGACGCGCAAGGACAACTGACCGGCGCGCATGGCAGCGGGATCTCCGACGCGCCGGTGCCGGCCGCGTGGTGGCATCTGTACGACGATCCCGTGCTGAACGACCTGGTCACCTCGGCGTTGCGCTCGAATACGGATCTGCGTGTCGCCGCAGCGAATCTCGCGCGCTCACGGGCGGAAGTGAGTGAGGCACAGGCGGCGATCGGCTTCGGCGGTAGCGCGTCCGCATCGGTCCAGCGCGCCCAGGTATCGGGGGAAGCTTTCCTGCTGACGGAGAAAGTACCGGTGACGAACATCGGCGACTTCGGGATATCCGTCTCCTACCAGTTCGACCTGTTCGGTACGTTGCGGCGCGGCATTGAAGCCGCGCGTGCGGAAGACGAAAGCGTCGAGGCGGCGGCGGACGTGGCGCGCATCACGATCGTCGCCGATGTCGCGCGTGCCTACATAGAAAGCTGTTCGGCCGCGGATGATGCGAACATCGCCCGCCACTCGCTAGCGTTGCAGCAACAGAGCACACGATTGACGGAAAGGCTGCGGCTCGCGGGTCGCGGCAACCAGCCGGATGTCACGCGTTCGCAGACGCAGGTTCAGACGGTGAGCGCGGAGATTCCACGTTTTGAGGCACGCCAGCAGGCGGCACAGTACCGTCTGGCGATGTTATTGGCCATTGCGCCAGAAGCGCTACCCGCGGCTGTGCGGGCGTGTGACAGGACACCACGGATTCGCCGGAGCCTGCCCGTGGGTGACGGCGCTGCCCTGCTGAAACGGCGACCCGACATACGTGAGGCCGAACGGCGGCTCGCTGCCGCCACGGCACGCATCGGTGTTGCCACCGGCGAACTCTATCCTTCTGTCAGCTTTGGCGCATCGGCCGGACTGACCGGGGCTATGGCAGATCTTGGTTCGCCGGCTACGCAGCGCTGGGGCTTCGGACCGTTGATCAGCTGGAACTTTCCGGCCCACGGCGCGCGCCAACGCGTGCAGGAAGCGCAGGCGGGCGCCCAGGCGGAACTCGCCCGCTTCGACGGCGTGGTGCTGAACGCGCTGCGCGAGACCCGCACGACCCTGTCCACCTATGCTGCAGACCTCACGCGCCTGCGGTCCCTCGAGGGCGCTCGCACCTCCGCGGCCCGCTCGGCCAACGAAACCCATCGGCTTTATATTGCAGGGCGCGATTCGTTTCTGTCGGACCTCGACGCTTCCCGCACATTGACTACCGTCGAAGCGCAGGTCGCGGAGGCGGAAGGTTTGGTGGCTGGGGACCAGGTCAATCTCTTTCTGGCTCTGGGGGGCGGATGGAACCGCGACAGTGAGGTGTCTGCGACGAAAAGCGCTGGCCCGCGTTGACAACGTGCCGGGGCGAGGTGATCGCACGCGTCGATCCCGCGCGTCCACGGCCCAGGAGCGCGGCCGGGATTTGCCCGGGTGTGGAATTTGCGCAGCACTACTAACCCGGTTGCCGGCGGCAGTGACATATGTCACTGCGAACGGGATCGGGCAGCACAGGCAACAGGCATTAGGTCGCAGCATGCACCGCATGGGCAACCTTTCAATCATTGGGAGCGCGTCGTGAAGAGTTTTCAGTGCAGCATAGTCGTTGTGATGGTTCTGGCAGCGCCGATCGCGAACGCGTTCGGCCAGAGTACCGGCAAGGCCATCCCTGCCGGCGCATCCTCCGCGCATTCCGCGAGTAGTGCGGCAGCTGTGACAGGTACCCACGCACCGGCGGGTCAGGCCGGACATTCGACCGACCCGCAGCAATCGACGGGTAAGGGCTCCTCCACGCTGAATGCGCCGGCGCCTGGCCGGGATGATACAGCGGGCAAAAGCAACTAGACGGGCATGCTGTGCCGCACCGTACTGGACGGCACGGGTCCTGCGAAAACCAGCCGGGCAGCGTAGCGAGGCAGCGCTGAGCGGTCTCTGCTGTTACTGCGCCGCGCCGTGATGAAACGGTGTGCTTCACCGGCGGACGTCACGCGAGATGCGTGCGGCCACCGCGGCATCAGCCGACCTCCGGAGAACCGTCTAAAAGGCTGGTGTAGTGAGTTACAAATTCATTGAATTATTTTCGCCGCGTACTAAAGTGCTATGTGTGGCACAGATACGAGGAGGCGGCGATGAGCGGACGGCCCAAACGGGAACTCGTACTGAGCGAATCGGAATTCAAGCAACTGAAGGCGCTGATGATGCGGCGGAAGACAGCACAGGCGTTGGCGTTGCGAGCGCGCATCGTGCTGGCCTGTGCCGAAGGGATGGACAACAAGACGGTCGCGGCGAAACTGCAGCTTACGCAGCAAACTGTCTCTAAATGGCGCGCGCGATTTGTCGCAGACCGTGTGGACGGACTGCTTGACGCGCCACGCCCCGGTGCACCCCGGACAATCGACGACACGCATGTCGACGCGGTTATTGCGAAGACGCTTGAGTCCGTGCCTGCCGGGGCGACGCACTGGAGCACGCGCACGATGGCCCGCGAGATGAAGCTCTCGCAGACGGCGGTGTCGCGTATCTGGCGAGCCTTCGGACTGCAGCCGCATCGGCAGGAGACGTTTAAGCGCTCTAGCGATCCGTTGTTCGTCGACAAGGTGCGCGATATTGTCGGCCTGTACCTGGATCCGCCGCTAAAGGCGATGGTGCTGTGCGTTGACGAGAAGAGCCAGATACAGGCATTGGACCGCACGCAGCCCATATTGCCGTTAGCCCCAGGCATTCCCGAGCGACGCACTCACGACTACATGCGGCACGGTACGACCACGCTATTTGCGGCGCTGGACATCGTCACCGGTGAAGTGATCGGCGAGGTGCACCGGCGCCATCGCAGCAGCGAATTCCTGCGCTTCCTGCGCACCATCGAATCCAGCGTGCCGCCCCACCTGGATGTGCATCTGGTGATGGACAATTACGACACGCACAAGACTCCCTCGATCAAGGCGTGGTTCGTTCGTCATCCTCGCTTCAAGGTTCACTTCACACCCACGTCGGCGTCGTGGCTCAATCAGGTCGAACGCTGGTTCGCCACGCTAACCGAACGGTACCTTCGTCGCGGCACGCATCGTTCGACACGCCAGCTCGAAGATGCAATCCGGCATTATCTGGACGTCTATAAGGCCAATCCCCAGCCGTTCATCTGGAGCAAGTCGGCCGACGAGATTCCGGCCAGCCTCGAGCGGTTTTGTATGCGCGTTCAGAAGGTCGCGGGATGAGTGCCATGAACATCAATACCGACGCGATCGACGAAGTCACCCTGGCGCTTCTCTACCTGACCCTGCACGATCATTACCGCGCGTGGAAGGGCGTCGACTGGGACGTGCTGAATCGCCTTTACGAAAAGGGCTTCATCTGCGACCCGGTCAACAAGACGAAGTCGGTGGTCTTTACCGAGGAAGGGTTACGTGAGTCCGAGCGGCTATTCAAGCAGCATTTCGTTATCCCGGACCGCACAAACAACTAATGTAACGAACTTCTAATTCACCACGCTAGGTGAAGTTATATCCCTTTGCGGCAATACTGGTCGCCTTGTTTTCTCCGGGAGCGAACGCGCAAAGCCAGGGCGGCAACAATGCGCCGCCTGACACCTCGCAGGAGATGGACGGCTCAGGCCAGGGAGCAACGGGGACCGTATCGCCCGGTGTGCAGGCAAACCCGTCTGGCACCAGTGGTAATTGACATCCTCCTCCCCCTCTCGCTGACGCTTGCCGGCCGAAGGCCGGGAAGGGGGAGGATTCTACTGCGCTACGTGATGCGCTACGTAGTCGCTTCGGCGGGTTCCTGCCACGACGCCCTTACCTCAGGCGAAGAATCAGCACAGGCTAACGAGCGCTGTCCGCGCTCTAAAATATTGATTGCACCGACCACGTCGGCGTGATTCCCGTATCCGCACGACACACACGCGAACCGGGCTTGAGTCTTCCGGTTCTCCCTCGCGACGTGTGCGCAGCACGGGCACGTGCGGCTCGTGTTGTGCGCCGGTACCGCGAGCAGCAGGCCGCCGGACCAGGCCGTCTTGTACTCGGGTTGGCGCCGGAATTCGCGCCAGCCCTGGTCGGGAATAGACTTATTGAGCCCGGCCTTTGCCCGGACCTTCTTGCCCGGCGCCTCAATGCTGCCCCTTGCCGACTTGCCCAGGTTGAGCACCTGCAGGTCTTCGATACATACGAGCGCGTGGTTTTTGCTGATCGTTGCAGAAGCTTTGTGCAGGAAGTCTTTGCGGGCGTTCGCGATGTCAGTGTGAATCTTCTGCACGCGGGCCTTCGTTTTCTTCCAGTTACGGCTGAATTTCTTCTTGCGCGCCATGTGCCGCTGGTACCTGGCGAGGCGCTGCTCGTGCTTCCTGAAGCTGTTGAGCGCGGCGACGTGCGAGCCATCGCTCAACGTGGCGAAGCGTGCGATTCCGACGTCTATGCCGATCGCGCTTGTGGCAGTCGGCAATGGTACGTCGACTTCGCGCTGCGTCTGGATGCTGGCGAACCACTTCCCGCCAGACTGGCTGACCGTGACATTGCGCACCTCGCCGAGCACGGACCGACTCTTGCGGTAGCGGATGTAGCCGAGCTTTGGCAGAAACAGACGGCTGTTGCCCTGCTCGAGTTTGACCTGTTTCGGGTCCGGGAACCGGAAGCTATCCCCGATGCCCTTGCGCTTGAAACGCGGAAAGGCTGCCCGCTTCTCGAAGAAATTCGTATAGGCGCGCTCGAGATCTTTTAGCGCCTGCTGCGATGGATGCGCGGGCGCATCGGCAAGCCAGGGCGTTTGCGCGCTGTTGCGCCACCCGGTGAGCAGCTTGCACAGGCCAGGATAGCCGAGCTTCTTCTCGCCGGCCGCATAGCGCTCCTGCTGCAACGCCAACGCCTTGTTATAGACGAACCGGCACGCGCCGGCGAAGCGGCGCATCTTGCGCGTCTGCTCGCCGGTGGGAATCAGTTCGAATTTGTAGGCTTGCAGGCGTTCCATGCGTGAAAGTAAACTATTGGTCCATGACTCCTGACCACGATATTCGACGCGGCCGCCACTGCGTATTCTTGATGCATGTCCATTTGGTCTTTGTGACAAAGTATAGGCGTGGCGTCTTCACGAAACAGATCCTGGACCATATGCGCGGACTCTTCGCGAGCGTGTGCACGGATTTTGAGGCGGAGCTCGTTGAGTTCGACGGCGAGGATGATCACGTACACCTGCTGGTGAACTATCCGCCCAAGGTATCGGTGTCCGCGTTGGTGAACAGCCTGAAAGGCGTTTCCAGTCGCGTGATACGCAAGAAAAACTACCCCAGCATCCGGCACAAACTGTGGGGCGGTGCGCTATGGTCGCCGTCCTACTTCGCCGGAAGCTGTGGCGGCGCGCCCATTGAGATCATCCGCCAGTACATTGAACAACAGCAAACGCCACACTAACGGCCGCAATGGACGCCTTCGGCGCCCGCGCTATCCTTCCTCGCCCTGGAAGGACGAGGCTTGCCGCGCTCCGGGTCAACGCAGGCAGGGAGTGCCAGCAGGAAGATGCCGCGGGCGGCGTCGAATGGGCATGCCGACGTGACAAAGAAGGCCTATTGAAGGCTTGCGCCGCGTGTCGAAAGCGCATTGCGCTCACGGCTTGAGGGAAGCGAGATACGCGGCGATCGACGCCATGTCGTCGGCGGTCAGGTCGGCCACCGGCCCGTTCATCGGTTGCACTGCTGGGCCGGTGCGTGCGTGGCTCTGGATGTCATAGAGCTGGCGCACGATATAGCTAGGTGAACGGCCCGCGATCGACGGTATGTTACCGACGCCTTTCAGATTCTGGCCATGACAGCTCGCGCATTGCTGGGTCTTGCCGGCTGCCCCGGTTCTGACCAGGCGTTCGCCTTTTTCAATACTACCGGGCGGCACGTACGCGATGAACTGTGCGCGCGGATCCCGATTTTCAAACTGCTCGGGATGTACGGGCACCTCGATGATGCGGTGGCCGATCGGCTCGGTCTCGCCGTTTCGGGATGCGACGAGGAACATGCCGGCGACATGGGTCTTCGGAACCGTTGCGGTCTCGATAACCTTGATGTTCGGCCTCGGCTTCAATGCCGAAAAATAGGCCGCAGCCTCGTTCACCTCTGCTTCGGTGATAGGTCTCGAGAGCGCCACCATAAGATCGACGTTTCTTTTCGGCACCGCACTTTTTCTCGCGCCACTCCTGAAATCCGCCAGTTGCTGGACGATGTAATCCGCAGGTAGCCCGGCAAGGCTGGCGCTTTCCGGACCGCCTGAGCCGCTCTCACGATGACACATGCCGCAGGCGTAGACCTGGGGCTTTCTACCCCGTGCAACGATCGGCGGCATGGACGGGTGATCCTCGGGGTGCCAGACCGGCGCAATGAACCGGTCACTCAGTTGAGTAACCGAATATGCGGCCCTGCTATCGGGCACGTGTCTCAGGACGCCGTCCTCGGCGCGCGGCTTGAAATCCGGTGGATTCACCGGGTAAGCCCAGGCCGGTGGCTTGTCTCCTGTCGACGCCATTGCGGGCGTACAGAAAATGGCTGCCAGCGCTAGCGCCAGTACCCCGATGAGCGTGTTCATTTTGTGCACCTCTGTGGCGGGCAAGGTGATTGCAGCGGGCAATTCACGCGCTCGCCAACGTGTCCGAACCTACTGTTGTCCGTTGGTCGCAGCATTGTTCGAGTCGTTAGGATCCGGTACGGCCGACGAGGCTTTCTGGTGGGCCGCGTGAGTTGATATGTCGGGGACGGTCCGACCTGTGCGGTTGACGCCCGACGCGGGTGCGGACGTCGTAACGCCCTGCGCGCCGGTCGCGCTTTGGCCCGCTGGGGGCGCTGTTGTCCCCCCGGAGGCCTGCGCGTGCACGGTTCCCTGTACGCCTAACCACAGAAGGGCGGCGGCGATTCTGTTGATTGAGTGTTTCATTGGCAAACTCCAATGAACGCTGATACGTAACGGATCGAGCCGGCGATTGGGTCGAACTTCTTCGGCTGCCTTGGGATGGCACGGTTTTGTCAGCGTGCTTACCCCGTTCAGATTACGCTCGACGGACGAGGGAGGCAAATGGCTGTAACAGTTTTAACGCGACATACGCGCACCGCCCGCACTTTCGCCTTCGCCCATCACGCAAACCGAGTTTTGCAGGTCCGAGGAGATAACTACCGAGCCGCGCCAATCTGATCCGACCGTCGCCGCAACCTGACCGTGCCCGTGCGGATCACAGCTTGCCGTAACTATGCAGACCCGACAGGAACATGTTGACGCCGAGAAACGCAAAGGTCGTCACCAGCAGACCGGTCAGCGCCCACCATGCCGCGACCGTGCCGCGCAGACCCTTCATCAGGCGCATGTGCAGCCACGCGGCATAGTTCAGCCAGACGATCAGCGCCCACGTTTCCTTCGGGTCCCAGCTCCAGTAGCCGCCCCAGGCTTCAGCAGCCCATAGCGCGCCGAGAATCGTCGCAATCGTGAAGAACGCGAAACCAACGGCAATGGACTTGTACATTACATCGTCGAGCACTTCGAGCGCCGGCAGACGATCGGCCAGCACGCCGCGCTCTTTCACCAGATACGCGACGCCCACCATGGCCGACAGAGCGAAGCTGCCATAGCCGATGAAGTTCGCCGGCACGTGAATCTTCATCCACCAGCTTTGCAGCGCCGGAACCAGCGGCTGGATCTGCTGCGCGTCGCGCGCCACCGAGTACCACATCAGGAAGCCGACCGCCGCGCCGATCACCAGCAGCACGAAAGCGCCGAGCGCGCGGGTGTTGTAGTGCTGCTCGTAGTACAGATAGAAGAGCGCGGTGATCAGGCTGAACAGCACGAACACTTCGTAAAGGTTCGAGATGGGAATATGGCCGACGTCCGCGCCGATCAGGTACGACTCGTACCAGCGCACCATCAGGCCGACAAAGCCCATGACCACCGCCGCCCACGTCATTTTCGAGCCGATCGCGGCGCCGGTCGGCGAGCGCGACAGCAGGCCGATCCAGTAGAACACGGTGGCGAACACGAAGAGCGCGCTCATCCACAGAATCGCGGACTGGCTCGACAGAAAATACTTGAGGAAGAACGCGTTATCGGCGCGGCTGAGATCGCCGTGGTAGATCTGGATGGCCAGCAGCGACAGCGCCGCGATGCTCACCATTAGCGGACGCACCGGTTTCCAGCGCCAGCCGAGCACCACGAAAACCGGCACGGCGCAGCAGAGCACCAGTTTGTCGTAGTAGTTCATGAACGGGTGATAGCGCGACAGCGCGAACCCGGCGCCCGCGACCATCGCGAGGGTGAACAGCCAGTCGAAGCTGCTCAGACGGCTGAAGAACGTGCGCTCGGTCTCCGGGGCAAAGTCTCGGAACGAGGACTCGCCGGGGTTGAGCGGTCTCGAAGGTTGCAAAGAATCCATGATTCACCTGGCTAAGTGTGGAAGAGCGGGGTCTGGAGTACACCTTGTCCAGGCGACGGCTGTCTGGTACCAGACGAGGTGCGTCCGCGCGTTACGGGGTCGGACAGCCGGTAGAGGCACTGTAAGGTTCCGGTTTTGTTCCGTGAGGCAGAAAGCGGACTGCTGCGACCGCATTAGTCGTCTGCACAAAATTCCCCGGCAGCGGGACGAGCTACAGGAGGCGGCGCCGCTATGCCAGGTCCAGTACGTAGCATAGCCCCTATCAATGCAGTATCGCTCGCACGAGCGAAAACCAACGCCAGCCCCCGATTCTATGAACATCCATGGCATTCGCATGTCAGCCCACGATCGGGTGCCAAAGACCGCTCGTCGTTACCAGCACCCACAAATGATTCTGGCTTCCCTGTCGGTCAGATCCTCAACGCTCCGGAATCGATCCACATCGATCGCGCAAGGAGCTTTACCAACTCCGGGCATCTTCTCCGCGTTTGACCTGGCTCCAGCAATTTCCGCGGGCTTGACGAAGCGGGGTTGTCAGGAAAGGCAGCTGCGTTGTCCGCTAGAAAGGACAGGCGATGCCAGTCGGGTTACCGCCGGGCGCGTCCTTTAGCTGGATAATTACGTGATTCGAGGGGGCATCGCCGACTACGCGAGACGTGTGGCCGACTTTTTCGGGGGCAGACGGGCTTGCCTTGGCACCCTGGTCACCACCGAAAAACACGTCCCCGGCTTTCAGGATGACGCCTTTACCATCACTCGTTTCCATATAGTATTGGCCAGACAGCACCACCACCCACTGACGCTTCGGATTGATGTGCCACTTACCAGCCCATCCCGCCGGTAATTGTGTGTAGACCAGACTGTCCACGTCCCCCGGCAGACGTTGGATATATTGCGGTGTCGAGGAGAACGGCTTGCTTTCGAGTCTGGATAGATAGCACTGGGTCGTGTGAGTCTGTCCGTCTGGCGCAGTCCATTGGCTCCAGTACGGGATTTTCACCGCCGCCGTTGCATCGGTTTGCGCTTGCGCCGACATAGGTGCCGCTAGCGTTGCCGCCAGAACAAGTGCGGTGACATGGAGTGAAATGAAGGATCTTTGGCGCATTGTGTCAAACCTCTTTAATAAGCGTTTCGCCGGTCCGCACGTCGGACATCGTGCTGATCAGATCGGCATGACGCTGACGATAACGAATCGACACGAGGATTCTTCCGGAATACAGCGTTTTCATGCAGGAAGCGCGTGATCGTCCGGCGAATACGTACCCGCGATCTGGATGTGTGGCGTCCATGCGCTTCATCCGTGAATTCAGAACGGCCACGATGGACAGGGCGTGAGTCCAATCATTCGTGCGCGCGCCCAGTTACAGCAGGGCCCGCAATGCCTGCATTCGCTGATGGCCGTGCCGCGGTGCGCGCACGTATTCTGGATGTCGAACAGCCGGAGACAAGCGTGCTCACACTAAAGAACCCAGATTCACAACGATGGTGTGCGTGCTGACGCACGCTCAAGGGGCAACTCAGATTTCCCTCAACAGGGTGTCGGCGATGCGGATGCTAAGCGCGGCACCTGTCAACGTCGGATTCATGCAGGACACGGATGGCATGACGGGTGTCCCTGCTATGAAAAGGTTTTTATGATCGTGAGTCCGGCAGTCCGAATCGACCACGGAATCTTTCGGGTTATTGCCCATGATCGTGGTACCCATGGCGTGCTGGCGGTTTTGATGGTTCACGTCAATATTTGTGATGTCGGCGTCCAGCAACTCACTAAACCGGTTCATATCCTTGAGGATCGCGTCGCGCCCGGCGTTCCAGTAGTCGGTAACACTGTAGTAAATGGAGGGGACGGGCAGGCCAAGACCGTCAACCTTCTTTTTGCTCAGAGTCACACGGTTCTCCGGAAGCGGCAGTGTCTCGAAGTCAGTAGCCCAATTTATCTCGCGCGCCGAACGACGTTTTATTTCCTCGTCCAGCTTCGATCCAAGAACACCTTTGGCGATCAATGCAGATGCAATCTGCGACGTCGGTACCGTATTGCGCAGCTTGATTTTCGATGACGGCACGTCTTTCCGGAACGCGCCATCGCGTCCGTTCAGGTAGACAAGCAGTTCAGTCGGTCCTTGCCCGGGCCACAGATCTTCCTTCGCCATCATCGTGACGCTCATGCCCGTATGATCCATCAGGTTGCGCCCGACCATATCGGATGAATTGGCAATTCCATTCGGATATTTTTCTGAAGCAGACAGCAGGAGCAGCTTCGGCGTTTCAATGGTATACGCCGCGACAACGAAATAGCGTGCGGTAAGCCGATGATCCGATCCATCAGGACGTTTGAACCGGACAGCCGTTATCTTGCCGGTGTCGTCGGCCTCGATCTTGTACACGACCGAGTTTTCCATGACGCGAGCCCCTGCGCGCTCGGCCTTGTCGATACTTCTGGAGCCGTCATATTTCGCGCCAATCGGACAGACAGGATTGCAGGTGTTGTTGCCGGCGCAGGGTGGGCGTCCCTCCCAGTCCTGCGTTGCGCGGCCATTCGATTCGCTGACCGGGTTGTAGCCCCCCCTGGCAAGTTCTTCGGATACCCGTTTGAAAGCGTAACTATACGGCAGACCTTTCATGGGGTAGGGTCTCGAGCGCGGGGGAAAGGGTGCACCGCCCTGGCCGCTTTGGTCCTCTCCGTCTTCGCCACTTACACCAAGTTCATATTCCGCGCGCGTGTAGTAAGGTTCGAGTTCGTCATAGCCGATTGGCCAGTCGCGGCCTCGCCCATAAAGCGTCTGGAGCTTGAAATCGTTCGGAATCATGCGCCAGAGCGCAGATCCGAAATGCCATGTTGTGCCGCCTACAACGCGAAGATAGTTCGTGTTGTAGCGTACCGGACCGGTCTGCTCGAGATAGTCGCCATAGGTGGTGGGCGCGTACGGCAGATTCGGATAAGGCGAGCCGGCACCTTGCAGTTTCATGTTCGTCAGGGACATCTTGACGGGAGAATTGCGGTATCGCTCGAGAATCTCCCGTCGCTTCACACGCGGCCCCGCCTCAAGAACGATCACCGATTTGCCCGACTGGGCCACTGCGCTTGCAATCAGGCCGCCCATGACACCCGAACCAATTACGATCAGGTCTGCATCGTAGGTGTTACTCATCACACATCACTCCTGTCATTCGTTTCAAAGCGGCTTTTCGCCCCAGCTATTGGGGCCGCCCCCATAACTCGGAACGACAAGGATGCCGCGTGTGGGCTCGTACATGAGCGCACCGGCATAGCTGATCAATTCCACGCCCGCATCATCGCCCACTATGCCGAGATACCAGGCGGAAATGATCGTCGTGGCTGTCGCCAATGACTGTTTGTCGAGTTGCGTGCTCGCGAGAAATGCGTCGGCATCTGTCGCTCGGGTCTGATGGATACTCGCTAGCAGTCGGGCCATGTCAACCTCGAAATGAGGGCTCCACTTCTGCAATGCCACGTAATAGCGCTCTGCCAGAACCGGATCGAGTTTGCGGCGAGTCAGAAATTCCGATGCCTGCAGGAAACTCCCCTTCGCATCGGGCGCGGCTATTTGCGCCGCACTGGCTGAAAAGGAGCCGTGGAAACCCACCACTGCAACAGCCGTTGCGGCCGCCACTGCTCGAATCATTGCGCGTCGGGACAAATTCGGCTGATCAGCTGAAACGGTGTTGTCTTTAGTAAGATTCATAGCTACGCCTCCTCACTTGCGCAACGCACTATGCTGCGGTCTAACCGTGACAGATTTGCGCCGGCGTATCACGATCCAGCTGACGACGGCAACGATGAAAACAAGGAAAGCGATGAGAGCGGCTGGCACCAGCTTCGCAATCATTGGGGCGGGCCCACCTTGGCGAATGGTCGCTACATCCTCCGGCGTGACCTTCAGCTTCGCGTTGCCATATTGCGTGAGAACATAATTGCTGACTGCCGCGATATCTTCATCCGACAGGCGTTCCGTATAGGACGCCTGTGGTCCGAACCCGGGCATGAATGTGGTTTTGCCGTTAATGTCCCGGGTCAGGCCGAACACGATGGTTGCGATCAGGTTGTCAGGGTGCTCACCGCCCGTCGCGGTGTTATGGAAAAGAGACGGATAATCGTTGTTCCCGGTCCCCGTCGCATTGACCTGATGGCAGGCTGCGCAGCTGCCGCTGAATATCTGCCATCCTCTATCCGGATTTGCAGTGCCTCTCAGTTCGACTTCACTCGCTGACGGTTTCCCATAGCCATAGCGGGGTTTGTCGACGCCGGACGATGCGATTGGCGGGGACTGCTTCACATAGGTAACGAGTGATTTCAGATCGGAATCATTCAGGTGCTGGAGGCTGTTCCCGATCGCCTCTGCCATTGGGCCCGCTGCCTGGGCCTTGCCGGCGACATGCCCCGTTTTCAGGTATTGGTAGAGCTCTTGATCGGTCCATCCGCCGACACCGCTCACAGGGTCCGATGTGATGTTGGGTGCGTACCAGGACCCAAGCGACGCACCGGAAAGATCCGCGCTGCCGATCTCTGACATCATGGCGTTACGGGGCGTGTGACAGGAATCGCAATGCGCCAGCGCTTTGGAGAGGTAAGCTCCTCTGTTCCATTCTGCCGACCTGGTATGGTCTTCCTGGAATGGCTTCTCGTCTAGGAACATGCCATTCCAGACCGACATCAAACCGCGATAGCCAAATGGAAAAGGCAGATCGGTTTTTTGGCTGATCGGCTCGTCAACGGGCGCGACACCATGCATAAAATAGGCATAGAGCGCTGACACGTCGGTGTCGGACATCTTCGCGTAAGACGTATAGGGCATGGCGGGGTAGAGATGACGACCATCGCGGCGAATGCCTCGCCGGATTGCATTGGAGAACTCAGCCTCGCTGTAGCTTCCGATTCCCGCACTTGTTGACGGCGTGATGTTGGTCGAATAGATCTTCCCAAGTGGAGTATCTATCCCATATCCGCCAGCAAACGGCTTACCGCCGTGGGGTGCGGAGTGGCAGGCCATACAGTCAGCGGCAACAGAAACATATTTGCCGCGCGTGACGACATCCTGACTATTTAAGGTGTCGCCTGGTAATGCATGGGCGAGCGAACTCAAAGAGAGAGAGGCAAGAAACCACGCGGCAATCAGGCTGCCGCGAAAGACTGGTGCCCCGTGCCCGACAGAAGGGGCTCTGATCGGTATAGAGCGTCCCCATTTAATTCCGGTCAGAAAGCCTTTCAAAGAATCACGATGCCCGATCGTTGTCTGGTCATCTTTGATTCCGGTTGTCCAATCATTTTCGTTGCGAGGATTCATTGCTGTCCTGAGAGGCCTGATACTTTCCTTGAGCCGAGGCGGATTGTCACACGTCTGCGTGAGCACAGACACGGGCCAGCCGGCAAATTACTGTTACGCGGATTGAAGCAAACCATCATCGAATTTGATCGTGCGACCGCGCTCTCATGTGAAAGCATTGGCGGCGCATTAGCACATCGACGGTTTCCGCTGCTGTGCGCCGCGCTCATGTCGTGTCTGCTGCCCGGCGTGTGCATGACGATGAAGCTGAAGCTGGCCGGTTACGAAGCTGACTGCTGCTTCTTCTCCTGCTTCCTGACGGGGTCGACAACGTAATCACGTACGACCTGACCGGTTTTATCAACAACGCTTCGGCGCTCTAGCAGTCCATCTTCGTGTCGTCGACTGCGTTTGCCGTGCTGCTGCCGTCTTCGACGGGGAAGTTGCGCAACCGGCTGATCGACGAGCTGCCGCTGGCATCTTTCGCAGCTGCGCACGCGATTCGAGAGCGGCGCGCGCGACGTGATATTCCAGATCAAGGTGCCTGGTCTAAAGTGAAGAGTAGCCACGAGGAACTCCTCGACTGCAGACGCAATAGGGGGCTCGAGGGGGAAGCAACTCCAGGATTTCCCGGACGGCTCAATACCCCCTGAAACGCTGCGGCTGCACGAAAGGAGAGAACTTCTTCAGAAGCGATGGCGGATGCCGATGCGCACATTGCCCTGCGACCCCGTCGCTGCCGAGTGACCGATGCCCTTGTCGCCCACCGACGCCGTCGCATCGGCAACATCGCCTAACGAATTCAGGGTTTTACCAATGGCCTTCTGGTATCCGGTCAACGCGTAGACAGTCGTGCGCCTTGAAAGATCGTATGACAGCCCTAACGTGACATCGTGATACTGAGCACGATCGCCTGTGTCATCGATTTCACCGCTTCGAGTGTAGGTGTATCCAGCAAAAATATGAAACCGTGCGTCATGGGTCCAGTTACCGAATACACCTATCGTGTTGTAGATTGCTTCATGAGAAAACAGCGAGTCCACTCCCGGTTCGAAACGGACGTTGCTGTAGTCGACGCCGATCAGCGTGTGGCCAAAGTTGTAGGTCGCGCCCGCGGCAAAGACCTGCTGCGTTTGTGCGGTCGCGAAGCCTTCGCTTATTGACGAGCCAACTGTTCCATCATCAGAGCTATCCCATGTATTCGACGTCGGATCAGACGGCCCCGTCTTGCTGTTGTCGGACCGTTCATATCCCGCGCCTATTTTCAACGGGCCATTGGCATACCCCGCCCCGATGCTCCATGTACTTTTTCGCTTGAGGCTACCCGCCT
Source organism: Paraburkholderia aromaticivorans (assembly GCF_012689525.1). Taxonomy (NCBI): domain Bacteria; kingdom Pseudomonadati; phylum Pseudomonadota; class Betaproteobacteria; order Burkholderiales; family Burkholderiaceae; genus Paraburkholderia; species Paraburkholderia aromaticivorans. Next base: position 168,422 of record NZ_CP051514.1, read on the forward strand.
GGTCACCAAATCCGTACAACGCGCCAAATTGAAAGCCCCCGTAACTATCGCTGACATACTTTATCGAGTTATCGACTCGAGCTGTTGTATCCAGGTCATCAATGTTACCAGGCGACGCGCCAATGCCGCCGACGAACTGGGACGGACTCACCGGGTGAATAAAGTCCGTCATTGAAGAATACTGGCGTCCCATCGTCAGAGAGCCGAATCTATTGCTGCTTACCCCGACGAACGCAAGCCGGCTGAATAGCGTGTTTGACTTGCTGGTCGCGCCATTGACGTCGTTGAAACCCTCTTCGAGTACGAAAATCGCCTTGAAGCCACCACCCAGCGCTTCCGCGCCCTTGATGCCCCATCGACTGCCCGACAGGTTGCCACTTTGCATTGAGACGTTTGAATGGCCGACATACGCGCCAGGCTTCCCTGCACGCTCATTACTGATGTAGGAAACGCCCGCATCGACCAGCCCGTACAGCGTGACAGATGACTGAGCGTGCGAAGCGGTGGTCTCGCAGCAAAGTAAGGCTACCGCTATCAGATTTCTGCGCATGCGTAATGAAGGGTCGTACCTGGCGCCAGCCAGCTGGCTGCCCGAAACAGACAGGGCAATGAAGTGGTGGTGAAGTCCGGAAACGCGGTCGTGGCTGGTGATCACGCGAAGGGCCGGTGTTCGAGTGCCCGTGAATAAAGCGGTTCGCCCCCTGGCACCCAGCTTTTCCAACGTCGCGTTTTGGTTCTCCCCTCGGTCGAGCGCGCACCGAGTGCCGGGAACCAGCTATAGCCGCATGTTGAACCGAGGGCGGCCCGGCTCAGCACACAGGCCAACAAGTAGCGAAAGCGCTGGACCCACGCTTCGAACGTCGCTCTCAACGCGACTGTGTCCTCGAAAGGAGAAACTCGTTGCGCCGACAACATACCAGAAGGTATCGGAGAAACGCTATCGGTAATCTGCGAATCAGTTTTTCAAGAACGGTAAAGGTGTTCCCGTGCTGACAGAAAATCGTCGTACGCCCATCGTTACGGCGGGGCCGGCGCAGGTCATGCGAATGCCGAAGGGGGTTGATCTGAAAGCATATCTTGCACGACGCGATGCAGGCAAACGAAGTGTCTTCACGCCCAAATCGAAATCGATCTACCCGATCGCCTGCGCTCCAGCGAAGTAGTGGCGACGCGACCTGATTTCAAGGCGCGAGGTAGAATTCCGGCGCAGCAATCGTATGGAAAAGACATGCGACTGGCGGCTGAGGACATTGAGTACTTCAAGATCCGCGAATTCATTGAAGATATGGTTGCGCGAACAACCAGTGATCTTCTCAAAAAGTCATCCAGTGAATTTCTGAAAATCTGTTGAGCCGTACATAACCTGTCATGGAGCTATCTTCGTCATGTCTTCCGGCATCCCCACAGCGAGACGCAAATTCCTCGTTTCAGCGTTGCTGGCGCTGCCGTCGCTCGGCGCCATACTCAACACATTGAGCGCCGCACAGGCAGCCGAAATGGCGGCGCCGGATCTGGACAAATACCAGCCGGAATTCTTCAAAGCCAATGAATGGGCCTTTATTCTCGCAGCATGTGACGGGCTGATTCCTGCCGATGGCCGGGGCCCCGGCGCGCTGGAGACGAATGTTCCGGTGTTTCTCGACCAGCAACTGCATGGCGACCTCGGGCGGGAACTCTATCTCCAGGGTCCGTTCGACGTGCATGCGCCTGCAACGCTGGGCTATCAGCTTCCCTATACGCCTCAGCAGATTTATCAGCGCGGTATCAGGGCGACCGACGCGTGGTGCGAGCAGAAGTACCGGAAGAAGTTTCCCGATCTCGATGTCGCCCCCAGAGAAGCCGTACTGAAGGCCCTGCACGACAATTCCATCAATTTCTCCGATGTCGGCGAGAATGCGCTCACTTCAGGCCAGTTCTTTACAGAACTGTTGTCCGATTCAAAAAACGGCTATCTCTCGGACCCGATCTATGGTGGCAATAAAGGGATGAAGGCGTGGATCGCAATTGGCTTTCCTGGTGCGCGTGCGAGTTTCCTCGAATGGGTCACGCAACACAACGTGAAATATCCGCTCGGGCCAGTCAGCCTCAGGGGCCTTCGCGCGTAAGCATATTTGTGACTTCAGGGAACAACAAGGAACATCGTGGCAAAGATTAACAATGACCCAGTGGATGTTGTCGTGGTCGGGCTGGGCTGGGCGGGGTCGCTCATGAGTATCGAGCTCGCGCAGGCGGGCCTGAAAGTGCGGGCACTTGAGCGAGGTGAGGATCGCACCAATGCCGATTTCGCCTATCCGAAACCGGCCGACCAGTACGCTTACGGTGTGCGTAACAAGATCATGGTGACGCCGCGCGATGGCGCCCTGACCGTGCGCCACTCGGCGAACGACACCGCGCTGCCGACCCGCAAGTGGGGCGCTTTCGTGCCGGGCACGGGCGTGGGCGGCTCCGGCCTGCACTGGACCGGTGTGCTGATTCGCCCGACGCCCACGGACATCAAGCTGAAGACGTATGCCGATGCGGCCTACAAAAGAGGCCAGCTGCAAGGCGGCATGCAGATTCAGGACTTCCCGTTCACCTGGGATGAAATCGAGCCTTACCTCGACTTTTTCGAAAAGGTATGCGGCCTGTCAGGGAAAACCGGTAACCTTCGCGGCAAGATGGTCGAAGGTGGCGATCCATTCGAGGGTCCGCGCTCCAATCTGCACCCGCTGCCCGCGCTCGAAGACACCCTGAACAATACGATGTTTGCGGGCGCAGCGCGCAAGCTCGGCTATCACCCGTTTCCCAATCCATCGGCCAACGTTTCGCGCGCGTGGACCAATCCCTATGGCAACCAGATTGCGCCGTGCAATTACTGCGGCTATTGCAGCAAGTACCCGTGCCTGAATTTTTCAAAGGCCTCGCCGCAGACGTCCGTACTCGATGCGCTCAGGCGCATGGAGAATTTCTCGTATCGCGTGAATGCGAACGTGCTGCGCGTGGAGCTGCATCCGGACGGGAAGACGGCGAAAGGCGTGATCTACGCCGACGCGCACGGCAATGAAGTGTTTCAGCCAGCGAAGATCGTCGTGCTGGCGGGCTTTCAGTTCGTCAACGTGCGCCTGATGTTACTTTCGGGCATTGGCAAACCGTATGACCCCGTGAGCGGCAAGGGCGTGGTCGGCCGCAACTATGCGTTCCTCAGCAATGGCGGCGCCACGCTGTTCTTCAAGGATAAGAACTTCAATCCGTTCGCCACCGCCGGCGCAACCGGGCAGATGTTCAACGACATTTCGCCGGGTAATTTTGATGGCCCTTCTCTCGGCATCATCGGCGGAGCGAAGATTCACAGCTCGCAAGCGTCCGGGGCGCCGATCGGCACGGCATTGCCTCACGGTACACCCGCATGGGGGCGGGGCTGGAAGGAAGGTATGCAGAACTGGTACGGCCACTCGATGAAGATCAGCATTTCGACGGGCTGCATGTCGTATCGCGATCACTTCGTTGATCTCGATCCTGTGTACAAGGATCCATGGGGCCAGCCACTGCTGCGGATCACGTTCGACTGGAAACAGAACGAACTCAAACTGCAACAGCATCTGCGGAAGATCGTGCTTGAGATTACGAAGGAACTGAACCCGGACAGCTATTCGGAGAGCTTCCTTTCGCTGGATTCGCACTGGGACATTACCAAGTACGTGTCGACCCACAACGTAGGCGGTGCGGTAATGGGAGACTCACCGGAAACTAGCGCGTTGAACCGCTATCTGCAAAGCTGGGACGTGCATAACGTTTTCGTCGCTGGCGGCAATGCTTTTCCCCAAAACTTTCAGGCCAATCCGACTGCCATGATTGGCGCGCTCACCCTGTTCGCCGCGCGGGCGATCAAGGAGCAGTACCTCAAGAACCCAGGTCCGTTGGTGCACGCGTGATTGCGATGAAAAAATTCAAGTCATTTACTGCCGCGGCCATGCTGACGTTTGCCACACTGGGCGCCGGATCTGCCCAGGCTCAGGACCCCGGGCAGAGCGCCGGGCTGATTCAACGCGGAGAGTATCTCGCCCGCGCGGGCGACTGCATGGCATGCCACAGCGCGCCGGGCAGAAAGCCGTTTACAGGCGGTCTGCCGATCGAGAGCGGTCTTGGCACCATCTACTCGACCAACATCACGCCGAGCAAGGGTGCTGGCATCGGCAATTACACCGAGCAGCAGTTTTCCGATGCTGTCCGCAAGGGCATTCGCGCCGACGGCTCACGGCTGTACCCGGCCATGCCGTATCCGTCGTACGCGAAGATCACAGGCGCAGATGTCCACGCGCTCTACGCATACTTCATGAAGGGCGTGGCACCCATTGACGAACGGGCACCCGTAACGGATCTGCGCTTTCCGTTCAATCAGCGCTGGGGCATGGCGCTCTGGAACTGGGCATTCACCTCGGACAAGCCGTTTGCGGCGCCTGATAACGCGAGTGAACAGGTTCGACGCGGGGCGTATCTGGTCGAGAGTCTCGGCCATTGTGGCAGCTGCCATACGCCGCGCGGCTTCGCCATGAACGAAAAGGCGCTCGACAGCAGCGACGCACTGTTCCTGTCCGGTGGCAATCTCAACGGCTGGAGTGTGCCGTCACTGCGCGGCATGCCAAACTGGACACAGGAGGACATCGTCGATTACCTGCAGAGCGGGCGTAACAGCAAGGCTGCGGTGGCCGGAGAGATGACCTCGGTCGTCTCCAACAGTACGTCACATATGACAAACGACGACCTCAGTGCGATCGCTGCTTATGTGAAGACTCTGCCTGCTCCGCACAGGGCTCAGGCCAGCTCCGAAGCGACGGCGACGGCAGGTACCACCGCAGCCAGACTGACAGCGGCACAGTCGCTCACCTTGGGCGAGCGTCTCTATGTCGATAATTGCAGTGCGTGTCACTTCGTCAGAGGTCAGGGGGCGCCGCGCGTGTTTCCCCGTCTGGATGGCGCGACCGTGGTCAACGCACCGAATCCGGACGGACTGATCCACGTTATCCTCGCCGGCGCGCAAACCCCTTCTACGGCAAAGGCGCCGTCGGCCCTGCCGATGCCTGGATTTGCGTATCGCTTGAGCGACGATGAAGTCGCGCAACTGGCGACGTTCCTGCGTAGAGGGTGGTCGAACCACGCCGGGCCGGTCGGCGCCCGCCAGGTCGCGAAGGTCCGTCAGACGCTCAAGCAGCAGTAACCGGCCTTTATTCGAAAGGCTGTCGGGTGACAAGTCGGGGCTGCGATATAGGCAAGACGGTTCTGTCATGCTGTTGGCGGATTGCCGGAGATGCGGCGACAATCTTTCGCGTCAAACGAGCCACCATACAGCAATAGGCATTTGCCGTCGCCCCGTCTTCTGTGCTCGCTCCTGATGCCCGCCTGACGGGACCAGTTATACGCTGCGGCGGCATTACCATTTCCCGCTGAGCCAGCGGATGGTCGAGGAGCTGCCGCCCGGGCGCGGCATCGACGTCGTTATGAAACGGTGCGGCGCCGGTCAGTCCGTTCTCGACCGACTCAAACGTCTCGGCGGACTGCCTTATCGGTGATCAGCGCAAGAAGCATTTGACCTCGCCAAGCCATGGACAGTGTGCATATGCGAGCAGGCGAGTGTCGCCGGTCACGTCTGGTCTTCGGTGCCGCCCAAGGCGTCGAGCAACTAGGAGCTCGGGCTTCTTTTGCCTCGATTCTGTTGTTGAATTCGCCAGCGTCTAAATCAGGTCAAGGCAGGGCATGGCCCACTGCATTGGAGTGGACCTGCCCGGATTTGTCGTCCAGTGCGGGAGCGAACTCGCAAGACTCTCCCCTGATCAGGAGAGCCAGCGAACTGTTTCAGGCAAAGCCGGGAATGGACGCCCAGCATCGATCGAAGATTGACGGCATCGTTGCAAACGTTGACTTGCTCAACAATGCGATCGCGACGAGTGCGTCCTTGCTGCACGGGAACCCTAATCCGATCGCTGTTTGTAAAGAAAAATCGGCAGCCTCCAGTCGCGCCATATTGCTAACAGACGCAGCATCAAACCGCAGCCGAAACTGATGGCGGTATTCAGGTCATTGCCGACACCGAATGCACGCAAGCCTAAAAAGATCGCGCAGGTCGCGAGCGAGACGCTCGCGTACAGTTCATGTCGGAACACCATCGGAACCTGGTTGCACAGGACATCGCGCAGGATGCCGCCGAAGACGCCCGTAATCATGCCAGACATGATGACGACGGCGGTTGGGTAGTTCATTTTCAGCGCGACGCTGCAGCCAATCAACGAGAACGCGATCAGTCCCATTGCGTCCAGGGCGAGAAAGACTCGTCTCAGAGCAGGCATGCAGCGCGCGATGACAGTCGTCAGCAGACCGGCTGAAATGACCAGATAGATGTATCCCGGATGCTGGGTCCACGCGACGGGAAAGTGACCAAGGATCAGGTCACGGATGGTGCCGCCGCCTAACGCCGTGACAAAGGCGATGACGGCCACGCCAAAAATGTCCATATTGCGGCGTCCGGCAGCAAGTGCGCCTGACATTGCCTCGGCGGTGATCGCGATCAGGTAGATGATGGTCAGCACGTCATGCGCTCCTGTTGGTCAGGCGGAGGCGAACGGTGACTGAGGATGCAGGCGAATACATCGGGAGTGACTCCGGTCAGAGACAGGGCGCCGCATGCTGCGGCGTCCTGATGCGCCTCTCCCTCTGTCCTTTTACCTGAGAGTTTCGGCTCCATAGGAAGCCAGCCCCTTCGGTGGGTCGAAGCGTGCGATGTACTGCGCGTCCGGCCTCTCTCCAGTCGGCGAAATGTTTCCGCGGTTCGGCATGCCTGAGCGATCATGGGAGTTTGCGCCTTCGGCGGAGGCGGAGGCCGCCTCTCTCTCCCGCGGAAGAGGGGCGATTATCGTGGGTAAACCCTTATTTGTCAATTGGCGGCGCATATTTTAAACGGTGGTCGACGTATCGACCGTACTTATCCATATGTACTCCTTCCGAAATCGTCGGGCTCACGAACCTCATCTTTTTCCTCGCGACTCGAACAGCGGCGCAACCCGCGATCGGTGGGCCACCTTCGGGTGGCCTACCTCGAGGCTTCACGACATGCCGGGAAATGCCAGCGCCCATACCCATTGACGGATTGCTTAACGGCGGTCGCCAGATCCGGAAAGCATGATTGGGTCTGGGTGACCCGGGGAGGCGACGCTCGGAGATTGGCCGGCCTGGATGGGAGCCGCATGCTCGCCGCTCTGGCACAGCCCTTGAGCGCTCGCTGAATCGCTGTCAGCGAGAAGTCCGCCATCGGGAGCATGCTCACCGGCTAAATGATCATGAGCGCCGTCTGGACGCATGGACGGTACAGCCCGGCGCGCGGTCGCTTCACGAATGGCGAATTGAGGGCAGTGTCCATTTCCTGAACGCGGCTTTAGCAGAAATGGCGGACGCCATTAGCGAAATTAGCGAACTTGAACAGACGCAAATGACTGCTCCCTGGCTCGTGTCAGCCCCGCTTTGCATCGCGACACTACGCATTCATCGAAGCCATTAGCGGACGTTGGCCGTTACCGTCGGGGAACGACCGAACTGAAGCAGTGAGCGGGCATATCAACGTGCATGGACCAATGGCGGCTTTGTCCGATGAGGATAGGGGTAGGAAACGGCGATCGCCGTTTCCTACCTCCGAACCCGGTATGCAGTATTCCCGCATCAAATGAGTTCGATCACATTCATATTTCGGCATATACCGGGCACGCACAGTGGATTCATATAAAGCCTTCGTCAACAGCTGCCCGGATTTATGTTCGATTCCGAACAGTAAGCGGCAAACGGAATCGGATTCCGCCGTCGCCAGCGACGTAAAGTTGGATGGAGGAGTGGTGACCGATGTGGTGAAACTGCCGTTTATCAGGGTTCGGCCGGCAACCTTGGTCAAGCTTGCCGCTCATCTCAGGAACGAACGTAGAAACAGGGACTATCGGGCACGTCGACCACTGATGCAGGCACCGCTTGCGTTCGACGTTTTTCTAAATGCATACAAGAAAACAAGGCCGGAATTTTCGACTTTCTTTACCAATCACGTCGCGGGCGCAATGCATCGGTACTGACGTTATGTATTTCCAGAAGACTTCAACCAGCAGAACCTTTCCGCAAGCGACAAGTTCAAGAGCGAAACCGTTCTTGCGGCGATGGACATTGCAGACGAGCAAATCGGCAGGCTCGCAAAAATAACCAGACAGGGTGGCGGCTCTCTTCTGATCTTGTCGTCAATGGGACAGGAGGCGGTAAAGCGTCCTCCGTATCACGGTGAGCTTCGCCTCAACGACGCAAAGAAACTGGCAACTGCGATCGGGTTCTACCATTCATTCAAGGCGAATCTCGCCATGCAGCCCGATTTCGATTTCGAGTTTGAGTCTAGCACCCATGCCAGGGAGGGCTTTGTCAAGTTGACGGCTGTAGACAATTTTTTGGTTAAAGTGTAGTTGTACTTATTAAATAACTTTCTGAGATGCGGTAGTGACAGTCCACCCATGCCACGTGACGAAGCGTTCCTGGAGTACGGCACGATGACATGCCGCGTTCATCTGTTGTCTGGGCAACGCGAAGTGCTGCCGGATTGGGCCGAAGCACGAGAGAAACGCCTGCGCGTGACGCGCATCGCGAAAGCCGCACATCTGATGTTCGCGCCTGCGTGTCGGCTGGTGGCTGTTCTCGGCACGGTTGTTCACACGTGCCGCCGCCTTGACGAAAACGTGCTTCACATGAGCGAGCTCAGGAATATCAGCCTTCGCCGCCGGATAGCTGCGCAGCTGGTCGGTAACGATCTTGCGCGGCACCGGGTTTGAACGCAGCAGCCTCCGGAAGAAGCGCTTTGCCGCAGCCTTGTCGCGCCGCTTTTGAACCAGCACGTCGAGTTCGGCACCATGCTCGTCGACCGCTCGCCGCAACAGATACGACTCGCCGCGCAGCGTCACGAACATCTCGTCCAGATGCCATGTGCTGCCCGGCTTGCGCCGCGCCGCTCTGGCGCAATGGGCGAATCCAGCGCCGAACTTGTCGCACCAGCAACGGATCGTTTCGTACGTGACCGCGACACCACGCTCCAGCAACAACTCCTCGATGTCGCGCAGGCTCAGGCTGAACCGGAAGTACCAGCGAACCGCACAGCTGATGACGACGGCAGGGAAGCGGTGACCGTGATAAAGCGATTTCGTTTTTTCCATCACTTCATTCTACCGCAGCATCCCCCATCAACCTGACAGTGCCCTCTGTGCTCTCGGGCTCAAGGATACAGCTGCGCCGGCTGTCTGGAATGCCGTCCTATTCAATCAATAAGGTATCCGTATTTATAGGGGTTCGAGGTGCAGTGGAACGGTTATCGGAAGAATCCCATAACCGTTCCACTGCTCCCCGAACCCAGGGATTGCCAATGCTGGCGTTGGATCGACTGTTTGTATGCGCCCGCTGCCGGTTGTGGGTCATTGTTTGTCGCCGTTGCGACCGCGACCAGATCTATTGCAAAAGCGACTGCTCTGAGCTTTCGCGCCACGCCTGCATGCGCGAGGCTGGCAAACGCTACCAGCACAGCCGCCACGACCGTATCGCACACGCCGAACGGATGCGCCGCTATCGCCACCGCCAGAATAAAGTGACGCATCAGAGTTCCGCCCCACAGGCCGCCGATGCTCTACTCTACTGGCGCCGACTTCGACGACGGCGGCCAGGGGTACGCGTAAGCGTCGCTTGCCATTCATTTCACGCACTCACCGCAGCAAGTACGGAGATGGAAATGGCACGTTTGAAGCTACCGACGATCGAACACAGTTCCTGCGTCATCGAGGCCGAGTACCGCGAGGATCGCCTTGCGCGATTCAGCTCCCGGGTAAAGCAGGACAACAAGATCGCCGGCCTTCGCTTCCGAGAACGGCTCAGCGATCTGCTTCTCAGCCTTGCGGGGTTTATCAACAAACGCGACATGAATCCCTCGATCCATATCAATGTCGTCTATGCCGAGAGCATTCGGGAAGAGTGCGGCGTTTCGCAGAACGACAGTGAGCGTTTTTCCGTCGACGGTACAACTGAACCTGTCCCGGTCGGGGCCGAAGTGGCGGATACTGTTGATCTTCATCTTGATCTCAATCTCATTGCAAAACCGGGAAGGACAGTCTGTCTCTACCTCCCGTCCGGAACATAGCACAGGCAGCGAAAAAGCAGCTTTGAACGGGGCCGTTTCAAGTCGGCGAGTCGACTCCAAATTGCCCGTATCGACGGTCTCCGCGGTTGCGGACGAAACGGTCCCGCAGAAGGCTGAAAGCAATACCACGCGCCCACCGACCTACCGGGAGACTTTGAGATGGAAGTCTGAAGGTTAGGATCAGCACAAGGTGACAAGTGTCTCGTCAGGCCTCAAATATCGGATAAAACTTGGGCAGCTTGATGCGGGCATCGTCGGTGGTGAACTGCCAGTTGATCGTGGCTTAAGATGATCTCGCCGAGCCTGCCAGGCGGCCACCTCGCGGTGCACAGTGTCGATGTTGTCGATACGCGGGTCCAGACATTGCTTGATCATCACGTCGATCTCAGCCATGCTCAGCCAACTGTCATATTTCGGTATGTAGACAAATTCAACCGGTCCCACAGCGCTTTGCCTGCGATGGCGGGAAGGTTTCGTAGAGCGCGGCGGCCGTGTGGGTGTTGAGGTTGTCCATCACGAGGGTGATTCGTTGCGCATCCGGGTAGGCTTGGGCAATGTCCTGCACGAAGCGGGACCATTGCACCTTGGGCCGGGATTCGGTGACTTTGGCAAGACGCGCTCCGGCCGGGGGTTCCGATGCCATGAAGACATTGCACACGCCACAGTGCTCGTATTCGTAGTCCTCCTGCGCAGGACGCCCTGACGCCGCGTCGATCGGGTCGCGGGTCTGGGCGAGTCGGCTGCCGGGGCGTTTCGTGCATACACACGAGGTGCGCCGCATCGCAGAGTCGATGGTAGACATCGAGCACATTTCCATGGCCGCCACGAACTCTGCGTTCGCTTGCGGCGGGATGACCCAACCTATCTTGCGCCAGGGTTTGAGTCCTTTTTTGAGCGCGCGCCGCACCGTTTCGTGCGAGAGACAATCCACGTACTCCAGCTCTACGGCACGCTGGGCCAACAACCTCAGCGACCGGTCCGCCTGGCCCTCGCGAGGCGCCGCAGCTCATCGCAATGAATCGGGCCTCAAGCTCGCCATCGATCTTGCAGTCGTAGACCCTTTGGCTCGGCGGCCTGACAAGCGCAGCTTCGTAGCCTTCCTCGACGAAGCGTTTCTTCATCCGGTCTATCTTGCGGGGCTCGCGTGCAACACCGCCGCAATCTCTTGCCCAGAGCAGCGGGAGTGCCCTGAAGAGGTGTCGCAATTCAACAGAATCAGAGCGTTGATTACCTTCCGGGACTGGTGCGAACCTTTGCTCACAATCGTTTCGAGTTGCTCCCTTTCTTCAGCCGTCAGGGTAACGATATATTTCTCCATTCCCCGATTTTCGCGCCGCTTGCTCGCGTTTACAACGTCTTTTCCCGGCCCTACACATTCACCGACAATTCACGCAAGTCGCGACACTGGCCACCACTTGTACACCATTCATCAGCCGCTCGCAGAGAGCGACGGCCTTCACTGCATGCGAGTTCAGTTCGCGGCGATGACGACAGTACAGGTGATCCCGGCCGCCAGCACGATATCATCCGGCACAGAATCAATCTTCACCCGCACCGGTACGCGCTGTGCCAACCTGACCCAGTTGAAAGTCGGATTCACATCAGCAAGCAGTTCGCGGCTTTCCGGATTATCCCGATCATAGATCCCTCGAGAAATACTGTCGACATGCCCCTGCAGCGTGCCACCGCTCATCAGCCGTACTTCAGCCTTATCACCGATACGAACATGAGGAAGCTTGGTTTCCTCAAAATACCCATAAACCCAGAATGAATGGCTATCGACAATCGCCAGCTTGGCGGCACCAGCAGTCGCATAATCGCCGCGAAACACGCTCAGATTCGTGACGTAACCGTCCGCCGGCGACACCACCCGAGTCCGATCGAGATTCAGCCTGGCTGCATCGAGCGCCGCCAGTGCTTGCTGATAGGCAGCCTCGGCAGCAGTGGCCGTATGCGTCGCATTCTCGCGGTTTTCTTTCGACACGACCAAAGCGTCCATATCGGCGCGTCGTTGCGCGTCGTCGCGCTTCATCTGTAACTCGGCCTTACGCGCAGCAACAGCAGCTTGCGCCTGCTCAACGGCAATCTGATAGTGCGAAGGATCGATCTGCATCAACAGATCTCCCTTCTTCACCAGTTGATTGTCCTTAACAGGCAGATCGACAACCGCGCCGGAGACATCTGGCGCGACATTCACGATCTCGGCGCGCACGCGCCCATCACGTGTCCACGGTTCATCCATGTAATGAACCCACAACACGCGCCCAATCAAAATCGCGACGATAAAAATAATGGCTGTCGCGACGAAGCCCACAAGATTTCGGATGGTCATGTTTCGACTCTGATCAACGATAAACGGCGAGACCCAGCACGCCGCACACACACACGAGCAAGCTGGCCCGGAACAAGGACGGATGCCACACCACGCGATACAAACCCGTATAGGCGATCACGCGGTCCAATACCCAGGTCAGCGCGGCGCCCGCGATGAACAGCAGCACGATGGCCGGCACGTAGGCGTCGAAAACAGCAATATCACGTGGCATGACGAACTCCTTCTGACGCGTCGGCACGTCCGCTCATCAGCGGTTCAAGCGGCGATTGCGGATCGAGCAGCGCGGTACGAATGAAATGCAGTTGACTCAAAATGCGTTGCAGCCGATGCCGCTCTTCACGCGGCGGCGTGAAGGTGGCGAGCATCTGCTGAACCGTGGCGATGGCATCGGTGGTCGCGGCCAGCGCGCGGTCGAAACGGTCTTCACGCGGCCGCTCGAACAGCGTGGCCAGCGCGTCACGCATCGAACGCAACGCGATGCGCCATGGCATTGACTTCGCATAGCGCGCGTCGGCGGGCAGCGCCGCGACCTCGCGGCGCAGGTCGATCACCGCGTTGCCGACTTCGAGCACCGAGAAGAGCCAGCGCAAGGTGTCGCGTTTGAGCTCGGGCTCGTTCTGCGCGAGCGCATTGATCTGGAACATCAGATCGCGCGCGCCGCTCTCGAAGCGCGAACGCACGCGACGCATGCCCGCGCGGCTTGCCAGCACGACCTGGCGGCGCAGATCCACCAGCAGCCGGTTGCGCAGCCACGGTGTCGAAGGCGGCAGCAATACCGCGAACGCGATCGACGACACCAGCATCGACAGCACAAGCGCCAGCGCGTCGTTCATGAAGGCGCTCGGGTCGTAGTGAATCACGTTGTCCGGGCCGGCCAGGAAACAGAAGAAGATGCAATAGCCGACGCCGTAGCCGGCCAGCGCGGGCCGAGTCGTCATGAACACGCCGAGCAGCAGGAACGGCGTGAGCGCGGCGCACAGCAGCGGAAAGCCGTCGATGTGCGGATACACGCCGTACACCGCGATCATGCCCATCACCGCAGCGGCCAGCGTGCCGCCGGCCATCTGGAAGGCCGTGCGCTTCGGATTCGGCGACGACGACGCCAGCGCACAGACCGTTGCGGCGACCAGCGTCAAGGTCGAGCCGCTCGGCCACGCGGTCGCGATCCAGAACGCGCTGAGCACCATCATCACGATGGCCGCCCGCAAGCCGGCGACGCCCGCCGCGATCGCGTTCGTCTTCGGTTCGTAACGCTCGATCCAGCGCTCGCGCTCGTGCGTATCGACGGCAAGCGACGCGTACGTGGCCGCATACGCATGCAGATCGTCGATGAAGCGGTACAGCAGTTCGGCGCCGGTGTCGAAGTCGAGCAGCGGCGCCTCGGGATGCGCTTCCAGTTGCGCCCGTGTCGCGCGCACGCGTTTGGGCAACTCGGCTTTGTAGGCCTCGAGTTGCGCGGCGGCGTGCGCGGCGTCGGCGGCGCTCAGCACGGGTTCGCCGGACTTCGCGAGCAGCGGGGCGATTTCCTTGAAGTACGGTTCGAGCGCGTCGATCGCGGTGGCCGCGCCGCTCGTGTTCGTGTTGCGCAAGCGGTTCATCAACTGATGCAGCGCGTGAAAACGCGTCGACGCGGTCATGAACTCGCTGTTCAGACGCGCGAGACGGCCGCCGCGCATGCGCGAATCGGGGCCTTCGAACACGGCCACGCTGCGCGCGGCCTCGAAACCGACGATGTCGGCGACAAAGCGCGCATTGGTCGCTTCGATCTGCGCGCGGTCGTTGCGGCCGGCGAGCGACGTCGACACATACTCGACGAACGCCGAGAAACGCGCGCGCACGGTGCCGCGCATCTGCAAGCCGGCGAACTGTGGAAACACAAGCCCGCTCACGGCGCCCGCGCAGACGATGCCGACCACCACTTCGGCCACCCGCGTGAGCGCGCTCAGAAACGCGCCGTCCGGATGTTGCGAGGCGGGAATGCCGATCAGCGCGGCGGTATAGCCGGCGAGCACGAAACCGTACGAGCGGAAGTTGCGGTTGCGCGCGGCGCCGGCGGTACAGATGCCGACCCAGATCGCCGTCGTGACGATGAACAGTTCGGGCTGCTGCGCGAACAGGCCGATCAACGCGAGCATCACGACTAGACCGACTAGCGTGCCGCAGATCCGGTAGAAGCTCTTCGCGAACACCATGCCGCTTTGCGGCTGCATCACGATGAACACAGTGGTCATCGCGGTGCGCGGCTGCGGCAGGTCGAGCTTCATCGCGACGCCGAGCGCGAGGAAGCAGGCGGCGAGCGCTTTGAAGAGGTAGATCCACGTGAGGCCGTCGTTGCGGGCCCAGTCGGCGGCGGCCGCGTATAACGCGGCGAACGACGTCCGACGCGAGGCGGAAGAGGGGGAGGCTGACATGTTCGGCTTCCTCACTCGGCCGCTCGCGCACTGGCTGACGGGCGCGTTGTGGCAGCAGTGGCGCTCATGCCGGCACCGATCGCGTGTGTGGCGACAGCCGGCGCGGTGTTGTCCGCGTGGCTGGCCGGAGCTGTCTGCGCCGGCGCGTTCGCGGGCTTGACCGCGGCCTTGCCTTTGCCCTTGCCATGTGCAGGCAACGTCTCGTTCGCATGCGGGCCATTGGCCGGCTCGTCGAGCCCGCCGCCCAACGCCGTGACCAGTGACGCATGCGCGCCCAGCCGCTCGGCCTGAATCTTCGCAACGCCTTCCTGCGCGCGCAGCAACTGGTTTTGCGCGATCAGCACGTTCAGATAGTCGGTCAGCCCGCGCCGGTAACCTTCGCGCGACAACTCGTAGTTCTTGCGGGCCGCCGCGACCGAACGGTCCGCATCGTCGGCCTGCGTGGCGAGCGAGCGGATCCGGATCACCTGATCGGAAATGTCCTTGAGCGCGCCGACAATCGACTGGTTATAGCTCTCGACGGCTTCGTCGTAACCCGCCGACGCCGCGCCGAGTTGCGAACGCAGCCGTCCGCCATCGAGGATCGGCAGCGACAGCGCCGGCCCCGCGCTCCAGCTATGCGACGGGTTCTTCAGAAACTGGAACAGCGGCCCCATCGCCGCATAACCGCCGATCGACGCCAGCAGGTTGATATCCGGATAGAAATCGGCCTTGGCGACGTCGATGCCGCGCGCTTGCGCCGCGACCGTCCAGCGCGCCGCGACCACGTCCGGCCGATGGCCGATCAGGTCCGCGGGCAAGGCGCTCGGCAATCCGGCCGACGCGTTCAGCGAGAGCGTCGGACGCTGGATCGAATCGCCCGCGCCCGGACCCCTGCCGGCCAGCGCGGCCAGCTGATTGCGGCCGAGCGCGATCTTTTCTTCGATTTCGTCGATCTGGCGTTCGTATTCCGGCAGCGGCGTTTCGGCCTGGCTCACTTCGAGCTGCGTGCCGATGCCGCCTTTCAGACGCCGGTTGGCCAGATCCACGATCTGCTGCTGTTGCTGCAAGGTGGCCTTGGCGATGTCGAGCAGCGCGTAGTTCATCGACATCTCGATGTACGTGCGCACCACGTTGCCTTCCAGTTCGAGCTGGGCGGCGCGCGCATCGGCCGAACTCGCGTGCGCGGCGTCGAGCGCGCGCTCGGCGGCGTTCTTGTCCTTGCCCCAGATATCGAGGTGATACGACAGGCCGAGCGTGCCGGTGTTGTTCCACGATTGCTCGCCGGCCAGCGGGCCCGGGCCGTAGTAGAGGTTGTCGGCCCACTTCTGGCGCTGGATCGACAGGCTGCCGTTGACTTGCGGCGACAACGCCGAGCGGGCGACACCGGCCATCGACATGGCTTCGCGCACGCGCGCCTGGGCAGCCGCGAGGCTCGGGTTGCCGGCTTGCGCATCTTCGATCCACTGGTTCAGTTGTGGATCGTTATAGGCGCGCCACCAGTCGACCGCGGGCCATTGGGCGTCCGCGTTGGCGGCGCGGATCGCGTTGCCCGCGTCAAGTGAAGCGGGTTCGATTCCGCTGGCCTGCGGCGCGACGCCTCCGGTACTGGCGCAACCGACGATTGTTAATGAAATAGCAATAGCCGATGTGATGCCGATCCATTTCGGTGCCGGAGACTGCACGATTCTCTCCAAAAATGACTATATCCGTCTTCAGGTCATTATATTTTCGTTTAATTGTTGGAAAAAGAGAATTAATTGCAATGGATTTTTGCAGAACCCGAATTAATCGCATGATTGATGTGTGCAACAATCGGATCGATTTCAGAGGAGCGAGAAATGGATACTCTCCAAAACATGCGGGCATTTGTACGCGTTGTCGAAGCGGGCAGCTTCACAGCAGCTGCGCATCACCTCGGCTCAACTACGGCTCACACGTCGCGCTCCGTGTCGGACCTCGAAGCGCACTTACACACGCGCCTGCTGAATCGGACAACCCGCCGCATTGCTCTGACCGAGGCTGGCGAGCGTTATCTGCACCGGTGCCAGCAGATCCTTGCATATGTCGATCAGGCTGAAGCGGAAGCCGGCGACGCACAGGCGAGACCCTCCGGCAAACTCAAGGTCCACGCGATGACCGGTTTTGGCCAGCATTACATTGTGCCGGCCGTGAGCCGCTATCAGACGCGCTACCCCGACGTGAGTGTCGAGCTGACGCTCGCGCAACGAACGCCGGACCTGCTCGATGAAGGATTTGACGTGTCGCTGACTCTGGCCGCAGGGTTACCTGACTCCGGACTCGTTTCGCAACGCCTGGGCGGCACGTTCAGCGTCGCGTGCGCTTCACCCGCCTACCTCAGGCGCAATGGCACGCCGACGTTACCCGCGGACCTTGGCGGGCATTGCTGTATCCAGATGGTGACGCCTGTCTTTCGCGCCAACGAATGGAGTTTCGATGGACCGAACGGCGAAGAATCGATTGCACTCGCGCCAGCAACATTTCAGATCAATGTTGCCGATGCACTGGCGATCGCGGTCCGTGAAGGCATGGGTATCGGCCTTTTGCCGACCTATTCCGCCGCCAGCGGGCTGCGCAGCGGAGAACTGGTGCGCATTCTGCCGGAATATACGTCCCAGCAGATGAATGTCTACGCGTTGTATCCGTCGCGCCAGTACCTCGACGCCAAAATCCGGACCTGGGTCGAGTTCCTTCGGGAAGAATTGCCGTCGGTACTCGCCGGGGACCAGGCTGAACTGGGCACGCTGCCACACGATCACGCCCTGTCTGTCTGCGGATTCGAGTAATCGGGTTGTGTCGCGACAGGGCGACCTGGTCGAACGATAGCAATTTGGCGAGCACTGCTTACATCCACGGCGGTTTGCTGGTTCTGTTGCAATAACGGGGGGCTGGTATGCTGCGGGACCTCACGTAACGATGCGGGCGACTGCGAGAGCACTAAATCAGGCGGTAGCCAAAGTGCTGAAGCGGTTGCACTATCCGCTCGAGATAGTGTTGGTGTGCGTGCGTTGGTATGTGGCTTGCCCGCAGAGCATCTCATGGAGATGATGGCCGAACGCGGGATTGCGGTCGATCATTCGACCGTGCACCGGTGGTGCCGTCAAACTACAGCGTACGGCTTCCGGACGTTTCGAACGACGGAAATTGCGCTACGTCACGGCATTAGGCAAGTTGCCCGATCCTCCGGCTACCCACACTTTTTACTGACGAACCGAGATTTTAGATGTGCCCGCATCTTGTTGAGCAGCATTGAACCAATGCATATGATCGCCAAGGGGAAGATGAAAGGCGCAGGCAAACTCCAGCCATCTGCCGCTCAGCAACTCTACTTGCTGGCGACATAAGCAATCCTGACCAAATCGCTGTCGTTCGCCAAATCATCTATCGCGACACAACCTCGTATCGCGCGGCCGCGCCCGCTACGCCGTCGAGGGCGCGCTGTTCAAGCGGCCCGGCATAGCGAACTGCTTCACCGAAGTCGTCATCGCGACCCGGGCCTTCGACCGCTCCGCTGCAACGCGGGAAGTCCTGCGCACGGCCGCCGACACACAGCATGCCGGCGTGGCCTGACCGGCCGTTTTTTTCTGTCCGAGGGTGCCGTTGCGCCGGGTCGCCCGACTTCCCGGCGCTACAGATAGCGGCCTTCCGAGGAGCTTTTACGACCAAACGCGTGACGGTTCATGGTCACGCCGCCGAACCGTTCCATGCGTCTCGGCACAGCCGTCCGCACCTGTACCCCGCCATACACCCTATGCGCAAACTATTCCACGCCTGGTTTTTCGTTCTTCTCGCTCTTGGCGCCTCGCCCATCTTTGCCGCAGCAGCGCAAGCCGCGCCCGCGTCGTCGGCGTCCGGCGCCCGAGTTACGCTGACGCCGGAGCAGGCCCGCCAAGCGCTCGTCGTCCTCAATGACCGGAAGCACCGCGCGCGAGTCACCCATACGCTGCAAGGGCTTTGTCAAGTTGACGGCTGTAGACAATTTTTTGGTTAAAGCGTAGTTATACTTATTAAATAACTTTATGAGATGCGGTAGTGACAGTCCACCCATGCCACGTGACGAAGCGTTCCTGGAGTACGGCACGATGACATGCCGCGTTCATCCGATGTCTGGGCAGCGCGAAGTGCTGCCGGATCGGGCCAAAGCATGAGAGAAACGCTTGCGTGCGACGCGCGTCGCGAAAGCCGCACATCTGGCGTTCGCGCCTGCGGGTCGGCTGGTGGCTGTTCTCGGCACGGTTGTTCACACGTGCAGCCGCCTTGACGAAAACGTGCTTCACATGAGCGAGCTCAGGAATGTCAGCCTTCGCCGCCGATAGCTGCGCAGCTGGTCGGTCAAGATCTTGCGCGGCACCGGGTTTGGACGCAGCACCCGCCGGAAGAAGCGATTTGCCGCGGCCTTATCGCGCCGCTTTTGCACCAGCACATCGAGCTCAGCACCGTGCTCGTCGACCGCTCGCCACAACAGATACGGCTCGCCGCGCAGCGTCACGAACATCTCGTCCAGATGCCATATGCTGCCCGGCCTGGGCCGCGCCGCTTTGGCGCACCGGGCGAATCCAGCACCGAATTTGTCGCACCAGCGACGGATCGTTTCGTACGTGACCACCACGCCCCGCTCGAGCAACAACTCCTCGACGTCGCGCAGGCTCAGGCTAAACCGGAAATACCACCGAACCGCGTAGCTGATGACGACGGCGGGGAAGCGGTGACCGTGATAAAGCGATTTCGTTTTTTCCATCACTTCATTCTACCGCCGCATCCCCCATCAACCTGACAGTGCCGTCATGACGCCTGTTTGCAGCACATAGCTAGTGATGTGCGTCAAACGGATTGCATCTTATTCAGCTTGGCCCTGGCACGCGTGACTTTCGCCAGGATGTCGGATGCCTTTGCCGTCCAGATGAACGGTTTCGGATCACGGTTGTGCTTCTCCACGTACTGTTCGATCGCGCGGACCAATTCAGGTACCGAGCGGAAGGCCGCACGTCGCAACTGGTTCTCTGACAAGTCACGGAAGAAGCGTTCGACCATGTTGAGCCAAGAGGCACTGGTGGGGGTGAAATGCATGTGGAAGCGCGGGTGCTTGGCCAGCCACGCCTTTATCTCGGGGTGCTTATGGGTGGCGTAATTGTCGGCGATCAAATGCAACTCCTTGTTCTTGGGTGTGTGGCGATCGATCTTGCGCAAGAAACTCAGCCACTCCTGATGACGATGTTTCGTCTGGCACTGGCCAATGACACTTCCATCGAGTGTGTTCATCGCGGCAAACAGCGTCGTCACACCATGGCGCTTGTAATCATGCGTCATCGTTTGAGCGCGACCTCGCTTCAGCGGCAAGCCCGGCTGAGTCCGGTCAAGCGCCTGGATCTGGGACTTCTCGTCGCAACTGAAGACCAAGGCGTGCTCCGGGGGATCGAGATACAGCCCGACGATGGCCTCGAGTTTCTCGGCAAAGCGCTTGTCGTTCGACACCTTGAAGCTCTCTACCCGATGCGGCTTGAGGCCGTACGCCTGCCAGATGCGCCGCACGCTCGCTTCACTGATACCGGCCACCGCTGCCATGCTGCGCGTACTCCAATGCGTCGCGTTATCCGGCCGCTGCTGCGTCGTCAGCGCTACGATGGACTTTACCTTGCGCGCGGAGATCTTCGGCTTGCGCCCGGGCCGCGTCTCATCGTGCTCGATCCCAGTCACACCATCAGCGATAAAGCGACCGCGCCAGCGTGCCACCGTGCCTCGCCAGATACCAAGGTCCGCACCGATCTCTTTGTCCGTCTTGCCTTGCGCCGCGAGCAATATCATCTTGGCACGCTCGGCCAGTCGAACCGGAATCGTTCGCCCAGTCGCCCACGTCTCCAACTGTTTACGTTGTGCTTCGCTCAGTTCAACTTTCGCCGCGATTCTCATGGGTTCTCCTCTATGTAAAGGCGACTTGCGAATCGCCGTTAAGTTGCATTATTTATGACGCATATCACTAGAAAAGGGGGGCGGCGCATTGTCTCCAGACGATTCTGCTGGTCAGCGGATGAAAAAAAGCCCGTCCACCGGACGGGCCCAAGTACTGCATGGAGTTGCTCGAGAAAGTCGCGTCGGCGGAAGTGTCAGCGGACACCCGCTCCGCATTCACCGCGCCATGACCGCCGTTTCGTCTTGGACCCGCGACGGGAGTCCAGACACCTCTGGACCCGACCTTCGAATCAGGCTGTAGCGGTCATGCCCGGATGAGTTTGCGCCGACGGGTACTTTGCTGGTGCGCGCTGCGCTTGTGCCCAGATACAGGGCCAAGCCTCTTCTGCGTCAGGCTTCGTTAGAAGCGGGTCAGCATACCAACCGCACCCATGACCTGATTGCCTGTCGATGAAGCGCCGCCTGCGTTGTACATGTTTGCGACGTTCCTGTTGCCCGTTGCATGCTGGTACATGGCTTCGGCATACAGTTCCGTGCGCCTGGACAGCGAGTAACGCGCAATCGCGTTGACCTGATTCCACTTCGGATCGGCGCCATACGTGGTTGCACCGCTCAGATGTGCATCCGTGTAGGCATACGAAACGCCGAGCATGAGCGCTGGCGTGAGTGCGTACTTGCCGTTGAGTTCATAGTTGTCAAAACGGGCACCCCCATTTTTCAGCCCGAACGCGTTCGTATCCTGATACTGGCTATGCGTGTAGACAAAGCCGACCGTCGCGGGGCCGAAGCTGTAGTTCACGCCCGCACCTGCCGTACGCTGCACATCCGACGTCAGGCCGCCTTTGAACTCGGTCGGGTCGGCGGCGCCCGTGGTATTCGGATTCGAAGCGCCCGAGCCGTTGATCTGCAGGTACGCGGCAGCCACGTTCAACCCGCCGAACTTGTAGCTGGCGCCCGCGCTGTACGCACGATCGACCGCAAAGCCGGTCTGGGTATTGCTGAACGCATACATTCCACCAGCCTTGAAGCCGGCATAGTCGACGGTCGTGAACTTCACCGAGTTATTGAAGCGAACGCTATGTTGCAGGTTGTCGTTGTCATACGGGTGCGCGAAACCCGAGTCGCCAAACGTGCCCGCCGTGGCCGACAGCGGCGAGACGAAATCGACCAGGTCGTCATACTGGCGGCCCAGCGTCACGGTGCCGAAATTGTTGCTGCTCAGGCCAACGTATGCCTGACGGCCAAACATCCGGCCGCCCTGGCCGAGCGTGCCGTTATTGACGTTGAAACCGTTCTCGAGCACGAAGATTGCCTTCAGGCCACCGCCGAGATCTTCCGAACCGCGCAGACCAAACCGGCTGCCGCTGATGTTGCCGCTCGCCAGTGCGACCCGAGCGCTTCCGCCAACGTTATTCGTGTACGTGATGCCAGCGTCGACGAGGCCGTACAGCGTGACCGAACTCTGTGCATGGGCGGCCGATGCGGCAAGCGCGGATACGGCGAGGGCGATGGAGATCTTTTTCATGAATTTTTTACTCTGGCTTTTGATGCAACACGGGTTGGAAACGGCGTGAGTATAGGAACGCGCGCCGTCAAACAAACCCTTTCCGCCAGGTGTAAATCCATTACGATAACTGAAACAATTTGTCACAAACTCGAAACAATCAAGGCGCAACGCCGCCTGGCGGGGCTCGCAGAGCAAGCCGATCCCTTGCGTTCCGAAGCACACGTGGTATTGGCGCAACGACAACCGTTCCCGTGGCTCACATGACCCTGGAGGTGGACTGGCATCAGGCCCAGTGGACATGACGTAATGGGGCGACTCGAAGAGATGCGCGTGGGCGAAGAACGCCTCTGGTGTCTCATGGTGCGATCCATGGTTTTCGCTGCCCATCTACTTACTGCCGGATGGGGAAGTCACAAAAACATCACATCCTGCCCTTAAGGTGCAGACCGCCACAGGCATTCAAAACACATAAGGAATCTGGATATGAAGCTCAAGCAACTCGCCGTTGCTCTGTGCGCACTTTGCGCCGCCGCCGCCCATGCCGCCGATATCACCGGCGCAGGCAGCACCTTTGCAGCGCCGATCTACACGAAGTGGGCTGACTCTTATCAGAAGTCCGGCGGCGGCAAGGTTAACTATCAGGGCATCGGTTCGTCGGGCGGTGTGAAGCAGATCGTCGCGAAGACCGTCGATTTTGCTGGCACGGACGCACCGCTGAAGGACGACGAACTCGCGAAGGAGGGCCTGTTCCAGTTCCCGACTGTGGTCGGCGGCATCGTGCCCGTCATCAATGTACCGGGCGTGAAGGCCGGTGAACTGACGCTGTCGGGCGAAGTGCTCGGCGACATCTACCTGGGCAAGATCAGGAAGTGGAACGATCGGGCGATTGTCGCGCTCAACCCGAAGGTCAGGCTGCCGGATACCGACATCGCCGTGGTGCGCCGCGCCGACGGTTCGGGCACCAGCTTCGTCTGGACCAACTATCTGTCGAAGGTGAACCCGGACTGGAAATCGAAGGTCGGTGAGGGTGCAACGGTGAGCTGGCCGACGGGCACGGGCGGCAAGGGCAACGACGGTGTCGCCGCCTTCGTGCAGCGTCTGCCGGGCGCGATCGGCTACGTCGAGTGGGCATACGCCAGGCAGAACCACATGACCTACGTCGACCTGAAGAATTCGACGGGTAGGGTGGTCGAGCCGAAAACGGAAACGTTCAAGGCCGCAACTGCTGGCGCAGACTGGTCGAAGTCGTTCTACCAGATCCTGACGAACGAGCCGGGCAAGACCGCATGGCCGATCGTCGCCGCGACGTTCGTGCTGGTGCACACGACGCAGGACAAAGCACCGCAAGGCACCGAAACGCTGAAGTTCTTCGACTGGGCGTTCAGGAACGGCACGCAGGCAGCGAACGAACTGGATTACATCTCGCTGCCGGAATCGGTCGTGGCGGAAATCCGCACGCAGTGGAAGGCGAAGGTGAAGGACGCATCGGGTAAGTCGGTGGCCGAATAAGGCATGCAACCATAAGGCGACGCTGCTGAGACTGGCTATCCGGGTGACAAGCGCCCGGATGCGTTCCGGCCGCGCGGATAAATGCTGATATCGCCGTCTATGGATGCGCCAGTGCTTTTTGCACAGGCGGCGTCAGACCAGAGTCAGAGATCCCCGGCCGAGAGGGTTAACCGTTCGCCGCTGCGCGGAAGTGCTTTGTGCCCGACGGCATGCAGAATTTTTCGCTTGCCAAGCTCGAAAGCAAGCATCAGTTGTTTTGCGGTCTCGTCGGCTGCGCCGAGCTGTTCGCAAACCGCCCTGGAAGGGAGCGCAAAGGCACAATATCCCCAGCCGAACCCATAGACCGAGAAAAATAGTGTCGAGTCGGCGGAAAGGATGGGTGCCGTCAGGTTCGTGCTGAGCTGATCCATTCAAGATCGTTTTTCTGACAGATGGCATAGGGTTTTATTCTCTCACAGCGAGCTGAAACCCAGCCCTCCCGGCGGCATACGCCGGTTACGACCGTCGAGGTACGGCCATAGCGGGCCGCTCGCGCGCTCGCAAGGACATTCAAACGTTGGCTCCCCCAACTGCGGACTTCTGTGAAGCGCATCGCGGTGGCGAGCGTTCACCATGATCGCCTCGTCAAGTCGAGTCAGTGAGCAAATTCACCACCCTAAGCGTGACCGCGTGTCCGATCTGGCTGGGGCAAGTCCAGGACGTTATTTTCACCAATGTGCGCGTGAAGCACCGTCCTTCAGGGCGGTGAGGTAGAGCGCGTCGTGCGAAGCACGACTTGCCTTTTCGTATTGATCTGGTACTGTATATCCGTACAGCCAAACCGGAATGAGTCGACCCGTGACACGTTGCAAGGATCCAGTTCGAGTTCTGCGCATAAGAATCAAGGACAGGCATGCTTCGTCGCTTGCCGGGATGGCGCGGGCTGTGAACTTTGTCTGGAACTATTGCAATGACCTGTCGCTCCAGATCTTTCGCCGCGAGCGGCGCTTTGCCTCTGGCATTGAGCTCCAGCGTTATCTGAACGGGGCCTCGAAAGAAGGCCTGGCGGTCGGCTCGGCCGTGTTTCAGCAGATCGCCGAAGAGTACGCGACGCGCCGCAAACAGCACCGCAAGGTCAAGCTTCGATGGCGTCGCTCGGCCGGCGCGCGACGCTCGCTGGGATGGATTCCATTCAAAGCCCGCTCGGTCGTATGGCGCCATGGTCAGGCCCACTTTCAGGGCCTGCATCCTGGCGTCTGGGACAGCTATGGCCTCGCCGGCTATGAGTTCGGCGCCGGTTGCATCTCCGAGGACAGCCGCGGTCGCTGGTATCTGAACGTGACGGTCAAGGTGAAGTCTGCCCGGCCCAATGAAGCCAACCTGGATCTGGGAATCGACCTCGGGCTCAAGACCTTTGCCGGCTTCTCGGACGAACGTCTTCCCAATGTCGACGCGCAGCGCTTCTACCGCGACCTCGAGCCCGCGCTCGCCACTGCCCAGCGAGCACGCAGGAAGAGCCGGGTGAAGGCGATCCACGCCCGGATCGCGAACCGCAGGAAGGACTTTCTGCATCAACCCAGCAGCCGGCTCGCTCGCGAGTACGGTGCAATCTTTGTCGGCAACGTGAATGCTTCGGCCCTCGCGAAAGGACAGCACAGCAAGTCTGTGCTCGACGCGGGCTGGTCGACGTTCCGGACCATGCTTCGGTACAAGTGCGATGACGCAGGCGTATGGTTCGATGAAGTCGATGAAGCGTTTTCTACCCAGACCTGTTCGTGCTGCGCGAGCCGCACGGGGCCGAAAGGTGTCGCAGGTCTTGGAATAAGAGAGTGGAAATGCATCCATTGTGAAACGACACATGATCGTGATCGCAATGCTGCCCGCAACATTCTCGCGGTCGGACGTGACCGCCTCGCAGGAGGAATCCCCGCCCTTTCCGCGCAAGCGGCAGTCGGTCACGACTGAGGGCGGGGAGATGGTATGAACACCTCCCTCCCCTCGGGGAAGTGCCAGGGCCGAAAGGGGCTCTCGCTTGACCGATGGCATCGATGTGCCAAAGTGAAAGTTCCACGAGTCACTTGAGGTAAGGAGAGCCCAAATGAATGCTACGACATATGGTCTGGATATCGCAAAGGCCGTGTTTCAAATGTACTGGGTAGATGGACAAAGTGGCGAGATCTGTAGTCGAAAATTCCGTCGTGAACAGCTGATCCGGTTTCTCGCAACCCGGGCACCAGGAAAGGTGGCGCTGGAGGCATGCGGAGGGGCGCACTGGTGGGCGCGAAAAATCCAGAGTCTCGGACATCAGGTGGTGTTGTTGCATGCGAAATACGTGCGTCCGTTCGTCAAAACCAACAAGACGGATGCGGCAGACGCCCAGGCGATCTGGACGGCGGCCCAGCAACCCGGGATGCGAACTGTGGCGATCAAGAGCGTAGACCAGCAAGCCATCCTGAGCCTGCACCGCATCCGGTCGGGCCTGGTGGCGACACGAACCCGCGAAACCAATCAGATTCGCGGGTTGCTTGCGGAATATGGACTGTACTTCCGATATGGCCGCAAGGCGCTCATGAATGAGCTCAAGGCACGTATGGCCGAGATAGAAGAGGTCGTGCCGCAGCTTGTCTGGCGGGCGTTGTTGCGTCAGCTCGAACAGCTCCAGCAGGTCGAGCAGGGGATTGACGAAGCCGAGCGGGAAAATCTGCAGTGGCTGAAATCCAGTCCCCAGGCAAAAACGCTCGATGACATAGCCGGCGTGGGTCCATTGACAGCCACAGCCACTGTTGCGGTCATGGGCTCGCCAAAGGCATTTCGCTCCGGACGCGCATTTGCGGCGAGTATCGGCCTGGTACCCCGTCAGAGTGGGACTGGGGGCAACGTCAGACTCGGCGGCATCAGCAAAAGGGGTGACCCCTATCTGAGACAGCTATTGATCCATGGCGCGCGAATGGTCGTGACCCATTCCAAACAACGTCCCCAGTGGGTAGAAGCGTTGCTGAAACGGCGTCCGGTCAATGTGGTGGTGGTCGCGTTGGCCAACAAGATGGCACGAACGGCGTGGGCGTTGCTCGCGCATAACCGGTCTTATGAGCGGGAATTTGTGAGCGAGCGACCAGCCGTCGCGGTATAGATTGAAACGATGAGTCTTTGAACACAGGAGTTGCGCAGAGCAAGGGTAACGTGTGATGGCAAACCAGGTCGGACCGTGGAAACGCAAACCTGATGACGTCCATGGGCGTGAAGCCCGCCGTGGGAGATGAGGTCGTTTCCAGCAGATTCCATCAAGGCCAGCGGGCACCGTCTCGCAATGAAGGTCGGATATAAGACTGCAACCGCTTCTGCTAGCCAAAACATCAACCCCCTGCCTTGCGGAACGGGAGGTGTTTATATAAGGACGTCAACTCAACTCTATAATCCAGACTTCACAGCATTTCTGTTGCGTTATTCCATCTGCCCGTGTCGAAACTTAAAACGCTTAGCCGCTGCGCCCCGCAGCTGATGAATCAACTAAAAAGGGAAGCCGGGATCATTTCGGAGAGTGGCAAGGCGACGAAGCCCGGTCATAAGGAGCTGAAAAAGGTTGTCGAAGCAGTCGATACGGCGGTGTGCCACCGTGAGACCACGCTACTTGTCTCAGCCCAGGCGGCGCTGTGGAGCGTGGCTGATATTCGCGCATTAGCCGCCAGGGGATCTGTCTCTACCAATTTAATTCAAATTTTGATTTCGCATGGATTGCATGTCTCAAACACGATTTCCCTTACCCTCTAGCGGCGGAGGACGGGCCGCGCCTCCTCGCGCCTGGTTGGCACGCTTCTCCTGGACGCCTCGTTTCGCGCATCGTCATCGCACTGCGATATGAAGGTTCGTATGAACGCTATCAGGCGGCGCTGGCTCAGCCTGCAGCAACACCGCAGTAAGCACCCGAAAACCGATCAAATACCGGCACCCCACCTTGCGTCGCCGCGCACTGCATCATTAATCGCTGCCGCGCAGGACGCAGCATTGGACAGTAATAGCTTGAAAATGGAAGAACAGGATTGGAAACGGCGCCGCGAAGATGATCTCATCGATGCCTACGATGAAGAACTTGAGATGGAGCTGGATGACCGGGCGACCGATGGTGGGAAAGCTCTCACCGATGAATATCGCGAACGTCGTAAGAGCTACTTTCGCGAGCTTTTCCGCCTGCAGGGCGAACTCGTCAAGCTACAGGACTGGGTCGTGCATGCGGGCCATCGGCTCATTGTGATTTTTGAGGGCCGCGATGCGGCCGGCAAAGGTGGCGCCATCAAGCGCATCACACAACGGCTAAATCCCCGTGTTTGCCGCGTCGCTGCTTTGCCCGCGCCGAACAACCGCGAGCGCACGCAATGGTATTTCCAGCGCTATGTCTCGCACCTGCCGGCGGGCGGCGAAATCGTGCTGTTCGACCGAAGCTGGTACAACCGCGCTGGGGTCGAGCGCGTGATGGGCTTCTGTACTAACCATGAGTATGAGGAATTCTTTCGCTCTGTGCCTGAATTCGAGAAGATGCTGGTAAGAAGTGGGATTCAGATCATCAAGTACTGGTTCTCGGTCTCCGACGAAGAACAGGAAGTGCGCTTTCAGGCGCGCATCGACGATCCGCTCAAGCAGTGGAAGCTCAGCCCGATGGACCTGGAAAGTCGGCGCCGCTGGGAGGCGTACACCCTGGCCAAGGAAGTGATGCTGGAGCGCACGCATATCCCCGAGGCGCAGTGGTGGGTGGTACAGGCTGACGACAAGAAGCGCGCGCGCCTGAATTGCATCCATCATTTGCTGAGTCAGATGCCGTATCACGAGATCGGGCGTTCAACCGTGCAACTCCCTCCCCGGGTCCATCACGAAGAATATCTGCGGCAACCGGTACCCGATAGCCTGATGGTTCCGGAAATCTATTGAGCCAACCAATGTGAGACACCGAAGCCACGATAGCGGTGCCATATCCCGAAGAACGCAGCGTTATGAAAAGCAGCTTCGGGCGACGACCCGTCGGCAGTCGCGCAGCAAGCGATGGCGGCTGTACCTCAATTGCAGCCGTTCGCCTTCATGCTCCGACAGTCATTCAAACGTCGGGTACGCTCAGTAAACGGTCACCCCGCAGATAATGCGCTCCGTGCACCGTCGGACAAGGCCGCGATGCCAGCTTCCTGACGCCGCAGCATGATCTCGAAGAATGCTGACGGACTCACGGCGCAATCGGGCCGAAGGCGGTGCTCGCTTAACGCATCGATACTGACCGTCTCGCCAGCGCGCTGCAAATCCGGCGCGCGCTGGTCAGTAGATGACCGGCATCGGGACGATCCGCGTCAGGCCAGCGGCCGGATGTTCTGGTTCATGCGGAAGAAGTTCGTCGGATCGTACTGGGCTTTGATCTGCTGAAGCCGTCGGTAATTGGGACCGTATGCAGCCGCAATGGGTTCGCCCGTCTCATCGTCGTCCAGGTAGTTGACATAGCGTCCGGCGGCAAAGAAAGGTCGCATCGCTTCGTAGGTTTCGCGAGCCCAGGCGACGCAGGCGCCGGTCTCCGCCGGCTGCATCCATTGAGCAAGCACGAGGAAGTTGTAGCCTTCACGCCGGTGCGGGAAGGCTGTGTCGGTAGCATTGACCTGGGTGACCGCGCCGTGGAAATGTTCGAGGAGCAGTTGGCCCATTGTCGTCGGGCACCGCGCGAAGCAGCTAATCATGGTGTCAATCGCAGCGTCGCTCAGCTCTGTGAGGAAGTTGGACTTCCAGTAGTTGAGCGCGCCTTTCGGGTACTTGGCGTCGAGCATGCTGTTGAGCTGGGAATAGGGGATCGGCCCAACGGCATCCAGGATCGGAAGCGCGAACTGTTTCAGCGGCCGCATGGCCCTTTCGGCGTCTTCCAACGGCCCGCAGTGGCAGGTGACCAGGGCGGCCACCTCTGTGCCGGACCCGTCTGGCGCATGCGTCAGCGATGCGAACAGTGTGTGCTCATCAGGTAGCGATCGTGTGCTGTCGCGGAAGAATTCGAGCAGGGCGCGGGAGCGTTCGATCGGGTGGACGATCGGGCCGCCCATAATGGTCGGCCCAACCCGGTGGAGTTCATACTCGAAGCTCGTGGCGACCCCGAAGTTTCCCCCGCCGCCGCGAAGCGCCCAGAAAAGCTCGGGCTCCCGGTGCTTGCTCGCCAGCAAGACCTTGCCGCCAGCCGTGACAAGTTCCACCGCCCGCAGATTATCAAGCGCCAGGCCGTATTTGCCCATCAGCCAGCCGACCCCACCCCCGAGGGTAAGCCCGGCAATGCCCGTGCTGGAGACCACGCCCCCGGTGACGGCCAGGCCGTGCAACTGCGTCTCGCGATTGAGCTCGCCCCAGGTGACGCCGCCTTGTGCCCAGACTGTTCTGTTCTCCGGATCGACGTGGATGCCCTTCATCGGCGAAAGATCGACCATCACCCCACCATCAATCGTCGCCCGTCCCGCCACGTTGTGCCCACCGCCGCGAATTGCAACTTCGAGGCCGAGCCTGCGGGTGAGATCGACGGCCCCGACAACGTCGGCTACGCCGTGGCACCTGGCGATCAAGGCGGGCCGCTTATCGACCAGGCCGTTGTGGACTTTTCTCGCGTCCTCATAGCCGGCGTCCGTGGGTTTCAGGAGCTGCCCTCGGAAGGTGGCAGCAAGCTCGGCCGTAGCGTTGGCCAGGGATCCAATCGACAGCATGGCGTTTTCTCCTCGAATTCGCCCCAAGTCTCCATTGAAATCGGCCCAGGAGCAAACTCGAAGAATTCAACCAAGGGTGAACTGATTTCATCTACACTGCTGGCATGCACAAGCTGCCGCCCCTGGTAGAGTTCCGCGCGTTTGATGCAGTCGCTCGCCATATGAGCTTCAAGAAGGCCGCGCTAGAGCTGTGTGTGACCCCCACCGCGATCAGTCACCAGATCCGATTGCTCGAGCGCTATTGTGGTTGCACCCTGTTCCGTCGCAGACCGCGGCCCTTGGCGCTGACCGATGCCGGAGCGCGGCTGTTCCCTGCCATTCGTGGCGGGCTTGAGGTGTTCGCCACCGCAATCGCGGCCGTCAAGTGGGATAGCGACCAACAGCCCCTTCGCGTAACGACAACGAACGCTTTTGCCAGCCGTTGGCTCGTGCCCCGCCTGTCCGCGTGGCGGAAATTGCATCCCGACGTGCCGCTGGAGGTGATCGGCACGGATACCTTGCTCGATCTGCAGGCCGGGGAGGGCGACGTCGCGATTCGTTATGCGACCAGCCGAGCGGTGCCGACGGACGGGATCGCCGATGATCTCTTGAGAGATACATTCTGGCCCGTCTACAATCCGCGCTTGCTTTCAAAGGGACGACTGAAGAGACCAGTCGATCTCGCAGAGCACGTTTATATGGACGCCGCCCGTTTGCAAAGGGACTTCGAGGGGTCTGACGTGACAGGAACGGCTGCGGGTTTATATCCGGCCTTGTTGCAGCGGGTGTTTTCGCTGCGGGCCCCTATGGATTCAGCTGACTCGCGCCTCATTTCTGCACCGAGCTCAAGGCTCTTCGCGCTCTCCAGGTTTGGCGAGTCCCGGTCCGACCTGTTTTGCCATCACTCTCAAGTACCTGCGCAACCTTTTGACGTTCCATCCTCCGACTACAAAGTTGACTTCACCTACGTTTGGAATTTGCTCGTGCTCATTTATGCCGGCTTGGCGCTCACGTATCCCCCCTGATAGGAGCGGCTGTGGGCCAGGACGGCCCAGATGGTGCGGGCCATCTTGTTCGCGAGTGCGACGATCACGACATTCAGTGGTCGCCGCTTCTTCATCTGCTCGATCCATGGATCATGCTGTTTTGGACTGCTGATAACACTGCGGGCGCCGTGAATAAGGAGCGTGCGAAGATAGGTATCGCCCCGCTTGCTGATGCCCAGCAACATAAGCTTCCCGCCGGATCCCACCTGCTTAGGCACCAGTCCGATGCAGGCAGCAAACTCGCGCCCGGAGCGGAACATCTTAGGGTCGCCGATCGTCGCGACGGCGGCTGTCGCGGTCAGCAGGCCGACGCCAGGAATCTCGGCGATGGCCTTGACGTCCTTGTCTTCCTTTTTCCATTCGCGCATCCGTCGCTCGATCGCGGCGATCTGCCCGTCCAGTACGCTTAGCCCGTTCCACTGCTCACGCAGCGTGTCGATTAGCACGGCCGGCAGGCGGTCGGCGACCCGGGCCAGCACGTCCGGTATTGCCCTGTCCAGGGCGAGCCGCCCCTTGCCCATGACTTCGCCGTATTCGGTGAGCAGTCCGCGTAGTGAGTTGATCTGCATCGTGCGGAATTTGACCAGCTGCTCACGCATCCGGTGCAGCGCCAGCATCGCTTGCTGCATCTCGGTCTTGACCGCGACCGGCTTGCCCGGTTGCTGTACCGCGAGCCAGATCGCCCGGGCGTCGGCGGGATCGCTCTTGTTGCGTATGTTGAAGGCCTTCACGTATTGCCCTGGCATCAGCTTGACTTGATGCCCCATCTTGATGAGCTGCCTTGCCCAGTGCTGCGCACCGCCAGACGCTTCCATGCCGATCAGGCATGGTGCGCGATTCGCAAAGTAGGCGAGAAACTTCGCCCGTTTGATCGGCTTGTTGACGATTTCTCCGGTCTCTTCGTCCACGTGGTGTACCTGAAGGACGTTTTTCGCGATGTCGATACCAACTGGCGTAAGTTTCATGATCGGCCCTCCGGTTTACGTAGGAACGTGTGGATGATCCTCCAACCTGGATTTTTTCGCCCGCCGGTCTGTGCGGGTCCACCTTCCTTGTCTCTGCTCATTCCGGCGACCTCCCGGCTATCCGCCTGGTGGGCGGCGTCCATACCATTTCTGATTCACTCCTATTGGTCGCCAGTCGACCGTGAACCGCCCACGTGGCAGAGATGGCTTGCCGCGGCTCAGCGCAGGTGGCGCGAAGTGCCAGAATTCAAGGACATGCAGCACCTGAGCTTCAGGGAGGAGCTGCATGCCATCGAGGCGGTGATCGCCGGCCAGGGAATCGGGATTTTTAGTGACGTGCTCGTGGCACCCGAACTCGCCGCCGGTACGCTCGTAAAAGCGTTCAAGCTGAGCTTGCCTGGGTATGGCTTCTATGTGATTCGCAGGTCAGGCCATCCTCGCGAAAGGACCATCCGAGCCTTCTCGGAGTGGTTGCGGTCAGCTACCTAATCCGCTCTGTCGCCGGACGCGGTCATGCGCCAGCCATTCGGCGCGAGCCTGCGTGCGTTGCGTTAGCCACGAGGCAAGCACGGACGTCAAGCCGCCGATGGCGGCGCTGACCAATGCGGCGAGCGCTGAGATAAACGACGCGTCCATGGGAGCATCTTTCGGAGTGGAGCTCGTCGTCCATCATAGCGCCCGTACGCATACTTCCAGGAAGTGCGGCGATGCGTTGCGGTGCGTTTTTTTCACTCAGAGCAAACGGCGGTCTGACTTGAGCCGTGTTCTCGCAGTACTTAAATGGCTGATGCCACCCGGCATCCGTCGGGCGGTCGCTTTGACAATTTCATCGTCAGACGCGACTAGACCTTGCCTTCATCGCGTTCACGTGGACATCAGGACGAGGCTTTGAAACAGACAACGGACCGTCACGTTTCCACGCCGGTTTGTTGCCTCGCCATTCTCGACAGTTTTCGACGAAATCGCGCGGCGCGCAGACGCAACTGGGACAATTGTGTCGGGCGCGTGCGATCGGTGATTCTTGTGAGAGCGATACTGCGCGCTTTCCAATTAAACCTGCGTCCCCGTCCCGGGTTTCGTCAACTTTTTATTCCATTCCAGAGTCAGCGCCTCTATATGTTCGCTCATCTGTTTTGTCAGTTCAGTTAGCTGCGTATTCTGCTGAAGCAATCCGAGCAGCAACTCGGTTTGATTCGCGGCGATTAACTGGCGTTCCTCGCTCGCTTTTGCGAGATCTTCACGATGGCGCGCGTCGGCATCCGAATGTGCCTTGTCGCGATCAGCCTGACGCGTTTGGGCGAGCAAAATCAGCGGTGCGGCGTAGGCTGCCTGCTCCAGCGCCGACGTTGATGCGTCGGGCGTAGCCGGATAGCTGTCAACCGACACAAAAGTTGTCCGAAAAATGACCTGAAGTCGTCTGATCGGCAAGGGACTGTTAAAAAGCATGGGGTTCCGCTTCTGCCGGCCGCCGCAGGAATATAAGAAAGCGGAGCGCGCCCTCCGGTACTTTGTCGATGCGCGCTCGATAGGCTGCAAGTGTGGTTGCCAGATCACCATGGATCACCGCGCATCGCACCTGGGCAAGCAGATGGGCGCCACGTGGCGCCCAACACATGCGTGCATTGATCAACAGGCCAGGCAACGGCCGGTCTCCAAGCCATCGGTTTGTCCTTGACGCGCCGCCTGCCTGGATGTACAGGAGCCTGCATTTGCCCGTTCATCTGGTGGCGTGGGCCATCTGGACGACTGGCTCGTCCGGTTTGACATCAAGAGCGTGCATAGCCGCCTGCGCGATTTCTGCGAATGCTGGGCCTGAAACGTCACCGCCATAGTGTCGGGCGCCTTTAGGCTTGTCAACTGAGACGGCGATCACAAGTCTGGGATTTTTGATTGGAATGATACCCACGAACGATGCACGGTAAGTGTTTTTGTCATAGCCGTGGCGTGTCGCGGTATATGCCGTTCCGGTCTTGCCGCCGACGCTGTACCCGGGGACTTCGGCCTGAGGAGCGGTGCCGCCTTTCGCGACGACCTTCGCCAGCATCTCCCTGACTTCGTCGCTCGTACGCTGCGTGAAAACCGGCATGGTTGTGACCGACGCCTGGTCCGTTTTGTAGAGCGAAAGCGGCACGGCCCTGCCATTGTTTGCGAAGACCGTGTAAGCGTGAGCGAGTTGGACTAGCGACACGGACATACCGTATCCGTATGACATCGTCGCCTGCTCGATGCGGTGCCACTTTCGCCACGGCCTGACGATGCCAACGCCAGCGCCAGGGAAGCCGAGGTCGGGAGGCTGACCGAAGCCGAGCGCGGTGTACATATTCCACATTTCTTCAGGCGTCACCGTTAGCCCGATCTTCGTCGCGCCGATGTTGCTTGACTTCTGGATAACGCCAGCGACCGTCAAGGTGCCGAAGTTTGCGTCGTCCGTTATTGTGGCCCCATCCAGCGAGAAGGTCCGGTTCGTCTCAACGAGCGAATCAGGAGCAATCCTGCGCAGGTCCAGAGCGGCTGAGACCGTAAGCGGTTTCATGATAGAGCCCGGTTCGAACACGTCCGTCACCGCACGATTACGCAGTGCAGGGCCGCGCAGCATGGATCGGTCGTTTGGGTCATAGCTTGGATAATTTGCCAGAGCGAGAACTTCGCCCGTGTGACCGTCAACAACAATTGCCGAGCCGCTCTCCGCGTTGCTATTGACGACAGCCGATCGCAGCGCGTTAAAGGCGCTGTATTGAATCCTGCCGTTCAGGGCGAGTTGTACGTCGCCGCCCGGATGCGGGCCTTTCATATAGCCCAGATCTTCAACGATGTGTCCCACCCTGTCGCGAACGACCACCTTCGTGCCGTCGATAGACTTAAGCCTCATGTCCTGAGCAAGCTCCACGCCGTCTTCGCCTGTGCCCGTCATGCCCGCAAAACCGACCAGTTGTGCGGTCACCTCGCCTTCGGGGTATCTTCGCTTGTACTCCGGGATCTGGTAGATGCCCGGGATGCCCAGGGCCTTGATTTCGTCAGCAACTGCAAGTGGTACCTGGTGCCTGAGATAAACGAACGTCCGGTCACTGTCGATTTGAACGCGGATCTTCTGTTCGGGGACGTCCAGCAGACGCGACAGCGTAGCAAGTTTGTCCGGTTCGAGGTCGTCAGAAATCTCCCGCGGGTCGGCCCACACCGATCGCACCGGAACGTTTGCAGCCAGCACCATCCCATTGCGGTCCAATATCTTTCCGCGCTCAGCATGAACATCGACAATATGTTCGACGCGTGACGCGCCTTCTTTCCGATAAAATTTGTTACCGATAACCTGAATCCAGAAGGCTCGGGCTGCGCATGACGCGAATGCAACCGATATGAAGATAACCACGAGCGTCGACCGACCGCGAGAAAGGTTTGCCTTGAGGGCTGGCGTTTGATTGAAGGTGACGTGTTGCCGCATCCGATAATTTGTTGAATGTCATTCCTGTGTCGATCGACTCCCCACCGGCGCCCAAACTTCGGCATCTTTGCTGGCAC
This sequence comes from Paraburkholderia aromaticivorans, assembly GCF_012689525.1. Taxonomy (NCBI): domain Bacteria; kingdom Pseudomonadati; phylum Pseudomonadota; class Betaproteobacteria; order Burkholderiales; family Burkholderiaceae; genus Paraburkholderia; species Paraburkholderia aromaticivorans. The sequence continues at coordinate 204,448 of NZ_CP051514.1, forward strand.
TGTCGAAAGACAGAGTCAGCAATCAGCGGTCTGCGGCGGAATACGGTGGAGTCGACGATGCCGGACGCGGCGCAGCGCGAAGCGTACGTCGCTCGACCGACGTGTTTTTTCAGTGAGCGCGATGAAATACCCTTCTCTCGAACGAATATCTGCCGCAAGCATTATAAGTTTTGCGCTCAGAGGCAGAGTGCCATTTTTGACAAACATGCTTTGCGTAAATCGCCGTTATGAAGCCGCCGCAATGGACCACTGGTCGCAGTTGGGGGGCGGTCGCGTCAGACTGCGGAGCGTTCTCCACCCTACGTTTTGCCTCGAAGGCTCTTTGAAACAACGCGGGGCGGGATGAAAAAAACAGGACTCCAGGGGGGCGCAATAGCAGTGCTCCGAACAGTTTCAGCGGACACCATTGCTGACGACGGGCCGTCAAACAGACAAATGGCTGCGTCGTCGGCACTTCAGAGCGTGTCATGCGCTTTTCGTGAGTTGGCCTACCTGGCGGGATGAGGAGACGCAAGCCGTACCCGGGAGACGTGTCGGACGAAGAATGGAGTTTGTTGTTCCTTATCTGATGTTGAAGAATAAGGAAGCGCCACAGCGCAAGCATGAATCGCGAGAAGTATTTAACGCACTGCGCTGAATGGCGCGGGCTGGAGCTGCGCGGTGGATTGCGCTCTGGGCCCGGAAGGTGCGATCCTGGTCAGTTGTTTGGTCTGCGAAGAATCCTGGGATAGATCGTTCTGACAAGCCGGGCCGGGCGGGGTGTCAACACATCAACCCGGAACCGTTTCACATCCGTGATATTTGGGGAAGCCTTTGGTCCTGATCGTTTTAACATGCGCGGGAGCGCTCGCGTCGCATCGCCAGGAATCGATGCGTCGCTGCAGGGACTTTGCGCCGGAGTTATCTACCTCTGCCGCTGACGCAAGCAGTAGGAGATCTCAGCCGACGACTCGTGAATAGCATCAGATCGTATGCGGCGTAGGAAGTGTTCATCAGGATCCGACCCGCGGCACGTGATTATGTTGAGCCAACATATCGCGCGCGTGCGACCACATGGCACGTAGCAGTATCGCAACAGCGGGGCGCTGAGTGAGTTCTCCGACACCGGTGCAATAGTTCTTTATATACAGGTTACTAGCCGTTTATTCTTCAAATATTTACCGGATTCGTAACTCACTTTTTCGTAAATCCGTCAGCCATTTTCAGAAGACTGTCTCGTAAACTCAACGTCGCGTCGCCAGGCACCCACCTGCCTCGTTGAGGTGGCTCTCTGACGCGGTTTATATCTCATCTTACGGAATAGCATGAAAAAAAACCTCCTCGTTGCCGGCATCATCGGCGCGTTCGCCGTCTCCGCCCACGCGCAAAGCAGCGTCACTCTATATGGAACGCTGGACGCAGGTCTCGTCTACTCGAATAACTCCGGCGGCCACAACAACTGGCAGCAAGGGAGCGGCTCGGTGTCGGACACGTACTTCGGGCTGCGTGGCAGCGAAGATCTGGGCGGCGGTCTGCGCGCAGTCTTCACCCTGGAAAGCGGCTTCAATCTCGGTAACGGACAGTACTCCGAAAAGAACACGATGTTCAACCGCCAGGCCTTCGTGGGCTTGAAAAGCGACAAATTCGGTACGCTGACACTGGGCCGCCAGTATGACTCCGTGGTCGACTACCTGGCACCGCTGTCGGAAGCCGGTGCGGGCTACGGCAACAACCTGGCCGGTCACCCATTCGACAACGATAACCTCGACAACTCGTTTTCGATCAAGAACTCCGTCAAGTACACGAGCGCGAATTATGCGGGCCTGAAGTTCGGCGGCCTGTATGGCTTCAGCAACTCCGCTGGTCAGTTCTCGAACAACCGCGCGTGGAGCGCGGGCGCGTCGTATAGCAACGGTCCGCTGAACGTTGCTGCTGCTTACCTGCAGTTGAACAATTCGGTCAACGGCATCAACCCGTCCGGCTCCGTATCCGCCGGTGCGGGTGACAATGCAAACCTCACCGCAGCGCTGCAGCGCACCTACGGGGTCGGCGCGAACTATTCGTACGGTCCGGCGACGGTCGGCTTCGTCTGGACGCACACCCAGTTCGACAACCTGATCAGCGCTTCTCAAAACGGCACCTCGTTCGCGATCCCGAGCGGCACTAATCTGCACCTCGATAACTTTGAAGTGAACGGCCGTTACGCGCTGACGCCGGCCCTGGGTTTGGCTGCATCGTACACGTACACGGATGGCAAGGTATCGGGTTCGAACGGTTCGGGCGATCCGAAGTGGCACACGGTGTCGCTGCAAGCCGACTACTCGCTCAGCAGGCGTACCGACGTCTACGTGGAAGGTGTGTACCAGCATGCATCGGGGGAACTCGGTAACGGACGCGCGAACGTCTCGGCGATCAACACGCTGTCGCCGTCAACGGGGCAGAACCAGGTTGCCGCTGCGGTCGGTTTGCGTCACCGCTTCTAGGCAAGCGCGCCGGCCCGGCCTGCTGGCACGGGCCGGCTAACAGCGCGCGCGTGTTCCAGTCGCGGGCGCGTCTTTGGCGGTGGTGGAGTTCGGGGTCGTCATGTCAGGACACCCCCAACGGTGCCGTTTTCAGGTTGTCCGGGGCGTCGCACAGGATAGCGCGATGAAGAAATCAGAGTCACTGCGTTACGGTACCGATTCCCCCGCTGGCGTTACCAGTTGCGTCGTGCGTTGATATTTTCGTTTCCGGTCGAGCCTGCGCGACATCGAAGAGTTGCTCTTCGGGCGTGGCGTGATCGTGACCTGCAAGAGGATCCGGCACTGATGAAAAAATCCGGCGGCAAGTTTATCCACCGCGTAAAAGCGTCGCAACGCAAGCCGGGCGGCACGTGGCATCCTGGCAGGATGCTAGTCACGCAGCGCGCGAACCCTACCAGCAGCTGCGGCGTGCTATCGACGAGCACGGCGCCGAACGCCACACTCTGCTGCAAAAAGGCGGCGTGACACGACCGCCGCGAAATGCTTCTTCAGGCGCAGGCTGTGCGCAAACAACGCCGCGCAAATCGTCACCAATCAGCGGCACAGTTATCCTCAGGCGGCGGCCGGGATTGAGGACCTGTCGGGCGCGAGGCGCGTGGTCGCCGAAGATCCAGCCCCACTCGACAACCGGCATGAGAACAGCACCCAGCCGACACGCGAACGCGAGCGGCTCATGCGGCGATCTCGCGAGCCGACATGCACGCAGCCATTCCTGTCCAGCGTCGCCGTGATCCGGCAACACCTTGCGCCGACGCGGCATCCCATGCGCGTCTCGCTTCACCGGCGGGGTGATGATTTTTACAGCAATGCAGAAGGTGTACCTGAAGATCCCGTGGGACCGTCGACGATAAAAGCTATGCCGTCTGAGGGCCCCCGCATTATGCAATTATGCAGCGGACACCGCAAAGGATAACGGTCGTAATGGCTTTCCGGACACACAGGCCGTCCTGTATGAGTCAGACGCGGTTCAGCTTCGCATAGTCTTTTGATGGGTTCTGCATTTTCGCGCCATCGGGACTGAAGTTTACCGATGTGACACCGCGTGTCGAAGTATGCCTGGAAGCCCGGGCACAATGATCTAAAGACCCACGCACGGTTCGGAAGGGGCTGGACGCGGGTAACCGCGCGCAGCTACCGACAACGCCTGCGACGGCACTCAGGTCTGTGCCGGCGAAACCCCGCGCACAGCACGAAAATCACGGACCTTTCGGCGCCACGGCCGGCATCGGCCTGGCGGCCGCCTCTTCGGCGTTGGTCAGAATTCGGCGCAGCATTTCCCTTAGAGACGCAAGTTCGTCCGGCGCGAATCCGGCCACAAGTTTATCGCGCACGTGCATAAAGCAGTCCGGGACCCCGTCAGCCAACGCATGTCCTTGAGCCGTCAGTGCGATCCGCACCACACGGCGGTCTTGCCCGCCGCGCTGCCGCGAGAGCAGGCCGCGCTGCTCCAGCCGGCTGATCAGGCGGGTTGCCGCACTGGCGTCCATGCCGTATGCGCGCGCGAGGTCCGCGGCCGTTACGGCGGGGCTCGTGGCAAGCAGATGCACGACGGCCGCCTGCGTGGCCGTGATGCCCAGTTCCACCATGCAGTGGCGCGAGGCCAGAGCCGACATCGTGACGCTCGCCCGGCTCAGGACATAGCCGATGCTCGAGAAAGGCACGGATTCGGCGGATCCGGTTGCGGCATCGGAGGGAGGGCTCATGAATTTACCAGGACAAGTGCAGAAAAGGTGCTTGACGACTGTCTTCTGGTCGGGCGGTCAGGTGGGCGAGATCACCACGGTACAAGTCGTTCCTGCCGACAATGGAATTCCTTCAGGCACCTGATCGATCCTGATTCGCACGGGTACCCTCTGTGCGAGACGCACCCAGTTGAAGGTCGGATTAACGTCGGCGAGCAATTCGCGGCTCTGCGGATTGTCGCGATCATAGATGCCACGGGAGATACCCTCGACATGACCCTGCAGAACGCCGCCGCTCATCAAGCGGATCTCGGCCTTGCCACCCACCTTTACCTTTGGCAGCTTGGTTTCCTCGAAATACCCGTATACCCAGAAGGAGTGACTGTCGACGACAGCCATCTTTGCGGTGCCGGTGGTGGCATAGTCGCCGCGAAACACGCTGAGGTTGGTCACATAGCCGTCGACAGGAGATACTACTCTCGTACGCGTCAGGTTGAGTTTCGCTGCGTCGAGGGCGGCGAGCGCCTGCTGATACTGCGCCTCGGCCGCGCTGGCCGTGTGCGACGCATTTTCGCGGTTCTCTTTGGACACGACCAGGCTATCCATATCGGCGCGCCGCTGTGCATCGTCACGACGCATCTGCAACTCGGCCTTGCGTGCGGCGACGGCTGCCTGCGCCTGTTCGACCGCGATCTCGTAATGCGAAGGGTCGATCTGCATCAGCAGGTCTCCCTTCTTCACGAACTGGTTGTCCCGCACCGGCATATCGACGACCGCGCCCGACACATCAGGCGCAATGTTGATAATCTCGGCGCGCACGCGTCCATCGCGTGTCCACGGCTCGTCCATGTAATGCACCCATAGCACGCGACCAATCAGGATCGCGACGGCGAACACGAAGGCAGTCGCGATAAAACCAATGATGTTTCTGATACTCATGTTTTGACTCTGGTCAACGATAGACGGCGAGGCCTAGCAGGCCGCACGTACATACGAGCAAACTCGCGCGGAAGAGGGACGGGTGCCAGACAACGCGATAGAGGCCCGTACAGGCGATTACGCGATCCAGCAACCACGTGACGACGGCGCCAGCAATGAACAGCAGCACAATGGCCGGCACGTATGCATCGAAAACGGCTAGTTCACGCGACATGATGATTTCCTTCACGTGCTTCCCGGCCGCTGACCTGCGTTTGCAGTGGCGACTGCGGATCGAGCAGCGCGGTTCGAATGAAATGCAGATGACTGAGGATACGTTGCAACTGCTGCCGTTCCTCTCCCGGTGGCGTAACCGTCGTGAGCATCTGCTGCATCGCGGCAAGAGCTTCGGCCGTTGCGCGCAGCGCGGCATCGAGATGCAATGCATGCGGGCGGTCAAACAGCTTCGCCAGCGCGTCCTCCATCTGGCGGATCGAGACACGCCACGGCATCGAAGCGGTATAAGGCGCATCTGCCGGGAGCATTGCAATCTCCTGGCGTAGATCGATTTCAGCGTTGCCCACTTCCAGCGTGGTGAACAGCCAGCGCAGCGTATTCAGCTTGAGTTCGGGCTCGCCCTGGGCAAGTGCGTTGATCTGGAACATCAGGTCGCGCGCGCCGCTCTCGAATCGCGTGCGCAACTGCGACAGACGCCCGCGGCAGGCTGTCACGACCTGACGTCGCAGATCGTCGAGCAGCCGGTTGCGCAACCACGGTGTCGAAGGCGGCAGCAGCACGGCACACACAATCGATGACACAAACATCGACAGCGAGAGCGCCAATGCGTTGTTGATGAAACCGCTCGGGTCGTACTGGATTACGTTGTCCGGACCCGTGAGGAAGCAGAAGAAGATGCAGTAGCCTGCGCCATAGCCGGCCAGCTTTGGCTTCGTCGTCATGTACACGCCGAGCAGCAGGCTCGGCGTGAGCGCGGCGCACAGTAGCGGAAAGCCGTCGATGTGCGGATAGATGCCGAACATGACGATCAGTCCCACCAGCGACGCCAGTACGGAGCCCACGGCCATCTGAAACGCGGTGCGCGCCGGGTACGGCGCCGATGAAGCCAACGCACAGGTCGCTGCGCCGACGGGCAGGAGCGTCGTGCCGCTCGGCCACGCAGTCGCGATCCAGAACGCACCCAGCGCCATGATCACGATCGCCGCGCGTACGCCGGCGACGCCGGCGGCAATGGCGTTGGTCTTCGGCTCGTAGCGCTCGATCCAGCGCTCGCGTTCATGCACATCGACGGCCAGCGACGCATAAGTCTCTGTATACGCGTGCAGATCGTCGACGAAGCGATACAGCAACTCCGACGCGGCATCGAAGTCGAGCAGCGGCACATCGGGCTGCGTCTGCAGCCGCGTGCGCGTTTCGCGCACGCGGCTGGACAGCACGGCTTTATACGCTGCGAGCTGCCCGGTGGCGCGCGCTACGTCGGCGGCGCTCAGCACCGGCTCGCCGGAGGCGGACTTTGCCAGCAACGGCGCAATCTCCCTGAAATACGGTTCGAGTGCTTCGATCGTCGCGTCCGCGCCGGAATCGTGCAGCCGGTTCATCAACTGGTGCAGCGCGTGAAAGCGCGTTGATGCCGCCATGAACTCACTGTTTAACCGCGACAGGCGGCCGCTGCGCATGCGGGTGCCGGGGCTTTCGAACACGGCGACGCTGCGGGCTGCCTCGAAGCCGACGACGTCGGCGACAAAACGCGCATTCGTCGCCTCGATCTGCTCACGGGGCACGTATCCCGAAAGCGTAGCGGACACGTAGTCGACAAATGCGCTGAAACGGGCGCGCACCGTGGTGCGCATCTGTTCGCCCGCATGCTCCGGAAATATGAGCGCACTGACCACGCCTGAGCACAGGATGCCGAGCGTCACCTCAGCGACCCGTGTGAGCGCCGACATAAAGGCACCATCCGGCTGCTGGGACGCCGGAATACCGATCAACACCGCCGTGTAGCCCGCCAGCACGAAGCCATATGAACGGAAGTTGCGGTTGCGCGCGGCGCCGGCAGTGCAGAGGCCGACCCACAGCGCGGTCGTAATGATGAAGAGCTCAGGCTGCTGCGGGAACAGACCAAGCAGGGCGAGCATCACGACGAGCCCAACGAGCGTGCCGCAGATCCGGTAGAAGCTCTTTGCGAGGACCTTGCCGCTTTCCGGCTGCATCACGATAAAAACCGTGGTCATAGCGGTACGCGGCTGAGGCAACTCGAGTTTCATTGCGATACCGAGCGCGAGCAGCGCGGCGGCGATTGCCTTGAACATGTAAAGCCACGTGCGGCCGTCGGTACGCGCCCATTCGGTGGCGGAGGCGCAGAACGTTGCAAGCGTCGGCGACTGGCGCGACGCGGGGGTGGGAGACGTGGGCATGTTGACTTTCAGCTTATCGGCCAGCTGCCGCAGGTGGGACGACGGGTGTCACGTCCGGGTTTCGGATGAGCAGGGTGACAGCGCTCCTGCTGCCATGTCCCGGAAGTGCCTCTGTTTCCTTTGGACCGTTGGCGGGATCGTCGAGGCCACCGCCGAGGGCGGTCTCGAGCGATGCGTGTGCCATCAGCTGCTCAGCCTGGATCCGTGCGAGGCCCTGCTGGGCTGCCAGCAATTGCGTCTGCGCAATCAGCACGTTTACATAGTCCGTCAGCCCGCGCCGATAGCCTTCTTCGGACAGATCGAAGTTTCGTCTCGAGGCTGCAACGGAGCGTCGCGCATCATTGATTTGCGTCTCGAGCGAACGCATTGTCACGACCTGGTCGGCGATGTCCTTGAGCGCATTGACGATTGTCTGGTTATATTGCTCGACCGCCTGATCGTAGCCCGCCGCGGCAGCGCCATACTGCGAGCGCAGCCGTCCGCCATCGAAGATCGGCAACGACAGGGCGGGGCCCGCGGACCAGCTGCCGCTCGCGGAACGCAGAAAATTGAACAGTGGGCCCATTGCCGCGTAGCCACCGATCGACGCGAGCAGGTTGATGTCTGGATAGAAGTCGGCCTTCGCGACGTCGAGGCCGCGCGCCTGCGCGGCGACCGTCCAGCGGGCGGCCACGACGTCGGGCCGATGACCGATCAGCTCGGCCGGCAGTGCCGACGGCAGACCTGACGCTATGGACAGCGCGAGCGCCGGACGGGTGATCGAGTCTCCGGCGCCGGGCCCCTTGCCAGCGAGCGCAGCGAGCTGGTTCCGACCCAGCGCGAGGGATTCTTGGATTGAATCGACCTGGCGTTCATATTCGGGCAGAGGCGTCTCCGCCTGACTCACGTCGAGTTGCGTGCCAATACCACCCGCCAGCCGATGGCGGGCAAGCGCGGCCAGCTTTTCCTGCTGTTCGAGTGTGTCCTTCGCGATATCGAGAAGGGCGTAGTCGCGCGAAAGGCCGACATAGGCGCGCACCACGTTCGCCTCGAGTTCGAGCTGCGCAGTACGTGCGTCGGCCGCGCTCGCATGCGCGGCGTCGAGTGCGCGTTCGGCGGCGTTCCTGTCCTTGCCCCAGAGATCGAGGTGGTAGGACAGGCCAATTGTTCCGGTGTTATTCCACGTATTCTGGTTAGCCAGCGGTCCAGGTCCGTAAAACACATTATCGGGCCAGTGCTCGCGCTGGATCGACAGATTGCCGTTGACCTGCGGCGCGAGCGCGGAGCGCGCGACGCCCGCCATTGATAGCGCCTCGCGCACTCGCGCCTGTGCAACCGCCAGCGTCGGATTGCCCGCCTGCGCGGCAGCAATCCACTCATCAAGTTGTGGGTCGTTGTACGCGCGCCACCAGTCAGCGGCGGGCCATTGCGCATCGGCGTTCGCGGCGCGAATCGCTGCGCCAGCGTCCAGCGCCGACGCGTCCGTCCCATGCGTCTGCGGCTTGATGCCCCCGGTGTTTGCGCAACCGCCGATTATCAACAGGTTCGCAAGAACCGTCAGCATAGCGAACCTATTTGATACCGATGACGGCACAATTCCTCCAGGAAGGGCGCTTTTGAGATGGACTGAATTATATTTGCCGATGAATTCCTGCGATAGCGGGTGAGGATGTAAGGCATTTTTGCGTAAATTGATGCAATTATCTTAGTCCGATGTGCAAGAATCCGAACCATCTGCTACCCGAATGAATGCCATGAATACGCTACAAAACATGCGGGTTTTTACTCGCGTGGTCGAATCTGGCACTTTTACCGCTGCCGCCCAGCAAATGAATGCAACGACCGCAACGATTTCGCGTGCTGTAGCCGATCTTGAAGCTCACTTGCGCACACGGCTGCTGAACAGGACCACCCGTCGCATTGCACTGACCGAAGCGGGCGAGCGTTATCTTCAGCGCTGTGAACAGATCCTCGCGTACGTCGAACAGGCCGAAGCGGAGGCTGCCGATGCGCACGCGCGCCCGTGCGGGAAGTTGCGTGTGCACGCGATGACGGGCTTGGGTCAGCACTACGTCGTACCGGCGATTAGCCGCTATCAGGAAACCTATTGCGATGTGCGGGTTGACCTGATGCTGGCCCAACGCATGCCAGACCTGCTTGATGAGGGTTATGACGTGTCGCTTATGGCGGCGCCGGACCTGCCTGATTCCGGGCTGGTATCGCAATGGCTTGGCAACGCGTTCAGCATCGCATGTGCATCGCCCGACTATCTGAGGGTGCGCGGCATACCGAAAACGCTTGCCGAACTCAAGCGGCACGTTTGCCTGCGTGTCGCAACTCCGGCGGCGCCGACGGACACCTGGATCTTCGATGGACCGGAGGGAGAGGAGCAGGTCGATCTGGGTGTGGCAATGTTCAAGTCGAACCTCGCCGATGCGACGGTCGTCGCGGTAAAAGAGGGGATGGGGATCGGCGTCATGCCAGTCTACTCCGTGATCGACGGGCTGCGGAGCGGCAAGCTCGTGCGAATTCTTCCCGGTTACACGTCACAGGCGATGAGCCTGTACGCAGTGTATCCGTCCCGACAGTACCTGGACGCCAAGATTCGCACGTTGGTAGATTTCCTGCGGACGGACATACCCCAAAGACTTGCAGCCGATCAAGCTGAGCTGGGCCGGTTCGCACTGGCCACTGAGTGATCAACGGCTTATCCGAAGCCAGCAGGGCGGTGCTGATCGCCTGCAGATGCGGTAACCGGGCATCTCCTGCATGGAGTGACGCGTGCGTCGGCCTCGTGGACATCGTCGCGCGCTTGACTCGTGTTGGCGAGACCCTTCTCACGCTCCGCAGCGGGATCGCGCCGACCGGGAAGCGTTAGCTGAGTCGAAGTTGGCTCCTTGATCTACGTTGAGTTTTCCATTCATGTGATTCGTTATTCGCGTGCCCCGAGCTCAAAATCCACACAGGATTTTCAAACGTGCGAAGTCCACCGCGGGTCTGCGGGCCAAATTGCCCGAGGCCATGTTTCCAGGTAGTTGGGAAGATGCGGAGTGCAGTGCGCCCGGCCGGGGTCGGGGGGCGCGAGTTGGCGTGCGAATTGGCAATGTCAATGGACTTTGTGGTCCCCGACACTAGTAGTCGCCCCTGCAAGTATGTTATGGCGCGTGGAATGACGAACCGTCAGCGAATATTTGAGTGAGGGTTTTTGGACGACGCGGAGGAGGCTTTGGAGGCAAGATCAGGTTGCACGCCGAGTGGTTGCGCAGCGCGCCTTGCGTCTTTATCGTCCGCTTTCTTCACGCGCCGCGGATCCATTGTTTTCATGAGCTTTCGGTCGCTCGTGTAACGACGCACGTCACGGCGTTCCGTCTTATTCAACCGGAAGCTCCGTAGGTGCGTTACTCCGCGGGTCTCTCCTCGCGAGGCAATCCTGGTGAAATCGATGCTGGAAAGAGCGACAGGCGCAGAGCGACGAGCGCATTGAGCGTGTCGCGCAGGAGCCGTTCCGAGCCTGCCAGGCCGGCTGCAGCATGGGCCACGTGCTGTTCTGTAACCCGCTCGATGGCGGCATCGAGCGACCACATCAGACTTTCCTCAATCGGCCGGCGTGCACCGTGCTGGATACACCTTTCAAAATGCAGGCGTACATCTTCGAGTACGCGATTGATGGCGCCCGGCGCATCGCCTCGAAGACGGGGGCTCAGGCGACGTAGATCAAGCGCACTGAACGCGACGCGCAGGTCGCGAAAGCTATCGATGGACGGATGGTGATCGTCGGTCGCGGCCAGTCTCGGGATCAGTTGCATCAGGCGGTCAAGCATACGGGCGGTGAGATTGCGCTGATCGTCGATTGGCCCCGTCGAGGCGCTGAACACCACATCTTCCCAGCTCGAGCGTATGAGCCGCGCGGCAGCCAGCCCGGCGCCGAATGGCCGCGTCACGCGTGTCCAGAGAAACGCGAACAACAGGCCAGCAACGCTTGCCATGTTGGTGTTCAGAAAGACAAGGAAATCAGCCTCGTAAGCGCTTTGAATGCTGATGAAGTTGGCCGTATTGAACGCGGTGAGCATGGCCACGAGGCTGAACCGCGGACGCGCCATCTGTGTGCCGATCAACATGAACGGGCCAGCGAAGGCGATCACCAGCATGGGAAAGTCACTGATGCGCGGCAGCACGGCAAACAGCCAGAAACCTCCAACCACGAGGCTTATGCACGCGGCAATGAAGAACTTGAATACGCCCGTAGCAGGTTCGTCGAGTGCGGCGAACAACGAGCATGCAACCGCAGCCAGCGACACAGCGCTAGCGCCGTCGTGCCACCCGGAACCGATCCACAGGCTGCTCGCGGCGACGATTGCGAGCGCGGCCGTGCTTGCGGAGAACAGCAGGATGCCTCGATCGAAATAGCGTTCGGAACCGCCGAAGCGCCAATGACGAAAACGTGGTTTCCAGACGTCGCCTTCGTGCGCGATTTTCGCGCGCAATGAGCGGCAGTCCTGCCATACATCGACGAGTTGGCGCAGACGCCACAATGCATTCGATTCAAGCGCCCGTTCCCAGGTGCCGAGTAAATCGGCCGGCGGCTGAAGCTTGGCGATGCGCTGACGCAACGTGTCCGCCTCGCGGTCAAAGTGATGCGCGTCGTCTGTAGAAGCCAGCGAAGCGCTGAACCATTTGGCGATGTCGGCGAGCAGCGCCTCGAATCCGGCAGGTCGCTCCTGGCTGTCGCCGAGCAGGGCAATGAGCGGATCGGCAAGCGATGACACGATGGGCAGCAGCAATTGCATGCGACCGCCCAACGCATGACTGCGCGCGATTATGTGGGGTGGCGCGTGGTCGTAAGCCAGTTGGCTCAACAGAAACTCGAGACCGTTGACGTTCAAAGCGAGACGTTGCCGACAGGCCGAGACGGCTGCGCTTGTAGCCCGCCCGGAAAGCATTTCCGTTGCGTAGAAGGCCCCGTCGCGGAACCACGAGTCGGTGCGCTCAACGAGGGACGGCGCGAGACGGTTCGGAAAGATCGCCCCTCCCACTACGCTTGCGCACAAGATGCCAAGGATGATCTCTTCCGTCCGTGCGATCGCGATGTCGAAAACAGCGGCCGGATTCGTTACTGCCGGCAGAGCAATGAGCGGCAGCGTATAACCGGCAAGCATGAAGACGTAGCTGCGCGCGGTGCGATCGTAAAGTGCGAGGTAAAGCAGGATTCCGGTCCATAGCGCGACAATCACGCTGAAGAAATACGGGGCTTCGACGAACGGGGGCACGATGAGAATCGCGACGGCCGCACCGACGGCGGTGCCGACGACCCGGTAGAGCGCTTTCGACCGCGTGGCCCCAAGGAACGGATTGGAGACGATGTACACGGTCGCCATTGCCCAGTACGGTCGCGGCAACTCGAGCGCAAGCGCAAGATAGAGCGCGATCATCGCTGCAGTGAAGGTCTTCAGCGAAAACAGCCAGTCGTGCCGGGTGGGAAAGTTCATAGGCATCCGTGAGAGGCGACTTGCGCACAGCGCTTTTGCTGCCGGATCCTTCTCCACGCCTGACCGCGAGGGCCCCATGGATTTTGCCGACGCGCCTCGACTAGGGGCAACGGTCGCGGCTCACTGGTTGCTTACTGTGGGAGCCAGACCGAAAAAACGACCCGTAAGGCCGCTGCGAAAGACAAGAACACGCGCACCCGACCCGAAGCCAACTCATTCGGGCCGATTAATCCATAAATACCACGAAACGATCGCCAACGCCGTTATCGCGAAACCTGGTAACCAGTGCAATAGGCGGCCCAGGGCATCAGGACAGGCGGTTGGGTGGCATCGCTGGGTTCGATCCACAACCTGTCACTCGAGTAGCGCCAGGAGGCAATCCGGTATGTCAAAGCATTGATCGCCCATCGCCGCGCCGCGCCGTCAGACGACACAGTCCAGACAACCTCCGGCCCTGGTCGATATCCCCGTTCAGGAAAATCATCGACGAAAGCTGACGCCCAAACCTCTCCTCTTCGCGCACAACACCAACGCGGCGCGCGTCCGGTGCGCCAAGACGATGCTGCTGCCGAAGCCACGGGCGACGGCCGGCGAACTCGCGCTGCGGGTACACCTTGCGCCCGCAACGATGCGGGCCGGCGCCGGCAGCGCGCGTGACGTGCAGACCCTCACGCAGACGATGATCCTGACTGGATTCCTTGCCGAGACCGGTTACGGTGCGGCCACGTAAGAGCAGTTGGTCGTCGGGAAGGCGGCTATCTCGGCTGCGTTCGACCGCGGCCGTGACACGGGCGAGTGGCGGCTCTGTGATGACGCGGCAGGCCTGTTCGCCTTAAATCGTCACAACCTACGACGGGCGACCGCGCTGCGGGCCATTGTGGGCAATCGCCGAAGCAAGCGAGCGGCTTGACCGCTTCCGGGCAGGCGAGGCGTACCAACGCACAGACCACAAGCTGACCTGAGCGTGTCGCGTTGATGCGAAGAATCGGCGCGACGGCCTTGCGCCGACTGGGCGAGGGTTTTTACTTAAACCGTCTCGTCCATGTCTTCTCTTATATGGATTCAGCCCGCCAATTGAGCGGGCTTTTTTCTGCCTGTTGCTACAATCCCGCGAACGAAAACCGGATACTTCAGAATGAAAGGGAAAATCGCTGACGGTGAGGCCCGCGAGCGGCTCACCATCTGGATCCGCCGACGCATGCTGGAGTTCGGCATTACATTCGACGCACTGGAAACGTCCATTCAGGAAGATCTCGCGCACCCGCCGCTATACCGCGACGCGCGAGGCCACGACTGGAACGGGGTCGGTCCGATGCCCGACTGGCTGACGGCCGCCAGACACGCCGGCCTCGACCCTGACTTCTTCCGCATCGAGGAGCCGAAGGAAGGACCCCAGCACAAACGCGGTGTCGTCTACAGACAGGCAGACCTGTTCGAATAACCGCCCGCGAGAGAAGGCCCGGGCGGAGCCGGGGGAGGGTTCAGGGCAAGGGTGTGCGCAACGCGTTGCCGTCCAGCATCAACGCGATTTCGGCCAGGTGATCGCACCGCACGGCGCCGATTGCACCGATGCGGCAAGAGTCCGTCCACAGGTTGGGCTCGATGAAGAAATTGTCCCGCGCATGCCGATGCATACGCGGAGGCGTTTCGGCGGCCCGAAGGCTTTGGCTTTGCGGCAGCATCGTAATTTTCCGCCTCGCCCCTGCGGGGGTACGTAGTCACGCGGGCGGCCGCCAGCACATCTCGCCCGGCGGCTTAGTAGCTGTCAGGCCGCGTTCACGGCATCCTTGAACGCCTTGCCTGCCGTGAACTTCACGGTCTTCGCGGCCGGTATCTGAATTTCAGAACCGGTCGCCGGATTGCGACCGACCCGCGCGGCGCGGGCGCCCGTCGAAAACGAGCCGAAACCGACCAGCTGGACGGTGTCGCCCTTCGTCACCGCGGTGGTGATTGCGGCGATCACCCCGTCGATTATCTCGCCGGTCGCGGCCTTGCTCTGATTCATTGCCGAAGCGACTGCATCCACCAGTTCCTGCTTGTTCATTACCGAGACCTTCCTGTAGTTGTGGTGTCGTTACCGTAACCGATGGCCGTGCCTGCGCGCAATCGCGGCCTACCTGGTTTTTGTGCCGTCGTGTCCAGTTCGGCGTTTCGAATGTCGCTGATCGAGCCCTATGCTCAGGTCGCGACTATGCGCAGATGGTCATCGCGGGCGATGCCAGCCCCTTGAGGGGTGCGGTTGAGGCTGGCGACACCTTCGCATAGTTACAGCGTCCGCAGGAATCGAATCAACGCGTCGGGTGCCTGATACCGGCGAATCCTGGCATCGGGCGCCTCCAGCCGACCGAGCGCTTTCTCCTTCATCGCGAGGTCAGCCTCGACGTAGCGATGGGTTGTCATCGGGCTCTCGTGACCGAGCCACAAGGCGATTACGTTGAATGGAACGCCCGCTTGCAACAGGTGCATCGCGGTCGTATGTCTCAAGATGTGCGGTGAAACGCGCTTCTTGAGGAGGCTGGGTTGCTCCACACTCGCGCGGCTCACGGCAAGATCCAGGCGTTGCGCGACGTTGGAGCGCGACATCGCCTGCCCATCCCGGTTGGGCAGCAAGGCGGCTTCGCCGCGCATTATTGGATTCGATCGCAACCAACTGCGAATCTCGGCGACGGTGGCGTCCCACAGGGGAATCGATCGCAGCTTGCGTCCTTTGCCGCGCAGGTGCACGCACGCTGCACCGTCGAGGACCACATCGACGATCCGTACTCCGATGATCTCGGAGACACGCGCCCCTGTGTTGTAGAGCATCGTCAGTAGCAAGTGATCGCGCCGCGAGGACCAGCTCTCGCCCGGCTGGCCGAGTACGGTCACCATCTCCGCACGCGTGAGGTAGTTCAGCATCGGCCGCTCGAAACGCTTCATCGGCACTGCCAGTGCGCGCTCGACGTCGTGCAACGACGTCACGTCGCGGCGGCCGGCGAACTTCAGGAACGCGCGCAGCGCGGTGAGCCGCAAGTTTCGGCTGCGAACCGAGTTCTTCCGATCTTGCTCCAGATGGTCAAGGAAGGCCAGAATCAGATCGGGTTGGATGTCGGCCAGCCGCATCGTGGTCGGCGCCTTGCCGAGCTGACGGCAGGCGAAGTGCAGAAACAGCAGCAAGGCATCCCGGTAACAGGCCACTGTACGCGGACTGAGCGCCCGCTGCGCGACCAGGTACTCGGTAAAGAATTGCTGGACCAGCGCAGCGAACGAAGGCGGCTTCGGGGCTAGGGTCTCACGCATTTTGCACCTCCCCCTTGGCCGTGAACGACTTGAAACGTCCGGCAGCCAGCGCCATCAACTCGGGCACCGCCGAGAGGTACCAGTAGGTGTTGGTAACCATCGTATGTCCCACGTAGGTCGACAGCGACAGCATGGCCTGATCGATGTCGACGCCCTGGGCCTGCCACTGCACGATGCGGCGCACGACGAAGGTGTGGCGATAATTCCGCTTGCGGAATTAGCGGCATAACTCCGAGGCCAAGATTATTCCGAGTCCGATCTCGATAGTCGTCGGTATGAGGCGTCGTTGCTCGACTGAGCTCGGAAACGCCGCTCATTTTCTCGGCATTATTCTGTTGTCTCCATCCGGGAATATTTCCGGATTCTTAAGGAGGCGTCATGATGATGCTCACTTGCCACGGTGGAACAACCTCTCCCGATCGACAGTTTTGCAGCGGGCCGCTGGCCGCCCACGTTGGCGGTTTTACTGCTCAACTTTCGCGGACGGGGTATGCGGCGAACACAGTCCACACAAAGTGTGATTTTCTAGCCGCGCTGAGCCGATGGCTCGAACGGCGTCAGATTCCTTTGGCAAACCTAAATGAGGCGCGGCTAAGACAGTTCCAGGAAGCTCGCCGGCTCCAGAACAGCATACGACGAGGCGATCTCGCTACTGGTCAGCAATTTCTCACGTACCTTCGCGACCGCGGTGACATCGCTCCGGCAGCACAGAGGCTCGATCGAGCCCGATCGAACCGCCTTATTCTCGAGTTCGAAGCATTTCTCTATACTGAGCGTGGCCTGTCACTCTCAACTGTCGTCAGATACCAGCTCGTCATCCGGCGCTTCCTTGATGAGCGATTTGGGTGCAAGGTTCCGCATCCTGGCCAGTTGCGGCCGCAGGATCTGCACGATTTCATTCTCCGTGAGATCCAGCGTGTGAGTCGCAACCAGGGCAAGACAGTCGTCACCGCGCTGCGCTCGTTCCTTCGATTTCTACTGCAGCGTGGCGCTATCCAGACAGACCTGGCTTCCACTCTGCCTGGGGTGGCATGCTGGAGACTGTCACATCTGCCCAGGTCGTTGCTTCCCGATCAGGTCGAACGATTGCTCGCCTGCTGCAATCGCAGCACACCGGCCGGCAAGCGCGATTATGCGATCTTGCTGCTCCTGGCCCGACTCGGGTTGCGGGGCGGCGAGGTGCTGGCCATGACGCTGGACGATCTGGACTGGGAGCGTGGCGAGTTCGTCGTTCGGGGCAAAGGTCAGCGACTGGAACGCTTGCCAATGCCCTCGGAGGTTGGCGCGGCATTGGCGAGCTATCTTTGTGACGTCCGTCCCGCGTGTGCGACGCGTCGGGTGTTCATTCGGATGAAGGCTCCGCACCAGGGGCTTGCCGCGTCGGTCGCGATCTGCTGCATTGTTCGCCGCGCCCTTGGTCGGGCCGGTCTTGCCCCTGAGTTCAAGGGGGCGCACCTGTTCCGCCATTCCCTTGCCACCAATCTGCTTCGCCGCGGTGCGACGCTGGGTGAGATTGGTCAACTGCTGCGTCACCGGCAGCCGACAACTACACAGATTTACGCCAAAGTGGACATCGCAGCGCTACGTAATATCGCGCTGCCGTGGCCGGGAGGTGCATCATGATCAAGTTACAGATCGCACTCGATGAGTACCTCGCAGTCCGTCGCGCTCTCGGGTTCAAGCTGCGCCTATCCGGCCGACTGCTACAAGGCTTTGTCGACTTCGCTTCTCGAGAGGGTGCAGAATACATCACGACCGAGCTCGCAGTTGCATGGGCGATGCAGCCGGCCACCGCACAACCCGCCCAGTGGGCAAACCGCCTCGGCATGTTGCGTCGTTTCGCGCAGTATTGCGGCGCAAACGATCCGCGCAACGCCGTACCGCCGGCAGACCTGCTTCCCCACCGGTACCATCGTCCAGCTCCATACCTTTACCGCGACGAAGAGATCACACGGTTGCTTGCTGCCGCCCGCCGCCTTCCGACTCTCACTGGCCTGAGGCCTCTTACATTCTTCACGCTCTTCGGCCTCTACGCAACTACGGGGCTACGAGTCAACGAGGCCTTGCAACTTGATCGCAACGACGTCGATCTGGCCAACGGAGTGTTGACGATCCGTGGCGCGAAGTTTGGCAAGATGCGCTATGTACCGCTCCACGTTTCCACACAACGGGCACTGCAGCGCTACGCAGTCCTGCGGGATCGCTTGTGCAGCGATTTCGAAACACCGAGCTTTTTTGTCTCGGAACACGGAACCCGTTTAACAGAATGGTGCGTGCGATGGACCTTTGTGAAGCTGTCGCATGAGATCGGCCTACGCGGTGCCGGCGACTCCCGAGGGCCTCGTCTGCACGATCTGCGTCACCGGCTGGCCACTCGCACGCTGCTCAACTGGTATCGACGCGGTGTCGATGTCGAGCAACGCCTGCCGTTTCTGTCGGCCTACCTCGGGCACGCGCATATCACAGACACGTACTGGTATTTGACAGCGACGCCCGAGTTGCTGCGCTATGCGCTGCGCTTCGTGGAACGCTCCAGACAAGGACTACGGCCATGAGTACTATCAGCACGCTCCCCGCACTTCCCCCCGGTGTCACAATAGTTGTCGCCTCTGAATTTTCTTAAATTGAAGAGTCAGAGGTGCAGGTTGAAGGCGAAACAAACGTATTCTGTCGAGTTCAAAGAGCAAGCGCTGTCGAAAGTTTTGCAGCGCGGGAGCCGCACGGTTGGATCGGTGGCCGACGAATTGAACATGAATTTACTGACATTAAGGAAGTGGATGAGAGGTAGCGCCGCTGCGGGTCGGAGCTCAGGCTCCGGACTAGCAAAACGTCCAGAAGACTGGTCGCCGGAAGAACGGCTGCTGGCTTTGCATGAGAGCCACGGCCTGGTCGACGAAGCACTGAACGCGTGGTGTCGTGAGCGGGGGCTGTTCGCTCATCATCTCACGCAGTGGCGCATGGATTTTTGCGCCGTCGGCGGGACCGGCGGTCGGCGTGAGAACGGCCAGGAAGTACGGGATCTGAAGCAAGCCAATGTCCAATTACAGCGCGAATTGAACCGCAAGGAGAAAGCGCTGGCGGAGGCGGCGGCGCTGTTGGTGCTGCAAAAAAAGTATCGTGCGCTGTTCGAGGGCGAGGCCGAATGACAGCCCTTGAAGAGCGCAAGACATTGATCGGCCTGATCAGCGAGGCGACCCTGGCGGGGGCTCGCCAGGCGCCCGCGTGTGAGATGCTGGGGCTGAGCGCACGGACGGTTCAGCGTTGGCAAGGTGGCGAACCTGACGCGGTGGACGGGCGCTCGTTACGACACCATGAGCCATCTCACAAGCTGAGCGCCGAGGAACGCACCGAGCTGCTGGCAGTTGCGAACTCGGCCGAGTTTGGTCATTTGCCGCCGAGCCAGATCGTGCCTCGGCTGGCTGACCAGCAACGCTATATCGCCTCGGAGTCGACGTTCTATCGGGTGCTGAAAGCCGAGAAGCAGCTTGCCCATCGGCGCAGTGAACGGCCGGTCAAATCATGCGGCAAACCACGAGCGGTTCGCGCGGACGCGCCGAATCAGCTTTACAGTTGGGACATCACGTACTTGCCGGCGACGATCCGCGGGCAGTACTTTTATCTGTATCTGTTTATGGACGTGTTCAGCCGCAAGATCGTCGGCTGGCAGGTCTACGCCGAAGAGAGTAGCGCCCAGGCCAGCGAGGTGCTCAAGGATCTATGCGCGCGTGAGGCGATACAGCCCAACCAGGTAATTTTGCACTCCGACAACGGCGGCCCAATGAAGGGCGCCACGATGCTTGCCACCTTGCAGGCCTTGGGCGTGATGCCGTCGTTGAGTCGCCCCGGCGTGAGCAACGACAACCCCTATTCGGAATCGTTGTTCAAAACGCTGAAGTACCGGCCCGCTTATCCGTTAGAGGCATTCGATACCCTGTTCGCCGCCCGCACCTGGGTTGCAGAACTGGTGCGCTGGTACAACCACGAACACCGCCACAGTGCGATCCGTTTCGTGACGCCGGCCCAGCGCCATGCGAATCTTGATCAGGACATCCTCGAGCGCCGCAAGGCGCTCTACGAGGGTGCGCGCGAACGTCATCCGCTACGATGGAAAGGTGCCACGCGGGACTGGCAGCGCGTTCATGTCGTGCATCTGAATCCCGATCGTGCTGAGCCGACGGTCAACATTCGACGACCCCGTAACCAGGAATTAAAAGCAGCCTGAATTCAAAACGTCGAGGCGACAACTAGCTGGAAAACTTCCGCTTCTGCAGGCGTTCTTCATGGATCGGCTCATGCAGCAGCGTCAGGCGAGTTCCTACACCGTCGCGAGCTATCGGGACACCTTTCGGCTGCTTCTCCAGTACGCGCAAAGACGTCTCGGCAAGGCGCCTTCAAATCTGACGGTCTCAGAACTTGACACGCCGCTGTTGGGCGCATTCCTCGATTACCTGGAGCACGAACGAAAGAATAGCGCCCGCAGTCGCAACGTGCGTCTCGCTGCAATCCATTCCTTCTTCCGCTACGTGGCGTTGCACGCGCCGGAGCATAGCGCGGTGGCGCAACGCGTCCTGGCGATGCCAAGCAAGCGCTACACGCGCAGCCCCATCGCTTATCTGACTCAGGTTGAGGTCGATGCGCTGCTTGCCGCACCCGATCTTACGACATGGTCTGGTCGCCGTGATCACGCGCTTTTGACGTTGGCTGTCCAGACCGGCCTGCGCGCCGCTGAGCTTATCGGGATTCACTGTGAAGATGTTTTGCTTGGCATCGGCGCGCACGTTCGATGCGAAGGCAAGGGTCGGAAGCGCCGTTGCACGCCATTGGGTAAAGCCACCGTTCTGGTGTTGCGCAGTTGGCTGCGTGAGCGACAAGGCAAGCCTCATGAGCCAGTCTTTCCGACCACGCGCGGAACCGCGTTAAGCCATGATGCCTTGCAATACATGTTGGACAAGCATCTCCGTATCGCGTGCCAGCACTGTCCATCACTCGTGCATAAACGCGTGACTCCGCATGTATTGAGGCACACCCTGGCCATGGATCTGCTCCATCACGGGGCCGAACAAACCGTGATCGCACTATGGCTGGGGCACGAATCGCCCGAAACAACAGCGATCTATCTGCATGCAGACATGCAACTGAAGGAGCGCGCACTTGCTAAAACGTCAAACAGGAAAGTCCAGATATCTCGATACCGACCTGATGATCGGCTCATGCAATTCCTGAAGAACCTCTAATAATTCCGAGTACCGGCACCGCCTCTCCGCAACGCAGTGCCGGGAATCCCGCGCCCAGAAAGGTCGCACTCGGAATAATCTTGGCCTCGGAGTTATGCCGCAGGTCATGAATGCGTGGGGCATGATGCGCTCCGCGGTTGCCCCAGCTCAGCTGCTGGCTTAGGGAACGTCTGCACAACTCGTTTTCAGAGCGCCGACGTTGTGCCACTTGAACCAAGTCAGCCACGAGAATCTGCCGACAGGTTTATCGGCCGGCTTTAGAACCGCGACGCCCCTGTTTGCTGAGACTTGTGGCCTCAATCTCGGAGCATTTCACGCTTTGCGCAAAGCCTTACGTGCCATCCACAGGTTACCCAGCGCAAATAGTGTCGTGATCTGAGCGGTGTTTTTCATCAAACCCCGGTACCGGGTCTTCGTGTAGCCAAACTGCTGTTTGAGGACTCGGAACGGATGTTCGACCTTGGCGCGGATGCCAGCCTTCAGGCGTTCAATCTGATCGAATATCGCGTCCAGACTATCATTCAGGTCAAGTTGTCTACGCCTGCCTGGCCGCATCGCGATATGCCAACGAACCGTCTTTGCCTTGCAGCGCTTTTCGATACCCCGATATGCGGCGTCAGCGTACACATCCGTTTCCTCGCCGTGCAACAACGCTTCGGCCGCATTGATGTCGTGAACGTTGGCCGCTGTACCGATGACGGTGTGCACCAGGCCCGACTCTGCGTCCACGCCGACATGCGCTTTCATCCCGAAGTACCATTGATTTCCCTTCTTCGTCTGGTGCATTTCCGGGTCTCGCGTACCAGAGCCGTTCTTCGTCGAGCTGGGTGCAGAGATCAAGGTAGCGTCGACCGCCGACCCCGTTTTAAGCATCAAGCCTTTCTCGCTCAGGATCTCATTGACCAACGTGAGCATCTGCACAGCCAGGCCGTGCGTTTCGAGCAGGTGGCGGAACCGGAGAATCGTGCTCTCGTCCGGCAAACGCGTCATCCCCTCGTCCAGCCCCGCAAATTCACGATACAGTGGTACGTCATAAAGCGCTTCTTCCATCGCCGGGTCTGACAGACCAAACCACTGCTGCATGAAGTGGATCTGCAGCATCGTCGCAATGGGGAACGGCGGCCGTCCAGTCTTTCCCTTCGGATAGTGCGGTTCGATCAACGCAATCAACCTCGACCATGGCACGACGCGTCTCATCTCATCGAGAAATTCCCGTTTGCGCGTACGTTTCGTTGACAGATCCAGACCAAGGCCAAGTTGCGTCATTGAAGAACCCCTTAAACTTTCCTATCTTCCAGGATAGTCCACCCGCGCGTCGACGCCAGGACTTTTGCAGAGATTCCTTAGGTCGCGGAAGACGCGATGCACCTGACGCTCGCCGAGTGGCAGACCTCGTCGTCGACCGCGGGTGCTGACGAACAATGGGCCATCTTCCGCCGGCGGCCCCTCGGTCAAGTCGCGCTGCAAGCAATACCGGCGCAAGCAATCCACGGTGCTTGGGTGCATAGGAACCTGGCGCGACTTGCCGAACTTGGCCCGACGGATGGTCAGCATCCCGTCCTTGAGATCAATGTCGCCGTTGCGCAGCGACAGCGCCTCGCCGATCCGCAGCCCCGTGGCGGCGATCAATCCAAACAGCGTTTCGTAGACGGCACCGCGGAGCCCCGGCGAAGGCCCGAGTCGGCGCGAGCGAGCAAGTAGGTCAACTATCTCTTCTTCGCTGAAGATGTGTGGCGCTTGCCGCGCCGGCAACCGTCCGAAGATCGAATCGTCGGGTACCTCAGTGCACGGCTCGAACTGCTGCAGCCAGCGCAGGAACGTGCGCAACCTCTTCAGCCGCCGCGCCCAGGTCCGTGGGTCATTGCCCTCGTGGCGGTCGCTTCGAGCCCAGGCGGCCATGAATTCCACCTTCAAGGCGCCGCGATGACCGGCAGTGTGGACATGGCGCGCGAAGCTGCGTAGGACGTAGCCATCATCGGAGAAGCCCAGTTGGCGACGCTCGACCAGAAACTGTTCGACGCGTGCTTGCACAGAAGTCGGCGTGCTCATGCTGCACTCCCCGGCCATGGCAGCGCGACCTCGACCAACTTGCGGCTATCGAGCTTGGCATAGATCATGGTCGTGTTCAGCGAGCGGTGACGCAGGACGTCGGCGACTTCCTTCAGCGAGGAGCCACCGGCCAGCAAGCGGTTGGCCATCGTGTGGCGCAGCAGATGCGAGCGTGTGTAAGGAAGGCCGGCGCGGGCGAAGGCTTGGCGGATCGTCTTGCGAACGAGATCGGCACCAGCGGGCTGGTCGCGGGGCGCGACATGGCGGACGAAGACGGCCCGATTGGAAGTCTTGGGACGCTCCTGCTTGAGGTAGGCCGCGATGGCTTCGCCGGTAGTGGCAGGTAGCGGCAGCAGATCCTCGCGGCGTCCCTTGGTGTGGCGCAGGACAAGCGTACCGGCTTGCCAGTCGATATCGTCTAGGCTAAGGCGGGCGATCTCGCCGCTGCGCAGTCCGAGGTCGAGCGCACAGCGCACGATGGCGTCGGCTCGTCTCATCGAGCGGCCCTGTTGGCCGAGCGATCTGATCAACCGCTCGACCTCTTCCGCCGTCAGCGACTTGGGCAACGAGGACAGCGACCAGTTAGCAGGATAGGACACAGCGCCCAACAGTCCGTGGATAAGATCGCCGAGCGAGGCGCGATAGCGGAAGTAGCCGCGCAGCGATGCCACGACCGACCCAGCATTCGCCGGTTTGCTATAGAGCTTCGCTTGACCGGCGAAGAAACGCCGAACGTGCTCGGGCTTGATCGCGGCGACGTCGACGGCACCCTCGCCGAAACGAGCCGTCAGCAACCGTCCGACGATGCGCAGGGCTATGCTCCGCGTCTCAGGCGCCAGGCCGCGCACGTGATCCATGTACTCGTCGTAGCGGCGCAGTTCCTCGTCTACCGGTGTTGCACGGTCTGCGGGCACCGCGATGACGCCCTGAGCGCGCAACACCACGAGCAGATGTCCTAGCGCCGCGCTGTGGTCACCCCGATCGCGTCGGATCGTGCCGGCGCACTCGCACTGCTGCAGATGCTCGTCGAGGAACTCAGCAATCAACACTTCGTCGATCCTTCGCCGCCGACGGTGCCCGAAGTGCGCCCATTGAGCGAAATGCGTGATGCAGCGAAGATAGGTAACGACCGTCTTTACAGCGTACCGGCGTTGCCTCAGGTACTGCTTGAACGCACTAATGCATGGCCCGATCGGCCCGTCGGGGAAATGGTCTATCTCAGTGCGGTGGGAGCGGCGATCGATGCCCATGGTGATCTCCAGAAGTGGGACCACCACTGCATCCGTAGATGAGAACTATGTCCAGATCTTTACCCGTTCGCCTTGCCAACGCTTTGCAACACTTGGGTCCGCGTCGTCAGCCACCGACCATCTGCGCATAGTTGCGACCTGAGCATAGGGGTGGCTATGTAAACCTTTGCATAGCGACCCCGTGCAGCCGATCGCCAGCAGGCAGTGACCGCCCCAAATCGGACTTTCAATGATGCGCATAGATTGCTGACAATCGACCAGCTCGCGCGGCAACAATGGGGCGACCTGCACACGGATGAGTTCGTTCGGCTTTTCCAATGCGCAGGAAGCAACGCCCGAGTTTGAAGCCGGCAAAGTACCGGCTGCGGCTGCCTAACACCTTCCGTACCGGAATGAACACTTATCTTTTTGTGTCGACTTGCGTGGTTAGTCTTTCCGGTAGCGGTTCCGTCGCAGTAAGGTCAGCAGATCAAGCAATGGCGATATGCGGAGGATTGCTTACGGAACGAGAGAGTAGAACTGCCGTGCGAGAGATGGAGTCTCTGCCGGACATTACATCTGCCATTTTTTGATCATGTGCATTAATTCGATGTCGCTCAGAATGACGCGCGCGCAGTGGAAATCCTTGAACCCCAGCATCGGCTGGGTGATTCGTTTGTTGGCCCAATTGTCCTGTTCGACCACGTTGTTCAGGTACTTGACCTGACGGATGTGGATGGCATTTCGCGCTCAGCATTTATAGCGTGCAACGCGGCCAGATTGACGCCGCTTTTGCCTATGGTCACCGTCTCGGGCGCGCCATTCTGAGCGATCGACTTTTCAAAGAAGCGACGCACTGCCACCTTGTCGCGCGCGGCTCTAAATAGGAAATCAATGGTTTTACCCGCCTTGTCCACTGCCCGGTAGAGATACTTCCACAGGCCTT
The DNA here is from genome assembly GCF_012689525.1 of Paraburkholderia aromaticivorans. Lineage (NCBI taxonomy): Bacteria > Pseudomonadati > Pseudomonadota > Betaproteobacteria > Burkholderiales > Burkholderiaceae > Paraburkholderia > Paraburkholderia aromaticivorans. Next base: position 230,183 of record NZ_CP051514.1, read on the forward strand.
TGACTGGGCGGTTTCAAGGGTGAAGCGCAACAGCGGGATTAATGTTTAGAGCCTTGAGGTTGGCTTGCTGATGCAAGGGTCGCGGCGAAGACCTCGAATGGTGAATGGAAGTCGTGAGTCGCACGAGGCCGGCTGTTCAGACTGTCGGCGATGGCGTCGAGTTCGTCCTGACTGTAGACAGAAAGGTCGGTGCCTTTGGGCAGATACTGTCGCAGCAGCCCGTTGGTGTTTTCGCAGGTGCCCCTTTGCCATGGACTGTGCGGGTCGCAGAAGTACACCTGCACGCCGGTCGCGGCGGTGAGCTCTTTATGGCGCGACATTTCTTTGCCCTGGTCGTAGGTGAAGCTCTGCCGTAGTGGCGCGACAATCGAATTGAGCTTGACGGAGAAGCCCGCCAGCGCCGACGCTGCGGTGGCATCTTCCATCTTTGCGAGCAGCACCAGGCGGCTGGTCCGTTCGACCAGAACGCCTACCGAGGACTGGTTGCCAGCCCCCTTGATGAAGTCGCCTTCCCAGTGTCCAGGCAGCAGCCGGTCCTCGATTTCGGGCGGCCGCACATGAATACTGACCATGTCCGGAATCTGTCCGCGTCGGTCTGTGCCCCGTGTGCGCGGCATACGCGTGCTGTGACCATGGCGCAGACAGGCAATGAGCTGTCTGCGCAGTTCGCCGCGCGGCTGGGCGTAGATGGCCGTGTAGATGGTTTCGTGCGAAACCTGCTGGGTCGGGTCAGTCGGATACATACGCTTGAGTGTGCCCGATATCTGCTGGGGTGACCATTTCCACTCGAGCAGGGTAAGAACAATGCGCCAGCAAACGCTTTGCAGGCAAAGCTTTGTGGGGCGGCGGCCCGCGCTGCGGCGTGCGGCGCGGAGCGCTTCAGCCGGCACCGATGCGTAACCCGCAGGAGAGCTGTTTCGCGTCAGTTCACGGCTAACGGTGGCCGGCGAGCGCCCGAGTATCCGGGCCATGGCCCGGATACTCGAACCCTGTAGATGCAGGCTTGCAATGATGAGGCGCTCTTCAGGTTGAAGTTGCTGGTACTGAGTTCTTTCGTGCATCGCAACACCTTATACGAAACGGTGTTGCACTTCAGATTTGAGGCCGCCCTGTGATATACGTTTCGTCCATCTGCCAACTCTTGCTGACGGGCCGCTGGTGACGGCGAAACGCCTTCTCGAACAGCGGTACCAGTTTAATCACCCAGCGATGCACTGTCGAATGATCGACCGCGATACCGCGCTCGGCCATCATCTCTTCAAGATTACGCAAACTGAGCGAATAGATGACTTACCACCGCACGCACAGCAACGTCACATCGAGCGGACAGTGCAGGCGCTTCAGCACCCGGGCGATGCCCGGAGCAAGCGTCTTTCGCGGTGTCTGCGTTTTCTTCACCGGGCGGCCAAAGCATATTTGTCAGCCTCGAATACTACCGCTTCGCCTTAGCGCGACAGCCCCCCAACGTCAGTCGCGTATTGAGCCAGCGCTTTTTCTCCTCGGACCTCGGCACGAATTCGGGCACTGGAATAGGGCGACGGGCTTCGTCGACCGCTACGAACACCATGAGACACTCAGTCGTAAGGCCACGTTTCTGAGACCAGTGGTCGGCCGTCTCTACCGTCACGTGAATATGAATACGGTACGCCCCGTTGTCATGGTTCGCGCGCGCGGTTCGACGAGGTCGCGGACGCGGACTGGACGGCGAAACTGTATGTTGCCGACGCTGACTGTCACGCAACGGCTTCCAGATCGGGTGGCCCCACAACGTAGCCGGTTTCGTCGATCCGCTGCATCAGCGAGCCGCCGTGAACTTTGCCACCCAAGTTGACTGAGGCCGGCTCCGCGAGGAACCGGAACACCGTTTCCTCGCAGTTATCCTGATCGTGTCGGGAATGGGCTGACGGAAATTTCCTGTAGTTCATCGCACGTATAGTTCCTGGTTCTCCCGCGCGCCGGATCTGGCCCGGATGCTGGGCTGGTTTGTGGCGCCGGAAGATGACGGGCTTCAGACCTGCGCCTGAAGTCGATTTCAATAACTCTCGATGAGTCGGATGAAGCGGCTAACGAACCGGCGATGGCACGCCGACAACCAGCGCGTCCGTTATCGCCAGGAGCGAGCTTCTTCATCCACGACGGAGAACCCGATGACGTCCGTGTCGTTGCAGGCGGCGCTTCGGATCTGATACTGCGCATGTAAAGCATCAGCAGGCATCGAAATATCGACTCGCTCAAGACTGCACACACCGGTTCCCGAATTTCGCTACAGAAGCCGAACGTCCTTCGGGAATTGCCGGTCTGGTTGCCTGATAAGCCAGGCGAACAGAAAAGCGAGACGAGCGTTCCTCGCCTCCAGTACGCAGGCCGCTTAGCCGATCCGAATTTCATGTAAGCGAGGCTCCTGAATTGCAGCTGATTAGCGACAGTCCCTCGAATTGCGTGTCCGCTGCCCGAACAGGTTGCCCTGTCGCTGCATCCCTGGCGCCGCGAGCCTGTGCGATCGATGCCGTGCGAAGCGGTCCTGACTTGTCTTTCGGCGGGACTGTCTTACCAAGACGAGAGAAGCGCGGTGTTGTAGAGGGCAGAGTGCTTTCATTCGTTCATCAATTGGTAACGGGTACACACGGAATTTGATCGAATGACCATCCGCATCCCGCAAACCATTTTGCGATAGCTGCGGTAATTCTACTCAGTCGGATGGCAGGCAATGGGCGCCTCTGCCACAAAATACTCTTCCTGGATGCGTAATATTTCGCGAGGCGTCTGGGTGTCATCCGTAAAAGAAAAGGGTAGTCGGAGAGCTGACAGTGACGGTGAGGATTTCTACATTAATCGGTAGGACCGCAATTCAGGCATCCAGCTCAGGGAGGCCCGTGCCTTCGCCGCGCCCTGTGCCTGTCCATTGCCGTTTCTATTAGCGCTTTCTTCCGGCTTCATTCGTTCTCGGGTCGTTCGTCTTCTGGTCTTCCATGAAATTCGTTTTGCGAATTACTGGACAGGATGGGCGGATTCAACTGGTGGGTGCGCCGACCTGAACCCGCGCGCCGATGTCGATCGCCGGAGTGTGCGGACGGACGACCATAATCTGCGCCGGGCAGCCGGCGCGCGGGGACTTCGTTGCCTTCATGTCAATCCTCAGCAGGAGAATGGTCGGGGGGCGGAAACAGCGCAGCGGATGGCTCCCTGGACCGGGTCTCCTGTCGGCGTCGCCGATGCCGGGTGCGCTCGGCCCCTGAACCATGTTTTATAAGGGGATGACTCTTCCACGAAAGCGACGACCCCCTGATGCCCATCAGTGCAGCGAAGCTGTGAGTCTTCGCTCCATGGGGCAGGAGCGTTCCGCTGGGAGGTTTGAGGAAATCGCGCGCCATCTTGCTTCGGGCAGCTACCGCCGGACCGGGCGAATCCAGCTGTGATCTCCGTCAACGGCTGCTGATGTCGCCACACGCTCCAGCTTGCGAGCCTCAGCACCACGCTCAGTTTGCCCCGTCTCTTGCCTGTCTCCAATGATATGGAGGGCGACGCGCGGCGTCTGATAGACGGACGGGGTGGTCACTGAAGCTTCACAGTCCCGTCACGGCATTGGCGATTGATCCATGTATGCCTCCAATCGTGAGTTTTTGGAATGTCGGTTTCCACTTTTCCGGCTGGCCCCAGATTGACGGTGGTCAACCGACGCGTCCTTCGTCTGGCTGGCGAAAACATTGAATACCGGTTTGCGAGCGCGGATATGGCGGGCGCGGCGATCTGTCACATGCGGGTTTTTGTAAAAGTGTATGTCCGGATTTCCGGGTGAAATTGCAAACGAAAAGATCTAATCTTCGGGGCGCCAGGTCGGCGAAAGCGCGCAGCGGTCGCGCCATCGAGACTCACAAAGCGGGAGAAAAAATGATCGAGAAAGTTTGGCGCCGATTGAGCAAGCGGTTGGCAATGATGGCAGCCACGCTGCAGTCCGGATGCAATCCGGCGGTGCAAAAAGTCAAAGGCAACACAGTCTTTGCGGAAAAGTCGTTGATCGCAGACCTCGAGCAGCAAGTGCAAGGCGCGGGGCAGGTTGTCGCGCAATCGCTGACTTCAGTGGGACGCGGTCTGTGCTGCGGCACGCTGCTCATGCTGGGCGGATGCCATATGGACCTGCTCGCGCCGAAAGGTGCCATTGGCGCGCAGGAAAAGACCCTGATTATTGTGGCTCTGGTCCTGATGTTGCTGGTTGTTATCCCCGTCATTGCGCTGACGCTGTATTTCGCGTGGCGCTATCGCGAGTCGAACACCAGTGCCACCTACGCCCCCAAGTGGGCGCACTCGACGAAGATCGAGGTGATCGTATGGACCATTCCATGCGTGATCGTGGCCATTCTCGCTGTGCTCATCTGGCGCACGACCCATTCGCTCGACCCGTACAGGCCGCTGGAGTCGGACGTCAAGCCCGTGCGGGTGGAGGTGGTGGCATTGAACTGGAAGTGGCTGTTTATTTACCCGGATTACGGCGTCGCTTCGGTCAACCGGCTAGCGATTCCAGTTGACACGCCCATCGACTTCAAACTCACATCCGAGTCGATGATGAATTCCTTTTTCGTGCCTCAACTAGGCAGTCAGGTGTACACGATGGCGGGCATGCAAACGCAGCTGCACCTGATCGCGAACAGTCCGGGGATCTACGCCGGATTGTCCGCAGCCTACAGCGGGCCGGGGTTCTCAGACATGCATTTCGAAACCGTTGCCACCGATCGTCGGGCGTTCGACGACTGGATCAGTCAGGCGCGGCAATCGCCGCTGACGCTGGATACAACGACGTACCACGCACTGGAGAAGCCAACCGAAAAGAACCCGGTGACGGTCTATACAGGCGTGGTTCCGGGTCTGTTCGAGGGCATAGTGAACCAGTACATGGGTCATCCGGCGGGCGATCGCGAGCCGATGGCGCATATGACCATGCAACAAGCACACGAAAAGACTGTGGAGTAGCCATCTATGTTCGGAAAACTATCTCTTGATGCCATTCCGTACCATGAGCCAATCATCATGGGAACGCTGGCAGTTGTGGCGATCCTCGGCGCCGCTTTGCTCGGCGCCATCACCTACTATGGAAAGTGGAAGTATCTTTGGACTGAATGGTTCACGTCAGTCGACCATAAGCGTATCGGCGTGATGTACATCATCCTCGCGCTGGTGATGCTTCTGCGCGGCTTTGCCGACGCGATCATGATGCGCGCCCAGCAGGCTATTGCTTACGGCGGTTCTGCCGGCTATCTGCCTCCTCACCATTACGACCAGATCTTTACGGCGCACGGCGTGATCATGATTTTCTTCATGGCCACACCTTTCCTGTTTGGCCTGATGAACGTCATCGTGCCTTTGCAGATCGGCGCTCGCGATGTGGCATACCCGTTCCTCAATTCGCTGAGTTTCTGGCTTGCGGCCGTCGGCGCAGTGCTTGTCATGATGTCAATGTTCGTCGGCGATTTTGCCGCGACGGGCTGGGTCGCATATCCGCCGCTCTCCGAGCTTGGCTACAGTCCAACGGTCGGCGTCGACTACTACATATGGGCGTTGCAGATATCGGGGGTGGGAACGACCCTGACCGGTATCAACTTTATCGTCACGATCCTGCGCATGCGCGCGCCCGGCATGAACCTTATGAAAATGCCTGTGTTCACCTGGACGGCGCTCGTGACGAACGTTTTGGTGGTTGCGGTATTTCCGGTATTAACCGCGACGTTGGCACTGCTGGCGGCGGACCGTTATCTCGGCATGCACTTCTTCACGAACGAGCTGGGCGGCAATCCGATGATGTACATCAACCTCATCTGGGTCTGGGGCCACCCCGAGGTCTACATCCTGATCCTGCCATGCTTCGGGATGTTCTCGGAAATCATTGCGACGTTCTCGCGCAAGCCTTTGTTCGGCTACACGTCAATGGTGTACGCGACGACGTCGATCGGCATCCTGTCGTTCTTCGTATGGCTGCATCATTTCTTTACGATGGGCTCCGGCGCTAACGTCAACGCGTTCTTCGGGATCATGACGTCGATCATTTCGATTCCGACCGGCGTGAAGCTGTTTAACTGGCTGTTCACCATGTACCGCGGCAGGGTTCGCTATCACTCGGCAACCCTCTGGACGATCGGCTTCATGATCACATTCGCCATAGGCGGGATGACCGGTGTGCTGCTTGCCGTGCCGGGCGCTGACTTTGTGCTTCACAACAGTCTGTTCCTGATCGCGCACTTCCATAACGTGATTATTGGCGGCGTGGTGTTCGGATGCATCGCCGGCATGAACTTCTGGTTCCCGAAGGTCTTTGGCTTCACCCTCAACGAGTTCTGGGGGAAGGTTTCGTTCTGGTGCTGGCTGATTGGCTTCTATCTTGCCTTCATGCCGCTCTATGTGCTCGGCTTCATGGGCATGACGCGTCGCATGAATCATTACGATAACCCCGCATGGCATCCGTACCTGGTGGTGGCATTCATCGGCGCGTGCGTGATTGCAGCCGGCATCGCGGCGCTGGGCATTCAACTGTTCGTCAGCGTCCGGGATCGAGAGAAGAATCGCGACCTGACGGGCGATCCGTGGGATGGGCGCAGCCTGGAGTGGGCCACTGCGTCGCCGCCGCCGTTCTATAACTTTGCCGTTGTTCCGCACATCAGCTCCCTTGAGCAGCATTGGGAGGACAAGGAAACCGGTCGTGCGAACAGCCGGCCTGAGCACTACGAGGACATCCACATGCCGAGAAATACGGGCGCGGGCGTGATCATTTCAGCATTTGGTCTCCTGCTGTGCTTTGGTCTCGTATGGCATATGTGGCTTCTGTCGATCGTTGGTCTGGTGGGTATCGTGGGTACCTTCCTTGTCCGTGCCTACGATCAGGATGTGGATTATTACGTTCCAGCGGCAGAAGTAGCCCGGATCGAATGCGCGCATCAGACGCAACTGGAAGAGGTGGCTTGACAAATGAGTAAAGCAGACACGATGAATGCTCACAGCCATCATGAGCACGACGATGGATCGAGAACCACGCTGGGGTTCTGGATCTACCTGATGAGCGACTGCCTGATATTTTCGGTGCTTTTCGCCACGTTTGGCGTGCTCGCGGCCAACACGGCGGGCGGTCCGAGCGGCAAGGAACTGTTTCATCTCCCATTCGTTCTCACCGAGACCGTGCTGCTGCTAGTCAGCAGTATGACCTTTGGCGGCGCCATGCTGAGTGCACGTAACGACGAACGGGGCATTACGCTGGGATGGATGTGGATCACCTTGCTGCTGGGCGCAGCCTTTGTGGGCATGGAGGTTTTCGAGTTCGCCAACCTTGTGCACGAGGGTGCGGGCCCGGGCGTTAGCGCCTTTCTGTCGGCCTACTTCACGCTGGTAGGGACCCATGGGCTGCATGTGAGCTGCGGGCTGCTGTGGATGCTGGTCATGATGCATCAGATCCATCGCTATGGTTTGAACAGCGTGACGAAGCGGCGGCTGGCCTGTCTGAGCATGTTCTGGCATTTTCTGGATCTGATCTGGATCTGCGTCTTTACCTTTGTCTATCTGCGCGGGGCTATCTGATGAATGATCGTCTTCCATCCTTGCACGAGGCCGCTCATGCACCGTCTCATGGCAGCATGAAAAGCTATGCCGTCGGTTTCGTCCTTTCGCTGGTGCTGACCCTGGCGTCGTTCGCGGTCGTCATGTCAGGCGGCGTGTCGCGCGGCGTCGCGGTGGCCTCCATCGTGGCGCTTTGTGTGGCCCAGCTTGTAGTGCAACTGGTATTTTTCCTGCACATGGGTACATCGCGTGACCAGCGTGAAAATGTGGCAGTCTTCGGGTTCTCCGCGCTCATCATTCTCATCATCGTCTCCGGTTCGTTGTGGGTCATGCACAACGCGAACGTGAACATGATGCCCGCGCATATGTCTGTCGAACGCGCAATGTCACGGGACTAAAGCCTCGATGCGGCCTTCTGCCGAGGATTCGATACGAGAACCCACATGGACAGTGCAACTTTCCAGCGGCATCCCGGCAGCCGGGTCTCCCAGTACCTCGCGCTGACGAAGCCGCGCGTCACGCAACTCGCCGTGTTCTGCGCCGTCATTGGCATGTTCCTGTCGACGCCCGGCATGGTGCCGTGGACCGTCCTGATCGGCGGCACGGTCGGCATCTGGCTGCTGACCGGCGCAGCATTCGCCATCAATTGTCTGGTTGAACAGAAAATCGACGCGAAAATGCGCCGTACTTCGTGGCGGCCGTCCGCGCGCGGCGAAATCACCCCGGCGCAGATTCTGCTGTTTTCGGCCGTGCTCGGCGGCCTCGGCATGTGGACGCTCTACACATTCGCCAACCCGCTGACGATGTGGCTGACGCTCGCCACCTTCATCGGCTACGCCGTTATCTATACGCTTTTGCTCAAGCCGGCCACGCCGCAGAACATCGTGATCGGCGGCGCCTCGGGCGCGATGCCGCCGGCGCTCGGCTGGGCCGCGGTCACTGGCCACGTGCCGGGCGACGCCTGGATCCTGGTGCTGATCATCTTCGTGTGGACGCCGCCGCATTTCTGGGCGCTCGCGCTGTATCGCCGCAAAGACTACGAAAACGCGGGCCTGCCGATGCTGCCGAACACGCACGGCGAGAAGTACACGCGTCTGCATATCCTGCTGTACACGGTCATCCTGTTCGCGGTGACGCTGATGCCGTTCATCTCCGGCATGAGCGGCGTGGTCTATCTCGCGGCCGCGGTGCTGCTGGGTGCCGCGTTTCTCGCGTATGCGTGGAAGATCTATCGGGACTACTCAGATGATCTGGCGCGCAGAACCTTCCGTTACTCGATCGTGTATCTGTCGCTGCTATACGCCGCGCTGCTGGTCGACCACTATGCGCGCCCCCTGATCGGCGTGTAATGCCATCTCAGGTTTTATTGTTGCTGGGCAACCGAACAAAAACCGTGATATCGCCGCGCGCTGCGGAGGCCCTATGCCATCGGAAGTCTGATGAGCCGGATAAAACATGGATTGCCAGCCGACTACGTTCCCGGCGGGCGACAAGGCGTCATCCGGCTCATTTGCGCAGCATGGACAATTTTTAGTCTACGTTACGGTGTGTTGCACGATTGGCACCTGTAACCGCAAGGCTGACTCTAACATGGTGAAAGAAGTAGAATCGCAAGACTTATCTGGCCGACGGGTCGTCCCCTCGGAGAGTGTTTGGGCGGTGCACAACGGTTTCCGAATTGACGCGCAGATTTCGATGATGGCGCGAAACGAAGCCGATATGAGCCTCGCGCACTGATCAAATCACGCGCCTGGAAATTTGGGCAAACATCACCCGATGCAGAAACAGAATGTTTAATCGCCATCGAATTCGTCGTCGACTCTCCATTGCCTGCTTTGCAATGTTGACCGTAATCGTCTCAAGCCCTGCTATCGCAGATTCGCGATATTCCCTGGAGGTGCTGCCGCTGGCCGACGGGATCAGTCAGTTGAGAGTGAAGTGGGATGGACGCCGGTTTGAACCATGGCATGGTGGCGTACGCGTGCAGTCGACCGGGCTGCTTCCTCGTGAGCCGCTGGATCTGGCATGGGTCGGAAGCGACGGGCGCGAACACGAAGGCCAGTTTCACATGCAGTCTCTGGCTGCCGGTCGGCGTCTCGCGGACGCCAGGTTTGAGGTAGACCTCAACGAGCATACGGTAGACGTCTTCATGGACGAAACTACTGACGCGCATCACCATTTCTGGGACAGAATGTTTTCTCGGGAAAAGGCGTCGATAAAGAAAGACGGCCCGGACCCGCGGGCTCCCGGCGTTGCTCGCCTTCAACTGTTTGAGGCCGTGGTGCAGTGAGCCCGCCCATCGTAGGGCCCGCTCACGTCGAGGGACGTGCTCTGCTTTCCAGAATCAACATCGGGAGTAGAACGCCCGGTTTCGGACTGCATTCGCTCACCGCTGGCAACGGAAGTTGAGGGCTCGTCGCCCAAAATGTCGAAGGGTCACGTCGTGCGCGTTCAGCGGGTATCTGCCTGAAGGTGTACGTCAGGAGTAACCGATCCAGTCGCATACAAAAACGTTGTTCAAAACAGCACGAAATGGCTTTCTTGTTCTCGCCATCAACGCGATGGCACGCCCGCGGGACCGCATCGCGAAGCGCTCGTTGACGTTGACTTTGACCTGAGTGGCCTTTGATCTACCGATGGGTTAAGAACAGCGACGCGCCAGACGATGCCGAGCGTTCAACGGACGCGCCAGCGCGGGACGCACTCGAAATAGACGTCTGCCTCACGAGCACGGTATCGAACGCCGAGCATGTCGATCCTGATTTGATGCATCTGTCTGTCCTGCTTTTCGCAGAACTGCTCGGCCTGGCCCGTAGTGACTTTGGCGAGTTGGCCCCACATGGCAAAGGGATTAACAGTCGTCCCTTTTGAAAGGTAGAGATGGGGAGCTTGTTCAATGCTGACAGATGTGGTCGTGCAGGCCCAGAAAATCAGGCATGAAAGCGTCATCAAAGTCGTCGAAATCTCCGGTTCGCGGGAGCCGCGCCATGGCGAAAGTTGGTCTGGAGAGAGCGACCCCGGGAGGGGCAAGCGGCGTCGCGCAAGTGGTGTCACAAGCATGGATTCTTCGACCACCGGCTCCTCTCCTTACTTGCTGACAAAAGGGCGACCACATAATACAGTGCGCTAGCGAAACCTGCTGGCAGGGCCCGGATACTGCCACGTCGCTGGCAAGTCACCGGCAGCATGGCGACAATGGCAGGTATGAAACGAACGGCCGACCCGCACGGTCGCACCGTCAGTTCGACCATTTCGCGCTGGGCTCGTGCTTCCCAATATGATGTGATCGGCTATGCGGTGTGGCCGTACTACCGTTTTCCGGTGTGCCCGCGCATTGTCGAGGATGCAGAGCGCCCTTGGCATCGATCTGACCTGCGAGCCGGTGCGACGCTTGTCGGTTAACTTCGGGCGGGACATTGCTTGCCCCCCGGGTGTACCCGGTCGACCGCATTGGCGCGAGGCGAGAAGTGGTAGCTCGACGAAGTGGTCGTCGCGATCAACGGCAGCAAGCACTGGCTGTGACGAGCAGCGGACCAGCATGGAGCGGGGCTCGATGTGCAAAGCCAGCGCAACAGGTGGCGGCCAGACCGCTGCTGCGCGAGCGTCCTGAATTGAAGCGAATCATTGCGGGTGGCGCGCTGGTTTGACGCGGCGATCACCTTATCGCGTACCCGAGCCGGCTGCTGCGAGTTTTCCCCCGGTTGTTCAGCCCCTTGCTGGCGGTATTCGAAGTTTACCCCCGGATCCCTGTTCGTCAACCGCGTGCTCTTGAACTGATCGGCGATCAGTACACGTCGGGGGCGCCCATGCCTGTTCAAGCCATGCGTCGAACTGCCAGGTCCGTTTCTCTTGACATATGCCCACCAGATTCCTGAGCTATGAGTAAGCCGCGGGCTCGCGGTTTCTCTTTCGAGCAACGATCGCGGCTTCGGACAGATCGACTTCACGCAGCAGCTTGCTATGTGTTTCGTCATTGATTTTCTGGCTTCGACGAAGCTTCAGGAGTCCATCGCGTTGAGCCCGCAAGGCGGTCATGCGCAGGTCTGTCTCCACGATCTCGTTCTGACGTACCGCGTCGCGCAGCGTCTGCTCGTCGGCGACGAGATCCACCTGCCGGCGATATGTATCCATCACCCTGGCGAAAGAGTTGGCGACGCGGGCCGCCCCGGCTTCGTCGAGGCCAGCGGTGAGACGCTCATGCTCGCCTTCAAGTGCCCGGATCGCGGCTTGCGCTGCATCCAGTCGTGCCTGTCGCTCCTCCGCGGCGAACAGGTCCGGTCCGCGCCTGATCCCGCGCAAGACCAACGGCAGACCGACGACGCCAACCAGCAAGGACATCAGGATCGTGCCGGACGCGATGAAAATTGCGAGATCTCGCCCCGGCAGCGGCTGGCCGTCAGACAGCGCGACGGGTAACGACAGGATCCCCGCGAGGGTGACCGCGCCGCGCACGCCGCCCAGCGTCATCACAGTCACGGTACGCAGACCCGGAACAGCATTCGGCAGGCCTTTTTTTGCTGCCCGACGGCTAGCCAGCCAGCGCAGCAGCCAGACCCAGGCAAAGCGCAGAGCGTGCAGCGCGGTCATCACCGCGGTGACGTAGCCGAGCAGTAGCCAGACATGCCCGTTGCCCTCCGCATGGGCGCGCAGCACTGCTGTACCGATAATGTGGGGAAGCTGGAGTCCGAGCAGCATGAAGATCACGCCGTTGAATACAAATTCAATCATGCCCCAGGTGCTTGTGAGACGAATGCGCACGACAGTTGGAACGGATGAGCGCAAGCTCTGGTAATTCATCATCATCCCTGCCGCGACCGCGGCGAGAATGCCCGAGCAGCCGGCATGCTCGGCAAAAAGATATGCCGCGAAGGGAACGAGCAGTGTCATGATAACGCCTGCTGCGGGATCGTCGTCCTGGGCCAGTTTCATGACGCGGGCGGGCACTGCGATCGCGAGCCATCCGATCGCGCTACCCACCGCAAGACCGCCCGCTGCAATGATGACAAAGCTGACGGATGCATCGCGCAGCGAGAAGACACCGGTCAATGCTGCGGCGGTCGCGAATTTCAGCGCAACGAGGCCCGACGCATCGTTCATCAGCGCCTCGCCTTCGAGAATGTGCATCAGATGGCCCGGAATGGCACCCTTGCCCGCCACGCCTGACAGCGCAACGGCGTCGGTTGGCGACAACACGGCAGCAAGTGCAAAAGCAACCGGCAGCGGTATCGCCGGCACCATCAGGTGCACAAAGTAACCAACTGCGAGGACCGTCATGAAGACCAGGCCAAGGGCGAGCATGAGAATCGCCCGGCGTTGCATGAAGAACTCGCGTTTGGGAATACGCCAGCCGTCGGCAAACAGCAACGGCGGGATGAAAAGCAGCATGAACAGTTCGGGGTTGAAAGTGACGTGCAGCCCGAAACCGGGCCACGCCAAGGCAGAGCCAATTGCAATCTGTATCAGCGGGAGGGGCAGCTTGAACGGCAACATGCGCGCGCAAATGCCGGATAGTCCGACAGCAAGCAGCTGGATGAGAACGGTAAAAACGATTTCCATATTCGGCTGGTTAAACGGTGGCCAGGACGGGGTGTAGCCCGTCCTTAGGGAATAAAGGAACCGGCGGCGGAGATGAAGCGGGGAACCGGTTCGTATTGGCGCGAAGGGCCTCGTGCGATCATCGATTACCTCCGCGTCAAGGGTGCGGCTGGTGGTATCTCTACAGGGCCGCTGAAGGACGGTCACGCTATCGGCTGTTTGCCGGGCGCCGATCGGACAAGACAGCGGCCCGGCGCGATTTTGAGAAAAGGATTGACCGAAATGGCGTGCCCGGGCCAGCGACCCTCGACAAAAGCGGCCTGAATTTCGCCGCTCTCGAAGCCATCAATGCCGAGCGTGAAACGCGTATCGGGAGACGCACGCGACCCGTGCTGGGGTTCAGGAATTCTCGCTGTGCGCGGATTCTCTACGCAGAACCGAACTCATGAGCATGATCGCCAAAGGACATATGAAGTGCTCTCGCCGAATCGATCAGCCGGTCGCGGGTCAATTCCGTTACCTGGCAGGGCCAGTCGACTACAACGAGATAGACCCGGACAGCGCACTGGCTGCGACAACAAGACGCGCCATCAAGGCCACGCATCCCTGTCGAGAGATCGCGATGTCCGTCGGGGGGGGAATCCTTGATGAGCCGCCCGGTGAGGCAAAGGGCAAGCCTATCTGTGCCCTTGCTTGTGCCACTCATCAATCAACGTTACAGCTCTATGCTCAAGCACGCTGGCGGCCATCAGGGGGTCGATTTTTGCTCTGGAGAGGCTGAATTCGATGCCCTGGGGCCCGCCGTTCTCGCTATTGCCATCAGTGCGTTCAATCGTAGCGCGGCACACCCACTGGACGCCGAGTTCATCCGCCACCACATCGGTCGTCGCTTTAAAGCCGCGATGCTCCAACACCATAAATCCTCCAGACAACGAAACGTCGATCACTCTCCGCTCAAACCGGCGAGAATCATGAAAATCGTAACACGATCGCCACAAACTATTCATCGAAGCGGGCAGCGGTGCCGCTTTGCGCAGTTGCTCGACAAAGCTTCGATCCACTGTCCGCTCGATCCCGAGACATGAACGCTGGCCGTGGACATCGCATGATGCTTGTTTTACCTGCCGTCACGATAGCCTGGAACTGACCCCGGTCGCGATGTCCAGAAGCGCGTTTTACATCACTGACGCCGCTTCGTCACATGGACAAAGAAACCTGCAGCGCTGAAATTGCCAGACCCCGCGGCGGTTACCGCGCCGGATTCCAGATCAATTTCGATCTTCACTGCGTTGCTGTTTTATCTGCAACACTCCCGCTGTTTTTTGAGGAAAGTCGGCGTCCGATTTTTTCAACCGACCTCCGTGCGCGTCGGCTCGATTTAGGCGGCATCGGCGGTGGGTAATGGGGAAACACGCCGGCTGCGGAGAAAAGAACATAGACGTTCCTCCGCGCCCACGATGAATCGCAGGGTGGCCGATGACAGCTGCTGATCGCGCAATCGCAATATGTTCTCGAAGTACGGGATATCCGCCGGATCAAGTCGCCATTTCCCGGTCCTCTCTCCGTGCGCAATGCTGCGCCCGAGCGCCGCTTCGACTCGCTGGTAAAGCTCGAGTGGCGCATCACCAAATCCGTCCTGCTGGACGTAGTAGGTGAGGTAAACAACTCGAATGAGCTCATTCAGTAAATGTAGTGTTCCAAATTCGCCCCTACAGGCAACGAGAGCAAGATGATTGGCTAAAGAGGCTTCCCTCAGGTGCTCCGGACTTAAAGGAAGGAGCATGGATTTGGCCATACGTGTACGCGGGGCAGATAGGCGGGTTGACTTTCGATGTGTGTTACGAGACATGCTGATGTTCAGGGAGATGGATAAACAGAGGTGGTGCGAGACGCCGCGACTCGTCGCGGCGAGATGCCGGGTTCAGAAGGCATCTGGAAGAGCGAGGATCTCGCGATGCTGTTGAATTTGGGTGCTGCCAGTTCTTTTTCTCGTCAGAACGGGTCAACACTGCAGGTCTCAGACTATACGTGACACCTCGCAGTGTCGACCTCAATAAAAGTTATTTACATTGCGTGTAATAGTTGAACCCGTCGTCATGTGTGCGGTCTATCCCATCTTTTCAGGCTCTTTGCAGACGCAGATGTAGAGGATATTGGATCAGACAGGTTGGCCTGCAATATATCGATATCCGTAACAATCTATCGCGCGCTCCGTTGTTGAAGCCGGACGCAGAACCGATTATATTGAATACCCTTCCAGCTTGGCACCCAGCTCCGGCACTCAGTGCCTGGGCGGCGTCTTGGCGCAGTTCGCCACCGCCTTTTAACGACTTCCCCTTATTTGTCGGACTTCAGTCCCGGCTACGCGTTTCCATGCGACGGCGGCCGGATCCTGAGCACGGCGTTTGAGGTCTGCGAGTTGGGCTTGCTCGCATGGGCAGTCTCAGGAGATGGCATGGAGCACGCTTACGTTCAATTGATGAATCTGCTCGCCGGTCACCCGGCCTGGACGCTAATCGTGATTTTTTCTGCGGCCTTTCTCGAGGCTGTTGCCTTTATAGGAACCTTCGTACCGGGCAGCACGTTGATGTTCATGAGCGGTGCACTAGTCGGCACCGGAGCCCTGAATCTCGGCTGGAGTCTTGCCTGTGCTCTGGTCGGAGCCGTTGCGGGCGACGGCTTGAGCTACTGGCTCGGGAGTCGCTTCAAGACCACGATCGTCCAGATGTGGCCGTTTCGCACGTATCCGAAAGTGCTTGAGAAAGGACACGTCTTCTTCGTCAGGCACGGTGCAAAAAGCATCGTGTTCGCGCGGTTCATCGGTCCGTTGCGCGCTGTGGTGCCCGTCGTGGCTGGAATGTTTGGCATGCGCGCGGTGCCCTTCTATGCGATAAACGTTGGGTCGGCCCTGGTGTGGGCTGCCGCACATATGTTGCCGGGCATCGTCTTCGGGGCGTCAGTTCAACTGGCGGGCGCGGTGTCTTTCCGGCTCGTTATCATCCTGGGCGGTCTGGTCGGAGTCGTCTGGCTGACGTTGCGCGTCACGCGCTTTCTGTTGCGGCATATCATGAACTGGGCGTCGAAGGCCCGTTTCAGGCTGTTAGCCTGGGCCGGCAATCGCCCAGGGCGAACCGGTTCCCTGATGCTCCGGCTCCTGAGTCTCGACCGCGCCATGGTGGTAATCACGATGACCGCGTCTGCGGTCGTTGTTGTGTGCGGCGGCGTGGCTTTCCGGGTTTTGCGAGACGTCATCAGCGCGGCGCCGTTTCTGCAGGTTGACGTTTCGGTGTATCGGCTCATGCAATCGGTCCGCAATCCGTGGAGCGATCTTGTCTTCGCTGGCTTTACCACGCTAGCCAGCACGCCGACCTTGCTGGCGCTGGTCGCAACCGCCACCTGCTGGATGGCGTGGGAGCGCCGTTGGCGCACCCTGGTCTCGTGGTTGGGCGCGATGGTTTTTTCGGAAATCGTGGTCCTCGCTATCCAGTTCACGATACACCGCGTGCCCCCTGGGTCACTTCCGACAGAGGCGTACATAGTTGCCAGCAATCATGTGGCAGCGTCGGTGGTGGTCTATGGGTTCATCGGCTTTTTCATTACACGCAGGGTCGGCGGTCCTGCCGGTTTTCTGGCCGCCACGACGAGTGCAGCCGTCGTGGCCGTCGCCGCACTTGCGGGACTGTACTTCGGACGGTTCTGGTTTTCCGACGCTGTAGTTGGCGCAATGCTGGCGCTGACCTGGGTGGCCCTTATTGGTGTCATCGCTGTCTGGCACAATCCGAGCGTGCCCGCGTCGCGCGGTTTCATGCCGGCCGTGTTTCTGCTGGTCGCGGTTTGCAGCGTGGGCCTGCAGCTCGATGCTGATCCGCCTCGCCAATCCGATGCACGTTCGCCAGACACCGCGGCGGTGCTCGGTACGGAAGGGCAATGGGCGGATTCTCTCTGGATGAGGCTACCCTGTTACCGCGCAGATATGGCCGGCGAACGGTTGGAGCCGTTTGCCGTTCAGTGGACAGCCGACCGTGAGGACATCACAAGACAACTTTCTGCGAGAGGCTGGGCGGACGGTCCCGGGCTCTCTACTCGCAGCGTGCTGTCCCTGGCTGTGCCCCATGCTGCCGCCATGGAACTGCCGGTGCTGCCACGACTGAATAATGGGGTGCCGTCGACCCTGATGTTCATCCGGCCTGGCGGAACGCCGGAGGAACGGTACGTGCTTCGGTTCTGGAGCAGTGGTTATGCAATAGCCGGCGACAAAGATGAAGTATCAACGCCCGTGTGGATTGGCTCGCTTGTGCACGAGCGCCTGAGAGCCCCGTCCTGGCCCTTCAACATCCTGCATAGCGATGCGACTGAATGGTCGAAAGTGAACGCCCAGATGCTGCGTGTCGCGCCGGGTGGCACGGTGATTCCCCCAGTGGAATGCAGCGGAATTCCTTTGATGCTGCTTGCGTCTACGCGCGGATAGCACTGGTCACTTCCTCCGCACGCAGTCGTCACACCGGTGAGATAAGGCGCGGCACATGAGTGCGCGCAGCCTGACAGGCGTTGTTTTGGTTCGAACGAAATGGAGCAGGGTTCTTGACTGAAGTTTGGCCATCGTTAATTTCAAGCTGGGGTGCCTGGGCAGTGTTCGCCAGCGTGCTGGCGACGCAGTTGGGCGTTCCGATGCCGGCTGCGCCCGTGCTGCTTCTCGCCGGGGCCGCTGTTTCTTCAGGTCTGGTTCCGTTCTGGTGTGTCCTCGCTGCCGCGGTGTTTGCCGTGGTTCTGGCGGATAGCATCTGGTTCACGATAGGGCGGCTCTACGGCCGCCGCGTATTGAACGCACTTGTACGGGTTTCACTCTCGTTGGATTCGAGCATAAAAATAACGCGAGAGTGGTTTGAACGCTTCGGTGCGCCGATCCTGTTGGTGTCAAAGTTTGTGCCGGGGCTTGGGCTCATCGCTCCACCGCTTCTGGGCACGACGCTTATCGACAAAAAAATCTTCCTGGCGTGGGATCTCGCGGGCGCGCTAGCGTGGTCGGGATTCTGGCTGCTTGGCGGCACGATTTTTGGAGAACAGTTGACGTTGATGATGTCCGCAGTGAGGGCACACGGGGCGACTGTAATGGACGTTCTTGTGTTGATATCGGTTTCGTACTTCATGTACAGATGGATTCAGCGCCTGCGGTTCCGGAGGTGGCTCTCGCATATCCGGATTTCACCGGTTCAGCTTGACGCAATGATGCGCGACGATCGCCCGCCTGTTATCCTGGATGCGCGCCCGATTTCGGTCAGGCTGGCGGAGCCACACCGGATACCGGGTGCAATTCTTATTGATCTGAATTCCCCGGAAAAGGTTAATGCGGGTTTACTTGAGCATGACATTGTCGTGTACTGCGTATGCCCCAATGAAGCGACTGCCAAGCAGATCACGCGACAGATGCACAGAAAGGGATTCAGGCGCATACGTGCATTGAAGGGGGGGCTTGACGCATGGGAGCATCACGGCTACGCCGTCGAATCGCTGCCGCAACAGACCGACGCCGATGCAGAATCGCCCAGCACGTCGATATCAACAGTCGACGAGCGTGATGCTGTCACGCTGCGAGCCGTTGCTCCGAAAGACACTACGGAAAAAAGTCGTCGCGCTGCAGAGTGAGAACTCCGCTCGTTTGAGTCGGCCTGCAGGAGACGGTCGACCTGGGGAATTTGGCATGGGCGCGGCGATAATGTCGGCGATGAAACCGGTGCCCGGGCAAAGCACACCTGACACCCGAGGACCCGCTCTCTTACGCGGGCTGTCGCTTCCCGCGGACTAGCAGATGGATCTGCGACTCCTGCGCGATAACCTCGGCCACGCGTCGCTCACTACGACCAGCCAGTATCTTTGCGTCGACCATGATCGGCGTCATCAGGAAGCCGAAGAGCCGCACGGCATCGCAGTGGTAACGCAGGACCCGGGTGGATGTGCGACGAATAAACGCGGACG
The DNA here is from genome assembly GCF_012689525.1 of Paraburkholderia aromaticivorans. Taxonomy (NCBI): domain Bacteria; kingdom Pseudomonadati; phylum Pseudomonadota; class Betaproteobacteria; order Burkholderiales; family Burkholderiaceae; genus Paraburkholderia; species Paraburkholderia aromaticivorans. Next base: position 249,224 of record NZ_CP051514.1, read on the forward strand.
CCCGTTCCACTCTACGCAGACCGGCGGCAAGGGGCACTCACGCCTGATGAGCAAAACGCCGATCGTGGGCCTGACCTGTTCACCCGGACGCAAACGGATCTTTCGCTCGGGACGGCGATAATACCGCACCTTCTGTTGGCAAATCCCTGGACCATGCGGCCGTAGTCAGCGTCTGCCGGCAACCAGAAATGCTCATTGCCTTTCGCGCTATCGCACAACAGACGTCATTGAGCCGACTGGACAGGCGGGATACGATCTCGCGTCTGCCTGGCGCAACATCAGGCGCCAGTTCAATAATGGTCATGCCTGCCGCATCGCCTGTGAGCGGCAACTTCAACCGTCGTTGTGCCAGGGGTCCTACCGCACAGGGCCCCCAAAAGCTGGCGTTCCACCCCACATTCGTCCTGCCTCATCACCCGCGACTTACCCCGGCGAAAAACGCTATGTCGTACTATGCTGGACTGGCATTCGACAGGGCTGCCGTTCGGGTATAGGTTTTTGGCCAGAGACCGATGCGGGACGACCTCGGCCATTCGCAAATTTTCGAACTGTTTCCGGAGCATGCCATGAGAGTGTTGATTGTCGGCTCCGCAGGATTACTTGGTCGCGAGATAGTGAAATTACTGTCTTCGAAACACGAAATCATCGAGGCCAGCAGGAAGAAAGCGAATCTCAAGGCAGACATTTCTGACAGGGCGTCGATTGTTGCGCTGTACAACATGGTGGGCACAGTTGACTCGGTAATCTGCGTAGCCCGTGACGACCGGTTCCCGCCACCCGGATCCTCGATGGATGACGATTTCAGCTACAGCGTTGCCAATAAGCTGATGGGCCAGGCGAACCTCGTGCGTTACGGTGTCGAACACATTTCGAAGGGCGGTTCTGTAACACTGACGGGCGGGACACTGGCGCAACGTCCAGAGATCGGGAACGCTGCCGCGAGCGTCAATGTGGAGGTCAGGGCATTCATCCGGTGCGCCGCGCTTAATTTGTTCGTGCGATCCGCCGCGCTCGAATTACATGGGCGGTTGCGTGTTAATGCCATCAGCCCCGGCTGGATGACTGAAACATGGACATTGATGGGCAAGGATCCTGCGGGCGGCATCTCCGCAGCGGAAGTTGCAAAGGCATACGAACGAAGCCTCATGGAAGACATGACGGGACAGGTCATTGTCGCGGGCCAATAATTCCCGTGCGGGCTGCGAATGCCCTTGGGCCAGGCTCGTAACGAACTTTCCTACGTTTCGCCGTTGACCGCCAAGGGCCAGATGATGAGCCCGCGTCGGCGAATCCACGTGCATGCCCCGCCTGCGGCGTTGCGTGTGGACGCTGATCTCAATGTTTTCAACGGTCGTCGTCGCACAGCCTCTGTCAATCGACCTGAAGATGCGATCCGGTACCCGGCAAACCACACCGGTCAACGGACCCGCCCCGTGTCACGGTTCGGCGTATTGAGGCCGGGGATGATCGCCGTAATTGGGCCAGTTTCAAGTTGAGTAAATCGCCGATTCGAATGGTGTCATGGATGCGTTTTTTTAGCCGTTTTCGCCAGGCGCGTCTGGGCGGGTTCTGTCATCGCCATAGGCGTCCGGAAGCTGTCGCTATCGAGCACGATGCGATAGGGGCCGTGCCCTAATCGGTCAACGACCATGCTGTCGCGGGCAACACGTCGACGTCGGCGCCGTCATCCAGCGTCGCAGATGCAGATGACACCGAGACGCTCTCGAACGCATCGACGCGACATATTCCGTTAAATAAGCGCCCCGCAAAATCGTCAAGCGGTCCGGCAAACTGGAGGCGGACTGTTGTTTGTCACGAGAGGTAAGCGCACGGGGACGCTGCTCATCTTGAGGTTTGTTCCATCTTGCTTTCGGAACGGCGGAGTGTTCGAAGCCTACGACCTCCTCCGTTGCTAAAGCGGAATGAGCGCAGGAAGCGTAAACCACGGATTTGACTTCATCCGCACTCGCGGGTGGGTCTCGTTTTGACAGGCGTCCAACTGAGGCGGCCCGGTGACCGCCATGGTTATGGTCAGAACTCGACGCCGGACTCGCAGGGAGGTTTAATACTCTCGCCCGTCGGGTTTAAAGCAGAAGAAGCGTCGCCGGTCATCGTTTTTGCGATACTTCGGCGCGAAACTCTTTGGTTTCGGGCCTTGGCCGTTGCAGATTCACATCCGTGTTGATACGCTGGCGCCGAACCCGAGGATTTGTGCCTTTGAATTAGTCGGCGACGGTGCAAAGGCGAAGGTCTTGGGCAACCTTTGATTTAACACGAGGAATGTATGGCAACAACAACCACGAAAAAAGCCGCTGCTCCGGCCGCGAAGAAAGCCGCTGCTCCGGCCGCGAAGAAAGCCGCTGCTCCGGCTGCGAAGAAAGCAACTGCTCCGGCTGCGAAGAAAGCAACTGCTCCGGCCGCGAAAAAAGCGGCAGTATCGGTTAAGAAAACGGTGACACCCGCCAGCAAGAAAGCCACTGCGCCGGTCGCAAAGAAAGCAGCAGTACCTGCGGTGAAGAAGTCTCTTGGAGCCGCTCCCCTGAAACCGATCAAGGATTCGTTCACGAAGGCATCGTTGACCATTCACCTGGCCGAGCGCTCAGGCGTGGAGCCGAAGGCGGCCAGGGCATTGATGGCGGCGCTTGAAGAAACGGTGCTGGCATCGATTCACAAGAAAGGCGCGAAGGAGTTCACGCTGCCGGGCCTGCTGAAGGTGATCGCGCAAGATGTGCCGGCCAGGAAGAAGCGCTTCGGCAAAGACCCGTTCACGGGTGAAGACAAGTGGTTTGCGGCCAAACCAGCTTCGGTGCGCCTCAAGGTGCGCCCGCTGAAGAAGTTGAAGGATGCCGCGCTGTAAGCGAAGGTATTCTGCATGATTACGTCCCTCGTGACGTAAGTCTGAGGGCCGTCCATTTTTGGCGATGGGCGTTCTCAAGGCGCCCGCGCTGCGTTTTGCAGAGCTTCCTGCACGTTGCACTGATTGCTCGCCCGGGCGCGATTCGCTGCATGGCACGCCACACTTGTGTTCGGGTCGCAATGACCGCCACCTGTGATGACCGCGCTGCGCACAAGGGAGATCGTGTCGACCGTCGGTTCGACCGCAAAGGGAAATGGCCTGCAAACGGATGTTTCCCGCCGGCTTACCCTTTGACTTGCCGATCGCCGATTAGAGCACCCAAGAGGACGAAACAATATGGCCCGACCCGAGATTGTCATCCGCGCGAAGGTCAAAGGCGCTGCAGCGATTTACCTGAATACACTTCGCGACGGCACGCGGGACCCGCTGGCTTTTGTCGATGGCCTCGAAAGCGGCATCACGCACTGCGCGCCATTCGACACCGCAACTCGAGCGCTGGCAATGGCCGTCTTGCATGTCAAATCGGCCAGCACTCATTTCGGGATCCCGCTTCGGGCCGCTCTCTGATCGGGCCAGGCGGTCGTGACCGTCTGAACTTGAGGGTTTTATGGACACACTGCAAAACATGCGGATGTTCGCACGGGTCGTCGAAGCCGGCAGCTTCACTGCGGCGGCCGAATCGTTCGATACGACGACCGGCGCCATGTCTCGCGCGGTATCGGATCTCGAAGCCCATCTGCGCACCCGCCTGCTGAACCGTTCGACGCGGCGTCTTGCACTCACACCCGCTGGTGAGCGATATCTGCAGCGCTGCCAGCAGATCCTTGCCGACGTCGGCAAGGCAGAGGAGGAGGCGAGCGGTGCGCATGAGCGCCCCGGCGGCACGTTGCGCTTGTTCAGCTTCGCGAGCATGGGCCAGCACTACCTGCTGCCGGCGATCGCCCGGTATCGAGCCCAGTGCCCGGACGTCACGGTCGAACTGACGATGTCACAGAGCGCGCCTGACCTGTTCGGAGGGGGCAGCGATGTTGCCGTCATTGGAGCTCCTTCGCTTTCTGACTCGGAGATGGTTTCTCACCTGCTCGGCTCGACGTGCAGCATCCTGTGCGCTTCGCCGCACTACGTGCGTTCACGGGGCGCCCCGGAGAAACCGGGCGATCTCGCGCAACATGAATGCCTGATATTGAACACGCCTGCATTTCCGCCGCACGAGTGGCTGCTCGAAGGCCCCGGCGGCAGCGAACTAATTTCGGTTCACGGCCCGCTGCAGGTGAATATCGCCGAGTCGCTGGTTGTCGCCATTCGCGAAGGCATGGGCATTGGCATGCTGCCGCTGTACGCCGCCGTCGACGGTCTGCGCAACGGCACGCTGGTCCGCGTGCTGCCCGCTCACACGTTGCAGAACATGAACATTTACGCGCTTTACCCTTCACGCAAATTCATCGATGCGAAGATAAGGACATGGGTCGACTTCCTGCGCACCTATCTGCCAGAAGTCATTGCACGCGACAAGGCTCTGCTTGCCGGCTGACCGGCGGTGAACGCCAGAGTTGCCTTCACCCCCGGAGATCGGCCTCGCGCTCAGCTCGCATAGAACGGTGCATCCCGATCAAGCAGCGCGGTGCGGATAAAGTGCAGATCGCCCAGAATCCGCCGCATCCGATGACGTCTTTCGCGATTCTGGTGCAGCGAATCGCGCAAAGACTGCGCCATCCGGATCGCGTTGTCGAGGGATGCCAGCGCCCGCGTGACTCTACCCGTGTCCGGGTATTCGAACTGGTCCGCCAGATCCTGCCTGACCGCATCGAGCGACGTGCGCCATCCCGGTTGCGATCGCTCCGGGTAGGGCGCGTCGAGCAGCTCGTTGCGAAGATCGATTGTCGAACGTCCGACTTCGAGGATAACGAGCATCTATCTCAACGCGCCGCGATGCTGTGCGGATCGTGACATCAGGAGCGTGCGCAACTGGAGCATCAGGTCGTGGGTGCTGGACTGGAAGCGCTGGTCGAGTCCGGAGAGCGCACCCTTACATGCGAGCACCATATTGCGCCGTAGATCGCGCTTGATCTTCTCGATCCGCCACGGCATCTGCGGCGGAAAAATCACCAGATGTGCGGGAAGCCCCGGAGTTTAGTCCGGGGGCGAGAGCACGGACGCCGCAGGCGTCCTACTGGGGCGCTCGCTGTTCCTCAATGTAGTGCCGGAGGATATCTATCGGCGCACCGCCGCACGATGACGCGAAATAGGACGGGGACCACAACACGCCCCGCCGCTTCAGCCACGGATGAAAGTCTCCAAACTGCTGTCGGAGCATACGCGATGACACGCCCTTCAGCGACGCGACGAGATTCGACAACGCCACCTTCGGCGGGTAGTTGACCAGCAGGTGTACGTGGTCGTGCTCGCCGCTGAATTCCACCAACTCGGCTTCGAAGTCCCGGCAGACGTTCGCCAGTATCAACTGCATGGCGTCCAGGTGCTCTTTCTTGAACACGTTCCGCCGATATTTGGTAACAAATACCAAGTGAACATGCAGCACAAAGACGCAATGCCGACCGTGCCGTAAATCGCTATCTGTCTTGCGTGGCCGCCCCATCCTTCCCTCTTGCGTAGTTTCTAAGACCAAGTGTACTATACAGGAATGGAAGCCACCAGGACACTGAAATTGCGAATCAGGGACAAGCACGCGAAGGCGATGCTTGCGATGGCTCGCGACGTGAATCAGGTCTGGAATTTCTGCAACGAGACCCAGTTCGGTAGCCTCAAGCGGTACTGCAATCGCCCGAAGGTCTGGTTGTCCGGCTTCGACCTGCAAAAGCTGACCAACGGCTTCAGCAAGTGCGAAGGCGTCTCCATCGGGTCGGCCACGCAGCAGCAGGTGTGCGAAGAATTCGCGACCCGGCTCAAGCAGTTCAAACGGCAGCGTCTCAACTGGCGCGTGAGCGACCGCAAGTCCCCCAAATACTCGCTGGGATGGGTTCCGTTCAAGGCCCGCGCGCTGACGTACAAGAACGGCCAGGTCCGCTTCAACGGCATTAACATCGGGCTGTGGGACTCATATGGCCTGTCGAAATACGAATTGAAGGCGGGCAGTTTCAACGAGGACTCGCGCGGGCGTTGGTATCTGAACGTGGCCGTCAAGGTACAGGTCGAAGAAAAGCGCGTACCGGATGGTGCGTCGGTGCTCGGCATCGACCTTGGCCTGAAGTCGCTCGCGACGTATTGCAGTGGCGAAAAATTCGAGCCGAAGCAGTGGTATCGCGAGTCGGAAGCGGCGCTGGGCATTGCGCAGCGTGCTCGCAAGAAGAAGCGCGTCAGGGTTATCCACGCCAAAGTCGCGAATCAGCGCAAGGACGCCATCCACAAGGAAACGTCGGCGCTTGTCAAAAAACATGCGGCAATCTTCGTGGGCAACGTGAACGCGAAAGCGCTGGCAAAAACGAGCATGGCCAAGTCCGTGCTCGATGCCGCGTGGACGACGTTCCGGACGCAACTCAAGTACAAAGCCATCAGGCAGTGCGTGGTGTTCGCAGAGGTCAACGAAGCGTTTTCAACCCAAACGTGCTCGTGCTGTGGCGTTAAGCCGCCCAGCAGTCCGAAAGGTAGGGCCGGACTTGGAATAAGGCAGTGGACGTGCAGCGATTGCGGAGCGGTACACGACCGCGACGCAAACGCCGCCCGGAATATTGCCCGCCTGGGACTTCAGGCGCTTGCAGAAGGAATCTCCGGGGTTTAGCCCGGAGAGGAAGTCAACCTCGCAGTTGGTAGCCAAACCCAAAGAGGCAACTAACGGTCCGGTGCCGATCCACCGCCCACAAGCTTCAACCCCGGTTTATAAAGAAGCAGCGGGCTCTGCATCCTGGTGCCCCAACCATTGCAGCGTCGAAGTCGGACGCCATCCGTTCCGTTAATTTGCCGTTAAGTAGGATCAAGTTAAAAGTCGCAGATGGAATTCACGAGGAATGGGTCATGGACGTTACTGAACCGGGCCCCGACGCTGGTGAGATTGCCGGACCAACACGACATCATATTCCGCCTGTCTGGCCGGCGTCGTGACGTCCCCTGTGCGATCTCACTGAGGCGTTCGAAGCGCATTCTCGCTGCCAGCAGATGCTGACCACGGCCGTGTGCTCAAGGCGTTTGCTGACGGAAGGCGCCGTTTTTGCCGTCGCTGAGCGAACGATCCATTTGCGACCGGATGAACCGGTCAGACTCCTGTCGACGATTTCATACTCAGTTTGCAGGTGTCGTCTCTCTGCGCACAGCGGAGCGGGCATTGGTTTTTGTGCCTCACAGGTCCAGCCGCGCTTACGCTGTCAAATGTGACCCCGCGTGCCGTGACCTGTGCACCGACGCCCGCCCGAACTGGTCGGCCGGGGTTCCGCCGGGTCGTAAGGGGCGCGAACAGGGCGACGAACTTCTGCCAAGCCCATTTCCGGCGGCAGGCATTCCGGAGGGCGAGAATCGCCAATTGGTGCGACGCAGCAATTTATGTTACAATTTCAGGTGGTTTTTTTGCGCTTTCTGCGCTGTTCCTACCGGCCTGTCCATGCAAGCAGGCCGCGTTCGTTGCCCGTTGAGATCCCGCAACTCGAGTCCGCCTGTGCCCGTGAATGTGCATGGCTCTCCGTCGTGCGGGTAGCCGCTGCTCTAGCGGTCGGCAGGCAAACCTGTCCAGGAGAATGTATGGCACGTTTTGATCGGGAAGACTCAAGGCAAGACACAGCCGTGTCCGCGCCGAAGGCCTCGGCTCGGCGCGCATCGAAGGCCGTGGCCGCCGCAGCCTTGCTGCGGATGGACGCAGTGTCCACGGTGTTGCAGGACGAACAGCGGCAGCGTCTGATGCGCGCACTCATCCAGTTGGGAAAGGAGCGCGGCTACCTGACTCACGCCGAAATCAACGATCATTTGCCGGACAACTTCGCGCAGACCGCTGCCATCGAAACGATTGTCAGCACCTTCAATGACATGGGCGTAGCGGTCTACGAGCAGGCGCCCGACGCGGAGACGCTGCTTCTGAACGGCGCTGCGCCGGCAGCCGTGTCGGACGACCAGGCCGACGAGGAAGCGGAAGTCGCGCTTTCCACGGTCGATTCTGAATTCGGGCGCACGACCGATCCCATGCGTATGTACATGCGGGAAATGGGGGGGACCGAATTGTTGACTCGCGCGGGCGAGGTCGAGATTGCAAAGCGCATTGAAGACGGCCTTCATGAAATGATCCAGGCGATTGCGGGCTGCCCGGCGACTGTCTTCACGGTCCTTGCGAGTGTGGAGCAGATCGACGCCGGTGAACTGCGCATCGATGAACTCGTCGACGGTCTTAATGACAACTCTGCAGCGGCCGAGCTGTCGGTGCCGGACCCTGCTGACACAGCCGACATCGATGCGGGCGCCGCCGACGGCGACGACGAGGACAGCCAGATCGAGGGGGATTCGGCGAAGGCGGACGAAGCGCGTCTGAAACAGCTTACGAGCGACAGCCTCGCTATATTCGCGCGAGTGCGCGTGTTGTTCGACCAGATTCCGCGTGCCGACGCCGCGCAAGGCAACGGCCAGGCGGCTTTCGCCCGCGTGCTTGAAATGATCCAGCGCGAACTGGCGCCCATTCGCTTCACGGCGCGAACCATCGATCGGCTGTGTGCCGACATGCAGCAACGGGTCGTGCAGGTGCGCGCGATCGAGCGGCGTATTCTACAGATAGCCGTTGACCGGTGCGGGATGCCGCGCGAGGAGTTCATCGAGTCGTTTCCGGGGCACGAAACCGATCCTGGCTGGACCAAACGCACGGCCGCGGCGTCGCGCCAGTACGGTGCCGCGCTCGAACGCAGTCTGCCTGCGATTCAGGCCGAACAGCAAAAGCTGATCGATATCGAAGCGAACGCGGTACTGCCGCTGCAACAGTTGAAGAAGATCAACCGGCAGATGATGGCAGCCGAGGCGAAAATGCGGCAGGCGAAGCACGAAATGATCGAGGCCAACCTGCGCCTTGTGATCGCCATCGCGAAGAAGCATATGAACCGAGGCCTGCATTTTCTGGATCTGATTCAGGAAGGCAATATCGGCTTGATGAAAGCCGTCGACAAATTCGAATATCGACGCGGCTGGAAGTTCTCGACCTACGCAACGTGGTGGGTGCGGCAGGCCGTCACGCGTTCGCTTGCAGATCAGGCCCGCACGATACGCGTGCCAGTACATATGATGGAGTCGATCAACAAGCTCAATCGGATTTCACGCGAGCTTTTGCAGCAGAACGGACACGAGGCTCAGCCCGCGGCGTTGGCGCAGCGCATGGAACTGTCAGAAGAGAAAGTTCGCAGCATGTTAAAGGTCGCGAGGCAACCCGTGTCGCTTGAGATGCCGGTGGGCGAGGACGCCGACGCGACGCTTGGCGACATGATTGAAGATCCGATGGCGGCATCGCCCGCGGACGCGGCCGTGCATGCGAACCTGCGCGCCGCAATCGATGACGCGCTGGATGCGCTGTCGCCACGCGAAGCGAAGGTGCTGCGGATGCGTTTTGGGATCGATACCGCGTCCGACCATACGCTCGAGGAGTTGGCCAAACAGTTTGACCTGTCGCGCGAACGGATCCGGCAGATCGAAAGCAAGGCGATGCAAAAACTGATGCACCCGAGCCGTGCCGACAAGCTACGGCAATTTCTCGACCATTGAGCCACAAACCGCGCTACGGCAAGTTGCATTGTCTCAACGTCGCTCGTCGGGGCGTCGCCGTTCTTCGCTCGGGTGGGTGGCGGACTCCGCGCTGGCAGAAGGCGCCTACCATTCCATGACGAACCTTGTTGCCGCGTATCACAGCGGAGGTGAGCTTTGCGGAAATACACCACAAGTCAGCCTCGCGGAGCTTGTGCATCGAGAACGGGAATGCCGCAAAGCTACGGAAACTCGCGCGCGCAGGCTAGTACCAGTTTCGATGGCGTAACGTTCACGACAGTTGACATCCTCCTCCCCCTCTCGCTGACGCTTGCCGGCCGAAGGCCGGGAAGGGGGAGGATTCTACTGCGCTACGTGATGCGCTACGTAGTCGCTTCGGCGGGTTCCTGCCACGACGCCCTTACCTCAGGCGAAGAATCAGCACAGGCTAACGAGCGCTGTCCGCGCTCTAAAATATTGATTGCACCGACCACGTCGGCGTGATTCCCGTATCCGCACGACACACACGCGAACCGGGCTTGAGTCTTCCGGTTCTCCCTCGCGACGTGTGCGCAGCACGGGCACGTGCGGCTCGTGTTGTGCGCCGGTACCGCGAGCAGCAGGCCGCCGGACCAGGCCGTCTTGTACTCGGGTTGGCGCCGGAATTCGCGCCAGCCCTGGTCGGGAATAGACTTATTGAGCCCGGCCTTTGCCCGGACCTTCTTGCCCGGCGCCTCAATGCTGCCCCTTGCCGACTTGCCCAGGTTGAGCACCTGCAGGTCTTCGATACATACGAGCGCGTGGTTTTTGCTGATCGTTGCAGAAGCTTTGTGCAGGAAGTCTTTGCGGGCGTTCGCGATGTCAGTGTGAATCTTCTGCACGCGGGCCTTCGTTTTCTTCCAGTTACGGCTGAATTTCTTCTTGCGCGCCATGTGCCGCTGGTACCTGGCGAGGCGCTGCTCGTGCTTCCTGAAGCTGTTGAGCGCGGCGACGTGCGAGCCATCGCTCAACGTGGCGAAGCGTGCGATTCCGACGTCTATGCCGATCGCGCTTGTGGCAGTCGGCAATGGTACGTCGACTTCGCGCTGCGTCTGGATGCTGGCGAACCACTTCCCGCCAGACTGGCTGACCGTGACATTGCGCACCTCGCCGAGCACGGACCGACTCTTGCGGTAGCGGATGTAGCCGAGCTTTGGCAGAAACAGACGGCTGTTGCCCTGCTCGAGTTTGACCTGTTTCGGGTCCGGGAACCGGAAGCTATCCCCGATGCCCTTGCGCTTGAAACGCGGAAAGGCTGCCCGCTTCTCGAAGAAATTCGTATAGGCGCGCTCGAGATCTTTTAGCGCCTGCTGCGATGGATGCGCGGGCGCATCGGCAAGCCAGGGCGTTTGCGCGCTGTTGCGCCACCCGGTGAGCAGCTTGCACAGGCCAGGATAGCCGAGCTTCTTCTCGCCGGCCGCATAGCGCTCCTGCTGCAACGCCAACGCCTTGTTATAGACGAACCGGCACGCGCCGGCGAAGCGGCGCATCTTGCGCGTCTGCTCGCCGGTGGGAATCAGTTCGAATTTGTAGGCTTGCAGGCGTTCCATGCGTGAAAGTAAACTATTGGTCCATGACTCCTGACCACGATATTCGACGCGGCCGCCACTGCGTATTCTTGATGCATGTCCATTTGGTCTTTGTGACAAAGTATAGGCGTGGCGTCTTCACGAAACAGATCCTGGACCATATGCGCGGACTCTTCGCGAGCGTGTGCACGGATTTTGAGGCGGAGCTCGTTGAGTTCGACGGCGAGGATGATCACGTACACCTGCTGGTGAACTATCCGCCCAAGGTATCGGTGTCCGCGTTGGTGAACAGCCTGAAAGGCGTTTCCAGTCGCGTGATACGCAAGAAAAACTACCCCAGCATCCGGCACAAACTGTGGGGCGGTGCGCTATGGTCGCCGTCCTACTTCGCCGGAAGCTGTGGCGGCGCGCCCATTGAGATCATCCGCCAGTACATTGAACAACAGCAAACGCCACACTAACGGCCGCAATGGACGCCTTCGGCGCCCGCGCTATCCTTCCTCGCCCTGGAAGGACGAGGCTTGCCGCGCTCCGGGTCAAAGGACTTGCCCGAATACGGTCGTCTGACGCCAGATTGTACCGCGGCCGGCAGACCAGCAACTTATCGCCTCCGGATCGACGTTCTACCGGGTACTGAAGGCCGAGAAGCAACTCGCGCCGCGCAGCAAACGGCCGGCCCACGCTCGGGGCAAACCACGTTGGGTTTGCCCCGAAGCGCGAACCGGTTGTATAACGGGGATACTCAATCAGGATTGTTTCGAACTCGGTACGATCTGACCCGAGCTGGAATTGGTCAGGCTGTCTTGGTGTTCACGTTTGTCCGCTGGCGCGAGGGCGAAACGGATAGCAGATCACCTTTGTCAAGGGTTCAAGGTACTCCGGGCGTGCAGCTACAGATCAACGACCATAGCTTTGCCACGCAAAGGTCGAACCGGCGCTGCAGGACGGGGCCGAGCATAACGCTCATCGCACCGTTCAAAAGGTCCTGCGTCACGCACGCGTTGCGTCTCCGCGGCGCAGGGTTCTGGTAAATTTTGGGAATTAGCGACATGCAGCGATGCTGCAGACAGATTCGATGAGATTTCCATGGACATTATTGATCTAGTGCCTGATGTGACGCCGGACCGGCGCGCGATCGTATTCCGTTTGCCCGGTCAGCGCGGCGATGTCGAATGCGCGATCACGCGCGAGGTGCTCGAAGCGCATTTCTGGTTACCGGCAGGCGCCGACGAGGCCCGCATGTCCAAAGCGTTTGCCGACGGACGGCAGCGTATTGTCGCGGTCGCAGAAAGGCAAATCCGGCTGCGGCCTGGTAAGCCAGTCCGGCTCACGATTGACGATTTTCTGGTCAAGCCCTGAGTCCATTGCTAGCTACCTTGCTGGAGAAGCGGAGCGGCGTGACCGCGGATCGTCGCAAATCGCTTATTGTGTTTTGTCACCACGCGATGCGGTGCTTATCGTCGGTCTCGCGATGGCGCCGGTCATCGTCGACATGCAGGTACTGGCTGGTGGTCGTGAGCGACGCATGTCCGAGATTGTCGCGCACGAGCCGCAGATCGACCTGCTGGTCCGCCATATGCGACCCTGCGCTGTGCCGCAGCCAGTGCGCTGAGGCCTGCTCAAGCTGAGCCGCGCGCTGCGCATGTTCGTCGCCGCGGGTTCGCAACGCGTGCGCTGCGCCGCTGAAGACCTCCTTGACGATGCGATGCAGCGCGGCACGCGTGAGCGGCTTGCGCGACTGGCCAATCGGTGGCACGAGGGGTGTATCTTTGTCCGGCCGCGGCAGCGCCGCCAGCCCACGCGCACGGCGGTACGCACCAAGCTCCGCCATCATGTCCGTAGTAGCCGGCACCAACCGCTCCTTGCCGCCTTTGCCGAGCACTTCAAGCCACCAGCGATCCTCGCCGTTCGCATCGCGCCGGCTGAAAAACCGACCCATGGTGTTCTCACCCACTTCGGTAATCCGCAGACCGCCCAGATAGAGCAGGGTGAAGAGCCAGCGCACGCGTGCGTGATGCTCGCGTTCGCGGTCAGTCTCCCTGGGCATCGCTTGGATCCACTTCTTGACCTCGAGCCAGAGCTCAGGCGACAGATAGCGGGTGATGCGCGGCTTCGCACGGCGCGCGCGCTGGCGCGACAGAGACAGGGGATTGCCGGCCAGATAGCCGGCCTGCACCAGCCACGCGAACATCACGTTGAGAATCACCATCGCCTGGCGCTGGCTGGTGGCGGAAAGCGGACCATAGAACGGCCGCCACAGGGGATCGCCGCGTGGGTGCTTGCGGCCGCCGCTGGCTGTCCAGCGCTCGCGCGGTTGTGGGTCGGCGAGGAAGTGCTGATAGACCAGCAGGTCCTCGTGGGTGAGCGAGGACAGTGGCCTGCCCGTCTGGAGTACGGACCACAGCAGCAGCCGTTCGGCTTCCTTGCGGTAATTGTCGAAAGTGGTTTTCGTATCGGTGAAGCGGGCGAGCCACGCGCGGATCGCGTCGAGATCATGGTTGGCGGCAATCTGGGCGATGCCGGCTGTCGCGCGATTTTTGCCCTCGCTGCCATCCAGATCAGGCGGTATGGTCAGGGCTTCGAGGGGCTGCGGAGGCAGCAGCAGGGCAGTCATAGGCGTCTTGGCGAAGAACCGGGGTCGCCGCGTTTTTGCAGCAGGGGTAGAAATGGGTCGGCTCATGAGTGGCGTCCTGTTCCCTGATACGGCGCTGGCCGCCGATATCGAGCGCCTGAAGGTTGAATTCCCCAAAACCCGCGAGCTGTATCGCGAGGTTTGCGCGCTGCTGTTCTTCCGCCATGGCATCACACCGACCGCCAACCGGCTGTACCAGCTCGTCAAGCGGGGCAGCATGGGCACGCCGACCGCCGTGCTCGGCGAGTTCTGGACGGAGCTGCGCGAGAAGAGCCGGGTACGCATCGACCATCCCGAACCTGCCCGCCGATCTCGGTGCGGCCGCCGGCGAACTGGTCGCGACCCTCTGGACGCGCGCGACCGCGTCGGCCGGAACGGCGCTCGATGCTCTGCGCGCCGAGGTCGAGGCGCAGCGGGCCGAATCGCAGCAGCTAGTGATCGCCGCCCGCGACGAACTGGGTCGCACCGAGACTGCACTCGAACAGCGCACCGCAGCGCTACTGGCCGCGCAGGTCGAGGTCCGGGAACTGGACAAGGCGCAGGCCGAAGGTCATGCGCAGCGCCAGGCGCTCGAGGGCGAACTGGCGCGCATCAGCGCGGCGCTGGCTGCGCGCGATTGCGAGCTCCAGGAGGTGAGGGAAGGGTTTTCGCGCGATCTGGAAAAGCATCGCGAAGCCGCTGAACGCGCCGAGGAGCGGCTCAGGGCGTCGGAAAAGCGTGCGCTGCTGGAGATCGACCGCGAGCGCAGTACCGCAACGAGGCTGCAGAAGGAGCTGGACGAAACCGCGCGTCGTGCAGAGAGCAAGGACGCCGACCACCGCCGTGCATCGGAAAGCGTGCAGGCGCAACTGGGCGATGTGCGTCATCAGGCGGGCGTGCTGCAGGGGACACTGGACGTGGCTCAGACGGAGAACCTGCGATTGCACGCGGAAATGATGACGCTGCGGGAGGCGCCATTGTGCGCCGGAAGGCCGGGCCTCGCCAGCTTCGGCTGGCGTCCGTAAGACACCACGGCCGACCCGCTCCGCTCACACCGTGCCGACCGCCAAAGCCGCAACGCCGCGCAAAAAAACGGTATAAATGCAGTGTGACTTGCCGCTGACGGAATGGCTTGCATGGCTGATATCTACCTGCTCACTGGACTGACGCTTCCACAAGGCGTCGCGCATGAGTGCCTGCCGGGGGACCGTGACGCTCTTCGCGTCGGCTTGCTAGCCGGGCATGAGCCGTACGCAGATGCTTGCCCGCGCGAAACGTCGGGGTCTGCGCCTGTCGTTCCGCGCAACGGCGCGGTGTCCGCCCGGCGCATCCGGGGTGTTCGAGCTGCGCTTCGACGATGGGGCCGTCAAATGCCTGATGCTGGCGCGGCTACAACGCGTTGGGAACGGCAGTGGTGGAGAGCGACACGCCCCTGCCGCGCGATCCCGGCAGACCATGTGCCGCTTCAAGTCGGCGCGTCACCTGCAACGTTTCGCTTCGGTCCACGATCAGGTAGCCAATCCGTTCACGCATTGCCGTTACCACACTGACGCATAGCAAAAGCGGGCGCTACGCACCCAGGCCTTCAAGGCTTGGGAAAGCGTAACGAGCGCGCTCCGATGCTGGAGCGTCTTGCCGAATAGGTTAGCTATCCTCACATGCGACGTGTTACGTCGCACGCAGGCTAACAAGTTGACAATACCTGCCGACGAGTTGCAGGGCTTCCCGTACCAGCGTCGCATGGCAGGAACGTTGGGCTACGAGCTGCCCATTCGCATCGAGATGCACGAAGGCGAATGCGTCGTCGTGGGGGCCTGTGGCGGAGGCGAAGCCGCCTTCGGGCTGGGGCGGCAGTGCGCGATGGTCGGTCACGGCGGGATGCGGAGGGCGGGTCAGATTACGCGGGTTGGCGTCGATCACACGCAATCCTTCGTCGACGATTTGCGGGTCGAGTGGTATTGCCACGCCGCCGTTCCACTGCGCCGCGAGCGACAGTAGCAGTGTTTCCTCACGCGGATGACTGACAAGCAGCAGGGCGTCGCCCGCCGTAAAACCGCGTTGTGCGAGACCTGCGGCCAATTGCTTGACCGCCGTGATCACCCGGTGCCACGACAACGCGCGCCATGCGCCCAGCCGCTTGTGACGCAACGCGATGGCATGCGGCCGGCGCTGCGCCTGATGGCGCAGCCAGCCCGGTAGCGTCGACGGCTGAGCGTATGCCAAGATCAGGCAGCCTCAGCCTGCTGCTTGCGTTCGAGCTCGCGCACCAACGGCAAGACCCGTTTGCCGAAGTACTCCACCTCTTCGATGAAATGGAGGAAGCCAGTCAGCACGAGATCCACGCCTACCGATTTCAATTCGACGATGCGCTCAGCAATCTGCTGCGGCGTACCGATCAGGTTGGTGCGAAAACCGTCGTTGTATTGCACGAGGTCTTCGAAACTCGATTTGGCCCAGTTGCCTTCGCCTTCGGGCGAAGCATTTCCGGCCTGTTTGACGGCATCACCGAAGGCATGCACGGCTTCGACGTGCGCGTGCTTGATGATGTCGGCGAGAACCGCTTTAGCCTCTTCTTCTGTATCGCGGGCGATCACGAAGGCGTTCACGCCAATGCGTACCTTGTGATTGTTCTTTGCCGCTTTGGCCTGAATATCGTCGATCTGTCCTTTCAGATTCTCCGGCGTATTGCCGTTGGTGAAGTACCAGTCGGATACGCTGGCAGCGTTGTCGCGTGCGGCGCGTGAACTGCCGCCCTGGAAGATTTCCGGATGCGGCTTTTGTACGGGCTTGGGACTCAGCGTGTAATCGTTGAAGCGGTAGAAGTCCCCCTTGAAGGTGAAGTTGTCCTGCGTCCAGATTCCCTTGAGCGCCTGAATGAATTCATTCGAGCGGCGATAGCGTTCGTCGTGTTCGAGCCACGGTTCGCCGAGCGCGGTGAATTCGCTTTTGAACCAGCCGCTCACCACGTTGATCGCAATGCGGCCATTCGAAATATGGTCGATCGTGGCCAGTTGTTTGGCGACGACAGCGGGGTGCCACGGACCTGGCAGAATCGCGGCCAGCACCTTAAGTTTCGTCGTCGCGTGCAACAGCGCCTGACTGAAAGATACCGATTCGTGCTGATATTCCGCACCGTATCCGGCGGTGAAGCGGATCTGGCTCAGCGCGTATTCGAAACCCGCCTGCTCCGCGGTTTGTGCGAGTTTCTGGTTGTACTCGAGACTCCAGTCCGTGCGCTGCTCGATCGTGCTGACGACCAGGCCGCCGCTGACGTTGGGCACCCAGTAGGCGAACTTGACTGCGTCGTCGTGAGAATGGCTCATGATGTTCCTGATGATTGAATGGTGGGGTCTATGCAGCCAGAGTTGCGGCTTGCGGGAAAGAAGCTGGGATGCGTCCGGCGTGCAGCCATGGAAGGGTGCGAGTGACCGCCAGTGCAATGCGCTCTTCCAGTGCCGGATTCGAGATCGCATAGCCGCTGAAATCCGCTTCAGATGCGTAGACGCCGATCGGCAGCGTGCGTGCCTGAAAGAAGCTGAACAGCGGACGCAGTTGATGATCGATGACCAGCGCGTGACGATCGCTGCCGCCTGTTGCAGCTAGCAGAACCGGCACATCGAACAGTGCCTCATGATGCACGAGATCGAACAGGTGCTTGAAGAGCCCCGTGTACGACGCACGGTAGACCGGACTCGCCACCACCAGCAGGTCGGCCGATTCAATGGCCTTGATGTGTGCTTCTACGTCAGCAGGGACCTGCGCGCGATGAACCGCGCCTGCGAGACCCGATGCGATTTCGCCGAGTTCGACAAGATGCACGTCGATCGGCTGCGAATCGCCCAGTACGGCGAGCAGGCGTTCGACCACGACAAGCGTGCGTGACGGTCGTTGCAGTCCGCCGGAGACGGCGACCACCCTTAATTTTTTGCTCATCAGAACGGTCCTTTCAATGGAAAGCGAGATAATCTGAAATACACCTTTGTTAGCGAATGCCATGCCATCCGTTTCAACGCGGCCGAGCCGGACTTGCGGAAGCGCGTGGACGGCGCTATATGGCGCGCACGTCAAGCTGCATATCTGTTGCCGGCCCTTTCTGGCTCGCATATCGCGGAGGCGTGCCACTATCGCGGATCTGCGTATGAAGCTGGCGCAGCAACCCGTCCGCAACACTGCCGCTGGAGAAGCGCCGTTCGTATTGGCGATGTGCGTGCAGAGGCAGGTGCGAATGACTGTTTTCATGAGTAGAACGTCGGTTTCGGCAGGCGCTCATTGAGTGCCCAATCGCCCAATTCGCGGACCTTGTAGTCGACTGGATCATGCAATGTGTGCACGCGGAGATTGCGCCAGTAGCGATCGAGCCGCAGGGCCGCGGTTGTCGCACGTGCGCCGGTCACCTCGAACATGCCGTTTGCCACATCGAGGCCTGCGCGAGTTGTTGCCACTTTCGCCGCGGCCACGGCGATGGCGACCCTGCCCCGTTCTGCTTCGGTCAGCGCAGTCTCCCGTTGCCACGCGTTGTCGAACGCGCTGGCCGCGCGTTCGGTCAACGCGCGTGCGCCTTCGAGCGCGAGCCAGAAGTCGCCATAGTGACCAAGAACGTAGAGGTCTTCGTTTGTGCTCGTCGCCGGCGACGCGATCCATGGGCGTGCGCTCTTCAGCGTAAAGTCGCGTGCTTCGCGCAGGGCGCCTTCGCCGAGGCCCAGGTAAATGTTGGCGAGAATCAACTGCGCGAGTAGTGGGCGCAGGCAGGCGAAGGGTGTCGACAACGGCCCTGGATCGGTCAGCAGTTCGGATGGCGTTACCGTGACGTTATCGAACACCACCGTGCCGCTGTCGGTTTGGCGCTGCCCCATGTTGTCCCAATCGTCGAGTATCGTGATGCCTTGACGCGAAGTCGGCACCACGCCGATCAGAAGCCGGCCTTTAACGTCGAAAGCGGACGCGAGCAGCATGTCTGAGTCGCTCGCGCCGGAGCAGAAGCTTTTGCGGCCAGAGAACGTGTAGCTGCCTTCGGGGGTAGCCGAAGAGGGCGTCGCGATCGATCCCTTGTCAAGCGGATTGAGTGCGTTGCCCCAGAACCAGCGTTGTGCAACGGTCTGCTCGAGCCACGGCTGCCACTGGGTAGCGTGTCCGAATAATCGCGTCGTGGCCAGCAGCAGATGGTGAAAGGCAAACAGATGAGCCATGGAACTATCGACTTGTGCGAAGCGGCGCACCACATCCAGTACCGATTGCCAATCGGCGCCCGAACCGCCTGACCCGGTCGGAATGCTTAAGGCCAGCAGGCCGCTGCGTCGTAGCAGGTTGCGTTCTACCGTGGCCGTGCCGCCGGCCTGGTCACGAGCTATGGCCGTCGCCGCAAGTCCGCGCGTCACCGCTTCGACTTGCGCGTGCCAGGGCGGCAGTGCCTCATCCGTTTCAGTTCCGCTGTGCTTCATGCTTTCACCTCCTGGCTCTCGGAGGCTTTGGCGGGCGGCAGGATGTCGTTGGCAATGACCTCGCCGAAAGGCCCCGTCAGATTGATCTGCGCAGGCGGCCGCGTCTGTGCCAATGGCAGCAGTGGAAAAAGCAACTCGGCGACGCGATAGGCTTCTTCGAGATGGGGATAGCCGGAGAAAATGAA
This sequence comes from Paraburkholderia aromaticivorans, assembly GCF_012689525.1. Lineage (NCBI taxonomy): Bacteria > Pseudomonadati > Pseudomonadota > Betaproteobacteria > Burkholderiales > Burkholderiaceae > Paraburkholderia > Paraburkholderia aromaticivorans. The sequence goes on from NZ_CP051514.1 coordinate 268,537, forward strand.
TGTATCGACGCCGAGCGCTGCATATTCCTTGATTCGCGCGGCGACTTCCTCAGGGCTGCCGACCAGCGCCGTTCCCGCGCCACCGCGAACGAGTCCGACGCCCGCCCAAAGGTTCGGCGAAACTTCGAGTTGGTCGCGCCGTCCGCTGTGCAAGGCGGCCATGCGTTGCTGGCCCACCGAGTCGAAACGGGAGAAGGCCTTTTGCGCAGCGGCAATCGTTTCGTCAGTGACGAACGAGATCAGCTCGTCGGCTGCCTGCCACGCCTGTTCGCTGGTCTCGCGCACAATCACGTGCAGGCGGATGCCGAAACGCAGTGTGCGTCCGTGTTTAGCCGCTGCGGCCCGGGCCTGTGCGATCTTTTCGGCAACGTCAGCGGGCGGCTCGCCCCACGTGAGATAGACGTCGACCTGCTCGCCGGCCAACTTGATGGCCGCCTCGGACGAGCCGCCGAACCATAGAGGCGGATACGGCTTCTGCACCGGCGGATACAGCGCTTTCGCGTTCTCGACTCGCAGATGCTTGCCACTGTGATTGACCGTCTCGCCCGACGCTACGCCGCGCCAGATACGCAGAAATTCATCGGTGAGTTCATAGCGTTCCGCATGCGAGAGGAAGCTGCCATCGCCGTGCTGCTCATCGGGGTCGCCACCTGTGACGACGTTGATCAGCAGGCGGCCATTGGAAAAGCGATCGAGCGTCGCGGCCTGGCGTGCTGACACGGTCGGCGAGATCACGCCTGGACGAATGGCCACCAGAAACTTCAGTCGTTCAGTGAACGGCATAAGAGAGGCACCCGCGATCCACGAGTCCTCACACGAGCGGCCAGTGGGAATCAGGACGCCTTCGAAACCAAGTTCATCGGCCGCTTGCGCGATCTGGCGCAGATAGTGGTGACTGACTGTGCGTGCGCCGTGAGTGGTGCCGAGATAGCGGCTATCGCCATGCGTAGGAAGAAACCAGAAGAGTTGCATAAGAGGAGCGGGGGATGTCGAAGGACTAACATGCATGCACTTAGCGTGCCAGACGCAGCGTTTGTGGCGCCCAACCCCGACAGGCTGTCGATACTCAAATCAAGTTTTTGCTTTCAATATTCCGAAGCCTGCTGCCTGAGAGGCAATACGGCAGCAGGGTGCTGATAACGGAGCAGCATCCGTAACGATGTTGCTGCCAAAGAAGCAATTGGACTTTGGTTACCCGAACAAATTGCTTCAGAAATCCCGGCAGATGGTCAGAATACGCTTCTCAGGAAGCATCCCTCTTTGAAGCAGTTCAACTTCCGTCCGTCAACAGATGATGGACCATGCCCGCCTGGCGGAGCGACTGTCCTTGCCCATATGAATTCGACCTATGTACTGCGGGATGCTCTGGCTTCCCGGCAGATGCTCCCAGACGCAACATTGACAAATGGATCGCCGCAGCAGATTGCGCACCGGCTCGCGGCGGCATTTGCCGCAACGGCCGCCGAGCGTGATGCGCAGGGCGGAACGCCGAAAACCGAGCGAGACGCCTTGCGTGCCAGCGGATTGCTCGCGTTGAGCATTCCAGAGGCGTATGGCGGCTTTGGGGCCAACTGGCGCCTGACGATGGACGTGGTGCGCACACTTGGCAGAGCCGATAGCTCAATCGGGCATGTCTTCGGCTTTCATCATCTGATGCTGGCGACTGTGCGGCTGTTCGGTTCGACGGAACAGTGGAGTGCGTGGTTTGAGCAGACCGCCCGTCGGCAATGGTTCTGGGGCAACGCGTTGAATCCGCTCGACGAGCGGGCGATCAGCCGGTCGCATCAGGATTGGCGGGAATTTAGTGGACAGAAGAGCTTCTGTTCCGGTGCTCTCGATTCTGAAATGCTGATAGCGTCGGCGCGTGACGCGGACACCGGTACGTTACTTATCGCGGCGGTGCCGACAGGGCGCTCAGGCATTTCTGTCGCGCAGGACTGGGAAAACATGGGCCAGCGGCAAACGGACAGCGGCACCGTGACGTTCGAAAAAGTGCGCGTGGAGAATCACGAAATTCTTGCCGATCCGGGTCCGTTGTCGACACCGTTTGCCTGCTTGCGTCCCTTGCTCGCACAACTGATCCTGACGAATATCTATCTCAGCATCGGCGAAAGTGCGTTCAACGACGCCCGCCACTACACGCTTCGTGAAGCGCGTCCGTGGCATGCGGCCAGAGTGGAAAAGACCGCTGAAGATCCGTATGTACTCGGTCAGTTCGGTGAATTCTGGGTGGGACTGGAAGCCGCCCGGGTGTTGACCGACCGCGCGGCAGAACGTTTCGACACCGCGTGGAACCGGGGCGCGGCGCTCACCGAAGCTGAGCGCGGTGAGGTGGCGCTCGCTATCGCAACGGCGAAGGTCGCTGCCACAGAAACCGGGCTCAGCATCTGTACCCGCATGTTCGATGTGGCGGGAGCGCGCGCGACGCATGGCGCGCTGCGGCTCGACCGTCACTGGCGGAACTTACGCACCCATACGCTGCACGATCCTCTCGCCTACAAGCTTCGCGAAATCGGCGAATGGACACTAACACAACGATATCCGACGCCGAGCTTCTACTCATGAACTCTTCACTCAATCACGTGTTACCGGATCGTTCAGAGTTCGCGCAAGTGGCATCGCCGCCCTTGTTGACACTGCCCGGCAAGCGCGCGTTGAGCACGTCGATCCGTGCCAGTGCCCAGGTGTTTGCCGACCCGCAATCACTGGCGCTTCTCGACCGGATTCGCATGGTGGCACCGAGCGACGCCAATGTATTGGTCATTGGTGAAACAGGCACAGGCAAAGAACTGATTGCACGCCATGTTCATAACCTCAGTGAACGCCGCAATGGCCCATTTGTGGCCGTCAATTGCGGGGCGTTCTCCGAGTCGCTGGTCGAAAGCGAGTTGTTCGGTCACGAGAAAGGGGCATTCACCGGCGCGTTCTCCGCCAAGCCCGGGTGGTTCGAAGCCGCAAACGGTGGAACGTTGTTTCTGGACGAGATAGGCGACCTGCCGCTTTCCATGCAGGTCAAGCTGCTGCGTGTGCTGCAGGAGCGCGAGATCGTGCGGCTCGGCTCGCGCAGCAGCATTCCTATCGACGTGCGCGTGCTGGCAGCCACCAACGTGCATCTGCAGGACGCGGTGGCGGCGGGCCATTTCCGCGAGGATCTCTTTTATCGTTTGAACGTGGTGCATCTGGCTGTTCCGACGCTGCGTGATCGCCCCGGCGATATTCTGCCGTTGGCGAGGTATTTCATTGAAGAGTACCGAAATCGGCTCGGTTATGGTCCTGTCGACATCGAACCGCGCGCGGAACGAAAGCTGGTCGAACACAGTTGGCCCGGCAACATCCGGGAGCTCGAGAATGTCATTCACTATGCGTTGCTGGTGTGCCGCAGCGATTCGCTGGGTGAGGGCGATCTGCAGATGTCGTCGTTCGGGATTCAGTCCGCGCGACGGACAATCAGTGAAGCCACATCATCCACGCCTATCGAGAGACTGGCGGAGGCGCTCCGCAATCTTTTTGACAACGTCGAGGGCAACCTGTTCGAGCAGATTGAAGACACGGTGATGCGAGTGGCGTTCGACTTCTGCTACCGGAATCAGATCCAGACAGCGAGAATGTTGGGCATCAGTCGAAATGTGCTGCGGGCGCGGCTGATCCGGGCAAAGCAGATTTCCGCGCAGAAGTAGACCCGATTCCAAGCCAGCGGACGCATTGATGCTATCAAATTGTCGGTCGACGAGCGGCCGAACTGCCGAACGGCGCTGCCACGCTAAAGCGTTTGCGACGCTATAACGCAGAGGGCCCGCATTTCCACGGCGCGTCGTCTCGCCTTTGTCGATAGTCGCGGTCGTGGGCACGTCATTGCTGGCAATCCGTTTTTCTACCTGCGGTCGGCATACGCGGTCGCTGGGCATTCTACGATCTCGTGATGTAGCCATCTCTTTCCAGTGCCTTGATCTTATCCACGGTCCGCAGATGGGTGGGACTGAGCGTTGCTTGATACCTTGGACGGCAACGGAGCGCGACCATGGTGTTCGGATAAACCGTTAGGGATCACGGCGCAGGCATGTCACCTCGTGCTGAATGAATATTGTCGATGAATCCGGGCAATCATTGCTGGCCGAATAGGTCAGCCAGTTTCGGGTTTCGCTATACCAACGGTCTTCCAGAAGGCCGCCCAATTCATTGAAAATGTGGCTGAAATGTGCGGAGTCGGAGAAGCCCCAATCGAAGGCAATTTCCTTAATGCTCTTTCCCGCGCACGAGCGGTCTTGCAGCGCTGTGCGGGCCGCCATATGCCGCTCTTGCCAAATCATTTAGGAGACAGATGCGGCTTCGCGATCGAGCGAGCTGACCGATATATCAAGGGCTCCGGCGAGCTTCGCGACAGTCAGTCCTGAATCGGAAATATTCTCTCTGATTTAGGACTTGATGCGTTCCTCGTGATAAGGATCCTCAGGCGCGAATCTCATCGTGGCGCGGGGAGCAGTCCCCACAACGACGCCGAATAGATTTAGGCAAGCCAACTCGCCATCGAAGATCAGCGTTGCAACAATGGCGTGGGCCATAGATTTGCACGCTCTCGTCTGCGCCGGCGAGAAAAGCTCATCCAGCGCGGCGCTGGCCTTGTGCATCTGCCGGTAGGCGAGCGGGCGGCTCACGCCGTGCCGCGCGGCCAGCGTGCTGACCGGTTCGGTGCCCGCCAGGGCCCGCACGGCGATTATCTTGCACTTGTTGGCGGCCAGCTTCACGGTTGCAGCGCAGGCGGATAGCTTCAATGGGACGTCGCGATGAAAAATGGGGCACTATTATCTCGCGCCACGCCCTTTGACACCTCGTGTGTAACGCAGGTTTGAACCACGCCCCGCGCTCAATTCGCTGATTTGCGGGATCGCGATATCCGTTTCGCCCTGCGTCTCAGGACGCGGCGCCGGGGCATAGCCACGCGCTGGCGGCGGTCAGCATGGCCTGCAAGCCGGTCTCGAGCGTCGGGTGAATCTGCGGCGCGAACTTCGGCGAGTGGTTGCTGGGGATCTTGTTGACGGTCTTTTCCTGTTTGGCTTTGGCATAAACCTCCGGGTCGGTGCCGCCGACGAACCAGAACACATAGGGGACGCCCCAGGTGCGGCCGAAGATACTGAAGTCCTCGCTGGCCGCCGCCGGACTGGGCGCCAGCGAGGCGTTCTCGCCAAACTGGTGGCTGAAAGCCTGCGCCACTTTTTGCGTCGCGACCAGGTCGTTTTCGGTCAGCGGGTAGCTGTTGATCGTGGTGAACTCGGGCGGGCGCTCGGCGCCCGAGGCGTCGCATTCGGCGCAGCAGATACGGCGGATCGACTTGAGCATGTACTCGCGCGTGTCCTCGTTGAAGGTGCGCATATTCAGCTTGATCGTGGCATCGTCGGGGATGATGTTTTCCTTGGTGCCGGCTTGCAGCGAGCCGATCGTGAGCACCGCCGGCTCAGAAGGCGCAATCTCTCGCGAGACGATGGTCTGCAGGCGCAGTGTGGTCGCGGCGGCCATGATCACCGGATCAATCGAGGTTTGCGGCTGCGAGCCGTGCGAGCCGCGCCCGAACAGCTGGATCTTCAGGCTGTCTCCGGCCGACAGCGTGACGCCCGGACGGTAGTTCACGGTGCCGGCCGGACCGACCATCACGTGCTGACCGAGGATGATGTCGGGCTTCGGAAAGCGGCCCTCTCCCCAGTCGCGCACCATGGCGTTCGCGCCCTCGGCCGTTTCCTCGCCTGGCTGGAACACGATCATCAGCGTGCCGTGCCAGGCGGAGCGATTCGCGGACAGGATGCGCGCGGCGCCTATCATCCAGGTCACGTGCATGTCGTGGCCGCACGTGTGCGCAACGCCGACCGTGACGCCGTCCGCGTCGCGCGCCGTCACGGTGCTGGCATACGGCAGCCCGGTGTTCTCGGCCATTGGAAGCGCGTCCATGTCGGCGCGCAGCATCACGGTCGGTCCGGCGCCGTTCTCCATCACGCAGACGACGCCGGTCGCGCCGACGTTGCGCGTCACCTCGTAGCCGAAACCCTGCATCGCGTCGGCGACGATCCTGGCCGTGCGGACTTCCTCCATGGACAACTCGGGATGCTGATGGAAGTCCTTGTATAGAGCTTCGAGTTTGATGATCAGGGTTGGTTCGGCGGAGGCGAGGGCTTGCGTGAGGGCATTCATGACAGATCCAGAAGTGACGAAGTAAAGTTGAAAGAAGCCCGACAGAAAGCGCGCTTGAGGCAGGTAGTCGGCGCTTGATATGAGGATTGCACATTCAGGCCTGCGCTTTCCCCTTGGGCACCGTGAGCATGATCGAGATGATGGCCATCGCTACCATCAGCACGTTGAAACCCAGCGCAATGATGGCGGCCTCCCGCACGGCCAGGTTGTCCTGGCGGCCAACGAAGGTGATCACGCCATCAAGCCAGTTCACGCTCGCGCTGTTGCTGCGGAACGCGGTGAAAATGGCGGCGGAAATCGCCACGCCAAAGGCGGCGCCGAGCGACGATGCCATCTTGTAGATGCCCGAACCCGACCCCGCCTGGGCAGCCGGCAGGTTCGATAACGCGGCATCGGTCGAGGGGGTGGCATAGAACGCCAGACCGACACCGAACAGCGTGTAGCCGACGCTCGCGAGGATCTTGTAGTCCGACAGCAGCAGGTTGGCGGGCGACACCATCAGAATCGCCAGGCCCGTGATCAGGCAGCCCCAGATCATCGGCTTGCGCGGCCCGAAGCGTTGCAGCAGCTTCTCGCCCACGCGGATGAAGGCGATGATGGCAATCGCGTAACCCAGCGTCAGAAAGCCGGCCTGTTGGGCGTTCATGTTGCCGCCTAGCTGCACCAGTTGCAGCGACACGATCAGCGTGCCGGCAGTCCCGTTGACCAGGAAGTTGGAGATCGTCGCGCCGGCGTAGGTCGCGTTCTTGAACAGACTGAAGTCGAAGAACGCATTGGACGCCTTGTCTTCGATGCGGAAAAACAGCCAGCCGAACACCACCGTTGCCGCCAGCAGACCCAGGCCAGTCGGGCTGGTCCAGCCCAACTTGTTGCCCTGCGTCACCAGCACCTGCAGTGCCACCATAGTGACCATGAAAGCAAGCACGCCAGACAGGTCGAACTTGTACTCGCCCCTGGTTTCGGCCTTGCTCTCGGGCGCGCCGCGCATCATCCACAGGCCGAGCACGCTCACCGCGATGGCCACCCAGAAGATCGAGCGCCAGCCAAAGTTCTGCGACATCAGGCCACCGGCCAGCGAGCACAGGCCCGACCCGCCCCAGGAACCGATCGACCACATGCTGATGGCACGCTGGCGTTCGGGGCCGTCCCAAAAAGCTTTCACCAGCGCCAGACTGGCCGGCATGATGCAGGCGGCCGACAGGCCTTGCAACGCGCGGCCCACGAGCAGGACCGGTGCTGCCAGCCAGCCCTGCGGCGTGATGGCCACCAGCAGCGAGCCGGCGATGCTCAGGTAAAAGCCGATGCGAGTGATCTTCAGCCGGCCAACACGGTCGGCTAGTCCGCCTATCACCACGATGAAGATCCCCGAGAACAGCGAGGTGATGGCCACCGCGACGTTCATCAGGCTCGCATCCATGCCGAGGTCGCGGCTCATGTCGGGCGCAATGTTGAGCGTCGTCTGGGCAAACAGCCAGAACGCGATGACGCCCATGATGATGCCGAAAAGCAGCCGATCGTTGCCCTTGTATCGCGCCTTCGATTGAGCAACGGTATTCATACTGTTCTCCATGGTGTCAGTGCGGATTGAATATTGCCGCACCCCCACCCCTTGAAGTGAACCCTTGAGGCTGGACCAGTGTTCGCCTGGAAACCAGGCCGCTTGATGGGGTGCGCACTTTGCATGGTCCAGCCTCAGAGGTTCACTCCATCTGCCGATCCAATCTTGACGGGGCGGGTCGCTGGTTTTTGAACCAGCAACTGTGGATAAGTGTAGGCAAACGGGCCGACCGTGTTCGTAAACGATTTCGATGCGGTCTTGCCCCAAGCGGTAAGCGGGCTCATAAGCGCTTGCTGGAATTCGTGCAGGTGGTGAAGCATAGGCGCTCCCGTTTTGGGAAGGCTCGCCGATGGCTACGCAGGAACCGAGCGTAGCATCGCGGCACTTCGACTATCGCAGAATCCTGCTTTAGGGGCATTCGAGGACGTACTGTCGCGATAAGGCAAGATGGCGAACAGACGGCAGTATAGTGAGGATTACTTATGCCGCCAATGAGTAGAACTGCTCGGCATGAGTATTTCCGACGCCACGGCCCTCCATTTGGTCCTCGGCGATCATGTGCAGTTCGATGCCGCTCAGGATGCGGGCACAGCGAAAATTCGATACAGGTAGTGTCGATCAGACGCTTGCAGAAAGCATCCATGTCCGCGATGTCAGATTCGAGATTGAGATGGCTCATGGCCGCTCATCCTGGGAAGTGGCGTTGCAGGTTGCGCTTACTGCCGCCCCGATCGGGGGCAGGCAAGGCGCTCGTACAGGCGTACTACACCGCTGCGCCAACTGCGCCGCGCCCGTGTTTTCAAGGGTGTTCCAAGGGCGGCCAACAGGTGATGGCGATCGCTCAACGCTATCCCAAAGACTACAACGGGATTCTTGCCGGAGCGGCTGCAAACAATCGCACTCACCTAAATGCTATGTTGCTGTGGAAACTGAAGGCGCTCAATGCTCCAGGCGCAAAACTAACAAACTAACGCAGGGCAAGCTCGATTTGATCACGAAGAGCCTGATTTCGGCTTGGGCAGGCAAAGACGGAGGCGCGCCCGGCGACAGCTTCCTCACAGAGCCTCGGCAGTGTCACTTCAACCAGACACCCTGCCGAAATGTACGGGCACAGACAGTGCAGCAACAGCTTGCTCACCACGGACCAACTGGACGCATTGAAGGCAACCTATAAAGCCCCGTCAATCCTTGAACGGGTGTCTATTTGCCGGCATGCCGTTCGGCATCGAGAACGATTCCACGTTCCTCGTCTATCCGATGGGCATTGCGACTCGTGACAAGGTGCCGTTGCGTTGGCGACACACGGCCAGCGCCCGCGAGGAGGTTGGGCCAATAGGATCGAAAACGGCGGGTGGTGTTGAATGATCCAGTCGGCGACGCTCGAGCGGAACATATTGCTGGCACCACGGTGGTGTTGATGACCAGGCACCTGCAGGTCCACGTCGAGCTCCTTGGCTCGTTGCAAATCACGCTCGCGACGTCGTGCGTAGTGGCGCTCACGATTTCGCCGTGCGCCTCGACGCCCGCTTCCGACAGCCACTCTACCAGCGCCTGGACCGCGTTGCGGTCTGCATCCTCGGCTTCGTCGTCCGCGGAGCGTACGCCCAGTCCCGCACCACCCGTGATATCCCCGGATACGATATGGCTCTTCGCGACGTACAGGATATAAACGGCACCCGTCATGCGACCGATCTGCCCGGCACGGATCTGCGCAGACTTGTTCCCTTCTGTGGGTGACGCATCGATCGCCACGAGGATGCGGTCGTACCTGCTGCTGTCTCCGGACTTTAGCTCTTCTTGATGCCCGAACTGGCGAGCTTGCCTGGCTTAGCCCGGAGTGACGGTTCGATGGACGTCGAAGGCAACTCGCGCGGACCGCGTGCGCTCGGCACCAGCAGCGTTAAAAGCACACCCAGTATGCCGACGGCCGCCAGAATATAAAAGATCGAATCGAGTGCAAGCCCGATACTGATCAGCAAGCCGCCCAGCAGCGGGCCAACGACGCCCCCAAGACGCCCGAATCCGGCACACCAGGCAACGCCAGCACCCCGCACATTGGTGCGGTAGTAGTTTGCGACAAAGCCGTAGATCAATGTTTGCGTGCCGCTGGTGCCCAGCCCAACGATCGCAACCACGGTCAGCAGTACGCCGAGCGGTACTTTTAAAGTAAGCAGTGAGATCGAGATTGATCCGATCAGAAAGCACGCCGCGACAACCGGCTTGGGCCCGAACGTGTCCGCAACACGCGAGCCCGCCAGGGCGCCGATCACTGCACCGCCGTTCAGTACCAACAGGAACGACAGCGATCCCCTTGCGTTGAACCCGGCCCGCAGCATCAACTCGGGCAGCCACGTGTTGAGTGAGTAGACGAGCACAAGTCCGGTGGCACTCATCAGGCCGAGAATCAAAGTAGGAAACAGATAAGAAACGAACAATCCCGCGAACCCAGCTTTGCCCGCGCTGGCTGGCGGGACGCCGCCGGCCGCGCTTGGCATGATCCCGGGAATCTCTACACCGGTCTGTTGCGAAATAGCGCGAGCCTCGTCGAGACGGCCACGACTGACGAGCCACGCCACCGATTCCGGCATTTTGAAGTAAGCCAGCGGCAGCAGCGTGACGAAGGGAAGTGCGCCGATCCAGAACATGCCGCGCCAGCCAACGTGTTGCAACCACAGGATCGCCAGCATTGCCGCCAGCAAGCTTCCCAACGGCACCCCAGAATACGTTATGGCGTTGCAAAGGTTCTTTCGGCCTTTGGGCGCATATTCCGATACGAGCGCGCCGGTCGTCGCCACCAATGCGCCAACGCCGAGACCGGTAACGAAGCGCATCAACCCAAACATCGTCGTGGTGGTCGTCATCGCGGTGAGCCCCATCCCGAACGAGAACCATGCGTACGAGAACAGCATCACTTTGCGACGCCCCAGGATGTCGCCGACGCTTCCCGCGAGCAGTGCGCCGACGAGGACGCCGACGAGCGCATAACTGCCAAGCGCGCCCGCGGTCGCCGGCGTCACGGTCCCGATCTGCGAAGCGTCGCGCAGGAACTTCGACACGACGGTCCCGTACACGACGAGATCGTAGCCGTCGAATATCAGACCCACAGTGGCGAGGGCCACGACCCATACAACCGTGCGATGGCGTCGCGCATCGAGATTGGAATCCGTGGTCATAGTATTTGCGAAATTCCTTGAGTTGAGCGCCGGTCTGCATTCGTTCATGGAGCGTGGCCGTCGCTCGGGCGCACGGATGACGAATCTGACATTGCCGCCCCCATCGACGCGTCCCTCGGATCCGCTCACTTGCTAAACCCAGACCGACACCCTTCGTTCTGCCCGTGAGTATGAGGCGGCTACCGATAGAAAATCGAGAGAAAGATGAACAGTTCTCGCATCCCGAAGCTACTGACGATCCAGCAGGAATCTTCCGAAGAATGCCGTGAGTTCTTCGTGTGCGTCCAGTCGGAGTACGTTCGAAACGTACTGATCGGGACGGACAACCACAATTGCGCCCCTCTCCCGGTCGATGCCACGTACGTCGAAGATGTCAGGACCGTTCTTGAGGTCGGGGGAATAGGCCTTCTCGTAGTCGATAAGCCCGAAGTGCCCCTTGCGCGGAAGCAGAATCGACGGTAGCTCTTCGATGTTGAGGTCGCGGGGCCCCTGCTGGAAGACCGCGCGAACGTCGATCACGCTGTCGATGTCCGCCCCTGCCGGGGTGAACCGGCGGATCGGAGAGTTCGGAGACTCTGCCAGGAAGGCCGCGAGCTCGCGCAGTCGCCGTCCGCTCGCGTCGGCAAAGGCAAAAATGCGCCAGGCGCCATCTGCACGGGCGGCGTGCCCGAGGTGCACCGGCTTGACGTCGGCGAGGCGCACAACAGGTGCGGAGTGGAAGCGCATGCCGACTACGAAGCCCTTGGCGAGATGCTGCTCGCTCGCCTCGGCGGTCAGAACCGTCGCTGGCGGGTAATGCGTCGCGACACCCGCCGTATAACGACCCGACTTCACGAAGTAGTCCTGAAGCTCGGCCGGGTCGAATCCGCCGAGTTCCGGGCGGTTCGGATCTTTCGGCGGCGAGGCCATGATTTTCGACCATTCCTTGTCGAAATCGATGAGGCCTTGGGCAATCGCATGGCGCTCGACGGTGTAAGTGCGCAGCAGTTCCGGTTTGGCACGTCCCTCGAGCACCGAAGCCAGCTTCCAGCCGAGGTTGAAGGCGTCCTGCATTGAAACGTTCATGCCCTGGCCGGCTTTAGCGCTGTGCGTGTGGCAGGCGTCGCCGGCGATGAAGACCCGCGGCAGGCGGGAGCCCGTCTGGTCCGCGGGGACGTCGTCGAAACGGTCGGTGACGCGCTGGCCGACCTGGTACACCGCGAACCACGCCACGCTTTTCACGTCGAGCGTATAGGGGCGCAGCACACGCTGAGCGGTCTCGATGACCTTCTCCTGCGTGTTTTCACGGAAGGCTTCACGGTTGTTCGGATCAATCTCGCCAAGGTCGACGTAGAGTCGCACCATGTAACCGCCTTCGCGCGGGATGAGGAGGATGTTGCCCTCGTCCGCAGACTGAATCGCGGCCTTGAGTCGGATGTCCGGGAAATCAGTGACGGCAAGCATGTCCACGACACCCCAGGCGTGATTCGCGAAGTCGCCGCTCGGCACGGCACCAATCGAATCACGCACCCGGCTGCGTGCTCCGTCGCAGCCGACAACATACTTGGCACGAATCGTAGTCTCCGCGCCGTTGCCCACTTTGCGCAGCGCGACCACGACCGGGTGCTCGCCGTTGGGCTCGACCTTCAGGTCTGCGAATTCCACGCCATAGCTGGGCTCGAGCCGCGTCGGCGAATTGCGCATGTAGTCGAGCAGGTACCTCTGCATGCGGGCCTGGTTCACGATGAGGTGGGGGAACTCCGACAAACCGTCCTCGGTATCCTGGACGCGACCGGTACGCTCGATCTGCGAGCGATCCACCTTCGACGGACGCCAGAAGACAGTCTCGTTCACCCAGTAGGCCTCGCGGAGGAGCTTCCCACTCAGACCGAAGGCGTCGAACATTTCAACCGTGCGGCAGGCAACACCGTCGGCCTGACCTACCTGGAGCGCGCCGTCGCGACGCTCAACGAGTCGCGTGCTGATGCCTGGGAAAGTCGAAAGTTGTGCCGCCAGCAAGACTCCAGCAGGACCGCTACCGACGATCAGGACGTCGACGGCGTCGGGAAGCTCTGCCGTGAGGATGTCAGGGTCGCCGGGCTTGTACCCATTCAGATAGAACTGCACGTTCGCTCCTTTCTTGCTACGTCTGACCGGTTACTGCCTGACTCTGGGCTCGCATTCATCCACACCATGGCTTGGTGATGCCGCAAGGATTCCCTACCAATCCGGAGGACTCCTGGCTGAAATCACGTCGTGCGCGCGGAATTTGCAGACAGATCGGTGACTTATCGCGGCTCGACTTGCCCTAACAGTAGATCACGCTAGCCCCGACGTCCAGCCGTCGCTAGTAGACGTGACCTGAGCCCGAGTCCTGGTCGACGGAAAACGCGGGCAATCCCCAGTCTGTGCCGCCGCGCTTCTGGCAGAAAAGGGACGCTGGCAAATATGGCCCGGGCGGTTGTGTCGCGATAAGTTCGGCGAGGCGAGAAATTCCGCGATGGCAAGGTGTCCCTTGTGCCACCAACGAATAGAACTGAGCAGTAGCGGTTCGGGTAACGCCGTTGTCCTTCATCCGGCCTTTCCTGATCCTATGCATCGTCTCAATGACTGACAGGATGATGCGGGCACACCGGAAATCATTGAAACCCATCATGGGCCTGGTTCGGCGTATGATCGCCCGATGATCCTGGTTGGGTAGCAGCAGCGCATTGCTGCGCCGCTGCTACCTTCTGTGAGCAGTAATTTGTCAAGGCTCGCGAATCGTTGATCAACTTCCTCCACATTTTTTTGCGAGAGTGTATGACTGGGTCAAGGGCAGGCGAAGCCTGACGTAGCGAACCCTTGACACTGGGAAGAGGCGATATGCGGGCGTATGTTGGAGAGCGCGCGGCATTGCGCTCGCCCAACATACAGGCGCATTCCACGTCGCCCAGTACCTGTTGCAATCGAATTTGCGTTCTCCTGTAGTGGTCAAGTTATTTCGGACAGGTAGATAGGTTCTTTTACTGTCGGATTTGCCTCGTAGGCAGCGGGCGACAGATAGCCCAAAGTTGAATGCAGGCGCACGGCATTGTAGAAGCCAACGATGTACTGGTTGATGTCGCGCCGTGCCTCATCGTGGTTGGCGTACTGACGCTGCCATACGCGCTCCATTTTCAGGTTCAGGAAGAACCGCTCCATCACCGAGTTGTCCCAGCAATTTCCCTTGCGGCTCATGCTGCAAACCACGTGATGCTGCCTGAGCAAGGCCTGGTATTCATCGCTCGCGTATTGGCTGCCCCTGTCCGAATGTAGCAGCAGTCCGGGCGCTGGCCGGCGCTGCTGTAGTGCCATGGTCAGTGCCGACATGACCAGTGCGGCGGGCATCGTGGGCGCCATGGACCAGCCGACCACCTTGCGTGAGTACAGGTCCAGCACAACCGCCAGATACAGCCAGCCCTGCGCTGTGCGGATGTAGGTGATGTCTGAAACCCACGCGCGATTGGGCTCGGCAACATCAAACTGCCGGTCGAGCACATTCTCCGCCACAGGTAGCGTATGCCTGCTGTCGGTCGTCGAGACGAACTTGCGCTTCCAACTCGTACGCAGACCTGCTTCACGCATCAGCGTACGCACCCGGTAACGACCCATACGTAGCCCCTGTTCCCGCAGCGCATACATCACACGCCGGCTGCCATAGCTCGCGCCGCTGGCGGCGAATGCTGCCTTGACGTGGGTCTGTTGCTGCAGGCTCTTTACGCTCGGCTTCGCACGCCGGTGCTCATAATAGCCAGAGCGGCTCACCTGCAAAAGCCGGCAGGCATGACTGACCGATACGGCCTCCTGTTGCAAGTGAGTCACCACGCGGTAACTCACTTCAGTTCCCGGGCAAAGAAGGCCGATGCTTTTTTTAACAGCGAGTTGTCCTCTCTCAATTGCCGGTTCTCAGCTTCAAGCTGCCGGATGCGCTGCTGTTCCGCCGTCAGCGGCTTGCCCACGCCAGGGCCGCCAGCGCGCTCCGCATCATACTGCGCCACCCAGCGCCGTACGGCTGTCTCTACAAGGTCCATCGACCGGCAGACTTCGCCGACCGATAAGCCCTGGTCTCGAACCATCCGTACCACTTCCAGCTTGAAGCTGGTGTCAAATTGTCGGCGCCTTCTTGTCATCTATCGTTTTTCCTCGTCGATTCCGGATTGTCCTCCTATCGACCTGTCCGAGGAAATTAGACCATCACACTCCTGCCTGAAGCCGGCCGTGTGGCGCTCGTGAGATGAACCAACGTCGATCAGCTTCGGACCTGCGATCTACATTGGACTGCAGCACGATCATCCCCCTAACCGGCGGAAAGGACCTTATGATTTCAGACTCAGCCCCGTAAAGGCATTGGCAACTTCCTGCTCATAGAAGGGCACCCCACAACGGACGTTGCACAGATGGTGCTTGACACTGCGTTCGCTGTTTCCTCTCGAATGAAAATGGACAATGCGCTCACCGGGTACATTCCGGCCTGTGAGATCACGCGAAAGACTGTCGCTGCTAGAAGCGGTACAGCACGGACGCCGTGCCGTTGAGGTCAAGGCGGCGTTCGGTGATCGGACTGCCGGCGGCATAACGCTCGAGGCGTCCCACAACGGCCGCGACGTTCGCCGACCAGTGCCGATTGATCTGGTAAGTGGCATTCGTATTGAAGTGAAAATCGCGCAAGCCGGAAGCCGTGTCGTAATGCGGCAATCCGGTTGCGGCGCTTTCCTGTGGCGTAATGCCGAACAAGGTGTGCGTATAGGTCGCGTTCCCCCAGGTGAGGCCCGGGCCCATCGAAATGAGCAGGTTGCCGAGCGGCGCTGATACGAACAGATCAGCCGTGGCCGTCAGGCCTTGTCCGGTTCCCGCGATGTCCTGATAGGCCGCCACCGCGCCAGTGAACGCCCACCACGTGTAATCGGCGAAGAGCCGCAGCTTCGGCCCATAGTGCACATCGGGCAGTCCTCTGAGCCGCGCGTCGTCGGATGACGATCTCGACTGGAAGTCGAAGCTCACCGACATACCGAGGTGATAGTTCCCAGCTCGCAGCACGTTGATGCCGAGCACATCCGGCCCCTGCGAAAACAGGCGGTCCTTCCATGAAATGTCCTGCTGGGGAAAGGGAAGCACCTGAAGCTGCGAGGAGCCGGGAAACTTCGGGAAAACGTACATGCCGGGCCCGATGGAGATTTTCCAGTCGCTGTCCGTTTGCGGTTCATCGGCGTGGGCGATCCCCACCGTGCAACAAGCGCTTGCAGCGAGCGCGATGCAGCGGCGTCCGATCGATGCGATGTCAGGCCTCATCGTTTCGCCGCCAAGGTTGCCAACTGCCGCAGGCGCCGGGCGAGCGCGCGTGAAACGACGGGCGTCGGCGTGTTGCTGGACACCGACGCCGCAGCGCTTTCGCACAGGAAAAGCGCGCATTCCCGTGCGACGACCTCGCGTTCATTGTCCGATGTGATCATATGGTACGAATCGTCGAGCCAGATGGTGCGGAGAAACGATGCCCCGACATTTGCCGCGACGAAGCGCGCGTTATGCGGGCTGGACGTTTCGTCGTCAATCGCGTGAATGATAAGGCAATCGGTGCTGATGCTTTTCAGCTTCTTGCGCACCGAGCCCGCAAGCCTGCTTGCTTCGTGAAGCGCGGGCATCGCAATGGATGCGGGTCCCACTTCGCTGATTTTGTCTCTCTGCATCGCGCGCGCGATCTTCAGGCGCAACGCCTCGTTGCGCAGGCCGTAGGGCTCGTGCTCACGATAGCGGTAGCGCGAGCGCATCGGCGTGTAATAGGCGTAGTCGAGCAGAAACCGGTACCAGGGAATCGCCCAGCCGTCGTAATTGAGCGTGATGGACAGCAGCAGCAAGGCGCGTGCGGCCGGACGCTGTTGCGCGACGGCGGCGGCCAGTGTCGCGCCCATGGAGAGGCCACACACCGAAACGTGCCGGTGTCGCGCGGCAAGCGCATCGAATTCGGCGACGGCGGCGCTGATCCACTGTTCCATCGGCATATGTCCGGTGCCCGCGCTGTAGCCAGGCAGTTCCGGCGCGTGGGTCGCGAAGCCTTCTTCGGCAAGAAAGCGCGCAAGGAACCGCAATTCGGGCGCAGAACTCGACAGGCCGTGCAAAAGCAGGACAGCGTGATCGTTGCCCTCGGTGCTTGAAAATTGAGGCGCGTTCATGGTCAGTCTTCCGCCCGCAGAATCAGAAATTCGCCCGATGGCGTAGTGAAGCGTTCGCACACACATTCGATTGCGCGCCAATGCTGTCCGCCCGATAGAAAACGCATGCGGTGATGACCCGGCACCAGCCGGCCTCTCACACGCGCGAGATCTTCCTGATGCACCTGCGAATGCCTGGCGCCGTAAGCGACGCCCGCATGAAACGATTCGTCGTCGATGATTCCACCAGATGTTGAGGTTGCCGCCGCCGCGACGAAACTGCCGGGCGGTGCGCTCGTCGCTGGATCGAGCGCCTTGATGAGAATGAGCGAACGGTTGTGCTGCGCGATGTGATGCAGCATCCGATGCATTTCATCCGTGGCGCGACGCGCGAGCAGGCGTTCATTATCGCGACGCAGCAGTATTTCATAGCGTGAGTGTGCCACCGCCGACAGCAGCTCGGCGCGATACTGCGCGCGTCTCATGCGCTCGACCAGCGTGATGACAACGATCGTGATGAGCGGATAGGAGACCAGCAGCCGGATATCCGACGCATCGATGATGTCGATGCGTCCGTACGGCGGCACGAACAGGTAATCGGCAAGACCGAGACCCGCCAGTATCACGCAGATTGCAGGCGCAAGACCGCAGTAGTACTCCACGAGCACGCCGGCGATAAGAAAGGCGGTTCCCGGCATGATCGGGCCGAGCAGCGGATGAAGTATCGAGCGGATGAGGGCGGCGGTAAAGAGTGCCGCCGCCGCGATAATCCAGCGCTTACGGCCACGCGACGCCCACCGTCGGGAATTTTTTACTTTCATTTATGTTACAAAAAATTGGCGTTTAGCCCTTATAACGGCGATTGAGCGAGTCACTTTGATGATGTACCCGCTTTGTCAATCAAAGTCCCGACAGGGCGGCCCTGCCGCTGGTGGAAAAAACGTCGGCAACCGAGCCATGGCGGTTGGCGCATCGAGTCGGCGGTGATTGTCCTTATACTGGCGCGGAGGTTGATGAAGTTTATCGAGCGAGACACCACATGCGCCTGCTTGACTATACCTTACGCTTCGCTGTCGTCGCCTACCTGATCGGGGCGCTGGCCCTGTATCTGATGCAGGACCGCCTACTGCTCCCAGCTGTACCCGATGCAGCCGATCTGCGCACGGTCACACACGCGGGCGACGACATCGACGTGTGGAACGCGCACGGTGTGTACGCGGGTTACGTCGTCACGCCGACGGAGCAGGAACCCCGCGGCACGTTCGTGCTCTATCACGGCAACGAAGAGTCGGCGGAGACCAAGTTGCCGCTTGCCGATGTATTCGTGCGCGCCGGGTATCGCGTCGTCATTGTTGAGTATCCGGGGCACAGCAAGCGGCGAGGTGAGCGGACCATGAAGGCGGCGCTCGTCGCATCGCGTGACGCCTTGTCAGCCGCGCTCTCGCAATGGCACGGGCCGGTCTACCTCGTGGGCGAATCGCTAGGCGCGGGCATGGCATCGCAAGTGGTGAAGGGCAACGAGCCGGTGATCGCGGGCGTCGTGCTGATTACGCCGTGGGATTCGCTCGCCAATGTGGCCGCGGAAAAGTATCCGATCTTCCCGGTGCCCTGGATGCTGCACGACATCTTTGATTCTGTCGCTGCCGTATCGCGTTACGACGGGCCGCTCGTCATCGTCGGCGCGCAGCAGGACGCGTTGATTCCGGTCGCGCATGCACGACGTTTCGCCGGCGAACACGATCATGCCCGGCTCATGCTGTTGCCCACCGCCGGTCACGACGACTGGATCGGCGCCATGACGCCGCAGGACTGGCGACGCATTCTTCAATGGCTTAAGGCCGGATGACATGAAGCCTGAGCGAGCCCACGTGCTGACGATCAGGGGCACCATGTGAGCAATTTCCATTTGAGGGCGGCGCGCGACCAACCGGATCGTCGCACTTAAGGCCGTGGCCCATAAACTCGCGCGTGCCTGTTACTCCATGCTGCGCGACCAGCAACCGTTCGACGTGACGCGATGCTTTGCCTGATGGTCCGGCGCAAGCTGGCGAGCCAGTAACCTGACTGGCCGGCAGCCATGGCATTGACTGTACGCCTGCCTTGCGCCGCCTCCGGCTGTGGATGATTGGGTCGCCCAGGCTGTGAGCCCCTTCAGGACTGGCGCTTACCTCGCGTGAGATAGCCATGGCTTTTGCCAATGTCTCAGGTCACGGTCTGGGACCGACGGTTTTCTGGGGCGGCGCAGGCCGCCAGGGCAGTTGCCGGCGGTATCGCACCTGCTTGATCCCGATTGGAGTCTGGCGCGATCCAGATCGCAGCCAACCGAACGAAAACCTGGGCGCGATTCGAATCCGCAAGGAGGGGACGGCAATCATGGTCACGCTGCGTTCGTTGAGTGCGATGCTTTCATTGCTGGCGCTGGTTGCGTGCGCCAGTCTTCCGCCACAGGCAAATCGCGAGCCGACGCATGCGATCACGGACACCGAAAACACGCGCCTTGGCATTGCGTTCCGTCCGCAGGCCGAGGCGCACCCGGGCCAGGATGCGTTTCATCTGCTGCGCGATCCGGTCGACGCGCTCGACGCACGCGTGCTGCTCGCCGATCGCACCGACCGTTCGCTCGACCTCCAGTACTACATCTGGCACGACGACCTGACCGGGAGCGAGCTGGCCGACGCGGTCATGCATGCGGCGGATCGAGGCGTACGGGTACGTGTACTGCTCGACGATCTCGGCACGAACGCGGATGACCGGAAACTGCTCGAGATCAGCTCGCATCCTAACATCGAGATACGGCTGTTCAATCCGGTCGCCACCCGCACGTTCAAGACGATCGGTGCTGCGCTCGAGTTCTCGCGTGTGAATCGGCGCATGCACAACAAGGCGATGATTGCGGACAACCAGGCCGCGATCCTCGGGGGCCGAAACATCGGCGACGAATACTTCGGCGCATCGTCGATGCTGGATTTTGGCGATCTCGACGTCGTGGTGCACGGTCCTGTCGTGACCGACGTATCGACTGAATTCGACACATTCTGGAATTCCCCGTATGCATATCCGATCGACGCGCTCGTCGGCCACGACGCGGCGCCGGACGGGCTGGAGAGGCAGCGCGAGAAATTGCGCGACGACGTGCGGGCTGCGGAGAACACGCCGTACGTAATCGAGGCGAAGCAATGGCTCGACCAGATCATTCATGGCCAGGGCACCGAACTCTCCTGGGGGCACGCAACCGTGCTGTATGACGATCCGTCGAAGATTGCGCATGCGCCGAGCGACAGTGCGGGGCACCTGATGCCGAAACTGAGGGCGCTCGCGCTACAGCCTGAGAACGAACTGCTGATCGTTTCGCCGTATTTCGTGCCGGGCAAGGACGGCGTCGAGCGGCTTCGCGCGCTCACCGCGCACGGCGTGCGCGTGACGGTGCTGACCAACTCGCTCGCATCGACCGACGTGGCTGCCGTGCATGCCGGTTACCAGCGCTATCGGCGCGATCTCGTCGAGGCCGGCGTACGACTGTACGAGCGGCGGCCGGCCGGGGATCAGAGCATCTCGAAGCAGGTTGTGTTCGGGTCTTCGCGCGCGTCGCTGCACGCGAAGACGTATGTGTTCGACCGAAAGGGCATCTTCATCGGTTCGATGAACCTCGACCCGCGCTCGCTGAAGCTCAACACGGAGATCGGTGTCTATTGCGAAAGTCCGGCCATTGCATCCGAGGTGGCGACGGACCTGGAATCGAGAATAGATCGGATCGCGTGGCATGTGGAGATCAGGACCGATGCAGCGGGTCAGGGCCGGCTCAAGTGGATTCAGACTGCGGCGGACGGTACGACGACTGAACTGGATGCAGAGCCCGAGGTGTCGGCCGCGCGCCGTATTGAAGTCTGGTTTCTCGGGTTATTGCCGATCGAGTCGCAGTTGTGAGCCTGTTCTTCGCAGAGCCTCGACCGGCGGCGGCACGCGGCGGGCGGGGCTGGTCGAGGCGACCAGCGGGTCACGTTGGTTGGCACAAGCTGGTTATCGTTTATCGGTCGGCCTGGCAGGCTCGTTAGGCCAAGGCGCTGACGTGGTTAAGCAGGTGGCTGAGCCAATCTACTACTACGCAGCCCGCACCGCCAAGGCCAGGACCGTTACCGCACCGCGGGCAAGATCACCGTGGTTCAAAAGGCGACGGTCACGCGTCGCTCCAGATAAACCTGCTGTGTGTCCTGACCGCGTCGCTGATAGCTGCACTCAGGGCACGATTGCTGGCGCATCAGGTAGCCGTACAGGTGTCAACCGCAAGCGTTAAACAGCGTGGGGTTTCCGGCAGCACTAGCCTTGAACTTCGCCAGTACCTACGCCGAGGTCCGCGATGAAAATCGTCGTTCGCGTCGAACTGATTACTGACTGGGGTGATGCAGATACGATTGAGGTGGGCCGCATCGACCAGCCAGCCCAAATGCTCGATCCCGAATCTGTTGGGCTGTCATTGGCGGACGGAAAGCAACTGCTGCATAACCTGCAACAGGCGGTGATCCCAGCCCAGGCGGACGAGATTTGCGCCTGACGGCGCATCTGTCGACGATGCTATCGCTAGACGGCGCTAAAGGACTACCTGCAACGCAAAGCCGATCCCGTGTTTGGTACCGTCAGCTTCCGCAGCGTGCCCACCCATTGTGTCGTGCGCCTGTGAGCCGCCCTGGTATCTGGAGACAGCGTTCTGCCCACTATGGCCGATCCTACCGGAGCGCGCAGCGCCGGAGCTGTTGGCGCTGCAGGCGAAACTCGCGGCGCAAATGTCCTATCGACGCGTGGTCGAGACAATGCGCGAATTTCTCCCGGTTAGTGAAAGGATCAATCATGTGACGGTGCCAAACAGGACGTTGCGGGTTGGCACGCAGATTGACGCCAATGAACTGCCGGGCGCGCAACCGCGGAACCCCGCTACCGAATGGACCCTGGCGATCGACGGAGGGTTCGTCCGGGGAAGGGGAACGGCAGAAACCAGGAGCTTCGAAATGCTCACCGGAAGTCTTTGCCGTGCCTGGGGAGAAGCCGCGCGTCGTCGCGCGGGTGCGAAGCGAGTTGCCGGTCTGACCGAACGCCTAGTTTCGCGTGTCCAGACGCACGCCGGAACCCCTCAGCCACGACTCGCGGTGATCAAAGACGGTGCCAACGGGATCCAAAGCATCTATCGCCAGCTCCCGTTTAGCGCAACGCCGATCCTTGACACTTGAGAGTAACTTCGAAGGCGGCAAATGGAGTTACTGCCCACAGTTCCCCCGTGCAACGATCATGCAACGAGGTAGTGCTTACCACGCAGCAAGGTTATTCTTCGATACACCATACTACCCCGGAGCGCCCCATGCAGACAGTCTGTCGTTTTGCGTTCCTTGCGTTGACATGCAGTGTCATCAGTTTGTCCCATTCATCGAACGCATCGGCCGACTCTGCCGATCCGCAACGAAGCCCCATGCAGGTCGTCTCGTTTGGGGACAGTCTTTCGGACGTTGGCACCTACGCGTACGCCCGACAATTCGGCGGCGGCACCTACACCACTAATCCGGGCGCTATCTCCGTACAGGTTATCGCGGAACATTACGGGGCGGGCCTCACGCCCGCGTTGACGGGCGGCTTCGGACAACCGAGCATCGTTCATCCGGATGGATTTGGCTACGCCCAAGGGGGCGCCCGAGTCGCCGGGCCGCCGAACCCCGGCGATGCAACGGGCGACACCGGCGAGTTACAGACTCCACTAACCTCACAGGTGGCCGCCTATCTTCAGTCGCATACACGCTTCACCGGCCAGCAACTCGTACTGATGCAAGGCGGGGCCAACGACGTTCAGGATGCCTATGGAACATGGGCCGAAATGGTTGCGAACGGCGGCGATCCGGGCGCCTCTTTGCAGGCAGTGCTACCTTCGCTGAGACAGGCCGCGCAACAATTTGCGGAGTTGGTGCACAATGTGCAACAACACGGCGCCACACGTATCGTTGTACAAAACGTACCGGACATCGGCAAGGCGCCGATCGCGAGCCTTCTCGAGCAGCAACTGCCGGGCTCCGCAAAAGTGCTTCGGCGTCTGGCGCAGGTATTCAACACCGCGCTGGATGAAGCGCTCCCTTCATCGCCGGCTGTGCTGCGGATCGACGCGTTCACGTTCATTGATGAAGTATCAAAGAACTATCGCCAACTTGGTTTTCGCTTCGATGGGAGCATCGGCGCCAACGTAGCATGCGCGCCGGCAAACCTGCCCCCGGCATTTCAAGCCGATAACACCAGCGCGCTCTTCTGCTCGCGCTCAACGTATGTCTCCCCCCATGCTGACAACGTCTACATGTTCGCCGACGCTTATCATCCGACGACTCACCTGCAAAAAATCGTAGGGGACTACGTCGTGGTCCAGATCGACACGTGGTTGCACAAATAGGTTATCGCCCTGGCACTTCGTTGCCCCGAACGTCAGCCCGGCAAAGAAGTGCCGCTGCATGGCGACGAACATTATGACCGACGGCAGCGCCGCCAGTATCGATCCCGCTGAGACATGGTTCCACGCCCTCACTCACTGGCCTTTCAGCGCGGCGACACCCACCATAATAGGCGCCTCGTCTCCCTTGGTCAGGCAAAGCGCCCAGAAATAGTCCTTCCACACGAACGTGTCGCGGCAATGCCGGCCGAGCTCGCTGCGCGTGCCGCCACTGATCTTGCGCTTTTTCACCTGATCGCGAACATCGCGTTCACTGCCGTAATGCCAGTCTAAAGACGACGTGCCGCAAGCTGGACATCTCGTTCTGGGACTTACCTGACTGACCGGATATCATCCAGCGATCAAATTCCCCTTCTGCCTCACTTCCTCGAACAACGCATCGGCCTCTCTGCTTGAGCAGTATGCCGGCGCCCGCCCCGGGTTATTGAGAACGTACAAGAAGCTCCTGTAAGTCATTGACTGACAGAGGCTATTTTGCAAAACTAAAGACTGCTTATCAACAGATAAAGCGATGAGCTTGCCGTGCGCGGGTGATTTCGATTTCTTCGCCCTGACGGCATATTCATGCATGAGCCCAAAATCCGACGATCCGCAGATAATGCACTCTGTAGATGCGCCCGCTTCGGCGAGGAGCGCCCGAACATCGGCGGCTGAAGTCGCCGGAACGGCTGGGTGTTGCATCGATCTTTTCCGGATTCGTGTTCATGCTACCAGCGACTTCATTACCAACGCGATGACCGGTTCTCGCCGTGCTGTCTGCGCGTACGTTGCGCCGCCAAGCCCGGCGTAAGCATTCAGCGATGGAAATTGGGTGTCGTCATGGAATCGCCTCGTTTGTCGGCGCACGCTTCGGGCGGCTTCCGCCGGTCCATCGGCGCTATGCCTGAACTACGCGGATGGCGGGCTTATCGATTCATCCCGACATGCGCGCGAGAGCGTGCGGGAACTTATCGAGACCGGCCTCGACGCACGGGCGTGGTCAAATCGCTGACATGGGTCGGCAACGCAGTGCCGCGAAGTAGCCTGATTACGTTCCGGTTCCGAAACTACGCGACGCGCGTAACTACGATTTAACGAAGGCTCAGGCGCACCTTTACCTTGTCGAGATAGATCTCGCATACGGCAGGGCGTATCTGCGCGCGGGTTTCTCCGTCGAAAAATAGCCAGATGGCCCGAGCGCTCGTTGTCTTCCGCCCGCGCTGGTAACGATCGCTGTCGCGGCGTCCCCGCGGTCGGACAGTGACGCGACCGGCATGATAACCATCTGCTTATATTGCACGGGTAGTGCGTGCATTGGTCGCCCAGTCCGTACGTGGCTAGAGAATAGCATCGCTACCTAGCGAACCCTGATCGTGTTTCAGCAGCACGTTGCTGCCCGACTACGTCAGTGGATGACGCCCGCGGGGAAAGATTCCGACGTATGAGACGGCTCGACAGCAGTCCTCATCCGGTCTTGCTGATACGCCTCGAACACTTCATCCGGGTGCCGAATTTTGGTGCGGCCGTGCGGCGCCGGTTCGCCCTTCGCGTCGAGGTTCACGAACACCATTTGTTCGACGGTCAAAATGCTTTTACGCGTGATCTTGTTGCGCACTTCCGCGCGCAAGGTCAGCGACGTGCGTCCGAAGTGCGTCGCCGTGATGCCCAGTTCGATCACGTCGCCCTGACGGGCTGAGTTTACAAAGTTGATGGACGACATGAACTTCGTCACGACGCGCTGGTTGCCGAGCTGGGAGATGGCGAAAATCGCCGCTTCCTCGTCGATCCAGCGCAGCAGGCTACCGCCGAAGAGCGTGCCGTTAGGGTTCAGATCTTCGGGCTTGACCCATTTGCGGGTGTGGAAATACATTTCGATACCTCTATCTTCGGTGTCGGCGCGCCGGAAGGCGCAGATCAATAAGTGTTAACCCTTATTGTAACAGATTAGGGGTTAACCCTCATGATAGAGGCTGCAGATGCAGATGCAGATGCAGATGCAGATGCAGATGCAGATGCAGATGCAGATTGAACTCGCGTGGCGCGCAGAGTTGTACGACCCCACCGGTACGAACAGATTGTCAGCGCGAGGGGGGTAGTGGTCGTCGTACTCGCCATGCGCAATGAAAGCCGAAACCTGCGCGAGCTTTTCGCGCACCGCGAGATGCGGCTCGAGTTCCGGCAGAATGCGTCCATGCAGGGGGTGGGAGGCGGCTGCCTCCCGTGAGCTTTCGTACTTGAATGATATGAACGCCCCCACCCCGGCATAGTTTCGGTGGGAGCGACCGGTGGTTGCGCCGCGATTGCTAACGAATTTAGAAATGGTTGATCATCCTGATCTACTCATTCGAACTAGTACAACATCCCTCAAATAGCTTTAATAATTGTCTGGCTGCAAATAAGGCTGCAGGAGCGTGACAACCAGTTGGGCCATTTCGGCGAGCGAACCTGAGCCAGGCAGAGGTTCCCATCGCCCGCTATGGCTACGAAAGGCCGCACCATAAAGATTGCGGCTGAGTTCACTCAGGCGTGCCACAACGGTCGACTCCTGATTGTCCAGGCGTCTGATCAGCAGATGACGCCCGTAAGCCTGCGTGACCACCTGGTCGTGGCCCAACAATTCGCGCAGTTGACGCTGCAGTTCGCTTGCATGATGTTTCGCGGGTAAGGCAGGCATGGCCGCTCCGGTTCAGGATGCGCCAGTTTGCAACGGATAGCCGCGGAAAGTCCATCTGAAGGGACGTGCCGTCTGGTTGCGCTCGCGGATGAACTGCTCTGTACGCTCGCAAAGATGCGCCGTGCTGGTGTGGCTGGCGTGACGCAGCACACGGCGCGTATAGAGCCCAAACCACAGTTCGATCTGGTTCACCCAGCTCGCGTGCAAAGGGCTGAAATGGAAATGAAACCGTCCACCGTGCCGCGCATCGAATGCCTGCCACACGGCCTGGGCGAGATGCGTGTTCAGATTGTCCCAGATTACGTGCACCTGCTTACCCGGATACGCGGTTGCCACACTTTCCATGAAAGCCACCAGGTCGCCCTGGGTACGCCGGTCGCGGCAGCTTCCCAGTACCCGTCCGGTATGAACATCCAGCGCGGCAATCAGCGACTGGGTACCGTGACGGATATATTCAAATTCCCGGCGGCGTAACCGTCCGGCTGCCGGGGGGCGCCCAGGATGCTTGCGCTCGATGGCCTGGATGCCGGTCTTCTCGTCAATACTCAGTACCACTGCACTCTTCGGCGCCTTGCGGTACAGCTTGCAGATCACGTTGACCTTCTCGCGAAACGCCGGATCTGGACTGTGCAGCCACTGTTGCACCCGATGCGGGCGAACGTCGCCAGCCTGCAGGATGCGCTGCACATGGCTGCGACTGATCTGTTCGACGATTCCTCGCTCGACTGCACGCGTCACAATCTCATCGAGCGTCGGCGTGGCCCGACCTTGCGCTTCCTGCACTTCACACGCCAGTGCGATCAGCTGCAGCCGCGTCTCCTGCGTGATGCGCGGCGGACGACCACTGCGCTCTGCCTCCCGAATCCCCTGCGCGCCTTGCCGCGCAATGCGCTGGCGCCACTGGCTGACGGTCTGCACGGACACGCCCAGTTCCTGTGAGATCGCTGCGCTCGTGTAGCCCTCGTGAGCCATTAACGCGATGCGTGCCCGTGTCACATCGCGCTGGGCAGCCGTCGTGCGTCGGATCAGCGACTGCAGCTCCTGTCTTTCCTTCCTGGCCAGCTTCACTGGCGTTGCATGGCGTCCTCGACTCATACCGCCAGGATAAACCATGCAATCAATTATTAAAAGTAATTGAGGGATGTTGTACTAGTGGGGCCAGTCATGACACATACGATCGTGGGCGTGGACATCGCAAAAAGCGTAATGCAGGTTCACTGGGTGGATCCCGAACCGGTGAGATCGTGAACCGACCGGTCAAGAGGGCGGCGTTTCTCGAATACTTCGCCAATCGCAAGCCCTGCCTCGTCGGCATGGAGTCCTGCGGCGGGTCACAGCACTGGGCCCGACGGCTGATTGAAATGGGGCATCAGGTGAAGTTGATGCCGGCGAAGTTCGTTAAGGCGCTCAATATCCGCAACGAGAACGATGCGGCCGACGCGCGGGCGATCTGGATGGCCACACAGATAGATTGCAAGCTGTCTCCCCGCTGTATCTACCTATGACACGGCACACCATCGACGCGTTCCACCGCTCTGTCGAATGGCCCTACCGACGCGGTGCCGGCACTGCTCTTGATAGATGGGAGCATCGCGGTCTCATGCCGGAAACTCGCCTGATTCTCTCGCAGAAAGGCGGCGCGTTCGAGGTCAGCGTCAAACGGCGAGTCAACTTCGATGGTGATACGGTCAAATACCTCGCGGCCGACAGTTTGCAAAGCTATGTCACGCGGCTGTACCGCGCCGCTGGCCTCAGTGCAGTGGCCGGCGAACCTTTGCGAGCCGCCTTGTGGCGCAAGGTCACTCGTTCGACACCGTTCAATCATTGCTGGGGCACTCGCACCTAGATCGCGTTTCCGCATATCTGGAAGTCACGTCGCGCGACCGGCGGGAAGCGCTTTCGACGTTCGATGATGAACTCGATTAAAGCGAAACGCAACCACTGCCGTCATCACCGGTGATGACACAAAACCGCATTTCCGCTTGCGTAGCGCCCACGCATGATAGACGATATATATATCGTGACATGGAGGCGGTAATGAGTCGGATTTTGGTTGACTTACCCGATGCGCAGGTCGAAGAGTTGGCGGTACTTGCGGAGGCGGAGCGCCGCCCCCGTGCTGCTGTAATCCGTGACGCTATCGAGGCGTATATCGCGAATCACAAGCAAGCGCGCGGGGCCGACGTTTTCGGGCTGTGGAAGAACAAGAAAATAGACGGCCTGGAATACCAGCAGGAGCTTCGCTCGGAATGGTAAGAGCACTTTTTGATACTAACATTTTGGTCGACTACCTCGGTGGTGTCAGCGCAGCGAAGAAAGAGCTTTCGCGTTACGAATATCGAGCGATCAGCACCATCACTTGGATGGAAGTTCTGGTCGGCACGACGGCGGAAGATGAAGCGACGATTCGCGCATGGATGGGTTCCTTTGAAGTCGTCGCGTTAGACACTGCCATCGCAAATCGCGCGGTCGAGATTCGCAAGCAAAGGCGAATCCGATTGGCTGATGCGATCGTTTGGGCATCCGCACAAGTTAATTCGCTGTTGCTGGTTTCTCCCAATACGAAGGATTTTCCTGCGGATGAACCAGGCGTGCGGGTCCCCTGCAAGATCTAGAGGAAAAGCCGCACCGATGAACACAAAGAAGCCAATCGACCAATCGGCGCCCACAGGATGGTGACGGTCCTCTGTCTCATTTCCAGTCGGTGGGAATGCAAAACGAGCATGCGTCGTTTGCACACGCTCGGCCTTGGCATAATGCATTGAGCGACATTTCGGTGGACCTGTCGAAGTGCTCGGATTACGCGACCGCCGCCGCGTCCAAAGCCGATGATCCGTCCGCGCTACTTCTGTTCATGAACGCTCATAATCAGTTTTTGGCATCGGTTCGCCTAGCGTTGTCAGGTCAATGCCTACCAGCATACCCAACTGGTCGTGCCGCGTTTGAGTCGGCGTTGTATGGATGGTATCTTGCAGCAAATCCCGGTGCCGGAAGACGCTGGCACGACAAGCCTACGGACCGCGCGAAGCTTTTCGCGACCGTTCAACCTGGCTGCTGAGGAAGCTGACCGACTCGGTGAGCGCCTGATCAATCGCTTCGTTAAACCGGATAACGTCGTCCAGTGCGGTTGTACGCCACCATTGTCAAGGCATAGCCGCAGCACCGCAGCGCGCAACGCGCGGTATTTGGCGCATAGCTGGTTGATATCGAAGCCGCGTCGAGCGCGCAGGACGGCATGGATCTGGGTAGCCGTTTTCCCGCGGCCCGGCTGCGGGCGCAAGACCTCTCGATTTATCGACCTGCGCCTGGCTCGTCTGTGGCGTTGTCAGGTCTTTGGCGACCGCCTCGAGGATCTGGCGGGCATGGTCGCGTAGTTCCAGGGATGACATGTCGTTCGCTATACCACCGATTCGACGTCCGGATGCCAGGTCGCGTCCAGCTCGCGCTCGACGTCCGCCGGAAGACGATGCCGGTCCGTGTAGTGAAGCTTGACGTCGAAAGCCTTGAGCCGGCGCAGCACAGCGGCGCCGATCCGTCCGGCCGCAACGGTGCCGGCGTGCATGCCTTCCAGATCGTAGGCCCGTTCGACACAATCGGCGATATTCCAGCCGCCTCGCTTCACCCATTCGTGGGAGGGCAGATAGTTGCGCACCTGGGAGAGGATCATCATCACCACGTGTTCCGCGACGCTGATGCTGTTGCAGTAAGTCACCTCAGCAACCGTAATACGGCGTTCCATCGCCGCCTGCAGATCGACGTGACCGGAGCCGATGCCGGCCGTCAAGGCGAGCTTGACCTTCTGCGCTTTGGCAATGCGTTCCGCCGTCAGATAGTCCGGCCAGAACGGTTGCGAATTGACCACCTCCGCGGGTGCAACTCGCGTTCGAACACGGAGTCAGGACCGTCCTTGTCCGACGTGACGACCAACGTGTGACCTTGCGACTCGAGATAGCGGCGCAGCCCCAGTTCACCGGACACGCTGCCGAGCAATTGACCCGGGGTGGAATCGGTGGCCTCGGGTGTCGCCGCGGTTTGACCATCGTGATAACGGGTGACTGCCACAGCCGGCGCTTTCGCTGTGTGAGTTCGACCTGGATCGGCTGACGCGGCGTGGTGCCTTTGGCCGTGGCGAGCGTGTCCGTTAATGGATTCCGGAGGGTTCGTTAAGCGATGCCGTGTGGCAAATCGCTCGGCCAGAAACGCCCCTTACTTGTGCCAATGGTGTACTCCCTCCGGAGCATTGCTCCGCCAAAACCAGTCGGTTCTAATGATCAGACGCCCAACGCGTGACACGGTTGTCGCGCACCGGCGAAACGTTGTCCTGATTATATTGAACCAATGGCGAGATACGGAATGGCCAAATCATGGCGGCAAGCGGCGCTCGCCGATCGACATACAGCATTAGGTTCAAGGCTTGAAGACTGGAACGGCATGCCGACAGCATGGACCTATAACCAGAGCGTCGCCGATGAGCATGAAGCGATTCGGACGCGCGCGGGCCTGATGGACGTTTCCGGCTTGAAAAAAGTGCACGTCGTGGGTCCGCACGCGGAAATGCTGATTGATTACGCGACGACTCGCGATGTCTCGCTGTTGTGTCCGGGAAAGTCGGTTTATGCATCCATGCTCAATGCGCGTGGCCACTTCGTCGACGACTGCGTCATCTATCGAAACGGTCCGAACGCTTTCATGGTTGTGCATGGTTCAGGCGAGGGGCATGAACTCCTGCACCGGGGCGCGATAGGTCGCAACGTGTCTGTGCTATTCGACGACGACCTGCAGGACCTTTCGCTGCAAGGCCCCGTCGCCGTTGATTTTTTAGCCGGGCATGTGCGTGGCATTCGCGATCTGCAGTATTTCCATCACACCCAGACGACGCTGTTCGGCAAGCCCGTGACGATCTCGAGAACAGGCTATACCGGCGAACGCGGCTATGAGCTTTTCTGCAAGCGCGCGGACGCGCCGCTGATCTGGGATACGGTTCTGGAGAAGGGCCGATCGATGGGCATCATCCCCTGTTCGTTCACGGCGCTCGACTGGTTGCGAGTGGAGAGCAGTCTCCTGTTCTATCCGTTCGACCATTCCGAAATGCATCCATTCGCGGATCAGCCTGCGGGCGACACGCTGTGGGAGTTGGGACTCGACTTCACGGTGTCCAAGAACAAGCGTGAGTTCCGTGGTGCGGCTGAACATTTTCGCCTGGCAGGAAAGGAGCGCTTCAGGATCTTCGGCGTGCTGGTAGACGGAACGAGGGCGACCCAAGGCGGCGACACATTGTGGGTGGGTGAGCGGCAGGTTGGCGTTATCACGTGCGGCATGGTCTCGCGACTCACCGGCCAGTCGATGGCGATTGCCCGCCTGGATCCTGCGTTGGCCGTTCATGGCGCGACGCTGGAGGTGCGCGGCAAGGACTATGTGCTAGGCGCGTCGAGCCACACGCTGCCGTTCGATGATCCCGAGAAGACCAAGCGCCTGGCGAAGGGTTGAACGCTCAGCGGTGGTTGGGTAACTGCACGCGCGCCGATCAACAAGGAGTGGGACAAACATGACTCTGACGACAACGCTCGTATTGACTGTCATTGGCGAAGACAGGCCGGGATTGGTCAATGCCATCGCGGAAAAAACCACGGAATTCGGCGCTAACTGGCTGGACACTCGCCTCGTCAGTCTCGGAGGAAAGTTCGCTGGCATCGTGCTGGTCAGCGTGTCACAAGCAAACGCAGATGCACTGGTCGGCGCGTTGCAAAGTCTTCGCTCAAACAGCTTGAGCCTCACGCTCGAACGGCGCGCCGACGCCGCTGCGTTGACGCCGGCGCGCGCCATGACGCTCGAACTGGTGAGCCATGACCGGCCAGGTATCGTACGCGAAATTGCGGGTGTGCTAGCAGGAAACAAGGTCAGCATTGAAGAACTTGAGACCGATTTTGTCAGCGGCTCGTTTTCCGGTGAAAACCTGTTCAAGGCACGAGCCCGCTTGCGCGCACCGTTAGAACTCGACGTCGTTGTCTTGCGCGACATGATCGAAAACCTGGCTAACGAACTGATGGCCGACATCAGCATCGATGAGGGTTTAACGAATTAGAACCGTGAGTGATGCCGCTGACTGATGTATCGAGTCAATCGTCTTCGCCGAAGACGCCGCGTCATGTCATTCGCAAGAACGAATGGATGAATGCCGCGTTGAAGTCATGAAAGAACTGCATTGAGGAGACTGGAATTGAGCGCAACCGAAAAGATAAGCGGCCTGGAAGGCATACCCGGCGCCGGGACGCCGGCGACGCTGCGGCGGACCCTGACATGGAAGGACGCATTCTGGGTGGCGAGTGGATCGCCCGCGTTTGTGCTCTTTACGCTGGGCGCCATCGCCGCAACCGTCGGGCAGCCTGCGTGGATCATCTGGATAGCCTCGATTGTGATAGGTTTCGTCCAATGCTTTACCTACGCCGAAATATCCGGTCTGTTCCCCCACAAATCGGGTGGCGCGTCGATTTACGGCGCAATTGCCTGGGTCCGGTATTCGAAATTTCTTGCGCCTGTTTCCGTGTGGTGCAACTGGTTCGCGTGGTCGCCGGTGCTGGCGCTCGGCACGGGGCTCGGCGCCAGCTACGTTCTCTCGACGCTGTTTCCGGCCGACGCCGCGATTAACACCTGGTCGATTACCCTGCTGAACCTGGACGCCGTCAAGCATGGACTGACCCTGCGAATCAACGCTACCTTCGTGCTGGGTGCCGCGCTCCTGCTGCTGACGTTTCTCGTGCAACACCACGGTGCGCAACGTGCGGCGAAGCTCCAGAAGTATATGGGGATTGCAGCGCTGATTCCGCTGACGCTATTCGGCATCGTACCGTTGGTTACCGGCGGCGTGCACATGCATAACTGGTTTCCGTTGCTGCCGTTGGCCCACGACGCACACGGAAATGTGGTCATGGGGAGTTGGAATGCAGCCGGCTGGACGCTTGCGATCGGCGGGCTGTTCGTCGCCGGATGGTCGACCTATGGCTTCGAAACAGCGGTTTGCTACACGCGAGAATTCAAGAACCCGAAAACCGATACGTTCAAGGCGATCTTCTATTCCGGACTGCTGTGCCTCGGCGTCTATATTCTGGTGCCGCTGTCGTTTCAGGGAGCGATGGGACTCAAGGGGCTGCTGGAACCAGGCATCTATGACGGCACTGGCGTGGCTGCAGCGATGGCTAACATCATCGGCGGTGGCGCCATCGTTTTCTATGTGATCGTGGTGATGCTAGTTTTCACCTTGCTGCTTTCGGTGATGACCTCGATGATGGGGTCGTCGCGAACCTTGTACCAGGCGTCGGTCGACGGATGGCTGCCACGTTATCTGTCGCATGTGAACGAACATGGTGCCCCGACGCGCGCCATGTGGACCGATCTGTGCTTCAACCTGATCTTGCTGCTGATGTCGGACAATGTCGCGATATTGGCCATGTCCAACGTCTGCTATTTCGCCTTT
This sequence comes from Paraburkholderia aromaticivorans, assembly GCF_012689525.1. Taxonomy (NCBI): domain Bacteria; kingdom Pseudomonadati; phylum Pseudomonadota; class Betaproteobacteria; order Burkholderiales; family Burkholderiaceae; genus Paraburkholderia; species Paraburkholderia aromaticivorans. Next base: position 302,187 of record NZ_CP051514.1, read on the forward strand.
GTGTTTCTGAATCTTCAGGCGGGCTGGATTCACCGGCTCGATCGCCCGCACTGGGCGCGGCCGTTCAAGTGCCCAAACTGGCTGTTGGCGCTCGGTGCGCTCTGCGGATTCATCGACCTCGTTTGCATCGGCGCGGGCGCGGATATCTGGGGTCCGGGGACACTGCGCAACGGCCTCATTGCTATCGCACTCATCATTCCCGTCTTTGTGTTTCGCCATTACGTTCAGGACAAGGGCAAATTTCCCGACGCGATGCTCGATGATCTCGAATTACGTCAGGACGAAGGCGTGCAGCGGCACGCAGGATACCTTCCCTATCTGGTGCTTGTTTTGACAGTTGTGGTGATCTGGGTGTCGCATGAATTCGCCGTGTTGCCGACCTAGACACTGATATGACTTTCGCGGTCAAGTACCACAAGAATTTGGCTTCTGGTTCATAGGGCTTTTCGGTAAATCTGCTCAGGGCGGCGCAGCCTGTAACGTCGACGTGGATCCGACTGATATCCGTGGGTTGCTACCACATTACAGGGTTCGGTCTTGTGAACCTGCCGCGCTCTATGGCCGACAGTCTGCCTGGTTTTGTCGCAATAAGGCGTTCTGGTAGACGTTGGCCAGCGCATTCACACGGACACTCAAACGTCGGCTGCGGCCGGACAATGGACCTTCGTGCGCGGATTATGTCAGTTGCCTCGTCGGCCACGGCCGGTGCGTAAGCCGGCCGTCACGAATGTAGCCCTACGAGAAATTCAGATGCACACGTCCCCCTTTTCCTGGCACTCGGATTGGATCTACGACAACCGTCTGCTCGCTCGGGCGCCCCCCTCGAGAGGTCCCGCCGGCGCTTGGCACCGCGCCGGCAACACCATCCCGCGGCACTCCCCAAATCCGATGCGTGCAGCGCCGGCCTTTTCGCACCAGCCGCGCATGATGATGAGGTTGCCGTCTTCGAGGAATGTCCGCTGTTCGCCGCCGGACAGACTCAGTGGCTGCTTCCCGCCTGTAGTAAGTTCAATAAGGGCGCCGGCCTGATCCAGGGAGGGGGCGGAGAGAGTACCGGTGCCGAAAAGGTCCCCGGGTTGCAGGTTGCAACCGTTCACGGTGTGATGCGCAACCATCTGCGCGATCGTCCAATAGGCATGCCGGTAACTGGTGAGGCTGAGTCGTGCGCCTGGCGCGCCGGCCGCGCGCATCGCTTCCGTTTCGAGGCAGACTTCGAGTTGCACGTCGATCGCGCCGACTTCGCGCTGTTGCGCCGAATCCAGATAAGGCAGAGGCTGGGGATCGCTTTCCGGCCGTTTGACGTCCTTATATGAACACCTCCCGTTCCGCAAGGCAGGGGGTTGATGTTTTGGCTAGCAGAAGCGGTTGCAGTCTTATATCCGACCTTCATTGCGAGACGGTGCCCGCTGGCCTTGATGGAATCTGCTGGAAACGACCTCATCTCCCACGGCGGGCTTCACGCCCATGGACGTCATCAGGTTTGCGTTTCCACGGTCCGACCTGGTTTGCCATCACACGTTACCCTTGCTCTGCGCAACTCCTGTGTTCAAAGACTCATCGTTTCAATCTATACCGCGACGGCTGGTCGCTCGCTCACAAATTCCCGCTCATAAGACCGGTTATGCGCGAGCAACGCCCACGCCGTTCGTGCCATCTTGTTGGCCAACGCGACCACCACCACATTGACCGGACGCCGTTTCAGCAACGCTTCTACCCACTGGGGACGTTGTTTGGAATGGGTCACGACCATTCGCGCGCCATGGATCAATAGCTGTCTCAGATAGGGGTCACCCCTTTTGCTGATGCCGCCGAGTCTGACGTTGCCCCCAGTCCCACTCTGACGGGGTACCAGGCCGATACTCGCCGCAAATGCGCGTCCGGAGCGAAATGCCTTTGGCGAGCCCATGACCGCAACAGTGGCTGTGGCTGTCAATGGACCCACGCCGGCTATGTCATCGAGCGTTTTTGCCTGGGGACTGGATTTCAGCCACTGCAGATTTTCCCGCTCGGCTTCGTCAATCCCCTGCTCGACCTGCTGGAGCTGTTCGAGCTGACGCAACAACGCCCGCCAGACAAGCTGCGGCACGACCTCTTCTATCTCGGCCATACGTGCCTTGAGCTCATTCATGAGCGCCTTGCGGCCATATCGGAAGTACAGTCCATATTCCGCAAGCAACCCGCGAATCTGATTGGTTTCGCGGGTTCGTGTCGCCACCAGGCCCGACCGGATGCGGTGCAGGCTCAGGATGGCTTGCTGGTCTACGCTCTTGATCGCCACAGTTCGCATCCCGGGTTGCTGGGCCGCCGTCCAGATCGCCTGGGCGTCTGCCGCATCCGTCTTGTTGGTTTTGACGAACGGACGCACGTATTTCGCATGCAACAACACCACCTGATGTCCGAGACTCTGGATTTTTCGCGCCCACCAGTGCGCCCCTCCGCATGCCTCCAGCGCCACCTTTCCTGGTGCCCGGGTTGCGAGAAACCGGATCAGCTGTTCACGACGGAATTTTCGACTACAGATCTCGCCACTTTGTCCATCTACCCAGTACATTTGAAACACGGCCTTTGCGATATCCAGACCATATGTCGTAGCATTCATTTGGGCTCTCCTTACCTCAAGTGACTCGTGGAACTTTCACTTTGGCACATCGATGCCATCGGTCAAGCGAGAGCCCCTTTCGGCCCTGGCACTTCCCCGAGGGGAGGGAGGTGTTCATACCATCTCCCCGCTCTCAGTCGTGACCGACTGCCGCTCGCGCGGAAAGGGCGGGGATTCCTCCTGCGAGGCGGTCACGTCCGACCGCGAGAATGTTGCGGGCAGCATTGCGATCACGATCATGGGTCGTTTCACAATGGATGCATTTCCACTCTCTTATTCCAAGACCTGCGACACCTTTCGGCCCCGTGCGGCTCGCGCAGCACGAACAGGTCTGGGTAGAAAACGCTTCATCGACCTCATCGAACCATACGCCTGCGTCATCGCACTTGTACCGAAGCATGGTCCGGAACGTCGACCAGCCCGCGTCGAGCACAGACTTGCTGTGCTGTCCTTTCGCGAGGGCCGAAGCATTCACGTTGCCGACAAAGATTGCACCGTACTCGCGAGCGAGCCGGGTGCTGAGTTGATGCAGAAAGTCCTTCCTGCGGTTCGCGATCCTGGCATGGATCGCCTTCACCCGGCTCTTCCTGCGTGCTCGCTGGGCAGTGGCGAGCGCGGGTTCGAGGTCGCGGTAGAAGCGCTGCGCGTCGACATTGGGAAGACGTTCGTCCGAGAAGCCGGCAAAGGTCTTGAGCCCGAGGTCGATTCCCAGATCCAGGTTGGCTTCATTGGGCCGGGCAGACTTCACCTTGACCGTCACGTTCAGATACCAGCGACCGCGGCTGTCCTCGGAGATGCAACCGGCGCCGAACTCATAGCCGGCGAGGCCATAGCTGTCCCAGACGCCAAGATGCAGGCCCTGAAAGTGGGCCTGACCATGGCGCCATACGACCGAGCGGGCTTTGAATGGAATCCATCCCAGCGAGCGTCGCGCGCCGGCCGAGCGACGCCATCGAAGCTTTACCTTGCGGTGCTGTTTGCGGCGCGTCGCGTACTCTTCGGCGATCTGCTGAAACACGGCCGAGCCGACCGCCAGGCCTTCTTTCGAGGCCCCGTCAGATAACGCTGGATCTCAATGCCAGAGGCAAAGCGCCGCTCGCGGCGAAAGATCTGGAGCGACAGGTCATTGCAATAGTTCCAGACGAAGTTCACAGCCCGCGCCATCCCGGCAAGCGACGAAGCATGCCTGTCCTTGATTCTTATGCGCAGAACTCGAACTGGATCCTTGCAACGTGTCACGGGTCGACTCATTCCGGTTTGGCTGTACGGATATACAGTACCAGATCAATACGAAAAGGCAAGTCGTGCTTCGCACGACGCGCTCCACCTCACCGCCCTGAAGGACGGTGCTTCACGCGCACATTGGTGAAACGCGACCGCAGCATTCGCGGGCTGAGCCGGTTTGCATTTGTGTCGGCACGCCCGCCCGGTATGGGAGAAGCACCGCTCGCGCAGCGTATCGGCATGTCCTTGCATAGAGTACCGCAAGAGCAGCAGAACACGGTTATCGACACATCGGACTGAGCAAAGGGAATGTGCCAATGCGGCGATGCTTCCTTGACCATAGAAGGGGCCCACCTGGTAATACGGCGCTTCGGCTACACGCATCACGGCATCTACGTCGGTGGTGGCTAGGTACTGCATTACGCAGGATGATCCCGTTCGCTGCGTCGCGTCCCGTGCAGGAGACTTCTCTGAGCGACTTTGCCGACGGTCAGGGGACCCGCGTCGAACGGACGCCCAACACAAGGTAGTCGCGTGACGAAGCGGTCCTGCGGGCTTACTCGCGCCTCGGCGAAGACTGCTACCGGCTGACCACGAACAACTGCGAACATTTCTGCGCGTGGTGTCTGTGGGGCGACCGCCGAAGCGATCAGATCGACGCGCTGATGGCCTTGCCGCAGCGCTGCCTGCATTCAGTGGTCAACATGCTCACGGAATGTGTGCGCGCGAAAGCCATCGGTGTCTCCACCAATCGGCTCGCCTTCTGACGGAGCCATCCGCTGCGCGTTACACCAAATGAACGGGCACGCGCGTGCGCGGCGATCTCACAGGGGGCGCGAGCGCCAACCGGCATAAGACGATTCACCAAATGGACAGGGGATTTCGTGTCGTTTTGATCATTTGATCAACTGGGTGCCGGGGTAAGTACTGACCTCGTCACGGCGATTCGCCACGCAAACGGCAGCAGGCGAACAGCCAACCCCAAAAGTCGACGGTGGACCCAGACCTTTATAATCGCGGTCCTGTGCCCGGACAGCGAGCCGATCCTGCCGGCATGGACTTTGCCTAGAATAGAGGCGGAGACACCCGAATACACATAAAAGGAGGCGCTGTGACAGACAGCACCGCGCGGTTTTCGGCGAGCATGCGGGAGGGGATCGAGAACCTTTCGCGTCGCCTGAAATTCGTCAGACAGGAGGGACACATCTGGTTGGGGGAGAATCGCATGATCCTTCTTCACACCGCCACAGTCGGCTCCTTGCGCAAGGAGCTCGTCGACACGCTGGGCCTTGAGCGTACGCGCGGCCTGTTCACGCGAATGGGGTTTCAGTCTGGTATGCGAGACGCCGAACTCGCCCGCACGTTACGCCCCACCGCGAGCGACTTCGGCTTGCTCGAGCTCGGGCCTTGCCTGCACGTGCTCGAAGGCAACGTACGAGTAACGCCTATGGAAGTTGATATCGATATCGCCCATGGCAGGTACTACAGCGACCATCTGTGGGAAGACTCCTTCGAAGCCGAGGTGCACCAGAAGATCTTCGGATTGAGCAACACCCCGGTCTGCTGGATGCAGGTCGGCTATGCGAGTGGGTACACGTCGGCGTTGTTGGGGTGCACCATCCTCTATAAGGAGACGCTGTGTTCGGGTTGCGGCGATCCACATTGCCGCATTGTTGGCAAGCCCGTCGAAGAGTGGGCCGACGGGGACGAGATGCTGAAGCTCTACACGCCCGATCCGGTCATCGAAACGCTACTGCAATTGCAAAGCGAAGTGGAAAACCTGCGCTCGCTGCAGCAGGAAGTCGCACAGCCGGAAGAACTGGTCGGTGCATCCGCAGGCTTTCTCGCAGCGTGGGGGCTCGCGCAGCGTGCAGCGTCGAGCGACGTGACCGTATTGTTGCTTGGCGAAACGGGCGTCGGTAAGGAGCGCTTCGCGCGCGCGTTGCACGGCGTGAGCCGGCGACACGACAAGCCCTTCGTCGCGATCAACTGTGCCGCCATGCCGGAGGAGTTGCTCGAAGCTGAGCTGTTTGGCGTTGAGCGCGGCGCGTTTACAGGCGCGCATCAGACCCGGATCGGCCGTTTCGAGCGGGCGGATACCGGAACGCTTTTTCTCGACGAAGTCGGCGAACTCTCGGCGTCGGCGCAGGCCAAGCTTCTGCGTGTACTCCAGGAAGGCGAGTTCGAGCGCGTCGGCGGCGACCGCGTGCGCAAGGTCGATGTGAGGGTCATCGGCGCGACCAATGTCGATTTGGCCGAAGCGGTCCAGCGCCGCGCATTTCGCAAAGATCTGCTGTACCGGCTCAATGTTTATCCAGTCACGATTCCGCCGCTGCGCGAGCGGACCGACGACATTCCGCGCCTCGTCGAAAGATTTATCGCGAAGTACAGCGTGCGGCACAGCAAACGCGTGCTGGGCCTCACCGATCGTGCAATAGCAACGTTGCGCGCCCATGCGTGGCCCGGCAACGTGCGTGAACTCGAAAACGCAGTCGAACGCGGCGTGATCCTCGCCCGCCCGGGGGGCCAGATCACTGAGCTTGATCTGTTCGCTGCTCTGCCGGAATCCGTGGACGACAGCGCCGCATCGCTTGACGAGCGCGGCCATCCCTTGCGCGAAAACGCGGATTTTGCCGATGCCTTGTTCGATCACATGATGCGTGGAGGCGTACCACTCGACCGGGTTGATAACATGCTTATCGAAGCGGCGGTCGAACGTGCGGGCGGCAATCTGAGTCAGGCGGCGAGAATGCTGGGCATCACGCGGCCGCAGCTTGCTTATCGATGGCGCAATCGCGACAAGGCCGTCCAACCCGTGGACAAATGATCACGCCGCTCCGGTTGACTATGTGGACCGCCCATTGGGCGGTTTTTTTTCGTGCGGCGCGCGGCTCGCACGGTGTTTGATCAATTGATCAAACGCCTTGGCAAGTCATAAGCGCGGCCTGTGCCACGCATGTCTCGCCCACCAAACCGCAACGCCTGTTTCGCCGACTCAAGAGGTCATCAAGCACGCCGCCGCAATCACGTCACACGCAAACAATCATCCTCACGGCCGCGCGTCTGCGGGCTCTTCATCAAATGATCAAACAGCAGTCCATCGCTTGATGCTTTGATCATCGGCTCGTGCTGCGATATCGCCAGACTCGCGGTTTTTCTTCGGGCAAACCCTCGCCTTTTTCTGCAAAAGCGCACATGGCACAGGTCATGCAATAGAGAAGAAAAACGAGGAGGCGACGATGCAAGATCCGAGACCGCTGTTCGACCGAACTCAACGATTCGTTCGGATAACTGCACAACGGGAAGACGGTTATGTCGAATTCGATTTCTCTGTCGGTGACTCCGATCTCGCTGTCGAACTGATCATGAACCGAACCATGTTCGATCGATTTTGCCACGTGAACGCGGTTCGCACGATCACGCAAACTGACGAACAGATCGACCTCACGCGCGAACGGTGGCGATACGAGGGCTAGCCCGAGCGAAGCAGCTCATTCAGAAAAGTAGTGGACAAACACGGAGACAGTCTCATGCAAATCGAAATCAAGACACTCAAGGCCCAGCCGCTGCGTCAAACCTATGGGCATGTCGCGCGCCGGTTTGGCGACAAGCCAGCTTCGCGTTATCAGGAGGCGACCTACGACATCCAGCCCACCACCAACTTTCACTATCGGCCGACCTGGGCGCCGGAATTCGAGTTGTTCGACGCGAGCCGCACGCAGATCCGCATGAAGGACTGGTACGCGCTGAAGGACCCGCGCCAGTACTACTACGGCGCGTACGTAACGACGCGTGCACGGCAACAGGAAGCGGCCGAAGGCGCGTTTGATCTTGTGGAGCGTCGCGGACTGCTTGCCGCACTGTCGTACGAATGGCAGGAACGCCTGACAGCCGGGCTGCTGCCGCTGCGCCACATCGAATGGGGCGCCAATATGAACAACACGCTGTGCGCCGATTATGGCTACGGCACAGCGATCACGCAGGCCTGCACGTTCTGCGCGATGGATCGGCTCGGCATCGCCCAGTATCTATCGCGTATCGGTCTGGCGCTCGACGGCAACACTGGCGTCGCGCTGGAACGCGCAAAGACCGCGTGGCTGGAAGCCGAGGCATGGCAACCCATGCGGCGCCTCGTCGAGGACATCTTCGTGGTCGAAGACTGGTTCGAGACTTTCGTCGCGCAGAACCTCGTGCTTGACGGCCTGCTGTATCCGCTCGTGTATCAGCACTTCGACGCGTTCGCGGCGCAGCACCTGGGGGCGAGCCTCGCGATGCTCACCGAGTTCACCCAGCAATGGCAGTCCGATCACGCGAAGTGGGTGGACGCGGTGATCCGCACGGTGACCGCCGAATCGCCAGAGAACCAGCAACGAATTGTCGGCTGGGTCGAGCACTATCGCGCCCGCACGCTTGAAGCGCTTCTCCCCGTCGCCGGCACGCTGCTCGACGACGCGGGCGCTGCCGCACTCGATGAAACCAGCGCGCAATTCGCCGCGCGTCTTACGAAGCTCGGCGCATTGCCGGTCGCGGCAGTCCAACCCTGAGGCCATCATGCAGAACGTCTACATCGCATTGCAGAACACCGACGAAACGCGCGCGATCGTCGCCGCGATTACCGCCGTGAATCCCGAGGCTACGGTCAATGAGTATCCGGCGATGGTGAAGATCGACGCCCCCGGCAAGCTTGTGATTTCGCGCACCCACGTATCGGAAGAACTGGGCCGCGACTGGAATATCCAGGAGCTGCAACTGAACCTGGTGTCGCTGTCGGGAAACATCGATGAAACCGACGATGCCTTCACGCTGCAATGGCACGCCTGACATAAACCGGAGACGAATGATGGACGCACGCAAGAAGCTGAACCTGAAAGACAAGTACGCGCTAATGACGCGCGATCTCGGCTGGGAAACCAGTTATCAGCCGATGGACAAGGTGTTCCCTTTCGATCAATACGAGGGCATCAAGATCCATGACTGGGATAAATGGGAAGACCCGTTTCGCATGACGATGGACTCTTACTGGAAGTATCAGGCGGAAAAGGAACGCAAGCTTTACGCGATCATCGATTCGTTCGCGCAGAACAACGGGCACATGAACGTCTCGGACGCGCGTTATATCAACACGCTCAAGCTGTTCCTGACCGGCGTAACGCCGCTCGAATACGCAGCGCATCGCGGCTACGCGCATCTGGGTCGTCATTTTCGCGGAGTCGGTGCGCGGGTGGCCTGCCAGATGCAGTCGATCGACGAACTGCGCCACTGTCAGACACAGGTCCATACGCTGTCGCTCTACAACAAGTATTTCAATGGTTTCGCCGAGTGGCCGCATATGCACGACCGTGTCTGGTATCTGTCGGTGGCGAAGTCGTACTTCGACGATGCAATGAGCGCCGGTCCGTTCGAATTCATCACGGCCATTTCGTTTTCGTTCGAATACGTGCTGACGAACCTGCTATTTATGCCGTTCATGTCGGGCGCGGCATACAACGGTGATATGGCCACCGTCACGTTTGGCTTCTCTGCGCAGTCGGATGAATCGCGGCATATGACGCTCGGCCTCGAAGTCGTGAAGTTCATCTGTGAGCAGGATCCCGGCAATGTGCCGATCGTGCAGAAGTGGCTCGACAAATGGTTCTGGCGCGGCTTCCGGCTGCTGACGCTGGTCGGCATGATGATGGACTACATGCTGCCCAAGCGCGTGATGTCGTGGTCGGAGGCGTGGAAGATCTATTTCGAGGACGCGGGTGGCGCGCTCTTCAAGGACCTAGAGCGCTATGGCCTGCGTATGCCGAAGTATCACGAGATCGCGACGCAGACCAAAGATCGCGTCACGCACGAGGCGTGGGCGGCGTTCTACAACTATGGCGCAGCAGCTAACTTCCACACCTGGGTGCCGTCCGACGAAGAACTCGACTGGCTCTCCGCCAAATATCCGGAGACCTTCGACAGCGTGTACCGGCCGCGCTTCGAATACTGGCGCGAACAGCAGAAGGCGGGCAAGCGCTTCTACAACGCCAGTCTGCCGATGCTGTGCCAGACCTGCCAGGTGCCGATGTTCTTCAGCGAGCCGGACGACCCGACGAAGATCGCCTACCGCGAATCGACCTATCACGGAATGAAGTTCCACTTCTGCTCGGATGGCTGCAAGGACATCTTCGAAGGCGAGCCCGAAAAGTATGTGCAGGCGTGGCTGCCGGTGCACCAGATCTATCAGGGCAACTGTGGCGGCGCGTCGCTCGACGACGTTCTCAAGTACTACAACCTCAACCCCGGTCACGACAATCTCGACTTCGCGGGCTCGCCCGACGAGCGCAACTGGAATGCGTGGAAAGACGCATCCGGCGCTCACGCCCCGAGCGAATGAGCGCGGCGCGAACAGAGAACAGACTAGACGAAGGAGACAAGCATGAGCATCACCGCGATCAAACCCTACGCGTTCGAACCGGCCGACCGCGAGTCGCAGTTTCATGGCAACCGGCTGCTCTACATCGGCTGGGAGGACCACCTGATGTTCGCCGCACCGCTATGCGTGCCGGTGCCGCCTGACATGACGTTCGGCGCGCTGATGGCGGACGTGCTGCCGGGCCTGTATGGCGCCCATCCCGATTTCGCCGCGATCGACTGGCCCACCGCACAGTGGTTCAGATCCGGTGAGCCGTGGCAGCCGGACAGCGAGCGCTCGCTTGCCGATAACGGTCTCGTTCATAAGGACGTGATCCGTCTGCGGACACCCGGCCTGACTGGCATTGGTGGTTCGTGCAGCTAACGCGGGAGACAGAGATGGACTACACCGTACGTATTGAACCGCTCGGCCAGACTATCGGCATTGAAGCGGGGCAGACGCTGCTCGATGCCTGTTTGCGCCAGGGTGTGTGGCTTCCGCATGCCTGCTGTCACGGGCTGTGTGCGACCTGCAAGGTGCAGGTCGTCGATGGCGAGATCGAGCAGGGCGACGCGTCGGACTTCGCGTTGATGGACTTCGAGCGGGAAGAGGGCAAGTGCCTGGCGTGCTGCGCGACGCCGATGTCCGATCTCGTGATCGAAGCTGACATCGACGAAGACCCGGACGCCCAAAATTTGCCGCTGCAAGATTATACCGGCACGGTCGTGGCGATCGAAGATGCGACGCCCACCATTCGCGTGATCCGGCTCGCGGTGGAGAGCGCCGAACGTGTTGCGTTTCAGGCAGGCCAGTACCTGAACCTGCATGTGCCGGGCTGCGGGCAGCCGCGCGCATTTTCACTCGCCAGTGCTCCGCATGACGGCGAGATCGAGATGCACATCCGTCGTGTGCCGGACGGGGCCGCGACCGGCTGGCTGCATGACGAACTGCAACCGGGCGCGCAACTGAAGTTCGCCGCGCCGTTCGGGCGCTTCTTCGTGCGCAAACAGGCACAGGTGCCGACAATCTTCCTCGCGGGCGGCTCGGGACTGTCAAGCCCGAAGTCGATGATCCTCGATCTGCTGAACGAAGGCTCGACGTTGCCGATCACGTTGATCCACGGTGCCCGCACATGCGACGAACTCTATTTCGAAGCGTTCTTCAACGAACTGGCTGAGCGCTACCCGAATTTCCGCTACCTGCCAGCCCTGTCGGGCGAACCATCCGACAGCAATTGGCGGGGCTCGCGCGGTTTCGTGCACGAGGTTCTGAACGAGCTGTACTCCGACGCCGCAGGCATTGCCGATTTTCGCGGTCACAAGGCGTATCTGTGTGGGCCGCCGCCGATGGTCGAGGCGTGTATCAAGACGCTGATGCAGGGCCGCCTGTTCGAACGGGACATCTACACGGAGCAGTTCCTGTCAGCGGCGGATGCGAACGCGGCGGCCAGAAGCCCGCTGTTCCGCATCTGACGCCTCCGTCGGCTCACTCAAGGAGAGCGGTGATGACCTGGCGGATCGAAGTTGAAAACACCGGCGACACGTTCAGCTGTACGGGGGACGCCACGGTGCTGCATGCGATGGCGGCAACAGGTGGGCGAGGCATTCCGCTTGGCTGTCGCGGCGGTGGCTGCGGTGTGTGCAAGGTGCAGGTGGTGAGCGGCCGCTATCACGCCTGCAAGATGAGCCGCGCGTGCGTAAGCGCCGAAGAGGAAGTGTGCGGCACGGTGCTCGCATGCCGGATCCGTCCGCTCACGGATCTGTCTGTGCGTGTGGTCGGCAAGATGGCGCGCTGTATCGACAAGGCGCGAGCCAGAGCGGTGACGGAAGAACGCCACGAATCTATCCAGCAGCAACAGGCGCCAGGCGGCGTCTGAACCAGAACGATCAAGGAGACACATCATGGCATTGCAAGGCGTACTGCGACCCGGCCATATTGCGCTGCGGGTCCTCGAAATCGGTCCGGCGTTGAAGCACTACATCGACGTGCTTGGCCTGCATGAAACCGGCCGCGACGCGCAGGGGCGCGTCTATCTGAAGGCATGGGACGAACACGACCATCACAGTGTCGTGCTGCGCGAAGCGGACGAGCCGGGCATGGATTACCTCGGCTTTCGCGTCGACAGCGAAGTGACACTCGACCGGCTCGCGGATGCCGTGAAGGAGTCCGGTTACGTAAAAGACTTCGTCTGGATGGAAGCTGGCGAACATCTGCATACGGGACGGCGTTTCCGCTTCACTGTGCCAACGGGCCATTCGATCGAGCTCTTTGCCACGAAACACAAGGTCGGCAGCGCGACTGGCGATGTGAATCCCGATCCCTGGCCCGACGGCCTGCGCGGCATGTCGCCGAGCCGCTTCGATCACTGCCTGCTATATGGCGACGAATTCGACGATACCGTAAAGCTCTTTCGCGACGTGCTTGGTTTTTCGCTGGCCGAGCAGGTCGTGACGCCGGAAGGCATGCAGATCGCCGCGTTCCTGACGTGCTCGAACAAGGCCCATGACATCGCGTTTATCCGCCATGCCGAGAAAAACAAGTTTCACCACGTGTCATTCCAACTCGACAGTTGGGGCGACGTGCTCAAGGCCGCGGATCTGATTTCCAAGCACGACGTTGCGCTCGACATCGGACCGACACGGCACGGCATCACGCGCGGCGCAACGATCTATTTCTTCGATCCGTCCGGCAACCGCAACGAGGTCTTCGCGGGCGGCTATATCCACTACCCGGACAAGCCGACTATCACGTGGCATGACAAGGACCTGGGGCGTGCGATTTTCTATCACGACCGCAAGCTCAACGAGGCCTTCCTGAGCGTGTTGACCTGAGCCGTGCAACTGGCGCAACGAAACAATCGAGAGTATCCATGACTGAATTCAAGAACTTCATTGGTGGCGAGTGGGTCGGCACGGATCGTACCTTCGAAGACCGCAACCCGGTCGACAACCGTGTGATCGGGCTCGTGCACGAGGCTGGCCGCGCACAGGTCGACGCGGCGGTACAGGCCGCGCGCGCGGCCCTGCACGGGCCATGGGCGCGCATGACGCTGCCGCAGCGGGTCGAACTGCTGTATGCGGTGGCCGACGGCATCAACCGGCGCTTTGACGATTTCCTCGCTGCTGAAATCGCCGACACCGGCAAGCCGCACGCGCTGGCGAGTCACGTCGATATTCCGCGTGGCGCGGCGAACTTCAAGGTGTTCGCCGACATGATTCGCAATGTGCCCACCGAAAGTTTCGCAATGGCGACGCCGGACGGTGGCGAAGCGCTCAACTATGGTGTGCGCACTCCGCGCGGTGTGATCGCGGTAGTGTGTCCGTGGAATCTGCCGCTGCTGCTGATGACATGGAAGGTTGCACCGGCGCTCGCATGTGGCAATACGGTGGTGGTAAAGCCGTCCGAAGAGACCCCGGCTACCGCAACGCTGCTTGGCGAAGTGATGAACGAAGTGGGCGTCCCGAAGGGAGTGTACAACGTTGTGCACGGCTTCGGACCTGACTCGGCGGGTGCGTTCCTGACCGAGCATCCCGACGTGAACGCGATCACTTTCACCGGCGAGACGCGCACCGGCGAAGCGATCATGAAGGCCGCCGCGAACGGTGTGCGGCCCGTCTCGTTCGAACTTGGCGGCAAGAACGCGGGCATCGTTTTCGCCGACTGCGATTTCGACGCAGCCGTGGCGGGTATCGCGCGTTCCGCATTTGAAAACACCGGACAGGTGTGCCTCGGTACGGAGCGCGTCTACGTGCAACGGCCGATCTATGAGCGTTTTGTCGGCGCGCTTGCGGCACGCGCGAAGGCGCTGCGTCCAGGCCGCCCCGACGTGGAAGGCACGACCTTCGGTCCGCTGATTTCGCAGACGCATCGCAGCAAGGTTCTGTCGTACTACGAGCAGGCGCGCACTGACGGCGCGGTGGTCGTCACGGGCGGCGGCGTACCCGACATGGCGGCCGGGTTGAAAGAGGGTGCGTGGATCGAGCCGACGATCTGGACCGGCCTGCCGGAGAGCTCGCGTGTGATTCGCGAGGAAATCTTCGGCCCTTGCTGTCACATCGCGCCGTTCGACGACGAAGCCGAGGTGATCGCGAAAGCCAACGACACGCCGTATGGTCTTGCCGCCACTGTATGGACGCGCGACACGGGCACCGCGCATCGCATGGCGCGCTCGCTCGACGTGGGCATCTGCTGGATCAATTCGTGGTTCCTGCGCGATCTGCGCACCGCGTTCGGTGGCGCGAAACAGTCGGGGATCGGCCGCGAAGGCGGGATCCATTCGCTCGAGTTCTATACCGAGCTGCGCAATGTCTGCGTCAAGTTGTGAGGGAAGCTATGAATCCGTCAAATACAGAAGGACTCGCGCCCGAAACGATCGAGCGCTACGGCGACGAACTCTATCGCGCGTTGCGTCATGCCGAGCCGGTCGCGCCACTGACTGCACGCGAACCCGGCATCACGATCGCCGACGCCTACCGTATCCAGTTGCGGATGATCGAACGCCGCGTCGCGCTCGACGGCGAACGTGTGATCGGCAAGAAGATCGGTGTGACAAGCGAGGCGGTGATGAACATGCTCGACGTGCGTCAGCCGGACTTTGGGCATCTCACGTCGGCGATGGTGTTCGCGGATGGCGCCGCCATCGACGTGTCGCAATTGATTGCGCCTAAAGCCGAAGGCGAAATCGCGTTTGTGCTGAAACATGATCTCGCAGGTCCGGGCGTGACAAATGCCGACGTCTTGCGCGCCACGGAGGCCGTACTGCCGTGCTTCGAGATCGTCGATTCGCGCATTCGCGACTGGAAGATCCGCATCCAGGACACGGTGGCCGACAACGCGTCGTCGGGCGTATTCGTGCTCGGCGATCAGGCGGTCGACCCGCGCGAACTCGATCTCGCGCTGGTCGGCATGACGCTCGAAAAGAACGGTGAGATCGCGGCGACCGGCGCGGGCGCTGCCGCGCTCGGGCATCCGGCCAACGCGGTGGCGTGGCTCGCGAACACGCTCGGCCGGCTTGGCATGACGCTCAAGGCGGGCGAGGTGATCCTGTCCGGCTCTCTCGCGGCGATGGTGCCGGTGACGGCGGGCGACTCGCTGCGGATCAGTCTCGGCGGCATCGGCAGCGCGTCAGTGCGTTTCATTCAGGGAGAAAGACCATGACGCTCGATCAAGCAACGATCGACGCTCTCGCGCAGCGGCTCGACGAGGCGGAACTGCAACGCGAGGCAATCACGAAGATCACCGACGCCTATCCGCAGATCGACTGGGTCGACGCTTATGCGATCCAGGATGCGCTGCGTGCGCGCAAGGAAGCGCGCGGCATGAAGGTCGCGGGTTTGAAGATGGGCCTCACGTCGCACGCGAAGATGCGCCAGATGAGCGTGACGGACCCGGTCTACGGTTTCCTGACCGACTACGGCTCATGCATGGACGGCGCGGCGATCGACTCCTCGTCGCTGATCCATCCGAAGGTGGAGGCGGAAATCGCGTTCGTAACGAAGCGCCCGCTTGCGGGTCCCGGCTGCCACATCGGCACCGTGCTGGCCGCGACGGACTTTGTGCTGCCCGCGGTGGAAGTGATCGACTCGCGCTACGAAAATTTCCGCTTCGACCTGAAGAGCGTGATTGCCGACAACACGTCGTCGGCGCGCTTCGTGACCGGCGGCCGGCATCGCAGCGCCGCAGGTCTGGACCTGAAGAATCTTGGCGTGGTGCTGGAGAAGAACGGCGAAATCGTCGCGACGGCGTCGGGCGCGGCGGTGCTCGGCCATCCGGCCGCCAGCGTTGCGATGCTCGCCAACATGCTCGGCACGCGGGGCAAGTCCATTCCCGCAGGCACGCTGATCCTGACGGGCGGCGTGACCGAGGCGATTGCCGTCGCCGCCGGCGATTCGGTCACCGCGCGCTTCCAGCATCTCGGCAGCGTTTCAATGCGCTTCGTCTGAGCGAAACCTACCCGCATAAACGGAGATATTCATGCCCATCATCAACGTTCATCTCATGGAAGGCCGCACAGACGAACAGAAGGCGCGCCTGATCGGCGCACTGACCGACGCGGCCATCGAATCCATTGGCGCGCCGCGCGAATCCGTGCGCGTGCTGCTGATCGAAATCCCGAAGACGCACTTCGGGATCGGCGGCAAGACTGCGTCCGCGCTCGGGCGCTAGCACACCACGCATCAAAGGAAACCTGACCATGACAACAGTACATGGCGCAAGCGCGCCGCGAAAAGTCGCCATCATCGGCTCCGGCAACATCGGCACGGACCTGATGATCAAGGTCCTGCGTCACGGCAAACATGTCGCGATGGGCGCGCTCGTCGGTATCGATCCGCAGTCGGACGGTCTCGCGCGCGCGCAACGGCTCGGTGTGCCGACGACCGCGGGCGGCATTGAAGGCCTGCTCGCCATGCCGAACTTCGGTGACATCCGTATTGTGTTCGACGCCACGTCGGCGGGCGCGCACAAGCATCACAACGCGCTGCTGCAGGCGCACGGCGTCAAGGTCATCGACCTGACGCCCGCGGCAATCGGCCCGTATGTGATTCCGTCGATCAATCTCGACGACGAACTCGACGCGCCCAACATCAACATGGTGACGTGCGGCGGCCAGGCGACGATTCCGATGGTCAACGCGGTGTCGCGGGTGGCGAAGGTCCACTACGCGGAGATCGTTGCATCGATTTCCAGCCGCTCCGCGGGCCCAGGCACGCGCGCCAACATCGACGAATTCACCGAGACCACGTCGAAGGCGATCGAGGTGCTCGGTGGCGCGACGCGCGGCAAGGCCATCATCGTCCTGAACCCGGCCGAGCCGCCGCTCATTATGCGTGACACCATCTTCACGCTGTCCGATCCCGCCGACCGTGACGCGATTGAAGCGAGCGTCACTGCGATGGCCGAGCGCGTGCAACGCTACGTGCCGGGTTATCGGCTCAAGCAGCGCGTGCAGTTCGATCTGTTCGACTCAAGCCAGCCTCTGAACGTGCCGGGTTTAGGCTCGATCGCAGGCCTGAAGACCTCGATCTTTCTCGAAGTGGAGGGCGCCGCGCACTATCTGCCGGCCTATGCGGGCAACCTCGACATCATGACCTCGGCTGCGCTCGCGTGCGCCGAGCGTATCGCCGAAACGCGGCTCTCGCCGCTCGCGGCCTGATCGCGCAAGGAGCGCCACTATGCATAATCGCAAACTTTATATTTCCGACGTGACGCTGCGCGACGGCAGCCACGCAATCCGTCATCAGTACAGCATCGCGAACATGAAGGCGATCGCGCGCGCACTCGACGATGCGCGCGTCGACTCGATCGAGGTGGCGCATGGCGACGGCCTCTGCGGATCGAGCTTCAACTACGGCTTCGGCGCGCACAGCGACGTCGAATGGATTGCGGCCGTCGCTGAAACGGTCAGCCATGCGAAGGTCGCCACGCTGCTGCTACCGGGCGTCGGCACCGTCCATGATCTGCGTAACGCCTACGATGCGGGCGCGCGTGTTGTGCGCGTCGCGACGCATTGCACCGAGGCGGATGTGTCGAAGCAGCATATCGAGCACGCGCGCGAACTCGGCATGGACACCGTCGGCTTTCTGATGATGAGCCATATGACGACGCCTGCCGCCTTGGCCCAGCAGGCAAAGCTGATGGAAAGCTATGGAGCGACCTGCGTCTATGTCGTGGACTCGGGCGGTGCACTTTCGATGGACGGTGTGCGTGAGCGCTTCCGTGCCTTCAAGGACGTGTTGAAGCCCGACACGCAGACCGGCATGCACGCGCATCACAACCTGTCGCTCGGCGTGGCGAATTCGATCGTCGCGGTCGAAGAAGGCTGCGACCGGATCGACGCGTCGTTGGCCGGCATGGGAGCCGGCGCGGGTAACGCGCCGCTCGAAGTGTTCATCGCGGCGGTGGACCGGCTTGGCTGGAATCATGGCTGCGACGTGTACGGCCTGCTCGACGCCGCGGACGACATCGTGCGTCCGTTGCAGGATCGGCCGGTGCGTGTTGACCGCGAAACGCTGGCGCTGGGCTATGCGGGCGTCTATTCGAGCTTCCTGCGTCACGCCGAGGCGGCCGCCGCGAAATACGGTCTGAAGACGATCGATATTCTCGTGGAGCTGGGGCGGCGACGCATGGTCGGCGGGCAGGAAGACATGATCGTCGACGTCGCGCTCGATCTGAAGAAGTAGCCCCGGAGTGGTTGGCCGCCCGGCGGCCCACTCTCAAAAGCTCACGAAAAAAATATCCAGGAGACAGCAAGATGGAAGTTCGAATCGCGCTCAGGCGAGGGATGGTGCTGGCCGGCATTTGCGCTGCACTCTGCACCAACGTGCACGCGACCGAAGGCGGCAGCGACACGATAGGCGAGGGCGCCGAGGCTTTTTTCGCCGGAGCGTTGCCGCCTGCGGGGCTGTACGGTTTGCTCTACTACACGCACTACTTCGCATCGCGCTTTAACGATTCGCATGGCAACAGTTCCGTGCCGGGGTTCAAGCTGAATGCCGACGTGCTGATTCCACGGCTCGTGTACATGTCGAATCTCTCGCTGCTCGGCGGACGCTTTGGCGCGTATGCGGTACTGCCCATGGAGCATCTTTCGCTCGACGCGGGAGGGGCGTCGTTTGATCGCACCAATCTCGGCGATCTGATCGTCACCCCCGCAATGATCGCTTGGGGCGACGGTTCGCTCCGAACGGTGGCCGCGCTCGAATTCGTGCTGCCGACCGGCCAGTACGACAAGAACGCGGCGCTCAATACCGGCAAGCATTACTACACCGTGAGACCGATATTCGGTGTCAGCTGGTTTCCTATCACTGGACTGGAGATGTCGGCGAAAATCACCTACAGCTTCAATTCGATGAACACCGCGACCGACTATCATTCGGGCCAACTGTTCCATGTCGACTATGGCGCGAGCTACGCGGTGACGACAAAGGCGCGAGTTGGTATTGCGGGCTATTTCGTCAAGCAGACTACGGACGACACACAGAACGGGGCGTCGGCGAACGGCGATGGTTTTCGCGGTCAGGTTTTCGCAGTCGGACCCGGGTTTCGCTATGAGTTTGCGAAGGGCAGCGTGGACGTGCGCGTAATGAAGGAGTTTTTCGTGAGAAACAGACCTGCGGGCGAAGCGGTGTGGGCGCGCGCGGTCATTCCGTTCTGACAATCGATCGATGCCGCAGCACGCAGGCGGCGACTAAGGAGTTCACCATGACACAACAAAGCGATCCGGAAATCGGCCAGCGGATTCGCGCGGCGGGCCTGGAGACGAATTATCACGACGTCGGCGCCGGCGAACCGGTGCTGCTGATTCACGGCTCCGGGCCCGGCGTGACCGCGTGGGCGAACTGGCGTCTCACCATGCCGGCGCTCGCGCGCACGCGCCGCGTGATTGCGCCGGACATGGCCGGCTTCGGCTACACCGAGCGCCGCGCCGGCACGCTGTACGACATGGATCTGTGGGTGAATCATCTGGTCGGTCTGCTGGATGCGCTTGACATCGAGCGCACCGATCTCGTGGGCAACTCGTTCGGCGGTGCGCTTGCGTTGGCGATGGCGGTGCGTCATCCACAGCGCGTGCGCAGGCTGGTGCTGATGGGTGCGGCGGGGGTGCGCTTCGATCTCACACCGGGGCTCGATGCTGTATGGGGATATGAACCGTCAGTGGAAAATATGCAGAGCATCATGAAGGTGTTCGCGTTCGATCGTTCACGCCTCACGCCAGAGTTGGCGGAGTCGCGCTATCGGGCAAGCATTCGGCCCGGCTATCAGGAGTCGTTCTCCGCGATGTTCCCGGCGCCGCGGCAACGCTGGGCGGATGCGCTCGCATGTCACGAGCATCAATTGGGTGACATCCGCCAATCGACGTTGATCGTGCACGGCCGCGACGATCAGGTGATTCCGCTCGCCAACTCGCTGCGCCTGCTCGAACTGATCGGTCCATCGCAGTTGCACGTTTTCGGCCAGTGCGGACACTGGACGCAGATCGAACATGCCGATGCGTTCAATCAGTTGGTCGACAATTTTCTGGCTGACTAGAGAAGCTTGCGGGTTGGTCGATCCACTGCGCGGCGAGGCGGGCACTCCCAGACACCTTCGGGCAGCTGGGAGTGCAGTGTGTGTAACGCCGTTCAGTCAGTGAGTTCGTCCTGCCGACAGGTTGGGGTTGAATCTCGACGGCGCATCCACGTTCATGTCGATTAGTGGATCGCCTAGGCGAAACACTCGCGTCGGCGACGCTTCGGTTTTTCTACGTGGGACAGGCATCTGGGTATGTACCGCTGCAGAATCAGTGGTTGTTTGCAATAGACAGGCTCGACTGAAGCCTGGCGTACGGACCGGACTCAGTCGGTAACCACATGAGAGACGTAGATGAAAACAACAATAAAAAAAGGATCCGGAGATCGGGAGAGCCTTATACGCCTCGAACAGCCGAGGACGCGATTGCTCATCTCGAACGGATCCTGTCAGCGGATGGCGCAGATTCATTGTTCAGCCGGACCTACTGGTGCGGACGTGTTCGGCAAGTGAGCGCTACGCGAGGGCTGACTCCGCAGCAGCGGGCAAGGCTTGAGAGACCGCTTGAGTCTCTCCCTTCCCCGGTTCGGGGCGAAGAGCTCTCGTAGTGGACCCGTACCTTCAGCGCGTCGAATGCCGGTTGGAAAACGTCGCTGGTTGAAGCCCACATCTTGGCGGGCGCATTGCGTTGGGGCCTCGCCCGTCAGCGGCCATTCGTTGAGTGCGGCACCCGATGGGCAACGGATGACTGCAACGGTCGAACACTTGCCCTTGACATCCTCCCCGCCCTAAAGGCTAAGGATTACCCACATCTCGATCATCGCTTGTAAACTGCGCTGACCGATGTTAACTTGAGCGCGTTCATGGACCGGAATGAACCGCATTGTCTGCAACGGGTGATTTCGATGACTGGGCCAGCGAAGAATTCGGCGCGGCGGCGCTGGGCGACGCCCGCCTGACGCAGCGCCTCGTTGCGCTCGCGCGACGGCTGGCGGAGAGCCCACAGTGTTCGTTTCCACAGTCGCTGGACGGGGCACAACTGAAGGCTGCCTATCGTTTCTTCGACAACCCACGGATCGACACCAACGGCGTATTGGCCAACCACATTGGGCAGACGCTGAACCGCATGCAGCAGGTCCCGGTCGTCCTGGCCCCGCAGGATACGACTGAATTCAACCTCATGCATCTGCCGGCGACGCAGGGACTGGGCCACGGCACGAGCAGTAATGTGCACGGATTCATGCTGCACAGCTTGCTGGCCGTGACACCTGAGGGCCTACCGCTCGGGGTGCTGGGAATGAAGACGTGGATTCGTGCACCCGAGGAATCCGGCAGATCGAAACAACGAAGGAAACGACCTATCGAGGAGAAGGAAAGCGTCAAGTGGCTCGAGGGCCTCGAGCATCTGGCATCGGTGAAAGCGCGCTGCCCCGACACCCACATCATCGGCATCTCCGACCGCGACGGCGATGTCTACGATGTGTTCATTGCTCCTCGGCCAGTGGGCGTTGACTGGCTGGTACGTGCAGCCTGGAGCCGCCGCGTTGCGCATCCGCAGGCATATCTGTGGGACGCCGTTGCGGCAGAGCCCGCTGTGGGCGAAACGGATCTGCTGGTGCCGACCCGGAATGGAAAAACACCGACACGCACTGCGCAATTGACGGTGCGTTGCAAGGCGCTCCGGTTGCGTCCGCCGCGCAGCCGTCAGCACGATAAGTTGCCGGATGCCGAGGTGTTTGTGATCCACGCGCTGGAGACTCAGCCCCCCGAGGGCGTCGAGCCGATCGAATGGATGTTGCTGAGTTCGGTGCCGACACTGACCTGCGATGACGCACTCGAACGTTTGGCGTGGTATGCCCGCCGTTGGACGATTGAATCGTGGCATCGCGTCCTGAAGAGCGGGTGTCAGATCGAGGCCCGACAATTCGGCCACCTGGATCGCTTCGTGCGCGCCACGGCATTGTTTGCTGTCATCAGCTGGCGCATCATGTACGCGACGCTGCTGGCCCGCCTTGATGGCGACCTGTCCTGCGAAGTGCTGCTGCAGCCACTCGAATGGCACGCGCTGTATTGCCGGATACACGGCACTACGCAATTGCCGGCCGAACCGCCAACGCTCGCGCAGGTGGTGCTCTGGGTTGCAAAGCTCGGTGGTTATCTCAATCGCAAGCACGACCATCCCCCTGGACCAACCGTGATGTGGCGTGGCTTTCTCGCACTGCACGAGAGCGCGGTCATGTATCGTATCTTCCGGCAAAACGAGTAGCCTACGTCGGAATCAAATCAAGAGATGTGGGTAATCCTCAGCCTAAAGGACGGGGATTCCTTCAACCCCAGGCCGCGATGGCGCTAGTAGTCTCGGCGGGTTCCTGCTTCGACGGGCGGCCTGACTGCGCCATCCCTCCACAGGCAATAACGGCATGTCCTGCCGCTAGAATGTTGAGCGCGCCCACGTGATCGGCATTGTTCCCGTATCCGCATGACACGCAGGCGAACAGCGCTTGCGTCTTGCGGTTTTCCTTCGAGGCATGCCCGCAACACGGACAGGTGCGGCTCGTGTTCTTCGGATCGACCGCGACGAGATATCCGCCGTGCCATGCCGTTTTGTACTCCAGCTGGCGGCGGAACTCGCCCCAGCCCTGATCGAGAATCGACTTGTTAAGACCGGACTTCGCGCGCACATTGCACCCTGGTGCGTTTGCCGTACCCTTTGCTGACTTGCTCATGTTGCTGATTTTCAGGTCTTCGAGCGCAACCATTGCGTGGTTTTTGCTGAGCGTGCTCGAAGCCTTGTGCAGAAAATCATTGCGTGCGTCTGCGATACGCGCGTGACTCTTCTGGATGCGGGCCTTCGACTTTTTCCAGTTGCTGCTGCCTTTGACCTTGCGGGGCCATCCGGCGTTGATACTTTGCCAGGCGCTGTTCGTGCCGGCGGAAGCTGGCGAGCGGCGCGATGAAACTGCCATCGCTCAGGGTTGCGAACCGGGCCACGCCCACGTCGATACCGACGGCGGGGCCATGCGGAACCGGCTGCTCTACGTCACGCTTCGTCAGGATCGACACACACCACTTACCCGCGCGCAGAGACACGGTGGCAGAGCGGACTTCGCCGGGCACCATGCGACTGTTGCGGTAGCGGATATAGCCGGGCTTCGGAAGCGAAATACGGCCGGTTTCGCGGTCCAGCCTGATCTGATTCCTGTCGGGGTACGTGAACGCGTCGCTCACGCCCTTGCGCTTGAAACGCGGAAAGTCGGCGCGCTTCCCGAAGAAGTTTACATATGCGCGCTCAATGGCCTTCAGGGCGCACTGCTGCGTGTGGACTGGCGCATCTTTGAGCCACGGCGTTTCCGTGCCATTGCGCCATTCCGTGAGCCGCTTCGCCATCGGCACATAACCGATGAACTTCGCGCCTGCGGCGTGATTCTCTTTCTGAACTGCCAGCGCCTTGTTATAGACGAACCGGCACGCGCCTGCGAACTGGCGCATCTTGCGCGCCTGCCCGCCGGTCGGCATGAGTTCGAATTTGAAGGCCTGAAGGCGTTCCATGGCGAGCAATCCTATACCGGATTCCCCTGGTTTACCAGGGGGAAAGTGCCACGTTGTTTACGGGCTACAGAAGGACGCCGTTGGCGTCCGCGCTATCCTTCCCCAGGCTGAACCCCGGGGTTTGACGCGCATTCCGATCAAACTGACTGTACTAACAACCGTCGCACCTTGACAACGGTCCTTGCGGCAGTGCCATGTTGAAGGGCAGAGGTGGGTCGATTTGGTGCGATCATAAATGTTGATAACGTGCTTTGTTTTTCAGTTTCGTGAAGCTACCGCGTAGATGTCGGTCCGTCACGGTGAGATACGGGGCACGAGGTATATAGGTGGTGACCCACCGACGGCCACACAAAACATCGCCGTTGAGCGTCTCACTGCGGAGCACGCCTGTGCGGTCACCGACGCGAGTTGAACAGCCGGATAAGGTCCTCGCGTAGCTCGGAGATGTCCAGTACATGCTGTGCGCGCGTCACGGCCACGTAAAGCAGGCGCAACTCGTCCTCGTCGAGCAACAGGCGCCCGTCAACCGTCTTGAAGCGGAAATCGTTGGCTACCTTCACCCGTTTCCATTGCAGCCCCTTGGCGCGGTGCACGGTCGAGATCACGTAGTCGGCGTCTGCCGCGGGCGTAACTCGTCGCGCCAGCTCCCGAAGATAGCCGGTTCCACATTCGTCGACGATTCGAACGATCGGCAGTAAGTCGCGCCCTACTGCGCTTCGGGCAAACGATTGGGCGTCCTTCCATGTTTCGAACAACGAAAATGCCGTTGGCCGGAAAGCCCGCCTGCCGGCCAGCAACTGATCGGCGCCGTCTGCAAACGCCACAATTTCAGCGGGATTCATCCGGATCGCCGGCTTATAACCGGCTTCGACGCCCGCAGCCAGTTGCCAGATGGCCGTCACGTTCTTTCGACACAAAATGGCATCGACGGGCGGAGAGACATTATGGTCGTCCACCAGAATTGAACCGATGGTGTCCTGACCGCGAATGGGTGTGCGCTCGTCAAGCAATCCCAGAATACGGCTGGCGAGCGCAGCGACCATGGGTCCGAAGCGGAAGGATTCGGTTAGCGCACGCTCTGGCGCGTCGATCTGAGCCATTGCATTGACCGCGCCGCGCCATTCATAGATTTGCTGGTAGGGATCGCCGACGTAGATGATCTGCGCGTGGCGCTGGAGGCCAAGCACCGCGAGCATGACGCCATCGCTGTCCTGCGCCTCGTCGAACAGGATGAAGTCCGCATCGATACGCGGTTCTGTCTGCGCCCAGACTTTCAGATAGACGTCCGGCGCAATGGCGCTGCGCCCGCGTGGGTCAGTGCTTTCATTCCACAGACGCACCACGTAGGGAAGCAACGATTCGCGCAGCCAGTCGGCCGCCTTTTCATGTACCTTTTCGTCGACAGGGATGTGGGAAGCCTCCGGCCGCAGCTGCGCCGAGCGGCAAAACCTGCCCAGGCCGTCGGCAACCATCCGACCAATTTCAAACGGCGCGACTTCGACGGTTTTGCCGGTGATGGTCGGCACCTGTATCGGTCCGAGCCCAAAGCGGGCAGCCAATTCGTGCGGCGGCTCGCCCGGGACGTTCAGGCGCGCGGTCAAGGCAGGTGCAACGGATGCATACGCGAGCGAATGCACCGTGCGCGCGCTGACATTGGACGGAAAGCCGCGACGCGCGTGCTCGGCGATTTCCTTGTTGAAGGCGAGATAGCTGCCGCGTTTGCCGGCGAGATGATCGGCAATCAGCCGCAGCGTCGAAGTCTTTCCCGCGCCCGCATATGCCTTGACTTTCAGGTCGTCCCCGCCAAGAACCGCATATACGACCGCGTGCTGTTCGAGGGTGGGCTTGAACGAATGGGGCATGGCATTTGAGGCTGAGCGAAGATGCCCGTAGTGTGCCCGAAAATCGCCGATGGCCAAACTGCTGCGCGGCAACCGATCGCCGTGTTGCCGGCAGCGCGACGGCCGAATCCCAATCACGACCTACCTTGGGGGGGCGATTTATGCGTCACAGCATGAGACCCAATTCGGCCATGAACGGACACCCGCCTGAAGGGATCGAACGACCAAAGAGCTTTCGGCTCAAGACATTCAAAAAGTCCGGCATGATGCGGTTGCGATGCCAGCGGGGATGATTCATTCTTTCTTTAGACCTTCAACGCGCATACCTGGTCGAGAAACCTTCAAGCCTTCCCGAAATTTGGTTTGGATCGTATATAAATATCGGACCGCGATGCGGCACAACAAACGTTAATTTGCGACGACGATGGGCAAACTGATAGACGATCTCCCTCTTCCAGACCGAAGGGCTCTTGCCGTCAAGCTTCTGCTGAAAGGCGTGGGGATTAGCGAAGTATCAAGAGTGGCTCAACTGAGCCTTCCAACCGTGAGCAAATATAAGAACCTGGTTGAGAGGGGCGGGCCGGAGGCCCTAGCTCACCTTCGCATCCACGGGGGCGTCCCGCGACTGGATAGTGCTTCGGAAAGCTGGCTCGTTAGCGCTATCAAACACTCACCAGGCCTTTACGGCTATCCGGGGCCGACCTGGACCATAAGCCAGCTGCGGGAAGTGATCTTCCAGCGCCTGGGCATCCAGTTTTCATTTTCGCATGTCGGTTACCTCGTTCGCAGTTATCGCCTCGCATACCGACTCGGCTATTCGCCGTCAAGTAAGGCGTCTCCCAATCCTGCTCAGAAATCGCGGGGTGGCGTATATGCTGCTCGCCGAGCGATCGCTGCGAGGATGCTGCTAAATGGAGACAGTGTCGAGATAGTGGCTAAAACGCTCGGCATAGGCGTGCCCACAGTTCGAAAATATAGATCCATGGTATGTGCCGGTGGAATTGACGCTGTCGAAGAGCTTAGGTCATCCGGGCGCGAAGCGACGCTTTCCGCCGCAGACCTTGATTGGTTACGCGGAAAATTGGAGGCCAATCCTACTGCGCACGGTTTCGAAACCGAACTGTGGAGGAGCGGGGATGTTCAAGAGCTGATCAAGGAAAAGCTCGGCATTTACCACTCACACGGTCACGTCAGGACCATCGTCGGAAGGCTTGGGCTGGAACACCGGATGCGACCGCCAAAGCAACGCACGGAGAAAAAGCGTCTGACGATCGATGAGGGAGTGCTGGCGTGGGTTGCCGCTACACTGAGGGAGGCGCCGCGAGCACACGGCATAGACGCTGACAACTGGACAAACGCGCGTTTGCGCACCGCGATTCGTCAGCGGATCGGCGTCGATTTTACGCGCGGATACATCTTGAAAATTGCCATCCGTGCCGGAGTGGCAGACCTGCTTACAAGACGCCGTAGCTGATCAATTCATCTTGGTCCTGCGCCTATCCGTGTGGCTGTGAAATTCGAAGGTACGGGCTTCGCGCATCGCATCGATCTCCGGCCGGCGAAGAATGGCGGGATCGGGTTCACCGTTTTCGATCGCCACCTCGCCGCCCGAACGCGCGTGCGCACGCACCGGCCCTTCGCCGATCCAGCTCGTGACCAGAAAGCACAACGCGGTCAATCCGTGCCCTTTAGAACCGGATGCGCCGAGATAGCCGTCGTCGAAAGTCAGCACGACGGCCTTCTTCGGCAAGGGCTCGCCCGCCAGATAGGCCGACAGTTGCGCGCTGCCGATGGTCGTGTAACCCGCGCCGGCCAGATACGCCATTTGCGCGGCAAAGTGTTCCGGCGAGACGGTGATCATGCCTGGCGACGTGCTGATGTGGTGATACATCAGCACGGGCACCGCGCGCGCGAACTTCGTCATGCCGCCGCCCGCCGCTCGCCGTAGTAAGTGCGCCCGGCATAGATGCCGCGCATGTAGCAGTCGATGGTCTCGTTCGCCATGACGTCCACCGTGAAACGGCTATCGGTCTTCAGACGCGCGGCGAGCCCCAGGCGCGCGCGCAGCGGCGCATCGTCGATCAGACGCGCGAGCGCGCTCCGCAATGAATCGATGTCATGCGCCGGCACGAGCAGGCCATTCACGCCGTCGTCGATCAACTCGGGCACGCCGTCGACGCGCGTGCCGATCACCGGCAAACCCACCGCCATCGCTTCGATAAACGATTGTCCGAGCGCTTCCTGATGAGTCGGCAAAACGAACAGGTCGCAGCCGCGCAGCACGTTGGTAATGTCCGTGCGAAAGCCCAGCAAATGGATGCGATGCGACAACCCCATGCCATCGACAATCGCCTTGATCTTCTCGAACCACACGCCGTCCCCCGCCATCACGACATGCAGATTGGGGCGCTCGGCCAGCATCGGCCTGACGGCAGCGATCAGATCCTCGTGGCCTTTCTTCTCGCGCACGATCGCCACCATGCCGGCGACCACCGCATCGGCGTCCAGCCGGAGTTCATCGCGCAACGTGGAGCAGGTCGCCGCTTCCGGCTTCAGGATGCCGTCGTAAATCGTCTCCACGCGGTCTTCCTGCACGCCCGCGGAGATCAGGTAGTTACGCACATGATGGCTGACCGCGACCACGCGATGGGGAATCCAGTTGTACGTGGCAAGCGACGTAATCGGCAACGCCAGATGCCGCGTGCGCACGATGAACGGCGTCCCCGCGAGCCGCCCCGCCATGCCGGCGACGAGGCTGTCATGGCCGCTGTGCGTATTCAGCACATTGAAGCGACGACGCGCGAGCAGCGACCGGATCGTAAGCATGGAGCGCAGATCGGCGCCGGCCCGCATACGCGCGTGATGCACGGCAAAGCCATCGGCACGCGCTCGCATACCGAGGCGCGCGTCTTCCGGACACACGAGCTCGACGTTATGACCCAACGCCCGCAACGCGATCATTTCCTTGAGCGTGCGAACTTCCTGGCCTCCCCATCCCCGCGACGATTCGCTGTGGAGAACACTTAGTACTACAGCCGTAGATTTTTTACTATACTAACAATATTTAGTACTACTACATGAGAAAGCGATGCATTCGACGGCGATAGCGTGGGAGCGTGAACTGGAGGCGCTACATCAGCGGCTCGGAGAACTGTTCAGGCGACCCGAGCCCCGACATCGGTCTCTCGCTTACCTGAAGGGCCTGCTGGGCACAGTCGAGCGCAAGAACGGCTGGCAACTCGCCGAATGGATCGGCGAAGCAACGCCTGATGGCGTGCAGCACCTGCTCGAGCGGGCGCAATGGGATGCGGATGGCGCGCGCGATGTGCTCCGGGAGTACGTCGTTGAACAACTGGGCGAGCGCGACGCGGTGCTGGTTGTGGACGAGACCGGCTTCGTCAAGAAGGGGCAGCACTCGGCCGGTGTGCAACGCCAGTACAGTGGCACCGCAGGCCGTATCGAGAACAGCCAGATCGGCGTGTTCCTCTGCTATGCCGGTCGCGGCGGCAGCGCGTTTATCGACCGCGAACTGTATGTGCCCAAGGCGTGGACCGATGACCGTGTGCGCTGCGAGGCAGCGGGCATTCCCAAGGCGGTGGAGTTTGCAACGAAGCCGCAGCTCGCGCGCAGCATGCTTGAGCGGGCGCTGGACGCAGGTGTGCCGTGCGGCTGGGTCACGGGTGATGAAGTCTACGGCGGCGACCGTCACCTGCGGCTGTGGCTCGAGTCGCGCGGCCAGTCTTTCGTACTGGCCGTCGCGAAGAACGAACCCCTGTGGTGGCAGGGTCCCGACTACGTACGGTCCGACCGGATCGCCGAAGCCTTGCCGGCACGGGCATGGCGACGCCTGTCAGCAGGTGCCGGCGCCAAAGGCGAGCGCCTGTATGACTGGGCGTTGACTCCGCTGTGGCGTCTGCAGATCACCACAGAAGAGCGCCGCTTCGGGCATTACCTGCTGGTGCGGCGCAGCCTGGACGAGCAACGCGAGCATGCGTATTACGTCGTATACGCCCCGCGCAGCAAAGCCACACGGCAAACCCTGGTCAACGTCGCGGGCCGCAGGTGGGAAATCGAAACCGGCTTCGAGGCAACCAAAGGCGAATGCGGGCTCGATCAATACGAGGTACGCCAATGGCAGGGCTGGTACCGTCACATCACGCTGGCGCTGCTGGCCCATGCCGCGCTCGTCACCCTGCGGGTGCGCGCCAAAAAAAACACCTGAAGATTCGGTGCCGCTCAGTGTGCAGGAGATCCGCCGGCTACTGTGCCGCCTCCTATGGCGCGGAGCTCACTCCATCGAGTACGTCCTGGCCTGGTCGGCATGGCGGCGCAGGCACCAGTACCGCGCCCAGCAGTGTCACTACCGGCGCCGCGGCTGCGTACCTCCTGCTTTGTTTTATCTACGGCTGTAGTATTAGAAGCTGTTGCGAAATTAGTTAAACATTGGCTTGAGTCGCGTCCAGCAAATCAAGGCACAAGCCAGAGACAGGAAGGCTTCATGGACATGGGCATAGCGTTCGTAGCGAATCTTCAGGCGTCGGAACGAGTGAAGCCAGGCAATCGAGCGCTCGACTGGCCAACGCGTTTTACCCAGGCCACTGCCATGGGGCGAGCCAATCTTTGCGAGTACCGGCGTGATGCCGCGTTCTCTCAAACGCTGCCGGTGCGGTTCCGAGCTGTAGCCCCGGTCGCCCTGAACGATTTGCGGTTTATGCAGTGGACGTCCCCGCTTGCCGCGAATGTGTGGAATGGCATCGACGAGTGCATCAAGCTGGGTGACGTCGTGACGGTTCGCCCCGGTCAGGATGACCGCGAGCGGGAGGCCTTTCGCGTCGACGATGAGGTGGTGTTTGCTGCCGAGCTTGCGCCGGTCCGTTGGATTCGGGCCGGTTTTTTTCCCGCCAGCATCGCGCGAATCGACGAGCTGTCCACAAGCACTCGTGACAGGTCGATTTCGCCACGACGACGCAGTTCGGCCAGCAACGTTTCGTGGATGCGTTGCCAGACTCCTGCTTCTTGCCATGCTACGAGCCGTCGCCAGCAGGCGGTGCCCGAACCGCATCCCATCTCTTGCGGTAGCAGGTTCCACGCAATGCCCGAGCGCAACACGAATACGATGCCGGTTAGAACGGCTCGGTCCGGTGTCGGTTTCGACCGGCATATTGGCGATTGCGCGGTGCTCGCGCAGGCAGCAGCGGTTCGATGAGTGACCACAATTCGTCGTCTATCAGTTCTTTCGGCATCGCTTCCTGTCAGGCAAAACAAGACAGTAAGTTAACACCAAGTCGGAGAAGTTAACAGCCCCAAAAATTAATTTCGCAACAGCTTCTTAATGCTTTCATGCGCTAACTGCCTCTGGCAACCATTTTTTTATTGTCGGGAGTTGTGCTCGTAACGGTTCGTAATATCTATTCTGGAGCGGTCCGCTCTAGAGTCAAGCCGCAGGTGCTCGCAGGTTCTACGGCGGCCACTGGCCCTCACCGAGGCCATCGAATAGTTCCCGTTGACGAAAGTGCAATAGATCGGGCCAGCGAAATTGTATCTGTTTTTTACGGAAACTTGGGGTCGCCCGAGCTGTTTTGCTGGAACCGAGGGCCGGATAGAAGAATGTGACCGGGCAAAAAACGTTTGACACCGTACGGTTGCGTTTTGCGTCTGATTGAGGAGGGCACAGCAGGAGCGCGCCCGTGCGGTGCTCTCATCAAACGCCCTTGACACGACGTGGTAGCGAACCAAAATCGGCGCAGATCCATACTGCTCAAGACGTTAGCCACATCCGGAGTCTGTTTCGGGCGCGCCGCGACGGCCCCGTGTCGGCGCGGGAGCAGACATCGGCAGACCTCGCCTCAGCGACTCAAACGGGTCGACCAGCGACAGTCCCCTGCTGCGCTGGCCGGCAACGCGCCTGCTTGTATGTCGCGAACGAAGCTCGATCCTGCTTTGATGATTCTCGGATCAACTGTGCGACGGTAGCTTCTCCGAGAACTTCATTAGGCGGCACACCTAGGCACGCCAGCCGAATCGGTCACTGCGTACACATAGCCGTAGAGCAATGCGGTCGCGACCGTCGCGGCGACGACCGGGCTTAGCACGCCGGGCACCCTGGGCGCCCAACGCCGGCACACCAGAATGATCGCGAGCGAGCGCGCGGCGACAGCGAGCGCCGCGCTACCGGCTCGCAGAGGGCGAGTGGTGGGCTGCATACTTGTGGAGCGAGACAATACACAACGTGCACAGGGCCGCCGGTCACGAAAATCCGAGCAGTTTGACGACTGACTTATGGCGATCGCCGACATGAGGCCGTTCAGATTGCCGTGACGGATCGGTGTCGAAAGCAGATTCGCCACGAAGCCGAGCTTGATGAGGCCGACGAGTGCGCAGGGTATCCCCGAAAGCAACGCAAGAGCGCCGGCGAGCATCACCGCGTGTGTGCCGCCGCGATGCGCGAGCGGCGTCACCGCCACGACAATCAGCGCAACAAGCGCGGAGTCCGGCCCCAGCACGAGGATGCGGCTCGGCCCGAAAGCGCGTATGCGATCAGTGCAGCGAGCAATGCGTACAGGGCCGTCCGGCACGGCATGCCTGCCGCCTCGGCATAGGCCATCTAGGCGCGCATCAGAATAAAGCCGAAACCCAACGCACGAGCCGGCCGTAACAGACGATTTTCTCGCTCCCATAGCGAGCGGCGTTTACCACATGCGAACGCGTCGCTGCGAAGAGGGCGGTGCAAGTGTTGCGCCACAACTTGCGACAAACGTTCCAGAAGTGTATCGCCGCGCTCGTGCATGAGAGGTACCGGCTTATTCCCTTTCAGGATCGATTTTCATTCGGTTTTTCCAAGCGTCAAAAGGGCGCCGACGCGATGCAGCGTTTCCGCCTCACGCATCATCATCGATGCATGACGGACGCGCTGTATCACGTTTGAAACACTGCGGACTTGTATCGAGATTTCACAAGCCGGCCATTGCCGCGCTTGGGCCTGCGTCGAACAAGCCGTCCGTTTCTTCTTACTATTCGCGTCCTGACGATGTTTGACCATGTTGTGGCATTTCACTGATGAAACGTATTTAACTGATCATAGTTGCGCTGCAGCATCTTTCAGCAGTCGAATGGTTGTCAGTGAAGGATTGCGCACCTCCTGGCACGGACTTCGCTAAATGCCTCGGTGTGCAAGTGGACCGCGGTCGTTGCGACCGCAGGGACCGGACGCCGGATAAGACGCTGAACTTCCACGCCGCACGCCAGACCTTCGGGGGTCTCAATGTTCTTCATGCGCCATTTGCATGGCGCATGGCCTCGATTTGTCTGAACGTCGGCACCGACAAACGAGGGACCATGAAAAAGAAATGCTCCAGCCGACGCAGGCACGCGGCAGTCAAGGCGACAGCCTTGCTGCTGCTGCTGCTGATGCGTGACTACTGCGCCGCGCAGCAATCCGCTGCGTCCGAGGCACCCCGGGACGTTGCAGAAGAGACCATCGCGAAAGGAACGGTTGCGCAAGGGAAGGTCATGTCAGAACGCGACCAGCTTCGCAAACGCGTCTTCGAAGAAGCCACCGCAGGCGCGCCGCAACTTGCGTTGCAGGAGGCGCGTGCCAGTGCGGACGCTTTCTCGGAACATGATCTCCTGCAGATCGAAGCGCTCGTCGTCGAAACCGAAGTGCAATGGGGACGTCAGCAATCGCTGGCCACGGACGAGCCCGATCGTCTTGCGCAAACCGGAGCCGCGCTTCACCACATCGACGAGATGCTCAGCCGCATGCCGGCCGGCGAAAACTACGACGACGTGCGCCGGCCGGTACTCGCCGAACGTGTCGCGGCACTACAAGGCGTCGGTCGCATGAAGGAAGCGACCGCGCTGTACGAAGACCTCGTGCACTCGTCGCAACCGCTGCCCGCGCGTACCTACGCGGCAGCAGGTGATGCCTACACGTATCTCGACGAGCCGCGCAAGGCCGCGCCGGCTTACGAGCGCGCGTTGCAGACGCCCGTCGAGCCGCTTACGCCGTCGCTCGAACCGCACGCTCTCAAGCGCATCGACGTGCAGGAAGGTCTCTTCTTCGCCTACCTGGACGCGGGACGTTACGAGAACGCGCAGCAACTGCTGAAGTCGATCACGGCCAGCACGCCGATTCGCGCGGATCTCGCCGAGCATCCGGAAGACGTCAACGAAGACTACGGCCGTGTGAAGAAGCTGCAGGCGCAGTACCTGCTCTACACTGACCGCACGCGCGAAGGCGTTGCGGCGCTCGACGACCTGCGTCACGAAGCGCCGTTCGATCCCGCGTTGATCAGTGCACGAGCGGATGCAACGCTTGTGCAGCAGCGTCCCCATGAAGCCGCGAAGGTCTACGCGGGCACGCTCGTCGATCATCCCGGCGATCTTGAAACGCTTGCGGGCCTCGGCAAGACGGCGTTGGAACTGAGCCAGTACGACCGCGCCGCGCAAGTCAATGCGACGTTCGGCGACCGATTCCCCGACAGCAACACGGTGAAGACGTTTCAACGTGATTTTGAGGCGTACAAGAGTCCGCAACTGATCGTCGCGGCGAATGGGCAGAAGGGCAACTCCGTCATCGCGGACAACGACTGGGGCGTCGATACGCAACTCTACTCGATGCCGATCGCGAACTACTGGCGCGTATTCGCGCATCAGTTCAGCGGGCGCGCGAACACGGGTGATGGCAACAGTGTCAGCCGTATTCGCAACGGCATCGGCGGCGACTTCCGCTTTCATGGCATCGATGCAGCCGTCGAAGTCGACCACTCGACGGGACCGCAGGCAAAGACGGGCGGCGCCGGCAGCCTGAGCTTCGAGCCCGACGACCACTGGAAATTCTCGGCGGGAGTCGACAGCAACAGCAACACGATACCGTGGAAAGCGTATCAGGCGGGCGTGACCGGCCGCGCGGCGACGGGTGATATCCGCTACAGCGTCGACGATTACCGCTACTTCGAACTCGGGTACGGCGCCTCGCGCTACAGCGATTCAAACCTGAACCAGGCGTGGGTGGCGACGTGGTATGAGCGCCTGATCAACACGCCGAGCCACCTGGTCGCGACGTGGGTCGAACTGAACACGAGCAGCAACACGCTCACGAACACCGCGTACTTCAATCCCCATCGAGACCTGACCGCGCAGCTCACCGCGATGTACCAGTGGACCTCCTGGCGCAACGTCGACCAGTCGCTCGCAAACCGCGCCTATGCGACTGTGGGCGGCTACCGGCAGACCGACATCGGCACCAGCCTATTGTGGGAGGTTCGCCTCGAACAGCAGTGGCAGTTTAGCGCACATGCGTCGCTTGCGTATGGGATCGGCGTATCGAGCCAGCGCATGGACCGCTCGCGCGACACCAGCAAGCTCATCTACCTGAACCTGAACATCCCTCTGTAGGCCATCATGGACAAATTCAATCGCAGACGCTTTCTTGCATTTGCAGCCGGACTAGCCGCGGTTCCCGCCGCGCAGGCCCGCCTCGCGCTTGACAGTTTGCCACCGCCGGACGCCGACGACGGTCTCACGTTTCGTGTGCTCGCATTCCATGACGTGCGCGACGACCTCCACGCGGACGTGTCAACGGTCGCAGACACCTGCGCGATCAGCACCGCAACGCTCAGCACGATCTTCGCGTGGCTAAAGGCGAAAGACTTCCGCCCGGTCAGCGTCGACCAGATCGTCGCATCACGCAACGGCGGCCCGCGCCTGCCGCCGCGCGCCGTGCTACTCACCTTCGACGATGCATATAAAAGCCAGTACACCCGCGCATTCCCGCTGTTGCAGCAATACGGTTATCCGGCGCTGATCGGCGTGGTGACGCGCTGGACCGATACGCCGGTCGGCCAGCCGGTGCGGATCAGCCATAAGTCTGTTATGCCGCCCGACTACTTCATGAGCTGGAACGACCTGCGTGAAATGGCGCAATCGGGTCTCGTCGAAATAGCGTCGCACACGCACGACATGCACCACGGCGCGCTCGCGAATCCTCAAGGCAACGAACTGCCAGCAGCCAGTGCGCATCTGTATCACGCCGACCTGAAACGTTACGAAACTGACCAGGAATATCACGCACGCGTGCAGAGCGACCTGCAGCACAGCGTCGATCTGATCCGGCAGAACACGGGCGTTACCGTGCGTTCCGCGGTATGGCCGTACGGCATGTACAACTCGGCGCTGGTCAAGGCGTCGCAGGCGCTCGGCATGGCCGTGCACTTCACGCTCGACGACGGGCCGAACACACCCGACGTGCCACTTACGCAGATCAGGCGTCTGCTCGTATCGTACGACTGGGACGTCGGCACGCTGATCGCGCAGTTGCGTTCGTCGCAATCGTATCGCGGCGAGCACAATCCGGTGGAGCGCGTCGTCAACGTATCGCTCGACGAGATGTACGATCCGGACCCGCAGAAGAGTGAAGAGAAGCTTGGGCGGCTGCTCGACCGCATCAAGGATCTCGAACCGAAGTCGGTGTATCTGCAGGCCTATTCGGACCCGGACAACACCGGCGTGGCGCGCGCGATGTACTTCCCGAACCGCCACCTGCCGATGCGCGCTGATCTGTTCAACCGTACGGCGTGGCAACTGATCACGCGCGCGGGCGTGCAGGTTTACGCTCGCATGCCGCTGCTCGCCTTCGAAGTGCCGCCGCTCCATCCGGCCTCGGGCCGTCTCGTCAAAGTCGCGGCGGGCAGCCCGGATGCCGCGCTCACTGCGCGCATGCCGCGGCTCAGCCCATTCGATCCCGTGGCGCGTGCCGTGATTCAGGACCTGTACGACGATCTTACGCGCTATGCGAGCTTTAACGGCGTGGTGTTCGGCGCGGACGCGACGCTCAACGCCTATGAAGACACGAGCGCTCCGGCGCTTGCCGTCTACCGGTCGTGGGGCCTTCCCGCCGACATCGCGCAGATCCACGCATCGGACGAACTGATGCAGCGCTGGGCCGCCGGCAAGACCGCGTATCTGAATGCGTTCACGAACCAGCTGGCCGACCACGTGCGCGCCTATCAGGGCGGTGGCAACGTGCTGATCGCGCGCACGCTGCCCGCCGAAGCCGTGTTTGATGCGAACGCGGAGCGCAACTTCTCGCAGAGCCTCGCGTCGTCGCTCACGAATTACGACTTCGTCGCGCTGGTTGCGGCGCCAGGCACCACCGGTGAACGGCCGGACGATGCATGGCTTGACTGGCTCACAAAGGCAGTGAGGAAGCAACCGGGGGCACTGGCCAAGACGGTGTTCGAATTGCCGGCCGTCAACGCTGAGACGCGACGCCCCGTCGAAGCGGGCGTGCTGCGCGCGCAGATGAAGCGGCTGAATGCGGCGGGCGTCGTGCATCTGGGCTATGGACCCGACGACTTCATCGCGAACCGGCCGGACACGACCGTGTTGCGCGACGTGATGTCGGTGCAAGGCACCCTGCGATCCAAACAGACAATGCTTGGCTGAGGGTCGGCTCAGGCCGCCACGCAAAGCCCACGCTAGAGGACAACAATGAAAAATGTGATGAACGTCATATCGAACTTCGTCTTTTACTATCCGCTCCTGATGGCGTATCTCTGGATGGTGGGCGGTTTGCTGCACTATCTGCTGATTGAACGGAGGGACGTGAACCAGACGACGGTCGGGCCGTTGCCGTCGTATCCGAAAGTGTCGGTGGTAGTGCCTTGCTATAACGAGGCGGACAACGTGCGCGAGGTGATCGCGTGCCTGGATCAGCTGAACTATCCGAACTACGACATAATCGCGATCAACGACGGCAGCCGTGACGAAACGGGCGCGATCCTGAACGAACTCGTTAATTTCTATCCAAAACTCCTGGTCGTGCATCAGCACCAGAACGAGGGCAAGGCGATCGGCCTCACGACGGCGGCGATGTTGAGCGATGCCGAGTACCTGATGTGCATCGACGGCGACTCGCTGCTCGACAAGGAAGCAATCGGCTGGATGCTGCGCCACTTCATCAACGACGCGTCGGTGGGCGCCGTGACGGGCAACCCGCGCATCCGCACGCGGTCGTCGCTGCTGGGACGCATGCAGGTGGGCGAGTTCTCGTCGATCGTCGGCCTCATCAAGCGCACGCAGCATATGTATGGGCGTTTGCTGACGGTGTCGGGCGTCGTGTCGATGTTCCGCAAGCGCGCGCTGCAGGAAGTCGGCTACTGGAGTTCCGACATGCTGACTGAAGACATCGACATTAGCTGGAAGCTCCAGGTGCAAGGCTGGCACGTGCATTTCGAGTCGCGCGCATTGAGCTGGATTCTGATGCCGGAGACTTTTCGCGGCCTCTACAAGCAGCGTCTGCGCTGGGCGAAGGGCGGCATTCAGGTGCTGTTCAAATATGCGGGCGCAATGCTGTCCCGTCGCAACATGATGATGTGGCCGATATTCCTCGAATACGCGGTCAGCATCGTATGGGCGTACTGCATGCTGTTCACGCTCGTGATGATGGCGGCGACCGCGATGTTCACGCTGCCTGAAACATGGCGCTTCGCGTTCGTCCCGCGCGGCACGGGCGTGCTGCTGTTCGCTACCTGCTGCGCGCAGATCCTGATCGGCTGCCTGATCGACCGGCGCTACGACAAAAACCTGTTGCGCTATTTCATCGACACCGTCTGGTATCCGGCCGCGTTCTGGGCCATCAGCATGATTGCGTCGGTCATCGCCTTGCCCGGCGTCGTCAGCCAGCGGCGCCGCACGCGCGCGCGCTGGGTCAGTCCCGATCGCGGCATCCGTTCGAGCGGCGCCGTGACGGTCGATTCCTCTCCGAGTTCAGGCGCTCAGACGGAGAACGGCGCCTCGCTCGAAGTTACTCAAGCTGGTCAACATTCCTGATAAGGGCTACACACAATGAACTTCCCCATCATCGATGTTTCGAAACAGTCCGTCGCCCAGTTCGCAACAGAATCCAGCAGGGGCAAAGCGTTGCGCTCTGTCGCGTGGTATCGCATCGTCCGGCCGGCGCTTGTGCTGTGCACGTGGGTGCTGGCGGCTGTCTACATCCGCTGGTGTCTTGCGAATGCGAGTCCCGAAGAGTTGTCGCTCGACGCATTCATGCCGGGCATCACCGGCATCGTGGCCGTCGCCGCGACCATGATACTTTGGACCTTCGGCCGCCAGATGGACGCGCTTAACACCGACCGCGTGCGTCGTATTCCCGTCAGCGTCGACGTGTCGGACGATGCGACGCGCGACCTTGCCGTCGGTCAAGCTGGCCGCTGCCTCGTCGCGTACCACGACGCCGCCGGCATGATCTCGCACATCGTATCGGTGACCGAAGTCGAGCGGCAGGCCGCCTGAGGGCGCAGCGCAGAAGATAACCCATAATCGAACGCATCACGGAGACCACCATGTGCGGAATAGTAGGAGCAGTGGCGCAACGCGACGTTGTCGCAGTTCTCACCGAAGGTTTGCGCCGCCTCGAATATCGCGGCTACGACTCGTGCGGCGTCGCAGTGTTGCAGCACGGCGCGCCGCGCCGCGTGCGCAGCGTCGAGCGCGTCGCGAACCTTGCGGCGCAGATCGAGGAAGCCCGACTGTCGGGCACGACCGGCGTCGCGCATACGCGCTGGGCGACGCACGGCGCGCCTGTCGCCGACAACGCTCACCCGATCTTTTCGCGCGACGAAATCGCGCTGGTTCACAACGGCATCATCGAAAACCATGAAGCATTGCGTGACGAACTGAAAGGGCTCGGCTATGCCTTCGAATCGGATACCGATACGGAAGTTATCGCGCATCTGATTCACTACACGCGCGAACAGGACGCGTCGCGCGATCTGCTGACCGCCGTGCAACACTCGTTGCTGCGTCTGCGCGGCGCATATGCGATCGCGGTGTTCGCGAAGAACGAGCCGGACCGCGTGATCGGCGCGCGTGCAGGTTCGCCGCTCGTGGTCGGCGTCGGCGAGCGCGGCACCTATCTGGCGTCGGATGCAATGGCGCTGTCCGGTACCGCGGAGCATTTCATCTTCCTCGAAGAAGGGGACATCGCGGTGTTGTCGTGCGACGGCGTGCGTATCGTGGATCGTGACGGTGCGAGCGTGCGGCGCGAGGTGCAAAGGCAGCACGCGAGCCGCTATGCGGCGGAACTCGGCCCGTATCGCCACTACATGCAGAAGGAAATCTTCGAGCAGCCGCAGGTGATCGCCGACGCGACCGAGCGCGTGCGCGCAATCGCGCCCGCGCTGTTTGGCGCGAAGGCGGAGGGCGCTTTCAGCGAGATCGATTCGGTGCTACTGCTGGCGTGCGGCACGAGCTATTACTCGGCGCTGACGGCGAAATACTGGTTCGAATCGATCGCCGGCATTCCGACGCAGGTGGAAATCGCAAGCGAGTATCGCTATCGCGAGAGCGTGGTGAACCCGTGCGCGATGGTCGTCGTTGTGTCGCAATCGGGCGAGACGGCCGATACGCTTGCCGCATTGAAGCACGCGCAACTTATCGGCCATCACCATACGCTCGCGATCTGCAACGTGCCGCACAGCTCCATGATGCGGCTCACGGAATTGCAGTACCACACGGGCGCTGGGCCAGAGATCGGCGTCGCGTCGACGAAAGCCTTCACAACGCAACTGGTCGCGCTGTTCCTGCTTGCGCTCACGCTCGGCAAGGAACGTGGCCACGTGCGCGCTGACCAGGAAGCGCACGCGCTGAGGCAACTGCATCATCTCCCGGCCGCGCTGAACAGCGTGCTCGCGCTGGAGCCGCAGATTGTCGCGTGGGCACAGGCGCTGGCGCGCAAGGAGCATGCGCTCTTTCTGGGCCGCGGTGTGCACTTTCCGATCGCACTGGAAGGGGCGCTAAAGCTGAAGGAAATTTCGTACGTGCATGCGGAAGCGTATCCGGCGGGCGAGCTGAAGCATGGGCCGCTGGCGATCGTCACGAACGAAATGCCCATCATCACGATTGCGCCGAACGATGCGCTGCTCGAAAAGCTGAAGTCGAACATGCAGGAAGTGCGCGCGCGCGGCGGACAACTGTTCGTGCTCGCGGATGCCGATGCGCAGATCGCGAGCGGCGAAGGCGTGCGCGTGATCCGGCTGCCCCAGCACTATGGGCCGTTGTCGCCGATCCTGCATGTTGTCCCGTTGCAGTTGCTCGCGTATCACACCGCCTGTTTGCGCGGCACCGATGTCGACAAGCCGCGCAACCTTGCGAAATCCGTCACCGTGGAGTGAGCCCCAGCATGCGGACGACATTTGCACTTCTCGTACTGGCGTCCGCATGCGGCGTCGCGATTGGCCTGGTCCCCTGTGCTTCGGCGGCCGGGGCCAAGGCAAAGGCCGCCAATGCGTCACGCGTGCCGACGGGCGATCTGCGCGCCTATATGCACGGAATCGGCGTGACGACCGACGCGCACGGCGTATCGACCGTGTTCTTCAGCAGCTCAGGCCTGCCGCCACGCGGCGCGGGCCGCGACCGTAACTGGACGCACGACGTGTACGTCGCGCGCTGGACGCCGCAGCGGGTGAACCTCGGCAAGCCGCATGTGTTCATCAGTCGGCCGGAAGCACAGGAGCCGGTGTCGGTTGCGCAGAACGACGGTGGCCGCGTGATGGTGACGTTCGAGGACGGATGGCATACGCCCAACGAGGTGAGCCAGCGTTATGGCGTCTACACATCGGATCTTCAGAGCGTGCGGCCTTATCCCGTCGACGTGTTGTCGGGCGGTCATTCGGGGCACGTCGCGGCGGTCGGCCCGCGCTTCGTCGTGTTCTATTCGAACGACTGGATTGACGGAGGCGGGGTCGACAATCTCGGTACCGGTAACGGCGTCTACGTCAAAACCTACGACGCGAACGGCGCGCTGCTCCAAGCGGCCGATGTCGCGCCGCGGGCGCGCGAGTGGTGGCCGATGATCGCCGGTTCGCCGACGCGCGCGCTGCTCGTGTGGCAACAATACGTGACTGGCGAGACGTTCGCGCGGCTCAAGGTCGCGACGCTCGATCCTGCGACCGGCGCTCTCGGCGCGTCGCACGTGATTGCGCCGCGCCTGCAGTACTACACGTATGCGGCGGCCTACGTGCCGTCCGTTGACCGCTTTCTGGTGGTCGCCACCGGGGGCGACCGCAAAGGCTTTGCGCAACTCATCGATCGGAACGGCGAGACGACCGCGACGCTCGCGTGCATGCCGGCGTCGGTGCGCGAAGCGGGCATTGCCCTCATCGGTGATCGTGCGTTTACGCCGTCACAGGATGGCCGGCTGCTGCATTTGCGGTTGACTGCAGCATCGATCGAACTCGTGGGCACGCAGCCGTCGCCGATCCAATGGACTTACACTGGCAGCGTTGGACTGGTGCGGTCGCCGACGCAATTGCACTGGGTCGCGACGAGTCCGAAAGGGCTGCAGGAAGCGGAGTTCGATCTGAATGCGGTGACGCCGGCGACGGCAGCGGATCGCTGTGGGACGCCGTAAAAAGGATTGATCACCGGCCGCAAGTTGCACGCGGCAGCAACCCTTCTTACCGATAAAAAATCGGGCGAGCGGCCCGGAAT
This sequence comes from Paraburkholderia aromaticivorans, assembly GCF_012689525.1. Lineage (NCBI taxonomy): Bacteria > Pseudomonadati > Pseudomonadota > Betaproteobacteria > Burkholderiales > Burkholderiaceae > Paraburkholderia > Paraburkholderia aromaticivorans. The sequence continues at coordinate 344,284 of NZ_CP051514.1, forward strand.
CTATTGATCGCTAACGACATGAATATCGTGATTCTGGCGGCGGGCACCGGCAAACGCATGCGGTCCGCGCTTCCCAAGGTGCTTCATCCCCTGGCTGGCCGGCCACTCCTCGCTCACGTCATCGACACGGCTCGCACGCTCAAACCCACGCATCTCGTGGTGGTGATCGGCCATGGCGCCGAAGCGGTGCGTAAAGGAGTTGCCGCGCCGGACGTGCAGTTCGCGGTGCAGGAACAGCAACTCGGCACGGGCCACGCGGTGCAGCAGGCGCTGGCGCTGCTCGATCCGTCCGCGCCCACGCTGGTGCTCTACGGCGACGTGCCGCTCACGCGCGCGGGCACACTACAGGCGCTGGCCGGGCGCGCGGGGCAGGGCGGCTACGGCGTGCTCACCGTCACACTCGCGGACCCGAGCGGCTACGGCCGGATCGTGCGTGACGCGCAAGGCAAGGTGTCACGCATCGTCGAGCAGAAAGACGCGACGCCCGAGCAGCTTGAGATCGCCGAGATCAACACCGGCATCATCGTCGCGCCGACCGAGCGTCTGGGCGGCTGGCTTGCCGCGCTGAAGAACGACAATGCGCAAGGCGAGTTCTATCTGACCGACGCGGTGGAGATGGCGATCGAAGCCGGACTCGAAGTCGTCACCACGCAGCCGGAAGACGAGTGGGAAACGCTCGGTGTGAACAGCAAGCAGCAGCTTGCCGAGCTCGAGCGGATTCATCAGCACAACGTGGCGGATGCGCTGCTGGTCGCGGGCGTGACGCTCGCCGATCCGGCGCGGCTGGATGTACGCGGCACGCTCGAATGTGGTCGCGATGTCTCGATCGACGTGAACTGCGTGTTCGAAGGCCGCGTGACGTTGGCCGACAACGTCACCATCGGGCCGAACTGCGTCATCCGCGATGCGAACATCGGCGCCGGTACGCGCGTCGACGCGTTCACACACATCGAAGGCGCCGAAGTCGGCGCGAATGCCGTGCTCGGACCGTATGCGCGGTTGCGCCCCGGCGCGTCGCTGCACGACGAGTCGCATGTCGGCAACTTCGTCGAGGTGAAGAACGCGGTGCTCGGCCACGGTTCGAAAGCGAACCACCTCACGTATATCGGCGACGCGGATATCGGCGCGCGCGTGAATATCGGCGCGGGCACCATCACCTGCAACTACGACGGCGCGAACAAATTCCGCACGATCATCGAAGACGACGTGTTCGTCGGTTCGGATACGCAACTGGTTGCGCCGGTACGTGTGAAGCGCGGCGCGACGATCGCGGCGGGCACCACGGTCTGGAAGGACGTCGAAGCCGAGGCGCTGGTCCTGAATGACAAGATTGACATCTCCTTATATGAACACCTCCCGTTCCGCAAGGCAGGGGGTTGATGTTTTGGCTAGCAGAAGCGGTTGCAGTCTTATATCCGACCTTCATTGCGAGACGGTGCCCGCTGGCCTTGATGGAATCTGCTGGAAACGACCTCATCTCCCACGGCGGGCTTCACGCCCATGGACGTCATCAGGTTTGCGTTTCCACGGTCCGACCTGGTTTGCCATCACACGTTACCCTTGCTCTGCGCAACTCCTGTGTTCAAAGACTCATCGTTTCAATCTATACCGCGACGGCTGGTCGCTCGCTCACAAATTCCCGCTCATAAGACCGGTTATGCGCGAGCAACGCCCACGCCGTTCGTGCCATCTTGTTGGCCAACGCGACCACCACCACATTGACCGGACGCCGTTTCAGCAACGCTTCTACCCACTGGGGACGTTGTTTGGAATGGGTCACGACCATTCGCGCGCCATGGATCAATAGCTGTCTCAGATAGGGGTCACCCCTTTTGCTGATGCCGCCGAGTCTGACGTTGCCCCCAGTCCCACTCTGACGGGGTACCAGGCCGATACTCGCCGCAAATGCGCGTCCGGAGCGAAATGCCTTTGGCGAGCCCATGACCGCAACAGTGGCTGTGGCTGTCAATGGACCCACGCCGGCTATGTCATCGAGCGTTTTTGCCTGGGGACTGGATTTCAGCCACTGCAGATTTTCCCGCTCGGCTTCGTCAATCCCCTGCTCGACCTGCTGGAGCTGTTCGAGCTGACGCAACAACGCCCGCCAGACAAGCTGCGGCACGACCTCTTCTATCTCGGCCATACGTGCCTTGAGCTCATTCATGAGCGCCTTGCGGCCATATCGGAAGTACAGTCCATATTCCGCAAGCAACCCGCGAATCTGATTGGTTTCGCGGGTTCGTGTCGCCACCAGGCCCGACCGGATGCGGTGCAGGCTCAGGATGGCTTGCTGGTCTACGCTCTTGATCGCCACAGTTCGCATCCCGGGTTGCTGGGCCGCCGTCCAGATCGCCTGGGCGTCTGCCGCATCCGTCTTGTTGGTTTTGACGAACGGACGCACGTATTTCGCATGCAACAACACCACCTGATGTCCGAGACTCTGGATTTTTCGCGCCCACCAGTGCGCCCCTCCGCATGCCTCCAGCGCCACCTTTCCTGGTGCCCGGGTTGCCAGAAACCGGATCAGCTGTTCACGACGGAATTTTCGACTACAGATCTCGCCACTTTGTCCATCTACCCAGTACATTTGAAACACGGCCTTTGCGATATCCAGACCATATGTCGTAGCATTCATTTGGGCTCTCCTTACCTCAAGTGACTCGTGGAACTTTCACTTTGGCACATCGATGCCATCGGTCAAGCGAGAGCCCCTTTCGGCCCTGGCACTTCCCCGAGGGGAGGGAGGTGTTCATACCATCTCCCCCTCTCGCTGACGCTTGCCGGCCGAAGGCCGGGAAGGGGGAGGACTCCTACTGCGCTACGTGATGCGCTACGTAGTCGCTTCGGCGGGTTCCTGCCACGACGCCCTTACCTCAGGCGAAGAATCAGCACAGGCTAACGAGCGCTGTCCGCGCTCTAAAATATTGATTGCACCGACCACGTCGGCGTGATTCCCGTATCCGCACGACACACACGCGAACCGGGCTTGAGTCTTCCGGTTCTCCCTCGCCACGTGTGCGCAGCACGGGCACGTGCGGCTCGTGTTGTGCGCCGGTACCGCGAGCAGCAGGCCGCCGGACCAGGCCGTCTTGTACTCGGGTTGGCGCCGGAATTCGCGTCAGCCCTGGTCGGGAATAGACTTATTGAGCCCGGCCTTTGCCCGGACCTTCTTGCCCGGCGCCTCAATGGTGCCCCTTGCCGACTTGCCCAGGTTGAGCACCTGCAGGTCTTCGATACATACGAGCGCGTGGTTTTTGCTGATCGTTGCAGAAGCTTTGTGCAGGAAGTCTTTGCGGGCGTTCGCGATGTCAGTGTGAATCTTCTGCACGCGGGCCTTCGTTTTCTTCCAGTTACGGCTGAATTTCTTCTTGCGCGCCATGTGCCGCTGGTACCTGGCGAGGCGCTGCTCGTGCTTCCTGAAGCTGTTGAGCGCGGCGACGTGCGAGCCATCGCTCAACGTGGCGAAGCGTGCGATTCCGACGTCTACCCCCGGTGTCACAATAGTTGTCGCCTCTGAATTTTCTTAAATTGAAGAGTCAGAGGTGCAGGTTGAAGGCGAAACAAACGTATTCTGTCGAGTTCAAAGAGCAAGCGCTGTCGAAAGTTTTGCAGCGCGGGAGCCGCACGGTTGGATCGGTGGCCGACGAATTGAACATGAATTTACTGACATTAAGGAAGTGGATGAGAGGTAGCGCCGCTGCGGGTCGGAGCTCAGGCTCCGGACTAGCAAAACGTCCAGAAGACTGGTCGCCGGAAGAACGGCTGCTGGCTTTGCATGAGAGCCACGGCCTGGTCGACGAAGCACTGAACGCGTGGTGTCGTGAGCGGGGGCTGTTCGCTCATCATCTCACGCAGTGGCGCATGGATTTTTGCGCCGTCGGCGGGACCGGCGGTCGGCGTGAGAACGGCCAGGAAGTACGGGATCTGAAGCAAGCCAATGTCCAATTACAGCGCGAATTGAACCGCAAGGAGAAAGCGCTGGCGGAGGCGGCGGCGCTGTTGGTGCTGCAAAAAAAGTATCGTGCGCTGTTCGAGGGCGAGGCCGAATGACAGCCCTTGAAGAGCGCAAGACATTGATCGGCCTGATCAGCGAGGCGACCCTGGCGGGGGCTCGCCAGGCGCCCGCGTGTGAGATGCTGGGGCTGAGCGCACGGACGGTTCAGCGTTGGCAAGGTGGCGAACCTGACGCGGTGGACGGGCGCTCGTTACGACACCATGAGCCATCTCACAAGCTGAGCGCCGAGGAACGCACCGAGCTGCTGGCAGTTGCGAACTCGGCCGAGTTTGGTCATTTGCCGCCGAGCCAGATCGTGCCTCGGCTGGCTGACCAGCAACGCTATATCGCCTCGGAGTCGACGTTCTATCGGGTGCTGAAAGCCGAGAAGCAGCTTGCCCATCGGCGCAGTGAACGGCCGGTCAAATCATGCGGCAAACCACGAGCGGTTCGCGCGGACGCGCCGAATCAGCTTTACAGTTGGGACATCACGTACTTGCCGGCGACGATCCGCGGGCAGTACTTTTATCTGTATCTGTTTATGGACGTGTTCAGCCGCAAGATCGTCGGCTGGCAGGTCTACGCCGAAGAGAGTAGCGCCCAGGCCAGCGAGGTGCTCAAGGATCTATGCGCGCGTGAGGCGATACAGCCCAACCAGGTAATTTTGCACTCCGACAACGGCGGCCCAATGAAGGGCGCCACGATGCTTGCCACCTTGCAGGCCTTGGGCGTGATGCCGTCGTTGAGTCGCCCCGGCGTGAGCAACGACAACCCCTATTCGGAATCGTTGTTCAAAACGCTGAAGTACCGGCCCGCTTATCCGTTAGAGGCATTCGATACCCTGTTCGCCGCCCGCACCTGGGTTGCAGAACTGGTGCGCTGGTACAACCACGAACACCGCCACAGTGCGATCCGTTTCGTGACGCCGGCCCAGCGCCATGCGAATCTTGATCAGGACATCCTCGAGCGCCGCAAGGCGCTCTACGAGGGTGCGCGCGAACGTCATCCGCTACGATGGAAAGGTGCCACGCGGGACTGGCAGCGCGTTCATGTCGTGCATCTGAATCCCGATCGTGCTGAGCCGACGGTCAACATTCGACGACCCCGTAACCAGGAATTAAAAGCAGCCTGAATTCAAAACGTCGAGGCGACAACTAGCTGGAAAACTTCCGTCTATGCCGATCGCGCTTGTGGCAGTCGGCAATGGTACGTCGACTTCGCGCTGCGTCTGGATGCTGGCGAACCACTTCCCGCCAGACTGGCTGACCGTGACATTGCGCACCTCGCCGAGCACGGACCGACTCTTGCGGTAGCGGATGTAGCCGAGCTTTGGCAGAAACAGACGGCTGTTGCCCTGCTCGAGTTTGACCTGTTTCGGGTCCGGGAACCGGAAGCTATCACCGATGCCCTTGCGCTTGAAACGCGGAAAGGCTGCCCGCTTCTCGAAGAAATTCGTATAGGCGCGCTCGAGATCTTTTAGCGCCTGCTGCGATGGATGCGCGGGCGCATCGGCAAGCCAGGGCGTTTGCGCGCTGTTGCGCCACCCGGTGAGCAGCTTGCACAGGCCAGGATAGCCGAGCTTCTTCTCGCCGGCCGCATAGCGCTCCTGCTGCAACGCCAACGCCTTGTTATAGACGAACCGGCACGCGCCGGCGAAGCGGCGCATCTTGCGCGTCTGCTCGCCGGTGGGAATCAGTTCGAATTTGTAGGCTTGCACGCGCATTCCGATCAATATCACGGAACGTGCAAGGGTTCGAACCCGGTATCTTTCTTTTAGAGGAGGGCATAACCTAGTCTCAAACTTTTCGGGTTTTTTTGTCCGCAGTCCGCGCGAGACGCCAGCGGTTAGTCCTTATGCAGCGAAAAAAACCGGTATGGTAAGCCTTTCGAGTTGCTGTGGTAATCCAGGCACGCGGGACTCGCACCGGCCTTTTAGCTCCCATTCCCGGGGGGGAACACCTGCCATGTGCCGTCATCGTGCTGGAAGAAAAAGAGAGAGACGGAGCCTCCCGGTCGGTCAACCTCAATGTTGACGTAACGCCTTTTGCTGAAGCCTGTGCGACTAAACCGGGTTACACGAATCGCCGCCGCCGCGGTTGGCGTCAGCCATTTTTCGACCAGCAAACGCAAGGACCTTTGGGCCGGGTTCATCCGCGCCTCCTTCAACCTTGTTATCGTTGGTTTAGCAGCACTTCCTTGCCCGCGGGGCAATGCGGCATCTACGAAGTAGTTTGGTCATTTCACGTTGTTAGTAGCTAGTGCAACTCATCCGAAGCAGCGGTGAGGCTGCCTCGCAGCCCCGCAGTGAATCTGCCAGTCCACACGCCGACATGTCTGGACCGTGTCACATATCCGATGAAGGCGTTCGAGGCGCAGTGGTTGTCACATATCCATCCACGGTCACGCAAAAACAAGGGAGCGGCGACTCGCTACAACGTTTGACCGCGGCGCCGCCGTCAAAAGCACTACTGTTTTTCAACAGGTTCGATAGGTACAACAGCTTGTCGGGACCGTTTGGCCGAAGACGCAGCATGGACGTTGCTTTCGGCTGTTTCTACTGCCTGCCTTGCAGCTTTCGCTGCAGTTTCGTACGCCAAATTGGCCGTCTCGCTCGCTGTTGCGAAGAATGACTTCCATGCAGTCACTGTGTTTTCACTTCCCGGCGGCGCGTTTTTCGCGAGGCCATCGATGAAACCCTGCGCATCGCTCTGGAACTGCTTGTACTGTGCCTCGGCGAGTGCCGCAAAGTCGGCCTGTGTGCCGGAGAGGATTTCGTAAACGTGGCGCCAGTATGACTGGGCCTTTTCAACGGCGGGTTGCGCCTGGCTCGTCGGTTGTGAAAACAGTTCGTGCGGCTCCCTTGCCGAAAGTGCCTTGACGACCATTTCCTGATTCTCCGCGAGCGTCGATTTGACCGCTTGCACATTTAGGCCGGCCAGCTTTTCGATGCCTTCGAACGCCTTATTCAGGAGAGCAAACGTTGTTTCGAGGCCGGCCTTCTGTGCGGCAACCAGTGGTTCAGGGGTGAGGCTGTTCATCACTTACTCCTAAGAGGGGGGCGGCCGAAGGCTGGAAACCGCTGGGCCGAATCACGAGCAATGCGGCGCAGAGCGAATACTTGCTGCGCTGCAACAATTCTATTTTTAGGGAACAGCAGTTGAATGTCAATCATTTGTTCTGTGGCCACGCGGCCGACGCCGGTGGCGTTGTGTTGTGCGCACAACATCAGTCGCGAAGAAGATGCATGCCGGCTCGAGACTCCTGCGCGGTCGGTGCGAAGTTATAGGCCGCGTCGAATGCCGCGCGGGCGGCCTTGAGTTCCAGCATCGCTGCTTCAAAGCTGACCAATTGCGGCATGGGCGGGTGTGCGTCGCCATCGGGTCGAAAATGGTACTGGAGAGCGATGCATGCCTCTTGCACATCACGAGCGGCATTCTTGACCCGCTCCAGTGCACGTGCCTCGTCACACCGTGTATTCCATGTAGACATAAAGCTCCTGGGCATGAAGTGGAACCCGCCAGGGCATGCGCCCGCCCGCGTCCTTTGTTGGCAACCGATGGGATCAAGCGCCCGTTGAACAAGCGCAGTGCGCATAACGCATTCGCATCAAAGGCCGCCCACTCAGTTTCGCACCACCGGTCGCCACCGTTCCCACGCGGATAGCCGGCATCGGTCATCATTCGACCCATGCAACGGCGGCCCGCTCCGAAGTGGACTTCTCCCTCTGACGACAGCAGCGTGCGCGGTTTTAAGGACTCCAAATAACCTGCTTCGCCGCGCTTCCACTGAAAGGAGCATTGACAACAGCACCCGCGTGGAATGTTGGTGCGATGCAGCAATGTCGATTCTAGTGTCGGGCGTGTGGATGTCAACCCGTTTGTTCAGTCATGCCGGCGCCGGGCTCACGAGCATTTCGGCCAATGCCGTGCTGGTGTTGGGGTGCACCCGTCGCCTAAGTGCAAACCCGGCGCCCCCCTCGACTGCCTAGCTCTGCCGACCCGGAGGCGCACCTTGGATGCGCGGGACGTTATGACAAACCCGCCCAAGGACGCACCTTCTTCAATTGGTGGGGACAGCGCCGTCGTTCCTGCTTCTCGCGTCCACGGGTCCAAGTCGTGTGCGCTGGTCCGTACATCGTTCGACTGGAAAACATGAAGAGCGCGCTGATGCGGCGCACTGGTTTTCCCCGAACCAATTTTTCATTTGACACCGACGCACATATTGGGAAATAGTTGTGAATATCAGTTTTGGCAAGGCAGTCTGATGATGTGCGGTACGGGGTCATCATGCCGTCATGACGGACGCGTAGCATCGTTCGACGCCGCCGAAGGGCCGGCGCCAGATGCATTAAAAATAAATACTGAGAGACGTAACAACAAAATGAATCTTCATGAGACGGATATCGGTCACCTCGAGCGTAGCATCGAGAACGACCGCCTGAGGCGGGCCTTGGCCGCACGCCTCGACAGGGCCTTCAAACGGGCCGACATCAGTTCGGCGCGCGCAGCAAGGTGGGTTGGGGTGACCGAACACGACGTGCAATATTGGCGACATGGCATCACTGTCCCGCCGTTGAACGCCTGTACGCATCTCGCCGCCGCCCTCAATCTCGACGTTCACTGGCTTTGCACCGGGCAGGCTCGCGTCGCCTGAATCGCATTTCGTGGCGATGGCGGAGTATGGAGTCAGTGCACCGTACGCCGAGACTCACTTTCCCGTCACGTCTATCGACGTATTGCTTGCGGCGAGGCGTCAGCATGCCTTAGTAAGTTGCAACGACGGCCGCTTTCTGCAGAACCGGGGTAACGATGTGAAGGCAGTTAAACGTAAGCGGTCGTCTGAGGACGTCCGGCGCTTCAATGGTTTTGAGATGGAGTTGGCGCGAGGTGTTTCGCACATCGCGAGCATGCTGTACGAGCAAAGCATTCACGCGGCGGTCATGGAAACACTTCTTCAGTTCGAGGCGTCGCACGGGCGCTACGACCTGAAGGGATTTGCTGATGCACTTCTCCGGAAACTGGAGCAGCGCGGCAAGCCGGAGGCAGTCGAGATGCTTCGCGGCTTTATCAAGCATGGTCGCCTGCCAGAGCAGCCGCCCGATGTGCCGCCCGGACCGGTATCTATCCGGAAGTCCATCGCCCGGAAGCAGCAACTAACGCAGTCACGGCGGGGTAAGACGCGTGCAACGTCATCGGGCACCTGAATGCCACCGGACGGCGCGGCGGGGAAGAGTTTAGTGTATCGGTCGTCCCATCGGGCGAGTAAGCTCCATCTTTGGACTGATGTCGGCAAGTTTGCGCTGAAACGGAAACGTGGAGCGTTTTTGAAGGCGTACTAACTTAAAGTAGTGCATGGAGCTGTCGCCCGGAAGGGCAAGCAGGCGGTAACGCAAACCGTGGTCTGGTAGACAGGGGCAAGGGAGTGGGTGACCCGGCGTCGCTTCAATCGGCCGCTCCGATCTGACTATCTGGTTGGTCATCGTGGCGACAGTCCTACGGAACCGGACTTGTCGTCAACACGGGGTGGCTTACCAGGCAAAAGTATGTTGGTCCTTAAGCGTAACAAAACCGGGGGTGGAACATGTCACAGCGAATTGCATACGTAACCGGCGGTATGGGTGGGATTGGTACCGCGATATGTCAGCGACTGCACAAGGATGGGCTCAAAGTTGTGGCAGGATGCGGGCCCAAATCGGCGCGTAGGGAGCGGTGGCTGGCCGAGCAGGCCGACCTTGGATTTTTCTTCACGGCATCGGAAGGCAATGTCGCCGACTGGGAGTCGACCGAAGCCGCCTTTGCCAAGATCAGGAAGGAGGTGGGTGAGATTGACGTGCTGGTGAACAATGCGGGCATTACGCGGGACGGGGTGTTTCGCAAAATGTCGCGCGAGAACTGGAACGATGTCATCAACACGAACCTGACGAGCCTCTTCAACGTGACCAAGCAGGTCATTGAGGAAATGGTCAGCAAGCAGTGGGGCCGCATCATCAACATCTCTTCGGTGAATGGCCAGAAAGGGCAGTTCGGCCAGACCAACTACTCGACTGCCAAGGCGGGCATCCACGGCTTCACGATGTCGCTGGCGCAAGAGGTAGCGACAAAGGGCATCACGGTGAATACGGTTTCACCCGGGTACATCGGAACCGATATGGTTCGTGCCGTCCGTCCCGAAGTACTGGACGCAATCGTCCAGAGCATTCCGATACGTCGGCTCGGGGAAGCTACGGAAATTGCTTCGATTGTCTCGTGGCTTGCCAGCGACGAAGCTGCCTTCGCGACCGGGGCCGACTTCTCGTTGAACGGTGGCCTGCACATGGGCTAGCAATCACGTGCGGTGTGAGTTGCCCTGGTGGTCCTGGCTCAGGCGTTCATGAGAGGACGCAGGAGCCAGCAACAACGGGTGCAGGAAGCCATATTTCATGAGGCCGCAGCACTGCGCAAATTCGACATGCATCGGTCGTATCGGTACAAGGACTTCATCATCGCAGTGAACGCAGAGTCGATTGAAGGTATTCCGAACGGGAAGGTTCTTTCTCTGCCGGTCGGATACATCGCGGTCGTCCACATCTCATCGGGCGCAAGTTCAAAACCAATTCGACAGTTGAGCTTCGGTCAGGACAACGGCCGACCGTTCGCCAGCGAGGCCGAAGCCGTGATGAGGGGCTATGGCGCTGCCCAGTGCACCATTGACGGCATGATAACCGTGCGCACGTCACCGTCAACGGGTTGACCGCATGACCCGTTCGCCCCCGACCTGTTCGGGCGGTGCGGACGTTCTGTAGCCGGCGAGCCAATCGGGAGGCGGAAATATAGATGCCATTTGAAATCGGTGTAGCGTGACTCGCGGCATCGGCGATTGCCTCAGACACAACGCTGCGACGTGGTCAACCTGTTTTCTATCGTGCCACCTAACTTGGGTCCCGCTTAGGCACAAAACGCGTAAGCAGGTGTAGAGAACCGCGTGGGTAGGTTTGGCGGCAGGCGCATATTGAGCCGGAATCATCACAGATCGTGAATGAACGAACACCATGAGATGGTTGAGGTGCCCCATTGGCTGGGCCATCTAAAGGAAGGACCGTGACTGCGGTCCTTCCGCAAATAAGATGCGCCTGGCGCTTTAAGTCTTAACCACCGGCTTGCCAGCTTTGTCGATGACGTCCGCCGCCTCCTTCGCCGCAGCCCTGGTCTGCTCATGCAATGCGTTACCTGCGTCCCGCATCGTCCCGAAGGCCTTCGACCAGAAGGCGGTAATCGCTTCGTTTCCTGCAGGCGGATTTTTGGCGAGATTATCGATAATTGCTTGAGTCCCACGAACGTACTCGCTGGCCAGCTTTTCACTTGACGCGAGCAGTTGGCTTCGCGTCTCTGTCGCAATTTCATTCACCTGGTGCCAATAGGCTTGCGCCTTCTTTGCAGTCGCTTGCGACTGCCGGGACTGCAGTTCGAGGAATGACTGAGGGTCCTTGCCCGAAAGGGTCTCCGACGCGACGGCCTCGTTCTCCAGTATCGAAGCTTTGGCCGCCTGCAGGTTCAATGCAATGAGCTTTTCGTAACCCGCGAAAGCACTATTAAAAAATCCATAAAGGGCCTCCACTCGGACCTTTTGTGCAGCAACTATCTGTTCAGTGATGTACGTGTTCATCGTTTTACCTCGAGTTTAAATAAAGGCGTTTCGACTGACTCGGCCGGTTTAGCGGCGCGGGCGGCGTCGGCTGAAATACCTGCGCCATTTTGTTAAATGCGGCGTGAGCGGGCAAACCCAGGGACTGCTGGAGTGCGTCAGATTGCAGGGAGGGAATAAAGGCACAGTATCCTGAGCACCCATCAACTAGATTGCGCAGCCGCGCCAAGAGCGCGGATAAATCGGGCATCGACGAGTGCCGCATGAAGTCTCCTTCTAGAGCGGCTGGATATTTGTGGCTTGCAAGCCCTTCGGTCCCTGCTTAGCCTCAAAGCTAACCTTTTGGCCATCCGTAAGAGACTTGAAGCCCCTGACTTCACTTCCGAAAAATAAGCAAACAGGTCTTTTCCGCCATCGCCCTTTACATCGATAACCCACATCACTGTACCCGTCTGCATCAGGTTCCAAAAAAGAGGGTGAAGCGAGGCATTTTGGGTGGCACAAGTCAGCAATCCGAGCCCGTGCGCATCCGAAGTCAGCAGTGTCAACAGGGCATTCTCAAGCGGCCCGCATTCGAGGCTCGAAATCTGCGGGAGCGCTGCCGAGCCGGTCAAGCAATCGCTGTAAGCGTTCCTGTTGCCCTCGCGTGAGTCCCGGCGTGGCATACGCCTGACGAACCCGGCCGCGCCAGTAAGCCTGGGCGAACAACGACTCCACACCGTCCGCCCGCAGGACCCGCTCAAGATGCGTGATGGCAACGTCAAGGGTCTGCGGCGTGTAGGGACTCACCCAGGCGCCCGCTTTACTGACGACTTTCACTGTGCTCTCTCAGTCATAGGTGTGCTGACTAGCCGTGCTTCTCCGGCGAGTGTGTGCCACATGCTGCCGGCTACCACTATTTGTCAGGTGTTTTGTACGTCTTACTAATCTTAATGAACAAGATACAGCAAACATGTGAGCGGAAGAAACCGGGTTTACCCAACCTGCCGCAAACGTCTGCCGCCACCGCAGCCTCTGCGTCCAAGTACACAGACGTTCACGGCGACCTGCTCGATGTGTAGCTCGCTCACGCGCCTCGTCGGCGAATAGAAGCTTGCTGGAACACCATCCCGTCGTCTGCGGTCCGTATCTGGACGATGCGCGTCTTGCCCTTATAGGGCCATTTAGCCAGCGCGCAGCGCCGCTTTCCCGCATCGCCTGTTGCAACAGGCTGTAGGGCTTGCCGCCGCGTTTGTCGGGCGCGATGAGATATGCCTTGTCGTGGAAGAGCGGGTCGACAGACTGCTCGGGGATGACCCAGTCGTGGCCACCGCTCGTGAAGAGTCGCACACGCCCTCTGTCGACGCGCGCCAGCATTCGGTATCCGTCAAGCTTGGTCTCTGTTATCCAGTCGCCGCGCGTCGGTAGCGATGACGCGTCGCTTTCTGCGGCTCGAGTTTGGCTGGAAGCGGCGCGCTGAGCGCGCGGAAAGGTCTATCTCCGGCTCGCCACCGGGCACCGGACGCGCCGCTTTCGGCGCCCGTTCTTCAACGAGGCCGAGCGGCCTTGTGGTGACGCTGGCGGGAAGCGCCTTGATGACGTCGTATTCTGCGAGCGGTAGCGCCCGTCGCGCTTCTTGAAGAGCATCCACTGGTCCTGCCTGCCCCCCGGCTTCGATATGCGCACCAACTCCCACAACCCAGCGAGCTTTTGGCCATGGAGCCGGAAGAGCAGCTTGCCAGCATGGATTCTCTTTTGCGGCTTTCAGACTGGCTCCCACGTGCCCCGGTCCCACACTATCACTGTGCCAGCGCCGTATTGCTTGCGCGGAATGGTCCCTTCAAATGTTGAATATTCGACCGGATGGTCTTCCCCATGAACGGCCAACCTCTTTTCGTTCGGGTCGTACCATGGGCCTTTGGGCACGTCCCACGACAGCAGTACCCCATCCAGCTCGAGCCGGAAGTCGTAATGAAGTCGGCTCGCCCAGTGCTTTTGCACGACGAAATCCAGGTGTCCGAGACCGACGGATGCGTTGGCAACTGAAGGCGCGGGTTCGGACGTCACCCTTAAGTCCCGCATTTTTCTGTAGCGGAAAAGAGGTGGAGATGTCGGGTCGCTCGCTGAGACCATGCTCGTAGTTGAGAAGGAACTGTCGTTCGGCTCATTGCAAACAATGATGCCTCGAAAACGAATTGTTGAAGCCCTATCTTCAGTGGCTTGCTTGCGAGCAAGGCCACACTTGCGCGCACCGATACTGGCGCACCGACATCGCATCATTGCCGCGATGCGCCGTGCAGTCGGCATAAAGTCAGCTTCGAGCTTCCGTGCCCTGCAGTTCGCCATGCTTGTGCGAGTGCGTCGCGGCGTACTTCAGATCAAGTGCGCTCCCTTGCCGCTCGCGTTGGAGGAAAGTGCCCCCCTTCGACGCACGTGACTTTTGAAAGAGTCCTTCCCGTCGTCATGCACGACCGAATAAATGCCCGAAACCTGTACCATTTCGCCTGGTTTGTACGAATTGTCGCCCGCCATCGTCTTCACCCCTCCAGTTCCGCTGGAGTGAAACGCGCGTCCAGTTGAATGCTATTCTTGTAAGACATCGGGACAGCCAGACTCAGCCATCGTTCAACGCTGCTCCGGACCGGTTTGCAAAAATGCACAACCAGCCCGTGCACTATAAGGAGACGGTTATCACGCCCGTTGCATCCCTGTCCGACCGCGGATGCGCCGCATCCGCAATTGTCACCCGCGCCGATGAAAAACAGCGGGCGCTCGGCCCTTCAGCTATCTTGCGACCGAGCCGGCGGCGTGCGAGTACGCGCTGTCCTGTGCGAAAGCGTATGGTGACCGGCTACCGGTGCGGCGCCGGCAAGGTAACCGCAAAGCCATGCCGCGCGAGATGCTCCGGACGTGACTCGGCCCTCGCGCCGCGGCGCTTGGTTGTCCGCTACCAGTTATCGTTCAACGCTGCTCCGGACCGGTTTGCAAACGAGGTCCACTGCTATCAGGTGAAGTCATAAACATGCTATTCGCGGCGATCACGCGTCCTACACTAAACGAGAAGAAGCAACCCGAAGCAGCCAACGCACACCCGGGCGATCGCGTGGTGCCCAACCCGCGTCGTCGACTGCTCGCGCTCTCCGCACTCGGCGCGATCTGGCCGTGGGACTCAGGATACGCGCAGGCCATGCCATCCAGACCGGTCATCGCGCTGGTGACAAAATCGCTGGACAAGCAGTTCGGTCGAGCCATGTGGGATAGCGCGAAAGACTACCAGCAACACAATTCAAACGAGTTTGATCTGGTGGCCGCCGGCATCGCCGACGACGCGGACACCACTGCACAGATTGGCATCATGCACGACATGATCCGGACTAAGGTGAACGCCATTGTACTTGCGGCTGTCGACTCGAAGGCACTCGTGCCTGTGGTCGCTTCGGCGATCGGCGCTGGCATTATTGTCATTACCATTGACAACCGGCTGGACGACGATGCGCTCAAAAACTATAGCATTCATGTACCGTTCGTCGGGCCGGATGACCATAAGGGAGCGATGCTGGTCGGCAACTATGTAGCGGCCCGGCTGGTGCACGCTGATGAGGTCGGCATCATCGCCGGCCCCGAGAATGAGTCGAACGCGCAGCAGCGCACTGCGGGATTCATCGACGCCATGCGTGCGCATGGTGTTAGGGTGATCGCTGTCCGCTCGGGACAGTGGCAAACGGCTGCGGCGAGCGCGGTGGCCGCGGACATGCTACGCCAGCATCCTCAGATCAGGGCCCTGCTGTGCGGCAACGACCCGATGGCAATCGGCGCGGCAAAAGCGGTCGAGGCAGCTGGTCTCAAAGGCAGGGTCTACGTGAGCGGCTACGACAATATCGCGCCGGTCAGGCAGATGTTAAGAGACGGTGCCGTGCTCGCTACTGCAGACCATTTCCCTGCAAAACAGGGCGTATTCGGGATTGACTTCGCACTGAAGGCCGTGGCCGGGCGGAAAAAACAGGATGAACTGTCTGCGTTTTTTGAGACACCGGTGCAACTGGTCACGGCTGCCCCCTGACGCTGACGCTTGGAAGGTGCCTGCGAGAAGGTGGTCCTCATCCGGCGCCGCACCGTCGCCGGCGCGCTTGCAGCGAGACTCGGCCTCTCCAGTACCGGCAAAAGCTTGATTGCCCAGCGGCGCACAGTCGAATGATCGACTGCAGTTCCACGATCGGCCACCATTTCTTCGAAGTGACGCTAGCCCAGCGGATAGGCTACATACCAGTGTACGCACGTCAGGACCACATCGAGCGGGTAATGCAGGCGCTTACTCAGAATGAAACGCAATCGACGATTCGGCGAGCTATCACCAGATATCCCCGATGAAGACTACCAACTATCGAAACGGACGACAGTCTATGCGCTGCAAGCCTGGCAGCATGCAGGCGAACGGACGCTGGGCGCAGCGGGTGCGGGCGATATCATTGATGCAGCCCCGGTCGTGGGCGACTCGCAGAATTAGATGCCGTCGACGACATCGAGTCAATTTGTCGCGATGTTCGAGCTCACCGTCACCTTCTAATCACGTGACGCGAGGTTCGCTTATCGATCACGCGTTGCCCTATCGATCCGCCAGGAATTCCAAAGACGGTTTTCGCTCAAAGGGACTGTACCGGAAGACGACCGTGCACGATCATCGTTCATAACGGGACTTGAATGGTGGGCAGATGAACAACCGTGACGCGATCGTGGCGGGGGCGGTAATGCCGCGCTGTACTTGGCGCTCTCGGCACGGCAGGCCGGCGCGCGCGCGATCTTGCTGGAGCGCGCTCCCATAGGGCGGCGTGGAGGCAACTCAGATTTCACGGGCGGCGCCTCTCGCATTGCCTATGACGGCGCGGCCGATCTGCGCGGACCGATACCCGACCTGCACAAGTCGGAATTCGATGCCACCTATTTTGGTAGCTACCCGGCCACCCAGTTCTTCGAAGACGCCGTACCGATGAGCGGCTATCGTGCCGACAGCGACCCGCTGGAGCACGTGATCGATGAGACGTCTCGTGACCATAAAATGGTTGCGTGAGTACGCGTGCGGTTTACGCTAATCTCTGGGCGCCAGTCTTGTCGCGTCGACGGGAAAACACAAGTTCTAGGGCGGCCTCACTTCGAGGTGTCGGGCGGCAGCTACGCGCTCCTGGAGACGCTGTTCGCGCGCGGAGGCGGCGGGCGTGGCGGTGTACTACGTATAAGAAACTCCAGAACCTAGAAAAGTCAAGCGAGAAAGGCTCTGCTGTATTCGGGAACCCAAAAACTTTTTGAAAATTTCTGGGTTCGGTCCTCAAGCGCCCGGCGGCGACCATCTGCCGGCGCAAAACTGACTCGTGGTTATGGCCTGATGACAACAGACCTGATCACTGAGATGTGGCAGCACGTCGGCCAAGCGGAAAAGACATTACTGGGTAGTCTGTGACAGAGTTTGCTGCAACGACGTCTTCAACACCTGCGTTCGGTCGAGCGTCACCTGCACCTCGCAATTCAGCTTGCTCGTTTGGAAAGCGACGGTGTCGGAAGCGCCGTCGCCAAGAGCTTTGATCTTGCAATCGTTTTCCCGTTGTGCAAGCCACAAACGTTGTTCGGGCAACATCCCTTGTCGCCACTCTTTGCTTCCAGCATTCCATACAACATTGATGGCGTCATTTGCAGCCTTGATGTCAGCCTGCGCTTTCTGCAGGGTAGCCTGACTTTCCGCCTCCTGCGCCTGGGCGATTTCCGCTTGCTGCTGTTGCGCCTGAAGTGCCTGTTGCTGCTGTTGTTGAGCTTGATCGGCCTTTTGCTTCGCCAATGCATCTTTCAACAAGGATTGCTCGATCAACGTGGATGCGAAGGTGAGAGCCGCATTGTTTTCGCTGGTACTGCCGTACAGTTTCTTCCCATCATCGGTCGGCTGAACGTTGTAGTCGAACGGCGCTTTGATCGTGTTTGCGTCGAAATCCACGCCTGCTTGCAGCGCCTGCTGGTGAGAGCTGGTGAGCGAGAGCATGCTCCTCGCCACATCGGAATTGGCCACAACATCCGACGCCACCTCAAGTTTCAACGTTGCCGAGCAAAACTTCTTGGTGCTATTAGGGTCGCTTTTTGACGTCAGTACATCGTCGATGGCGATGGAAATCTTTTCAACTGTTGCACGAATCAGGGAGCCGTCCACGTTGGACGCGGCAACAGAAGTTTGACCGGCAAAGTCGGACGTGACCTGTTTGATCAGCTGGTCCTTCAATATTGACGTGACCACCGATTTTGCATCATCGCCATTGCAGGCGACTTCCTGTTGTTGTGAGCACGCGGCCAAGGTGGCGACGAGCAACAACGTAACGAGCTTTTTCACAACTTTTCCTTTTTTTCAATGCTTAGAATGTTCAGCGAGTTTCCAGACCACCCACCCCGTCGTTTCGAAACACCGCTGCCCCGATCAGTGTATTTTCACATGCACTGCTGTCGCGAAGATTAGCAAAAAATTGGAAACATATGCATGCCGTGCCACCCCAATGTCTCCTTGATCTGCTCCCGCCGTTGCATCGCGGCGACATTCCACACTTGTTCTCCCCCTGTGACGCATCGCCGCTCGGGCGGCGAACAGACGCGTTTCTCAATCTTTGGTCGGGCCCTTGGCATAAGAAAGATACGTGATGCACTTCAGCCTCCCTCGTACTCAAGGATCTGCCATGAAAGACGTCGCTTTCAATCTGTTGCTGATCGTGCTGATCAAGGCTGTTAGCGCTGTGGCTGCGTACCTGAAGGATCGCCTGACTGGCAACATACGTCGAGGTGACAACAAGCCATTCGACCCGGACTACGCCTGTTGCTGATCATCCCGCCTGATCTTTCGTCCTATCGTTCTGGAAGGCTCATTTTCCCCCAAACACCGTTTCCTGCTCGGCTTCGTCAGGACTGGATGCGCTCGTCTATTGAAGTATTAAATGCTTCTCGTAAAGTGGATGGCGGACGTCGGAGAGCGACCTTGGCACGGCCTCGGAAACAGCTTTGGCCGAACCAATCAATCGGAGTCTGGCTCGCCCCGCTGGCACGAACTGGACTAGAGAAGAATCAGAAGTCCGTTTCGTTGCCGGAACCTGCGTATTCCACTACCAGGGCTTCCCCGTTGAGCACAAGCTCAATCGCGGTTTGTATCTTGATCGGAATGTGCGTCAAACCCCGGGGTTCAGCCTGAGGATTACCCACATCTCTTGATTTGATTCCGACGTAGGCTACTCGTTTTGCCGGAAGATACGATACATGACCGCGCTCTCGTGCAGTGCGAGAAAGCCACGCCACATCACGGTTGGTCCAGGGGGATGGTCGTGCTTGCGATTGAGATAACCACCGAGCTTTGCAACCCAGAGCACCACCTGCGCGAGCGTTGGCGGTTCGGCCGGCAATTGCGTAGTGCCGTGTATCCGGCAATACAGCGCGTGCCATTCGAGTGGCTGCAGCAGCACTTCGCAGGACAGGTCGCCATCAAGGCGGGCCAGCAGCGTCGCGTACATGATGCGCCAGCTGATGACAGCAAACAATGCCGTGGCGCGCACGAAGCGATCCAGGTGGCCGAATTGTCGGGCCTCGATCTGACACCCGCTCTTCAGGACGCGATGCCACGATTCAATCGTCCAACGGCGGGCATACCACGCCAAACGTTCGAGTGCGTCATCGCAGGTCAGTGTCGGCACCGAACTCAGCAACATCCATTCGATCGGCTCGACGCCCTCGGGGGGCTGAGTCTCCAGCGCGTGGATCACAAACACCTCGGCATCCGGCAACTTATCGTGCTGACGGCTGCGCGGCGGACGCAACCGGAGCGCCTTGCAACGCACCGTCAATTGCGCAGTGCGTGTCGGTGTTTTTCCATTCCGGGTCGGCACCAGCAGATCCGTTTCGCCCACAGCGGGCTCTGCCGCAACGGCGTCCCACAGATATGCCTGCGGATGCGCAACGCGGCGGCTCCAGGCTGCACGTACCAGCCAGTCAACGCCCACTGGCCGAGGAGCAATGAACACATCGTAGACATCGCCGTCGCGGTCGGAGATGCCGATGATGTGGGTGTCGGGGCAGCGCGCTTTCACCGATGCCAGATGCTCGAGGCCCTCGAGCCACTTGACGCTTTCCTTCTCCTCGATAGGTCGTTTCCTTCGTTGTTTCGATCTGCCGGATTCCTCGGGTGCACGAATCCACGTCTTCATTCCCAGCACCCCGAGCGGTAGGCCCTCAGGTGTCACGGCCAGCAAGCTGTGCAGCATGAATCCGTGCACATTACTGCTCGTGCCGTGGCCCAGTCCCTGCGTCGCCGGCAGATGCATGAGGTTGAATTCAGTCGTATCCTGCGGGGCCAGGACGACCGGGACCTGCTGCATGCGGTTCAGCGTCTGCCCAATGTGGTTGGCCAATACGCCGTTGGTGTCGATCCGTGGGTTGTCGAAGAAACGATAGGCAGCCTTCAGTTGTGCCCCGTCCAGCGACTGTGGAAACGAACACTGTGGGCTCTCCGCCAGCCGTCGCGCGAGCGCAACGAGGCGCTGCGTCAGGCGGGCGTCGCCCAGCGCCGCCGCGCCGAATTCTTCGCTGGCCCAGTCATCGAAATCACCCGTTGCAGACAATGCGGTTCATTCCGGTCCATGAACGCGCTCAAGTTAACATCGGTCAGCGCAGTTTACAAGCGATGATCGAGATGTGGGTAATCCTTAGGGTTCAGCCCGGGGAAGGATAGCGCGGACGCCAACGGCGTCCTTCTGTAGCCCGTAAACAGCATGGCACTTTTCCCCTGGTAAACCAGGGGAATCCGGTAGAGGATTGCTCGCCATGGAACGCCTTCAGGCCTTCAAATTCGAACTCATGCCGACCGGCGGGCAGGCGCGCAAGATGCGCCAGTTCGCAGGCGCGTGCCGGTTCGTCTATAACAAGGCGCTGGCAGTTCAGAAAGAGAATCACGCCGCAGGCGCGAAGTTCATCGGTTATGTGCCGATGGCGAAGCGGCTCACGGAATGGCGCAATGGCACGGAAACGCCGTGGCTCAAAGATGCGCCAGTCCACACGCAGCAGTGCGCCCTGAAGGCCATTGAGCGCGCATATGTAAACTTCTTCGGGAAGCGCGCCGACTTTCCGCGTTTCAAGCGCAAGGGCGTGAGCGACGGGTTCACGTACCCCGACAGGAATCAGATCAGGCTGGACCGCGAAACCGGCCGTATTTCGCTTCCGAAGCCCGGCTATATCCGCTACCGCAACAGTCGCATGGTGCTCGGCGAAGTCCGCTCGGCAACCGTGTCTCTGCGCGCGGGTAAGTGGTGCGTGTCGATCCTGACGAAGCGTGACGTAGAGCAGCCGGTTCCGCATGGCCCCGCCGTCGGTATCGACGTGGGCGTGGCCCGGTTCGCAACCCTGAGCGATGGCAGTTTCATCGCGCCGCTCGCCAGCTTCCGCCGGCACGAACAGCGCCTGGCAAAGTATCAACGCCGGATGGCCCGCAAGGTCAAAGGCAGCAGCAACTGGAAAAAGTCGAAGGCTCGCATCCAGAAGAGTCACGCGCGTATCGCAGACGCACGCAATGATTTTCTGCACAAGGCTTCGAGCACGCTCAGCAAAAACCACGCAATGGTTGCGCTCGAAGACCTGAAAATCAGCAACATGAGCAAGTCAGCAAAGGGTACGGCAAACGCGCCAGGGCGCAATGTGCGCGCGAAGTCTGGTCTTAACAAGTCGATTCTCGATCAGGGCTGGGGTGAGTTCCGCCGCCAGCTGGAGTACAAAACGGCATGGCACGGCGGATATCTCGTCGCGGTCGATCCGAAGAACACGAGCCGCACCTGTCCGTGTTGCGGGCATGCCTCGAAGAAAAACCGCAAGACGCAAGCGCTGTTCGCCTGCGTGTCATGCAGATACGGGAACAACGCCGATCACGTGGGCGCGCTCAACATTCTAGCGGCAGGACATGCCGTTATTGCCTGTGGAAGGATGGCGCAGTCAGGCCGCCCGTCGAAGCAGGAACCCGCCGAGACTACTGGCGCCATCGCGGCCTAGGGTTGTAGATCCCCGTCCTTTAGGCGGCGAGGATGTCAAGTACTGCATTGCTCTGCCGAACCGATATGAGAAGGTGAAGGACTGCGATGCTACAAACGGTCACGTTGGGCATACGCCCTGAACCCTGATTAAAGACGCGCGAGAGAGCCTCATTCGCAAATCGGGATTGAACGCCCCGGGGAATACGCAGGTACATCTCGCGCTGGACCAACCCACTTCACATCGGCGATGGCAGTGCAAAGTGCAAGGTGCGGAGAACTGGTCCGCTGATCAGGCGCTCGCTGTCGTCGAACTTATTGACGATCTCCGCGAGCGTATCGTCGGGCACTATCAGATTGCGCTCAATGAACTGCTGCGTGAACAGCGCTCGCCTCCTGGAAACCCTCACCCTCCTCGTGACAGCGAGACCGATCCATTCTGACTAACGACCGGCACGCTCGACCATGGGCGCCAACGACTGACCACGGTTGTTGACGCTTTTACTTAACCTTGCGCCGCCGTTTAGTCTCGGATTTGCACCGCCACCAACAAAAGGCAATGCCGTCACCGCTTTATGCGCTGTGCGCTTCGCCCGCTTCGTGCCTGAAGGCGTCACCGTACTTCAGCAATTGCCCAGGCCATCCGTGCATTTTTGGCTCAATCGCCACAGCCGCCCGCCAATAGCGGCGCTGCTGGATCAGGTTTCTCACCCAACGGCTGAAGCGATCCTGCTTATCGCCAGGATTCGCCGTTACTGCCCGTGCGCCAAGCACCAGTAGGCTACGGATATACGCGTCACGTGCTTTCGTTATGCCTCCCAGACATTCCTTGCCACCGCTGAGCAAGTGACGTTTGATCAACGGTGAGTTGAAACCGTGGCTGCGTTTGTACAGTCTCCATCGCGTCGAGAGGGTGGGTGACGAACTGAGATCGAAGTCGGGACCCGACCTCATTGCGCCGGCGGATCAGGGGCAACAGGAAGGATTGGCCATGCATTCGCGGACTATAGCGAAGGCATTCTTATCATGGCAGGTGGTGCCGATTTTGGTGGCGCATGGCAATAGTACCCGGTCAGCGAAAGGATCTCGGCGCTCCGCCTACCAGGGGCGATTATTGCACAAATTGTAACTAGTCTTTGTGATCTCGGGCGTTATCGAGCAAGACGGTCTTTGAGACAATGCCTGTCCTTCGGATATTCGTTGTGTATGCAACTACAGTAAAGAAGGCTCGCGCCTTTCGAACCGGGCTTTCCTTGTTGGTCTTAGGTCGTAGATGCACACCTTGCTGTCGAACGTCGAGTCCCCAATCTTCATCGGATGTTGTCCACTCGTTGGCCGATGCTTGGGTGAAGACTGGGCGGCCTCAAATCTGAAGTGCAACACCGTTTCGTATAAGGTGTTGCGATGCACGAAAGAACTCAGTACCAGCAACTTCAACCTGAAGAGCGCCTCATCATTGCAAGCCTGCATCTACAGGGTTCGAGTATCCGGGCCATGGCCCGGATACTCGGGCGCTCGCCGGCCACCGTTAGCCGTGAACTGACGCGAAACAGCTCTCCTGCGGGTTACGCATCGGTGCCGGCTGAAGCGCTCCGCGCCGCACGCCGCAGCGCGGGCCGCCGCCCCACAAAGCTTTGCCTGCAAAGCGTTTGCTGGCGCATTGTTCTTACCCTGCTCGAGTGGAAATGGTCACCCCAGCAGATATCGGGCACACTCAAGCGTATGTATCCGACTGACCCGACCCAGCAGGTTTCGCACGAAACCATCTACACGGCCATCTACGCCCAGCCGCGCGGCGAACTGCGCAGACAGCTCATTGCCTGTCTGCGCCATGGTCACAGCACGCGTATGCCGCGCACACGGGGCACAGACCGACGCGGACAGATTCCGGACATGGTCAGTATTCATGTGCGGCCGCCCGAAATCGAGGACCGGCTGCTGCCTGGACACTGGGAAGGCGACTTCATCAAGGGGGCTGGCAACCAGTCCTCGGTAGGCGTTCTGGTCGAACGGACCAGCCGCCTGGTGCTGCTCGCAAAGATGGAAGATGCCACCGCAGCGTCGGCGCTGGCGGGCTTCTCCGTCAAGCTCAATTCGATTGTCGCGCCACTACGGCAGAGCTTCACCTACGACCAGGGCAAAGAAATGTCGCGCCATAAAGAGCTCACCGCCGCGACCGGCGTGCAGGTGTACTTCTGCGACCCGCACAGTCCATGGCAAAGGGGCACCTGCGAAAACACCAACGGGCTGCTGCGACAGTATCTGCCCAAAGGCACCGACCTTTCTGTCTACAGTCAGGACGAACTCGACGCCATCGCCGACAGTCTGAACAGCCGGCCTCGTGCGACTCACGACTTCCATTCACCATTCGAGGTCTTCGCCGCGACCCTTGCATCAGCAAGCCAACCTCAAGGCTCTAAACATTAATCCCGCTGTTGCGCTTCACCCTTGAAACCGCCCTTATATACAGATAGCTAACCAAATCGCAAAAAAAGCTCCGACATCGGAGCCCGCATCATGTTTTCCATGCGTTGAAGGCTCCTTGCGCGCGCACGTCGACCTTGTTGGGCTGGAAGCCATCGACGCCGAGCGCGAAAAACCAATCAATATCCGCCAGACGATGTACCTGAACAATCTGATCGAACAAGACCACCGCGTGATCAAGCGGTGCACCCGACCCATGCTCAGGTTCGACAATTTTTGTTGTGCCTATACCCCGCTTGACGGTCTTGAGGCGGCGCACATGATCCACCAGTCGGAGGAAAATGAAGTGTCGCTAAAACTTGTGTCCCGGACACGCAACCTGGTTGAACGGTGCTTCAAACGCATCAGGCATTTTCTTCGTCACTTCACTCGATATGACAGGCTCGCTCAGAGCTATCGCCTGTTTGTGTCTCTTGCCTGCACGTTTGGGTCAGTCGTAAATGTGAAACGCGGCCTAGGACCTCTCTTGAAAGGGCAATTCGCAACTCTTCAGAACAGGCCAATCGAATGGGTCGCTGCATCCAGTTCCCCGCCCGGAGATGTGTCGGACGTACTCGCAGAAAGCAGATTGACGAAGCATCTCTCTCCGCCACGATCCTGCGCATTTGCGCCATCTGTATGTGCGTTGAACTAGTAGAAGCACCGTTTTCGAAACGAGCGAGTCACGTTGAAAGGATGCGTAAAAACGTCAATTTTAAGGAAAGTAGTGCGAAACCGTGGCCGCAACGTCGCGCGATACGCCTGGATCGCCCGCGCATATTCCGACAAAATACTGCGAATCAATGCCACGCTCAATTATTGCTTGGTCGAAGAAATGTATCATTCGAAAAGTTGGCGAAGACAAGATGAATTGCCGTTGAGAGTGCGGTTTATGCAGACACAAATAAACCCTAAGGGGCAGCGGGGAATAGTGGATCAGTGTGTGGTGGTCAACCCGCCGACGCCAGCAGTTAATGTGGCAATCGTAGTGTGCGACGGTTTCTCCCTGCTTGACGTTAGTCTGGTAGCTGAGGTGTTTCGGCAAGTAAATCAGATTTCGGAAATTGCACGCGCGATTGACAATCGTGCTTCAGTCACGATGCTTTCGTCGCACGGAGGCTACGTTACAAATTCGCTATCGGTTCGCATCAAGACCGACGCAATCGACGAGCACTTATTCGAACATTTTGATGGGGTCTTCGTTTTCGGTGGAGACTCCGCGAATGCCGCCTCGATCGACCCAGCGGATCTTCGGGCATTGCGTAAAGTGCTTTTGAACGCGGACTTGGTGAAGTGGAGCGAGCAGGGGTGGGAGATCATCGCGGCTTCAGGTTACAAACCACCTTCCGCAGGCGCCGGGGGCAGGTTCGGATCATTTCGGTGGGAACAAGGTGCCTCGCGAAATAACAAGTCAATCGTTGGTTGCGGTATGAGCAGTTCGCTTGCCGCCGCACTATCCTTTATTCCAGGGAATCTTTGTATGGAGATCGCACACCGAATTAACCGGCATGTGGTTGTGCCCAGCCTCGATCTGTCCTGTGTCGATGAGGACGCGCTCAACGAGGTGAGCGTGACGGATAGAGTTCACTCGGCGGTGGAATGGCTTCGCAAGAATTGCAGGCGCTCGATCTCAATTGCGCGAGTGGCGGAGGTGGCTGAAATGAGTGAGCGAACTTTTCTGCGGCATTTCAAGCTTGTAACGGGCAAGACTCCATCTGAATATCTTCTGGATGTCCGTTTCGAAATGGTCTGTCGGCTTCTCCAGGAGACAACTTTTCCAGTCGATAAGATTGCGCGGCGGTGCGGGATGGGCAGTGGTGAGCATATTTCGCGGGTTTTTCGCAGGCGCTTATCGCAGACACCGACGGAATATCGGACGGCTCATCGTGCGAGTGGGGACCGCAACCTAGAAGGGAAATAGTGTGCTGATGTCAGCATCGGGCGTAGTCGACCAATAAGCAGACAAATCAAGGGATATCAATGGTTCACGCGGGGTCGCCAACACAGGAATTGACTTGGACGAACGGGGACCCTTTTGCACCGGGCGTTTGCCTCCATCTGTCCATGCGCGTCGCGGGGGTACCCACTTGAACGCGCAGAATCCCCTATCTTTGTCGTCACACGTCGAGCAGCTGTTCTCGCGTCTTGGAGTTGGTTCGTCAGCTTCCAGCGATCGCGCCACGTCTCTTTGCATCGTCGCGTCGATCACTAATCTCCGCCAGATCGAGCAGGCACACGGATCGACGTTTGCGGCTGCTGTCCGTCATATCGTTGGTGAACGTGCACGCACTCTCTGCGACGAGCGCTTCGGCACTATGACGACGAGCGGCGAGCACATTCTGTTCGTGTTTGATGCCCCGTCGAATTCACAGGCTGAAGGTTTGTTGCATGCTCCGCTGACGGCGATCCTGCTGGATTGCGTATTGGCTGAACTTAGTGGCAAAGCCGTTGAGGTCGGTTCCGCAATCGCGTTCCCCGCGATCTCAGCGAAGGTCGCCCACTTCAGCGACGCCCCGTTTGATATTGTTGAAGCCGGCTCTACGCGGGTGCTGCACGGGCAACCTGGGCATATCTGGCGGGAGCAATTCATCGCAGACACCGAGGTCGCCGTAGGCGTTTTCGCAGCGATGCTCAAAGACAGGCTGCGCTTCGTTTTCGAGCCGGTGTGCCGTGCAACCGGTTCCGGCGCAGTCGATTATCTCGAGGCGCTCCTGTGCGAGAGTGTCGATGGCACGATCAAACACAATCGGCTCGGCAAGCTGGTGCCAGCACTCGAACGGTTGGGCCTAGCGCGGCGCCTCGACCGTTGGGTTGTGGAATCCATTATCGGGAGACTTCGAGCCGATCCCGACGCACGACTTGGCTGCAATATCTCCGCACAGAGCGCCACACTCGATGCATGGTGGGCGTTGACGCTGGCCATCCTGAATACGGAGCCCGAGGTAGCTCGTCGTCTCACGATAGAAATCACTGAAACGATGCCGCTGACGGAATTCGCCGAAGCAAGTGAATTTGTGCGTGTACTCCGGTCTTTGGGTTGCCGTGTCGCGCTTGACGACCTTGGTGGTGGCTACAGCAGTTTGTGGAGCCTTTTACATCTCGAATTGGACATCGCGAAGATCGATGGTTCGTTCGTGCGTGCTGCGCGCTTCGGCGAAAACGGTGCCGCGCGTCTGTGGCATATGGTCGAACTTGCAAGAGCTTGCGCACCGATAGTGGTGGTCGAGGGGATCGAAACTCAAGCCGACGCCCGAGTGGCACGCGAGAGCGGCGCCACGCACGTGCAGGGGTATCTCTTCGGGGAGGCGGCCTGACAGTAATACCGTTTCGGGCGTCAAACCGCCACGAGTCTACTGTCATGGTCGACCGCAAAGAACCACGAAATGCACCAAGGGTGCCGCAATAGAGCGGCGGGGTCCCGTTATCGCGCGAAAGATGCGACGACGGCTTTATCCATTGGATTACACATGAGTCACTCGCCCAATTCTCGGGCGTACCTGAGGCCGGCGGCGAAATGCCTCACTCGCTGCAGGCCTTGCCAGATGGTCCTGACTCCGGGTTCGCCGTCGCCTTTGCGCGCCAGGAAGCCGCCGAGCATGGCGACCAAGCGCACGACCTCATTCAGACGCGGTGACCTCTTCGGCGGTTTCTTCCTGTTGAGAATGAATGCCGCGCGCCATTCATCGCGCTCGAACAGCAGCCCTGCATCCAGGTCCGGGCAAGTTCGACCCAGTCGCATCAACCGAGCGATGCGTCATGCCACCACCATGAACAGCGCCAAGGCACGCTCAAGCCGTGCCATCGATGCGAGTTGCAATGCCTCGACCCGACAGCCGTTCTTGAGCACATGAAAAAATAGTTCAACCTCCCAACGCGCGCGGTACCATCAATAAGCTGCACCGCTGCATCAAGGCCGTCCACCTCGCGATTACTCAGCAGTCGCCATTCAATCGGCTTGACGCCTGCCGGCGGGTCGACTTCCCGAGCGACGATGCAAGTGGCGCTCACCACGCCGCCTGCAGCATCAGGCAACGCGACACGCTGCGCCCACACCTGCTGCCGTACCGCACGCGCAGGCTGAGCCTGACGGGCGGCCAGTGTAAAGTGAATCCTGCCCACTGGTTCACCCGCAGTCACTTTGTCCCACAGCTTGCCGCCGCCAGGCAAGGTGCGATTGTGCTGCGAGCGCAGTAACCAATCCGCCGGGTGGCCCAACTCCTTTGCTTTGACCATCAGCGCCATGATGTCCGATTCCCGGTCAGCCACATAGACCCGTCGCGTGGCAGGCAGTGCGGCCGCCTGTTCGGCAACCCGCTCATATCCGTCGGTCCAGCGGGTACTCATCCTTGATGCCGGGGCGCACGCCATCCGCACCCTTCGGCTCGCGCGCCCACATGTAGGCGTCAAGCACGCCCAGCGGTTTGCGCGATGGCGTTACAGCGTAATTCGGGTGCAGATACAGCCCGCGTTGCGCTTCATACGACAGCGAACCCAAGCCTGTGATGGTCTGGCCGTTAAAGTCCAGCTCCGTGGCGTCCTGCATGCATAACATTACTTCACCAATGTGCGCGTGAAGCACCGTCCTTCAGGGCTCAGGATTCCCCACATCTTCGTGAGCGAAGTAATGAATGGCCGCTTGTAAACAGTCGGTGTTGATGCTAACTCTGGCGCATTCTGTTCGCAACGGTAGTCGGGATTGGTCGACGAGAACGAGACGGATGACTGGGCAAGTGCCGAATTTGGCGAGGCGAATCTGGGTGATGCACGCCTGGCACAGCGTCTTGTTGCGCTGGCTCGCCGACTCGCGTGCAGTCCGCAAGGTTCGTTTCCACAATCACTCAAGCCAGCCGAACTGAAGGCAGCCTACCGTTTCTTCGATAATACGCAGGTCGACAAGGACGGCATCCTCGCGCCCCATATTGCGCAAACGCTCGATCGCATGAGGCAGGTGCCGATCGTGTTGGCGGTTCAGGACACAACGGAGTTCAACCTGTCGCATCTGCACGCGACTGAGGGCTTGGGTCGCGGCACCGGCAACAATGAGCAAGGCTTCATGATGCACAGCCTGCTGGCAGTCCCGCCCGAGGGCTTGCCGTTAGGCGTGCTGGGGATGAAGACCTGGGTGCGCCCCGAAGAGAAGTTTGGCAAGCGGGCCCCTGCGGTCACGCACCCGATCGAACTGAAGGAAAGCACCAAATGGCTTGAAGGAATCGAACATCTCGCGGCACTCAAGGTACGTTGTGCACAGACGCGGTTTGTCTGCATTGGAGACCGCGAGAGCGACCTTTACGAACTGTTTTCCGCCGAACGCCCCGCCGGAGTGGATTGGTTGATCCGCGCGGTACACAACCGCGCGGCGCGTCATCCGCAAGGCTACCTTTGGGAAGCTGTTCTGGCCACCACGCCCCGTGGCAATACTGAACTGCGGGCACCACAGCCAGAGGCAAAGTTCCTCAGCGTACAGCGCGGCTGACGTTGCGTTGTGCGAGCGTGCGACTGCGCTCTCCGAGGGCGCGCGCAAGCCGCCGCAGCTTGCCTGAGGTCGACGTCTTTGCAATTCACGCCATTGAGAATAATCCCCCGCATGGCGTTGAGCCGCTTGAATGGATCCTGCTGAGTTCGGTGCCCACGACCTCGCTTGATCTAGCTTTTTTCGATAAATGCACACGCCGGTCAACACCGGTTGAGGTAGCTTTGCCGCCTTTTCAATGCGCTTTTCGCGCAGTGGCGCGCTGAGCTGACGCCTGAGGCTTCAGTGTCACGCTCGCTAAACCCGACGGCGTCGCAGCATCGAATGGCACTCCCGTGAGACAATCGGCGCCGCAGACTTCGGCGCAGCCGGTCAGATCGCCCGGAATTCGCTATGGTTGCAGTCCGAACGCTATCCTTTCAATACCCCGAATACCTGCCGGTTTGCCGCGCGCCGAAGTGCCCGCATTGTATCCAATGACTGTGAATGATGAAGTTTGTATGTGGTCCGTGACGAAAGTATTCATATCCTCAGAAAATCTGCGACAACCACTGATTCATTCAACGAGAGAGCATCGACGCTTACGGTGCCTGCTTTGCGGTGCGGTAAGTGTCATTGCCCTATGCCTGGCCCGGCAGTCATGGGCGTCGGGGGCAGAGGCCGTCACAGCTCCGCTGCCACCGGAGGCCCATGTTGACCGCGACAATGAGCTAGACACGGACCGCCTTCCGCCGGTCGTCGTGACAGCGGAAAAGAAGCCCGAACTGGAGCAGAAGACGCCAGTGGCCATGAGCGTGTATGGCGGGGTCAGGCTTGAAGGTCTCGGTGTGAGCGACCTCAAGTCCCTGAGTACAATTGCACCGGACGTGAACTTCGCACAGGTGCAGACGGTGGTGCCGGTCATCACGATCCGCGGCATTTCGAGCCGCGACGTGACCGAGGTCGGCGATCCCGCAGTGGTGGTAGCGACCGACGGCACTTCAGTCAATCGTCCGTACGCGCTGGGCGGAACGCTCTACGACCTCGAAGGCATCGCCGTGTTGCGCGGACCGCAGAACACGCTTTATGGGCGCAATGCCAACGGCGGCCTGATTAACATTGTCACGGCGAAGCCTGCGAAGGACATGGAAGGTAGCGCGTCGGTTGACCTCGGCAATTACGACACCCGCAATCTCGCAGCAATGTTGAATGTTCCGGTGAACGATGTCGTGCAGTTCCGAGTCGCAGCGATCTCGCGTCGCCACGACGGGTATCTGAACAACGCGCCTCAGTCCGATGGCGACGATGAAGACACGAGTTCTGGCCGCCTCTCCGTTGCCGTGGAGCCGTCCCGGGATTTCCACGTGCTGTTCACCGTGCAGCAGACCACGATAAAGGGCGTTGGTCCGGTGTCGCTCGACATCCCGTACGTCTATAACGCCGACGGCAGCGTGTCGCACGACAAACCGCCGTTTCCTGACGATCCGCGCACGTTTACGTACGCTACGCCACAGTCGTTAAATATCTCCGACACGCTCGCACGGTGGAGCTTCACCTACGACCTGCCCGCAGTTGAGTTAAGTTACACAGGAGGGTACGACAGCCTCGCCTACCACCACGCTGGTGACAGCAGTGCGAGCCCGAGCGCACCTGTGTCGTATCAGCAGAATGAATATCCGAAAACGCAGAATCACGAATTGCGGGTGGCATCCCGCGGCGACACGCGCTGGTCGTGGCAGGTGGGCGCGTCGTACTTTGAGGAGTCGTCGTCGCTCTACAGTGCGAACGTCGCGCCATTCACGGGCGGCATGTATCTGCCAACGCTAGCATTCGCCTACGACTTGCATACAGCGTCAACCGCCGCGTTCGGGCAGACAACGTTTAAGCTCACGGATAAGATCAAGATGACGGTCGGCCTTCGAATGACGCGGGACGAAAAGAGCCGCGTTGGCGAGTACTTTTTCGCGAATTCAAGCGCGGAGCCGCTGACCTACACGCATGTGCCGCAGGACAACTTCGGCTCGTGGTCGAAGCCGACGGTGCATCTTGCGGCACAATGGTCGCCGAACTCTGCGGTGATGACCTATATGCGATTCGACACCGGCTACAAGGCGGGCGGGTTTTCATCAGCGGGGCCGTACGCACCCGAAACGGTCAAGGGCGTTGAGCTGGGCGCGAAGACGCGCTGGCTCAACGAACGGCTGCAAATCAATGTCAGCGCGTTTGATTACGACTACAGCGGCCAGCAGATTTCGCAGTCGGTGCCGTTTGCAAACGGGCGAGTCGGCACGAAGATCGTCAATGCCGGACGCACGCATATTTATGGCGCAGATACTGACGTGCTGGCGCTGATCGAGCCGATCGGCAAGATCAATCTTTCGGTAGCCTGGCTGCACGCCCGCTTCACAGATTTCCTTGTGGAAGGTGATGGAGGGCAGAATGTGCAGCTCGCTGGCAATGCACCACCGCAAAGTCCAACATGGTCAGTCGGTCTCGGTATCGAGCACGCGTGGCCGGTGCCGTCCGGCCGCCTGATCGGACGGGTGGATGCAAAATTTCAAAGCGGCCAGCATTTCACGGTATTCAACTACGGCGACGACTACGAAAAACCCCGCCTGAACGCTGACCTTTCGGCGACCTATATCCCGAACGGAGAGAACTTCGAGGTGCTTGCGTACGTGCGCAATGTCACAAATACCCTCGCGTACACGGCAGCTGAAGAGTATTCATTCGATAGCTCCTATCGATATGCGTTTGCAGCGCCGCGGACGTTCGGCGTGAAGGTTACCTACTATTGGTGAGCGAGCGTCATCGACGGCGATCAAGCTCATACCCGCATTCGATTTGCTCGCAAACATGGCTTTATTACATTGGAGAGCTGAAGCCCAAAAAACGATACATCAACTTACCTCCCGTTTCGGTCGATTGCGCGAATTCGCCAAACTCACCCGAACGCCGTCGACTGCCATCTGCGTAAATGTAAATTTCCCGCCTGCCGACATTTCGTCTCAAGCCAAGCAACTCGACAACGCCTCCTGACCAAACACAAGTCCTCTCGACTAAAGCTTCGCGAACACTTGACGCGACGTGACCGTGTGTGGTCATTCGCGAGCGGAGCGTCCTGAGTTCTGCATGTTCGGGTCAGGCATCCCGAACGCACCTCCTCGCGTATTCCGGTAATCGGTGGGTGTCGTTGCCAAATATTTCCTGAAGAGCTTGGCCAGTTGGCCACCGCTGTTGATACCGCAGTGCCGCGCGATCTTGTCGACCGGTAGACCCGATTCGACGAGCATCCGGCAGCTCATGTTCAGGCGTGCGCGAAGCAGATAGTCGGAGGGCGTCAGGCCGATTTCGTTCTTGAAGCGGCGTAGGAACGTGCGCTCGCTCATCGCGGCGACCTGTGCCGCGTCGTCGATAGAAATGGGGCGATCGGCGTTCGCTTCCAGCCAGCGTGCCGATGTCAAAATCTTCTCGGTGATCTGTGTCCCCGCGCTGGGCGTGCTGGACGAAGTGAACGGCGTGTGGTGCTGGGGCACGATCGAAGCGGCAACCTCCCGCGCCACATCGGACCCGAGATCCTCTTCCACGATGCGCAGCGCCGTCGATACGGCGCCCGGCGCTTCTGTCAGCGACTGCGCTGGACGCGAGCCATATGCCTCGTTACCGCCGTAGAGCAGCGGACAGTAGCGACTGGGAAGCCCCGCAGCCTCCAGAATCAGCCGGCCCTCCGCGATCGGATGCACAATCTCGCTGAACGGATGTCTGCGGCGCAGCCAGTTGCTCATGCGCTCGTCGCCGCATGCCTGCTGTACTTCAGCCCCGCCGGCAATGAACAACAGGTGCGTGTCGTTCGTACTTCGGTGCGACTGGACATCGTCGGTCCAGACAAATACCGACGATGAGCTGGCGATACGTCCACCCGCGGCCGAAAGCAGCGAGACATCGTAGCGTGCGCGATCCGGTTGCTGCGAAGCAACAAGCGAGTTTGCCTTCTGGAAGACCTCGATGATTGCTGCGACCTTGGGCAGTGCAAATCCATTGAACAGCGCGACGTCGACGTGAGTCGTCGCGCTCACTTTCGTCGGCGTGGTAGTTTGCCGCGAGTAGCGCGGCAGCGCACGTGCCAGCTCCATTTATTTTCCCCAGAATGTTTTGGTCCGCGAGGCCTTTTTCGAGGCTCTGTTGTTTTGTTACGGACGTGTGTTATTCAAATGACCGTGTCGTCAGTATCACGTGGTCGAATGAGCCAACGCATAGGAGGGCAATTTCGAACACGATAGATGTTGCTAACGGTTTGTAAGTAGTCGTTCGGTCGTACGCGCAGTCGGACGGATTGTTCGCTAAGCGTCGACGTCCACATTTTCACCTGAGCAGTCGTTAGAAGCGGCGTTTGAATTCATGCAACTACGCTTCATGAACGAATGGAGCAGAGACGTTCCTGGAAACATGTCCAGTCGATTGCAAGCAGCGGAATCGTTTTGTCGCCTCGCGCGCGATATGAGAAAAATCGCATCCAGCCGTCAAGGAAAATACCCTGCCCTGGTTGAAGTACGCATGGCGGCCTCGCAATATGAGGCTGGTTTGTGCCTACAATGTGTTCAGCAAGGTCATCAAGCAATTTGTTATTGCAGACCATATGCGAATTTGTGAGGTACCGCTCAACGGCATCTTCTACGAGGGAGGTGGATAGTTCAACATACGACGCGCCAACGTCATCCAGGACTGCCGCAGCAGCTGCGTCTGCCACCGCGTCTTCCGTCGTGCGTTTGAGCGCCACCATTCTTGCGTGTCGCGGAAGCTTTCCAAATGAGGTCTCGCTGCACCGCAGGGCGTCTTGAAACGTCGGATAACACGCTAGCCACTGACCTGCGACCCGACCGCCAATGCGTGTCGCAGCGACAAATATGTCGGCTGAGGCGGTGTTGTCCATTGTGTAAGTTCTCTCAGGTTCTTGTTATAAAAAGTATAACGATATGGCCGAGAGCTTGCAAGACATGCGTGCGCGCACATAGGTTTTTGCTGCGGCGATACTTGAGTTATCGGATGCATACGCAATGCACCGACTGCACGTGGCGCCCTTGACGAGGGTAGTCGCTATACGACCGTGGCGCTCGTGGAGTATTCACTATCGCAGCGCACGGGACCCTACGGCGCCGTCGATGCAACAACGTGAGAGGGCGGCGACTGTTGAATTACCGGGACGGAGTTATTAGACGGGCTTCGCAACGGAGCTGCGCGGATTGTTTTGACTAACGGTCCGGATCAGCGTGCATGCGGTGTTCGGGCTTGGTGCGGTATGAGGGGACTGTCGGTGTGCGATTTACCGGGGCCTTTTAGAGGAATAGGGCGCTAGGTGTTCCTTGCGGCCTTCACGAGACACTCGGACAGTTTGTCGAAATGGCGCAGGGCTGCTTGCGTGAGCTCGATCTGTTTTCGCCGTGCGTCCTCGGTGTCAGTCAGCATGATCCAGCCCTTATCGCGCATGGACGTAATGCGAGCATGCAAAGTGGCGGGCGAGCCGAGTTCGCTTACCGCCATGAGGTCTCTGACGGATAGCCGCCGCTTGGTTTGCGCAGCGCGGGCAACGAATTCCAGAATGCGTTCTTCCAGCGGGTCGAGCGAGGGCAGCGAAGGCAGGCCGCGTAGCGCTTCGGCCAGTTGCAGAAACCGGAGGTAGAGGTCGGCAGGGCGCGTCATCGTTTACGCTCAAATACAGGGTCGGTCGCACGTCGACCACGGGTAGGCTATGATGCTACGCACTCGATCCGGGCCGATTCCCATTCTACCTCGATGTCTAGCTTACGTTTGCATTTCTGGTCGGTGATCGCCACCGCTTTCGTTTTCATGCTGTCGCTGTGGATCAATCAGGAGATCTTCACGCACACTGAGTTCGTGCGCGGTGTGAACTGGATTTACTTGCCATCCGGCGTTCGGCTTTTGAGCACACTGCTGTTAGGCGGCGATGGTGCAATCGGCCTGCTCATTGCAAGCTGGCTGGTTGACTTCTTTTACTTCTTTCCGCACGACCCTGTTCGCTCATTTGCGGGTGGGATCATTGCGACTGCGGCGCCATATGCGGTCTACCGGCTTGCGCTGGAGCGCTACAAACTACGTGCTTCTCTGTCGAATCTCACACCCACGCGGCTTCTCGTTCTTGCCTTCGCGTATTCAGTAGCGAATCCGCTTCTCCATCACATCTGGTTCGCTCTGCAAGGCGACACAGACAACATTGCCGAGCGCCTTTTTGCCATGTTCGTAGGCGACCTCGCGGGCGCGCTAATCATGCTCTATACAATGAAAGGCATCCTGGCGCTATTAACGAAGGCACGAGGCGCCGACGCGTAAATCGACCACGGAGACGACGAAGAGCCGCCGGGCAAACGCCGTCTGCGGGACTAATCTTGAAGATTGGCTAGCTAGCCACCAACAGTCCCTAGGCCCGATCGACTTGCGCGCGATAGCTAACCGGTCGGATCGGACGCCGTATCTCGCTTCAACTGATCCTCTTAAATTAATTGCTATAGAAATAATAACATGCAGAACGTAAGTCTGCAAAAGTTGGCTGCACGGCTGTGATTGTTTTTGCGTGGTGACTTATCCCCGATAGTCGAGAATCAGGCGCGGAAGGCGGCCATAGGCTGCGCTCTTGATCGGAATGCGCGTCAAACCCCGGGGTTCAGCCTGGGGAAGGATAGCGCGGACGCCAACGGCGTCCTTCTGTAGCCCGTAAACAACGTGGCACTTTCCCCCTGGTAAACCAGGGGAATCCGGTATAGGATTGCTCGCCATGGAACGCCTTCAGGCCTTCAAATTCGAACTCATGCCGACCGGCGGGCAGGCGCGCAAGATGCGCCAGTTCGCAGGCGCGTGCCGGTTCGTCTATAACAAGGCGCTGGCAGTTCAGAAAGAGAATCACGCCGCAGGCGCGAAGTTCATCGGTTATGTGCCGATGGCGAAGCGGCTCACGGAATGGCGCAATGGCACGGAAACGCCGTGGCTCAAAGATGCGCCAGTCCACACGCAGCAGTGCGCCCTGAAGGCCATTGAGCGCGCATATGTAAACTTCTTCGGGAAGCGCGCCGACTTTCCGCGTTTCAAGCGCAAGGGCGTGAGCGACGGGTTCACGTACCCCGACAGGAATCAGATCAGGCTGGACCGCGAAACCGGCCGTATTTCGCTTCCGAAGCCCGGCTATATCCGCTACCGCAACAGTCGCATGGTGCCCGGCGAAGTCCGCTCGGCAACCGTGTCTCTGCGCGCGGGTAAGTGGTGCGTGTCGATCCTGACGAAGCGTGACGTAGAGCAGCCGGTTCCGCATGGCCCCGCCGTCGGTATCGACGTGGGCGTGGCCCGGTTCGCAACCCTGAGCGATGGCAGTTTCATCGCGCCGCTCGCCAGCTTCCGCCGGCACGAACAGCGCCTGGCAAAGTATCAACGCCGGATGGCCCGCAAGGTCAAAGGCAGCAGCAACTGGAAAAAGTCGAAGGCCCGCATCCAGAAGAGTCACGCGCGTATCGCAGACGCACGCAATGATTTTCTGCACAAGGCTTCGAGCACGCTCAGCAAAAACCACGCAATGGTTGCGCTCGAAGACCTGAAAATCAGCAACATGAGCAAGTCAGCAAAGGGTACGGCAAACGCACCAGGGTGCAATGTGCGCGCGAAGTCCGGTCTTAACAAGTCGATTCTCGATCAGGGCTGGGGCGAGTTCCGCCGCCAGCTGGAGTACAAAACGGCATGGCACGGCGGATATCTCGTCGCGGTCGATCCGAAGAACACGAGCCGCACCTGTCCGTGTTGCGGGCATGCCTCGAAGGAAAACCGCAAGACGCAAGCGCTGTTCGCCTGCGTGTCATGCGGATACGGGAACAATGCCGATCACGTGGGCGCGCTCAACATTCTAGCGGCAGGACATGCCGTTATTGCCTGTGGAGCATTTCAGCCCCGTGCCGGGGTCGGCGTATGCGGAGAAACGTGGGCGAAGTAAGCGCGGGAGTATAAAGAGAATGGCAGCGCCGCAATGACCGACCAAACTCATTGGTGCGCCCGTTCAGCCTGGCCGCTGTGCGGGAGCCCGGTGTGGAGCGTGGTCCGGGAATCGTCGGCGACAGTGGTGAGCGGCGCAAGCCGCATCCCGTTCAGGAGATCGAGTCAATTTCGACGCTTCCCATGGCGCTGCCGTTCACTGACGATTCTGGAGCAGACCATGGCGATGCGCAAGCGAGAGGAAGACGAGGTATTCCCGAACGCAGCGGGAATTGATGTGGGCGGGTCGAGCCACTGGGCGGCGGTGCCGCGCGCGGCCGATAAGGAGCCGGTGCGGGAATTCGGGGCGATGACGGATGACCTGAACGCGATGGCCGACTGGCTGCTCGCGTGTGGGGTGGATACGGTGGCGCTCGAATCGACCGGTGTGTACTGGATCCCGGTCTATGAGGTGCTGGAGCAGTGCGGACTGACGGTGTGGCTGGTGGATGCGCGGCAGATGAAGTATGTACCGGGCCGCAAGAGCGATGTGCTGGACTGTCAGTGGCTGCAGAAGCTGATGAGCCTGGGGCTGCTGCGTGCGGCATTGCGTCCGGGCGATGAGGTGTGCGTGGTGCGGGCGGTGGTACGTCAGCGGGCGGCGCTGCTCACCGAGCAGGCCAGCTGGGTGATGCGCATGCAGAAGTCGCTGGTACAGATGAACATCCAGCTTGCCGAGGTACTGAGCGACATCATGGGCGCGAGTGGACAGGCGATCATCCGGGCGATCGTGGCGGGAGAACGCGACCCGCACGTACTGGCGAGTTGCCGTCACAGTCGGGTCAGGCGCAGCGAGGAAGACATCGTGCGCGCCCTGCGGGGCAACTGGCGCGAGGAACATCTGTTCGTGCTGGCCCGGTCCCTGGCAATGTATGACAGTCTTGCACAGCGGGTATTGGAATGCGACGCGAAGATCGACGCATTGCTGGTCCCGCTGAAGCGGCATGAAATCGAACTGGCGGGTGCAACGAAGCGTGGCAGCCCGAACCCGCTGGGATTCAATGCCCGCCTGGCCCTGGCCAGCTGGGCCGGAGTGGACCTGACGCGCATCAACGGCATCTCGGAGGGGGTCGCCCTGACGATCCTGTCCGAGGTGGGGCCGGACCTGAGCCGATTTGCCAGCGTGAAGCATTTCTGCTCCTGGCTCAGCCTGTGTCCGGGCACGAAGATCAGCGGCGGCAAGGTGCTGAGCGCGCGAACGCGGCGCTCGGCCAACCGGGTTCGCCAGGCCCTGAAGATGGGAGCGATGAGCCTGTCACGCAGCGATTCGGCACTCGGTGCGTTTTACCGTCGCCTGTGCTCCCGTATGGACAAGCCGCGGGCCAACACGGCAGTGGCGCACAAGCTCGCGCGCATGGTGTACTTCATGCTGAAGCGTGGCGAGGCCTTTGTTGACCAGGGTCAGCAACGCTATGAAGAGCAGCAGCGCCAGCGCAGCATTGCGGCGCTCAGCCGCCGTGCATCAGCGCTGGGCTTCCGCCTCGAACTGGCAACAACCCCGGCATGACAATAGGCAACTGGATTTGTTTCTCAGGAGGGATGGCGCAGTCAGGCCGCCCGTCGAAGCAGGAACCCGCCGAGACTACTAGCGCCATCGCGGCCTAGGGTTGTAGGAATCCGCGTCCGTTAGGGCGGGGAGATGGTATGAACACCTCCCTCCCCTCGGGGAAGTGCCAGGGCCGAAAGGGGCTCTCGCTTGACCGATGGCATCGATGTGCCAAAGTGAAAGTTCCACGAGTCACTTGAGGTAAGGAGAGCCCAAATGAATGCTACGACATATGGTCTGGATATCGCAAAGGCCGTGTTTCAAATGTACTGGGTAGATGGACAAAGTGGCGAGATCTGTAGTCGAAAATTCCGTCGTGAACAGCTGATCCGGTTTCTCGCAACCCGGGCACCAGGAAAGGTGGCGCTGGAGGCATGCGGAGGGGCGCACTGGTGGGCGCGAAAAATCCAGAGTCTCGGACATCAGGTGGTGTTGTTGCATGCGAAATACGTGCGTCCGTTCGTCAAAACCAACAAGACGGATGCGGCAGACGCCCAGGCGATCTGGACGGCGGCCCAGCAACCCGGGATGCGAACTGTGGCGATCAAGAGCGTAGACCAGCAAGCCATCCTGAGCCTGCACCGCATCCGGTCGGGCCTGGTGGCGACACGAACCCGCGAAACCAATCAGATTCGCGGGTTGCTTGCGGAATATGGACTGTACTTCCGATATGGCCGCAAGGCGCTCATGAATGAGCTCAAGGCACGTATGGCCGAGATAGAAGAGGTCGTGCCGCAGCTTGTCTGGCGGGCGTTGTTGCGTCAGCTCGAACAGCTCCAGCAGGTCGAGCAGGGGATTGACGAAGCCGAGCGGGAAAATCTGCAGTGGCTGAAATCCAGTCCCCAGGCAAAAACGCTCGATGACATAGCCGGCGTGGGTCCATTGACAGCCACAGCCACTGTTGCGGTCATGGGCTCGCCAAAGGCATTTCGCTCCGGACGCGCATTTGCGGCGAGTATCGGCCTGGTACCCCGTCAGAGTGGGACTGGGGGCAACGTCAGACTCGGCGGCATCAGCAAAAGGGGTGACCCCTATCTGAGACAGCTATTGATCCATGGCGCGCGAATGGTCGTGACCCATTCCAAACAACGTCCCCAGTGGGTAGAAGCGTTGCTGAAACGGCGTCCGGTCAATGTGGTGGTGGTCGCGTTGGCCAACAAGATGGCACGAACGGCGTGGGCGTTGCTCGCGCATAACCGGTCTTATGAGCGGGAATTTGTGAGCGAGCGACCAGCCGTCGCGGTATAGATTGAAACGATGAGTCTTTGAACACAGGAGTTGCGCAGAGCAAGGGTAACGTGTGATGGCAAACCAGGTCGGACCGTGGAAACGCAAACCTGATGACGTCCATGGGCGTGAAGCCCGCCGTGGGAGATGAGGTCGTTTCCAGCAGATTCCATCAAGGCCAGCGGGCACCGTCTCGCAATGAAGGTCGGATATAAGACTGCAACCGCTTCTGCTAGCCAAAACATCAACCCCCTGCCTTGCGGAACGGGAGGTGTTCATATAAGGATGTCAATCAAGAACTGCTTCACTTCCTCTTTGCGCCGCGAACAATTTGACGTGACGGCGCCCCTGCGATGAATAAAACTGAGCTGCGGCGGTTCGTGAAACGCCATCGTCGTTCATCTGCCATTCCCTGATGATGCGCATCACTTCGATTCCTGACAGGATGAAGCGGGGCGTGCCTCAGTGCCAATTCGCGAGCGCCAGTATCGCTGTTCAAAATCTACGATGCCAAGCGGCCGCTGAAACAGGAAACCTTGGGCGAAGGGAACGCCGATTTCCTTCAACGCTTCAAGTTGTTCGATCTCTTCGACGCCCTCGGCGACGATCGCCGCGCCCAGCCTGTTCGCAAGAGAACTTATGCCTTCGATGAGTTGACGGTCGCGGCTGGCAACGTTATGAATGAACTGCCTGTCGATCTTAATGTAATCGAAAGGGAAGCGTTGCAACAGCGAGAGGTTGCTGTTAGCGGTGCCGAAATCATCGACGGCAAACTTTACCCCCTGCGCCCTGAGCCGCTCGAGGCCGTGCATGGCGCTTACACCCTTCAGCAGTCCGCGCTCGGTTATTTCAAGGACGGGCTGCAGGCGGGTCGCGCTGCGCGCCAAGGCAGAACTG
The DNA here is from genome assembly GCF_012689525.1 of Paraburkholderia aromaticivorans. Taxonomy (NCBI): domain Bacteria; kingdom Pseudomonadati; phylum Pseudomonadota; class Betaproteobacteria; order Burkholderiales; family Burkholderiaceae; genus Paraburkholderia; species Paraburkholderia aromaticivorans. The sequence goes on from NZ_CP051514.1 coordinate 385,506, forward strand.
ACGTCATCGGGAAAGCTGGTCAGGGCGGTATGGTGAGGAGCAAGGTTGACGTTCAACCGGAAACCGTCGGGCAACGAGCTCAGTTCAGCCAGTGCCGTGACGAGTATGAAAACGGTCAGTGGACCAATCGCCGCCGTTTGCTCAATTTCGTCGATGAAATTTCCCGGCATCACAAGACCGAAGCGTCGATGGTTCCAGCGCAACAGGGCTTCCGCACCGACCCAACGTCCGGTCGCGACTTCAATGATTGGCTGGTACTCCAGGAAGAACTCGCGCCGGCGCAAACCTTTGCGAACCTGCCTTTCCAGCCGTTGGCGGCGGGTGAACCCGACGGTGTATCCGGTGGCAAGCACTGCAAATGCCGACAGCCCCACGACCAGAGCCATGATCTCTGTGGAAAGAAGGCTTGCACGTAACTTTGCAGGGTCGTTTCCTACTGCGATGGAAAAAACTGCCGTGCCGGACGTGACTTCGAAGTGGCCCTCATCCCGGCCCATTGTTTTGAGCCAGCGACCTTCGCTCGTCAGGACACCTCCTGATCCGCCCGCGACCGACGCACTTTGCGCGCCTGATGCCTTTGCGCGTGCGAGGATGTCAGTGATGTACGCGCCTTCAATCACATAGAGAATGCCATTGCGGGTATTGATTTTGTGATACACGACCATGACGGGAACCTGCGGTACGAATGCGGTTCCCCCCACAAGCGCAACCTGATAGCCAGCATCCGACGGCGTCAGATATGTGGAGAGCGACTCTGAGCGCGGTCCAGCGAGGGTCGAGCAGTAGAGTGTACCGTCGTGGACCAGACTCGCGGAGCGAAGGTAAGGGATAATTGCGTCGTCGTACGATAGCTGCGCCCGCACCTCCGCGCAGGGCATTCCTGCCAGGCCCGCGAGCTTGCGTTCGTTAGACCGGACAACCGTGATCACACGCTCGATCGATTCCCCGATGCTGGCGCCAACGGCTGCTGCCTGGCTTCGCGCACGGTCCTCCGAAATGCGATAACCCGCAACCAGCGAGAGCGTAACGACTGCGACAAGGGAAATCCCGATTACCGTGGTGCGCTGCACGAAGGCCGAGGTGCCTGCGGGATACAGGGGCCGCGATGCTGCGCGTTTTTCCCTCATGCGTTCTTCTTCCCTTTCTCTCATGACACGGCAGTGTGCGTATGCATCATCATATTTTCGAGACCCGAGACAGCGAAACTTTATTCCGGCCGGTCGCTTTCGCGTCGTACAGCGCCTCGTCGGCAGCCCTGATTACCGTGGTGACGTCATCGTCGCTCTGGGGCGCGCAACTCACAGCGCCGATGCTTGCCGTCACACGTCCATGCTCGCTGCCTGCGTGTTCGATGCCGCAATTGCATATCGCGCGGCGAATCTTTTCTGCGATTTCAAATGCACCGGCGGTCGGCGTATCCGGTAGTACGACGATGAATTCTTCGCCTCCATAGCGCGCCGCGGTATCGGTCGGTCGGCGTATGCTCTCCGTGATGCATCGCGCGACCTCCGCCAGCGCATCGTCGCCAGCCTGGTGTCCGTACGTGTCGTTGTAGGCCTTGAACCGGTCAATATCGACGAACAGCAATGACATAACGCTACGTGTGCGCTTCGCGCGGCGCCATTCCGCATCCAGAATTTCACCGAGACTGCGACGGTTGTTCAAGCCGGTCAGCCCATCGGTGCGCGCCAGAAGGCTCAATTCGGACTCGGCGCGCATCCGCCGGCGCAACTGGATGCCCAGCAGCGCGGCCAGGCCGATGAACGTCGAACCAAATGCGGCCATAAGCGAACCGATTGTCAGGGCACGGCCGCGCCACGCCGCGTAGATGTCCTGTTCAGCGGCGGCAGCCATGATGATTAGGGGCGTGTTGGGGAAATTCCTGAACCAGTAGAGGCGGCGAATGCCGTCGATCGAGGCGGTGTCGCCGAAACTGCCCTCGTCTTGCGCCATGAAATGCTGGAAGGTGCTGGCGTTCTTGATGTTGCGGCTGATGATGCGCGCATCGTAAGGCTGGCGCATCATCATCACGCCGTCCTTGCCGATCAGCGACAGCGAGCCATGCGGGCCAAGCGAGAGGCCGGCAAAGAGCTGATGGAAATAGTCGAGGTTCACCGTAAGGAGCACGATACCTGCAAACGAGCCGTCGGAATTCGAGATCCGCCGGGTCAGCGCGATGCTAGGGCTTCCCCCTCTCAGCCGCGACGCATAGGGGTCACTGAGATACACGCCGAGCGCCGGATTGTCGCGCTGGAGCGTGAAATATTCCCGGTCGGCGAAGTTGCCCGGGCGCGGTGTATCGCTGCCGGAGTCGAGAAGAATATTGCCTTTTTTATCCAGCACAAGCATGGAGCCGAGATATTTCGCGCTGGCCGCACGGTCGAACAGCACTTCGCGACGCAGTCTGGGTGACAGGGCCATGATCTCGGGGTCCTTGAGCCCATCCACCACAGCCTGCAAGGACAGCTCATAGAGTTCGAAATTGCGTTCGATGTCACGCTCGGCTATCAGTGCAATATCGCGCAAGGAATCGCGCGTGTGATCCAGCGCATCCTGCCGGCTCTGATACAGAACCATCCCGCACAGACCCATCATGACGATGGCAATGATGGCCCCGGCCCCAGCGACAAGGAGCGAAGACGAAAGGAGTTTTCGTTGGACGAGCCCGACGAAATCGGCGAACAAACCATTTCCCGTGTTTATCATCTTGATCGGATGAGGCGATTTTGACCGGCGGTACCCCACGTCAATACTCAAGGGAGGTGGGTTCGGCGAAGCCTGGATGCCTCGCAGTACACCTGCCGCGGAACGCGGGAACCGGTCATGCTGACAGGCAGCAGCCTACATGAATTTGGTCAAACGTGGGGGGCGGAGGCCTTACGGCTCAAGTCGGCGTTAGCCCGACGCTACGGCATCCGAACTGCAGGATCGGCGCGACTGGCGTGCCGAACTCCCGCTTGACAAGCGGCCGGCCGAGCTGCCAATACTCGTCGGCGCATCCTCCCAAGCGACCGTCCCGTTGCCGGAGCTGATATGGGCATTCGCGGATTCTCTCTGCAAAGGTTTGATCGGGCATGCAGCCGTCCCCATTCAAAGCGGATTGGCGGCGCAAGGTAAGTAGGCAAGCCTTAAGGCGTAACCATCTGGGATTACTGAAAATATGTTCTTCGTCAGATTTGCTTCGAGAAACCCGGTCCTTCAGAGGCCGTCGCAAAACGTATCGGGCGTGTTGGCGCATGAATCCCAGGCGTCGATATGATTGATGTCAGAAGCCTGCGGATTGGCGTGCGCGCTCAGGAAAATCGTGTACGGCCTGACCCAGACGGCGTAAAACGGCATACAAGACAAACAAAGCCGCCAGCAGGGCGATTGCTCTGGACAGGTTATGCGCCAGGACATGCAAGGCGAATTCGCGTTTGACCGCCTGCAGCCCACGGCGCCGAAAACGGTCAAGCCCCTGCTGGGAACGCAAGCTGGCGAACACTGGTTCGACGATCGCCTTGCGCTGGCTGAAAATGCGGCGCGCCTGAGGATGCTGCATCACGAGACGAAGCGCCTCACGCTGCTCATCCTCGGGGTAGCGTTTGATACGTCGTCCCGGCGCCGCTTTCGTACAGTTCGCGCGCAAATGGCAATCCCCACAGGTCGTGGCCCCATCCACGCGATGCTCTCGTGTGCGATGTGTTACAGCGTTTCTGGCCAGCAGGATCAGAGTTTGACCTGCCGGACAATGACAGGTGTCAGTTTGCGGGTGGTAGTCAAAAGCGCTTTTGTGAAACAGTCCTGCTTCCCCGGTCTTTGCAGGCCACTGTCCTTCCGGGCACAACAGGCCGACATCGCGCGCGAGCGTCGCTTCGATCACCTCATCGTCGAAGTATCCTGCATCGAGCAGCACTTCTTCTGCCTGCATGCCAGTCACACGTGCGCTTTGATCGAGCACCGGTGCGATCATCTGGGTTTGACTTGACGCATCGAGCGCAAGGGCCATAATGATCCGATCTTCGTTGGCGAGAACCGACGGTTTGTACGATGCCGCGAACCCTCGTCCGCGCTTCAGGCGCTGCACCATGGCCTGCGGCTCGCTGCCGCTGATGCGCAAGGTTTCACTGCTCTTGCCATAGCTGCGGCGAGCGGCCTGACGTGCCTCGAAGATCTCCTGGCATTGCCTGCTGCGTTGCTGCTCCTGTTGCACGGCCTGATCATCGGGTGCCCGCTCAACCGCCTTGATAGCGACTTCTGCGCGGGCCTTGACGGCCTCTTGCCTGAGCAGATTATAGTGCGAGCAAGCCGCTTCAATGACGGTGCCGTCACCGGCCAGACGCGTGCTGTTCGAACCACTGGCTTTCAATATCGCGCGCGTGAGCGATTCAAAAAAGTCCTGGGTCAGCGAGTCCTCGTGCAATCCGATGAAGCGGCCGATATTGGCATGATCAGGCGCAATGCCGCCTGTCACCCGCATACACCCCAGATCGAGTCGCGCCAGCCGCTCCGGCTCACGCAAAGAATGAACACCCTGCATGACGCCATACAGGATCAGACCCATCATCAGGCGTGGCGCATAAGGCGCGCGCCCGGTTGCAGCATAGCGCTGCTCGAACGGTAGCCAGTCCTGCTGTCCGGGCAAATGCGCTACAACAAATGGTGCACGTTGACCCGCCTGCTTCAGATAGTCCGCCAGGCGCGTCGTGCCCAGGACAATCTCATGCGGGTCACCCGTTACAAACCGGCGCCCCGTATCCGACGCGTTCGGCCTGGGTCTGGGATTCTGAGCGGGCACTTCACGGAAAGGCTCCTGGATCGAAGGACTGTAGCGCCCAATCAGCGTCATTTGTCGTTAAGCATAAGAACGGCACTCTTGAGAAAAAGCCGTCGTCGGCAAACGAGAGGGCGTGGTCCCCCCAATGAGATTTGCTCCAGCGTGACAGGCCGGCGCTCCAGAAAGCGTGAGCGACGACAAGGGCTTGCCGAGCTGCGCCACAGCCCACACCACAGCAGGCGTCGGCTTCCTCACGGTAATCGTGGCAATCCGTGCCTGCGTAATTGGCAGGCCACGCACCCAGCACTTCCAGTTCATTGCGAGCCGCCAGCTGCTAATTCCCGGCGCCACCGAGATCAGAAACCATCGAAAAGCTCCGAAATGACGAGGTCACCCGACAGATAGTCAGGACCCCATGCATTCGACTCATGGCTAGGCGGTTTCAAGGGTGAAGCGCAACAGCGGGATTAATGTTTAGAGCCTTGAGGTTGGCTTGCTGATGCAAGGGTCGCGGCGAAGACCTCGAATGGTGAATGGAAGTCGTGAGTCGCACGAGGCCGGCTGTTCAGACTGTCGGCGATGGCGTCGAGTTCGTCCTGACTGTAGACAGAAAGGTCGGTGCCTTTGGGCAGATACTGTCGCAGCAGCCCGTTGGTGTTTTCGCAGGTGCCCCTTTGCCATGGACTGTGCGGGTCGCAGAAGTACACCTGCACGCCGGTCGCGGCGGTGAGCTCTTTATGGCGCGACATTTCTTTGCCCTGGTCGTAGGTGAAGCTCTGCCGTAGTGGCGCGACAATCGAATTGAGCTTGACGGAGAAGCCCGCCAGCGCCGACGCTGCGGTGGCATCTTCCATCTTTGCGAGCAGCACCAGGCGGCTGGTCCGTTCGACCAGAACGCCTACCGAGGACTGGTTGCCAGCCCCCTTGATGAAGTCGCCTTCCCAGTGTCCAGGCAGCAGCCGGTCCTCGATTTCGGGCGGCCGCACATGAATACTGACCATGTCCGGAATCTGTCCGCGTCGGTCTGTGCCCCGTGTGCGCGGCATACGCGTGCTGTGACCATGGCGCAGACAGGCAATGAGCTGTCTGCGCAGTTCGCCGCGCGGCTGGGCGTAGATGGCCGTGTAGATGGTTTCGTGCGAAACCTGCTGGGTCGGGTCAGTCGGATACATACGCTTGAGTGTGCCCGATATCTGCTGGGGTGACCATTTCCACTCGAGCAGGGTAAGAACAATGCGCCAGCAAACGCTTTGCAGGCAAAGCTTTGTGGGGCGGCGGCCCGCGCTGCGGCGTGCGGCGCGGAGCGCTTCAGCCGGCACCGATGCGTAACCCGCAGGAGAGCTGTTTCGCGTCAGTTCACGGCTAACGGTGGCCGGCGAGCGCCCGAGTATCCGGGCCATGGCCCGGATACTCGAACCCTGTAGATGCAGGCTTGCAATGATGAGGCGCTCTTCAGGTTGAAGTTGCTGGTACTGAGTTCTTTCGTGCATCGCAACACCTTATACGAAACGGTGTTGCACTTCAGATTTGAGGCCGCCCTATATCAGGTATGGCATTTTAATCAAGAACCGGAATTGATTCAACAAACTTGTAACTCACGACACCGCTATAGGCAACTGCTCCCGCGTGTAGGTCTTTTCAAAGAAGTGCATTTTCTTGATTCATTCCGACAATACCTTGTCATGCGCCGCCCCAGCCTTATGATGAACTGTATAAGGCCTCATACTCGCTCCATCTAGGACTATTTGAGGGGGAGTCGATGGCGAGCTTGTATCCCTCAACGGTTTATCGGCAGGTCCGCCTGTGCCGCTTTTTTACGTTATGAAGCAGGTGCAAGCGGGACAAAAAAATTTTGTTGCGTTAAGCCGGAAAACTAGGTTTCGGGGCTGCGAAATATGCTTGTGCTGCTCAATGGAGAAGGCGCGAAAAAGCCTTGCGCAAGGCATCGTCTAGGTGCTGACGCGCCTGCACTATCAGCTCAATGTGATGCTGCCGTGCGTGCGGTGGTATCTTGGCTACTCGCTTAGTTCGTTAGTTTTGAGTTGGAAGAAATGATAGCCGGGCGTGGTATCGAGGCCGGTCATCCGACGGTGCTTCGATGGATGTCTTCCGCACAGCACTAGTACTCCTTGACATAATAAGTATTCCTTACATATTAGACTTTGTTTTGACAAATTTAGGTTGCCCCCGACAGAACAAAAAAACAACTCCTCTTTTCTCTTTGCGAAATTACTTGACCGCTACAAGGAAATCCCACATTGTTGTTTAAGAATTTTCACTTTGTCTAGTCTCGCACTGGATGTGAAATCTAAGTCTTTTTTAATTGCGTATTCCCGCGCGTACCGAGGCGATGTTTTCTTGCGATGAACATGATGGTCGAAGTGCGAGAGACCTGAGCGCTTGAGGCGAACACAAGTTGAGCAGTTCGACAAAAACGTTTGGCGGGAGAAGCCAACGCGGAGAGAAGAATGGATGTGCAGCACGGAAGAACGCGACCGGCGTTGCCAAACCTGCTTGCGGACTTGCTGGACGTGATGCGCGTCATCCGCGGGGCACTGGCGGCATCGCACGAGCGATCTGAAAGTTTCACACAACGCCGTATCGATACCGCATTGGGTGCATTTGCAGCAGTTTTACGATGGTTCTGCTCGACGTTTTCACGGCCATTGCTCACTGTGCGGAAGGGTAATGCCTCGGATAGTCGGTCGGATATCCCGGCCGCGCTACTTATTACGATTGCGAGTAAGCTCAAACTGTCTCCGCGTGGACCGATGCTTTTCACGCAGAAGCGCAACGGTACGGATGGACGTACCTTCCGGCTCTACAAAGGTCCGCTCGACGCGTGCTCATGTCGTAAGAAATGGGGCGTCGTGAAACAGGTCACGCTGGGAGACCCCGGGTATTACACAAGTGGGTGCATTTCTTAGGCGTCCCGGCTTGGATGAGTCGCCGCAATTTCTCCGAGTGCTGCGCAGCGATACGTCCGTGGCAGGGTCGCGGACTGATTCGATTCAGCACGACGAATTCTATCCGAAAGTGGTGGACGGCTATATCCATTGGTGCAGGATTAAACCGGGAATCACAGGACGGGAATAGATCAACGAATTCAGAGGAGAGACAGACCAGATCGAGAAGATGCAAGGACGCGTCGAACACGATCTGTAATACCCGCGCACTTGGTCGCTCTGGCTCGGCATGCGCATTGTCGTGGCGACGAAAGCAATGGTTCTGGTTCATAGCAACGCTTACTGACACCTCCATACAAAACACATGGCAATGAAATTCCGCGGGCAACAGCCCCGACAGGCGCTGAGCGCGCTGGCGCTTGCTGCGGTTCTAGCGTTCTCCCCTTCCGCGCAAGCGACCGACCCTGCACTCAATGCGCTAGGCCAGGCCGGGGGTTTGGTGATTCCGTATGCGTTTTCGCTGCCCGAAGGGACGGTGGAGGCGCAGTACAACAACTACATTGATCCGCGCTATGGAAAGCAGGCTACGGGTACGAATATGTACTGGGGGGCGGTGGGCCTGCTGCCTTATGTGGAATTGTCAGGTGGGCTGGCAGACTACTTTCCGATGCGTCATCTGATGGCGGACGTTAAAGTAGAAGTACCGAAGTTCTTCAGGTATCAGCCGAGCATCGCATTCGGTGCCACCGACATTGGTGGTCGGACACACTACTTCCGTTCAAAATATGGCGTGGTATCGCAAGCTTTTGGTCCGGTGACATTGACCGCGGGTTACGGCCGGGGCGATCGCCTCGATGGCTTTTTCGGCGGCGCCCAAGTCTCGCTGTGGAATACGGGGTTGTCGCTGCTGGCAGAAGACGATTCGAAAACGCCTTATGCCGGCGTGCGCTATCAGTCTCCGCGGATTAGTTGGCTAGCCGATGCGAATGTGATCGGGACGTTCACGCGGTCGATCCGTTCGACGGATGGTGTGTCGCCGCGCACGTCGTTTTCAGTAGCCGTTCAGATCCCGCTGGGCAAACGCTTTAGCAGTGCGCGTTGTGAAAGCGGGTTGTGCGAGGGGCCACAAGTGCCAGCGGCCCAGACAACGGATGCCGGCGATGACGGTCCGATCCGCCTCGCCAGCCTGCAACCGGTGGACACGCGCGCCGCTACCAGTAACAACACCGCGCTGGCCGCCGCGCCGATTACGTATGTGCCGCCGCTGCAGTCGTATGCGTCAATGATGTTGAGTGACGTGACTGCGGCCAAAGCGTCGGACGCGCCGTCTCCCGCCATTGCGGAAGCGCTGGATACGTCCGCGCTCGACGAAATCGCCGCGCAACTCTTTGCCGCCGGCCTTGAGCGTGTGCGTGTGGGGATGAGCGGCCGCGATCTGGTGATCGAGTACGAAAACCATCGTTACAACCAGAACGAAGCCGACGCGCTCGGCATTGTGCTTGGCGTAGCGAGCGTGAATGCGCCGCACGGTACCGACAAGATTCACGTGGTCATCAAGAAGGCCAATGAGCCGTTAGGCGAAGTCATTGTCGATCGCAATGCGTTTGCACAGTTCGTTGAGGGCGGCGCGCCGGCGGCCGCAAGCGCGTCACTGACGATGCGTACGCGCCCGACATACGACGCGGACTCGATCGCATGGCACGGCAACGACCACACACATGGGCTGACGCGGATTCAGATCGAGCCGGTCCTCAGTTACCTTTACGGCACCGAGCACGGTGTCTTCGATTTCTCGCTTGGCGCGAATATTGAAGGATTCGTTCCGCTGTGGCGTGGTGCGGAGTTGTACGCGAGCTATATTGCACCGCTCTACAACACGAAGAACATGGACGAAGGCCACGTGTTCAGCGATTACCGCGTGCGCGGCGGCCTGAATGCGGTCGCATTGGCACAAAGCTTCTGGATCATGCCGCAGGTGTTCAACGTGGCATCGATCGGCAAGTTTGATTATTCGTATATTGGCGTGCAAAACGAAACCACGGTGTTCGTCCCGGGGCGCCCCGATCTGATCCGTTTGCGGCTCGCCTATTTGCACCATGAGCCGGGTCATGACGAACTGCCGAGTGAGAAGAATGCCGAGTTGACTTACCGCTGGGTGCAGCCGTCCTGGAAGCTGTGGATCGAAGCAGGCGTGGCGCGCTTTGTCGGCGGAGACAAGGGGCCGGTTGCCACGCTGACACGCTGGTTTGACGACGTATCGGTGAGCCTGCATGGCGAGCACAGCGGACAGGGCACGTTTGTGGGCGCGGCAATCAGCTTCCCGCTGACGTTGCGCCAGGGCATGAAGCCCGGGATCAGCCAGGTCTATGGCTCTGAACAGTTCGGGCTCGATTTCCGTACGCGAGTGGGAACGACGAATTACCTGTCGGCCGGTGCAGCTGAGAACATGGCCTTCCCGTATAGCACGCAGCAGTACCTGCTGAATCAGGGCCGCTTTAGCGGCGAGTACTTCTCGACGCAGCTTTACCGGATGCGTGATGCGTATCTGCGTTATGAGCGGCCTGGTAGTGACGGAACGAAGCCGAAGCCGCAAGTCAGTGTGTCTGCTGTATCGACGGGCGCCGCGCTTTCACATGGCGTCTGCGGAAGCGGTTTTCAGGGTGTAAGCAACGGACGGGCATTGGTACCGGTCAATTGTGAATGACTTTCTTTGGAGATAGGCGATGAAGCTTCTAAACGGCGCTACGCTGCGCACGCTACAGTTCGGATCGATGGCTCTTGCCACCAGTGCGCTGGTTGCATGCGGTGGCGGAAGCAGTAACGGCAGTTCGCCGGGCGCGACAATAAGCGGTACGGCCGCGGTGGGCGCGGCAATGGCCAACGCAAGCGTTGTACTGACTTGCAAGAACGGGGCGGGCAGTGCGACGGCTAACGCAAGCGGCGCGTATTCGGCGACTTTTCAGTTTGACGGGCCGTGTGCGATTACTGCGTCGAGCGGCGCTACCGCGCTCCATTCGTTTGCGGCTGGCGCGGGCACGTACAACGTGACGCCCTTGACCGAATTGCTTTTGAGCTATCTGGCTGGGCAGCTTGGAACCACGGTTAGCGGGCTGTTGTCGGGAATCTCGAACAACACAACGTTTCAGAGCGCGCTGTCCAACACTACGGTAATCGCAAACGCACAGGCGGCCGTAGCCCAGCAGATCAAGACCCTGTATGGGATAACGCTTTCGTCATCGTCGTTCTTGACGGTGTCGTTCACGCCAGGGCAGCCCGGTGCGGATGCGGATCTGGACGCGTTGAAGACTGCTGGCGCGATTACCGCGAATGGTCAGCCGGCGGCGTCGTTGATTACCGCCGTGACGGCGGCGGGGAAGGCTGCCCCGATCTCGGGCGGAAATAATGGCGGAGGCACCACAGGAGGAACCGGTGGCAGCGGTGGAACTGGAACAACAACCAAATAGGCGCGTTGTCCAGAAGCTGAAAGCGTAGGCGTGCGGCCGGTCTAGGCGTGGAACGGAGACAGACCGGCCTGCCCATCACGTAATCCGTTAGGCTCGAGTTCTCGACGACCACGAGCGAAGGAAGGTTTGCAAAAGTCCCGGCGTTGTCGTGCGGGGAGTTTATCTTGCGAGCAGCATAATGGGTGAGGTGATGGCGCAACTTCGCCCTGGTCTGGATCTGTCAAGGAATGCACGCGCAATCGGTATTTTTGACATCCTTATATGAACACCTCCCGTTCCGCAAGGCAGGGGGTTGATGTTTTGGCTAGCAGAAGCGGTTGCAGTCTTATATCCGACCTTCATTGCGAGACGGTGCCCGCTGGCCTTGATGGAATCTGCTGGAAACGACCTCATCTCCCACGGCGGGCTTCACGCCCATGGACGTCATCAGGTTTGCGTTTCCACGGTCCGACCTGGTTTGCCATCACACGTTACCCTTGCTCTGCGCAACTCCTGTGTTCAAAGACTCATCGTTTCAATCTATACCGCGACGGCTGGTCGCTCGCTCACAAATTCCCGCTCATAAGACCGGTTATGCGCGAGCAACGCCCACGCCGTTCGTGCCATCTTGTTGGCCAACGCGACCACCACCACATTGACCGGACGCCGTTTCAGCAACGCTTCTACCCACTGGGGACGTTGTTTGGAATGGGTCACGACCATTCGCGCGCCATGGATCAATAGCTGTCTCAGATAGGGGTCACCCCTTTTGCTGATGCCGCCGAGTCTGACGTTGCCCCCAGTCCCACTCTGACGGGGTACCAGGCCGATACTCGCCGCAAATGCGCGTCCGGAGCGAAATGCCTTTGGCGAGCCCATGACCGCAACAGTGGCTGTGGCTGTCAATGGACCCACGCCGGCTATGTCATCGAGCGTTTTTGCCTGGGGACTGGATTTCAGCCACTGCAGATTTTCCCGCTCGGCTTCGTCAATCCCCTGCTCGACCTGCTGGAGCTGTTCGAGCTGACGCAACAACGCCCGCCAGACAAGCTGCGGCACGACCTCTTCTATCTCGGCCATACGTGCCTTGAGCTCATTCATGAGCGCCTTGCGGCCATATCGGAAGTACAGTCCATATTCCGCAAGCAACCCGCGAATCTGATTGGTTTCGCGGGTTCGTGTCGCCACCAGGCCCGACCGGATGCGGTGCAGGCTCAGGATGGCTTGCTGGTCTACGCTCTTGATCGCCACAGTTCGCATCCCGGGTTGCTGGGCCGCCGTCCAGATCGCCTGGGCGTCTGCCGCATCCGTCTTGTTGGTTTTGACGAACGGACGCACGTATTTCGCATGCAACAACACCACCTGATGTCCGAGACTCTGGATTTTTCGCGCCCACCAGTGCGCCCCTCCGCATGCCTCCAGCGCCACCTTTCCTGGTGCCCGGGTTGCGAGAAACCGGATCAGCTGTTCACGACGGAATTTTCGACTACAGATCTCGCCACTTTGTCCATCTACCCAGTACATTTGAAACACGGCCTTTGCGATATCCAGACCATATGTCGTAGCATTCATTTGGGCTCTCCTTACCTCAAGTGACTCGTGGAACTTTCACTTTGGCACATCGATGCCATCGGTCAAGCGAGAGCCCCTTTCGGCCCTGGCACTTCCCCGAGGGGAGGGAGGTGTTCATACCATCTCCCCGCCGTGAACGGCGGGGATTCTACAGCGCTCAGGCCGCGATGGCCTGAGTCACTTCGGCGGGTTCCTGCTTCTTCGAGCGGCCCGACTGCACCGTCTCCACAGGCTAACAAGCGCTGTCCGCGCTCTAAAACATTGATCGCGCCGACGTGATCGGCGTTTGCTTCGTGTGCGCAGCGAACGCACGCGAACAGGGCTTGCGTCTTGCGGTTCCCGGCTGAAATATGCCCGCATGACGGGCACGTGCGGCTCGTGTTGGCAGCAGGGACGGCGACAAAGAATCCGCCGCGCCACGCCGTTTTGTACTCCAACTGGCGACGAAACTCGAACCAGCCCTGGTCCAGAATCGCCTTGTTGAGGCCCGACTTGGCGCGGACATTGCATCCCGGCGCTTCTGCGCTGCCCTTTGCTGACCTGGACACGTTGCGCACCTGCAAGTCTTCGACGGCGATCATTGCGTGGTTTTTGCTGATCGTGTTTGATGCCTTGTGCAGGAAGTCGTAGCGGGCGTTCGCGATACGCGCGTGGATGCGGTTCACGCGGGCCTTCGCCTTTTTCCAGTTCGAGGAGCTTTTGACCTTTCGGGCCATGCGCCGCTGATACTTTGCGAGCCGCTGTTCGTGCTTTTTGAAACTTGCGAGCGGCGCGATGAACGTGCCGTCACTCAGGGTTGCAAAGCGGGCGATACCGACATCGACGCCAACGGCAGACCCCTGCGGAACCGGCTGCTCTACCTCGCGGCGCGTCAGGATCGAGACATGCCACTTTGCGCACCTGCTCGATACCGTGACACTGCGCACGTCGCCGAGCACCATGCGGCTGTTGCGATAGCGGATGAAGCCGGGCTTCGGCAGCGATATGCGGCCGTTCTCGCGGTCCAGCCTGATTTGTTTGGGGTCGGGATAGCGGAAGCTGTCAGCCGACTTCCCCTTGCGCTTGAACTTCGGAAAGTCCGCGCGCTTGGCGAAGAAGTTTTGAAACGCGCGATCGAGGTCGAGAATCGCCTCGTCTACCGGATGACGCGGAGATTCCGCAAGCCACGGGGTTTCCGCGCTGTTACGCCATTCCGTGAAGCACTTCTTCATCGCAAACTTGCCGATGAACTTTCCGCCCGCCTCGTGGTTTTCCCTCTGGAACGCCAGCGCCTTGTTATAGACGAACCGGCACGCGCCTGCGAACTGGCGCATCTTGCGCGCCTGTTCGCCGGTCGGCATGAGTTCGAATCGGAAGGCTTGAAGTCGTTCCATAGCCAGAAGTATATTTTGGTACATGGCTGCTAACAATGACCTTCGACACGGACGCCACTGCGTTTTCTTAATGCACGTCCATTTGGTCTTCGTGAACAAGTGCCAGCGCGGCGTCTTCACGAAAGGGATACTGGACGACATGCGCGTCGTGTTTGCGAGTGTGTGCGCCGACTTCGAAGCCGAGCTAGCGGAGTTCGACGGAGAGGACGACCATGTGCAGCTTCTGGTGAACGACCCGCCCAAGGTCGCTGTGTCGGCACTGGTGAACAGCCTGAAGGGCGTATCGAGCCGCATGATTCGCAAAAAGAACTACCCGAGCATCCGGCGCAAGCTGTGGGGCGATGCGCTTTGGTCGCCGTCCTATTTCGCCGGTAGCTGTGGCGGTGCGCCGATCAATGTCATCCGCCAGTATATCGAGCAGCAGCGGACGCTGCACTAAAGCCGTCAAAGGACGGCTGCGCCGTCCGCGCTATCCTTCCTCCCCCTGAAGTGGGAGGGTTGTCGCGCACTTGCTCAATTCAGTTGCCAGACCCGCGTTAGCCCGAGCACCACCTGACTTAAGCAGCTTCCGGTGACCGGCAACTGAAATACACCCCTCACGTATCGCCAGCCAGAATACCTCATTGAGCGCGTCGCTCTCGTTGCTCCCTTTGCTCGTCGTCGAACTCGCGACTGACGCCAAGCCTCACAGGCAGTTCGCTGATCGCTTCCGATCGCGCTAATAACGAAGTGGATCGACAGCTCATTTTGTCAGTCTGGTACAAGCGAATGTCGGAATTGCCCAAGGATGCTCGGCGATAATTTGGGCGTCTGAGGCATCTCGGACACACTATTGCGCATGAGGCTCAATATGCCGTGCGCGCCGGCCGGTAACCAGTTCATGCACAAACAAGACATTCAGACAATTGTCGATGCCGCTTTCGAAACCGCCGATACCATTGTCGGTGCGCGAACGTGGAAGACTACCGAGGATGCTAGCGCGATGCACGATCTGATCTTCTGGGACATGCTCGCCAAGTACTTGCCCGACATTTCGATTGCCGACGTGCAGCGTTTTCGCCCATCTTAGTGCGGCGGGTCTTCTTCAGCCTGATGCATCACAGGGAAGCGTAAACGTACGGGAGCTTCTTACCCAGATCCCCTGAAGCGCGGGAAGGCCGCAGGTTTCTCGAAGAAGTTCCTGTATGCCCGTTCGAGGTCTTTAAGCCTACGTTGTAGCGGGCGGACGCGCGCATCCTCGAGCCACGGCGCCTCGGCGCTGTTGCGCCACGCGGTGAGCAGTCGGCGCATCTCCGCGTAGCTCCGGCGTTTTCCCCTGGGCACACCGCTCTATCTGAAGTGCCACGCCTTTGTGATAGACGAAGCGGCGCATATCGTGCTACGGGTCGACGTTTGGCCCCATTTCGAACACAAAGGCTTGGAGTCGCGACACCGGCCGTGCGCCTCACCCCATCGCAATCGGCGCGCCACACGCTTCGCTGCCTGGCGGATTTTCAGTGAGACCGCCCAGGATCCCTCCGCTTTCTGAGCAAGCGTTGTCCCTCCGCTATTGCGTCGCGAACAATTTATGGTGATAGCGCCCGCCGGACTAATTAGAAGAAGGACGCCATGCCGGCCATTGCACGGGCGCATACGCTGGGAGAATACTTATCAATCATCGCCTGAATTGGCGCATGGTGTCCGTACGCCACAGTGGTGACCATAAGAAGCCCGGCGGCAGTGACTGCCGGCCGGAACATGCGGGCCTTGGAACGGGCCAGTGCGCGTACAAAAAGTGCGGCGATCGCTCCACCCAGCAGCCACCCCGCGACGACCTCGGGAACCGTATGGGCGTGATCGAAGACTCGCGCAACTGCAGTCAACATACCGACGACGAGGCCGGCGACAGCGCCGACCCGAGCATCGCCCCCTGCGCTCCGGAAAAGTAGCGCGAGAGTGACGGCCCAGACAGCTGTCGACAGCGTCGTGTGGCCGCTAATTACACGAAATCCGATCGATGGGATCTCGACTCCGCATCCGGCATACAGTATCTTGGTGACGCCGACCAGTGCCATCCCAGCGGCGAGAAGCAGCATCCAGCGGTTGGCGAACTCCCGGCTCGAAAGCTTCAGCCAGATGGTACACGTGATGGCGACGGGCAGGGTCAACGCGGCATCGCCGAGGTTGCTGATTGCGTTCCACATAGTTCTGCTAGATCAGGGAGGAGAGCGCTGCAGTTTAACTCATTGGTATAGCGCGAATACGGGCAGCGGCAATTTTGATCCAAGTGCGCGGCAAGCTCCGTCGCTCACGGCGGGGAAGGAAAGCGCGGACGCCGCAGGCCTTCCAGGGGTTTAGTGCTACGTTCGCTGTTGCTCGATGTCTTGGCGAGTCACTGAGATGGGCGCCCAGCCGGAGCTACCGGCGAAAATAGGACGGCGACCAAAGCTCACCACCCCACAGTTTGCGCCGTATGCTGAGGTGGTGCTTCTTGCGGATCATGCGGCTCAAAACGCCCTCCAGGCTGTTCTCGAGCGCCGAGACGGCGACTTTGGGCGGGTAGTTCACCAGAAGGTGTACGTGGTCGTCCTCGCTATCGAACTCCACCAGTTCGGCCTCGAAGCCGGCGCACACGCTGGCGAATGCCACGCGCAGGTCGTCGATGATTTCTTTCGTGAACTGCCTCACAGAATGGCGCCACAGCGCTGGTACGCCGTGGCTCAAGGATGCGCCGGTCCATCCCCAACGGCAGGCACTGAAGGATCTCGATCGCGCGTTCGTCAATTTCTTCGAGAAGCGCACTGCTTTCCCCCGTTTCAGGCGCAAAGGCATGAGCGAGTCGTTTCGCTATCCCGACGCCAAGCAGATCAGGCTGGACCGCGAGAACGGTCGCATCTTTTTGCCGAAGCTCGGCTATGTCCGCTACCACAACAGCCGCACTGTGCTCGGCAAGGTCCATAGCGCGGCGATATCGCTGCGCGCGGGCAAGTGGTTCGTCTCGATTCTCACGAAGCGCTACTCACCTGAATCAGTTTGCCTACCCGTTGACGTCGACAGCTTCCGGCCAAAGGCATCGCAGATCACGCCATTTCGGTCGTCCACGAGTTTGAGATCAATTTATTAGAATAACGTGTCGGAGTGCAAACGTATTCGCGGTTCCACATCAAGAAAAAAGTACCGACACACCGTGTCGGCACAAATCGTTCCGGCGTTTCCGAGGACAGCTGCCGAAACGGAGAGAATGAAATACTACCAAATGTGATTACTTGAATTCGGACATTTTCATGTTGCTCTTGGCCAACGTTAGGCGTTATTGAATAGAGAATAAACTGGATCAAACATCCTGGCGTTTGCAAATTTCCAGACGTTCGAGGTCCTCGGCATAACTAGCCGTGTCATTCTGTTTAGTGCGGACAGTGATCGATGCCCCAGCTTTGCGTCGTGGCCGCACTCGGGCCTACAGGGCGTTACCGGAAAAAACGCTCGTAGCGTTGCACAGCAAGTGCGCCATAGCTGCACCGGCTATAGCATGTGATTCTCAGCAAGATAAGTAGGCCATGTTTTGCTATGACTTCGGTACGACGGTCTAGCTGAGTATCGCAAGTGACTAAAAATGCCTGTCTTGCTGGTGGCACGACGCGGGCAGAAGGTTGATGGTTCGGAGCGGCTGTGAAACGGGCTCCTCAATATGCGACATCATCCATGAATGTATCGAACGGCGAGACTATTTGGCTAGGCACAGCGGTCGTATCGCCAACTTCTGGCGTAGTGAGTTCGCAGACAGACATGATGATGTTCGCCCCTCTCAGGATGGAGCTTGCACCAGATAAGGTGAGCCGCAACGATGTGTCTCCCGTGAGGTCGTTTGTCTTTGTCGTAGGCCTTCAGCGCCGCAGCGTAAACGATTGCGATGGCCAGTTTGTTGCAGCACTTCAAGTGCCGCGCTTATGGCGAGCGGAAGCGGTTTAGCGACCGTTGAGTCCGTTTGTGCGGTCGCATCGAAAGTGCGCCCGGCAGGTAGCTTCCGCAACTCGTGGCATGGGCCAAGGAGAATTTGGTGTCGGAAACCGGCAAGCGGCGTTCGAGGGGCAGGGAACTGGAAGCCTGACTATTCTTACCGGACCGCGGGCCATAGCGAAAGGGGCAGGGTGACCATGGGCTACTACGGTACACGTTAGTTTTCCCTACCTACGAGAGACTAGACGCTGAGATCCGTGGGGTCTACTCGCCGCAGCAACATCCATGGCAGCGGCGCGGAGCCGGGCCGTCCGTGTATTCGCAGGCCGAACTCAATGTCGGGGCGAGACGACTGAATGAGCGTCCGAGAAAGACAAGTAACCTAACTAAGAAAGCAAGTCGAATGATTTAATCAAACGATTGCATGCACCAGTTAAATCCGCATTCGTATGGGTTATTTTTGCCGGAGCAGTTTTTTCTTGATCCATTCCGACAATACCTTGTCCTGCACCGCCCCCCACTTCTAGCCGACTTTCCAAACCCTCATACTCGCGCCACCTCGGACTATTTAAGGGGAGTTTATGGCAAACTCGTTTCCCTTAAAGGTCTTTCAGCCCCGCCGGCCAGTCCACCGGCAGGGCTCTTTTTCCCCGTTCAAGCAGTGGCAACAGATCTAAAGGTTTTTGTCGCGCTAAGGCGGAAGGTATCGTTCGGACAGGCAGATATCCTTTGGCCCTCCGGTTGAAGAAGACGCAAGCGCCGCAAAGGAGCCTTGCGTTAAGTAATGCCTAGGTTCTGAGGCGCTGGCACCATCCCACCGGTGCGATGCTAACCGTGCGCAAGGCGGGTGCGTTGGCTACTCGCTCAGTTTTCGCAATTTGGAGGAGTTGATCGCCGGTGGACATCATGCCGCTCGGCTGTTTGAGAGAACGTTCCGCCGTCGCAGGCGATCCGTGCACGCGATTGGCAGATGGACGAGCGTGTGTGACAAAAGCAAGCGCGAGCTTGCGGTGCCGTCTTGGCGATGGCAGCAGGCCCGCGGGGCAGCGTTCAAGCGGCGCCGCATTCTTGCGTTTAAAAGAAGCGGTGGTGAGCGATCGGGGAGAAGTCACCGCGGAAGGATGACAGAGACGCGTTGATCTGCATGTGCGAATTGCGCGGCCATTTCAGGGGAATTTCTCCGTTGTTTTCACCACCGCCCAGTCGTTTGGTTCGTGCTCGATGTGTGAGATTTGAATGTTTGCATTGCATTTTCAACCCGTGGCGGGGAAATATTGCTGCCGCGAAGAGCATGGTGATTTGTAATGCGATAGACCTTAACTGTTGAGGGGAGTACAAGTGGAACAGGTTGACAAGAAACCTTCATCGTGAGAGACCGGCGCGAGGATGCGAATGGATAAGGCGAGTTTGAACAGCGAGCAAACGATACCGGCGTCGCAGAGCCTGAACGCCGTTGCATCGACCTGCTCGGCGTCTCCAAGGGCGCACGCCGCGCGCACGTGAAATCCGAAGATTTCACGCAAAGCCAATCTATACGGCGTTCGTCGCGTTAGCTACTGCTTTGCGCAGTTCAGCTGCCCTGTCCCCGATAGCTTTGGCACACGGTGTGGAACGGCAATCCTACATCCGCTGTTTAAAATGATATCCCTTCTAATCCATACGTTATCCTCTGTATATATGAAAAACTCGCCATCACGAACAATCTGCACGAAAAGCGGTGATCGAATCGCCAGCTCCAGACAAATCTGATTGTCGACGCCATGAACATCGTGATTTTGGCGGCAGGCACCGGCAAGCGCACGCGGTCCGCGCTTCCCAAGGTGCTTCATCCCCTGGCTGGCCGGCCGCTCCTCGCTCACGTCATCGACACGGCTCGCACGCTCAAGCCCACGCATCTCGTGGTGGTGATCGGCCATGGCGCCGAAGCCGTGCGCAAAGCCGTTGCCGCGCCGGACGTGCAGTTCGCCGTGCAGGAACAGCAACTCGGCACGGGGCACGCGGTGCAGCAGGCGTTGCCGCTACTCGATCCGTCGGCGCCCACGCTGGTGCTTTACGGCGACGTGCCGCTCACGCGCGCTGGCACGCTGCAGGCGCTGACCGAGCGTGCGGGGCAGGGCGGCTACGGCGTGCTCACCGTCACGCTCGCGGACCCGAGCGGCTACGGCCGGATCGTGCGTGATGCACAAGGCAAGGTGGCACGCATCGTCGAGCAGAAAGACGCGACGCCCGAGCAGCTTGAGATCGCCGAGATCAACACCGGCATCATCGTCGCGCCGACCGAGCGTCTGGGCGGCTGGCTTGCCGCGCTGAAGAACGACAATGCGCAAGGCGAGTTCTATCTGACCGACGCGGTCGAGATGGCGATCGAAGCCGGACTCGAAGTCGTCACCACGCAGCCGGACGACGAGTGGGAAACGCTCGGCGTGAACAGCAAGCAGCAGCTTGCCGAGCTCGAGCGGATTCATCAGCACAACGTGGCGGATGCGCTGCTGGTCGCGGGCGTGACGCTCGCCGATCCGGCGCGGCTGGATATGCGCGGCACGCTCGAATGCGGTCGCGATGTCTCGATCGACGTGAACTGCGTGTTCGAAGGCCGCGTGACGTTGGCCGACAACGTCACCATCGGGCCGAACTGCGTCATCCGCGATGCGAATATCGGCGCCGGTACGCGCGTCGACGCCTTCACGCATATCGAGGGCGCCGAAGTCGGCGCGAATGCCGTGCTCGGACCGTATGCGCGGTTGCGCCCCGGCGCGTCGCTGCACGACGAGTCGCACGTCGGCAACTTCGTCGAGGTGAAGAACGCGGTGCTCGGCCATGGCTCGAAGGCGAACCATCTTACGTATATCGGTGATGCGGATATCGGCGCGCGCGTGAATATCGGCGCGGGTACGATCACCTGTAACTACGACGGCGCGAACAAATTCCGCACGATCATCGAAGACGACGTGTTCGTCGGTTCGGACACGCAACTCGTGGCACCTGTGCGCGTGAATCGCGGTGTGACGATCGCGGCGGGCACCACCGTCTGGAAGGATGTCGAAGAAGACATGCTGGTCCTGAACGATAAAATTCAAACGAGCAAGCCGGGCTATATACGCCCGGTCAAGAAGAAAAGTTGATGGGCGTGACGCGCGCGCGGAGCGCGCTCCCTGAAACCCAGCACTGAAAAGGAATAATCCATGTGTGGCATTGTCGGCGCGGTTGCGCAACGTAATATCATCCCCGTCCTGATCGAAGGACTGCGTCGCCTCGAATACCGCGGCTACGATTCGTGCGGCGTGGCCGTGCTCGGCGACAGTGGGCCGCGTCGTGCTCGCAGCGTCGCGCGCGTTGCCGATCTGGACGAGCAGGTGCATGAGAGCCACCTCGAAGGCATCACGGGTATCGCCCATACGCGCTGGGCGACGCACGGCGCGCCGGTGACCGACAACGCGCACCCGATCTTCTCGAAAGATGCACTTGCGTTGGTGCACAACGGCATCATCGAAAACTACGAATCGCTGCGCGAAATGCTGCGGTGTAAGGGCTACACGTTTGTCTCGCAGACCGATACAGAGGTTATTGCGCACCTGATTCACAGCCTGTATCGCGGCGATCTGTTTGCTGCGGTGCGTGAAGCCGTCGCGCAATTGCATGGCGCGTACGCGATCGCGGCGCTGCATGAGGATCAACCGCATACGGTGGTCGGCGCGCGGCAAGGTTCGCCGCTGGTGGTGGGACTCGGCAACGGTGAGAACTTCCTCGCTTCGGATGCGTTGGCGCTTGCCGGTAGCACCGAACGCTTCATCTTCCTGGAAGAAGGCGACGTCTGCGAATTGTCGCTCGAAGGCGTGCGTATCGCCGATCGTGACGGCAACGAAGCGCAGCGCGACGTGCGCCAGGTCGCGGCGTATGGCGGGGCGGTCGAACTCGGCCCGTATCGTCACTTCATGCAGAAGGAAATTTTCGAGCAGCCGCGTGCGATTACCGACACGATCCCGCAAGCCGATGCATTCGACGCGTCGCTATTCGGCGAGGGTGCCGACAAGGTGTTCGCGGATATCGACAACCTGCTGATTCTCGCGTGCGGCACGAGCTACTACTCGGGACTGACCGCAAAGTACTGGCTCGAATCGGTCGCGAAGATTCCGACTCAGGTTGAGATTGCCAGCGAGTATCGCTATCGCGAGTCGGTGCCGAATCCGAAGTCGCTGGTGGTGGTGATCTCACAGTCGGGCGAAACGGCCGATACGCTGGCGGCGCTCAAGCATGCACAGTCGCTGGGGTATAAACATACGCTGGCAGTGTGCAATGTCGCTACGAGCGCGATGGTGCGCCAGACGGAATTGTCGTTCCTGACCCATGCGGGCCGTGAGATCGGCGTGGCGTCGACCAAAGCCTTCACGACGCAGCTGGTTGCGCTGTTCGTGCTGGCCGCGACGCTTGGGAAGCTGCGTGGGCAGCTGAGCGCGGAGCAGGAAGCCGAGTATCTGAAGCAGCTGCGCCACTTGCCGGCGGCGTTGAATAGCGTGCTGGCGCTGGAGCCGCAGATCATCGCGTGGTCGGAGGAGTTTTCGCGCAAGGAACATGCGTTGTTCCTCGGGCGCGGCTTGCATTACCCGATCGCGCTTGAGGGCGCGCTGAAGCTCAAGGAGATTTCCTATATTCACGCAGAAGCGTA
The DNA here is from genome assembly GCF_012689525.1 of Paraburkholderia aromaticivorans. Lineage (NCBI taxonomy): Bacteria > Pseudomonadati > Pseudomonadota > Betaproteobacteria > Burkholderiales > Burkholderiaceae > Paraburkholderia > Paraburkholderia aromaticivorans. Next base: position 408,155 of record NZ_CP051514.1, read on the forward strand.
TCCGGCTGGCGAGTTGAAGCATGGGCCGCTGGCGCTCGTGACGGAAGCGATGCCGGTGGTGACGGTGGCGCCAAATGACGCGCTGCTGGAGAAGCTGAAGTCGAATATTCAGGAAGTGCGCGCGCGGGGCGGTCAGCTTTATGTGTTCGCGGACGCGGACACGAAAATCGTGAATGACGAAGGGCTGCACGTGATCCGGATGCCGGAGCACTATGGCTTGCTGTCGCCGATTCTGCATGTGGTGCCGCTGCAGTTGCTGGCTTATCACACGGCTTGTGCGCTGGGCGCGGATGTGGACAAGCCCCGAAACCTTGCGAAATCTGTCACTGTCGAGTAACAAAGAACCCTTAGGATTCTCCAATTGAATGACGGGAACACGAACACGTTGCGGGATTTCCCATACATGGTTTGCTTGTATAAAACATAAGCATTCCTGGTAAATCTGTTTGGATTTGGCTAACCTGTGTTTGGATAAACTGGGCTATGCAAATCAATCAAATAGCGTTGGTTATCCCGCGCATTAAGGTTGTAAATTTCCCGGTCGCGGCAACACGACTCGACAAATATGTTTGTGAAATAGCGCCGTCGCCACGTAGCTAGTCACTGCTCGAGCGAACTTTGCATCGACGTGTGCGCACTACCGTTCGACGCGGACTTCGCCAACGTGGCCAGTAACTAGAAGAAAGGCGTCGTCGAGAACGACGTGCAGGACAGCTACCCCGACAACCTATACGCTTAACCACAATCGAGTCTGTATCGCAGCGTCTCCGCCCCGGCTCAAAATTTACTCGGCGCGCGCATCTCCCTCGGGCAGTCAGCGATTATGAGTGGCCCGCACCGGCGAGTCGGCCGGCGTGCCCAGCGCTTGTGCGCGTGCCATCCGCGCCATCGGATCCGCTTCGCGGTCGGCCACATACCCCGGGTGCATGGATGGCCGCGTCGCTGCCACTTCGGCATACGCCTATGGCCCCAAATCCGGCACACGCATTCGGTGGAACCGCCACGCTTGCCGGATTCGACTTTCTTCTCGCGTGCCCATATCCACGCATCGTGAGTGCCCACCAGCTTGCCGTCCGGCGTGATTGCAAAGGATGTGCGCAGATACACATTCCGCCGGCGTCATGGTTCAGCGGGCCGAGTGCGGCCCTATCGATTGGGGCAATCGCAGCGTATGCGAGCAGGACATCCTGAGCGGGAATTTTCAGGCGACGGTGCGGCGCTTTACTGATAACGAGAGGCCGGCTCTGGCGCTTCACGACGCGAGCGTGTTCCTATATGAAAAAGAGCGCACACACCAAACTTGCCAGTTGCGCCAGTTGTACGAAAACGCTGCTGAAAGTCGAGGCCGCTCTAACCCAGGCTCGCAAAGCCGCGTCCCGTCGCATGCCAGTCTGGCGTTACAACCTCGGGATCGGCGTTTGGGCTGACAGCCATCAAATTCTGGAGTCTGAAAGAGCTCAGGAACTTCACGAAGTTGAAGCGCACGGTCTCCACGCGCGTACCAATCGAGAAGGAAGGGAGTGGCTGCGGGCTTGAGAATCCTTCCGCGGTCAACGGAACGTCTCCGCAATCCGACCGCTACGTACATACCAGTGCAGGGAGAGCGACACCTTTTAACTGCTTTGCACTGCCTAAGAGGATGAAATGCTTTTTTTGATGCCCATGCCATAACAGGCTAGCTGACTGGCGGCGGACATACCCTTGCAGACGAGATGTCTGAGGTGCAGGTCAAGGGATTGCGTCGGATCCCGATACGCAACTCGGGCGTGCGTCCGCGGCAAGCGCTCCTGGAAGCCAGATATCGGCAAGCCGGTTGAGGAGCATGATCGCCATCTTGTGCATCTTCTCATGGGCGCTCCTCTGCCAGACCGAGTCCAGCCGCTGCGTGCTGCATCCGCCATCCCAAACGGTGCTTGCACACACAAAGACCGAACTCCTCGAACGACTCGCCGAAGACACGGCACGCATTGCAGAGGCGCCCCGCTGTTACTCGGTCTCATCAAGCTCGTGCAACTCGGAGGTCATCTCGCGCGAGCCAATGATCCCTTCCCTCACAGAACACCGCTATCTGGCGAGCTATGCATAGTTCCATGGCCCTGAAGCGCGGATATTGGCTAACCCGCGGGAACTGCGGGCAATAGCAAGGATCCGGCCGAATCAGACAAGCTCGGCGCTACTCCATTGAAAATAAACGCGTTCTTCCGCGAACTCTTGGATTATGAGACGTGCATAACCGGCCGCGTCATTCGCCATGATCCTGTGTATGTACGCCACAGTGATGTGCGTCGGGGGAGTTCCAGTCCCAGGAACAATTTATGTTTAAAACACGCGTAAATGCATCGAAATGTAGCGGAAACCACGGGGGCAACACCTCTCCGCATCCCGGACTCGATCATTCTTGCGCCGTGTTCGTGGCGGCATTGCGCTGTGCATATTCCGACAAAACATTGTGAATTGATGCCATTGGCGAAAATTGCCTAGTCGAAAATGTACACTTCGTCGCGTTCAGAAAAACACGATGAATTGCCGTTGAGAGAGCGGTTTTATGCAAACACAAATAGACCTTAGAGGGCAGTGGGGAATAATGGATCAGCGTGCGTTGGTCGATTCGCCTGGGCCGGCAGTTAGTGTGGCGATCGTACTATGCGACGGCTTCTCGTTACTTGACGTCAGTCTGGTTGCCGAGGTGTTTCGGCAAAAAAATGAGCTTTCGGACGCTGCGCACACGATTGACAGGCGTGCTTCGGTCACGATGCTTTCCTCGCGCGGGGGCTACGTTACGGACTCGGAATCGGTCCGTATCAGAACCGATGCAATAGACGAGCACCTGTCCGAACATTTCGATGGCGTCTTCGTTTTCGGCGGGGCTCCTAAGAAAATAACCTCGATCGACCCGGCGGATCTTCGTGCTTTGCGCAAGGTGCTTTTGAATGCCAACCTCGTTAGGTGGAGTGACCAGGGGTGGGGGATGATCGCGGCTTCTGGTTACGAGCCAACTTCAGAAGGTTGGAGGGGTAGGTCCCAACAGAGTGAGAAGAAACACAGCTCCGCGCAAAATGATAGGTCGATCGCAGGGGCCGGCACGAACGGCTTACTTGCCGCCGCGTTATCGTTTATTCCGGCGGGTCTTTGTATTCAGATCGCCGATCGAATCAGTCGCCATGTAGTTGCGCCCAGTCTCGATCTCTCGAGTTTCGATGAAGACGCGCTCAGCGAGGTGAGCGTGGCGGATCGAATTCATGCGTCGGTGCAATGGCTTCGCAAGAATTGCAGGCGTTCAATCTCAGTAGCGCAAGCTGCGGAGGCGGCTGGAATGAGCGAGCGAACTTTCCTGCGCCATTTCAAGCATGTAACGGGGAGTACTCCTTCCGAGTTTCTCCTCGATGCTCGATTCGAAATGATCTGTCGACTTCTCCGCGAAACCACTCTTCCAGTCGATAAGATTGCGCGGCGCTGCGGGATGGGCGGTGGTGAGCATGTCTCGCGGGTTTTTCGCAGGCGGTTGTCGCAGACGCCAACCGAATATCGAGCGGCCCATCGGGCGACGGATAGCTCGGCCTAAGAGCTAAATCGTTCACTTTTCCGGCGGTTCTTTTTTGACCATTCCTTCGTGAGAGGTCTCGAGTGAGGTTCACTCCTTCGTTGTTGGCGGCGACAGAATTCCGGTCGCTGATGGTGAGGTTGGGTATTGTGTCCTTCTCTCGTCTTGCTGATTCGCTACCATTGTGCGTCGTTGCGACCGTTACTAATCTGCGGCAGGTTGAAGTTGCCTACGGCGCGTCGGTTGCAATCGCCGTGCGGCGGGCAGTGCTGGAGCGCGCGCGCGAGTTGGTTCGAGTTGAGTCCGGCATCGCAGCGGCTTCTGGGGATCATATTCTCCTTCTCTTTGATAGACCTGCTGAGCAAACCGCTCGAGACGACCGTGACGACCAGTTTCAAGCGCGGTTGGTCGCAGCCACACTAGAGGTCCTCGGTTGCACACCGGTTCAGGCCGATGAGATGCTGATCTATCCGACTATCGCTGCGATGGTTTCGTCCTATCCAGAGGACTCTTTCAACATTGATCGGGTTGGCTCGGTTCAACTAGCTACAGGCGACGACTTACTTTGGAGGCACCGTTGGCGGTCGGATATGGGTACTGCTCTCGATGTGTTCGGCGCTTTGACCGAGGGTCGCCTATACTTCGAGTGGGATCCCATCTGCGATATTAGGTATCCTGAAGAGGTGCATTATTTCAGGGCGGTATTGTGTGAGCGCGTTGATGGCTTAGCAAAAACCTTGAGACGTGCGACCTTCGACGGGCTCGAGCGGCTTGGCTTGATCCGGCGTCTTGATCAATGGGTTGTGGAGTCGACGATCGAGGCGCTACGGCTCAATCCGGAGGTCAGGCTTGGCTGCGATATCTCGATCGATAGTGCGGTAATCGATGGATATTGGGCATCCATCAACGTGCAGTTGCAGCGCTCACCTGAGCTCGCATCGCGTCTCGTGGTTGAAATTGCTGGTAGTGCAGCGCCAACAAACTTCGAGGCCGCCAGTCAATTTGTCCACTATGTTCATTCACTCGGTTGCGCTGTTGCTCTTGACGATGTCGGCGCCGGCTCAACGAGGTTGACACAGCTCATTGAACGCGGTGCCAATTCTGCCGGGATTCAAGCCGGTTACGTTAGGCGGGCAAGCTCAGATGATCGGGCGCCAGTGCGGCTGCGGCGACTGATGCGCCGAATGAGGTTGCATACCAACTGAATTGACATCCGGATGCAATAGCGACGCGGGTGAAGTTCTAACAGTATTCTAGCAACCAAATCGCCGTAGGAAAGTTCAAAGCATCATTCGCCGGATGGGCGGACATGTTGAGTAATCCTCTGTGATCAAGTTTTGTAGCATTTGGAATTTCTATGACCCTGCATTGAGTTACGCGACAAGCGAAAGTCAGATAAGGTTTGTACATAAATTAGACATGCTATTTACATAAGCTGTTGTGATTCTATTTTAATATTCCATCGAACGGTGATTTTCGGGGAGGGATGGTGAAGCAAATTCTTGCATGGGGATGCGATATTGCGCTGATTGCATTCGGGGCAATCGCGGCGTTGCGATTCACGACCGAATGGCCTATTCCTCAGCCGATGGTTCTTATGCTATTTGTCGCGCTGATCGCCGGATTTGCTACCACCGTTTTCCGGACTGTCGGAGTTTATCGCTCGTGGCGCGCGCGTCCCATCATTAGTCTCGCCGTACGCCTTATCGCAGCATGGTCGTCTGTACAACTCGCCGGCTGGATTTTTCTCTCGGTTTCGGATCGACCGGTAGCAATAACGGGCACGTGGGTTCTCCTTTGGACCGCATTGACTGGCTTTGCTCTTGTCGCTGTTCGCGTTCTCGTGTACAGCGCTCTGCGACGTCTCCGCTTCATTGGCCTGGATGTTCGCGCAGTCGCTGTTGTCGGTAGCGGTGTGCATTTCAGGGAGATTATTGAGAAGCTTAACTGCAGCAAAACGTCTGGCCTTTATGTTGCTCGCTCGGTCGAACTGCACGTTCCGGATGAAAATGAGAGCGGTCCAATCCGGGAGGAGAGTGCCAGCGCACTCGAAGGTTTGGTTCGCTTGGTCGAATCAGGTGAAGTTCAGGAAATCTGGCTTGCGGTTCCTCTGGAGTCGTTAAGCCGTATGAATCTCACTTTCGAAATATTTAAGGACAGCGTCGCCACGATTCGCCTGCTGCCGGACGTACGAGCTTTTGGTTTGACAGATACAAGAGAAGCGTTGGATGTCCTTGGCTTTCCGTCGATAAGCATGACCAACGTCACCACTTCGGCAGATGCGCTCACGGACAAGGAGATCTTTGACCGCCTATTCGCCGCCGGCGTACTGGTTATGCTTGCGCCTTTGTTTTTTTGTATTGCCATCGCCATAAAGTTGTCGTCCCCTGGGCCGATATTTTTTAAGCAGATGCGCAAGGGGTTGAATGGACGACCGTTTTCAATTTACAAATTTCGTTCGATGCACGTCCATAGGCAAGCGGCGGGCGTACTCAAACAGGCGATGAGGAACGATCCTCGTGTGACCTCCGTTGGGCGGTTTCTCCGGCGCACGAGTCTGGATGAGTTGCCCCAGTTTATCAATGTGCTGCGCGGTGAAATGTCGGTGGTTGGTCCGCGGCCTCACGCCCTCGAACATGACGCGTTTTATCGCCAACTGATCGATGGTTACATTAGCCGATACCGAGTGAAGCCTGGTATCACTGGTTGGGCACAGATTAACGGGTTCAGAGGGGAAACCGATCAGTTAGAAAAGATGGTCGGTCGGGTTGAGCACGATCTTTACTACATGCAAAACTGGTCATTCGGTTTGGACCTGCAAATCGTCATGTCAACAATTGTTAAGGGATTCATTGGTGCGCAGGCATACTGATTATCGGGAGTGCGAATTACGTCCGTACGAGGTTGTAACGCGCTGGATCACTGAGCAAGTAAAATGCGAGAATGATTGTGTCGGGTAGGCGCAGTGCTGTTGTCGCAATGCCCGCGAAGCGTTCATCGCGCAGGTCTGCACAGAAATAGCTCAGAGGTACTGAGCCTGCCGCGTTGGCAATTGTTCTCCAATGTATTGCACGGGATTGGTCTCTGATCAGACTCTGCCTGCATTTGATCTAATACGACTAGGTTTGCCGAAAATTGCTGGGCGTTTGCACCCATTTCGGATCAAAGCCCGCATTGCCGAATCAATGACTATGCTGCACGTGGTCCGCGCACCATTGGTGTGGTCATTGTGACAACGCTTGCGTGTATTTTTAAGAGTTCGACTCAAGGTAGCGATGGTTGCCGCTGCTATTCGATGCGAAGCAATAAATGGTTTAACGATACACGGTGGATTAATGGATTTTTCAGGTAAGGATTTTCGTGTCTTGATCGGGCGCTTATGTCGTTTGGCCCAGCCGGTCGGCTGCGTGGTCGCGGCAGCGGCATTGTCTGCGTGTGCCATCGCACCAGGCATGCGGATGAAGCCTGCCCCGAGTCTGCCGGTTACCTCGGCTGACGGTCGGACGGCGGCCACCGAGCTACCGGTGCCAATCACTGATATCAATGTCGAGTTGATCCGGCATATGCGGGAAGCAGCGGCGAAAGCTAACATCAGTGAAATGCGTGAACTGTTCGACGAGCCCACACCCTATACGCTCGCCGTAGGCGATGTACTGCAGATTACCATTTGGGATCATCCTGAACTGGCGGCCGCGTTGGGCTCACAGCCCCAAACAACCGGACGTCCCTACGACCCCATGCAAGGGTTCGTGATCGATGGGAGTGGCAACGTTGAGGTTCCTTACGGAGGCACCGTGCACGTCGCCGGCCTGCGTACCGAACAGGCCCAACGCGCTGTATATGCCAGCCTCACGAAAGTCTTCGTCAAGCCCCAAGTGACTGTGCGCGTGGCCTCGTTTCGGGCAAAGCTGATCTATGTCGACGGCGAGGTTCATACGCCGGGCACGGTTCCAGTCAATGATATTCCGATGACGCTTTCCGAAGCAGTCAGTCGGGCCGGCGGCTTCAGTCCCTCTGCGGACCAGAGCCGGATGATTCTTGTGCGCAACGGCACGTCGTATCGGCTCGATCTTTCCCGGATGCTGGCCTATGGCCAGAATCCGTCCAACATTCTGCTAAAGAACGGCGATCTGCTACGGGTCGTGGCTCGTGACGACAACGGAGTGTACGTTATGGGTGAGGTCAACAGGCCGGTCACTGCCGTGCCGAAGAAGAGTGGCGAGCTTACGCTAGGCGATGCGCTTTCTCAGGCCGGCAGCCTGAATACCGGGAGCGCCGATGCCGCACAACTATATGTGATCCGCGGTTCGGTAGATTCGCAACCGCAAGTGTTTCATCTCGATGCGCACTCGCCGGTATCGATGGTGCTCGCGAATCAGTTCGAACTGAAGCCCAAGGACGTGGTGTATGTGGATGGCAACGGTTTGGTCCGCTTTAGCCGTGTGTTAAGCCTGCTGCTGCCTGCGATCAACGCGGGTCTCACTGCCGCGATCATTACGAAATGATCGATACCGTCCTTGTCGTGTGCGAGGGAAACCTCTGCCGAAACCCCTTGGCCCAAGCGTTGTTGCAACGTGAATTGGCCGACATTGTTGTGACGTCGGCGGGTCTGTCCGCGAGCCGGGGCGTAGCGATCGACCCAGTAGCACTGGAGCTGTTGGCGGATCGCGGCATGGATCTGTCATCGCAGCGCGCACGCCGTCTGATTGAAAGGATGTGCAGCTCGCGGATTTGATTCTCGTGATGGAGCTGGATCGAAAGCATGCGATTGAGCAATTCTATGGTCCTTGCAAATCAGTTTGAGTTGAAGCCTTCAGACGTGGTTTATGTTGACGGCAACGATCTGGTTCGTCGTTCAGGTTTCCGGAACCTAATTGTGCCGTCTGTGAATGCGGCGTGGACTGGTAGGGCGGTTTCGAAGTGATTAATCGTGTTCTTGTAGTTTGCTACGGCAACGTAAGTCGCAGCCCGACTGCCCAAGCACTGTTACAGCTCGCGCTTCCTGATATCACTGTCACGTCGGCAGGGGTGGGCGCACGTAACGGGCTGGGCGCTGACGCAATATTGGCGCATATCCTTGCTAAGCGCGGTATTTCCCTCATAAAACATGAAGCCAAACGTGTGACTGAGGATATGTGCCTGGAGGCGGATTTGATCCTGACGATGGAACTGGAGCAGAAGCGTTTCATTGAGCAGCAATATCCGTTCGCTCGTGGACGCGTTTATCGTCTGGCAGAGAGCATGGATATACAAGACCCTTTCCGCAGACCGCAAAAGATCTACGACATTGTTATCGCGCTTTTGGATCAGCAGGTAGCTGCGTGGGCGCGACGTATTAACGGTGTGAATTCGGTCGCTTCGACCGCGAACGACTGAGAAATTTAGATGAATAAGAAAACTGAAACTGAAAATCAAACGCCAGGGTATGGCTACGGCGGGGCTCCTGTTGATGCGGATGAAATCGACATTCGCTCGCTCTTGGACACGCTTCTTCAAAGCAAGCGCCTGATCGCGTCGTGTGCAACTACGTTTACGTTGATTGGCGCGTTGTATGTCGCTATTGCGCGCCCCGTCTACGACCTGAATATTGTGGTGCAGGTTGAAAGTAGTGCAGATGACGTGCTTGGTGGGGCTGGGGGGCTCATCGGCGGGTTGAGTTCGCTGTTCGACGTAAAGTCTACAGACGATGGCGAAATGGAAATTCTCCATTCCCGTCTGGTGGTGCAACCGGTCGTACAGAGTCGGCATTTATACATTGATGCGTTGCCGCGCTATTTCCCACTAGTGGGCCGTGCAATTGCGCGGCATAACAAGAAACTGTCTGTGCCGGGTTTGTTCGGTATGGGAGGCTTCGCGTGGGGTGCGGAATCCATCGAGGTTTCCATATTCGATACGCCGCGCGCATTTTGGGCCGACAAGTTCACTATCACGGCGCTGGACAGTGGGCGTTATATTTTGTCTGGCGATGACTTGGATGGCGAAGTTCAAGGGACAGTGGGCCAGAAATTGACGGTTGATACCGTTGAAGGTCCCGTTACGTTGTTCGTGTCGTCGCTCATGGGGCGTCCGGGTACGCGATATACGCTTAAGCGTTTTTCCGAGCAGGAAACCCTTAAGGAGCTTCAAGAAAATCTGGTCATCACCGAAGGGGGTAAGGCCCAATCGGGTATTCTCGACGTTGACCTGAATAGCCCCGATCCCGATATTGCTGCTGTAGTTCTTAATGAAATCGCAGACAATTACGTTCGTCAGAATGCCAACCGTAAGGCAGAAACGGCAGAAAAGTCGCTAGGGTTTTTGAACGCGCAACTGCCTCAGGTCGAGGCCCAGTTGAATGCGTTCGAAGACAAGCTGAATGTCTATCAAAACAAGCACGATGTCGTTGACCTGACGGAACAGGCAAAATCGATTCTCGGTCAGTCTGTCAGCGCGCAAGCATCTTTATATGACTTGGAGCAAAAGCGGCAGGCATTGTCTACCGTCATAATGCCCGCGCATCCTCAATTGCTGTCGCTCGACCGGGAAATCGCAGCCGCGAAGGCGAATATGAGCCAGTTTGAGGCTCAGATTTCGAAGCTGCCTGACGCGCAGCAGAATGTTGTTCGCCTCAAGCGGGACGTAACGGTCCAGACACAAATTTACGTGGGCTTGTTGAATAGTATTCAGCAACTGCGTCTGGCGACAGCATCGAAGATTGGCAATGTGCGCATTATTGACCACGCACAGGTGCCGGACAAACCGGTCAAGCCGAAGGCAGCGATCCTATTGCCTATCTCGTTGCTTCTAGGGTTGGTGGTCGGGGCAGCGGCGTCGCTGGCGCGTGCCGCGCTGTATCGGAAGCTCACGGATCCGGCTGAAATTGAACGCGATACGAATATGGCTGTCTTGGCCACGATTCCCTGGTGCAAGGAAGTCGGAAAGACGCGCGGGTTGCTTTCTGTCACTAAACCGATGGATCCTGCTGTGGAGGCGCTGCGCAGCTTGGCCACGGCTCTCCAGTTTGAGTTGCAAGCGCAGTTCTCTCGTTCAGGCGTCGTTTCTACCCGAGGCACGATGTCTTCGCAAAAGAAAAACATCGTGCTCGTGACCGGACCGGCACCAGGTATCGGGAAGTCATTCGTGGCATCGAACGTGGCTGCGCTCCTAGCTGGAAGTGGTAAGCGCGTGCTTCTTATTGACGGTGACGTTCGTCGTGGCTACTTGGCACGTGAAATGGGTGTTTCGAGTGCGAAGGGGCTTAGTGACGTGCTCAAGGGCGACGTTACGATAGAGAGCGCAATCGTATGCGATAAGTCAACAGGCGTTTACCTATTGCCTTCGGGCGCGCATGTGGGGCAACCGATTGAACTATTCTCGCGCGGTGAATTGACGGCAAAACTGGTCGCAGTCAGCGAGAAGTATGACGTAGTGATTCTCGACGCGCCTCCGATTCTGCCAGTTACTGACGCCACCGTCTTCGCCAAGGATGCAGACATTGTGCTGATGGTTGCACGTGCCGACATGACGACGAAGGGCGAAATTGTTGAGTCGGTGCGCCGTCTTGAGCGCGTTGGTGCGCCGGTTGCTGGTGTCGTATTCAACGCGCTGCGTCCGTCGATCCGCACTGTCCAATATGGCAACTATGGCGGCTACACGTATGAAAATGCGGCTAAGAACAAATCGTAATCCTAAGGTTCGTTATGTCTTATATAAACATCCTAGTAGTCTTTGGTACGCGGCCTGAAGCCATCAAAATGGCTCCTATCGTCCGCGAACTGAAGAAGCGCACTGGCATTGTTTGTCGTGTCTGCGTTACCGCGCAACATCGGGAAATGCTTGATCAGGTGCTTTCACTTTTCCAGATCGTACCGAACTACGACTTGGATTTGATGAAGCCGGGACAAACACTTGGGTCATTGACGGGGCGCGTTCTCGAATCGCTTGACCCGGTGCTTGAACAAGTGAAACCGGATCTTGTGATGGTTCACGGCGACACTACGACCACGATGGCTGCAACGTTGGCTGCGTATTACCGCCAAATTCCGGTTGCACACGTCGAAGCAGGTTTGCGCACGGGGAACATCTATTCCCCTTGGCCTGAAGAGGCCAATCGCAAAATTGCTGGTGCGCTGGCGACCATCCACTTTGCGCCGACCGAACAAGCGAAAGCGAATTTGCTTTTGGAAGGCATCGGATCGAATCACATTCTAATCACGGGTAATACCGTTATTGATGCGCTTTTGATGGTTAAGAGCCGTCTCGAAAGTGATCCGACGCTTGAGAGGGAAATGCAGTCGCGCTTTCCGTTCCTGATGGACGCACAGGATCACCGCATGATCCTCGTGACGGGGCATCGCCGGGAAAACTTCGGCGTGGGCTTCGAGGGCATCTGCCAGGCGCTTGCGCAGATCGCGGCTAAATATCCGACCAGTCGTGTTGTGTATCCGATGCATTTGAATCCAAATGTACGTGAGCCCGTTCAGCGTATTCTCGGAAATATCGACAACATTACGCTGATCGAACCGCAAGATTATCTCCCGTTCGTCTACCTAATGAATCGAGCGTGGTTGATTTTGACCGACTCGGGAGGTATTCAAGAGGAAGCTCCGTCGTTGGGTAAACCCGTTCTTGTGATGCGGGATACTACGGAAAGACCCGAGGCTGTTTCTGCGGGGACGGTACGCCTGGTAGGAACGGACACTCAACGCATAGTGTCTGCCGTGACTGAGTTGTGGGATTTCCCGCAAACCTATCGAGAAATGAGCAGAGCACATAATCCCTATGGGTCTGGGTTTTCGTCGCGAATAATCGCAGACGCACTTACGAAGGAAGTACGAGGATAATAAGGAAATGAAGAAGATTTCGATTATTGGCTTAGGGTATATTGGCTTGCCGACGGCCGCAGCGTTTGCAAGTCATGGGCTGACGGTAGTTGGCGTTGATGTAAATCAGCACGCCGTTGATACGATTAACCGTGGCAAAATTCACATCGTGGAGCCCGGTTTGGAAACCCGAGTCAAAGAAGCCGTTCACGCGGGCAGGCTCCGTGCGACAACCACGCCTGAAGCTGCTGACGCCTTTCTGATCGCCGTTCCGACACCGTTCAAGGACGACCACGTTCCTGATCTGAAGTATGTAGAAGCGGCGTCTTTGTCGATTGCATCTGTGCTCAAGCGTGGGGATCTGGTCGTTCTCGAATCGACGTCGCCGGTCGGTGCAACGGAGCAAATGGCTGCATGGCTCGCGCAGGCACGTCCCGATCTGACGTTTCCGCAACAAGCAGGCGACGACTCCGATGTTCGTATCGCCTACTGCCCCGAGCGTGTGCTGCCTGGTCACGTCATTCGGGAACTGATCGAAAATGATCGCGTGATCGGTGGTATGACCACTAATTGCAGCGAGCAAGCCGCCAAACTCTACAAGACGTTTGTCCGTGGTGAATGCGTAATCACGGATGCACGCACTGCGGAAATGTGCAAGCTCACAGAAAATTCGTTCCGCGACGTGAATATTGCGTTTGCCAACGAACTTTCGATAATCGCTGACAAATTGGACATCAACGTTTGGGAACTGATTGGCTTGGCTAATCGGCACCCCCGTGTGAACGTTCTTCAGCCAGGTCCCGGCGTGGGAGGCCACTGCATTGCAGTCGACCCGTGGTTTATCGTAGATTCTGCACCGGATGATGCTCGGCTGATCCGGGCCGCACGAGCAATCAATGATAGCAAGCCGGTTTGGGTGCTCGATAAGGTTGAAAAAGCAGCCAGGGGTATCAAGAACCCCGTTATTGCCTGTCTCGGCCTGGCATTTAAAGCCAACATTGACGACCTGCGCGAAAGCCCTGCCGTGGAAATCACGCATGCACTTGGGGTGAAATATCCTATGCAGGTTATTGCTGTTGAGCCCAATATCAGTGAGCTTACGGAACCCCTCCGTGACGTCGTGGATTTCAAGTCCGTCGAAAAAGCCCTCAAGGAAGCAAATATCGTCCTCCTGCTTGTGGGTCATCGCGAGTTCGTGGATTTGGATATGTCTCTTCTGGAAGGGAAGACGGTCATTGATACACGAGGCGTATTTTATAAGCCATGAGTTCGGTTCCCTCAAAAGTTAGACTGGGATACAACTTGCTCGTCATGGTGATGTGGCAGGTTGGAAACTATGTCGTGCCGATGCTTACGTTCCCATATCTGACGCATATGCTCGGCCCGACCCATTTTGGTCTGCTGGGTTATGCTACTTCAATAGCGGTATATGGGAGTTTGCTGACTGATTGGGGTTTCAACCTCAGCGGCCCTCGTGCACTTATTGAGTGCAGGGGCGATAAGCGAGAAATCAACGAATTGATTTGGTCAGTCATATTCGCGAAAGCATTGCTTTGTATCCTTTCGCTTTTGGGACTCTTCCTGGCTTATCAGCTTCACTGGATCGACCCACGAGCGATGCCACTCATTTTGATCGCGTGGACCTCCGTCGCAGGAAACGTATTTACGCTCAGTTGGGTTTTGCAAGGACTCGAACGGTTTTCGCAATTTGCCGTCGTATCGCTCGCGGGTCGATTTTTGACGCTGCCTTTCGTGTTTCTATTTGTGAAATCGGCAGATGATGTTGGATACGCGATTGCAATCCAATCAGTAGCGCCCGTCCTGACCGGAGTATTCTCGATGCTCATGGTTAGAAAGATTGGCCTCTTGCGTCGTCCAGCGGGCGCGTGGCGGTTGATTGGCAAGCGTCTTTCACAAAGCGCGGACATGTTTCTGTCCACGGCGTCCGTCAGCCTTTTTGGCGTCGCAAACATCGTATTGTTAGGGGCTGCAAGCACACCGGACCAGGTTGGCTTGTATGCTGCGGCGGACCGTATAAAGACTATGGGAAATATGGTTCCTACACAGATTAATACGGTTTTTTATCCACGTGTTTCTGCGCTTATGCTAAGCAACACGCGCGCCGCAGCGAAGCTCACGCTGCGGGCAATAGGGTTGACTTTCGGCATTACGCTACTCGGGGTTGTAGTAGTTTATTGCGCCTCTACATATATTACGCAGTTGATTCTCGGGGACGCATTTATCGGGGCGGCTTCTCTGCTGATACTTCTCTGTACGGCTGCGCTCTTTAGCAACGTTGCATATACACTCGGGTTGCAGGTCCTTATACCATTTGGCTGCGGAAAGATTCGGTCGTTCACGATGCTTCTCGCGGGCGCTCTCAATGTCGGCATTACGTACCGATTGATCCCCATGTGCGGAGCGGGCGGCGCGGCACTGTCATTTTTGATTGCCGAAGCCGCTATATTTTTCGTTTTCGTAGCCGTTATCTTGGGTTCCAAGCGTCTGCGTAGCCACTTTACACAGCTACTAAATGCACAACGTAATGCGTGACGGTTCAAAGCAAGATCAAATCAAGGTGCTAATCGCAGGACGTGACCTAAATGGGACAGGTGGAGGACGGGTCATCGTAGAGACCGCAAAAGGTCTCTCCCGGCTGGGATGCGATGTCACCGTATTGGCGGATGCTTACGCAGCGGAATTGCGTGGAGAGGTAGAAGTTCGAACAACTCCATTCGGAAACGCGCTGTATCGGTGGAAGACGAAAAATAAGTTCACGCGGCTGCTAAGACACAACTTGCAAGTCTTCTGTTTTATGGGTTTTGGCACCCTTCAGGCCGCAAATTTCAGGAAACGAGGTTATGTCATTTTCAATCACAACATCGATATACTCACGGCGGATGCTCTCATTCTACACAATGTAGTACGCGTGCAGGCCGCGATGGATCAACGTTCAGCGTTTAGAAAAGTTCTACGCTACTTGAATCCTGTCATATCTGCGAAGATTTTGCGCGAAAGGTGGATTCTGTCGCGAGGGAAAGTATCTACAATCGTGGCAGTCTCATGGCCCGCAATGCAGGACGCGAAGCCCATGATGCGGCGCGACAGGGAGTTGGCTGTTATTCATAACGGCGTTGACGTAACGAAGTTCAAACCAAGTTTTGTTTCGCCGGAGGTAGATTCCTCGACACTGCCACTGTTATTCATTGCGCATCAATTTGAGGCTAAGGGGCTTCGCTATGTAATCGAGGCGCTGAGCAGCCTTCCGCAACGAATAGTGCTATGGGTTGGCGGCGGTAGAAGTAGTAATGTTGATGTCTACCGGGAGTATGCCAACTCTCTCGGCGTTGCAGATCGTGTGCAATTCTTCGGGACGGTTGACACCGTTGATTTGTACCAAAAATGCTTTGCATTTGTCTTGCCGACAGATTATGAAACGTTCGGAATGGTCCTAATTGAGGCTATGGCTTGCGCCAAGCCTGTGTTGGCCCACCCCGTCGGTGGAATCGTTGATTTCTTGCGTGATGAAGAAAATGGGATGTTCATTAAGCAGGAAGCAGATGACATAGCCTCCAAAGTGATGCGCTTGGTGTCAGACGCAGACTTGCGATCTAAGTTAAGTGCTGCGGCGCTCGCTACTGCGGAAGAACACGCATGGGACAAGGTGACTGGCAAGTATTTTCAAATACTTTCGGCACTGCATGAAGGTAACAAGGATGTCAGTAAGTGACTAACGCTAACCCGGCAATTCGTAGGTCCCAAACAGGGTCCTTCACATTGTTATATCTCGTGTTGGGACTTGGTATAGCGATGTTTCCGATATCGGATTTTCTTTACACGTATGCCGTGCGGGGGCTGTCCGAAGGTCAAGTGGGCGGTCGCTACTGGATTTACGGGCGCATTGCGATGACGGTCGTGCTATCGACCGTGCTTGTCACAAGCGGAAGACTGAGGTTCGCAGACTTTAGGGTTTTTTCTCTGGTAATAATCGCGATATTGGCATCGGGTATTTCCTTTGCGCGAGAGGGTATGACAGGAGGCGACTTCGTTCAAGAGGTCATCGTTATTCTTGCCGAAATTTTCGCAGTATTTGTCTATGCGTCGGCCTTTCGACGGTTGACTAATCAGCAGCTAAGGTCAATAGAGAAACTACTGGCCTTCACCCTCATGATTTATGCAGGATGCATCATCATGGGTTCGGTTCTTTCTGTTGATATGTTTCGCGCTTATCATACAGATGCTAACCATGCACGCGCCGGATACAAAGGTATCTTCTATGCGCAGAATGAGGCGTCTGGCGTTCTGTTGTCCGGTGTTGCCTTCGCCTTCTTGGGCGCGCTGCGAGGTGAATGGTCTCAGCGTCGAAAAGTATTTTTGATAACGTTATTTTTGGCCTCGTTCATGCTGGGCACCAAGGCTGCGCCGCTCGCATGTATTGGGGTTCTGGGAGCGTACTACTATTCGCGCTACGGAACGGTGAAAGCTTCGTTCCTCATCACGATTACGGTTTCACTGATCGCCTGTATTGCATTGGCGTGTTACTTGTTCGTGCCTGCGGTTCATGAGGCGGTAGATTTAAGTATTCAATACTTCACTTACCATAGCAATTTCGTGTCTTCTGATAGCCAAGTGCAAAGCACGTTGCTGTCTGGACGAAATCAAAAATTTTCTGATATCTGGAAAAACGTAGCCCGGGATGGATTCCTGCCGTTCTTTGTTGGCGGATACCCCATCGTCAACTACCTCACGGAAATGGATGAGATTGATATCGCCTTGATCCTGGGAATTCCGGTGTTCGCTCTGTATTTCATCGAGCTATACAAGCTGTTTATTCACAAGCAACGACATTCGGCTGGTAGATTCGGAAAGTATTTCTTCGTTCTTTTTGTGTGCATTGCCTGTACTGCTGGGCACATGATGAAATCGGCAATTATCGCTCCGTATCTGGCGATGATTTCGGAAATTATCCGGCGCTCTATCTTGGTGGTGTCTAATACGGATAAATCGTAGACGGCTTTTTGGTGAAGGCCTGTTGAAATGAAAAGGGGGCGGGGAGCTATAAATGAGTGATCATAATGTAGTGCTATCGACGGAGCCCGAGGGCGGAAAAGGTGGGATTGCAACAGTAGTACCAATCCACATGGAGGCGCTCAACCTCATTGGCAGCACGCAGTTAATCCCAACGCACAGGGGAGGGGGTGCCATTGGAAAAATTTTGCCATGGGTCGCCTCGTTTTTCAAGATAATCGCCGTTTTGTTTGTCAGAAGAAAAGACAGGATCACCTTCCATATTCATCCTGGATCTGGCTTCTGTATCATTCGAATGCTGCTCCTTGCACTGTATCTACGATTCGTTCTCGTGCAGAGGACCGTGGTTTATGTGCATACGCCGTACCTGGAACAGTATCTTCAGAATACGACTTGGCGGTTTCTTCTTCTGACGTTGATCCGCTGCGGTCATCGCTCCGTCGCACTGACGGAGTTCGCTAAGGAACTCATAGAGCGCGAATCCTCTGTGAAAAACTTGGAGGTGGTTCCCAACCCCTACAGAATTCCGAAGCAGCCGCCTCGAAAAAAAATTCGGGATGAAGGACGCGTCACCATTCTGTCACTGGGGCGTCTAGTTGATGGTAAGGGTTTTGCGGAAACCGTAAAAGCTATGAAATATCTGCCTCCTAACTACAGGTTGGTAATCGGAGGGGAGGGTCCTTTGGGGGTTTCTCTCGGAAAACTGATCGCCGATGAGGGGTTATCTGAACGCGTGGACATGGAAGGATGGGTTTCGGGCGACGCAAAGGAAGAACTCTTACGGAACTCCCATGTGTTCTGTCTTCCGAGCCAGATTGATTCGTTTGGTATGAGCTTCGTAGAGGCACAAGTGTACGAACTTCCTATCGTGGCCTTTGCACACCCTCCCGTCATGGAAGTGGTGCACCAACCGGGAGGGGTGTTTGTTCGCTCAAGTGATCCGCAGGAAATTGCGCACGCGATACTCCGAGCCAATGAACTTAATTATCAGTCACGACCTGATGCAGGAAGAAAATGGGTCGATTCTACCTTCGGGGTGGAAATCATCGCAAAGAAGATCGGGCGGCTGATCGAGCACTGCCATAGCTAGAATCGTGCTCCATATTGCGTAAAGGCGTTCCCGGAAACGGTAGCGCCATAGATTGCAGCAACGAATAATGCAGCATGACAAAGGATATAAACTCATGAAGACTGGTATTCGCCTGGCGGCTCTAGTAGTGCTTGCGTTCAGCACGAATTCGGCCTTTTCCAGTGACGTACTATTTTATACGGACTGGAGTAATGGTATTGACAAGCACATTCAATGCCAAGCGCCGAACACGGAATCCATAAAAATAGCGCGTCCTGCTGACGTAGATCTGCCTCCAATGATGCAGGCCACAATCGATAAATCCGATAACTATTCCAAGGTTGCTAATGGAACGCCTCGGGCTGAGATTTCCTTCAATGGATTCGTGTACTTCGAGCAAAAGAAAGAGTACGTCATCGATTGGAGCATATACATTCCTAAAGATTACGAATTCGACTCCAAGCAGCAGGAACTGATCGCGCAAATCCATCAGGGACCGAATGCAGGTTATCCCCCATTTGGTCTTTTCTTTTCTGGCGATGGCCAATACGAGGTTCATAGCCGAACGCTCTATCGTCCTGACTTTATAACTGAGTTTTTTGGTTCGGCTAGCAGTGACAGGGGGAGCCTCGTGCATTGGCAGTTGCGCTACTTACCAGATGGTACCGGGGAATACGCCATCACGGAGTTGCGAAAAAATGGAAAGGTCGTTTTCGAGACGAATGGCCTGCCCAATGCGTATCAAAAGGATGATAAAGCTTACCTGAAACTTGGTCTTTACAAGGCTCAGTGGCTTACGGACCCTTCCACTGTTGAAAAGCGCACGTTGTTCTACGGTCCCGTTTCTATTCGAGTAATTAACTGATAATTTAAAGTAAATATGAAGCGAATTAGTCTTTTCAAGACTCCAATGGATGTGGCGGCAATGGATGAGACGGTTGACCTGATCGCCAAACGTATCAGAAAACGCAAATTCACGCAGCACGTTGTCGTGAACGTCGCCAAGATCGTGCACGCGCAAAAGGACAAGCAACTGGCCGCTTCTATGGCTGCGTGTCACATTATCAACATAGACGGCATGGGAGTCGTTTGGGGGGCGCGAATTCTCGGGGTGTGCATTCCTGAGCGTGTGTCCGGAGTAGATCTCTTCGGCAATTTGGTCGAAATGGCAGCTTGCGAGAAGTTCCCGATCTTCCTTTTGGGGGCTACGGATGTCGTGGTTAGCTCCGTAAGTGTGAAGCTGCAAGAGCTGCACACGGAGTTGATCATAGCGGGGTTTCACCACGGCTACTTCTGGGATGATGAAGCGGCAATCGTAAAGCGCATCCGCGATTCTGGGGCAAGAATGCTGTTCGTCGCGATCACTTCACCCAAGAAGGAAAACTTCATCAACCGCTGGAAAGATCAGCTTGGCGTTGATTTTGTGATGGGTGTCGGCGGAACGTTTGACGTTGTTGCAGGGAAGGTTCGGCGTGCGCCTGTATGGATGCAGCGCGCAGGCATGGAATGGTTATATCGAGTAATACAGGAACCGACTCGTATGTGGAAGAGATATCTCGTCACGAACTCGATATTCGCCGTGATGCTCGTGCGGGCGCTTATTGCAGGCCCCAAGCAAGCTCAGTAATACGGCTACTGAATTTCAGGCGTGGTTCGACCTAGGGTGACAGGCGCGAGGCTTGATGAGACTGCCATGGCTGATAATGGCAGCCCATTTTCTTCAAGCGTGGTGCATGGATGAATCGGTCCGCCAGTGTGGCAGGGAGGCTGCCTGAGAGTGAACGCACGAAGCTGACCGTTCAGGCGTTGGCAGGATCGGAAACGATCAGCGAACTGTCCACGCGGCTCGGCGTGAGTCGCAAGTTCGTCTATGCGCAAAGGGACAAGGCGAGCGACGCGCTCAATGACGCGTTCTGTTCGGCGGGCCCGATGACGAGGTACTGTTTCAGTTGCCGGTCACCCGGAGCTGGTTGTGTCAGGCGATGCTCGGGCTGACGCTGATCTGCCGCAGTTCATATCGCGGGGTGACGGAGTCCATGCGCGATCTGCTGGGCGTGTCCGTCAGCGTGGGCAGCGTGCACGAGGTGCCGCAATGGGCCGCGCAGCAGGCCGGCGCGATCAACCGCGAGCAGGACCTCTCAGGTAGTCGCGTGAGCCTGCACGACGAGATATTCCAAGGCGCGCGGCCGGTGCTCGCCGGCGTCGATGCGCAGTCAACCGACTGTTACCTGCTGACGGCCGAAAAGCATCGCGACGGCGACACATGGGGCATGCATCTGCTCGACGCGTCGAGGCAGGGGCTCGCTCCCGACTACACGATTGCCGATGCAGGCCAGGGCCTGCGCGCCGGACAGAAGGCCGCCTGGGGCGACACGCCGTGCCATAGCGATGTGTTTCACATCCAGCGCCAGTGCGAGGCGCTCCCCAACACGCTGGGCAACCTCGCCCGGGGAGACCGCACCCGGCGCCAGAAGCTCGAAGCCAGGATCGGGCGCGCCCGCGCGCGCTGTCGTGCGCGCCGCTTCGCTGCCGCGCTGGGGCAGGCGCGCCAGGCTGACGCCCCGGCGCATGAACTGACGCGCGACATCCGCACACTCACCCAGTGGTTCAGTCATGACATTCTGGCGTTGGCGGGTCCGGTGTTTGCCACCCGGCAGATACTGTTCGACTTCGTTGTCGACGAATTGCTCGGGCGCGAGCATCAGGACGCGCGTCGCATCCGCCCGGTGCGCGTGGCATTGCAGAACCAGCGCGACGACCTGCTCGCGTTCGCCGGCGTGCTCGATGAGAAGCTCGCTGCCATCGCACAGGCCGCGAATGTGCCCGACGATCTCGTGCGCGCCGCGTGCGTGCTGCACCGCAAACCCACCACCTCGCCCGCGTACTGACAAGGCTGGCGCCGGTTACAATCAAAACTGGGCGCCCGCTTCCACGCCGTCTTCGCCGCCGTGACGCAGGTCATGGAACACATCCCGCGCAGCAGTTCACTGGTGGAGAATCGGGGGGCGAGGTTTCAGTCGGCGTTGACAGTTCAGGAAACACACGGACAAGCAGACCGCCGGTGGATAGGCAGGATCTACCCCCTATTCGTGTTGCATACGTGGAGCATGGTAAGCCCGACGTGCCGTCAGGAATGGCAGGCGACCCGCAAGGGGAGCTGAGGGTGCAGCGGGTAGAGGAAAGCGGAGAAAGCGAACGCTGCCCTGTAATCGGGCAGATAGGGATTGCGTCGCGAGACAACATCATCTCACGCGAAAGCGGGCAGACTTCCGTATGGTCTTTCGTCACTGGAGAGCTTGAACAACCTTTCAAGGAGGAGAAGCAGATGACTGTGCAGCAACATGGCGCGGGTGCATCCTCCGATCGCGCGAGGCACTGGCCCGGCATTAACTGGGCCGGGTGCCATCGTGAGGTTCGAAGGCTGCAGGCAAGAATAGGGAAGGCAACGGAGACTTAGTTGCGTAACCGCGTGCGAATGCAAAGCGATAAAAGCCGCGCAGAACCGAGTGTTTGTTTCCCCAGAAAACCGTTACCGGCCCAGAGCCAGCCAAGAAACTGTACACACGATCGGGCCTAACACCGGCCATCGACACGTCGCCCAAGGCCCCGCAAAAGGATTTGAGCGTACGGGCCTCGGTGTTGAATCTCATGCCGAGGGAACGTTTGTGGTGAACATATTCGTCCACTGCAGCGCCGAGCTTCATAGCAGCCCCCTGAGATCAAACTCCGCGACCTGCCGCAATCCGGCCAGATCGACCTTCGCGTACACACGGGTCGCGTATGCGCTGCGATGACCCAGATGGTCGCCGATCTGTTTAAGCGTAAAGCCCGAGGCGAGAAGATGTGTCGCGCAGGCATGACGCTTATATCGCTGGGTAGATAAGGCAGAGGTTTTTTTGGTTGGCGGTCGCGGCAACCAGCGCATCGCCATGTCGTCGGACCTGATCCGCGACCGGTAATCAAAAAAACGTTTGTGCTAAACCGCTCCGCAGGCGGTGGCCGCTATGGGCATTGAATGACCGCCGCGGTAATTTGTGATGTCTTGCAGGGGTGATCAGACACGGACTTCCGGCGAGAGTGGGAAGCATCACGTGTAAAGGAAGCGGGAATGTGCGCGTGAAGCGGCAAATCACCCGCCATTCTGGAGTACGCTGGTGCGCCAGCAGATCGAAGGCACGAGTGCAGCCGCGTTGGCCTCGTCAGGAAAGGCGAACGTGTACGGAAACAGGTGCGGTGGCAACTAGCGCGCATGGGTGGGACCTGGCGGGGCTCGTGGAAGGCTGCCGGGCATGTCTTCGATGCGGAGCATGTGTCCCTTGCCACATACGGGGCAGTCGCGCAGTGACTTGCCGGTGAGTCGCTGGTAGCGGTCACGGTAGTCTTCCCCGGGCTCGGCTGCGGCAGCAGCGGGAGCCTCGACACCGAGCAGCTGCCTGCAGGTGGCGAGCTTGTCGGCACGGTGGCAGTTGGCGAGCCACCCGTAGCTGCGAATGCGCTTGAAGCCGTCAGGCAGCACATGCAGCAGGAAGCGACGGATGAACTCGTCGGCCGTGAGCGTCATGGTCCTTTGTCTGGACTCGTGCCGGTAGTCCTTCCAGCAGAACTGCACGGTGTGCCCGTCGAAGGCGAGCAGCCGGTTGTTGGAGATGGCGACGCGGTGGGTGTAGCGGCCCAGGTAATCGAGCACGTGTTCGGCACCGCCAAAGGGTGGTTTGGCGTAGACCACCCACTCCGCCCGTGCCGCGGGTGCAAGCCAGGCTGCGAATTCGACGGGATCGCTCAGGGATTCGAACTGACCGTGCAGGCGCAGCCCGCCGGCGTCGTAAGCGCGGCGCAGCTGTTGGAGAAACAGGCGGCGAAAGAGCCGTGACAGGACCCGCACGGAAAGGAAGAAGCCGGGACGGCAGGCGATCCAGCGCTCGCCGTCCGGGGAGATGCCGCCGCCCGGCACAACGCAATGCACATGAGGGTGATGCTGCAGATTCTGTCCCCACGTATGCAGGATCGTGAGGAAGCCGATCTCGGCGCCCAGGTGCTTCGGATCGGCGGCGATCGTGCGCAACGTTTCGGCGCTGGCGCGGAACAGCAGATCGTAGAGCGTCCTCCTGTTCTGGAACGCGAGAGCGGCGATGGTTTCGGGAAGCGTGAAGACGACATGGAAATACTCGGTCGAGGGGAGGAGTTCCGCATGCCGGCGTTCGAGCCATTGCGCGCGGGCGAGTGACTGGCATTTCGGACAGTGCCGGTTACGACACGAGTCGTAACTGATGCGCTGATGGCCGCATGCATCGCACTGCTCGAGATGGGCACCAAGCGCTGCGGTACGACACAGCTCGATGGCACTCATCACGCGTCGCTGCACACGACTGAGCCCCTCGGCATGGGATAGCCGGAAACTGGGCCCACACTGGCGGAAAATGTCCGCCACTTCGAGCGCCGGCCGCATGACTGCGCTCAGAAGTACTCGGGCGCAGGTGGCGGGGATGGAATGGGTGCAGGGTGCGGTAGCAGATCGAAGGGACTGGTGGTGGCGCACACGGTGCTGGTGGCCACCTTCAGGTAACGGCACGTTGTCGATAGGGACCTATGGCCCATCAGCAGCTGGATCCGGCGCACGTCAGTACCGGCTTCCAGCAGATGCGTGGCGAACGCGTGCCGCAAAGAATGGGGTGTCACGGGTTTGGCGATGCCGCTGCGCTTGCGCGCAAGCTCGCATGCGTCGCCCACGGCATGGCGGGTGATGGGCCGCCCCGGAATGCTGCCTGGAAAGAGCCATTCCTTCGGATGGGCGTCCTGCCAGTACAGCCTCAGGATGTCGAGTAGCCTCGGGGAGAGCATTACATAGCGATCCTTACGGTTCTTCCCCTGGTTCACACGGATAACCATGCGCTTGCTGTCGATATCGGTGACCTTCAGATGCACGACTTCCGACACCCGCAGTCCGGCGGCGTACGCGGTCATCAGGATGGTGCGGTGCTTGAGACTGGCGACCGACTCGAAGAAGGTGGTGATCTCCTCCAGGCTGAGGACGACCGGCAGTCGGAACGGCTTCCTCGGCAAGGGAAAATCCTCGTCGCTCCAGTCGCGCTTAAGCGTCACACGGTAGAGAAACCGGAGTGCGCCGATCGTTGGGCCGAGGCTGCCGGGTGCCAGCTTGCGCTCTTCCCGGAGATAGATGAGCCAGGCCCGGATCTCGTCGGGGCCCAGCAGTTCGGGCGAACGGTGAAAGTGACGGGCGTAACTGGATACCTGAATCAGATAGGACTTCTGTGTGTTCTCGGCGAGATTACGGATCTCCATGTCGTGCAACATGCGTTGGCGCAGCGGCGTCATGACTAACCTCCTGGAAGCAGTGGTGGAGCCCGGTTGGGCATCCACATACTGCTCCTGGAGGTATCTGCGTCCCCTCGTTGGGATCCTGCGTCAGCTCACCGCGACAATGAACGTCAGCCATCAGCTCTCGCACTCCTCCCACTACCGCGTCAGCGGTTTAGTACTAGCGCCACTATGTACCCTTCCGGGTTATGTCTTGTAGCCGCGTGATAGCGCGTATTCCCGGGCAAATGCGCAACGCGGGATAGAGATAATCTGGGCTCCTTCCACCCGCTCCCCAGGTCGGGGAAGGAGTTCGTCGTGAAGTACATCATTCATGATCAGGTCGTTCTCTCGCGAGAACCTGAAGGTCCACTCGCAGCCCATTTATCATCCTTTGCCAACTCCATCAGCGCGCAGGGTTACAACGTGTGGTCCCTGAAACGGAAGGTCCGGATCGCCGCATGTTTCAGTCGATGGCTTAAACAGAGAGGTGTCGAAGTACGGGATATCGGCCTCGATCACGCAACACGATATTTACGCTATCGTGCCCTGCATTTCCAGCCTCGCAACGATGATCGGGCAGCGCTCAGACAGCTTATTGATTTTCTTCGTGGCGAAGGCGTGGTTCCGCCTGAGCAGATGGCAACAATTCGGATTTCGCCAGCTGAGCGGTGTGTACAGGAGTACGAGGAGTACTTGCGCAATATTCAAGCTCTCGCCAGAGCCACAATCATTCATTACGTGCCGTTCGTCCGAGAGTTTCTCAAACATCGTTTCGGCGACGGGAAGGTCATGCTATCGAAACTACGTGCGGCCGATGTCGTGCACTTTGTGCAAGTTCAGGCGCCACGACTGCATTTAAAACAGGCGAAGATTATGACCACTGCCCTGCGATCCTTTCTGCGCTATTTGCGCTATCGCGGCGACATTACGCTGGACCTCGCTGCCGCCGTGCCCGTGGTCGCCAACTGGTCGATGCCGTCAATTCCCCGGGGAATCTCAGCAGACCAGACACGGAAGTTGCTGGATAGCATCGATCGACGGACTGCAGTCGGTCGTCGCGACTACGCGATCCTGCTGGTGCTCGCGCGATTGGGGTTGCGCTCCAGTGAGGTGGTCTTCCTCGAGCTCGATGATATTGACTGGGACGCAGGTCAACTGAGCGTGCGCACCAAGGGTGGACAACGCATCGAGCTACCCTTACCTGCGGACGTCGGCAAAGCCATCGCCGCCTACTTGCAACATGGGCGGCCGAAGAGCGCCAGTCGCCGCGTATTTTTACGTGCACGCGCGCACATCACCGGCTTTCGTGGGCCAAGTGGTCTCGGCTGCGTCGTTCGGCGTGCACTTAAGCGCGCTGGCATCGACGCGCCCACAACGGGTGCCCATCAGTTTCGCCACGGACTGGCTACCCAGATGCTGAACCATGGAGCTTCGCTCAGCGAGATTGGCGAGGTGTTGGGTCATCGTCACCCACAGAGCACGATGATCTACACTCGGGTCGACATCAAAGCATTGCGTGAACTCGCGTTGCCCTGGCCCGGAGGTGTACGATGAACGCGCTTCGGCAGGCTGTTCAGGATTACCTCGATCTGAGGCATAGCCTGGGATTCAAATTGAGGGAGGAGAGCACGGCGCTACCAGATTTCGTCGCGTTCATGGAACAGCATCGAGCTTCTTACATTACGCAGACGTTGGCCCTCGCCTGGGCTCGGCAACCCGCAAATGTCCAGCCCGACCGCTGGGCGCAACGAATGAGCTGGTTGCGTGGGTTCGCGCGATATCGTAGTGCTACCGATCCCCGCACGGAAATACCCGCACCGGGTTTATTGCCATTTCGACCGAAGCGGGCTCGGCCGTACCTATACTCGGCCGCCGAGATCCGTAGCCTGCTACAGGCGGCGCTGCAGATGCCATACCACTATGAACGGGGTGCACTGCTGCCCTGGACCTATCATTGCCTGTTCGGGCTGTTGAGCGTGACGGGCATGCGCCTGGGTGAAGTGCGCAATCTCGAACTTCAGGATGTGGATCTGACGGAGGCGATATTGACGATCCGAGGCGCGAAGCTCGGAAAGACCAGACTCATTCCTTTGCATGCCTCGACATGCAAGGTGCTCGCGGACTACATCACGCGGCGTGAGCATCACTGGGCGGGTCGACCGGTATCCCCCTATCTCTTTGTTTCCAGTTGGGGTAACAGGATGGATGTCGGTGAGATCCATCGCACTTTTTATTCATTGTCGCGACAGATTGGTTTGCGCGGGGCATCCGACAGTCGCGGGCCGCGTCTGCACGACATGAGACACGTTTTCGCGACGAACGCACTTGTGCGCTGGTACAAGTCTGGAGATGACCCGGAGCGCCGTCTGCCCATCCTGTCAGCCTACCTCGGCCATGCTCACGTCGCGGATACCCAGTGGTATCTGAACGGCTCGCCTGAACTGATGCGCGAGGCGATGCGCCGGCTCGAACAACTCTGGGAGGACCGGCCATGAATAAAGCTGCCACCTTTGCTCCGTTACTGGAGCGGTTCTTCACGCAGCGCCTGATGCAAGAGCGTCAGGCGAGTCCTCACACCATCGGTGCCTATCGCGATTCCTATCGTCAATTCCTTAAGTTCGTGCAGCAGCGCCTGCATAAGTCACCGTCGCAGCTAAACCTCGAAGACATCGATACTCCTCTGATCGTCGCGTTCCTGGACGAAATTGAGAAGAACCAGGGCGTTAGTGTTCGCACCAGAAATCTGCGCCTCGCGGCGATTCACTCTTTCTTTCGCTACGCCGCTTACGAAGCACCAGACCATGCCGCCCAGATCCAACGGGTGCTTGCCATCCCCAGCAAGCGCTTCACCCGTACGCTGATTCACTTTCTGACGCATCCAGAAGTCGACGCCTTGCTTGCCGCGCCTGATCAAGGCACGTGGTCTGGCCGGCGCGACCACGCCTTTCTATTGGTCGCGGTACAGACCGGTCTGCGCCTGTCCGAGATGACGGGACTCAATCGCGAGGATGTGGTGCTTGGCACCGGCGCACACGTGAGGGTAATCGGAAAGGGTCGGAAAGAGCGCTGTACCCCCATCGCGAAATCCACTCGCGCCGTACTGAAAGCGTGGCTGCGAGAACCACAACGCGGCGATGGCGCAGTACTTTTTCCCAGCGAGCGGGGTGAACGCCTCAGTGTCCATGGTGTGCAGTACTTGCTAAACAAGCACCGCAAAACCGCGTGTGAAGTTTGCCCGTCATTGAAGCAGAAGCGGGTCACTGTCCACTGTTTGAGACACACTATGGCCATGGACCTTCTGCAATCAGGCGTTCGTCGCTCGGTCATCGCGTTGTGGCTCGGGCATGAATCGGTGGAAACCACGGAGATCTATGTCGAAGCGACCCTTGCGATGAAGGAACAGGCCCTTGCGAAAGCAACTCCGCGACGCGGCACGCCAGGACGCTTCAAGCCGACAGACGAACTCCTCGGCTTCCTGAACAGTCTTTAACCTCACCAAATTATGTCGGGTGATCGCTTGAGCGATCTGCTTGACGACCCCGCAATCTTCGGTCGATCGTCGAGGTTCAATTGTGTCACCCGACATAACCCGGAAGGGTACATAGTGACGTAGACAATGCGGGCCGCAGTGCGGACCCGATACGCCCGGCGCAGCGAGGCGGCTTCTCACAAGCCGGTACATGTCGTTCGTCGACAGTGGGCGGAACGGAGCCTTGAGTGCCAGAAAAAGCTCCCTGCGGGCAGAGCGAGGCCGGACCTCCTGAAGGTAGCGCAAGATAGCGTCACCCACCACTGGTATCAGCGGATAGTCCTGTGTACGCCGCTGTTTGGGCCGTGGAACGCGAAGTACTTCGTGTTCCCAGTCGAGATCCTCCAGTCGCAACTGTGATACTTCGCCCCTGCGCAACCCATAGATGGCAAACAGCATCAGCATTGCGCGATCGCGGATGTCCCGGGCGCCGCAGCCACCCGTGCTCGCGATGAGCTGACGCACCTGTTGCCAGTCCAGACCACGGGGAAGCCCTTCCTCCCTGAACACGCGTGGGCCTTCAATTCCAGCGGCAATTCCTGCAGGGCACCACTGCCGCGTTTCCGCGTAGTTGAAAAAGCTGCGCAATGCACTGGCTGCGCTGGCCATCGATACTCGCCCCCAGCCTTCATCGGCCTTCATCGCCAGATAGTCATCCACCTCTTTGAGTGACAGGCGTGCCAAAGAGTGCTTCGCGCTCTGTAAGCTGTCGAGAAGGTGCCGCACCTGCCAGCATCGACCTGCGATGGTCCTGGCAGACAGTCCACGCTCGTCGCTCATGAAGGCCGAAAATTCGTCGATCAGATGCGTGAAGAGTTGGGTCTCCTGATGGGAACGCTCCAGGCAATCGAGGAAACGTAGCCAGGAGTTGGCTGTTGAAATGAATCGCTGACGAGACCAGCGACAATCTTGAATCCGCTCGCGTCGACGTTGAAAGCGTGCCCAGCGATCAGCGGCAGCCTCCACGTCCTGTGTACTGAACCTGGCTTCACCGATATGGAAGTACCGGGCGACGACCAGAAGTTCGGCGGCGATCTCTCGAAGCGTCGCGCGGGCAAAACCCTGTTCGACACATTGCGCAAGAAATCGCTCACGCTCCTCTGCCCACGGCCCCTCACGATGACGACGCAACACTTGCGGGTAGCTATAAAGGGTTTCAAACATGATCCACTCTCCCGTCTGGAGGATGAGTCGATCACTGTGCGCTTATTTTATGTGGCATTCATTTGCCGAAACTGATGCCACCAACACCGAGATCGTGATGCTGCGCCACATATGGACGAGCGCCACATTCCGTATGTGCCTACCCACATACTGTGCATTAAAAGATGCATGCACGGTTGTGCGTCCAGCTAAGGCTGGCGTGTTCAGCAGGGGATAGACCTGCCGGGGTAGAAGTCAGAAGCCCCGTAGCTTGGATAGCAGGGTGGCGGGAAACCAAGACCTTGAAGCCTATCGACAGGCATTTCCTTGGGGAATGCGCGAGTCATCGGGCCGTAACAAAAGTGAACGTAGATGTGGCCTCGAAAATGAAAATCTCCGAGGGCCGAGCCCGCAACCGTGAGGGTGAAGGCAGCATGGGTAGCCGAAATCTGACCGATACGGCTATTCCACTTCGGCGGGGTGGAAGCGACGGCACGATGACAAGGACATGCTAAGCAACTGGAGAAGCCCTCCTCGCCCCGGCGCGAAATCGCCGGAGCAAGGTAGGTCCTATAACCGGCGAACCCGGGAAGTGGGCTGAAGGCGAGAGGGTGGCGGATGGGTCCGTAGTAGCTGTGAAGCCGGGTAACGCTGGTGGAGCGAAGGGGCCCTGCTGTTTGTAGTTTCCTCGACAACATGGGAGGCAAGGACGAAATGACAAAGGCGTCCAGCAGTTTGCAGGACCTGAGGCGGGGAATATACGTCAAGGCGAAGGCTGAACCGTCCTGGCGTTTCTGGGGGTTGTACGTCCATGTCTGCAAGATGGACGCACTGCGCGAGGCGTATGCGCTGGCCAGAAAGAACAACGGCGCTCCGGGTATCGACGGGGTGACGTTCGAGGCCATCGAGGCGCAGGGCGTGGAGGCGTTTCTTGAGCAGATACAGGGCGAACTGATCGGGCGGACCTACGTGCCGTTACGGGCGCGGCGGCAGGAGATACCGAAGGACGGGGGCAAGGTCCGTGTCCTTTCGATTCCGGCTATCCGTGACCGGGTGGTTCAAGGCGCGCTCAAGCTCATATTGGAGCCGATCTTCGAGGCAGACTTCCAGCCGGGGTCGTACGGTTATCGCCCCAGGCGTACCGCGCATGAAGCGGTGCATCGGGTGGCGACGGCAATTGTTCAGTGGAAGACCCGCGTCATAGATCTGGATTTACGCGCTTACTTTGACACAGTTCGGCATCACATACTGCTTGGAAAGGTTGCGCGTCGGGTCAATGACGACGACGTAATGCATCTGCTGAAGCTGATGCTGACGGCGTCGGGCAAACAAGGCGTTCCGCAAGGCGGGGTGATTTCACCGTTGCTCAGTAACATCTATCTCACTGAGGTAGACCGTATGCTGGAGCGGGCGAAAGAAGCCACGCGCAACGGGAAGTACACCTACGTCGAGTATGCCCGATTCGCTGACGATCTGGTGGTGCTGATCGATGCCCATCCGCGGCATGCGTGGCTGCTGAGGGCGGTGACCACGCGACTTCGGGAAGAGTTTGCCAAGCTGCAGGTCGAAGTAAATGAAGAGAAGAGCCGCACTGTGGATCTGGACCGCGCAGAGAGCTTCGGCTTTCTGGGATTCGACTTTCGTCGACTCCGCAGCGTAAAGAAGCACGTGTGGCGAGCGCACTACACGCCCAAGCTGAAGAAGCGGACGGCATTATTGCGTAAGCTCAAAGAGGTGTTCCGGCGATACCAGTCGCAGCCGGTAGATCGGGTGGTAGAACTGATCAATCCGGTGTTACGCGGCTGGGTGAATTACTTCGCTGTAGGACATTCCAGCGAGTGCTTCAGCTTCATCAAAGACTGGGTGGAAAAGAAGATTCGCCGCCACATGGGTCGATCCCGGAATCGACGGGGCTTCGGTTGGAAGAGGTGGAGTAGGCGCTGGCTGTATGAAGAACTGAAGCTGTTCAATGGCTATCGGGTTCGTCAACGGTCGTCGTCGAAAGCGTCCCCAGCACGATAGGTCCCATAAACCTTGACATGAAGCAGGCAGGAAAGCGTAGTGCGGGAAAACCGCCTGCTGCGTTTGACGTGGCGGGAGCTGGAAACGTGACCATGGCAACCGGATTGAGGCCCACCGCGAAAGCGAGGGAGAAGCCACCGGGACCTACCGTGCGCGCGCCAGTTCTCGACCCTACCTGAGGGGGCCGCTATCCAGCAATGCATGGCGGCTACCTGACAAGGATAGGTGAAGAGTGCTCGCGGAACCCATCCGTCCGCCGCTGATCAATTTTACGAACTGGCAAAATAAGCAGTACTTTGCATATCGATCTCATTCGCCTCTCGATCCTTGCCGCGACAAAACCGTCGATGAAGCCGGCCGCGTCGATGAACGCGATGCGGCTCACGTTATCGTGTGCGGATCACACGTGGAAACACCCGTGTCCGGACGATCTCATGGAGCGTGCCTTCTTCCGAGCGATTCCCCGCCGTTGCCCACAGTCCATAGCCCGGCGTCATCAAGCGGCGGGCGTCGCCGAAGAGGATGGCGAAGTGCAGCGCGGGGCCACCTCGGGTGGCGGGTCGCCCGGGTCGTGGCGATACGGCTTCCGCAAAATGGGCCGATTGCCTCGCCAGAGGATTTCGCGAGGTGGATCACCATGCTGGCTCTTTCGCCGTCCAGATCGTGCGTGATCTCCCATGAAACGCGTCTACCCAAGGTTGGCAGGCTCACGCTCGCATTCGACTTCATGTCCGTCGCAGCCCCCATACTCGAAATGTCGAATGCGTCGTGCACACGACATCGCTGCGCGAACAGGAGCGCATTCTGACCGCGTGAGTGAGTTGTCTGGAGCTGCTTTCGTGGCTCGTGACGGGTGGTGGTTTGGACCGGCCGCGGTTCGCAGAGTGGCGGAGTGCGGCCGCCATTTGTATTATGGGGGATGTGTACGAGTGTCAGTACGCGAGCTCGAGTGGACGCGTGCGCAGATACGCCTCGAAATCTGCCGACACTTCCGGGTGACGCAGCGCGAACTCGACCGTTGCCTTCAGGTAACCGAGCTTGCTGCCACAGTCGAAACGCGTGCCGTGGTATTTGTACGCCAGCACCTGCTCGTGGCGCAGTAGCGACATGATCGCGTCGGTGAGTTGGAGCTCGCCGCCCGCGCCCGGTTTCAACCCACGTAGATGCTCGAAGATGCGCGGCTTGAGCACATAGCGGCCCACCACACCGAGATTCGACGGCGCCACGCTCGGCTCCGGCTTTTCGACGATACCCGACATCTTGATGATCGAGTCTTCCCACTCCTTGCCGTCGACGATACCGTACGACTTGGTTTCCTGAGCGGGAATCTCTTCGACGCCGATCACCGAGCTGTGATAGTGGTCGAACACCTCGATCATCTGCGTCATGACGGGCGGCGTGCCGTACAGCAAGTCGTCCGCGAGAATAACGGCGAACGGGTTGTCGCCCACCAGCTTTTCGGCGCACATCACCGCATGGCCCAAGCCCAGCGCTTCCGGCTGACGCACGTAGAAACAGTCAACATGGCTCGGCTTGATGCTGCGCACGAGCTCCAGCAGCTTGTCCTTGCCGCGTGCCTCGAGTTCGGCTTCGACCTCGTATGACTTGTCGAAATGGTCCTCGATTGCGCGCTTGCTGCGGCCTGTGACGAAGATCATTTCGGTGATGCCCGCGGCCATCGCTTCTTCCACCGCATACTGGATCAGCGGCTTGTCCACGATCGGCAGCATTTCCTTCGGGCTGGCCTTCGTGGCAGGGAGAAACCGGGTGCCGAGACCCGCCACCGGAAATACTGCTTTGGTAACTTTAAGCATAAGCTGTTCGAGGGTGCGTAATAACGACAATTAAAAAGGAACCCGCGCTCTGAAAGGGGGCAGGCTTAAGTCCGAGGGCGGCGAGGCCATGCTTGCGCGGGCCTATCGGATCATCGTTGGAATGACGGCGCGAAAGCATTAGAGCGAAAACGGATGCATAGCGCGAGATGGCGGAAGAAGCGCCGTTTTGGCTAAGGCGAATACATGCCAGCTTTGCGTGGAGGCAAAATCGTGAGCCACGCTTCACGCGATGCCTCGTGGGCGCTGCGGTTGCAGACATGGCAGAGTACACCGTCTCGGATTGCTTTGTCGAGCCGAGCTGCGCACGCTCAGGGTACGCTGTTCGGCGGCGCCTTCTTGCGCATCCGGTAGTTGGTAGTTGTGTAGGTGTCGTCGTCAGATATTTTCTGAACAGCTTCGCCAACTGACGGCCGCTGCCGATCTCGCAGCGCCGGGCGACTTTGTCGACCGGCAATCGTGATTCGACGAGCATTCGAGAGCTTAAGTTCGGGCGCGCGAGAAGCGGATAGTCAGAGGGTGTCATACCGATTTCGTTCTTGAAGCGTTTCAGGACGCTGCGTTCGTTCATCGCTGCGACCTGCGCGGCGTCGCCGAGAGAGATGGGAGGACTTGCATCGCGCGCCTGATCTCTTCTCGGGAAAGCTAACGATAGGCGCAAACATTGTAAGTGACGCCTTGTAGGGAGTCTTTGATAAATTACTAACGTTCGGAAGATGCATGGAAGCTAGCGCCGGCCGCGACGTGAGTGTTTGACGACGATGTCGATCACAAAGATCGCATTCCTTTCGTGATTCCGATGGCGCGTTATTTATGTTGCAGGTCGTTGCACCAGTGCCGAATTGACCCGACGAAAGCCTTTGTTTGAGATTCCCCGGGCGCTCTTAATCGAGCGTGTAAGACAGCTTTAGTGTGACAGTCAATGCGCCAATCCTGTCGTACTCAAAGAGCCGGGACTTGACTTTTAAAACCCCATCGAATCCTAGTTCGTCGACCACCATCGTAACGTTGTCGCCTACAAGGGGAAGCTGAAATGCTGCCCGCCTCCCGGTTGTTCGGTATGTACCAAAGCCACCGGTGTACTCGTATACGTAAGCTACGCTTTCGTCCATTTATGTCTCGCTCGTGTGGTTTAAGTTTTTGTTCGACAGAAGTCTCGCACAACTACGGGCACTCATGCGTTGCCATATCGGAGACTTCCGTCGGTTACTGACGATCGTATCGTGGCGGTCCGATTTGCCTGTTGATGAGTGAGACGCGCTATCACAAAGACTCGGGTGGGAATGGTCTGTTTGAATAGCGTAATTGATGCCGCGTTGTTCTGTACATATCCGCCAGAAATACTTGGCAGCGTGACGAACGCGGTCATATTTTTGGCAGTTCCGCGCAATAGATACGTTGGCATGATCAGTCGGTTCGAGGAGGTCGACATTAATGTCGAAACGCGAATCGAGGGCGCTGGTGCATGGCCACCTAACAAGCGGTTGATCATGCCAATGGAAATCGAATGCGGACGTTCAGGAAAAAGAGCCTGCCGCCCGCGAGAGCGGCAGGTTAAAGATCGAGGGGCGGGGCTGCCTCAACGAGGCATCCCCTCGAAAGACCGAAGCAGAGTATATTCCCTCGAATTTGACGGCGGACGGGATCGGCGGATTGGTTCAAGCTGTTGACGGAACAAGACATGAAAAACGCCGCTTCACGCGCCAATGATCCAATTTTCAAGGATGATTCCGTTCGCGCGGTCACTCACGATGTGCCGCCCTCAATGATGCAGGTGGTTGAGTGACCGCGTATGGCGCCGACCAGCGCTCACGGCTCCCGTTGTCCCGGGTCACGGCCGCGGCTTGTCGCAGTTCAACCACTGTCTCATGCGAAGGTGGTGCGAGCGAATCGCCCCCGATATAACTGACCTCCATCCTGAAGTGCAAGCGTTGACGTACTTCGAGAAGACGTCGCAGATCGGTTCACCTCGACATCCTACCCGACCATTTTATCGCTATTTGCACCACAACCGAATCGAAGAGAGACCAAGAGAGGTGGGACAGAAGTTTGGCTGGAGCCGTCAAATTGATGGTGTTTTCAGCCAGTTCACACTTACACGACAAATTGTTCTGTAACATCCGTCCAATCATTGCATTACGCTGGAGGATTCCGAGCGAGTTCATTTGTTGTATGTCACGGAACGTCTCGATCCGCCTTACGGCGGCATAAAGAAAAAATGCGGGAAGTAAGGTTCGACATATGGTGGCGCCCCGGGCAATGTTGATCAAATGGTTCTCAACCTTGGAAGCCAATTGTCATCGATTTCGCCGAAAAAGTTTTAGATTAGCGGCGCGTTCGCACCTTACTATTTCGTCTTGCCACTGACAACGTATCCAGAGGTGCCGAAGGCTATGGGCGGTTTTCTTCCAGATTATTTAATCCGAGAACAGGCGGCGGTAGGCGCCATAGTAGTGTTCGGGATCCTACGTGTTATTGCTGCCGCAATTGCTTTTGGAAGGAGGTGGAGCATTTCGATCGTGGAGAAATGCTTCATTGCCATGAGCGTGTTCTACTGCCTTCCACAAGTGATCGAATACGGGACACGTTTCACGGCTGGAGCGGAGCTCGAGGGCAAAGCGATCGGATGCGCCATCGCGCTGTTCTGCGCACCGATTCTCAGTCACCGGCTCGGTTTCGAATAGTGACGCCGTAAGGCTTCAAGGATTTCCGGTGTGCGTATCATCTTTTCGGGTATTGAAATCATGCATATGATCTCCAAGGGATAGCCGAATGACGACGGCAGCGCCCAAACGGTTGCCGACCGGCTTTATTCGCTAGTTATGTAGCATTCCTATTTTTTATTGCAACATTTGGTTTCATCTGTGAAAATCGCACCCGCCATGCAGCTAGATGCTTATGCGCCTGCGGTGGCGTGCAAATACGAAAACCTGCGAAAGGCGGGCAATACCCGAACAAATGTGGGCCAGCTTCGATGACTGCTTCCGTCCTCACGACATTCTTGCGGTGCCGACGGATGACACGACCATCCATCCGGCTCCTGTTTCTGTCACACAGTTCGGTCCCACCAGCAGTGCCAACAAGCGGCCGTTTCCTCCCGCCAGCCAGCGTTCCCACCGAGTCGGCCACGCGAGGCGTGCGCTTCGACTTCAACGACGGCTGCCGCGCGGTGCTGCCCGCGGGCGAATGGCATGTCGTGCTGCGCGACTACGAGACCGACAACGTGCTGTTCGAGACGAGATCGGCGAGGGCGTCGTGGCGAGCGCGAAGAAGTATTTCGTGTCGTTCGAAGTGCAGATCCAGTAGCGCGGCAAGCAGGCCGACGCCGCCTTCATCCATCGCTTCGACGCGAAGAACGCGAGGTTTTGATTCAGTTTCCGGCCGGCACGCTCGGCGATTTGATGGGCTGGTTTCCGTACGCGGTGAAATTCCAGCGCAAGCACGGCTGCCGTCTCACCTGCGCGATGTCGGCACTGTTCGCTCCGCTGTTTCGCCGTGCGTATCTGGAGATCGAATTCGTCACGCACGAGGAGGTGGTGCCCGAGCGCCACTATGCGACCTATAACGTTGGTCTCTTCTTCGTCGATACGAACCACGACCGCCCGCCGATCGGTCCGGAACGCATGCTACGCATCCACATCTTCGCGCACTGGTTCAATCTGGCGGAT
Organism: Paraburkholderia aromaticivorans; assembly: GCF_012689525.1. Lineage (NCBI taxonomy): Bacteria > Pseudomonadati > Pseudomonadota > Betaproteobacteria > Burkholderiales > Burkholderiaceae > Paraburkholderia > Paraburkholderia aromaticivorans. Next base: position 445,106 of record NZ_CP051514.1, read on the forward strand.
TTGCAGTCGAGTGCAGCCGATAGCGCACGCGAACGCAAGTCCAAACGGTTCCTCGATGTGCGCCCGCAAGGGTGGGGTGGGCGCGACTGTCAGGTTGCCGACTCGCTGTATCAGTGGGCCGCACCTTCACATGGCACGGTGAAATTCATCTCCCGCATAGACTCACCCTGGAGATCGATGTCGATCAAAAACATCTATTCTGTAAAATTGAAGACGGGCGACAGAAGTTAAAAGTTTGCAGCTGAATTCAGGAGGTGGAAGTCATGGACGTTATTGACCTGATGTCGGATGTCGCGGCGGACCGACATGAAATTCTGTTTCGCCTGACCGGGGATCGTAGCGAGGTCGCCTGTGCGATTACGCGAGAGGCGCTCGAAGCGCAATTCTGGCTGCCCAAAGACGCCGACCAGATTCGTATGCTCAAGGCATTTGCGGACGGACAGCGCCGCATCATTGCGGTCGCCGAAAGAAAAGTCCGCCTGCGACCGGGTGAACCCGTCAGGCTCACGGCCGACGATTTCCAGATCAGGCGGTAGAGCCTGGCTGCCGTCCGTCACCAGTCAATACGGTGTTTCTCGTCGGTCTCGCGGTGCCGGCGATCGTCATCGACGTGAAGATACTGACTGGTCGTCGTCAGTGACGCATGCCCGAGGTTATCGCGCGCGAGTCGCAGATCTACCTGCTGGTCCGCCATGTGCGACCCCGCGCTGTGACGCAGCCAGTGTGCCGATGCCTGCTCGATGCAGGCCGCGCGCTGCGCATGGTCCTCACCACGCGCACGCAGGGAGTCCGCCGCACCGCTAAAAACATCCTTCACGATCCGGTGCAACGCTGCGCGCGTGAGTGGCTTAAGCGACTGGCCAATCGGAAGCACCAGCGGCGTGTCCTCGCCCGGCGAGGGCAGCGCTGGCAGTCCGCGTGCCCGCCGGTAGGTGCCCAGTGCCGTCATCATTTCCGCGGTGGCGGGCACTAGCCGCTCCTTGCCACCTTTGCCCAACACTTCGAGCCACCAGCGATCCTTGCCACTTTCGTCACCGCGACGGAAAAACCTTCCCATCGTGTTCATGCCGACCTCCGTGATCCGCAGACCGCCCAGATTGAGCAGGGTAAAGAGCCAGCGCACGCGTGCGTGGTGTTCGGGCTCGCGGTTGGTCTGCGTTGGCATGCCCTGAATGAATGTTTTGACCTCGAGCCACAGTTCGGGCGACAGATACCGGACGATGCGCGGCCTGGCCCGTCGGGTACGCTGACGCGAGAGCGACAGCGGGTTGCCGGCCAGATAACCGGCCTGCACCAGCCACGCAAACATGACGTTGAGGATCACCATGGCCTGTCGCTGGCTCGATCCGGACAGCGGGCCGTAGAACGGCCGCCAGCGCGAATCGTTGCGGGGATGCTTGCGTCCGCAGTCAGCGGTCCACCGTGCGGCGGGCGTAAACCGAAGGAAAGTTGTCACCGGGCCATGCCTTTGACGGCAGGACTTCAGCCGCTGTGTTGACATCTTTCCTTCGCTTTTTACCGAAAGAAAGTTGTCACTTCGCGTGAGTGCGAATTAAAAAAGTCAACTCGCGTTCGTTTCAGATCATGAATCCGCTCGCGAGGTGGCAACGATGGTCGCGTTCCCGCACAGTTTTGAACCGCTAACGGTGCACAGTGTGCGCGATAAACCCGTTTGCCTCGCTATCTCTTGCACCGCCGTCCCGCGTCGGGCCAATACCTTGATTTCCACTGCTTGCTCCTGAGTCAGCATCGGCGGCAAAGGCCGCCATCGTCTCCCGGGTGGGTCAGGTTTACCTCGGCGACAGGGGGGCATTTTTACATCGGAGCTAACAGGAAAAGCTCGCTATGGGCAAAAAGCATCGGGTCGCCATCTCCCGGCATTTCTACGAACGGATGTCTGGGAGGTTCTGTATCAGCGAGAACGATCGGGCAAAGATTGGGGCGGAGACATCAGGAGAAAGCGCGCAATGAGTGACCATCGTGACGAGGCCTTAAGGCTCATCGTTCTCCAAAAAGTGGCCGCGCTCAGTTCGAAAACCGCGTGTTGACATGTTTGCATCGTTTTTGGTGACAACTTTCCTTCGCTCTACGGCACCGGCTTAAATCCACCTATCCCGGAAAAGCTCACCGTTGCGGCCAATCCTGCGCGCATCGAAATGCAACTAACCGTCAGACCGTCTGGTTGAAGCCACAAAAAGCGAAATCAAGCTTCGCAGCGGCCGACCAACTCTAACTCCCGCGGAAGCGCGACTAGTCGCTGAAAGTCGGCCAATATGTACGCGCCCTCAGATCGGTCCGCCATCGCCCGCTAACTCTGCCTCACACGCCGCATGGATCCCGCGGACAACAGGCGAGCGATAATCCAGCCGCCAACCATCCGTGAACAGCTTCGCCAGCAGGGCAGAATCGGCAAAGGGCGTCAGCGCGCCAAATTCGCCGGCCAGCTTTTGTGACAGGGTGCCGAGCCGGATCCGGTCCGACCAGCAGGCGTTGGCGCCATTTCCGGCAAGCCAGAGGCGCATCGACTCGACGAGGTGGTCGGTGCGCAACCATTCACCGGTGCGCGAGCGGGCCACAAGGTGTCCTACCACAAGATAGCAAAGCAGTTCGGCGCGCGCCTGTCCGTCCAGTTCCGCAGGCCCCTGTGCTGGCGAGGTCATCGGTTGCGACCCATCTGTTTAGCGTCCCTGTTCGCGGCTCTGGTTTTAACGTGAAGCGGAAGAACGGTCTCGCGGATTCCACGTCGGCGTTGGTAGCCGTATGTTGCCTGGGCGGCGTCCACTACGTCAATGCAAACACCGATCATGCGCTGGAAGTCGCCGTCGAAAAAGGTTGTCGCTTGCACGCGCTCCTGGGCAGATATTAACTCATCAGATTCACTCATCGAGGCCTCCATGCGCGTACGCAAAACTGGATTTCGCTTGCGCATCGTGGTGCGGGTAGCTGGCCTCACGTGCGCGGCGACTGCCGCCAGACGAAACGTTTCATACTGTATCTGCTCGGGTGCGCTTGAGCACAATCCTCAGCGTATCGCAACCGTGTCAGTCAGTCTGCCTGCTTCGATCTATCCACGGAACCGGGGAAGCGTGCGTGGAAAGCTGTCTAGTCGAAGCAATGCATGGATCTCAACCAGCAACAGCGTGTCCGTGAATCGTACTTCAGATAAAGCTTCTGAATTGCACCGCGCAAGGCGGATTCTTGGCCAGTTGCTGAGTGACAGATACGACCTTGCCACAAAGGCATGTCACCGCATTTCGCGTCGCCAGACGCTGCCGCAGCATTTTTCCGCCTTGCGACAGCGCTCTGCCGACGAGCCACCCGCACGCGGGAAGGCGAGTCTTGCACACAGCGCTTGCCAACGAAACCGAATCAACCTCTGCTTTGTGACGATGCTGACCGGAAGCGGGCCTCGCGCCGAGTCCGATCGTGTTGCAGTCGTTCGCAATCGGGCGAGTTCATTGTCAGGCCAAACCATTAGTCGTTGTTGCCGCCATCGCGTCCGTCACCCGGGCGTGGCGGACGCTGCGTGCGACAAGGCGGGCCGTCCGCGACGCACAGATTCACCGGCGACCTTGACTTCATCAGGAAAAGCACTAGCACTGAAACGTACCGTCAGTTGAGCTGCCATGTCGCCGCCCCGGACACCTCATGCTGTACCGGCTGCGCCCGCTCGCGCCGCGCAGTACATCCGCATGTCTACTGATCACCAGGAGTACTCGCCGCTGTTCCAGCGCGAAGCGATCGCCCGGTATGCGGCGGCTAACAATATCCGGCTCGTTCGCGACTACGAGGATTCAGGGATCAGCGGTCTCACACTACGTGAGCGACCGGCGCTGATCCAGTTGCTGCTCGATGTCGAGGACCCGGCGCGTCGTTTTTCGTGTGTCCTCGTGTATGACGTGAGCCGCTGGGGACGCTTTCAGGATGTCGACGAGAGCGCCTTCTACGAGTACGCGTGCCGCCGCGCCGGCGTCAGGGTGATTTACGTCGCCGAGCCGTTTGAGAATGATGGCAGCCCTCTGTCATCGGTGATGAAAGCAATGAAGCGGGCGATGGCGGGCGAATTCAGTCGCGAGATGTCCCGCAAGGTATTTCTCGGTCATTGCCTGAACGTCCGGCGTGGCTTTCATACGGGCGGCCCCGTGGGATACGGGTTGCGCCGCGTGCTCGTCAATGCCGGCAGGGAAGTCCTGCAACCGCTGGCCATCCATGAATACAAGAATGTGCAGACCGACCGCGTGATCGTCGTGCCGGATCCCTCGGGCGAAGCAGCGATCATCCGCAAGATGTTCGAGTGGTATGCGACGCAGCCAGTAACGGGAGCAGGTATCGCTCAACGCCTGAATGACTTCGGGATCGTCAACGGAGCCGGTCGTTCGTGGCAGGGGCGGAACATCATGCAGATCCTGCGCAACGAAAAGTACATCGGCACGAACGTGTACAGTCGCACGACATCAAAACTCGATGGCCCCTGGCAGCAGCTTCCACAGAACGAATGGATCAGGGTGCCCGACGCTTTTTCACCGGTGGTCGACAGGCGGCTCTTCGCCACTGTTCAGAAGAGGATCGAGGATAGTCGTCGCAGGCCGACCCGCGAGGAGATCACTGATGGCATGCGAAAGGTACTGAGCCGCAATGGCAGGATCAGTCAGAAGTTGTTGAAGCATTACAGGCGCGCCCCTTCAGCGGAGCAGGTGGCGCACGAGTTCGGCAGTCTCAACGAGGCGTATAAGGCTATTGGGTACGTGCCGAATCTCGATCCCGAACGTTCGGAGAACCGGTTCGTTGAACGTCGTGTTGAGCAACGCGTCGCGCACAGCGCGATGGACAGGTTGCGCGAACTCGGGCATGAAGTCCGGTATGAGAAGCACACAGCCGTGCTGTGCGTTGATGGGGCGCTGCGAATCCAGCTCGTCGTGCGCCGCCCGTGGATGATTCAGGCGCACCTGCCATACTGGACAGCGCGATGGCCCGACTGTTTCGCGATTGATTTTCTGGTCTATGGACGTATCGAACGTGCGGGCACTGAACTGCTCGATTTCCACGTCCTGCCACGCGGCAGTCTTAAGGCTGGCGAATTCACTGTCGTATTCCGTGATGGACGGTCCCATTTCGAACCCTATCGGCACGACGATCTGAAGGCGCTCATTGCGTTGACGGACTCCGTTCCACTGGATGTGCTGTCCGCTGACCCTGGCTGCGCAGCGAGATAACCATATGGTGAAGGCAAATGAAATCGGTTCGAAACCGGCTGTCACGACGGGCGCTCAAACCCGGGCATCGACGGGCGGTCAGCGCAAATCTGTCATCCAGAAATTGACGCCCGAAACCAAAGCACGAAAAGTCCTGATGCTCGAACGGGCCAGACAGCAAACCCGCATCAGGCAGATGGAGGCCGTGCGGGTCGAGATGGCCATTGTGCGCAGCGTGCTGCGCGAGCTATTGTCCGACGCCACATTTGTGGCGTTGCTCAGGGGCCAGGGCTACGTCACGATGCCGCGACTGCTGCGAGACCGCCTGACAGGAGCCGGTTCATGACCTACGCCCGCCCAGCCAGATTTGTCGCCCGCGTTCCAGATATTCCCGGCGGGCAGGGGATTGTGGCGGGCGTTTGTCCGGAAGCGCTTGCGCAGCTGGCAGGCTACAGATTGCCCGATCGCACGGTGGCCGCGCTCAGGCGGATGGTGCCTGCGCGCCAACTCGCTGCTGCGAAGGTGATGGTCGGGGTAGGCAACTGCAGCGGCGACTTTGCTCGCGCGCTGCTCGCGGCCACACCGGCGTCGCAACGTGCGGATGATCCGCGAGGCCGTCGGTCCGACCCCGAACGCGCGAGGCGACTGGCGAAGATGGAAAAGGGGCTGATGCATAGGCAGGCAGAGGCGCGATCGATTGCATGCGCCTGCAATGACGACCTGTACGGTCTCGCCCAGGCTGCAAGCTTCGTCAGGGGCTGGATGCACGACAACGTCGTGCGAGCGTGGCTCCAGTCGCACTATCCAGGCAACACCATTCCGCTGCGACAGCTTGTCTCGGCGTCGGAGACGGCAACGATGCCGAAGCGGCGGATGAAGCTGCCGTACGAACCAACTCACGGGTCAGCTGGGCGCAGGCCTCGCTGACCGATGTTGTCGTGGCTGCTGCGATGTTCCGGTGTTGCTGTTTTGAAAAATACGTTGCGCGTTCCCGACTGCCGTATCGCGAGGCGATGAGTCCCGGACGCGCCACAGTGAAATACATGGATTGGTCAGGTGCCAGCACGGCTCGCACCAGCGCTTAAACATTGAGCGACTGAAAGTCGCCGGCCAGGTGTTGTCACCTTTGTTGGGGCGACAAGGGGGCGAATGTAAGAGAAATTCGTTGTGACCTCACGGTTTAACGCGACGTGAGATTTTATCTACGGCTGAACAGGCGGATAGACCTGATGGATACGTGATGGGCGATCCATCGCGGGAGACCTGAAGCCAGCCTAGCAAACGTCACGCCGATGGGAGGACCATGGCTGGCGCGACGCGTAAGATTAATTCGCAACGGCGAACCCGAGTCCAGTCCGACTAACCTCACCAGGGCTATCCATTTGAAGCCGACGTAGCGTTGAAGCTGTCGGGTGGGCCGGAATCGCGAAATGAATGCATTCCGGCCCAATCACAACATCAACCGGTAATTGACACGCTCGTTTCAACCGGGCTATCCGCCGTCGGAACGACATCGGGGCTTGTAGCCACGGTGTCGATCGGAGCAGACTTCGCGGTGACGATCTTCCGGACCGGAGGACGCCTGACTGCTACCTCGGCACCTTGTTTTGCCGCGGCCTTTTTCGCTGGCACCGGGGAAGTCTTCTTCGCTGTCACCTTGCTGCTTGCATCGGGCGATTTCTTAGCCGGCTTCCTTGTGGCAACCGTCTTCGCGTTCGCCGGAGCGACCGGAGCTACAGCTTCTTTCACGGTCGTCTTCGTTGTGGCCGCCCTAGTCGCGCTCGCCTTCTTCGTCGCAGCTTTTCGGACTACCGCTTTCCCGGCTACATCTTTCCCTGCTTTAACTTGGGGTTCGGTTGTTTTCCGGACCGCACCAGGAGCGATGGCCGGCCCATCAATCAGAAACCTGCTTCGGTCTTTGACATTAGCCAGCCATGCAGGAGCACGGCCGCGCCCGGACCACGTAGCACCAGACCTGGGGTCACGGTACATCGCGGGCTGCGGACCCCGAACATATGCTCCCGCGACCTTCGCTTTCCCGGCAGGCGCCGGATTCGAAGTCGTGGCGCTCGCGTCAATCAGGAACCGGTCACGGTTTTTTGCGGTTGCAATCCACGCCGGCGCCCGGCCATGCCCTGACCATGTCGCGCCGGTCTTCGGGTCGCGGTATCTGGCCACAGACGAAGCCGGTTTGGCCGTGACCTTTTTTGGCGTCTTCGTCGCACGCTGTTTCCCGCGAGTAGGCGCGTCGATATCAGCGGTCGTTAAACCGTGCTTCTCCATGAGATCCCGGATTTTCTCGATTACGCCTGATGCCTGCTTCGAAACGAGTGCCTGCGCCTGCTGCTCCAGCTTTCTGATTTTTTCCTGCAATGATCCCAGAGTTGCCATCTTCTTTCTCTCCCGTTTAACTGATCGCACTATGCCATGCCGGAGATCCATTAGTCACCTGCAGATGTGACGTATGCGGAAGCCGACGAAGACGTGGATACACGCATTGACCTGTTGCCTCACGTAGTTTGCTACCCGTCGGATTGTCCGGCGGGAGCGGCACGAGGTGACGAGGCAATTCAGCATGACGACACGCAAGGAGTCGGTGGCAGCATTGCAATTGCGATATGGCAGCGCGACGTTTGGTGACCGGATCAGGATTCTCGATGAATTCGTGGCTCTGACCGGGTATCACCGCAAGCACGCCATTCGCCTGCTACGGGAAGAGCCCGGCGCGGCAAAGGGGACGCGCGAGCGCAACCGGCTTATACCACGAGGCGGTACGCCAGGCGCTGACGGTGTTGTGGGAAGCGGCCGACCGGGTTTGCGGCAAGCGACTCAAGGGGTTGATCCCGAAGCTGATTGATGCCATGGAGCGGCACGGCCATCTCGACCTGGATCCGGTCGTCAAGGCCAAACTCCTTCAGATCAGCGCGGCGACCATCGATCGCATGCTGGCCAATGCGCGAGCGCACATCGATGGGCAGCGCAAACGGCGCACGGGGGTCGGCTCGGCCATCCGGCGAAGCATTCCGGTACGTACCTTCGCCGACTGGCGCGATCCACCACCGGGCTTCTTCGAGATCGACATGGTCGAACACCGCGGCGGCTCGAAAACAGACGGTGAGTTCGTCCACACCCTCACGCTGACTGATATCGCCAGCGGCTGGACAGAATGTGTGGCCATGCGAGTACGTAACCAGATGCTGGTGATTGAAGGATTTGAGAAAGTGGCCGCCGATCTGCCATTCGCAATGCTTGGGGTGGACTCGGATAATGACAGTGCGTTCATGAACCAGAGCGTCCTCGACTACTGCAAGGGCCGCGGTCTTGTTCAGACGCGCTCGAGGGCCTACAAGAAGAACGATCAGGCCTGGGTGGAGCAGAAGAACGGCGCCGTCGTGCGGCGGCTGGTCGGTTGTGGCCGGCTGAGCGGTGTCGATGCCAGGAACGCGCTGGCGCAGCTGTACGCGTCATCGCGGCTATACATTAACTTCTTCCAGCCTTCGTTCAAGCTGGAGTCCAAGACGCGTGACGGCGCGCGCGTACACAAGGTCTATCTAGCGCCGGCGACGCCGTGCGATCGGCTTCTGGCACACGACAGCGTCGAACCCGCTATCAAGGAGAAACTGAAGGCACAGTTCAAAGGTCTCGATCCTGTGCGGCTGCTGCAGGAGATGCGAACGGCTCAGCAGACATTAAGCGACTTCGCAGCCCACGGCGTGCGTGCTGAAGCAGCGCCAGCAGACGAATCAGACATTGCCGTCTTTCTCGCGAGCCTTTCTTCGGCATGGAAGGAAGGAGAAGCACGTCCGACGCACCGAAAGCAACCGAAGGCAAAGCACTGGTGGAGAAGTCGGGTGGATCCGTTCGCCGACGCGTGGCCGCTGATTGAAGGATGGCTGATTGCCGAGCCCTCGGTGCCGGCCAACGTATTGATGGATCGGTTGGCCGCGATGTTTCCAGAAGCGTACGCGAGTCAGGCACAACTACGAACGCTACAGCGCCGGGTCAAGGCGTGGCGAGCAGAGCGCGTAAAAGAACTGATTCTGGGCGGCCTGCGAAAGTCCGCTGAAGCGCCAGCCGAAGTGTGAGTTGAGGAAAAGTTGAAAGTCACGGGGGGCCGGGCGCTCCTCGCCCGGCAAACAACGAAAGAAGAGAAGAACGAAAGCGAAACGACAACGATCGGTCGGGTAACATTCCTTCGTGAGGCAACACGACCGGACGTAGTCATTGTCGCTGCCCACACAAGTCTATTCAGCGCTGGGATCGCCCACGGTGCCATCGCCGCTCATCGTTCCGATGGCGATTGCCGGCCGGATTTTCGCAATACGTCCGGCACGCCGATCGTCAACTTTGGTCCCGTCGCCGCGGCTCCTTCCCACGCTGCGCCCCCGCAGTCGCTGTCGAACTCCATAGGCCTGCCGGTTCAATGGCAGTTCCAACGCTCGCCCGACGTGCGGGACTGCATCGTCCTGTTTCCGAACGGCACGACGGGCGACTTGCACACTGGTGCGAATCGGTTCGCGCTCGCACAATTGACTGTCAGCGCGAACGACTGTCCTGTGGACGGCGCCGACGCTTGCACCCATGACCTCGCGCCGTCGCTCCAACGCATCGGCGTTCAGGCGAAGCGGAGCTGCGCCGATCGCTCTGGACGGCCCGTCTATGAAGTTGCCGGGCCGGACGGCAAGCCGGCGGCGATCCAGTGGCATCCCTATCAAGCGACATGTTGCAGGTTCAACTGACGACCGCCATGATGGTATTGTTCGCCGATACGTGCTGCGACAGCCAGTGATGGGATCCCGCGTCTTGCTAAGATGGCCCCGTGGCGCGACATTGCAGCCTACGCCGTGGGCCTGCCGGTTCCGCCGTCGCGAGGGCCTCGCTCTCAGACCAAGATCGCCGACTTCGTCGAATATTTGAAGAAAGAGAGGAAGGTTAGGGGCACGTCGAGACGGTTCCACCATCCCCAATCACGAGCAAAGGCCAATGCTGAGCACATTCACCAAAAACGCCCTCGCCAAATTTTCCGGATGCGACAGCGATGAATTCGCGGCGGGGACGCTTTCCAATCCGTCCATCTGGCTGTTTGGCATCGAGCACGGAACTTACAAGAGCATTCACGACGAGTCGTTCGAAAGCAATGACGACGAGGGGGACGATTCTTATTCGATCACGATGCAGCGTCGATGGCCCTACAACGTCAAGGCATTCAAACTTCTCGCCGCAATTCGAGGCTTCCAAGTCGCTGATTGGCTCGACTTCGCTGAGCGACACCAGCCCTTCGTGAAAGGTTCGCCGGGCTACTTCAAGGGAAATATCTATCCCTACGCTTGTCACGACGTGGAGAAGTGGCCTGAACGCTTCATCCAAGAGACCGGCATCACGAACAAGCTTCAATATCAAGCTTGGTGTCGAAACCACCGCTTCCCGGTTATACGGAACTGGATCCGCGAACACTCGCCCAGCATTTTCATCGGCCTCGGCATCGGCTTCCATCGTGATTTCGCCGCGGCAGTGTTCGGCACCCAGGACGGCATGGAAGAAGCGCAGATCTCGACGGAGCATTACCGCCGACGCATTTTTCACAAAAGCAGCGACGGCAAGCGCTTGGTCGTCATTCCTCACTTTTCTGGGGCCAACGGGCTGAACAGCAACGCGTTGATCCAAAAGACGGGCGAATTCATCGCCGAATTCATGCTCAAGTAAAGCTTCCTAATATCAACACCAAAACGGCCAACATCATGAAATGCGCAAATTGCGGGAAAGACTGCGGCACCATCTTCCGTTGCAGCACTTGCGGCGACGTCAAGTGCGTGAAGTGCCCCAGTAAGCAAAACATCCCGGGAAATTATCACAAGTTTCGTGCATGGTTTGCAAGAAGAAAGGCACCGTCAAGCGGATCAGCTGATCCGCTCTCTTGCGGCCGCCGAGTTTTGCGGCGATCGCTGAGTGGAGGCCGCCGCTTGAACCGCAAGGGAGCCTGCGGACGAATGACCTTTTATGGCCCTTTCAGCGATCTCCGCAAGCGCCCGTGATCGTTTAGGGTTGGTCGATGCCTGCCATCGCCCGCAGGAATGTGAGTGCGCCACCGTGCGTCGCTGGCAGGCGTCGAACGAGCCTCGATGGAGGAAACCGCGGAGTGCTGTGATGCGATCGGATGGCTCTGTCATGTTGGCGGGCGTAGGCTATCTGTGTAGTTTAAGAGTAGTTATCCTTATTATCTGCTTTTGTTGGCGGCACCAGTAACAGTCCAATCATGCCATGTGGCGAAGCGTTCTTTGAGTGCGACACGATGACATGCCGCGTTCATTTGATGCCCGGGTAGCGCGAAGTGCTGCCGGATCGGGCCAAAGCATGAGAGAAACGCCTGCGTGCGACGCGCATCGCGAAAGCCGCACATCTGGCGTTCGCGCCTGCGGGTGGGCTGGTGGCTGTTCTCGGCTCGGTTGTTCACGCGTGCAGCCGCCTTGACGAAAACGTGTTTCACATGAGCGAGCTCAGGAATGTCAGCCTTCGCCGCCGGATAGTTGCGCAACTGGTCGGTCAGGATCTTGCGCGGCACCGGGTTTGAACGCAGCACCCGCCGGAAGAAGCGCTTTGCGGCGGCCTTATCGCGCCGCTTTTGCACCAGCACATCGAGCTCAGCACCGTGCTCGTCGACCGCTCGCCACAACAGATACGGCTCGCCGCGCAGCGTCACGAACATCTCGTCCAGATGCCATATGCTGCCCTGTTTGGGCCGCGCCGCTTTGGCGCACCGGGCGAATTCAGCGCCGAATTTGTCGCACCAGCAACGGATCGTTTCGTACGTGACCACCACACCACGCTTGAGCAACAACTCCTCGACGTCGCGCAGGCTCAGGCTAAACCCGAAATACCACCGAACCGCGCAGCTGATGACGACGGCGGGGAAGCGGTGACCGCGATAAAGCGATTTCGTTTTCTTCATCGCTTCATTCTACCGCCGCCTCCCCATCAACCTGACAGTGCCTCCACGCCCACGTCAACGCCAGGACTTTTGCAGACCTTCCTAGTACTACAGCCGTAGATTTTTTACTATACTAACAACATTTAGTACTACTACATGAGAAAGCGATGCATTCGACGGCAATAGCGTGGGAGCGTGAACTGGAGGCGCTACATCAGCGGCTCGGAGAACTGTTCAGGCGACCCGAGCCCCGACATCGGTCTCTCGCTTACCTGAAGGGCCTGCTGGGCACAGTTGAGCGCAAGAACGGCTGGCAACTCGCCGAATGGATCGGCGAAGAAACGCCTGATGGCGTGCAGCACCTGCTCGAGCGGGCGCAATGGGATGCGGATGGCGCGCGCGATGTGCTCCGGGAGTACGTCGTTGAACAACTGGGCGAGCGCGACGCGGTGCTGATTGTGGACGAGACCGGCTTCGTCAAGAAGGGGCAGCACTCGGCCGGTGTGCAACGCCAGTACAGTGGCACCGCAGGCCGTATCGAGAACAGCCAGATCGGCGTGTTCCTCTGCTATGCCGGTCGCGGCGGCAGCGCGTTTATCGACCGCGAACTGTATGTGCCCAAGGCGTGGACCGATGACCGTGTGCGCTGCGAGGCAGCGGGCATTCCCAAGGCGGTGGAGTTTGCAACGAAGCCGCAGCTCGCGCGCAGCATGCTTGAGCGGGCGCTGGACGCAGGTGTGCCGTGCGGCTGGGTCACGGGTGATGAAGTCTACGGCGGCGACCGTCACCTGCGGCTGTGGCTCGAGTCGCGCGGCCAGTCTTTCGTACTGGCCGTCGCGAAGAACGAACCCCTGTGGTGGCAGGGTCCCGACTACGTACGGTCCGACCGGATCGCCGAAGCCTTGCCGGCACGGGCATGGCGACGCCTGTCAGCAGGTGCCGGCGCCAAAGGCGAGCGCCTGTATGACTGGGCGTTGACTCCGCTGTGGCGTCTGCAGATCACCACAGAAGAGCGCCGCTTCGGGCATTACCTGCTGGTGCGGCGCAGCCTGGACGAGCAACGCGAGCATGCGTATTACGTCGTATACGCCCCGCGCAGCAAAGCCACACGGCAAACCCTGGTCAACGTCGCGGGCCGCAGGTGGGAAATCGAAACCGGCTTCGAGGCAACCAAAGGCGAATGCGGGCTCGATCAATACGAGGTACGCCAATGGCAGGGCTGGTACCGTCACATCACGCTGGCGCTGCTGGCCCATGCCGCGCTCGTCACCCTGCGGGTGCGCGCCAAAAAAAACACCTGAAGATTCGGTGCCGCTCAGTGTGCAGGAGATCCGCCGGCTACTGTGCCGCCTCCTATGGCGCGGAGCTCACTCCATCGAGTACGTCCTGGCCTGGTCGGCATGGCGGCGCAGGCACCAGTACCGCGCCCAGCAGTGTCACTACCGGCGCCCCGGCTGCGTACCTCCTGCTTTGTTTTATCTACGGCTGTAGTACTAGGCGATAATAATTGCAAGAACCTTAGATCGTTTCTCGCTTTCAGGCCAAGTGACATGGAGGGCCGATAACGTCAAGCCATCCCGTTTGACACCAGATGTCTCCGCGAACGTGTCTTTCTCTTCCTAGTTTTACTGTGTCACAAGATATTTGATGAAGAGCAGAACGGACATCGTCGAAGGCGTTGGGCGATGTAGGCTGCGAGCCGCCAGCGCAAGCTGGCAATCGAATCAGCCACATGTCGTTGGGCGCGCTGGGGAGCCCCGTGGCACATAGTCGTCGGATAAGGTAAAGAGGCTGCCGATGGCGAAGTTTTTTTTACCAGCGCCCTGAATCAGGCGCTGTGCAACCAGAAAACCGTAGGCCGCGATGCAAAGCGACGCATGATGGTGAAACCCACGCCAACTGCGGCCTTCGAAATGGCCCAGACCGAACTCCTGCTTCAGATCCTGGTAGTCGCGCTCGATACGCCAGCGCATCTTCGCGACACTGACCAGACGTTCGAGGGACGTCACTTCCGGAAGTGTTGCGAGCCAATATTTAGCCGGTTCAGGGTCGCCCTGAGGCCATTCAATCAGGAGCCATTGCTCATCGCGCTGTGTAGCGCGCCAATAGTCACGGTGCGATGTCCGTACACGTACAGCGGCAAATCTGGAACTCAGGATGGTGCGGGTTCCTTCGCGCCAGTTGATCATGCGGTAGGAAGAAGCATCAAGACCACGCGCAAGCGCTTTGACTGATACTGGCTCGTGACCGGGCGCACGGCGCAGCAGTTTGCGCGGCCGTCCAGGCTGCCCGGTGGGCGGCTCAACACTCAGAGGTGTCGTGCCGGGAGCCCAGACGCGGGCGCTGGACTGAATGCCCACTGCGTAAGTTAATCCCAGTTCGCTGATGGCGTCACGGAAGACACTGTCGTTCCCGTAACCGGCGTCTGCCAGCACAATACCGTCAGGCGCGCCGCTTTCGCGCGCTTCACGCAGTTGTGTTGCCGCCATTTGTGGCTTGGTCGAAAACGCGATTTCATCAGGCACGCCAGCGCGCTGACATCGTGCCGGATCTTCGCTCCATTCATGGGGCAAATAGAGTTGGTATGCGACGGGCAAACTGGCGTCCTCCGTGGCGACCGACAAGCTCACTGCGACCTGACAGTTGTCCTGCTTTCCTAACTGCCCGCAGTATTGCCGTGCGACGCCTACCGAATGTTTGCCCTGTTTCGGAAAGCCGGTGTCGTCAATGATCCAGAACAGTCCGTTGGCCGGATTCATGTGTGGTAATACCCAACGCCTGACCTGCTCAAGCAAAGCAGCGTCTGACCATTCCGACTTCGAAACAAAGTGATGTAAGGACTGGTGGCGCGCGCTGACACGTTCGGGTTCAAGGTGAGCGGCCAGCGGCTCAACACTCTTACGCCGCAGCGGCAACATCAAGCCTTGGCAGTACCCCACCAGCCCTGCATTGCGATCGCTGTGTCCGAGCGCTTCACAGAGATGTTCCAGGTACTCATCGAACGACGATTTCGCGTCCATTGTTTCCTCATGCCAAATCTGAAGAAGGTTCTATAATGGCATGAATTTATGACACAGTAAAACTAGGGTGTGGCGGAAATGAAGCTGCTCGCCTCTTTGCGGTTGCGAAAGCGCATCCTATATTTCGAAGATGACGCGCCCGGTCGATACGTTAGCCGAAATAAAGCACTTCAGGGGCTGGCATTGTTTTGAGCTATTTGGATTCGAGATCGTTTAGTAGTCGATCCGCGAAACTATTGTGGCGCGATGCTTCCGGCGCTAGTAATTGCAGGAGTTCGGGCACATGGCACAACCACTGCTGACCAAACCGCGCGAAGAGAAAGCCCAGAATCAGATCGCCCGGCGCGACTCTCTCCCCGATGCCACCAAGCAGTCCAGGAATCTGGACACTATCTTCAAACTGCATCACACACTGGGCAATCAACACCTGGCGCGACTGATTCAAACTAATCGGCTCAGACCCGACGGGAAAATCGTCGGCATGCGGGGATCGCCGGTCGGCGGCACCGTCAACCGCACGGCGAATCGCCAGCATGCGCGCGAGGCCAACCAGCGCGAAAACTGCACGTCGGACGCACTCGATCCCGCCGAACCGACGTTGATCGAACGAGGCTCGTCATTGAGCGGTGGACCCGGGCGGGCGACGCAGATCGCTTCTCAAATGCCCGCAGGCAACGCGCTGTCGAGGCTATGTGCGGCCGCATCGAGCCAAGCCGCGACGGACGACAAGCGGGATCTCAAGGAGGAAGACGACCAACGGCCCGTTTCTCCACCCGGCAGACTGCATAGCACCACGGCCGGCGATCCGACGATCTCGCGACGGGCCGACGGTCATGCGCCCAAATCGGGCGGTCCGGCGCAACCGACTGCGAGCCAACCGGGGCGAACTTCCACCGTAGCCATGCCCTTGGTCGGCGCATCCGTCGGTCCGCCGCAGGCGAGCGCGCCCGCCCTTCGCGCAGACGCGGCTCCCGTGAGCACGACGACGCCGTCGCCAACTGCTGCGACCGGCCTCGCCAGGTCGTCGCTATCCGGACTAGTGACCTCACTCTCAAGCATGAGCGTTGCGACTGCGCCGACCATGCTGAACGCGGCCGGTCCGGCCGTGAGCGCGCTCGGCGACCAGCTTACCGACAAGGCCCGCGCCAGATCTCTTGGAACGACGGCGCCGACGGGTCTGCCGGTCGGCCCGGCGCCCATCATGCCGCTGAATCCAGGCATCCCGGAGGCCGACGATCCACGCCCGGCCAGCGACGCTGATTCGCCGGGCGCCATCGGCGCGGCGGAGCAAGCCGGTGAGCATCAACTCGAATCGGGAAAACACGCCGCCGAACCAGCCGACGGCGATATGTGCGTGCTCACGCTTGCGCCGACCGACGCGCCAGCCCCGATCCCGCCGCTTCAACTTGAGGCGGCCTTGCCCGTGCGCGGCCCCGCACCGATGTCGGCGATATCGGATCAGCACGTCTCCGAGGTGCTCGAAAGCGCCTATGGTGGGTGGCAACGCGCGGCCACGGACGGCGAACTCGCGAAGGGCCGTGATCTGTTGAACAAGCACGACGAAGACGTCGCAGCGCAGCACATCGACACCGCAGGTCAGCTGCGTGCGCAGAACGATCGCGAATCGCTCGCGCAGGTCGTCGTGCGCGAAGAAGCGCGCGCGGGCATCGAGCAAGACCGGACGACCATGCACGTCCAGACCACCGAAGTCATTCAGGACTACAGGCGCAGCGCGGCCGCAGAGCAGGCTCAGACGCAATCGGAGATACAGCAAGCGAAGAACGACGCGCAGCAAGCGCAAGCCGCCGAGTCCAACGCAAGCCAACCGGAGAACCAGGATTCCGCATGGTACGAACGCGCCTGGAATGCGGTGAAAAGCGGTGCGCAGACGATCGGCGGAAAGATCAAAGATGCGGTCACCAAGGCGTATCAGTTCGTCAAGGAGCGCATGACGCGCTTCTTCTCGAAGGTGCGCGAGCTGGTGAGTGCCGGTATCGCGAAGCTGCGGGAGATCGGCGGACACATCTATCAGGGGATTCGCAACAAGCTTCAGGCGGCGCTCAACAAGATCAACGAGATCGCTCGCAGGATCGGCGCGTTCGCCGCCGATCTCATGCGGCGCCTGGGCGGCGTCATCAGCGGTCTCATCAAGCGCGCGATGAGCGGGCTTCTGGCCATCGTCGATAGGATCACTGGTCTCTGGCGCAAGGTCCTAGCGCTGGCGGGCAAGGTCAAAGGCTACCTAGTGATGTTGGCCAAAGGCGCCATGAAGGTCGTCGTCGAACTGATTGAGAAGACGAAGGCAGTCCTCGAGAAGGCCAAGGGCGCCATTCAGACACTCATCGACAAGGCTCCCGCGAAGCTAGACGAGATCTATCAGAAACACATCGCGCCGCGAATCGGCGGCAGGCCCGTGTCCGCGACGGTTGGCGCCGCGCCTGTCGCATCCAGCGCGCAGCCGCCGAGTGCGACAGCGCAGGGCATGACCGCGCAGCGTCAGGAGGCTCAGCCGGCGCTAGAGGCCGCCGGACCGGACACCGAGGAGACGCACGCCGAAGCGCTCGGGCGGCACTTTCACGCTCGCTTCGAGTATTTCCGCGCGCACTGGTGGGACGTCGTCTGCGATGCTGCGCTCGAGATTCTCGTTCCGGGCGTCGCGGTCTATCGTCATCTGCCACCTCTTTGGGAGGCTCTGAAGGATGGCTGGAAGGCGCTGATGGCCGGCCAGTGGTCGCAGGCCATCGATGCTGGACTAACCGCTGGACGCGAGGCAATGTCCATCTTATCGTCCTTCATCGCGCAGGCGTCGATCGCGGTATTCATCGTCGGATCGGTGCTGGGCACACCTGTCGTCGGCGCGGCGGCGCTCGAGAGCATCGGCCTGGCCACGATCGCAATCGACTCCGCCTTCCAGCTCGCGACCATTGACAAGTCGCTGAACAATCTCGACCGCCGTGACGAAGATCACGAGCGCCTCGAGACCGACTACGGCCGCGTCGCCGACTCTTCGATTTCCCTCATGGTGATGCTCGCCCTCGTTCTGCTGGGCGCGATCGCGAGCAAAGCGGCGTCCTCGCTTGTGCGTCGCTTCCCGGCCCTCGGTCGTGCCGCCGAGGCCTTCAAGGGCAAGGTTCAACGTGGGCTCGGCCTCAAAGGCAAGAGCCCTGCCAAAGTCACAAGCAAGCTAAAGCCTCTCGACCCGCTTCCCGCGGAGGCGCTCGACCTACCGATTCGAAAGGACCTGCTTCCACGGGAGCAGCTCGCCTTCGACAAATGGGTCGCCGATCGGCGGGCTGCAGGCGTAGACGTCGATAAGGCTCTCAAGGGCAAAACGCCCGACCAAGTTCGCAGGATGATCAAGAGCCAGCTTGACTGGGTGGCGGAACAGGAGGCGAGGCATGCGCACAATGCCCAGTGGGAGGGTGACATGCTCGATCCGAAGATGACGAACGGCCCCAAACGGGTGGGCAGCGCGGACGTCTGGACCCGCTGGAACGAGAAACCACCCGCCGAAATCGACGAAGGGATCCGCCTCAATGGCAAAACTGGGGAGCGCATCGACCTGTTCGGCGACGACTACCCCGGCATCGACGGGACAATCGGGCAACCACCGCGGCCGCTTCAGCTCAAGGCGGTGCCAGCCTCTGAAGACATCGCAAACATCCCGCGGGTAGCCGGCAAGGCGCTGACGAATGCGCGCAACTCAGGGTTCTCCCGTGTAGAGGTCAGTATCGAGGCGCCGGGCCGGACCGTGGAACAGGTGCGCGACGCGTTCGCTAGAAACCCTACGAAGTTCACCGACAGCACAGGCGTCACCCGCGTTCGCGTATGGTGTGACGATGGCATGTTTGAGCCGACGAGCTTCAAACCCGTAATTCCGCCCCCGCGCGTGGAACATGGCCCTGAGAATAACAAGGATAAAGTGCCCGCCGGGGCAGGCGCAGACTGAAAGCCTATCGGCGCACACTATAAACACTGGCCTAAACGAACAGCCGAACAGGCGAGATGCCCATGGCTGTCTTCTACGTAGGCGCGACGGTGGACTCGCAAGGTCGCCTTGTTGTGCGCAAGCAGTTGAGACGCACAGAAGTACTCCTGTATTTCGCGAAGCTTGAGCCGTGCGTGGTCGGCATGGAAGCGTATGGGTCGTTGTACTACTGGGGCCGGGAGCTCGCAAAGCTCGGGCACACCGTGCGCCTGATCGCCCCGCAGTTCGTACGGCTCTGTCGCGATAGGCCGAAGGGGTAAAATCCGGTGCAGACGAAATTCCCCGAATGGCACGATGAAGAAGAGGCAGACTCCGCGAAAGGCACTGGCCTCGGGCATAGCCAAAGTTCTGAAGCGACTTCAGTATCCGCTCGAAGTGATATTGGTCTGCGTGGGATGGTACGTGGCCTACTCGCTGAGTCTGCGTGATCTCGAGAAAATGATGGCTGAGCGCGGTATTTCAGTCAACCATCCGACCGTGCACCGCTGGGTGATCAAGCTGGTGCCGTTGCTCGAGAAAATGTTTCGCAAACACAAAAGGCCGGTCGGCAAAAGCTGGCGGATGGACGAGACCTACCTCAAGATCACGGGTCAGTGGAAGTATCTCTACCGCGCCGTGGACAAGGCCGGCAACACCATCGACTTCCTGCTGCGCGCCCATCGCGACAAGCCTGCAGCGCGCCGCTTCTTCGAGAAAGCGATTGGCCAGAACGGCGCCCCGCAGACGGTCAACATAGATAAGAGCGGTGCAAATCTGGCCGCCATCCAGGCGATCAACGCCGCACGCGAAACACCTATCCGCGTCCGTCAGGTCAGGTATCTGAACAACTGCATCGAGCAGGACCACCGGGCCATCAAACGCCGAACCCGACCCATGCTCGGCTTCAAGGATTTTCGTTGTGCACGCATCATTCTGGGCGGCATTGAGGTAATGCATATGATCCGCAAGGGGCAAATGAAATGCGCCAAAGGGACCGGCGCGTCCGCCGCACAGCAATTCTATCCCCTCGCCTCATAAACGATCGCGCCCGGTACACTGCGCCCGCCCCTCCGTCCTTATCGCGACAGAGCCGCGAATCTTCCACCAATGCAAGTGATGGCTAATACAGGCTTGCCGGGCGCGAGCGAGTTCGTCATGGATGATGGCGAGAGCCTCGTCGCGGCCCGGTCCATGTGAACACATCACCACGTCGATATCGACGGCGACCAAACCCTGGTACCCGCGTTCAGCCGGTCGCGTATCGCCGACTTGTCGGATTGGACGTGCAATAGAACGACGCTAGCGGTAATTACGGAGCTCGGGCCGCCGGCTTGAACACAGGTCAAGGCACTCGTGCGGCCTTTGAACGTCAGCCGACTGGCCGCCTTCAGAGCGGTTCTGATGGCCATGCCGCCGGCCGTGCCACGCCCCACGGCAGGTGTGTCGACGCATCGCCGTTCGCGCTCGCGAGCTGGGCCTCTCCGGGCCCTGTTGCACCCCCCAGGTTGGCTCCTTGGAGATGCGCGCCCATGAGGATGGCTCCTTCGAGGTGCGCGCCACGAAGGGTAGCTCTTTGGAGATTTGCGCTTACCAGGTCGGCTCCTTCAAGATACGCGCCTGAGAGGATGGCTCCTTCGAGGTGCGCGTTTGAGAGGTGGGCTCCTTCGAGATGCGCTTTGCTGAGGTCGGCGCCTTCGAGATGCGCGTAAGAGAGTTGGACTCCTTTGAGATGCGCAAGGGAAAGCCCTGCGCGTCTGAGGTCGGTGCCTCGCAGATTAATCCGCCACCCCATGTGTATTTCGCGTTCGTAGTTTACCTTTTCGCGTCGGCCGATGACGGACAGCACGGCCGCAACGTCGGTCGGTATTCCGTAGTCGCCCGGCTGCGCGCCTGGTGCCTCGGAGGGGCAAACCACGGATTCTGAAGCTTCCTTGCTCGGCTCCGTCCAGTGCGCTTTGTCGCGAACGAATGCGGTCAGCGTCTCAAGGACGGGCCAGTAGTATTCTGGGCTTTCCCGCGAGATCCGCTCCATCGTATAGATAGCGCCGAGCCGGACCGCGAGCTTTTCGTTCCCGAGCTGATCTGTGGCCTTGCTGAAGTTCTCGGTGATGCGCCGCTGGCGGTCGGCTTCGGTCTGTTGCTCATGGCGCAACCTAGCCGTCTTCGCCTGCCGCAAGGCCGCCCCCGCCACCACCGCGGCGCCTGCGAAAGTTCCGAGTGGCGTGATGTCATCACGGTTTAGGTGATACCAGTGCCATGCGTCCGCCCATGCGACGGGGTTGACGAAAAGCCTAAGACCGAGGGCCAAGACGACGATGCTGGACCAAACTAGCGTGCGTCGGATCAGACCGAGTTGCCGCCATTCATAGCTGATGCAGCTTGCTCTTAACGCGGCCAACGATTCTGCAAAGCGATGGAGCATTGTAGTCTTCATGTTATAACCTTCTTCTGGCCACCGGGCCTAGCTTGAGCGCCCTGCGACGCGTCGGCCCGGGCCGGGGGTACACCGATCGCATTATCGGAAGCCGGCGACTTTTCGAGCAGACAGCAGGCAGACCCGCTGATCATTCGGGGCGCATTTGCTAGCAGTCCGTGAGAAAGCGAACGCATATTGCACCGCAGATGGCGAATAAAGACGGAGCGGAAACGCTCGCGAAGGCGGGCGCCGATGACCCGCGCCCGGGACGATGTTACGCCGCCAGCAGCTCGAAGCGAAAACGCTTGTCTGGGATCGTCTGCGTGCCGTCTTGGGTCGTAAAGCTTAGATATGGGCCGCGCGCGTCATCGCGCGGGTTGGTGATGGTGAAGGTTTTGTCCATGGTGGCGTCTCCGTTGCGCGTCCGTCGGCACGCAATACTGCTGACGGTTGTTACTAGGATATTTTGTATCCGGGAGCCCGGCGACATTTGCGACGAAAGTTAGGGCGACCAGCCGCAAGAAGTCGGCAGCAAAAACCATTTTGAGCAACGCGTCTGCCAACTGCAGCAACCGTCTGGAACTGTTCTCGTGCCAAGTGTGGCCTTTCACCATCCGCCGACTTTAAGGGCATATTGTCGCCGTCGGATGAATAGATCACTTCTTCCGCACGCGCATTTTGGGGCTGGGAATCGTTCGGATCCAAATATACGCAGAAAAACGATGCCAGTCAGTTGGCGCGTCACGGCTCGGATGAAATGAGCGCGAATGGCCGTTGCAACCTGAATGAGGCCGTAGAGGCGGCGGGTTCTACTTCAGTAGTGGGTCGGCTGCAGCCGATCGCCTGCTCACGGGTTTCGACTTACGTGTCCCCATCGCGTGGGACAGCAACCGGCCACTTCCAGCCGTTCGCCTGTGGTCTCAGACGGACATTCGAATGTCGGCTCGATTCACATAGCGGACCAATGGCAGCCAGTCATGCTCGTCGGGTCACTGGCCCTTGGCACAAAGTAGCTCGTCAGTTTTTTGCTTGCGCCGTTAACGCGCGGCGTGCGCATGCTCGCGCAGCTCACCGGGAATCAAAGCGCGCTCGAGGCCACCATCGCTGAGCCATGCACGCGTCTTCTGCGCAGCTCGGTCGATCAGTTGCGCGCACTGCGTATAGTCGTAAGGCGAGACATCGAGTGGACACAACGGCGGAACGACATAGATCTGCACACGCGTCGAATAAAACTCAAGGTCGCGCACGAGCTGGCGTGCGATGACGAGCGTCAGCGCATGCAGGGCCTGCGCGATCGCGCTACGCGGCGGCGCATGCAACGCACACGCGAAGCCGGCCGGTAGCACGATGATGCGCGTCGCACCGAGCGCAACCGCCACCGAGATAGGCGTGTTGTTGGCGACGCCGCCATCGATGAGATCCACACCGTCGATACGCACCGGCGGGAACACGCCGGGAATCGCTGCGCTCGCCAACACTGCGTTCACCACAGGACCGGTAGAAAGAACGATTTCGTCGCCGGTAAGCATATCGGTCGCGGCGATGTGAAGCGGCAAGGTCGCCTGCTCGATCCGCTCATACGACAGATGCGTCTCCAGCAGCTGACGCAACGCGTTCGCCTCAACGAGGTGCGCACGACTGCGCAGGATCATCGCGAGCAGCCCGAGCATGGAAAGCGGCATGATGTCCTGCCGCCGGATCTTGCACCAGAGCGCTTCGAGCATTGCTACGCCCCCGCCGTCCGGTTGTCCGGCGAAATACGCTGCGTTGATCGCGCCTGCGGAGGCGCCCACCACGCAGCCCGGATGCTCACCGCGTTCGAGCAGTTCGCGCAGCATGCCAACCTCGATCGCGCCAAGGCTGCCACCGCCAGCGAACACGAAAGCGGTCAAACCCGAAAGATGGGAGTTCATGGCTTATTCGAAACGTCTGCCCGCGGTCAACGCCAATTGTTGGTGCCAGTTGCGCCGGCAGCAGCATGCTGAGGCAACCGCATACAAGCGCCTGTCTGGCGCATCCAACACAGCCTCAGCAATTAACCGCCGCGAGGTCTTCGTCCTTTGATCAGATCCAGCAGTTCAGTCTGCATGGTAGGCCCCTTTCAAGGTGTCCACCAAACGTCGGTAAGATCAGACGAGATCCCTTGGCTTTTCTGGCAAGCGGACATCCGCGTTAATCTTACTGTGTCATTAAATAAAAGCGTTTTCCCAGACTTCGGCAGCATGGACACGCGTCGAGCCCGGCGACCAGCCGGACCGTAAGTTCGTAGCGAATAGTGGCAATCGAGTCAGCCGTGTGGCGCTGTGCGCGCCGGACTTCCCCGTGCAATGTAATCGTCGGGAAGGCCAGGTGTCTGGCGTGCTGCGAAGTTTTTTTTGGCGCTGACCGCGGTACCGGTAGCGAGACGCTCTGAGAGCAGGAACCCGTAGGCCGCAATCGCCAGTGCGGCGTGGTGGTGAAACCCACGCCACCCCCGGCCTTCATAGTGTCCCAGCCCCAGCTCCTGCTTCAGATCCTGGTAGTCACGTTCGATGCGCCAGCGCATGTGTGCGTGCGCCACGAGCTGCTCAAGCGTAGTATCGGCCGGCAGGTTGGACAGATAGTATTTCAGCGGGTCAGCGTCGCCGGCTGGCCACTCGATGAGCAGCCATTGCTCGGGGCGCAACCTCGCCTTGCCGGTATTGCCGCCCGCGTGACGCACGCGCACTGCGGCGAAACGCCCGCTGAGTGTTTCGTTCGAACCCTCCCGCCAGCTGAGCGTGGTGAAGGCTGTAGCAGGCAGTAAATGCGCCAGCTCCTTCACGCTCACCGGCTGCCGGGCGCGTGTGCGGCGCGGCACCGCCGGCGGGCGGCCCATGCCGCCATAAGGTTTCGGCGGCAACGGTTCGACGCCCGGTGGCCAGACCACGAGAGCCGAGGTGATGCCGACCACATAAGGCAATCCCAGATCGTCCAGACGTTGCCGGAAGGCGTTGTCTATTCCATAGCCTGCATCGGCCAGTACGCAATGTCGGGGCGCACCCGCAGCCAGCAGGGCCTCGATCTGTCGCAAGGCAATCTGCACCTTCGTCTCAAACCCGATCTGCGCGGGAATGCCGCCTTTCTCGCGCCGCTCATCATCCTCAGCCCATTCGCGCGGCACGTAAAGCTGCCACGCAACCGGAATGCTGGCCTGCTCACAGGCCAGTGACACACTGACCGCGATCTGGCAATTATCCTGTTTGCCCAGCACTCCGCAGTATTGACGCGCAACGCCTACTGAATGGCGGCCCTTCTTTGGAAATCCCGTATCGTCCACGATCCAGAAGCCGCCGCCGGAAAAATCCATCCGGGGTACGACCCACTGGCTGACCCGCCGAAGTAGCTCCTCGTCCGACCAGTCGGCCTTGGCCACAAAGTGGTGCAGTGCCTGATGCCGGGCGCTGGCGTGAAGCGGATCCACGCTTGCGGCCATCGGCTCGACACTCTTGCGCGTCAACGGCAACATCAGGCCTGTGCAGTAGGCCTTCAGTCCTGAGTGGCGATCCGCATGACCCAGGCCGCCAGCCAGATGCTCAATGTACTGCTCAAACCGCGTCTGTGCGTCCATTGCTTCTCGCTTTATGCCTGGGTATCCTCATTATATGTAGGCAAACACAGTAATATCACAATTGTTACGTTTATGACACAGTAAGATTAAGGTGCTGCGCGGCCTCTGGTGGCAATTCTCGACCGTCCAGGGACTTGCCCGCTGCCGAAGACGCGGTCGACCGTCGGACCCAGGAAGCTGTCATTGAAGTGGACCCGGTTCCAGTGGCCGGAGCGGGTCGTTTTGCGACGATCGCCTGCCACTAACGTGCTTTATTTCCTGTTTTCTAAAGCGACCCCTTTCTCGCCGCGTGCCGACCACACTCCGTCGTCATAATATTGTGAATACGGGGGCAACATGAAACATGGACTGGTAGTTGGGCTGCTGTGCGGCGCGCTGCTTGCCGGTTGCATGTCGGCCGGGGTCGAAGTGAGGCCTGAACAGATGTCGAGCTTCAGGCGTGGCGTGACGACCCTGCAAGACGTGACAGCCACGCTCGGCCCGGCGTCGGTGCAGACCGCGCTGGACGACGGTTCGACGTTGCTCGTCTAGATGTTCGTGACGTCGAGGCCGCATCCTGAGAGCTTTCTTCCGTTCATCGGGGCGCTGGTTGGCGGTGCCGACACGCGGTCGTCGGCGGCGGTGTTCCTGTTCGATACGCACGGCGTCCTCAAGAGTGCAAGCACCACGACCTCGAATGTCGGCACGGGCCTGAGCACCGACCTGCACAGCGCGCCGGTGCCAGGCGCTGAGCCGCCCGTCTTGGTCAAGAGCATTCAGCCACCCGCGGTGCAGAGCATCGAGCCGCTTCCGGAGGAGGAAGTCCAGCCGGCCCCGAAAACAGTGTCGAACTGCCATCAGAACAAAGCGTCCAGCCGGCTCCGAACAGGTAGCGACGGACCTCAGCGATTCGTCACCAATGAGTGTCCGCTGCAAGTCGATGCGATGGGAAGACCGTGAAGCCAAGGCTGCGCTCGAAGGCCAGCCCCACCGGCCCTTGCAGCTTGAACGCGGCCTTTGCCACGATCTCGGGCCGAGCGGCCGAAGTAGTTCGATGGTTTCTGCTGATCGCATAGATTCCTACCACCGCAATTCTAGAGCGCAAACAGGGCCGCCGGGTTTCGGCCACTAGCAGCCGATCAGCTTTGCGGAAGCTCGGACATTCGAATGGCGGCTCCGCTCAGTCAGCGGTCCTCCCCGAAATGGGGCACTAGCTCGGTCATCGCCGGCCTTACCCAGTATTCAGAGAAATCGGTGCAGCAGATTGTCTGCTGAGACATTCGCAGCTCGGCAGCCGCGAACCTTATGGATCATGTAACGGGTTTGCGTGTTTGTGGAGTAAATCAGCCAACAGGGGCAGGCACACCGACATGGAGCGGGGCATGCATGCACCTTATCACTCAAGCGGTGTATGTCGACTGAGGCGCCGTACTATCTCACTATGTCACGGTGGACCACCGTGCCTTTCACGGGAGTAAATGCGCGCCTCTCTCTGTTTTCATTGCGGTCGTCGCCAGTACTGCTCTCGTCGTCGGCTGCTTCGGCTTCGTCGCTCGTCTCTCTATCGCCGTCGTCGTCGGCGTCTTTCTTGGGCGGGCTCTCAGCAACCGGCGCGGAGCTTCCAGCGGGTGGCCAGTCTTCCGGCTGGACGGGCTCGTGGAACAGGAATTGGTTGGCCTGCGCCTCCCAGAATCGGCGACGTTCCCCGGCCGACTTCGGTAGCTCATATCCCATTGCGTGCGCGAGCGCCGGCAGATACAGGTCAAACGCACTCTTGACCACCTCGCCCCACGCGCCGGCTGATGCAAGCGCCGCCAGGTAGCACAGTCGCATCGAAGCGAACGCGCCCGCAGCGCTGAACCAAAAAATCCACGGCGACATGGCATCGGCAGGTTTGCCTACCAAAGCCGCCCCCCCGCGTACTAGGGCAATAACGCCCAGAGCGAATGCAAGAAACACGAGACTGACGAAAAAATCGACCGGTGCGCGGGCATCCGCGAGCGTCGCCTGGTAGTCCTTGGGCACTACGGCCAGCAAGCGCGGCCACGCGTGAATGCTTTCCGTTCCGTAGACGGTGCTTGCGTATGTCTCGAAAGCACGCAGGACATTCCCGAACCGGGTGTGCAGGACCAGTTCGCGTTGCTCCGGGTATTCCAGCGCGAGCGCTCGCTTCAGGCGCAAATATTCCTGCTTGCGATGGTCAAGAGTACGCTGCTGCTCCTGGGCGGTTTCGGCGGAAGTTACTGTGGGAGAGCCGCAATGTAATTGCGCAATGCGAAAGGCACCGTATGCTTCCCGGGCTTCAACGCGCTGCCGCCTCCGGCGCTTAAACTGCCGCTCTTTGAGTCCCGGGCGGTTGAGCGGCCACGCATAGCCTTCCAGCACGCGGTACATCCAGTGGGTACCCGCCATCAGCAGTACCGACAGGGTCCAGACCACCAGGAGCATAACCGTCAGGTTGGCAAAGGTCTTGTCCTGCAGCGACGTCTGAAATAGCTGTGTGAACGGCTGGACATCACGGTTCAGTCCGATGAAGGCGATGACGCCAACTAGCGCAGGCAGGAAAAAACCGAGGACGAACGATTTATCGGCGAGTTTTGACAGGCCGCTGAACATGATGGTCGCGCTCAGTCATCTTCGGGCGCTGGAGGCGCCGGAATCTTGGCCGGCGCTTGCCCGGGTTCGCCGTGCAGGCCGATCGTCTTGGCCGTCAGCCCGCACGATGCAAGCCGCCCGTCGGCAAGCACGGCGAGCGCGCATATACCATCGCTGTATCCTTCAAGCGTCGACTCGCATACGCCGCTCGCCGGGTTCCACAGTCGGATCGTATTGTCGAACGATCCCGACGCGAGTCGCCCGTCGACAAGCACCGCGAGCGCGCATACGCCTTCCCGGTGTCCTTTGAGCGTCGCATCGCATGTGCCACTTGCCACGTTCCATAGTTTGATCGTCTTGTCCCACGATCCCGACGCGAGCCGCCCGCCGGCAAGCGCCGCGAGTGCTGATACCCGATCTCCGTGTCCTTCAAACGTCGCCTCGCACACGCCGCTCGCCAGGTTCCATAGTTTGATCGTGTGATCCCGCGATCCCGACGCGAGTCGGCCATCGGCAAGCACCGCGAGCGCTGATACCCCATTTCTGTCTCCTTCAAACGTCGCCTCGCACACGCCGCTCGCGAGGTTCCACAGCCTGATCGTGTGGTCCCAGGATCCCGATGCGAGCCGCCCGTCGGCAAGCACCGCGAGCGCTGATACCCCATCTCTGTGTCCTTCAAACGTCGCCTCGCACACGAGGCTCGCGAGGTTCCACAGCTTGATCGTGTGGTCCCAGGATCCCGACGCGAGCCGGCCGTCGGTAAGCACCGCGAGCGTGGATACTCCATCGGTGTGTCCTTCAAGCGTCGCCTCGCACGCGCCGCTCGTCACATCCCACAACCTGATCGTGCGGTCCACCGCCCCCGATGCAAGCCGTCCGTCGCCGAGCACCGCGAGCGCGGATTCCGCATCTGTGTGTCCTTCGGGCGTCGCTTCGGACATGGCGTTTGCCAGGTTCCACAGCCTGATCGTATTGTCCCACGATCCCGACGCGAGCCGCCCGTCGCCGAGCACCGCGAGCGCGGATACCGCACCTGTATGTCCTTCGAGCGTCGCTTCGGACATGGTGTTCGCCGGGTTCCATAGCCGGATCGTATTGTCGAACGATCCCGATGCGAGCCGCCCGTCGGCAAGCACCACGAGCCCGAATACCGACCTGGTGTGTCCTTCGAGCGTCGCCTCGCACACGCCGCTCACCGGGTTCCACAGCCTGATCGTGTGGTCCGCCGCCCCTGACGCGAGCCGCCCGTCGGCCAGTACCGCGAGCGCGATTACCGAATCCGTGTGTCCTTCGAGGGTCGCCTCGCACACGCCCCTCGCCGGGTTCCACAGCCTGATCGTGTGGTCCCACGACCCGGACGCGAGTCGCCCGTCGGCCAGAACCGCGAGCGCCAACACCGTGTTCGTGTGTCCTTCGAGCGTTGCCTCGCACACACCGCTCGCCGGGTTCCACAGCCTGATCGTGTGGTCCGCCGATCCCGACGCGAGCCGCCCGTCGGCCAGCGCCGCGAGCGCGATTATCGAACCCGTGTGTCCCACGAGCGTCGCCTCGCACACGCCGCTGAGCGGATTCCACAGCCTGATCGTGTCGTCCGCGGCCCCCGATGCGAGCCGCCCGTCGGCCAGCGCGGTGAGCGCGTATACCGAACCCGTGTGTCCTGTGAGCGTCGCCTCGAGTCGGCCGCTCGCCGGGTTCCACAGCCTGATCGTGTCGCCCCAAGCTCCCGACGCGAGCCTCCCGTCGGCTAGCACCCCGAGCGCGGATATCGGACGCGCGTGTCCTTCGAGCACTGCCTCGCACACGCTGCTCGCCAGATTCCACGCCTTGTCGTCTTGCTCGTTGCGGCTCGCATCCTGCATTTCGCCTCCCGCCTAACTCACCAGCCGCCTGCTCCGAGGTACTGAATCAAAACTTTAAACGAAAATTCCTCGAAAATTATGCAAACCGGAGGCCAATATACTGGCGACTTGGCCTGCTAGTGGTTTCTGGATGTTTTCCTGCCCAGCGGCCGCAAGCACCGCACCCTACAAAGGAGGCGTGCATGCACCGGCACCTATGTGCAAATGAAATTACGGCACCAACCATGAGTTGTCGTGCCTAGGATGCACGGAATTTCACTCCGGAGCGCGGACGGCAGAAGCACCCCAGAAACCGCCGTTGACTACCCACCAGCCTGAGCGTCTGTTGAGGGTCGAAAGTGTGAGTTCGCTGATGGTGCGAACGTGACCGCAGGCCTTCGACCTGCAAATAGCAGCGTGATCTGTCATCGCCAGTGATATTGTTGCCTGAGCGCTTGCAATGACCATTGATCGAAGATTCGCTTGGCAACCGGATGGCAAGTTACGAGTACCGTCGATGGCGGGATATCTGACCGACGAAGCACGTGAGCGAAGCTTAAATCGCATCGGCCTGAAAACCTGCGTTTCAAGGCTTCTGAAACGCGTTCGCAACAGCCCGTCACGAACTGTCAACCGGGGGCCTGCCAGTCTATTCGGTGCTTTTCTTCTGTTTCGCGATGGCGCTCGTCGTCGGGCGTGTGCAGGTAGGGGTTCGTGCTCGTCAGTGATGCGTGCCGCAGGTTGTCGCGCACGGTGCGCAGATCGGCGCCGCCGTCGGCCATGTGGGAACCTGCGGTGTGGCGAAGCCAGTGTGCGGAGGCCTGCGCGAGTACGTCCGCCTGCGCCGCGTAACTGTCACCACGCAGCCGGAGTCGCACGGCTGCACCTGCAAAGATATCCTTGACGATGGTGTGCAGGGCGGCACGCGTCAGCGGCTTCATGGATTTGCCCAGAGGCAGCACGAGCGGCGTGTCTTCGTGCCGTGAGGGCAGGGCAGGCAGGCCGCGCGCGCGCCGGTAGCGTCCAAGTTCCACCATCATTTCCGCGGAGGCCGGCACCAGTCCCTCCTTGTCTCCTTTGCCCAGGATTTCCAGCCACCAGCGATCCTGACCGTCGGCATCACGCCGGCAGAAGAAGCATCCCATCGTGTTGCCGCCGACCTCCGAGATCCGCAGGCCGCCCAGATAGAACAGCGTGAACAGCCACCGTGCGCGCAGGTAACGCTCGCGCTCACGGGGAGTGTCCTTCGGCAGGCTGTCAATATCTGCCTTCACTTCCTGCCACAACTCGCGGTCGAGGTAGCGGGTGATCCGGGGCTTGGAACGGCGGGCGCGCTGGCGCGACAGCGACAGGGGGTTGCCCGCCAGATACCCGGCTTCGACGAGCCACGCGAACAGCGCATTGATGATGACCATGGCCTGGTACTGGCTGCTCGGCCCGAGTATTCCGTAGAACGGTCTCCAGCGCGGATCATGGCGCGGGTATTTGCGCCCGCCGTCGGCGACCCAGCGTGCGTTCGGCTGCGGGTCCTGCAGGAATTGCCGGAACAGCTGCAGGTCTTCGTGCGTGAGCGACGACAGCGGTTTGCCCAGTTGCACGATTGCCCAGAGCAGCAGCCGTTCGGCTTCCTTGCGGTAGTTCTCGAACGTGGTCTTCTTGTCGGCGACCCGAGCGAGCCACGCACGTACCGCGGCGAGATCGTCACGGGCAGCGATCTGCGCGTGACCGCGGGCCCGGTTGGTGCCGTCGCGGCCGTCGAGATCGGGCGGCAGTTCGAGCGCGTCCAGAGGACGTGGGGCGAGGAGTGCGGTTTTCACGGGCGGTGGGACGGGGGCGGACGGGTTCAGGGTGTCACGAGGAGTGCGAGCGTGGCGCCGCAAGGTTACCTTTACGGCGATCAGGACGTCTGGGCCTGCTGCGAATGGGTTCGGGAGTCGCCGCTCACGGCACTCCTCGATATGGCTGTCGCGTTGGAAATCGAACTGGTGTTCGGGGCGTTGACCGCCTGGTTGGAGGACATCGACCGCGGTGTCGATCCGCTTGAGCGCAACGATCGCAGACATTGCATGCGCCTGTGCGAAACCGACGACGGATTGCTGCTCATCAAGTGGACGAGGAGGGTAGAACGGAGGGTGCGTCGCGGGCGATCCGGAACACCAAGCGACATGCCGTTCGCAAGGACGAACGGCATGTGAACGCTGCCGGTTCGTGATCTCAATGTTCCGTGTCGCCGATCGGCGTTTCAGACCAGGAGCATGGTCGGCGCCAGATTCGCGCCAGCGGGCCGGGAACAAAATTATGCAGAAAACGGGAACAGAATCGTGCAAACCAACGGTGACGCAATCATGCGCCGGTCTGGCTAATAAAACTCAACATTATACGGTTAATGTCAAAATTATAATTCTAGGCTATTAGAATTGGGACGGTTTACGTAGTAATATTTATCAAAATTTATTGATGAAGGTCTTCATGAGCGACGTCCTGTCCCCGGATGCGGCACTGGCCGCCGATATCGCGCGCCTGAAGGCTGAATTCCCCAAAACCCGCGAGCTGTACCGCGAGGTCTGCGCACTGCTGTTCTTCCGCCATGGCATCACGCCGACCGCGAACCGGCTGTACCAGCTCGTGAAGCGGGGTAGCATGGGCACGCCGACCGCCGTGCTCGGCGAGTTCTGGACGGAACTGCGCGAGAAGAGCCGCGTTCGCATCGACCATCCCGACCTGCCCGCCGATCTCGGTGCGGCCGCGGGCGAACTGGTCGCGACCCTCTGGACGCGCGCAAGCACGTCGGCCGAAGCGTCGCTCGACGCGCTCCGCGCCGAAGTCGAGGCACAGCGGGCCGAATCGCAGCAGTCAGTGAACGCCGCCCGCGACGAACTGGGGCGCGTTGAGACTGCACTCGAACAGCGCACCGCGGCGCTACTGGCCGCGCAGGTCGAGGTCAGAAATCTCGAGAAAGCGCAGACCGAGGGCTACGCGCAGCGGCAGGCGCTGGAAGGCGACCTGACTCGGGTCAGGGCGACGCTCGCTGCGCGCGAGCGCGAGATCGTTGAGGTAAGGGAAGGGTTTTCGCGTGACCTCGACAAGCAGCGGGAAGCGGCCGGACGTGCCGAGGAGCGACTGCGGGCGTCGGAAAAGCGGGCACTGATGGAGATCGACCGCGAACGTGGTAGCGCGGCGAAGGTGCAGAAGGAACTGGATGAGGCCGCGCGTCGCGCAGACCAGAAGGAGGCCGACCATCGCCGTTCGCTGGAGACCGTCCAGGCGCAACTGGGCGATGCGCGTCATCAAACGGGCTTGCTGCAGGGGCGGCTGGATGCCGTCGCGACGGAGAATAGCCGGCTGCAGAACGAAGTGAAGACGCTGCGGGAAGCAGAAGCGCGTGCACGCGAAGCCCGGACTTTGTCAGCTGCGAACGAGAACAGAAAGACACCACGGTCGGTTCGTTCTCCGCGTACTGCGCCGACCGTCGCGGCCCCAACGCGACGCAAAAAGAAGTTATAAATGCGGTGTGATCCACCGCTGCAAGAATGGCGCCATGGCTGATACCTACCTGCTTGCCGGTTTGACGCTTCCCCAGGGCGTCGCGCATGAGTCCCTTCCTGAGAGAGTGACAATCTTTGTGTCGGATTGCTGGCCGGGCATGAGTCGTACGCAGATGTTGGCACGCGCGAAACGGCGAGGCCTGCGCCTGTCGTTCCGCGCAACAGTGCGGTGCTTACCGGGTGAATCCGGCGTGTTCGAGTTGCGCTTCAGCGACGGGACTGGCGAGTGCCTGATGCTGGCGCGCCTGTTGCGCATTGGAAACGGCAGCCCGAGATATCGTCGCATCAGACGGGCTGATGTGTCCCGGCCCCCGCCGCGCGATCCTCGGCAGACCCGGTTGTTGTGAGGAGACGGAACCGGTTGCTGCGTGGCGCGCTGCTCGCTATGCTCGCATCCTTTTACGGATGAGGAGGCAGGAATTGCGGCGCGTGACGGTCAGAAAATCGTCGGTTCATGGGAGAGGCGTCTTCGCGCTGCGGGCGATTTCTGCCGGTGAGCGCATTTTCGAATACCGCGGTGAGGTGACGTCCTGGCGAAAAGCGGCTGCCCGGCACCGACGATCCGGTGTGGCGGGCCATACCTTTATTTTCGGGCTGGCTGACGGGCGTGTAATCGACGGCAGCGTCGAGGGCAATAGCGCCCGCTGGCTGAACCACTCCTGCAAGCCAAACTGTGAGGCGATCGAGGACGAGCGGGGACGGGTTTTCATCGAGACGCTCACAGACGTGATGCCGGGCGAGGAGCTTTCTATCGCCTACGGACTGACTATCGATGGAGCGATTACGCCCGAATTGGTCGCCGACTATTCCTGCCACTGTGGGACGAAGCGGTGTACCGGTTCGATGCTGACCCCGGCGAGCGGAAATTAAGCTCGCCCCTGACAGACGCATCCCGTTTTTCCTTCGAAATGAATCGGCGCCAGAAGACCCGTCAAGCTGTGCGCCGTCCCGTCGCGCGCAGCCGCTATCGTCATCTGTGCAAGGCCGGCGCGCCTTGCCAGCACCCCGTCAACCGAGTAGGATTAAATCCTGTCAGCTTGGAGAGCGCCATGCGCACCACACAGCAGTTCAGCATTACCCTGCCCAACGAGATGGCCGAACTCATCCGCACCAAGGTCGCCAGCGGCGAATATGCTTCTGAAAGCGAGGTGATCCGCGACGGGCTACGCACCCTCGCGGCCCGCGACAGGGCCATCGAGGCCTGGCTGCGCGATGAGGTGGTGCCTGCGGCCGAAGCGTTGCGCGCGGAGCCGGCGCGCGCGCTCACGCCCGAGCAGGTGCGCGCTCACCTGGCGAAAAAGCGCTCGGGCGCCGCATGACCTACCGGGTGCAGTTTGCCCCGGAAGCGCGGGACCAGCTTGAGGACATAGAACGGTTCATCATTGAAGCGGGTTCGCCCGCCACTGCGGCTCGCTACGTGGACGCCATCGTGAATTTCTGCCTGCGCCTGCAGACGTTCCCTGAGCGCGGCGTCCCGCGCGATGATCTGTTACCTGGCCTGCGCGTGACCCACTACCGGCAGCGCGTGGTCATTGCTTACCTTCTGGATCCCGAGGTGGTGTCAATCGTTGGCGTGTTCTACGGCGGACAGGCCTGGGAACCATCTTTCGCAGACCCGACGGAACACGATCACTGATGACGCGTCCGCACCGTGGTCACCGACGCGAGCGGTCGGCGCACAATCGTCGAGTCGCTCGACGAGTAAGGCAGGAAATTGAGAAGCACGATCAAATGGAATAATCTCATCAGTCCGACTAGCCAACTGTTCTGAATCCGACGGATGCAGCTCGACATTTTCAACGACAGCCGTGACGTGATGCTGCGCAATGACGTCCTGTCAGCGTTGCAGCAGTACGATGCCGCGTGCGCCCGGCGTGCGCTGCAGGCCCTTGCGAACGAGTATCCAGACGATGTTGTCCAGGAGTATTTCGGTTCGATCGTCAATGCTCTCGAGGGCCGATCGACGGTACCGTTTGACCGTCACGAAGCCGCCCTGCAGGCTCGCCAGGCGTTATCTCACGAAGTCCAGCCCGCAGTCGCGCATGTGTTCCCGACGCAAAGTGCCGCGACCTGGCTCGCACCGCTCTGGGCAGAACTGGCCGGGCGCGCCGCTGCGCTGCCTTTCCGTGCGGATCACGCGGATGCGCACGCGGCGCCGCTCTTCCTGCTTGCTGCGCGGTGGGCCGAGGCCTTCGATGCGATATCGCGCATCGCGTCCTGGCGACGGATTCCAGCGCCGCTTTGCTGGATGACGGAGGCACGTTACCGGCTCGATGGCCTGGACGCGGCCTGGCCATTGTTGGTGGAACTTGCGTGGCTTTCTCCATCCCGGTTTGACCAGCTTTTGAGCCGGCTTGGCGACGCGTGCGTCAATACGCTGCGGCGCAACTTCGATACGTCATTCGACGACGCCGGCGACATTGACGATCTCGCATGGTTTCCGGCGTGGGTACTCACGGAAAAGGCCGGCCTCGCGCCGCTGTTCAAACAGGCAGAGCCTTCGCGACGTAATGCACCCGAGCGGGCGGCGAAGGTGATGCTCCAGTTACTCAGTCTGGAGCGTCAGGGCCGGCATCACGAACTGCTTGAAACCCGGCGCGAACTGCAGGCGCTCAACACGGCGTTGTACGCCGCCTATATGAAGACGCGCTGAGCTGGCACCCCGGAGCTTGACACGCACAACCTCTCACAAATGGGCTTTCGCCACGCGGTACCGTCGTGGCGCCTTCGGCTGGAAATCCGCGTTGCCGATCCAGCGTCTGAAAGAAGCGCTGGCGGAGATCCGGCAGATCGCCCGCGCCGACCCTGTTCTCGCCGCGGACGGCGCCGTCGCTTTGCTCGAAAAGCTTTCGCCGGCGCTTGAACACGTAGACAGCTCTTCGGGGGCAATTGGCACCGCCGTGAATCGCGCAATCGACGCGCTTGTGCCGGTCATCGCCGGGGTGGACGGGCCCGCGCCGGTCCGGATGCGTTGGCTGGAACGCCTGTTTGATGCGCTCCAGGACGACCCGATGCCGTATATTGAACAGTTGGGCGACCGCTGGGGTGATCTGTGCGCGTTGCCCGCCATCGCGTCAGCATGGGCAGACCGGCTGTTTCCGATTACAGCGCAGGTGATGGGCGCTGAAGGACTGGGAGAGCATTTCGCGGGTACCACCGCCTGCCTGAGTGCGCTCAATGCCGCTGGGCGCCCTGAGGAACTACTCGCTCTCGTGAATGGCGCGCGCCTGAACTGGTGGGGGCATCGCCAGTACGGGGTGGATGCACTGATCGCATTGAATCGTTCGGCTGAAGCACTGCGTTACGCGGAAGCGTCGAGGGGGCTGAACGCGCCCACTTCCGCCATCGCCGGCAAATGCGAAGCGATCCTTCTGTCGTCGGGCATGATGGACGAGGCATATCGGCGTTACGCAATCGAGGCCAATCAGGCCGCCACGCATCTTGCAACATTCCGTGCCATCGCGAAAAAATATCCGGACAGGAGTGCCGACAGCATCCTCCACAATCTGGTCGCGAGCAGTCCCGGCGCGGAGGGGAAATGGTTCGCCGCAGCGAAAGACGCCGGCCTGCTCGATCTGGCGGCGTCGCTCGCAATGCGCGGCCCCACCGACCCGCGAACCCTGACGCGGGCCGCACGCGATTTCGCGCAGCGTAAGCCTGAATTCGCGATGGCCTGTGGCACGGCAGCGTTGCACTGGATGGCCGCAGGCTTCGGGTACGAAATCACGGGGAGCGAGGTGCTGGATGCCTACGGTGCGCTGGCGGATGCGGCCCTTGCTTCCGGCATTGAATGCGACGAGCTCAACAAGCGTCTGCGGGAGCAGTTTGCGGACATTCCGGGGAATTCGTTCGTCGCCACGGTATTGGCACATCATTGGGCGGCATAAGGTCGCGAGATGCATCCTGGCCACGGCATGGACGGTTTCTGCACGCCCGAGGCCCGGCGGGTCGTCGTCAACGGATCGCTTCCGGTCGTATGGAACCAGCACCCGTTTTGCCGCGAATGACTGGACTGAAGCGCAACGCAGCTGGAGACGTAGTTTTATGACAGGCAGAATCGGTACAGGACTTGCATCATGAAAGAGTACAACCCCGAACGCGTACCCGAACCTGAGTCATGGCTTGAGCTTGACGAGCAGGAGCGAATTGCTCTCGTCGAAACGTACCACCGCGTCGCCCGGATCAAGCTTCCCAACGTCACGGCACACGCTGCGCTACACGCGGTCGTCGAAAACCAGATCGCCCTGAACCTTGAGCGCGTGGTTCGGGCGATGGATCGCCTCGGGAAAGAAGGGCTTACGCAACACGACGCGGTTCACGCGATGGGCTCAGTCGTCGCAGAACATCTGTTTGATATTTTGAAGACAGATCAGAACGACGATGCTGCGACTCCGCAGGCGCGTTACTACGCGGCTGTGGAGCGATTGACCGCCGCGAGCTGGCGCAGAGGGGAGCACTAATGCCGATACCATCGAAACTTTAGCCGTGGTCTGAGGCGAGGCAGCGTTTCAGATTGAGCCATGCTCATATCCAGATGGCGCGCGAACTGGGATTGAATCCCCGGAAATTCGGGTCACTGCTAACGGGCAGCAGGAACCGTGGGAGCGCCCCCTCGCGGAATTTATCGCGCATTGTTATCAAAAGCGCTTTGGCCATATTACGCCAGAACACGTGCAATCGCTGGAGGGCCTCATGAAGCGTGCCGAAGGGCGGCGCAGTGAGCGGCGGGAGAGAAAAACGAACAGAGCGGTTCCACCGACAGGGCCGCAACGTAGCGATGACGGATCGAGCGAAAAGTTGCGGGACTTCTGCGCACGTCGCGGTGAATAGGGCACGAACGGGGCGGACATGGTGACCGTCTGGGTGGGCGAAGTCGACCACGTACGCCAAGGATGCTTCTACTTTCGCTTCATTGCACGTCACTTCCTCGTTGTCGGTCGTCGCGAAGCTGCCCGATCGCAATGCAGCGCAAAGCCTTGCCGGGCAGGCGTTCCAGCGAAGCGTAACGGAGCGCATCAAATCTGCCAAGGAAAACTGTCACTCGTGATCACTCCAGTTATCAGATGTGGCGATTTTTTCTCCTTGCCGTTTTCCGGTCGTCGCCCGGTGACGGGCAATAGATTCGCGATTGATCTGCCGTGCCCGGGCGCTTCCGGCCCCTGACGGCGCCTGGCGAAGTCAATGCACCTTAAGTTGATCCGGTTACTGCGGAACCGGACCGCCCGCTGGTCGTGATTGCGCGAAGGCAGGCCGATCGGGTAGGGTGGCGAGATCCCAACCACAACGAGGAATCAACCGTGAACAAGCAGGAACTGGTGGATGCGGTCGCGGCGGTAACCGATGAAAGCAAGGCCGCGACCGGCGAGATGATCGACGCCGTGATCGCTGCGATCACCGGCGCGGTGACGAAGGGCGATACCGTCCAGCTGATCGGCTTCGGCTCGTTTTCGACAGGTGCGCGCGCCGCACGGATCGGCCGCAATCCGGCGACCGGCGCCGAAATCCAGATTCCCGCGGCGAAGACCGTCAAGTTCACGGCGGGCAAGGCGTTCAAGGATGCCGTCAACGCGTCATGACGAAGGTGGCGATCGCGCCCGGCGACTACGCCGGGCTGCACAAGGAAGTGGTCAGTGTCGTCGAGTCGGCGCGACGCACGGCGGCACGCAACGTCAATGCCGTGATGACCGCCGCCTACTGGGAGATCGGGCGGCGGATCGTTGCCAGTGAGCAGGGCGGGCAGGCGCGCGCCGGCTACGGACAGGCGCTGATCGCCCGGCTCGCGGACGACCTGACGCGTCGTTTCGGACGCGGATTCGGCCGGGCCAATCTGGCCAGCATGCGCGCCTTTTATTCCGCCTGGCCGGCGGCGGAGATTTTCCAGACAGTGTCTGGAAAATCTGCAACTCCCGAAAATGTCCAGACGCCGTCTGGAAAATCGCTGCCGGCGAAAGACGTCGTCGACGCCACGACAACGGCGCCCGATTACATGGCGCTGGCCACCCGGTTTACGTTGCCCTGGTCCGCCTATGTGCGCCTGCTTTCAGTGAAGACGGCCGCCGCCCGTGCTTTCTATGAAACAGAGGCGTTGCGCGAAGGCTGGTCGGTGCGCCAGCTTGACCGCCAGATCGGTAGCCAGCTTTACGAGCGGCTGGCGCTGTCGCGCAACAAGGCGGCCCTGCTCAGGAAAGCCGCCGATGTCCAGCCGGGTGATCTTCTTACGACAGAGGAGGCAATTCGCGACCCGTTCGTACTCGAGTTTCTCGACATCAAGGACGAGTACTCGGAGTCGGACCTTGAGGAAGCGCTGATCCAGCATCTGGCGGATTTCCTGCTGGAGCTTGGCGACGACTTCGCTTTCGTCGGCCGGCAGCGTCGCCTGAGAATCGACGACACCTGGTTCAGGGTCGATCTGGTGTTTTTCCATCGACGGTTGAGATGCCTGGTCATCATCGATCTCAAGGTCGGTCGCTTCAGCTATGCGGACGCCGGACAGATGCATCTCTATCTGAACTATGCGCGCGAGCACTGGATGAAGCCTGGGGAGAATCCACCTGTCGGTCTGATCCTTTGCGCCGAAAAAGGTGCGGCCGAAGCACACTACGCGCTGGACAACCTGCCGAACAAGATTCTCGCGGCGGAATACCAGACGGTGTTGCCCGATGAGGCGATGATCGTGCAGGAACTGGAGCGCACAACAGCGGAACTGGAGCGGCGTACCGGCGCTTCGTAATGTTCGGTCCCGATGCCTGACCGATCCCATCGCGGTCATCTGAAGACGAGGCCGCGACCCGGTAACCCATGCAACAACGACGGAGGTAGCGATGAACAGAAGAGGTTTTGTGCGGACGGGCGCAATGCTAGTTGGCGCGGGTCTTACTCTTACGGTCTCCCTGGGGGCGGTAAGCGATGCCATTGCCAACGAGTCCAACGATTCGAAGCGGCGGGCGATCGATGCAAAGGTCCATGGGACCCTGTCGAAGCTGTACGCGAACGTCGGGGGTTCCCGGGAATTGGTCGACAAGGCGAACGGTGTGCTCGTGTTCCCATCGGTGATCAAGGTTGGCTTCGTCGCCGGTGGCGAGTACGGCGAAGGCGCATTGCGCGTAGGCGGGAAATCCGTTGGTTACTACAGCACGGTATCCGGGTCATTTGGCCTGCAGGCAGGGGCTCAATCGAAGGCCGTTATCTTCCTGTTCATGACCCATGATGCGCTCAACAGCTTTCGCCGTTCCAAAGGCTGGTCGGTCGGCGGAGAAGGGTCAGTCGCGCTCTTGAAGGTCGGTGCGAACGGTGCGATCGATACGACAACGGCAACCGCACCAGTCAATGCGATCGTGCTGACCAATGCCGGTCTGATGGGAGATGTGTCGCTCTCGGGAACCAAGGTCTCGCGACTCAAAATTTGAGTGCGGCGGTGGCCGCGTTCGTTTTGCGAGGCTTCGGGCGGATTCGTGAGCCGAATGGCGGTTTGCGGGTGCATACGCGATGCTTGAGCGTCGAGGCGACTGTAGATTCGATGCCCCTTTGTGGCCGCACCCAACCCGGTCAGCCTACCGAAAGTCAAGACCGGCCGCTATCGGATCGTAAGCGTCATTTGAAGGCCGTATCGACATCGACGTTGAGAGTGTCCAAAGTGATGCCCATCACTTCGAGTAGTGGGGACCACTTTGATGACAGAGATCGACTGTGCTGGGAGCCGCAAGGGGCGGCCGAATTGCGCGCCTGAATTCCGGCGTGAAGTTGCGATAGCAGCGTGCGAGCCGGGCATCTCGGTGGCAAAGCTCGCGCAGTCGCACGGTCTGAATCCGAACATGGTGTTCAAGTGGCGCAGGCAGTACCGTGCGGGTCTGCTGGACAACAAGACGGTGAGCGAGCCGGCAGTGTTCATTCCGGTGGCGATATCGCCGGATGATTCGATGGCGGTTTCGTCGCTACCGGTGCCGACAGCGCAATTGCCATTGCGCGCACAGGAAGCCGCGACTTCAGGTACGCGCGTCACCGCGACGGCGTGATACGGCTCGCGCGCCGGGATCTCAATGCCCTCGAGCCAGGCGTTCAGTTCAGCAAGCGTAAAGCCGCGTTGCGCGAGCGCCAGTGGTGACGGAAAGCGGCCTCTTTCAAGGCGCTTGTACCAGAGTGTCATTGGCGTTCTGAAAGTCGTTTAAATCTGTCGGTCTGAAATCCACCTCTTCGCTGGTTTTCTTCGGGTTCGTCTATTTATCAAGGACGTGACTCTTCTTGCGCATTTTCTTCGTTCATCCTAGGCGTTTTCTTCCTTTATTGGTCCCGTTTGTCGGGATCAACCGGTTAAGGTTGCTCGCGGGTGGTGGCGCATGATCGGCGCAAGGGGGCCGATCATGAAACGCCAACGACAACGGCAGTGTTCCGGTTGCGGAGCGTTGTTCCGCCCGGACCCGCGCAACGTCAGACACCAGCGGTATTGCAGCGCCCTCGCGTGCCGTCAGGCGAGCAAGGCGGCCAGTCAGCGCCAGTGGCTTTCCCAATCTGAGAATCAGGACTACTTCCGCGGCCCGCAAAACGTCGCGCGGGTGCAGCGCTGGCGCGAACAGCATCCAGGATACTGGCGGCGTTCAGGTGTGCGGGAGGGCGGTGCGTTACAAGATGACTCCTGCGTGCAAGCCATTGAAACAAAAGAGGAATCGCCATTCTTAACGGGCGATGCGTTACAAGATGTCCTGTCGGCGCAACCCGCCGTGCTGATTGGGTTGATCGCCCATCTGACTGACAGTGCGTTACAAGAAGACATCGCGCTGAGCACCCGGCGCCTGCTACAACTGGGACAGGACATTCTGAGCGGGAGACGCGAGCATGGTGATCAAGCGGGTCATCTGCCCTGAGCGGATCCGGCAGGTTCCGGCGCAGTTCAGCTGGATCGATCACCGGCTGGTGCGCGAGCGGTATATCGAGCGCTGTGACGCCTGTGCTGCCGCGCTGTACCTGTTTCTGGTCACCGTTGCTGATGCCCAGGGCCTGAGCTACTACGCGGACACGTCGCTTGCGCAGCGGCTGTCGATGGCCCCGGCGCGCCTGTCGATGGCGCGCAGCGATCTGGTGCGTATCGGCCTGATCGCCTGGCAAAGGCCGCTGTATCAGGTGCTGGCGCTCGATACACCGCCGCCGGAGTCGGCGCCGCCCGCGCCTGCTCAAGCCGACGTGGCGACCCATCTGGAGCGGCTGCACGCGGCGCTGGGCAAACGCCATGCTTGATTACGAGACGTACTGCAGGATCCGCGACTGCCATGACCGGCAGCATCTGACGATCACGCAGACGGCGCGCGCGCTCGGGCTGCATGCGCAAACGGTGGCGAAATGGATCAGGGCGGGCGCGTATCAGCCGCGCCGCTCGCCACGGCGCGCGAGCCGGCTCGATCCGTTCAAGGCGCAGGTGGTTCGCTGGCTCGATGCGCATCCGTATAGCGTTCAGCAGGTCTTCCAGCGCCTGCGCGAAGCGGGCTTCGAAGGCGGCTACACGATTGTGCGCGACTATGTGAGCGCAATCCGCCCACCGCGACACGAGGCGTTCCTGAAACTTGCCTTCACTCCCGGGGAGTGTGCCCAGATTGATTGGGGCGAATACGGCACGATTGATGTGGGCTCGACGCGCCGGCGACTGTCGTTCTTCGTCATGGTGCTGTGCTATAGCCGCCTGATGTATGTCGAATTCACCGTGTCGCAGACGATGGAGCACTTCCTCGCATGCCATGAGCACGCGTTCGCAGCCTTCCATGGTTGCCCGGCCAGGGTGATGGTGGACAATCTGAAGTCAGCGGTACTGCAGCGCCTGGTGGGCGAGGCGCCGGTGTTCAATCCGCGCTATCTGGATGCGGCGCGTCACTGGGGATTCGACATCGTGGCCTGCAATGTAGGAAAAGGCAACGAAAAAGGACGGGTCGAAAATGGTGTAGGTTACGTCAAGAAAAATCTCCTCAACGGGCTTGAGCTCGCCGGGTTCAGCGCGATCAACCCCGCGGCCCAGCTCTGGCTCGAGACCATCGCCAATGTGCGTATACACGGTGAGACGCACCAGCGCCCCGTCGATCTGTTTGCAGCCGAGCAGGCGCATCTGAAACCGCTGAATCCATCAGCCTACGATGTCGCACGCATTGTGACGGTGCGTGCCAGCAAGCAGTTTCGCGTGGCGCTGGACACCAACCATTATTCCGTGCCGGCCCGGTATGCGAGTGCGCGTGTGACGCTCAAGGCATATCCCGAGCGGGTCTGCATCTACCACGACAACCAGCTGATCGCCCGACATGTGCGAAGCTACGATCGCCATCAGGATATTGAGGATCCCGAACATCCCAAGGCACTGCTCGCACAACGCCGCAATGCCCGGGAACAGCGGCTGATGATGCAGTTCCTGAAACTGGGCCCGCATGCCCAGGCCTATTACGACGGACTCGATCAACGACGTACCAATGCGCGACAGCACGTGCGAAAGATCATCGCATTAAGCGAGATCTACGGCGTCGAGGCGGTCGGGCGTGCCATGCGTGATGGGCTTGCGTTTCACGCCTTCAGTTGCGAGTACATCGCCAACATTCTGGAGATGAAAGCCCGGCAGATTCCCGAAGTCGGCGCGCTGCACCTGGTCCGCCATCAGGATCTGCTGGACATCGAACTCGCGCAACCGGATCTCTCGCACTACGGACCGGAGGAGCCCCATGACGAAAGCTGAACACACCACCATGCACCAGCGCAAACCCGCCATCGATACGTTGCCTGCACAACTCACGGAACTACACCTGAGCTACGTGCTGCAACATTACGAGGCACTGGCTGGCGACGCGGGCGCGCAGCACTGGTCGCATGTCGACT
Organism: Paraburkholderia aromaticivorans; assembly: GCF_012689525.1. Classification (NCBI taxonomy): domain Bacteria; kingdom Pseudomonadati; phylum Pseudomonadota; class Betaproteobacteria; order Burkholderiales; family Burkholderiaceae; genus Paraburkholderia; species Paraburkholderia aromaticivorans. Next base: position 489,011 of record NZ_CP051514.1, read on the forward strand.
ATCTGGCCCACCTGATCGAGGGCGAAGCGCATCGTCGCGAGGATCGTAGTATCGCCCGGCGCATCGCCCTGGCCCGTTTCCCGATACTCAAGACGCTCGACCAGTTCGAATGGAGCTGGCCCACCCACATCAACCGGCTGCAGATCCAGAACCTGTTCCGGCTGAACTTCATCGAAGAGTCGGCTAACGTGATCTTCCTCGGCGGCGTCGGGCTCGGCAAGAGTCACCTGAGTATTGCGCTCGGACATACCGCGTGCCTGCGCGGCTACCCGGTGCTCTTCGCTAACGCGGTGGATATCATTAACTCGGTGAACGCCGCCTATGCGCATGGCGGCCTCAAACGCGAATTGCGCCGCTACGTCAAACCGCGCCTGCTTATTGTCGATGAACTGGGATATTTACCCATCGATAAACAGGGTGCCGACGCGCTGTTCCAGATCATCAGTCAACGATATGAAAAGAGCGCAACCATCATCAACTCCAATCGTGCCTTTAAACACTGGGCTGAGATCTTCAACCACGACACCACGCTCACCTCCGCGTTGCTCGATCGCATCCTTCATCACGCCGAGACTGTCGTCATCGAAGGCAAAAGCTATCGGATGAAAGACCAGATCGACCCTGATCCTGCCGCTTGACCGTCTTCAGCATAGTGAGTTTCAAACCGTCCGTTTTGCGTGACATTCGCGCCGCTCCTGACACCAGAGCGCGAAGCCGGTGCGATCCCAGTATAGGCATTTGACTTTCGAGCGGTCCCGGCCGACGAACACGAACAGATTGCCCGAGACAGGGTTCTGGGCAAGCAGTGGTTCGACCAGATACGACAGGCCGTCGATGGATTTGCGCATGTCGACCGGCTCACGGCAGATATACGCACGAACATCGGCTGCGATCAGCACCGGTTACCTCCGAGCTGTCCGAGCACGAAACGCACGATGCGCTCGGCATGAGCACCGGTCAGCTCGATGCGAACACCGGCGAGCGACAACGTCACCCGATCACGCGAAGACGACAAAGCGTCCGCCGTCGACGGTGGCGCAGGAGTGGCTGGCGCGGTGTCCGGACGGGAAACGATAAATGCCGCGTCCGGGGTGACCGCGAGCGGGTGCGCGTCTGCTCGTACCTCGCCAGAGAGCTTCTTGCGCCACAGGCCGAAGGTACTGACGGCGAGCCCCTGTTCACGACAGAAACGTCGAAGGCCCAGTCCGCTTGTGGTCCATGCCATGACCATCTCGCGCCAGAATGCTTCGCCTTGCCGGGGGCGTCGTGCGCCCGTCGGTTCGGCCTCGCCCGTTGTGTCGTCCATTGCCTTGCTCCGTCGTTACGATGGCATCACCTTCGCACCGCGCTTACGTGCGTTCAAGACGGGAGGCGCTGACGGATACGTTGCAGGGTGACGCCTTTGCGGCGCAGTTCCCGGTGAATGACGCTGCAATCCGGTTCGATCCGCTTCGACGGATCAGGCGACGATGCCGACGACAGTACACGCCGTTCAAGCTCATCCTCTTCCAGTGGCTCAATCGCCGCCCAGTCGAGTCCGGCTGCTGCGGCAAGCTGAAGATACTGGGTGATCGTCGCAAGGCCGACGCCGAGCGCGCCCTGCACCTGGCGGTGTGTGAGATTGCAAGCCAGCTTCAGGCGAAGCACTTCCTTGATTCTGCGCATGGTTGTCCGGTGAGCCGGCATCGTCAATATCTCCCAAAGGGAGCTACCTTAATGCCGACGGATTGATCCATACGCAGCACCGCCAACCTGAAACTGACGATCCGCTTCGCTTTGCCGAACGCTGGTTTCGGGAATCCGAACAGGCTGTTCGGCAAACCGAACAGCCGTTTCGGAACACCAGCGTTCTCGTTCGGCTTTACCCGAAATGCGTGTTCGTCATCCAGCAAAGACCTTGTTCGGCTTCAACCGAAAACCCTGTTCGGCTTTGCCGAAATACGCAGGTTCAGCGTCCGCAGCGCGGTCGACGCGGTGAGAGGCTGAAAGGTGATCAGCTTCTCGTTGCGCATGCGGGATGGAAACCGAAGACCTTCATTCTTGAAGACCTTGACTGTCTGACTGGCCGAGCCTACCCGTGAGAACGTTTCGAAGAAGTACGCGATTGTCTCCCTGACCTGCAAGTCTGGGTCAAGCACCACGTTGCCGAGTTCGTCGTACACGAAGCCAGTCGGGAGTGGACAGCGATACTCGCCACGGCGCGCCTTGTTCAGGATCCCTCCGCGCAATCGGGCTTTGATGACGTGGAGCTCCGCCTCGCTCATCGTACCCTTGAGCCCGAGAAGAAGCCTGTCGTTGAAAGACGCAGGGTTATACGATCGGTCATGTTGATGCCCTCATGTGTTTGCTCGCGGGGCGATAACGAGATGGTTTCGCACGCCCGATTTGAGCTCATGGAGAGCGGATATGCTCTCCGGGGTATTGGGAAACAGGAAACGTTTGTCATGCGAATCGCGCTGGACACAGATGACGCCGTCGCGGATGCGTCGCTTGATCCACGAGGTCGAAACCTGCAGGGATTGCGCGACATCGGCAACGGTCAACCATCCAGAGATGTGCCGCGCACGCATTGATCTGGCGTCGTGCAATACACGATGACGCTGCCGGATGAGCTGTACGGTCCGTGCCGGGACATGGCTGCATCGGGCCGAGTGATACCCCTCCTGGGACAGTATTCCGGCTATTGTGGCATCGTCGATGCCCTGCCGGGCAAGTTCAAGCACGCGGGCTTCCATCTCGGCGCCCCTGGTGAGTGCCCGCGCGGCATGCACACGCGGCTCGACCTCCAGTTGGGAGATCTCACCACCTCGCCAGACAACACGGATTGCGATCCGATCACGCGTTACCCGGTGCAGGATCACTTTATCAATCAGGGAACGCAGCAGGGCCTTCTTGCTCTCGCGATTGACTTGCGGTCGCTGCCAGATTTCCGGTAGCTGGGTACCGAGCGCAAGAAAGTCATTTTGCTCTTCAGCACTGAGCGCCTCCGGTTTGCATGCCTCAACCTGATGACGGGCAAGCGCATCCTCCGCCTGTCGCAGTTCGCGCAGCGCCGTTTCCCACCGCCGTTCAAGCTCGGCAGCAATCAGACGGTTATCCGGATCGACGCGATTGTATTGGCGCTCGGCCAGGAGCGCCTGATAGCGTAGCCGTTCGACCTGCTGCACCTCTGCCCGGTTGGCGGCATCACGGGTCTGCTGTCTTGCATGGTTTGCACCCGCCCACGTTTCGAGCTCCGCGGGTCCAACTGCCGCGAGGAAGGCCTCCACGACCCGCGCATCAATAAGGTCAGCAGGGAGGTGCTGGCATAGTTGGCCACCCTGACTACGCAGCAGATAGTTACAGACGTACCTGTTCGCATTCTTGTACTGCACCGCCATCTTGTGACCGCATTGCCCGCACCAGACGATGCCCTGGAGCACGGCTGCACCGTCGCGGGGTATCCCGCGCGTCTGGTTTCGCTGATATTCCGCATGGTTATCGCGCAACATGGCCTGGACCTGTTCGAAACGTTCCCAGTCGAGGTAGACAGGATAACGGTCTTTCACGACGATTTTCCATTCTGACATAGGACAGCGTTCTGTGATGAGCTTGCCGTTGGCATAAGTCGAATGGCACGACCGGGTTCGACCATAGACGAACGCACCCGCGTAGGCAGGATTCTTCAGAATCGCCGTGAGCATATTGGCCGTTGGTGAACGCCAGATGATGTCGCCAAACCGGTCGCGCCGCGGCAAGGTCAGCGCGTGATCGCGGAAGCGGCGCATTACTTTGCCCACCGACCCAAGACCCAGAAACGTCGTAAAGATCAGCGATACCCGATCCTGCACCTCCTGGTTCGGATCTTTATGCACCATGCCGTTGGTGTCGCGCTCGAGTCCTGCGGGTAGCAGCAACGCCAGTTCACCGCGCTTTGCCTTGTTCAGCAGTCCGGCCGTCAGGCGGCCACGCAGGGTGTGCAACTCGACCTCGGAAATCGTGCCCTTCAAACCCAGCAAAAGGCGTCCGTTCGCAGAACCCGGATCATATACGCCATCGCGATCGCCGATAAGACATTGGCGAAACCCACACAGATCCAGCAAGGGATACCAGTCCGTGCAATTACGTGCAAGCCGGGTTACTTCGTACGAGAGGATGATGCCGACCTCGCCCAGGGTCACGCGGGCAATCACATCCTTGAAGCCCTCACGATGCGAAAGCGTCGAGCCACTTAGGCCAAGATCCATGTCGACCACCTCGATATTCGCATCATCCCAGCCCAGATCGCTTGCCCGCTGGCGCAGCGCATACTGCAATCGCAGGCTTTCCTGATTGGTTACTACCTGGTTCGGAGTGGATTGCCTGATATAGATTATTGCCTTACGGCACAGATGTCGGGCCGTTACAAGTTCCGATGTCATGGCTTGTCCCTCGAGGCAGCAACCGTATTCTGTAAATCGCAATTCCCATCTATTATCAAGCACTCCTTATTTAAATAGAAGACTGATCCATGATTTTCTGGTGACTCCAGCTCTCTGGCCACACGAACCAGTTCCCGGACGCTATCGGCCGATAGTTTGCTCGATGGTAGACGCTCAGACGTCGGACGGAGAGAAGTCGCCACCACCGGAATTTTTAACAGGACGTCGTCCCGATAAGCGACGGTGACTTGACCATATGCGCCGACCGTGGCCGCCGATGCCACGACAGCAAAGGTGCGGCCATACAGCGGATGGGCGGGATCAGTGACAGTTACCTGTTCCAGCCGCCCTGTTGGCAGCCGAACAGGGGTACCAAGATGTGTCCTCGTAGACACCATCCTCATCGAGAATGAGCGTATCAGCGAAGGCGCAGATCTCCAGCAGACAATGCCAGTCGGCATTGTTTCTTGCCAGGCGGGACACCTCCAGGCCCATGACGATGCCCGCGCGTCCCATGCCGACATCCGTGACCAGTCGTTGAAATCCTTCCCGCCAGGACGCCGATGCGCCAGACTCGCCCTGGTCGCTATCGATGGTAATGATCTGGTCGTCGCGCCAGCCAAGCGCGGTCGCACGCCCACGAAGGGCATATTGCCGCTTCGTGCTCTCGACGTTCTCGACGACCTGTTTCATCGACGACTGCCGGACGTAAAGGTAAGCGCCCCGTTCGAGGTGCTGAGGTTGAACTTTAAGCGATGCGTTCATGCTGTTCTCCGCTCATTGATCGTCATGACAATGCCTGCGAGTGCGTGAATGACGGTGCAGCGCTCGAAGGGCTGTGCTTGTGATGGGGATCGGGGCGGAGTCTGTTCCGACTGGGTGCCAGCGGTGACCAGCATGCATGCCCATGTCCACATGCCTCGATTTAGAAAAACGTTGAGCCCACGCCGGGCGTCTGCTGGCAGAGCCTCCCCCAGCATGGCCGAACGCATCACCTCGTACTGCGCGACGACGGCGGGCGAAAGCGTCGGCGGTCTGGCATCGGCTCTGGTTATCCCGCCGTTTTTTTTACACCGAAGGCACGTTCGATCGTTCTTGGATGCACATTGAGACCAAATTCATTGCGAACCAGTCTTGCCAGTTCGCGTGCCCGAATCGGCTCTCCGGGGACAAGCCGTGTCTTGAGAAACGCCAACACGTCACCCTGGATCTTGTGTGGACCATGTGGCCCTCGCTTCCTCGGCACCAGTCCTGCGATCCCACCTTCCTCGAAGTCCGTCCGGGCCTGATAGAAGGTCGGTCGCGAGACGCCGTATTCGTCGGAAACCGACGTCACCGATGCCTTCTCGACGGAGACGCGGCGCAACATCTCGTACTTCACCTGCACGGCGTCGTGCGGGTCAAAAAAACTCCCTTCCTGAAACTTGGGGTCCAGGACGTTCTCCGGCATCGGATTCAACGCGCCGTCCTCTGCGAGAACGTCGATCTTCGAGCGCTTGCGTTCACTGGGTGGGGGCACATTCAGATCCAGATGATCAAAAGACTTTGTGTAATTAAATTATGCCGCGACTGAAGCATTGTCAAGGAAAATCGCTGTTAACTTAAACGGTGTTTAAAAGTGCAAAAGCGAGACTTCGTCTACGTTACGCAGAGCATGTGCGGCCTTAATTATTTTACATATGCGGCAAAATTAGGCTTACAGCTGATTGGCGCTATCAGCTCGCCTGTGCGAGGAGAGGCGTGTCACGAGGCAAGCAAGCTCCATCAAGTCCGCTACCGTGAACAGCGCACGTTCTTGCCCCATGGTGACTTCAGGATCAGGCTCGCTCGTATCGGTCCACTTCGGGGGAACGGAGCAGACGCTCTTGTCGTCGATGCGCAGCAAGAGACGCTTGCCGGAGCGGTTATAGCGCTCGCCAACGCAGACGAGCTGCCGGCCACTTAATGGATGGAAGGGATGAGTTATGCGGACAAGCTGCGCCGAGGTAGCAACAAGGCCTGCATTCCGAGCTATGTTACAAGCGCCTGGAGCGAGGCCGTTTCATCTGGCCGCAGGCCGACGCGGGATGCATCCATCTGTCGGCGGCACAACTGTCGATGCTGCTCGAAGGCATCGACTGGCGACGCCCCGAACGGACGTGGAAGCCCACATGCGCCGCGTAAATTTGCCCCCACTTCTGCGCGTGCCTGGTAAACTCTCAGGCATGCCAGTCAGCCGACTCCCCGACGACATCGACACACTCAAGCGCATGCTTGTCTCGCGCGAAGAAACCATCGCGCGCCTGCTTGCCGAGATCTCGCGTCTGAAGCGCTGGCAGTACGGACGCTCGTCGGAGCGCATGGCAGAACTGACGGGACAACTGCAGCTCGCACTCAGTGACGGGTCACTGCCGCAGCAGGATGCCGTGCCAGCACCGGCGCCTGATGAACCCGTAGACACGACAGCGCCGGTGGTCCCACTACGCCGCCGCTCGCGCGAATTCCCTGCGCACCTGCCACGCGAGGTGGTGGAGCACAAGCCACAGGGCTGCGACTGCCCCGAATGCGGTGGCCGGCTGCGCAAGCTGGGTGAAGACGCCTCCGAGATGCTGGACTACGTGCCGGGGTACTTCCGGGTGATCCGCCACGTGCGCCCCCGGCTGAGCTGTGCCCGTTGTGCGAAGGTTGTCCAGGAAGCGGCGCCGTCGCGCCCGATCGCACGCGGCATGGCCGCAGCCGGCCTGCTGGCGCAGGTGGTGGTTGCCAAGTACGCCGACCATACGCCGTTGTACCGGCAGGCAGGAATCTATCGCCGTGCCGGCATTGAACTCGACCGTGCCACCCTGGCCTCATGGGTTCGCGAGTCCGCCGCACTGCTGCAGCCGCTGGCGGATGCCGTTGGCCGGTATGTGCGTGAGGCGCAAAAAATCCATACGGATGACACTCCCGTCCCGGTGCTGGAACCCGGACGCGGCAAGACGCGTACGGCGCGGTTGTGGACGTACGTACGCGATGACCGGCCGGCGGGCAGCCGGGCACCCCCGGCGGTCTGGTACCAGTACTCGCCCGACCGTAAGGGAGAGCGACCCCGTACGCATCTGCAGGGCTGGTCGGGCATCCTGCAAGCGGATGCCTATAGTGGCTACGATGCGCTGTACCGCGATGGCACGATCATCGAGGCAGCGTGCTGGGCGCATGTGCGGCGCAAGTTCTACGACCTGTACGAACTGGAGCGTTCGCCGGTAGCGCAGGAGGCACTCAGCCGCATCGCGGCCCTGTATGCCATCGAGCGCGAGGTGCGCGGCCGCAAGCCGGAGGTCCGGCAGTCTGTGCGCATGGCGCGGGCATTGCCGCTCGCGGGCACACTGAAGGACTGGCTGGAACATACGCTCGCGCGGGTCCCGGCGAAGTCGGGCCTTGGCAAGGCAATCCGGTATGCGCTGGGGAACTGGCACGCGCTGGTGCGCTACTGTGAAGACGGGCGCATCGAGATCGACAACAATACGGCGGAGCGGGCTATCCGGCCGCTCGTGATCGGCCGGCGCAATTACCTGTTTGCCGGTTCTGACGGCGGTGGACAGAGTGCGGCGGTCATCTACAGCCTGATCGGCATAGCACGCCTGAATGGCATCGAACCGTATGCATACCTGCGCACGGTATTCGAGCGCATCGCCGAGCATCCCATCAACCGGATCGACGAGTTGCTGCCGTGGCGTTTGACGCCGGTGGAGCAGCCGGTCCAGCAGGCTGCGTGACGATGGCATCGACTCGCAAGCCCGCGGTACGCGCGGTCAATTCACAGATACCGGTCTACCAGCTGCACATCGAACTGAAGTATCTGAAGCCGGCGATCTGGAGACGGGTGCTGGTCCCCGCCTCGATCAAGCTGCCGAAGCTGCACGTCGTGCTGCTGTGGGCGATGGGCTGGGATGGCGGCCACCTGCACGAATTCGTGTTCGGCGACATCAACTACGGGGTGCCCGATCCGGACTTCCCGAGTGACCCGCCGATGCTCAACGAAGCGCGGGTGAGCCTGGGCCGTGCGCTCGGTGCGCTGAAGTCATTCATCTACATCTACGATTACGGTGACAACTGGCAGCATCGTGTGAAGGTCGAGAAGGTCCTGCCGCCTGATCCTGAGCTGCGCTCGCCCATCTGCCTGGACGGCCAAAATGCCTGTCCGCCGGAAGATGTTGGCGGCGTACCCGGCTACATCGAGTTCCTCGACGCGATCATCGATCCCGCTCATGATGAACACCACCTGTTGCTCGACTGGTGTGGCGGTGGTTTCGATCCTGCTGCCTTTGACCTCCAAGGCGTCAACGAACGCCTCTGCGAGATCAAATTCTGATCGTCAAGACGGCCGCCAAATGTCGCTTACTTCTCACCTGACAAAGATCGAAGGTGCATACAGCCATCGCGAACGGCGGCTTTGTGGCGCGATGACTGTCCCTTGTGGGTGTGCGCCGTGAAAAGGTGGCGCTTTCCAGTGGGTGCAAGTCCCACCCGGCAACGGCTCCAGCCGGAAGCAACCGGAGCAATCGTGGAGGTAACGAAGCGGTTGAAGCCTTCGGTGAAGCGTGTCACGAATCGGTGACAGCGCGAGTGTGCGGGCCGTAACGTGAGTAAACGCCGAGCAAGCCTCGAAAAGGACGATGCGCAGGCCGACCTGACTACCCTATCGGGGAAGGCTGATACGGCTGGGTGAATGAGCAGGCAGGACGCTCAGCCGCTGCGCCGGGGTAGTGGCGACAGCACGTACACAAGGAAAGCGTACGCAACACGGGAAGTCCCTTGGCGTGGTCAGGGATGATCAACCGGACGCCCGTGAGGGACAGGCCGGGCGCCTTGGGATGACGGAGAGGCCCGTATTACCGTTGAAGCCGGTGTAATGCTGGTGGAGGGAAGGGGCCTCAGTTCAAGACAGACGCAATACGTAGTGAGGACGTGGAGATTGGGCAACCTATCAACTCCGATTCGTGTTCAGAAGCTGCAGATGGCGTTACACGCGAAAGCGAAGGCAGAAGCCGGGTATCGCTTCTACGCGCTGTACGACAAGATCTATGGCGAGGATGTGCTGGCGCATGCGTACGCCCAGTGTCGCTCGAACAAGGGCGCGCCGGGTGTCGATCGGCAAGACTTCGCGGAGGTCGAAGCGTATGGAGTGTCAAAGTGGCTCGGCGAACTGGCGCTTGCGCTCAGGCAGGATGTGATGGTCTAATTTCCTCGGACAGGTCGATAGGAGGACAATCCGGAATCGACGAGGAAAAACGATAGATGACAAGAAGGCGCCGACAATTTGACACCAGCTTCAAGCTGGAAGTGGTACGGATGGTTCGAGACCAGGGCTTATCGGTCGGCGAAGTCTGCCGGTCGATGGACCTTGTAGAGACAGCCGTACGGCGCTGGGTGGCGCAGTATGATGCGGAGCGCGCTGGCGGCCCTGGCGTGGGCAAGCCGCTGACGGCGGAACAGCAGCGCATCCGGCAGCTTGAAGCTGAGAACCGGCAATTGAGAGAGGACAACTCGCTGTTAAAAAAAGCATCGGCCTTCTTTGCCCGGGAACTGAAGTGAGTTACCGCGTGGTGACTCACTTGCAACAGGAGGCCGTATCGGTCAGTCATGCCTGCCGGCTTTTGCAGGTGAGCCGCTCTGGCTATTATGAGCACCGGCGTGCGAAGCCGAGCGTAAAGAGCCTGCAGCAACAGACCCACGTCAAGGCAGCATTCGCCGCCAGCGGCGCGAGCTATGGCAGCCGGCGTGTGATGTATGCGCTGCGGGAACAGGGGCTACGTATGGGTCGTTACCGGGTGCGTACGCTGATGCGTGAAGCAGGTCTGCGTACGAGTTGGAAGCGCAAGTTCGTCTCGACGACCGACAGCAGGCATACGCTACCTGTGGCGGAGAATGTGCTCGACCGGCAGTTTGATGTTGCCGAGCCCAATCGCGCGTGGGTTTCAGACATCACCTACATCCGCACAGCGCAGGGCTGGCTGTATCTGGCGGTTGTGCTGGACCTGTACTCACGCAAGGTGGTCGGCTGGTCCATGGCGCCCACGATGCCCGCCGCACTGGTCATGTCGGCACTGACCATGGCACTACAGCAGCGCCGGCCAGCGCCCGGACTGCTGCTACATTCGGACAGGGGCAGCCAATACGCGAGCGATGAATACCAGGCCTTGCTCAGGCAGCATCACGTGGTTTGCAGCATGAGCCGCAAGGGAAATTGCTGGGACAACTCGGTGATGGAGCGGTTCTTCCTGAACCTGAAAATGGAGCGCGTATGGCAGCGTCAGTACGCCAACCACGATGAGGCACGGCGCGACATCAACCAGTACATCGTTGGCTTCTACAATGCCGTGCGCCTGCATTCAACTTTGGGCTATCTGTCGCCCGCTGCCTACGAGGCAAATCCGACAGTAAAAGAACCTATCTACCTGTCCGAAATAACTTGACCACTACAGGAGACTTACCGGCCGGACCCTATCAGAAGAGTGTTTATCCCGAAGGCCAATGGCAAGCTGAGGCCACTGGGCATCTCGACCTTGCGAGATCGGGTGTGCATGACAGCAGCGATGCTGGTGCTCGAACCGATCTTCGAAGCCGACCTTCCACCCGAGCAGTACGCTTACCGCCCCGGGCGAAATGCCCAGCAAGCGGTGATCGAAGTGGAGGAACGACTGCACCGGGGGCACACGGATGTCGTCGACGCCGACCTCGCGGACTACTTCGGAAGTATTCCCCACGCCGATTTGATGTTGTCGCTCGCGCGACGCATCGTTGACCGGCGCGTGCTGCATCTGATCAAGATGTGGTTGGAGTGCTCCGTTGAAGAAACCGATCACCGAGGCCGGAAGACACGTACGACCGAGGCCAAGGACAGCAGGCGCGGCATTCCGCAAGGCTCACCCGTCTCACCACTGCTGGCGAATATTTATATGCGCCGGTTTGTGTTGGCATGGAAGAAGCTCGGGCTTGAGCGAAGTCTTGGCAGTCGAATCGTGACCTACGCGGACGATCTGGTGATCCTGTGCAAGCGAGGCAAGGCTGAAGAAGCATTGTCGCGACTACGCGAGATCATGAGCAAGCTGAAGCTGACGGTCAACGACGAGAAGACACAAATCTGCTCGATTCCGGAAGGCGAATTCGACTTCCTGGGTTACACGTTTGGGCGGATGTACTCGGCGAAGACTGGCCAGGCCCGTATGGGCATGCGCCCGTCAAAGAAGAGTATCCGGCGCATGGTCGAGAAGGTCCATGCGCTGACAGCTCATTCGATGACATGGCTCGATACCACGGAGCTGGTGAGCAAGTTGAACCGCACGCTGCGCGGCTGGGCGAACTACTTCAAGGTAGGGACGGTCAGTCGCGCATATCGGGCGCTCGACAGCTATACCTCTTCGCGGTTGCGTCGGTGGTTACGTAACAAGTACAAGGTCAGGCGTCGCAGGGGCGGGAGCTATCCATCCTCGCACCTCTACGGGCACTTCGGTCTCGTTCGTCTACAGGGTCCTTGGTAGTGACTTGCCGTGTACGAAGGCGTGATGTCTTGTCCGAGAGCCGGATGCGGGCGATCTGCATGTCCGGTTCGATGAGCGGGATGTGGAAACGGGGTTAGGGCGAGGTTCCTAGGGCACCGCCAGACGAAAGGGGCGGAAACAGACAAACCAAACCTAACGCTACCGCGCCACTTCTCGACTCTACCGCGAGTACTCATCCACCGGCATCACCCGTGACATTGGACGCTACGACGGCACGAACGGCTGCAAACCGCCTATCAACAGCCTCACAGTGGTCAACACTCCAATGTCAGCTCAGGCCGATCAATCGTGAAGTCAAGCTGTTTATCGAGAGCCCGTCGAGTTTGGAAGAGGAGCGTGGTTTGATTTTATTCGATCGGTCAATGTTTTTCAGCGTCAGGAAAAAAATGCTGATCGAGCCACTCATAGCCAGCCGTGGCCTCGCGAACCGTTTCTACAGAGATAGGTGCTTCGTTCTCGCCATGGAACAGCGCGTTGCGATCCTTCGAAACCTTCGAATAGTTCGACTGGACATTCGATAGCGGTGGTGCTCCTTTAATCTTGCGGCAGACGTACTTAAGCTGCTTGAAGCGACTTGGCTTTCGAGTATCGGTAGGCCAATCAATCTGATCAGCGACCTCCTGGCTGGTTGCCTCAACCAGTTGTCGGGCTTCATCCCAGTATGCGTCGCTGCTGTCTAAGCTATTAAGGTCGATCGGTGAGCCAGATTTTGCGACCTCGGCCCTCATCCTATCGTTGATTAACGACTCGGTCCCGACGTTCAGCCAAAAGAGAGCTTCTCGGGTATCGCCGACGCGCGCGTGTTGTTGCGCAAGCTCACGGCACTTCCGATGCCACGGCATCGCTCGCATTTCATCCTCGACGATCAACGGCTCGGACGGCGGCATGAACGCCTTCATCAAACTTGCCGGATTGTTGCGCCAAATGAGCCCGAAGTCTTTGTTTGAACTGCAGGTCATCCGGCTTTCGAGCTGGCCGATATCGCTCGGTGACGGAATCCATCCAAAGGTCTCACTCTGCTGATAGCGGACATGCCAACAGACCTCGTAGATCACGTCGAACGCCACATTGAAGCCGTTTGGCCACGATTCTCCTTGGATGGAGCCAGCAGATGGAATCCGCAACGCGGGCGCCTCAACACTTGGGTCGATAAGGGCAGCAAAGTGAAGCTCGACCGAGGTCACACCGCTTGGCCACCGCGATGTGTTCATCTCTGCGGCGACCGCTCCCGTGCCGCCCGAATCGAAAGCGACCGAAGACTTTGAAATTTTTGGAGTGAGCGAGCCAGTAAGCTGAATTCCGCGATGAACGGTCCTTAGTTCGATGGTCTGTGCGGAAATCGCATAAGGTAGCGATGTGCGAAGAATCGTGCGAAGCGTCCCGTCCCTTAATCCGTCAACTATGCTCGTGACAACCGCAAGCTCGGAATCGAATTCCGTGGCCTTCGTAGAGGTCCAAGGCCGGACGATGGCTCCTATGCGCGATGAAATATCATCGAGCAGCGCTAGCCCCTCGTCGGCCAGCGGCAAAGGTACATCAGCGAACTTCTCGTAAAGTTCGTCGCGAAGCGCATGTAGGACGAAAACCGACGAGTTCATGGGAGATATGGACTCGTATCCACTCAGCATCGCGGCACACTTGCGGAAGCTGGCCTGATGCTCCAGTGTCACAGTGAACGGTGTCGGTATCCGCCACCTGTCGTGACGCGCACAGAAGTCAAAGAGGAAAGCTTCACGCGCCAGCTTGTCGGCCTCCGAGCCACACACTATCGAAGGGACGTGCGAGAGAACGTCGAGCAATCCAGACGTCGCGATTGTTGTGGCTGAAGTCTGAGTGTACAACTGCACTGAGCCGTAGCGGCTTCGCAACCATGCCTTAGCTTCTGCTTTATTCATTTCTTAAGTTAAACGATGTTTGATGTGTTCGTGGGCAGCTGGTGGGGGCATCGCCCCTCGTCACCGTTGGCTTCGCGCTGCAATTCAATCATGCTCGACCTCGAGCGGTGCGTACATTCCCTTCTGACAGTGACCGGTCCGACCCGAATCGCCATCTGGGAATATGGGCGGGCACGCGAGGTCCAACTGTAGATATGGTCCGCGCCTGCCATGTAAACTTCGACTAAGGCTTGGGCCGCCGGTGTTGTAGGATTATAAGTCCCCAACGCGTCGGTATTTTGTGCGACGCGGCTGCATTTGAAAGGCCGGTCTCGATCGTCGAACGGCCATCCAAGCGCTGACCGGCGAACGTCGGCAATGGCCGAGGGGATAGGGGTAGGAAACGGCGATCGCCGTCCCCTCCCTCCGAACCCGGTGTGCAGTTTTCCCGCGACGGGCTCTCCAGTCAGTTGTTTCCACATCGGGATTGGCGCGCCAATCGAAGGGCCTCGGACATCGTGAACAGCCCAAGATTAGCGAAGGAAGCATTTGGCCATCGCGTGTGATCACGAAGGCATCGACCCTGACCCGGACGATGAAGCTGTCGGCGCAGGATCGCTCGCAGACGGCGACGAACAAAGCCATCGACGGACGAGAAGGTGTATCGATGGGCATGCTGGAAATAGCCAAACCAGCCACGCAGGAGTGGATTGATCGAGGCAATGGTGTCCTTGATCGAGTCACCCCGGTTACGCCTGGTCAGGGCCCGGATTGTATCCCGCAGCCCCATGAGACTCTTCTTGCGCACCCAACGTTGGCCCTCCTCGAACCGGTAGCCCAGAAACTCGAACCCATGACCCTCCAGCCGACAATTCCCAACGTGGGTTTTGTCGGGATGCAGTGTCAAGCCGTTCGCATCCACCCAAGCCCGCATGCGAGTGAGCGCAGCTTCCCCCCGGTGTCACAATAGTTGTCGCCTCTGAATTTTCTTAAATTGAAGAGTCAGAGGTGCAGGTTGAAGGTGAAACAAACGTATTCTGTCGAGTTCAAAGAGCAAGCGCTGTCGAAAGTTTTGCAGCGCGGGAGCCGCACGGTTGGATCGGTGGCCGACGAATTGAACATGAATTTACTGACATTAAGGAAGTGGATGAGAGGTAGCGCCGCTGCGGGTCGGAGCTCAGGCTCCGGACAAGCAAAACGTCCAGCAGACTGGTCGCCGGAAGAACGGCTGCTGGCTTTGCATGAGAGCCACGGCCTGGTCGACGAAGCACTGAACGCGTGGTGTCGTGAGCGGGGGCTGTTTGCTCATCATCTCACGCAGTGGCGCATGGATTTTTGCGCCGTCGGCGGGACCGGCGGTCGGCGTGAGAACGGCCAGGAAGTACGGGATCTGAAGCAAGCCAATGTCCAATTACAGCGCGAATTGAACCGCAAGGAGAAAGCGCTGGCGGAGGCGGCGGCGCTGTTGGTGCTGCAAAAAAAGTATCGTGCGCTGTTCGAGGGCGAGGCCGAATGACAGCCCTTGAAGAGCGCAAGACATTGATCGGCCTGATCAGCGAGGCGACCCTGGCGGGGGCTCGCCAGGCGCCCGCGTGTGAGATGCTGGGGCTGAGCGCACGGACGGTTCAGCGTTGGCAAGGTGGCGAACCTGACGCGGTGGACGGGCGCTCGTTACGACACCATGAGCCATCTCACAAGCTGAGCGCCGAGGAACGCACCGAGCTGCTGGCAGTTGCGAACTCGGCCGAGTTTGGTCATTTGCCGCCGAGCCAGATCGTGCCTCGGCTGGCTGACCAGCAACGCTATATCGCCTCGGAGTCGACGTTCTATCGGGTGCTGAAAGCCGAGAAGCAGCTTGCCCATCGGCGCAGTGAACGGCCGGTCAAATCATGCGGCAAACCACGAGCGGTTCGCGCGGACGCGCCGAATCAGCTTTACAGTTGGGACATCACGTACTTGCCGGCGACGATCCGCGGGCAGTACTTTTATCTGTATCTGTTTATGGACGTGTTCAGCCGCAAGATCGTCGGCTGGCAGGTCTACGCCGAAGAGAGTAGCGCCCAGGCCAGCGAGGTGCTCAAGGATCTATGCGCGCGTGAGGCGATACAGCCCAACCAGGTAATTTTGCACTCCGACAACGGCGGCCCAATGAAGGGCGCCACGATGCTTGCCACCTTGCAGGCCTTGGGCGTGATGCCGTCGTTGAGTCGCCCCGGCGTGAGCAACGACAACCCCTATTCGGAATCGTTGTTCAAAACGCTGAAGTACCGGCCCGCTTATCCGTTAGAGGCATTCGATACCCTGTTCGCCGCCCGCACCTGGGTTGCAGAACTAGTGCGCTGGTACAACCACGAACACCGCCACAGTGCGATCCGTTTCGTGACGCCGGCCCAGCGCCATGCGAATCTTGATCAGGACATCCTCGAGCGCCGCAAGGCGCTCTACGAGGGTGCGCGCGAACGTCATCCGCTACGATGGAAAGGTGCCACGCGGGACTGGCAGCGCGTTCATGTCGTGCATCTGAATCCCGGTCGTGCTGAGCCGACCGTCGACATTCGACGACCCCGTAACGAGGAATTAAAAGCAGCCTGAATTCAAAACGTCGAGGCGACAACTAGCTGGAAAACTTCCGCTTCCGCTTCCTCACGTGTACGGCATAACACCACGGCGTCATCCGCGTAGCGCACCATGACCAGCCCTGCCTGTCGCATTTCCACGTCAAGCTCGTGCAGGTACAGATTTGCCAACAAGGGGCTGACAACCGCCCCTTGAGGACTGCCGGAAGTCGGCGTCCAGCGCGTCATGTCTTCCATGATGTCTTGCTTGAGAAAGTACTGGATGAGTTCCAGAACCCGGCCGTCCGAGATTCGCCCCGCCACTCTCGCAAGAAGAGGTGAGTGTGGAATCGAGTCAAAATAGCTTTGCAGGTCGGCATCGACCACCCAGCAGTAGCCCGCTTTCACATGCCGGTCCACTTCGCGCAGCGCATCCTTGCAGCCCAAGCCCGGGCGAAAGCCGTAGCTTCTCGACTCGAACTCATGCTCAAAGATCGGCTCGATTACCAGCTTCAGGGCCGCCTGAACGACGCGATCCTTTACAGCGGGTATGCCGAGCGGACGACGTCCTTTACCTTTCGGTATGTAGACGCGCCGCACCGGCTGCGGGCGATAGCTACCATCCTGCAATGCTTGCGCCAGTTCAGCAAGGTAGCGGTCCCGCGCTTGCGCGAATCGCTTCACGCTCATGCGGTCCACTCCCGCCGCCCCGGCGTTCTTCTCGACCTGAGCCCACCCCAGCGCGAGCGTGTCCAGGCGAAACACCTTGTCAATCAGACTGTGCCATTTACCTCCTTTAACTCCGTTTCGTAGAGCAGCCAACATAGCGTCCGTCCAGATTGAAGCTGACGCGAATTTCCGCTGCACGCAGCTTCCCAGCGCGTCTGCATCTCGTCTAGTCGTTTCCGACACTGGCGATGCTTCGATCTTCATCTCTGCTTCCTTCCGGTCTTTTACTATCAACTTTCCTGCCCCGCTTCCCTAGTGCGCCTTTTGCTCTGACGCAGGTCTCCACGGCTCGACTCTTCCGTGTGCAGTACTATCGGGACTCTGACTCCTGCCAGCGTTCACCTCGCCGGCAGGTCTCCCCGCTTGCTTCCCCCGGTGTCACAATAGTTGTCGCCTCTGAATTTTCTTAAATTGAAGAGTCAGAGGTGCAGGTTGAAGGTGAAACAAACGTATTCTGTCGAGTTCAAAGAGCAAGCGCTGTCGAAAGTTTTGCAGCGCGGGAGCCGCACGGTTGGATCGGTGGCCGACGAATTGAACATGAATTTACTGACATTAAGGAAGTGGATGAGAGGTAGCGCCGCTGCGGGTCGGAGCTCAGGCTCCGGACAAGCAAAACGTCCAGCAGACTGGTCGCCGGAAGAACGGCTGCTGGCTTTGCATGAGAGCCACGGCCTGGTCGACGAAGCACTGAACGCGTGGTGTCGTGAGCGGGGGCTGTTTGCTCATCATCTAACGCTGTGGCGCATGGATTTTTGCGCCGTCGGCGGGACCGGCGGTCGGCGTGAGAACGGCCAGGAAGTACGGGATCTGAAGCAAGCCAATGTCCAATTACAGCGCGAATTGAACCGCAAGGAGAAAGCGCTGGCGGAGGCGGCGGCGCTGTTGGTGCTGCAAAAAAAGTATCGTGCGCTGTTCGAGGGCGAGGCCGAATGACAGCCCTTGAAGAGCGCAAGACATTGATCGGCCTGATCAGCGAGGCGACCCTGGCGGGGGCTCGCCAGGCGCCCGCGTGTGAGATGCTGGGGCTGAGCGCACGGACGGTTCAGCGTTGGCAAGGTGGCGAACCTGACGCGGTGGACGGGCGCTCGTTACGACACCATGAGCCATCTCACAAGCTGAGCGCCGAGGAACGCACCGAGCTGCTGGCAGTTGCGAACTCGGCCGAGTTTGGTCATTTGCCGCCGAGCCAGATCGTGCCTCGGCTGGCTGACCAGCAACGCTATATCGCCTCGGAGTCGACGTTCTATCGGGTGCTGAAAGCCGAGAAGCAGCTTGCCCATCGGCGCAGTGAACGGCCGGTCAAATCATGCGGCAAACCACGAGCGGTTCGCGCGGACGCGCCGAATCAGCTTTACAGTTGGGACATCACGTACTTGCCGGCGACGATCCGCGGGCAGTACTTTTATCTGTATCTGTTTATGGACGTGTTCAGCCGCAAGATCGTCGGCTGGCAGGTCTACGCCGAAGAGAGTAGCGCCCAGGCCAGCGAGGTGCTCAAGGATCTATGC
Organism: Paraburkholderia aromaticivorans; assembly: GCF_012689525.1. Taxonomy (NCBI): domain Bacteria; kingdom Pseudomonadati; phylum Pseudomonadota; class Betaproteobacteria; order Burkholderiales; family Burkholderiaceae; genus Paraburkholderia; species Paraburkholderia aromaticivorans. The sequence continues at coordinate 507,597 of NZ_CP051514.1, forward strand.
GCGCGTGAGGCGATACAGCCCAACCAGGTAATTTTGCACTCCGACAACGGCGGCCCAATGAAGGGCGCCACGATGCTTGCCACCTTGCAGGCCTTGGGCGTGATGCCGTCGTTGAGTCGCCCCGGCGTGAGCAACGACAACCCCTATTCGGAATCGTTGTTCAAAACGCTGAAGTACCGGCCCGCTTATCCGTTAGAGGCATTCGATACCCTGTTCGCCGCCCGCACCTGGGTTGCAGAACTAGTGCGCTGGTACAACCACGAACACCGCCACAGTGCGATCCGTTTCGTGACGCCGGCCCAGCGCCATGCGAATCTTGATCAGGACATCCTCGAGCGCCGCAAGGCGCTCTACGAGGGTGCGCGCGAACGTCATCCGCTACGATGGAAAGGTGCCACGCGGGACTGGCAGCGCGTTCATGTCGTGCATCTGAATCCCGGTCGTGCTGAGCCGACCGTCGACATTCGACGACCCCGTAACGAGGAATTAAAAGCAGCCTGAATTCAAAACGTCGAGGCGACAACTAGCTGGAAAACTTCCGGCTTCGTGCCACCGTCCCATCGTTCCGTCCTCACCCACGTGGTACGCCACCGCACCGCTTTATCCGCCACGACAGCGTGCTGTGTTACTTCCAGGCTTCGCCACTTTAGTGCAGGCTCGCCGCCATACCCCGCCGAAACAGGTTCGTTAACCTACGGACCGACAGTTCGCTTCCGGTTACTCCCCACCCCGCCTCACGACGACGCAGTTACCTTCAGCTACGGAGCTGTGGCCAACTCCGGCAGGGACTTGCACCCTGCAAATGGCACGCCATCACGGGCGTACACTAAACCGCTCGCGCGGTAAGGGGCTCCGTCCCGTCTCTGGCGGGGATGACAGGTCAGTGGCGCCGGTGGTTATGTTGGTGACTGAGGCAATCCGCCTCGTTCTCCAGCAGGAGCGCCATCATGACCTCTTCCGACCCGGGCGTCAGCCCGCTGCGCCGGCGCATGGTCGATTCCTCTCTATGACCAAGCTGCTCCTGCATCGCCTGGATGGTCGTATCCCGATTCCGCCAGATGCATTGCAAACGAATGGCGATAGGTGAGCGACGTCACCCGCCTGGTCAGCCTGGCGGCATCCGCAGCGCGTTTGATCACGCATCGGAACGTCGGTTGTCGAAACAGACGTCTACAAAATCATCCCGCTAGCAATCGTTGGTCGAGCCATCCGTGCTTGCCCTGCCTCCAACAGCCGAAAGCGCGTTTTACATTGCGGGATTCCCTTCAGATTTCCGCAGCATCAATTTTTTGCCGTTTGAAAACATGTTTTGCAATGCAAAAAGTCAGCCATATCTCATTGAAAAATAACAATAAATTATGTCTTATGTCTTATATAAGACTCCGTTAGGACGCGTCAAACGGCGCTACTATTCAGTCATGCAGTCCGCTTCGACAGACGTAGCGACACGCTGAACCATCTAGTCAAACGCGCTTTGCTCTCAGGAGATACACATGACCCAATATCAAGACGACATCAACGCAGTTGCTGGTTTGAAAGAGAATCACGGCAGCGCATGGAATGCCATCAACCCTGAGTATGCGGCCCGCATGCGTGCCCAGAACAGGTTCAAAACGGGCCTGGACATCGCCAGGTACACCGCCAGGATCATGCGCGCCGACATGGCCGCCTACGATGCCGACTCGTCCAGTTATACTCAGTCGCTGGGCTGCTGGCACGGCTTCATCGGCCAGCAGAAGATGATCTCCATCAAGAAGCACTTCAACAGCACCGACCGCCGCTACCTGTACCTGTCCGGCTGGATGGTGGCCGCGCTGCGCTCCGAGTTCGGCCCGCTGCCGGACCAGTCAATGCACGAAAAGACCTCTGTCAGTGCGTTGATCCGAGAGCTCTACACCTTCCTGCGTCAGGCCGACGCCCGTGAATTGGGCGGCCTTTTCCGCGAGCTGGATGCGGCCGTTGGCCCTGCCAAGACCACCATCCAGGAAAAAATCGACAACCACGTCACCCACGTGGTGCCAATCATCGCCGACATCGACGCGGGTTTCGGCAACGCGGAAGCAACCTACCTGCTGGCCAAGCAGTTTATTGAGGCGGGTGCTTGTTGCATCCAGATCGAAAACCAGGTGTCCGACGAGAAGCAGTGCGGCCATCAGGATGGCAAAGTCACTGTGCCTCACGAGGATTTCCTGGCCAAGATCCGCGCCATCCGCTACGCCTTCCTCGAACTGGGCGTGGACGATGGCGTTATCGTGGCTCGTACCGACTCGCTGGGCGCTGGCCTGACCAAGCAGATCGCCGTGACCAACACGCCTGGCGACCTGGGCGACCAATACAATTCCTTCCTCGATTGCGACGAAATATCGGCCGACGCACTGGGCAATGGTGACGTCGTCATCAAGCGCGACGGCAAGCTGCTGCGTCCTAAGCGCTTGCCTAGCAACCTGTTTCAGTTCCGCGCCGGCACGGGCGAAGCGCGCTGCGTACTGGATTGCATCACCGCGCTGCAGAACGGCGCTGACCTGCTGTGGATCGAAACCGAAAAACCGCACATCGCCCAGATCGGCGGCATGGTCAGCGAGATTCGCCAGGTCATCCCGAACGCCAAGCTGGTGTACAACAACAGCCCGTCGTTCAACTGGACCCTGAATTTCCGCCAGCAGGTGTATGACGCGATGAAGGCCGCAGGCAAAGATGTATCGGCATACGACCGCCCGCAGTTGATGAGCGTGGAATACGATCAGACCGAATTGGCAAAGCTCGCCGACGAAAGGATCCGGACCTTCCAGGCCGACGCGTCGCGCGAAGCCGGTATCTTCCACCACCTGATTACGCTGCCGACGTACCACACCGCCGCACTGTCGACTGACAACCTGGCCAGGGAATACTTCGGCGACCAGGGCATGCTGGGTTATGTGGCCGGCGTGCAGCGTAAGGAAATCCGCCAGGGCATTGCCTGCGTCAAGCACCAGAACATGTCCGGCTCGGACATCGGCGATGACCACAAGGACTATTTCAGCGGCGAAGCGGCCCTGAAAGCGGGAGGTAAAGACAACACCATGAACCAGTTCTGATACCAGCAATTCTCCAGGCAAAACGCCAACCGATACGGGTTGGCGTTTTTTTATCCGGCGAGATAGTTCGCGGGTTCTCCTCAAGCATTTTCTTGTGCGCTTCCACGCAGAAGCTGTACGTGTGGCTCGATAGACTGAGGATGGCGCGGTTGCCTTGGCCACGTTCATATCGCAGATGGGGCACAGAGGATGCTCGTCGCTTGAACGTGACAGCGCAGATGACAAACGCTTGCTCAGAAAACGGACGGATCTTGGGTGGCCTCAGTGAAACGATGCCAGGCGGCAAAGCGTGCGGCGAGCTGTTTGCGATAGAGTGAGGCGCGTATCAAGTGTCGCTTGAGCGCGAAGTGCTGCCGGATCGGACCGAAGCTCGATAAGAAAACCTGTGTGCGTTCAGGATCGCGGAAGCCGCGCATGCGTCGCTCGCGTTCGCGCGTGGGCTGATGACTGTTTTCCGCCCGGTTATTGACCCGCGCGCTGGCTTTGACGAAGACGTGCTTGACGTGAGCCAGTTCGGGAATCTCGGCTTTCGCCGCCGGATAGCTGCGCAGCTGGTCGGTCACGATCTTGCGCGGGGCTTCAGCACACGAGGCAAGCACGCGCTTGAAAAACCGCTTCGCTGCAGCCTTGTCGCGGCGCTTCTGTAGCAGGATATCGAGTTCAGCACTGTGTTGATCGACGGCGCGCCACAACAGGTAAGGCTCTCCGCGCATCGTCACAAATACTTCGTCAAGGTGCCACGTGGTGCCGGGCCTGCGACGCGCTGCTTTCACGCGGTGTGCGAAGCCAGCACCGAACTTATCGCACCAGCGTCGGACCATTTCGTAGCTGACGATAACCCCGCGCTCGAACAGTAGTTCTTCGATATCACGCAGGCTAAGCTGAAACCTGAAATACCAGCGTACCGCGCAACTGATGACCGCCGCCGGAAAGCGATGACCGTGGTAAAGCGATTTTGCATTATTCATCACCGGATCTTACTCGACCATCTCTGCAACGTGACAGTGCCGTTGAACGAACTACCCTCAGCAGGTAGGGAGCTCGACGGGGCCTTTCCAAGAATGTCCGGCACTGTGTGTTCCGCACTGGAAGCGCACACATGGGCGTCACGTTCAGCGGAGATACGGCGCCCAGATTCATTGTCGGCCAAGCGATAGGCTTTGTAAATGCGACGGCGCAGTTACCCGTGGTGGGCCGAACTGCACGGCATCGGGTCTGGCGAGGGGCCGTGTGGTCGGTTGCCCTCTGCATGCTGTCGAGCACCGAGGAAGCCATGACGCTGCCGCTAAAAGACTTGGCAAAGCTAAACCAGATCATCGCTCGCATACAAAACGGAAGCTTGGCGCAAACGATGTGGACGGCTTGCTCATCAAGCTCAGGCCGTACGTCCCACCCCAGGAAAAGTCTTCCGCGAAATATCGAATTTCGTAGCGCGCTCGATGCGCTGACCGGGGTATGGCTCTCGAATCGATCGCGGGCTTCGTCAATTCACTGCGGATTTTTCAGGAGTAAACAGGCGCCAAGCGGCCACTAGACCTCGGCGCGCCGTTCCCTGGTACGTGTATAGACTATTTTTGTCGCAGGATCAACTTCGGATTCCGGTCATCGAGTTCAAGTCGCCCATTCGTCTTAACCAGTTTAGTGATCATCCGACAATCCGACTGGTACTAACGCGTGCCGGAACAGTCACCGCCGAGGAAGATCTGCGGAACTTGACGATCTCCTGGTGAAACCACTCGAGCCAGTCTCCAAGCTCGCCGGCAGGCGGCCGGCCGAAGACGGCGGCAAAACGCTCTCGGAGTTCGGGTTGTGCAGCTGCTTTTTTATCCCATGTCCAGTCGCCAACCACGTAAGAAGTCTGCCTTGATGGGAACCGTTTATAACAGACCTTCCACAAGCTGCATAAAAATAATCTATCTTGAGCGAATGCTCCCATGTGGCACTGCTCTTGGCCATTGCGCTATAAATACCTATAAAATGGGGGCAAGCTCGCACACGGCTTTCGTCGGGATTGCGCCAGCCAAGCATCGGCTAACGAGCGGGAAGGTTTTGCCCTGACAAGACTCTTCGGAGAAAGTGTGGCGTTGGTTACGGGCCTTGATGTGTTCATAAGCTACGCGCACGCCGACAATGAGGTCCCAGAGGGCGCGGGAACAAAGTTCGGATGGGTGACCGCGCTCGCGCGCAACCTGAACATTGGCCCGGGCGTTCTAAAGAAAGATCTCTTCATCGACCATCGGTTGCGGCCGGGCGATGTTTTCAGTGATGACCTGGTCGAAATGGTTTGCGCAAGCAGGCTTTTGGTTATCCTGCTTTCACAGAATTACGTCGACTCGGCCTGGTGTGGAAAAGAGCTGGAACACTTTGTCTCCAGCCATTCCGACGACCCAGCCAAGCCGGCCGACGTCTTCGTCGTCGAGCTTGCCCCCTACGAAGAGCTTACGGGAGTACCCGCCAACGTCGAGAATCTGCGCAAGCGGTTGATTCACGCCAAATTTTGGCATCAGCCGATCGACGCGGCCTCGCCGATTCTGGCCGGCTTTCCCACTCCGCTTGAAAGTGGTCCCGAGAGCCAGCAGCATTACTGGCGGGTATTGAATGAGCTTCGCGGCGCGATCGACTTGCGGTTTCGCGAGCAGCAAAGGGGCCACGCTTCAAGCGCGGCTCAGTCAAGGACCACACCCTCAGGTCCCCCGGCAATGGTTCAGGTGGTCAAGCCGCCACTCGGAATAATACTTCTGGCGGACGTGACCGATGACCTGGAAGCGGCGCGCAACGCAGTGAAGGTCGCGCTCGAGCCTGAAGGGATCTCGGTACTGCCTGATGGCGACTACATCGGTCTAAGCGCGGAAGAATTCGACGCTTGCATCGCCAAAGACCTCAAACGCAGCGAATTATTCGTGCAACTGCTTTCGCCGGCCGCAGGCCGCAAGGCCAGGGGCTTTGTCGCGCCGTTGCCTCAGCTCCAGTTCCAGCGCGCGGAAACAGCCGCAATCGCAATCATGCAATGGTGCGAGCACTTGCCCCACGTCGGACAAATCTCCGATCCGGCACATGCGAAGCTGTTCGAGACCAAATTTCTTCGTGCGACCAACCTTGCGACCTTTACGAGCGAAGTTGTCGAAAGGTTGCGAAAAGTGAAAGAAGAAACGGCAAAGGAAGAAGAAGTTAGGGCACAGCAGACGACCGAGCTCGCCGAAAACCGCTCGAGACCTGTCCGAAAGTGCGTTTTCCTGGACGATCTCGCGAGCGAATCGAGCCTCAAAGACCGGGTGCGGGCAATCCTCAAGGGCGAGCATTGGGACATCCGAAGTCTGCCGCCGAGCGCGCCGCTGGGCGCTAACGGTGTTGACATCAAGGAGCTGCTTAAGCCCTGTCTCGCCGGAATCACGATCTACGCCGACCGCGCCAAGTACGCTACGGTCTACAACCGCTTGGTGTTTTTCCTGAACCAGGTCGCGGAGGGAAGCCTGCCTGTCGCCCGCTGGGGCGTTTATCTGGAAAGCGGCAGCGTCGCGAGCGAGTTTGGTATTGAGTCGGACGATGTCGTGCAGTTTTCCGAGCACGGCCTCGTCGAGTTTGTGCGTGGACTGTCGCGATGAAGCGCCTCACGCTCAAGCTGCCATCTCCGTACGTCGGCCTGAGGCCATTCACGGAGCAAGAAGCGCTGCTGTTCTTCGGCCGTGACGGACACGTGCGCGAACTGCTCCTCAAACTGCAGAACCGGCAGCGCTTCATTTCGGTGCTCGGCGCGTCAGGCACAGGGAAGTCTTCGCTGGTGCGCGCCGGGATTATCCCGGCACTCCACCGCGGAGCGTTCGCCTCTGCCGGACACAACTGGAATGTGTGTGTCATCAATCCGGGCAACGCGCCGCTCGCTCACCTTGCTCTCGCGCTCACCGAGGACGAGCGCTGGGTCGACGACGACGACCGCGCGATGTCGGTGTCGTCACTGAGTGCAACGCTGGCGTCGAGTCCGCTCGCTTTGACCGAGCTTTATTTCAAGAGGTCGGACCGTTTCGCCGGACAGGCGCTGCTGCTGGTGGTCGACCAGTTCGAAGAGATCTTTCGCTATCGTCAAAAAAACGTCGACGAGGCGGAGGCCTTTATCAAGCTTTTGCTGCGATCGGCATCGGAAGACGTCCCGATTTACGTCGTGGTGACGATGCGCTCCGATTTTCTGGGTAACTGCGTCGCGTTTTTCGGTTTGCCGGAGGCAATCAACAGCGGGATCTATCTCACTCCGCGGCTCGGCCCTGAACAGCTCAAGTCGGTGATCGCTTCTCCGTTGGCGCTCGCGGGCGGCGAGATCGATCCCGTATTGGTCAGCAAGCTCATCAACACACTCGGCGGCGAGGACGAGTTGCCAATCCTGGAGCACGCCCTGCTCCGGATGTGGAATCGGGCCCACGCGAACGGCCGTGAACGAATCGAGGAGGGCGACTTCGAGGTGGTGTGCGCTCCGCCTCGCCGGGCGGACTCGAACGCAGGCGACACGCAGGAAATCGCGGCGACCCCCAAGCTCGCTTTCGCAATCGACAATCATGCGTCAGAGATCTTCGACGCACTTGCGCCCGAATGCCGATCGGTGGCTCGTCAGCTATTCCTCACGCTGGTCGAGCGGCGCGACGGCCGCGTTGTGCGCCACCCGCAGGAGCTGCGCCAGTTGGCCGAACATGTCGGCGCAACCGAGTGCACGAATCTGCTTGCGGTGATCGACTCCTTCCGCGCTGACGGCGTCGGGTTTCTGCTTCCTTCCATGCGAGAGCCGATCCGCGACGACACGCTGATCGATATCAGCCACGAAAGCCTGTTCCGCCAGTGGGGCCGCTTCCAGCGATGGCTCGGTGAGGAAGCGCTCGACGTCGTCGAACTGCGCGAATGGCAGCAGCGCGCAGCACGGCAAAAGGAAAAAGGCGGCTGGCTTGATGAGAGTGATTGCGACCGGGCGCTGCGCTGGCGCGAGCGGGTCAGCGGACGCGGCGACGCGAGCGTTTGGGCGGCACGCCACACGGGCGAGGGCTCATATTCGCTAGTCGACGGCTACATCCAGGCGAGCCTTGAACGCCTGAGTCAGGAAAAAGCTGACCGCGACCGCCTCGAACGCGAGGCAAGCGAAGCCAGGCTGCGAAGCCTAGAAGCTGAAGCCGCGCTGCAGAAAAGTGCAGCCGAGCGAGCAGAGCAGGAAAAGCGGCAAGCCGAAGCGTTTGCGGTCGCCAGCCGGCGCAAGAGTCTGGTTGCAGTTGTCTGCGCGGCGCTTTCGCTGTTGTTTGCGCTGATCGCCGGAGTTGCCGCGTGGCAGGCGATGCTCGCAAAGCACTTGGCAGTTGCGGGCGAACTCGCCGCAAATGCCGAAAACCTCGTTCGCGACCATCCCGACCAGAGCTTATTGCTTGCCATTGCAGCGTGGAAAGTCAACCCGATTCCGAAGGCCACAGCAATGATCCAGCGGGCACAAAGCAGCTATACGTACAAAGAAGTATTGCGCGGGCACGACGGCGCGGTCTTTGACGTGCAATATTCGCCGGACGGCAAGACGCTGGCGAGCGCGAGCAGGGACAAAACGGTGCGGCTGTGGGATGTGCAAAGCGGCAAGGAGCTGCAGGTGCTGCGCGGGCACGACGGCGTGATCGATAGCGTGCAGTATTCGCCGGACGGCAAGACGCTGGCAAGCGCGAGCGACGACAAGACGGTGCGGCTGTGGGATGTGCAAAGCGGCAAGGAGCTGCAGGTGCTGCGCGGGCACGACGGCGCGGTCAATAGCGTGCAGTTTTCGCCGGACGGCAAGACGCTGGCAAGCGCGAGCGACGACAAGACGGTGCGGTTGTGGGATGTGCAAAGCGGCAAGGAGCTGCAGGTGCTGCGCGGGCACGACGGCGCGGTCAATAGCGTGCAGTTTTCGCCGGACGGCAAGACGCTGGCAAGCGCGAGCGACGACAAGACGGTGCGGCTGTGGGATGTGCAAAGCGGCAAGGAGCTGCAGGTGCTGCGCGGGCACGACGGCGCGGTCAATAGCGTGCAGTTTTCGCCGGACGGCAAGACGCTGGCAAGCGCGAGCGACGACAAGACGGTGCGGCTGTGGGATGTGCAAAGCGGCAAGGAGCTGCAGGTGCTGCGCGGGCACGACGGCGCGGTCAATAGCGTGCAGTTTTCGCCGGACGGCAAGACGCTGGCAAGCGCGAGCGACGACAAGACGGTGCGGCTGTGGGATGTGCAAAGCGGCAAGGAGCTGCAGGTGCTGCGCGGGCACGACGGCGCGGTCAATAGCGTGCAGTTTTCGCCGGACGGCAAGACGCTGGCAAGCGCGAGCGACGACAAGACGGTGCGGCTGTGGGATGTGCAAAGCGGCAAGGAGCTGCAGGTGCTGCGCGGGCACGACGGCGCGGTCAATAGCGTGCAGTTTTCGCCGGACGGCAAGACGCTGGCAAGCGCGAGCGACGACAAGACGGTGCGGCTGTGGGATGTGCAAAGCGGCAAGGAGCTGCAGGTGCTGCGCGGGCACGACGGCGCGGTCAATAGCGTGCAGTTTTCGCCGGACGGCAAGACGCTGGCAAGCGCGAGCGACGACAAGACGGTGCGGCTGTGGGATGTGCAAAGCGGCAAGGAGCTGCAGGTGCTGCGCGGGCACGACGGCGCGGTCAATAGCGTGCAGTTTTCGCCGGACGGCAAGACGCTGGCAAGCGCGAGCGACGACAAGACGGTGCGGCTGTGGGATGTGCAAAGCGGCAAGGAGCTGCAGGTGCTGCGCGGGCACGACGGCGCGGTCAATAGCGTGCAGTTTTCGCCGGACGGCAAGACGCTGGCAAGCGCGAGCGACGACAAGACGGTGCGGCTGTGGGATGTGCAAAGCGGCAAGGAGCTGCAGGTGCTGCGCGGGCACGACGGCGCGGTCAATAGCGTGCAGTTTTCGCCGGACGGCAAGACGCTGGCAAGCGCGAGCGACGACAAGACGGTGCGGCTGTGGGATGTGCAAAGCGGCAAGGAGCTGCAGGTGCTGCGCGGGCACGACGGCGCGGTCAATAGCGTGCAGTTTTCGCCGGACGGCAAGACGCTGGCAAGCGCGAGCGACGACAAGACGGTGCGGTTGTGGGATGTGCAAAGCGGCAAGGAGCTGCAGGTGCTGCGCGGGCACGACGGCGCGGTCAATAGCGTGCAGTTTTCGCCGGACGGCAAGACGCTGGCAAGCGCGAGCGACGACAAGACGGTGCGGTTGTGGGATGTGCAAAGCGGCAAGGAGCTGCAGGTGCTGCGCGGGCACGACGGCGCGGTCAATAGCGTGCAGTTTTCGCCGGACGGCAAGACGCTGGCAAGCGCGAGCGACGACAAGACGGTGCGGCTATGGGATGTGCAAAGCGGCAAGGAGTTGCAAGTGCTGCGCGGGCACGACGGCGCCGTCAATAGCGTGCAGTTTTCGCCGGACGGCAAGACGCTGGCGAGCGCGGGCTACGACAGTACGGTGCGGCTGTGGAGTTGCGATGTCTGCCTGCCGATAACCGGAGAAACCATCGCTAGGCTTTCCAGAAAAGTGGGGCGGCAATTGACAGAAGACGAACGTCGTCGATTCGGCGTGCCCAAATAGGTACCTCACGCGCGCTGCTGTGGCGACTGTGACCGTCGTCGTGCTCGCCCCGATCTGATGGAAATCGTCAACGCGAAGGTGGCGGACTACTACGAAAAACTCGGCCCATCGAGTTCACCGGAGGCCGAACACCGACGTGAAACACGCTATATGAACAAAGGCGACACCTTGCATGCCCACGGCAACCTCGATGCGGCGCGCAAGTCGTATAAACAAGCCTGGCGATCAGCGAGCGCAGGGCCTAGGCCGATCTGAGCAACCGCGACGTGGCGATGAGCTACTGCAGGCTCGGCGATGTCCTCCCGCGTGCGAGAAGACATTGGTGTTGTTCGAGAACAGCCGCACTATCGGCGAACGCCTGACGAAGCTGGATTCAAGCAATGCCGTGTGGAAAGCGATCTCGACTGGGGTGAATGGCAAAATCACCGAGCGTAAGCAGTAGCCAATGATAGAGGTAGCCGTGGAAATCGCAGCCATGAACGACGAAGTCATTGCGAAAATCTGGCGCCGCCGGATCGAATGGTCCCGAGCCGCGGACAAGCTGAAGGCCGGGGTAGTGTATGGACGTTTCGCCGCGCTCGTTCTGAACGTCGTGGGGGCGGTCGCCGCGACCTTGTCGGCGACCTTGCCATCGGACATGTCGCAAACTCGTGCGAATTGCGCGCTGCTGAGTGCTATCGCGCTTGCCGTCGCCACGTACGTGAAAGCGCACATGGTTTCCGTGGATGCAATTCGCACCTGGACCCGGGCGCGTTCCGTCTCTGAAGGGCTCAAGACTGAAGTCTACATGTTCTGCGCAAGAGCGCGGCCCTATGACGGCAACGATCCGGTCACCGTGCTGAACGAGCGGACCCATGCGGTTCAAAAGCCGGCTGAAGATCTGGAGCAGCATTTATCGAACGTCACTGTGACCATCTCGAACCCGCCAACGATGATGAACGAGGACGAATATATCGAGAAACGAGTCAAGCAACAGATCAATGACTTCTACCTGTCCAAGCCGAGGCTCTACGCGAAGCGGCTGACCACGTTTCGCAGGGCCGAGCTTGCCATCGGACTTATTGGAACCGTGTTGAGCGCAACTGTGGCATTTCTGAGTCAGAACGAATCTGCACGCACGGCTACGCCATCCGGTCTCGCTGCGTGGGTCGCAGTTGTCACGACGATCAGCGCGGCATTGTCGGCCCATGTTGCCGCCGATCGTTACGACTTCCTGGTCATGAGTTACAACGGTACCGCGCGCAGACTCGAAGAACTGATCGATCAGTGGCACGCTCCTCCGATGAACAAACCTCCATCGTGGTCCATCTTCGTCAAATCATGCGAGGACGCTATTTCGGTCGAGAACGAAAGCTGGCTCGCGAAGTGGATGAAAAAGCCTTAGAAAGTTGAGGAGGTGTTACGTCAAGCCGGTCGCAGGATCGACAGATGACGCTGCCACGGTGTATTGTTAACCGTGTCAGCATCATTTATAGGTCGTGCCATGAAAACACTCGACGTGTCGCAAGCGACCGCCGCTGCCCAGGCCGGCGGCGTTCTCTCCGCCATCCTGAAGGCCGAAGGTGGTGCGTTCTATGTCGAGCTGGAGACCCGTACCGCCGGTACCGCCGTGCTGGTCACGTCAAACAACCGCCGCCCGCGGGCGTTCCGCAACCCGGTCAAGGCGCTCGAGGTGATCCGCGAGCTCGGCCTGCAGACGGGGCGGTTTTCGCTCGAGGCGTGGCGGCCGGACGAGGTCGGATCCAGGCGGCAGAGCCGGCCGGACCGCGCCGAGGCGATGAAGGCCACGCATGCCAGCGCCGCCGCCTATGACGAATGGGTCCGTCAGCAGGTGCAGGAGGCGATCGACGATCCGCGCCCAACGGTCGCGCACGACGACGTGATGGAGAAGGCCGGTGCGCGCATCGAGGCGATGCGGAAGGGCAAGCGTGCGAAGGCTTGAATGGAAGGTCCAGGCGGAAAACGACCTGTTTGACATACTCGACTACATCGGCCACGACAATGCCGATGCGGCCGTTGAGCTGGTGCAGAAGATCCGCACCAAGGTTGAAGGCCCGCGCGGGCGTCCAACGCTGTACCGTGCCGGACGGTTGCGCGGTACGCGCGAGATGATCGTTCACCGCAACTATGTCGGTGTTTTATCGCGCAAGCGATGAAGTCGTGACGATCCTGCGCGTGAAGCACGCGCGCCAGCAGTGGCCGTGAGTGCGAGACGGCCTCATCTACTCCGAAGGGCGCCATGAACGGCTATAGCGGCTGTGCGGGTTGGGCGGTGAAGGCGCGATGCCTGACGCACATCCAGTGCTCACAGACAGTCATCTTCTCAGCAACCTGAAACGTGACGTGTGTTGAAAAAGGCGGCCGATTCCCTGGCGGCACGGCCGCCGCAAAATTCCGGTCAATTTTCGTTCAGGTCAGAGCGACACGATCTGTCGCAACAGTTCCAGCGCTTTCATTTCGTCCAGACGACCGGTTCGTGCTTTACCTGCGAGCGTCTTGATCAGCGCCTCTGCGATCGGTTCGATCCCTGTCAGATCGTCCAGGCTGGTGACGGACGCAGAACGGCGCGGTGCCTCGATGACCTCTGTGATGGGAGTCGGCGCTGGCTGCTGGTGAGAGGCGGACGGTGAGGCATCGTTGTCAACAGGTTGCCGGGTTACCAGATCTGAGGCAGGCGGGAGTTCCGCATCCTGTTCCTCCAAGACTGCCTTCGTCACGGCGGCGGCGCCGGTGTGATCCGGCTCAGACGGTTGAGCGTGTCGATCGCTCGCGGGTTTTGCTTTTCTACCCGTGGACTTTCTTGCCACCGCTGCTTCCGGCTCTACCGCGGCGGGCAAATCCCCCTGATCAGGTGCAGATCGACCCGACTGCGGATCGAGCAGGACCGTCACTGGCTCAGGAATGTCCGTGACTGAACGCGGAACGTCCAGCCAGGCAGTTGGCAGCCCAAGGCGTTCAGTGAAACGGTTGGCTTCGGCTTCGTCCATGCGCTTCTGGCCATACAGACGATTGTCCAGATTAGAGGCGCTGATACTCATCACCTCGCTGAGTCGCACCTTCGAGCCCTTACGGGAGGTGAGTACGTGCAGGTTCGCGCGACGGATGTTTTGCAGAGCCGCCATGTCGTTTAGTGGCAGCAGGGATTGCTGAGCCCCCGACTTCATCGACGATCTGGGCTTCGCTGATGCCGGTTTCGACGAGGGAACCGTGGCAGTCTTTGCCGCAGTAGGTTTGCTCTTCGCGGCGGCCTGTGGTGAGCCGCCAGCGGTTCTCTTTGACATTTCTGATTCCCTGGGCAAACGGTCAGTGGGGGTAGGGTGGCGAATCGCGGCTATTACAGGAGCCGGTTCCAATGCTTGCGCGTCCGATGATTCCGGTTCTGTATGCGCGGCTATAAAGTCGAGCGGCGCCCTCAAACGACTGATGGTCTCGGACGTGAGAGCAGGATTGGGTTGATCGAAAAACCCATCGGGTAGCCCGAGAGTCGTTTCAATGTGGAAGGCCGTCTCGGGTGTGAATCTCTCGCCGTTGATCAGCTCGGCTACGCGTGTCAGGTTGGAATCGAGTCCCAGCGCGATATTCTCTGCGCCCACCGCGTCGACCAGCCATTTGAATGAACGCGTTTTAAAAATGGACGCCGTCTGGGCCGGGTCTCGCGCGGGCGGCGTTTTTACATAAGGCTTGTTCTGCCGGTGTGATGTCGTTTTCGAAGGTTGGCGCGACTGACGCGGACCCTTGTCTCGAGATCCCGAATATCGCCCATGTGGCTGACTCATAAAGTGAGGCTCTCCGCCGGTGAAATCACTATCGATTCGGCAATTATAAGGGGGGACTGGCAGCGGACTCGCCGGCGTCCAGGGAGCTGCTAGTGCCCTGAACGCTGACTGCCTTGCTTTTGACGACCTCCATGGCAAGAACGAGAGGAGAGCATGGGGCAAAAGAGCCAACTAAAGCGACCTTGCCGATGCGCGCGCTGCGGCGGGTATCGGAGTGCAGCGGTCACTGCGCACCGTCGACCAAGGGCAAGTCATCGGCCTGAGCCGTCATTGGGGCGGGCTGGGCTCTACGTCAGCAATGCGGCGGATTGCTGACGGTGACGGCATCGAGCAGCCGGACGGCAGTTTCCTGCATCGGCGAACTCACACTCCCGTTAAGGGTTATTGGGCGCCTGCCCTCAATCACATGGCTGCGAGTGTGCTGCGGCGCGTGTGGGCAGGCGTCCAATAAGCCTCGAGGGAGGAAACCGCGGAGTGGTCCGATGCGGCTGGAATCCTGGGTGGCTATGGCGATTGATGGTCCGGGATCCTCAACTATGCGAGAGGATGCTCTGGCGAACGGGATACTGGTTGAGCGCGGACGCCGTGGTGATGCGATGCAATCGCGCAATCGGGATGGTGAAGCGGAGGTGCGAGGGGTTGCGCGAAGCGGCAGACACAAACGTCCACTCGCGGCCCGCGTTGCCGTAGAGCCGACGGTCGGTGTGCACGTCCATGAAGTACTACGCTCATAGGTGGCCTTGCGTCGGTGGTGCGCGAATCGGTGCGGTGCGCTCCAGGATGTCGATGACGACCATCGGTGCGCCGCAGTGCCGGCAGATGAAGACGGGGCGGATTTCGATGACGGATTCGTGGGGTGATGCGTTGACCGCGGTCGCGACGTGCAGCAGTTCACGCACTTTCGCGAGACGGGCGCGGCGCACCGGGTTGGCCAGCAGCCCATAGTGCCGGATGCGATGGAACCCGTCAGGCAGCACGTGCAGCAAAAAGCGGCGCATGAACTCGCCGGCCTCAAGCGTCATGGTCTTGTAGCGCGTGCGCCCCTTTGCCCGATAGTCCTTCCAGCGGAAGGTCACACCGTGCTCATCGAAAGCGACCAGGCGTTGATTGGATATCGCGACGCGGTGCGTATAGCGTGAGAGGTACGCGAGCACGGCTTTGGGCCCTGCAAAGGGACGTTTGGCATACACAAACCACTCACAGGCGCGTAGTGGCGCGAGCCACCGGGCGAAGGCCGCGGGATCGGCGAGCCGCGCATACTCGCCGAAGAACTGCAACTGGCCGCACCGGTGCGTCGCCTCAAGTGCTTCGAGGAAGCGGCGCCGGAACAGGCGGGAGAGGACCCGCACCGGCAGGAAGAAGCCGGGCCGACAGGCAATCCAGCGCTCGCCATCGGGCGACAGGCCCCCTCCGGGGACAATGCCGTGCACGTGCGGATGATGCGTGAGCGCCGAGCCCCAGGTGTGCAGCACAAGCGTGGCGCCGATGCTGGCACCCAGATGCTTCGGATCAGCGGCGATGGTGCGCAGCGTTTCGGCAGCGATGTCGAACAGCAGTGCGTAGATGACGGCCTTGTTGTACCAGGCGATGGCACCGATGGGCGCGGGCAGCGTGAAGACGACGTGGTAGTACTCGACCGGTAGCAGGTCGGCCTGGCGTGCTTCGAGCCAGCGGCGCGCGGCACTGGCCTGGCACTTCGGGCAATGGCGGTTGCGGCAGGTAATGGAGTGCGCTCCATTAGGCAGAGGTTTTTTTGGTTGGCGGTCGCGGCAACCAGCGCATCGCCATGTCGTCGGACCTGATCCGCGACCGGTAATCAAAAAAACGTTTGTGCTAAACCGCTCCGCAGGCGGTGGCCGCTATGGGCATTGAATGACCGCCGCGGTAATTTGTGATGTCTTGCAGGGGTGATCAGACACGGACTTCCGGCGAGAGTGGGAAGCATCACGTGTAAAGGAAGCGGGAATGTGCGCGTGAAGCGGCAAATCACCCGCCATTCTGGAGTACGCTGGTGCGCCAGCAGATCGAAGGCACGAGTGCAGCCGCGTTGGCCTCGTCAGGAAAGGCGAACGTGTACGGAAACAGGTGCGGTGGCAACTAGCGCGCATGGGTGGGACCTGGCGGGGCTCGTGGAAGGCTGCCGGGCATGTCTTCGATGCGGAGCATGTGTCCCTTGCCACATACGGGGCAGTCGCGCAGTGACTTGCCGGTGAGTCGCTGGTAGCGGTCACGGTAGTCTTCCCCGGGCTCGGCTGCGGCAGCAGCGGGAGCCTCGACACCGAGCAGCTGCCTGCAGGTGGCGAGCTTGTCGGCACGGTGGCAGTTGGCGAGCCACCCGTAGCTGCGAATGCGCTTGAAGCCGTCAGGCAGCACATGCAGCAGGAAGCGACGGATGAACTCGTCGGCCGTGAGCGTCATGGTCCTTTGTCTGGACTCGTGCCGGTAGTCCTTCCAGCAGAACTGCACGGTGTGCCCGTCGAAGGCGAGCAGCCGGTTGTTGGAGATGGCGACGCGGTGGGTGTAGCGGCCCAGGTAATCGAGCACGTGTTCGGCACCGCCAAAGGGTGGTTTGGCGTAGACCACCCACTCCGCCCGTGCCGCGGGTGCAAGCCAGGCTGCGAATTCGACGGGATCGCTCAGGGATTCGAACTGACCGTGCAGGCGCAGCCCGCCGGCGTCGTAAGCGCGGCGCAGCTGTTGGAGAAACAGGCGGCGAAAGAGCCGTGACAGGACCCGCACGGAAAGGAAGAAGCCGGGACGGCAGGCGATCCAGCGCTCGCCGTCCGGGGAGATGCCGCCGCCCGGCACAACGCAATGCACATGAGGGTGATGCTGCAGATTCTGTCCCCACGTATGCAGGATCGTGAGGAAGCCGATCTCGGCGCCCAGGTGCTTCGGATCGGCGGCGATCGTGCGCAACGTTTCGGCGCTGGCGCGGAACAGCAGATCGTAGAGCGTCCTCCTGTTCTGGAACGCGAGAGCGGCGATGGTTTCGGGAAGCGTGAAGACGACATGGAAATACTCGGTCGAGGGGAGGAGTTCCGCATGCCGGCGTTCGAGCCATTGCGCGCGGGCGAGTGACTGGCATTTCGGACAGTGCCGGTTACGACACGAGTCGTAACTGATGCGCTGATGGCCGCATGCATCGCACTGCTCGAGATGGGCACCAAGCGCTGCGGTACGACACAGCTCGATGGCACTCATCACGCGTCGCTGCACACGACTGAGCCCCTCGGCATGGGATAGCCGGAAACTGGGCCCACACTGGCGGAAAATGTCCGCCACTTCGAGCGCCGGCCGCATGACTGCGCTCAGAAGTACTCGGGCGCAGGTGGCGGGGATGGAATGGGTGCAGGGTGCGGTAGCAGATCGAAGGGACTGGTGGTGGCGCACACGGTGCTGGTGGCCACCTTCAGGTAACGGCACGTTGTCGATAGGGACCTATGGCCCATCAGCAGCTGGATCCGGCGCACGTCAGTACCGGCTTCCAGCAGATGCGTGGCGAACGCGTGCCGCAAAGAATGGGGTGTCACGGGTTTGGCGATGCCGCTGCGCTTGCGCGCAAGCTCGCATGCGTCGCCCACGGCATGGCGGGTGATGGGCCGCCCCGGAATGCTGCCTGGAAAGAGCCATTCCTTCGGATGGGCGTCCTGCCAGTACAGCCTCAGGATGTCGAGTAGCCTCGGGGAGAGCATTACATAGCGATCCTTACGGTTCTTCCCCTGGTTCACACGGATAACCATGCGCTTGCTGTCGATATCGGTGACCTTCAGATGCACGACTTCCGACACCCGCAGTCCGGCGGCGTACGCGGTCATCAGGATGGTGCGGTGCTTGAGACTGGCGACCGACTCGAAGAAGGTGGTGATCTCCTCCAGGCTGAGGACGACCGGCAGTCGGAACGGCTTCCTCGGCAAGGGAAAATCCTCGTCGCTCCAGTCGCGCTTAAGCGTCACACGGTAGAGAAACCGGAGTGCGCCGATCGTTGGGCCGAGGCTGCCGGGTGCCAGCTTGCGCTCTTCCCGGAGATAGATGAGCCAGGCCCGGATCTCGTCGGGGCCCAGCAGTTCGGGCGAACGGTGAAAGTGACGGGCGTAACTGGATACCTGAATCAGATAGGACTTCTGTGTGTTCTCGGCGAGATTACGGATCTCCATGTCGTGCAACATGCGTTGGCGCAGCGGCGTCATGACTAACCTCCTGGAAGCAGTGGTGGAGCCCGGTTGGGCATCCACATACTGCTCCTGGAGGTATCTGCGTCCCCTCGTTGGGATCCTGCGTCAGCTCACCGCGACAATGAACGTCAGCCATCAGCTCTCGCACTCCTCCCACTACCGCGTCAGCGGTTTAGTACTAGCGTCACTATGTACCCTTCCGGGTTATGTCGGGTGACACAATTGAACCTCGACGATCGACCGAAGATTGCGGGGTCGTCAAGCAGATCGCTCAAGCGATCACCCGACATAATTTGGTGAGGTTAAAGACTGTTCAGGAAGCCGAGGAGTTCGTCTGTCGGCTTGAAGCGTCCTGGCGTGCCGCGTCGCGGAGTTGCTTTCGCAAGGGCCTGTTCCTTCATCGCAAGGGTCGCTTCGACATAGATCTCCGTGGTTTCCACCGATTCATGCCCGAGCCACAACGCGATGACCGAGCGACGAACGCCTGATTGCAGAAGGTCCATGGCCATAGTGTGTCTCAAACAGTGGACAGTGACCCGCTTCTGCTTCAATGACGGGCAAACTTCACACGCGGTTTTGCGGTGCTTGTTTAGCAAGTACTGCACACCATGGACACTGAGGCGTTCACCCCGCTCGCTGGGAAAAAGTACTGCGCCATCGCCGCGTTGTGGTTCTCGCAGCCACGCTTTCAGTACGGCGCGAGTGGATTTCGCGATGGGGGTACAGCGCTCTTTCCGACCCTTTCCGATTACCCTCACGTGTGCGCCGGTGCCAAGCACCACATCCTCGCGATTGAGTCCCGTCATCTCGGACAGGCGCAGACCGGTCTGTACCGCGACCAATAGAAAGGCGTGGTCGCGCCGGCCAGACCACGTGCCTTGATCAGGCGCGG
Source organism: Paraburkholderia aromaticivorans (assembly GCF_012689525.1). Taxonomy (NCBI): domain Bacteria; kingdom Pseudomonadati; phylum Pseudomonadota; class Betaproteobacteria; order Burkholderiales; family Burkholderiaceae; genus Paraburkholderia; species Paraburkholderia aromaticivorans. The sequence goes on from NZ_CP051514.1 coordinate 527,093, forward strand.
CAAGCAAGGCGTCGACTTCTGGATGCGTCAGAAAGTGAATCAGCGTACGGGTGAAGCGCTTGCTGGGGATGGCAAGCACCCGTTGGATCTGGGCGGCATGGTCTGGTGCTTCGTAAGCGGCGTAGCGAAAGAAAGAGTGAATCGCCGCGAGGCGCAGATTTCTGGTGCGAACACTAACGCCCTGGTTCTTCTCAATTTCGTCCAGGAACGCGACGATCAGAGGAGTATCGATGTCTTCGAGGTTTAGCTGCGACGGTGACTTATGCAGGCGCTGCTGCACGAACTTAAGGAATTGACGATAGGAATCGCGATAGGCACCGATGGTGTGAGGACTCGCCTGACGCTCTTGCATCAGGCGCTGCGTGAAGAACCGCTCCAGTAACGGAGCAAAGGTGGCAGCTTTATTCATGGCCGGTCCTCCCAGAGTTGTTCGAGCCGGCGCATCGCCTCGCGCATCAGTTCAGGCGAGCCGTTCAGATACCACTGGGTATCCGCGACGTGAGCATGGCCGAGGTAGGCTGACAGGATGGGCAGACGGCGCTCCGGGTCATCTCCAGACTTGTACCAGCGCACAAGTGCGTTCGTCGCGAAAACGTGTCTCATGTCGTGCAGACGCGGCCCGCGACTGTCGGATGCCCCGCGCAAACCAATCTGTCGCGACAATGAATAAAAAGTGCGATGGATCTCACCGACATCCATCCTGTTACCCCAACTGGAAACAAAGAGATAGGGGGATACCGGTCGACCCGCCCAGTGATGCTCACGCCGCGTGATGTAGTCCGCGAGCACCTTGCATGTCGAGGCATGCAAAGGAATGAGTCTGGTCTTTCCGAGCTTCGCGCCTCGGATCGTCAATATCGCCTCCGTCAGATCCACATCCTGAAGTTCGAGATTGCGCACTTCACCCAGGCGCATGCCCGTCACGCTCAACAGCCCGAACAGGCAATGATAGGTCCAGGGCAGCAGTGCACCCCGTTCATAGTGGTATGGCATCTGCAGCGCCGCCTGTAGCAGGCTACGGATCTCGGCGGCCGAGTATAGGTACGGCCGAGCCCGCTTCGGTCGAAATGGCAATAAACCCGGTGCGGGTATTTCCGTGCGGGGATCGGTAGCACTACGATATCGCGCGAACCCACGCAACCAGCTCATTCGTTGCGCCCAGCGGTCGGGCTGGACATTTGCGGGTTGCCGAGCCCAGGCGAGGGCCAACGTCTGCGTAATGTAAGAAGCTCGATGCTGTTCCATGAACGCGACGAAATCTGGTAGCGCCGTGCTCTCCTCCCTCAATTTGAATCCCAGGCTATGCCTCAGATCGAGGTAATCCTGAACAGCCTGCCGAAGCGCGTTCATCGTACACCTCCGGGCCAGGGCAACGCGAGTTCACGCAATGCTTTGATGTCGACCCGAGTGTAGATCATCGTGCTCTGTGGGTGACGATGACCCAACACCTCGCCAATCTCGCTGAGCGAAGCTCCATGGTTCAGCATCTGGGTAGCCAGTCCGTGGCGAAACTGATGGGCACCCGTTGTGGGCGCGTCGATGCCAGCGCGCTTAAGTGCACGCCGAACGACGCAGCCGAGACCACTTGGCCCACGAAAGCCGGTGATGTGCGCGCGTGCACGTAAAAATACGCGGCGACTGGCGCTCTTCGGCCGCCCATGTTGCAAGTAGGCGGCGATGGCTTTGCCGACGTCCGCAGGTAAGGGTAGCTCGATGCGTTGTCCACCCTTGGTGCGCACGCTCAGTTGACCTGCGTCCCAGTCAATATCATCGAGCTCGAGGAAGACCACCTCACTGGAGCGCAACCCCAATCGCGCGAGCACCAGCAGGATCGCGTAGTCGCGACGACCGACTGCAGTCCGTCGATCGATGCTATCCAGCAACTTCCGTGTCTGGTCTGCTGAGATTCCCCGGGGAATTGACGGCATCGACCAGTTGGCGACCACGGGCACGGCGGCAGCGAGGTCCAGCGTAATGTCGCCGCGATAGCGCAAATAGCGCAGAAAGGATCGCAGGGCAGTGGTCATAATCTTCGCCTGTTTTAAATGCAGTCGTGGCGCCTGAACTTGCACAAAGTGCACGACATCGGCCGCACGTAGTTTCGATAGCATGACCTTCCCGTCGCCGAAACGATGTTTGAGAAACTCTCGGACGAACGGCACGTAATGAATGATTGTGGCTCTGGCGAGAGCTTGAATATTGCGCAAGTACTCCTCGTACTCCTGTACACACCGCTCAGCTGGCGAAATCCGAATTGTTGCCATCTGCTCAGGCGGAACCACGCCTTCGCCACGAAGAAAATCAATAAGCTGTCTGAGCGCTGCCCGATCATCGTTGCGAGGCTGGAAATGCAGGGCACGATAGCGTAAATATCGTGTTGCGTGATCGAGGCCGATATCCCGTACTTCGACACCTCTCTGTTTAAGCCATCGACTGAAACATGCGGCGATCCGGACCTTCCGTTTCAGGGACCACACGTTGTAACCCTGCGCGCTGATGGAGTTGGCAAAGGATGATAAATGGGCTGCGAGTGGACCTTCAGGTTCTCGCGAGAGAACGACCTGATCATGAATGACGTACTTCACGACGAACTCCTTCCCCGACCTGGGGAGCGGGTGGAAGGAGCCCAGATTATCTCTATCCCGCGTTGCGCATTTGCCCGGGAATACGCGCTATCACGCGGCTACAAGACATAACCCGGAAGGGTACATAGTGGCGCAACGTATGCATGGACACGCGCTTGTCGATCTGGGCCGCCTCGGCGGCGGCATGAATGGCGCGGTTCAGTTGATGCGTGGTGAGCGGATCGACGGGATCGAGCCCGGGGAAGAGCCAACCGCCGTCGAGCATCCTGCCCTGGGCACGGGCCACGCGCCACCAGACCCGCAGACGTTCAAGCAGCACCGGCGAGAGCAGCGCGTAGCGGTCCTTGCGGCCCTTGCCCTGTTCGATGCGCAGGGTCATGCGCTGGCTATCGACATCGCCGACCTTGAGCGCTACCACTTCGCCGGCGCGCAGTCCGGCCCCATAGGCGACTGACAGCGCGGCCTGGTGCTTCAGGTTGCCCGTTGCGGCGATGAGCCGTCGTACCTCATCGGGGCTGAGGACGACGGGCAGTGTGCGGGGCACGCGCACGGGCTGCATCCGGGCCATCCGTTCGGGCTCGTGGAGCGTGACTTCGAAGAAGAACTTCAGTCCGGTGATCGCAGCGTTCAGCGAGACCGGTGATATGCCGTGATCGACCAGATGCAACTGGTAGCTTCGCAGATCCTCAATGGTGGCGGTATCGGGCGAGCGCCCGAGAAACCGGGCAAACTCGCGCACGATGCGCAGATAGGTGGCTTGCGTCTTGGGAGAGAGCTGGCGCATGTGCATGTCGTCAATCATGCGCTGACGCAGCGGGCTGACGCTCGGTTGAGAGGTCATGATTCGGCTCCTGCTGGAGAACGAGGCGGATTGCCTCATTCGCCAACATACGGAACCCCGCAGCAGACCCCTCACAAACCACCACGCTTAGCCGGAGCCCCCTACCGCGCGAGCGGTTTCGTTCCCCGGCCAATTGTTGCCGCTCGTCCATCCCACAAAACCGTCATTCGAACGGCTGAGTCACTCTGAAACCTGCCGGATGTTCCTGTAGAAGCATCTCGGCCTTAACCGACATTCAGCTAACGATATCGGTGAGGCGGCTACAGATCGCTTTTCTGAAGTCCACCTGTTGCCAGCCGCGAATGTCAGGTCTCGCTGCCAGCAACCGCGTAATACTCTCCAGACCTTCAACGCACCTCCAGACAGTTTCCCCACGTGCATGACGCATGGTTTGCATACCTGCAAAAATGCGCCTTGCCCACAAGCCATCCCCTTACTACGGTATGAACTAACTGACGCCGTTCCATTTCTTGCTCGTTGCCAGATGCCCCGGGCTGGCAAGCAAGTTGCGGTCGTCACTGGAGTCTGGCCATGGATACGCTCGCATTGTGGCTGCGCCCCATCGGGCTTGACCATTACGCGCCATTGTTCGAATCCCATGGGATCGACCTGCATTCGCTGCCGCTCCTCTCGGAGAAGGATCTCGTCGAACTTGGCGTGCTGCTCGGGCACCGCAGGCTCCTGCTAAAAGCGATCTCCACGCTTGACAAGGACGGGCGCGTACCGCCCCCGACATCGCAACCGGCCAAGGATGCCGGTCGCCGTCAACTCACGATCCTGTTTTGCGATCTCGTCGGTTCGACACAGCTTACGCAGCAACTCGACGCGGAGATGCTCAGGGATCTCGTGCACGCTTACCAGCGCACATGCAGCGATATCGTCTCCCGCTACGCCGGTCATGTGGCGCAATACGTCGGCGACGGCATCGTCGTGTACTTCGGCTTTCCGCAGGCGCATGAGGATGACGCGGAGCGCGCCGTGCGTGCTGCGCTCGATATCGTCGCCGCCGTCGGCAAGGTTCCAGGCCAAATCCCGCTGCGAGTGCATATCGGCATCGCAACCGGTTCGGTCGTCGTCGGCGACAGTGGCGCGGGCGATGATTCCATATCGAATGCGGCGGTGGGCGAGACTCCCAACCTTGGCGCGCGTCTGACCGCTCTGGCCGGTCCTGACCAGATCGTGGTTTCGTCACGCACCCATCGCTTGCTCGGCAATACCTTCAGGACCGAAGATCTCGGTGAACACATGCTTAAAGGCATCAGCGGTCCGGTAAAAGCATATCTCGTCCGGGACCTGATGCGTAACGAGAGCCGCTTCGAAGCCACCCGAGAGAGCCGCTATACACCTTTTGTCGGTCGCGAATCCGAAGTTGCCATACTTCTTGCCCGGTGGGAAAGCGCACGCGACGGCGATGGTCAGGTCGTGTTACTGAGCGGGGAGCCTGGCATTGGGAAAAGTCGCATCGCGCGTGTACTGAGCAAACATCTCGCCGATACACCTCATCTGCGACAGTTCTATCAGTGTTCTCCCTATCACAACGGCTCGGCCTTCTACCCACTTGTCGAACCATTGGAGCGTGCTTGTGGATTTGAACGCGAAGACACTACGGAGCAGAAGCTCGACAAGCTCGAAGCGTCACTGGACCTCGGCGCTGACCAGTTGCCGTTCGTAGCACCGTTTTTTGCCGCATTGCTTTCGCTGCCGGCCAATCGTTATCCGGTGCAGATGCTCTCTCCTCAAAAGCACAGGGAGCAAACCATAGTTGCGGTGGTCGAGCAGATACTGCATCTTGCGAAACGTCAGCCCGTATTGATGATCTGCGAAGACGCACAGTGGGCTGATCCGGCAACCCTCGAGACGTTGGCGCTGATGGTGAAGCAGATACATCAGGCAGCCATACTCCTTCTTGTGACCTGTCGCCCCGAATTCGTGCCACCCTGGACCGGGAACGGCAACGTCACGCTGCTGCACTTGAACCGCCTGTCAAGGCGCGAAGGGGAAGCGATTGCTGATCAACTCGTCGGCAGCAAGCCATTGCCCGAGGAATTGCTAACCCAGATTCTCGAACGTACCGACGGGGTACCGTTGTTCGTAGAGGAGCTCACACAGGCGGTGCTCGAGTCAGGTTTCCTGCGTGACGCGGGCGACCATTGGGAGCTGACGAGACCCTTGCCGCCATTAGCGATTCCGTCAACGATCCAGGACTCCCTGATGGCACGCCTCGACCATCTCGGGAAGACAAAGGAGGTAGCGCAGATCGGGGCATGTATCGGCCGAGAGTTTGACCACGAGTTGCTAGCGGCAATCGTGCCGACTGGCGATGCCGGCTTGCAGGAAGCGCTCGATCACCTCGTCGGGAGCGGGCTGGTCTTCAGGCATGGAAGCGGTAGCGAAACCGTGTACAGATTCAAGCATGCGCTCGTGCGCGAGGTCGCCTACGATGGGCTTTTGGTTAGCCGGAGAAAGCAGATTCACGCGGCAATTGCACACGCGTTTGCCAATGAACTAAAGGATAGAGCAAGGACCCAGCCCGAATTGCTTGCATTGCATTTGACACGCGCGGATCTGGTTGACCTTGCACTACCACAGTGGCGTACTGCTGCGCGGTCGGCAATGGCGAAGAACCGTCATCGCGAGGCTCTGGATTATGTCGATGCAGGGCTGGCGCTGATCGATCAGACGGCCACCGAACACCGTGCGGAGTACGAGGTGCGACTCCTTGTTCAGGGCGCCGCCTGCCATTGGGTGCTCACAGGCTATGCGTGCAAACAGGCAGCGGCGTTGTGGGCGCGCGTCGAAGAGTTGATCGGCCAGGTGACGGATTCACGTCTTTTGATCATGGGGCTATCGGGTATCCTTGCGTGTGCGTATGTGGGGGGGGATACGCGAAATGCGCTTGCCATCGCGGAACGACTCGTCGCGCTGGGCGAAAGCGCAGAGGATATCGATAGCAAGATCGTCGCGTACGCCTGCGTTGGTCCGATTCTCCACCAGCAGGGTCGATTCGCGCAATGTACAAAATTGCTCGAGTTTGTCCTCGACTTATACAAACCAGACCGGCGAGGCGGCTTTGGCCCAACCTATGACCCGAGGGTGGCCGCGTGCAACTGGCTAGGCTACTGCCATCTGGCTACTGGCCGCTTCGATCAGGCAAGGCAACATGCGCAAATGGCTGTCGATCATGCGACGGCAATTGCGCAGCCGTTTGTACTGTCGATGGCGCTGAGCATCGCTGCGCGGACGTTCTCAGAAACGGGTGACCAAGAGACGGCATTCGATCTGTGCGATCGCTGCATTGAACTCTGCGACACGCAGAATCTTCCGTTCTGGAAAGGCTGGGCGATGGCCTCAGAGGGTGTCGCGCTCGAGCGGTGCGGAAAGCACCAACAGGCTGAGGCGCGCCTGGCGCACGCGATCGAAGATCTTGCGGCCCGAGGGGGGCGCGTGGACTCGGGATATATGTACGCCTGGCGGGCGCAAGCGCTTGCGCACCTGGGCCGTTTCGATGACGCGCGGCGCGACATCGAAACGGGTCGCCTTGAATGCGCAAGCACCGGACAATTGTTGTCGTTGATTGAGTTAGCTTACTCCCGCGGTGTGACCGAACTGCTCGATTCTGGATCTGACGACGCCATAGCAGAACACTGGTTCAACGTCGCGCTGACCGATTCGCGGTCGGTTGGATCGAGACTTATCGAACTCCGTGCAGCCACATCCCTGGCCAGCTTGTGGAAAGCCAACGGAAAACGCCGGGAGGCGCAGGACGTGCTCAGGCCAGTTGTCAGCGCTTTCACCGAAGGGCTGGACTGCCAGGACGTTACGGCAGCGATCGCACTGCTCGACAGTCTCGATGTGACTGACCGGAAAACGTGAAGCCGTTGAAGGGTCAGGCGTTGATATGCAAGCGGACGAAGAAACTCCGGGCGCTTCTACTGGTGATCGGGTCCAAAAAACGTTGCTTTCGCGGTGCAAAGAATGGGGCTAGCAAATGATTGGTCGAGTCCCGCCGTGCCTGCCCATCGATAGTCCTGTCGATACCTCTTTCAATCATTCTGGCGCAGGCGTTGATCCAGAGCCCGCCGCTCCCCGCTTGCTGTGTGGACAGTTCGGGACTTCGCGTTGCAACGGCAATACGTGGTCGCGGAACAGCTCGCGCAGCTTTAGCTTGTTCAGCTTGCCAGTTGCGGTGTGCGGCAATTCGTTGACGAAGACAATGTCATCCGGGATCCACCATTTGGCGACCTTTCCCTCGTAGAACGCGAGCAGTTCATCGCACGTGACCTCCACGTCCTTGTGTTTGACGACGACGAGCAGCGGCCGCTGGGACCACTTCGGATGCGCGCAGGCGATGCAGGCCGCCTCTGCGACGGCCGGATTCGCCATCGCCAGGTTCTCGACCTCGATCGAACTGATCCACTCGCCCCCCGACTTGATGACATCCTTGCAGCGGTCGGTTATACGCATGAATCCGTCCCGGTCGATCGTGGCCACGTCGCCGGTTGGGAACCAGCCGTTGACGAGCGGCGAGTCATCCTTCTGGAAATACCGCTCGATCACCCACGGACCGCGCACGTGCAGTTCGCCGAACGCGACGCCGTCCCACGGCAAATCGCGCCCATCGTCGCCAACGATCTTCATGTCGACCCCGTAGATTACATGCCCCTGCTTTTCGCGCAGCCGGCGCTGCTCTTCCGGCGGCCGCTGTGACTGGTCCCAGTTGAGCGTCGCAAGGGTCCCGATCGGCGACATCTCGGTCATGCCCCAGCCGTGAATGGCCTCGACTCCGTATTCATCCTGGAACGTGCGCAGCATCGCCGGCGGGCAAGTGGACCCGCCGATCCCGGTGCGTTGCAATGACGAAAACCGCACGCCCGCTTCCTTCATGTAGTGGAGCAGGCCAAGCCAGACGGTCGGCACGCCGTTGGAACAGGTAACGCGCTCCGTCTCCATCAGTTCGAACAGGGATTCTCCGTCAAGATGGTTGCCTGGAAAGACGAGCTTCGCGCCCGTGAGCGGCGCGGCATGCGGGATGCCCCAGGCGTTTACATGAAACATCGGAACGACGGGCAGTACCGAGTCGCGCGAGGACAGGCCCATCGCATCGGGCAACGACGCCCCGAACGCGTGCAGCACCGTCGAGCGATGCGAGTACAGCGCACCCTTTGGATTGCCTGTCGTGCCGGAGGTGTAGCAAAGGTACGATGCCTGGCGCTCGTCAAGGAGCGGCCAGTCGAATGTGCCGTCGTGCGGTTCGAGCAACGTCTCGTAGCTGACCAGTGGCGTGGGTGATCGCATTGCCGGCAGATGCTCGTCGTCAGTGAGAACAATCCAGCCGCGCACCCTCGGACAGCGCTGCGCGAGGCGATCGATCAGCTGCGCGAACGTCGTATCAAACAGGATGTACCTGTCATCGGCATCGTTGATGATCCACGCGATCTGGTCGGGGAAGAGCCGGGGGTTGATGGTATGGCACACGGCGCCGAAGCCCGTCGTGCCGTAGTAGGTTTCCAGATGCCGGTAGCCGTTCCAGGCGAGCGTGCCGATCCGGTCGCCTGCCTCGACACCCAGCGCGATCAGCGCCTGCGCGAGCTGCTTCGCGCGCTTTTCGCAGTCGCGGTATGTGTAGCGATGTACGTCGCCCTCGATACGCTTCGACACGATCTCCGTCGTGCCGAAGTGGCGTGACGCATGTGCCAGCAGCGAAGAGACCGTCAGTGGCACGTCCATCATCTGTCCGTGGAGAGGTGTCGTCATATCCGACTCCTGCTATTGTTGGAAAACTGAAATCGCAGAGAAGACAGGCCGGAACCGTATGGCGGACCTTCACTTTCAAGTACGGTTGTCGAGCACTCTTCTTTTCAACGCTTCCCGTGGACGCTCGCGCGGACTGGCTGCCTGTGCTCGGGTTCGGCCAGATGAAAGCCAGGCTATTGGCCTTGGAGATACGCCGCGTACTAAAGACCGTTCAGTGATTCAAGATAGGCTAGCCATAGACGTGTTGCAATTCGCGGGTATTTCCAAACACCACGCGCCGACTTCCTGGAGCGCTCAACTGAATTTTTAAAGGGGAGGAATCCGTCAGCGGGATAGTTAACGAGACGGTCTGGGAGGACGTCGGATCGCCGTGGTGGCGACGGCTGTTGCAACTTGAAAGCCGCCATTGAAGCCAGAGTGCGTTGAAAAGGCAGCTCAGGGTCGGAGTCGCTCCTTCGAGCGGGCGCTGAAAGCTGGCTAATGGCACTTTCTCGTCGATGCCGTCCCGCTGCAGGTAAATCGTCCAGTGCCTGTCCATTCTTCACCTCGCTGAATGGGTGTCGAAGGTAGCTTAAGAAGAAAACGTCGTGCCCCAGTTTTTGTCCACTCCCAGCAATTCTGAACACCAACACGTATACCGCTTGCAGCTGGCATGGTCGGGGTTTCGGCCGAGCAGCAGGCTCACCACGGTCTTCGTCGAAGGCGTATCTTTTTTGGTTCGGAGTTCGATAGTGAAATGGGGTTAACATAGGCAAGCTGATCAGACCCTAACGCCCTCGACGCTTTGGAGACAGGACATGCGACTTGCCGACTTTATCTCGCGAGACATGGAGGCGATCCTGGCGCAATGGGAGGCGTTTGCGGCTACCCTCCTGCCGGCGGCGGCAAACATCGAATCATTGGGCTTACGCGATCACGCGCAGCAAATCCTGGAGGCGGTGGCGAAAGACCTGCAAACCTCGCAAAGCAGGGAGGCCCAACGGGACAAATCACAGGGACGAGGCCCCCGGTTGATCGATGCAAGTGAAACTGCCGCGCAAACCCATGCTCTTCTGAGGGCGCGTGCGGGCTTCAATATCAATCAGCTGACCGCCGAATATCGCGCGCTGCGTACGAGCGTGCTTCGCTTGTGGATGGATGATTGTCAACCCGAAATGCCCGATCTGGATGACGTCATTCGCTTTAATGAAGCCGTCGATCAGGCACTGGCCGAGTCGGTCACTTTTTTCAGTGTGCAGGTTGACCAGAGTCGTAACCTGCTGCTTGGCATGCTAGGACACGATATGCGCAGCCCTCTCCAGGCGATCCAGTTGACTGCATCGTATTTGGCCGCGCTGAATGCCGGGGAGCGAGTGTCGGAAGCCGCTGGCCGCCTGATACGTAGCGGGGCCCGGATGCAGGCGTTGCTTGATGACCTGTGTGATTACAATCGGACCCGACTGGGCCTGGGCATCAACGTTGTACCCAGAAGCGTCGATCTGGCGAACGTCCTCGCCGACGAGCTGGACGAGTTGCGCGCAGTGCATCCCGGCAGGCAGATTGACCTGCAGGTGAGTGGTAATTTACGGGGGCTGTGGGACGGCCAGCGGCTGCAACAGTTGCTTGGAAACCTTGTACTTAACGCCATCAAGTATGGGGCGCATGACGCGCCAGTGCGCGTCATGGTGACTGGCGACGTAACGCATGTCCGCATCGACGTTAGCAACAGCGGACCTGCCATCGAGCACGCAATGCTGGCGCGCGTTTTCGATCCTTTGGTGCGGGGCGCGGACCAGCAGAGCAAATACGACAGCGCCGGTAACCTTGGATTGGGTCTGTACATTGCAAGCGAAATCGCGAAAGCTCATCACGGTGCAATCGCAGCGCGGTCCGACGAGACAGAAACCTCATTTTCGGTGTTACTCCCGCGCGCGGACGGAACGGAATAAGGCGAAATAGCGCGTGCCGTCGGAGCAATAGGTCCGCCGCGCACCAGCCAGTCCCATCAGGTGGCCGAGCCGGATGTCCCACAGCGACTCGTTTGCAGGCGCGTGAGACATCGCTGTGGCAGGCGCGCAGTGAGAGTGCCCCGGCGCATTATTCGATTCCCCTCGACGTAACGGGGGGCCGGCACTCGCGGGATTCCCGCGCATCCTCATGACAGCGCGGCTTGATATCGCCCTGCGTAGCCAGCGGCACATCTTTTCGGTCGACCGTCGGCGCATTCATCCAAATGCGTGGCAGTTACCCGCGATGGCATGACACAGTGACCAGTGATTTGCAGTCGCTGAGATCGGCAAGGTCAGCACGAGCCGTGCTCGTTTTTCCGTCGAGGCGCACGACCAGCATATTTTGCGTTTCCGCTTCACGTCACACAAGGCGTTGTCGCTCACGTTGGCACTTCAAGGCCAGCATCGCCACGAAATCGGCTGCCATCTGGACGGCGCGGGGTCGCATAAAGCTGGTTTGACCGACGTTCCAGACAACCGGCCGACCAGCAATCGCGCCACGGTAAGCTGCAGTGTTTCTACATCTACCGGTTTGAGCAAAAAAGCGTTCCAGAGAAAATTTTTTTCGGCAGGGGGATAACGCGCGGAGAGCACGGCGACCGGAACGGAAGCGAGGGCGGGACTGAGGCGCACCCGCTCGCAGAGCTCTTCGCCGTCCATTTCGGGCATATTCCAGTCGGTCACGATCAGGTCTGGAAGATAACGCGACGCAATATCGAGCCCCTCTTTGCCATTTCTTGCGGTACGCACCCGATGGCCACGCTCCTCCAGCACGATCTGAAATACGAAGAGCAGATCAGGTTCGTCCTCGACGAGAAGGATAGTCGCCATAGCTGCCTCAGTGGCACTGAATGCGCAGCAACGGCCATGCCGAGTTGAGCGCCTACCCGGCGCGAATACAAGGCGTCACGCCAGAGGAGCGGAGCCTGACACAGCCTGGGTGCGCGGTGTTCCCTGAACCTGTCGGTTGGCCTGACCAGCGAAAGTGGCGAGGGTGAGGACCAAAGACAGCGTGCAGACGGTAATCATGCCGCCGCCTTTGGGCAATCGGCGCACGCGATGCCGTGCACCAAAGTCAGGGTGCGTGCGCACGCAAATGCTGTAGGACGGCTAACAGTCAGCGGACATGCGACTTGCGGAGTGGCTTGCCGAATTTACCGACCTTCGCATCAATCAGGAGTACATCGCTATGACGAAGGCCGCTGTTTTCGATGTTGACGGGACGCTCGTCGATTCCGGCGATTTGCATGCAAGCGCATGGCAGGAGGCATTCACTAGGTTCGGGCGCGAGGTTACGATCGAACAGGCGCGAAGCCACATCGGTAAGGGCGGGGACCAACTGCTCCCGGTTATCCTGACTGCGACCCAGCAACAGGCATTCGACATAAGAGAAGGTGCGAGTTTTCATGATGCCCCTGCTGGTTGGCACGAGTGCCGCATGAACCGGGCCACCAGACCGTTCGTCGGTTGGTTTGCGCAAGTTCTCGCCATGCGTTCTTGCGGCTGCCAGCTATTAGGTCTTACGGCCGGTACCGGAGCCGTCGTGTATCTGTTCTGGCGGCAACAGGCACAAGTCATGCTGGATATCGGTTGGCAGTGTCTGCCATGCGCGGCAATATCGCCTTGCATATGCCAGAGCTTGCGCTCTGAGAGCCGGGCGCCCACGTATGGGTGTGACGCAATCTCCTGATTGCGTCGCTGTCCGGTTTTGACCCACGGTTGCAAACGATTCTGCCGGCGAATTGCGGCTCCCGCGCCGGTCATGGCAGAACGTGTCGCACCGGTCACCGGAGGACCACAATGTTCATTCACAATAAACGTCTGCAGTACACCGTTCGGGTAGCCGCGCCCAATCCCGGCCTTGCCAATCTGCTGCTCGAGCAGTTTGGTGGCCCCCAGGGCGAACTGGGCGCCGCCTGCCGGTACTTCACGCAGGCAGTCGGCGAAGATGATCCAGGTCGTAAGGATCTACTCTTCGATATCGCGACGGAGGAGTTGAGCCACCTTGAGATTGTCGGTTCGATTGTCGCGATGCTCAACAAGAGCGCCAAAGGTCAACTGGCTGAGGCAGTGGAAGCGGAGGCTGAGCTCTATCGGTCAATGACCGGCGGAGGGAACGACTCACATACGACAGCGCTGCTCTATGGCGGTGGTCCTGCATTGACCAATTCGGCGGGCGTGCCGTGGTCTGCCGCGTACGTCGATACGATTGGCGATCCGACTGCGGACCTGCGGTCGAATATTGCGGCTGAAGCGCGTGCAAAGATCGTCTATGAGCGCTTGATTAACGTCACCGACGATCCGGGCATCAAGGAAACGCTCGGCTTTCTGATGACACGCGAAATCGCCCATCAGAAGTCGTTCGAGAAAGCGCTGCATTCGATCCAGCCAAACTTCCCGCAAGGCAAGCTGCCCGGCGTGCCGGAATACACAAGCGTGTATTACAACATGTCGCAGGGCGATGACACGCCGCGTGGTCCATGGAACGAGGGACCGGAATGGGAATTCGTGGACTCCCCACAACCAGCCGTAGATGGCGGCGACGGTCTTGCCACCGTCAATGTGTCGCAACGGGACGTCAAGGTGCTGCAGGCGATGGCTGCGCGCACTGCATCAGACACGTCGCCCGATCCCAGGACGGGCGCTGATCTCGGTTCGGGCCAGGTGGAGTAGGCGGAGCGCGGGGGCTGCGGACTGCGGGCTCAATATCGGCGCGGACAGCGTCAATCCGCGTCCGCGCCTGGACACGCGCCAGATACAGATCGATCTGACCGAATAAGAAAAGGAGAAGATCATGCTCGGCGTCGTTATCCCGGCCCATAATGAGGCCGCCTACATAGGCTCCTGTGTGCGGTCGGTCATCCGGGCCGCGGAGCATCCAGGCCTCGCGGGCGAAGAGGTCAAAATCTTTGTGGTGCTCGATAGCTGTACAGACGGAACCGGCGATGTCGCTTCTGCACTTGATGCCCACGTTCTGCTAGTAGAGACCCGCAATGTCGGTGTTGCACGCGCGACGGGGGCCGGCGCCGCGTTGGCTGAAGGCGCGCGTTGGCTTGCATTCACGGACGCTGACACGTCGGTCGCTCGTGACTGGCTGGTTCAGCAGCTAGGATGCCGCGCAGACGCAGTCTGTGGCGTGATCAGTGTGGACGACTGGAGCGATCATAACGATGCCGTCCGCGAGAACTTCGTGGCGACCTACCGGGATGTTGACGGACACCGGCATATCCACGGTGCAAACCTGGGCGTCTCCGCGAAAGCGTACGCGCTCGTGAAAGGCTTCCAGCCCCTCGCTTCGAATGAGGACGTCGCGCTGGTGGAGGCGTTGATTGCCGCCGGTGCGACGGTTGCCTGGAGTGCCGCTCCCCGTGTGATCACCAGTGCGCGGCTGGATTCGCGAGCACCCGAGGGTTTCGGCGCCGCATTGCGCGAAGTTAGCCGCCGACTGTCGACTGCTGAGCTGATAGCGGAGGCGGTGACAGAGGCTGGGAAGTGAGGGTCCGCGTTCTGAAGCGCGCCTACTGATCTGCCTTCGGAGCCGCGCGTAAAGCGGCTGGCGCAAGCGCCAAAATTCTGGCGCGCGGTCGACGGGGCATTTCCCGGTCAGCATAGGCAAGATCGTGCTCGCACCGGGCGGAATGCGAACAACCACTTGCTCTGCAATGAAAACATTTCAGCGTTCGGGCGGCACACGACGCCTCGCGTCCTGTCGCGGTATGACGCCGCGTCCGCGCGGGTTTTTTTCCTGCGCCACCCCACCCCAAGGGGCACCGCGCAGCACTACATGAGCATCTATACCGAACTCGCCCTCCAAGAAGGCAAGTCCGCCGGCAGTACGTCAGGTCGGCACCGGCCGAACGGTGGAGGGCGCCTGTCGCTGCGCACCTGCGACGCGGCGCAATCGCCCGACGATCACTGGATTGCCGGCGCCACGCCCGGTTTCTCGGCCAGCATGCGCTCATACACGCCGAAGTGAGGGTCGACTTCCTCCTGACTGACTGTCGTCACGATGATGTTCACCTGCTCAGGCAACAGGCCGAGCACCAGCGCGATCGCCGCTTCCAGTGACGGCGCACAGACGCTGTCCTCCGCCAAGGTCGTGCCGACGGCGATATCGTAGGTCTGTTTCCGCTCCAAGACGATCTCGACCAGCCGCGCGCGGGCGCTCATGTTATTGTCAATCGCGAGGCGCACGACCTCCGCCACGCCATGCATTAACTCCGTCGGAAAGCCTCTGGTTGAGCGCAGCCGGACGCGGTGTTTGCCAAGCGTGAGCCAGTCCGAATCGAATTCCATGGTGTCCTCCGTTGTCCATTCCAATGCACCGCAATAATAGGATTTGGCAGGCGATTTTCAAGTCCCGAATTTCACCAACGCTCCCTTGAAATTTTCACCGTAGGTTCTATCTTTGATTTCGCTCAGGCAGATGCGCCGGTCACATCCGGTGCGCTGCGTGTTTCGATTTGTTTGCCAGCAGCCTGGCAGGCGAACTGGAGCGCGTAGGTCAGGAGAAACACCGGTGGCGGCTGCGAGGTCGCCACCGTCCGGTTAGTGGGAAGGCGAATGCACATCGTCGCGGTCTGGTTCTCCTGCCAGACTTATCAAGGAACAGAAGATGATCACCGTATGCGCGCTCAAGCCGATAACAGCCATCTTCCTCTCTGTGCACATCCTGCTTTTTCTCGCCGCGCAACACCAGAGCCCCGTCCTCGACTATGATGTTCAGATCCTCCCTCTCCATGCCCGGCAACTCCACAGTCACGCGCAGTACCTTCCCCTCATCGACCATCAATGCGCGGCTGGAAACGCGATGAGCTGAAGTCGCCAAACCATCGTTCGAGCGTCCCGCGGGCTGCAAATGGATCGTGTAGAAAATCCTCCATCGCACGCCACGAATCGGGAGAAAAGAGCCGCGAGATGTCAGGCCACGGAATACGCCACGGTTCGCTGGCCTGCGGACTTTGCGGACCGCGCGCCTCGGGCTTGCGCCCTGCACGCCGGAGAAATTTGAACGGGTTCCACTTTTTCAGGTCGGCTGGTCGCACTTGGCATGGCGGTCGGCGCCGCCGCTGATGTACGCGGCCTTGTGCTGGTTTCCGGTTATTACTATCCGACCGCGCGCGCGGACGTCGCGTTCAGTGCGCCGGTGGCAATTCCCGTCTTGCGTTACACCGTGTCACCCATGAGCGGCCGCCTGTTGCTGAAACGCAGCGTGAAAACGATGTTTGCCCCGGCACCCATGCCAGCTAACTTTTTCGATGTTATCCCTCGTGAAATGCTGCTCCGTCCAGTGCAAATCAGGGCCGTGGCCGAGGACGCTACGTTTATGATCCCGGCAGCTGCAAAGTTATGTTCTCGCTATTCCGACCTGAAGATGCCGGTCAGCATCTTTGCCGGCGCGGATGACAAGATCGTCGACCCTGAAGCGAACTCGGTCCGGCTGCACGGCGCAGTGCCTCCGAGCACACTCGTCGTTACGCCCGGGGCGGGGCATATGGTGCATTACGCGATGGCCGGAAATCATCGAAGCGATTGTTCTGATGACTACCGGCCAGAATCGGCAGTCCAGGGCTGGCGACACCCCCATCCACGACACTTCTTCTGACACTGAAACGTTGGAGGACGCGCCAGCGACGACGTGACACGCAGTCGACGCCCGCGGTCTTTAGCGGGCTGTTCGTAGGCGGGGGGCCAGCCGGGTTGACCGCGGCACTCTATCTTGCGCGCTATCGCCGAACGACGAGTGTCTTTGACTCGGGCGAAAGTCGCGCGCGGCTGATCCCCGTTGCGTGCAACGTGCCGGGTTTTCCATCGGGCATCAGCGGGGAGGCCTGGCTGGCGAGCCTGCGCGAGCAACTCACGCCGTACGGACCGGCGCCAGAACAAGCCACGGTAGAGGCCATCGAGACTGTCCGCGACGGTTTCCGGATCGACTACCGTCCAACGCGGGGCGGCGAAGAAGAAGCAGTGCGCTCGGTGCGCGCCAGGTGCGTTTTGCTTGCCGCGGGCATACGCGACCAACTGCCGCTCGTGCCCGACGCGGATGAGCCGACACGTTCCGGCCTGTTCCGCCTCTGTCCGATATGCGACGGCTACGAGACCGAAGGCAAGCGCATTGCGATGTTAGGACCGGCAAAATGTGCGTTGTCGCATGCCATTTTTATGCGCAAATTTTCACGCGACGTGTGCGTGGTCGCCTCCGACCTCGACGCGCTATCGGGCGCAGAAGTGGATTCGGCTGCCGCCTGTGGCGTCAGTCTGATTTCGCTATCGAGACTCGAAGCGCCTCCGTGCGCTAACCGGGCGGGTCTGTTCACGTTTTCGACTCGGTATATCCCGTTATGGGTTGCCATCCCCGGACCAACCTGTTGGGACTTTAAGTGGAGCGGGACGACGACGGAATGATAAGAACGGACAAGCATCAGCGTACTAGCATTCGACATCTCTACGCGGCTGGCGACATCGGCAATACGCCCAATCAGATCAGCGTCGCCTCAGGCGAAGCAGCCATTGCCGCGACGGTGATCCAAAGAAGCCTTCCACATAACGCAAGTTAATGCGCTCGCAATCTGCGCTTGCTGAGACGTGTCAGCGCTGCGGCTCCGAGTCCGTTATTTCCGCCGCGATAGACCCGTGGTTGATTATCGCCACCAGCGATATACCGCCGATCATATTGCCGAGCAAGGTTGGCGCGAAGAATCCGAGCAGGTAGTCTCGGACGCTGGCCGCACCGGTCATCACGCCGTAGCTCGCCTCGACGGATCCGGCGATGATGTGTGACAGCTTGCTGATCGCCACGACGTAGGTGATTAATAGAATCGTTACGAGCCGGGCCGAGCGCGCGCTGGGGAGCAGCCAGACCATCAGCGCGATGAGCCAACCGGCAAACATCGCACGAACCACCGTCACCATGAAGCTGCCGGAAAACGGCTGCGTGGCCAGCGCGCCCAGCGCCTTGACGACGTCGTCGGAAAACACGCCTGGAATCTGGAGTATTGCCGCGAATATAAGCGTTCCGACGATATTGGCGGACAGCACGAGTCCCCAAAGCCGGGTTGTCTTCGCGACGGTCTTCAGGTCGCGCCGCGTCAGCACCGGAAGCACGGCGCTCAAGGTGCTTTCCGTAAAGAGTTGCTGCTTGCCGAGAATGACGATGACGAACCCGACCGTGTAGCCAAAAGAAGCGATGAGAAAGCGCCACGAGGTGTCGCGCAAAGAACTTTCGATGACAGCTTGCGTCAGGAAGGAGAACCCCATCGACAGCCCAGCGGCGAGCGCGGACATAATCAGCGCGCCGGCCGTTCGGTCCATGGCAGCTTCACCTTCTTCTCTGACTACCTCATGAATGACCAACGCGCGGGGAGAGGCGTGCTGCGCCGCCTGTTGCTGTTCGCCGTCATCGAGATGAGGAGAGTTGGAACCAGTATCGCTAGCGGGCATGTTCGGAGTCCTCGGAATGTCATGTGTCGTCCGGCATCGGAAAGCCGGCGGACCTGGCTCTCCATTCGCACGATCAATGCCTGCGCAGTTCTGTTGGTCACCAGAGCCAGCGCGTGCGGCGTTGCGGACTGCCGCCGCGGGTACGGTCGTTGCGCGGCCTTTCTCCGAGGCGTCGGACAGGCGCCGTTGTGCCGCCGACAAAGGTGATGGAATGAGACTTCGCGTGGGTTACGAATTGGTGTACGAGTGTCTGCAACCGACGCCAATGCTCTTGATGCTGAACACGCACTATTCCCGTGCACAGGATATGCTCGTTCCGGATCACATCAACACCGGGCCATGGGTGCCGCTGCGGCAATGTCAGGACGCATTCGGCAATCTTTGCACGCGTCTGACGGCGCCGCCAGGCGTGCTAACGCTGTCGGCGCGCGGCGTATTCGAGGTGCCGCCGAATCACGAACTGCCCGGCTCCAACGGCTATCAACATGCGATCGAAGAACTCCCCGACGAATGCATCATGTTCCTGCTCGGCAGCCGCTACTGTGAAACCGATCTGCTCTCCGAGACCGCGTGGCAACTCTTCGGCCATACACCGCTCGGGCGTAGTCGCGTGCAGGCGATTTGCGACTTCGTGCACAACCATGTCCGCTTCGACTACAACTGCGCACGTCCGACGAAAACGGCGTGGCAGACGTGGCAGGACGGTGGGGGTGTCTGCCGCGACTACGCGCACCTTGCAGTCGCGATGTGCCGCGCGATGAACATTCCGGCGCGCTACTGCACGGGTTATATCAGCGATGTGGGTCTTTTACCTCCCTACGCGCCAATGGATTTCTGCGCATGGTTCGAGGCGTATTTAGGCAACGGCTGGGAGACTTTCGACCCGCAGCTATGGAAAGCGAATCTGTCCCACGCTACAGTATGGTCCTGTATTGAGCTCGGAATTTCCAGCCCGGCATGAGTATCGGCTAGCTTTATGGCGCGATGGAATATGATGCGTCGCGTTCGGTGATGCGTGGCCGACCTAAGTTTCGTCGACGGGCGTTCGTCGCTGCAAGTGCGGCGGCGAACCGGCTTTGAACCGGTGAAACGAAGTTCCGCGTGACTCGGGACGAACCGGGCGCGGCGGCCGTGGCCGTGGTCGCGGTCCGACGCGGGCGCTGATCGGCGAGCGGAGCGCAGGGGGCGTGTCAATCTCGCCACAGCGGGCTGGCGTCCATGCCTTTGGCGATGTAATCAAAAAGTGTGTGAGGAATGAGCAGTTATGAGTATCGCAAAGCGAAACAACGTTCAGACTTTCGGCCATGGTCCCAGGACGCTGATGTTCGCGCACGGCTTTGGCTGCGACCAGAGTATGTGGCGTTATCTTGCTCCCGGATTCCAGGACCGTTACGAAGTCATACTCTTCGATCTTGTCGGTAGCGGCAAGTCGGATCTTTCAGCGTATGACATGAAGAAATACGATTCTCTTCACGGTTATGCCAGTGATGTGCTGGAGATCATGGACGAATTCGCCGAGGGCCCGACAATTTTCGTCGGACACTCGGTCAGCGCGACGATCGGCATGCTTGTCTGCAGTCAAGCGCCCGGGCGCGTTCGTGCGCAGATCATGGTTGGCCCGTCGCCGTGTTACATCAACGACGGCGATTACCTGGGTGGGTTCACGCGCGCGGATATTGACGGCTTGCTAGAAACTCTGGAAAGTAATTATCTCGGATGGTCCAGCACGATGGCTCCCGCCATCATGGGTGCACCGGAACAGCCGGAGCTCGGCGTAGAACTGACCAACAGTTTCTGCCGGACGGACCCGGAGATCGCGAAACACTTCGCCCGCGTCACCTTTCTTTCCGACCATCGCGCCGACGTCGCCAGAGCAGATGCGCCCGCGCTTATCCTGCAATGCAGTGACGACCTGATCGCGCCGCTCTCGGTCGGCGACTACCTGCATCGCAATCTGCCCAACAGTTCGCTGCGCATCATCGAAAACGTAGGGCACTGTCCTCACCTTAGCGCCCCGGGAGCAAGTGCCGCGGCGATCGAGGACTTTCTTCTGCGACTGGATGGTTGACGTGCAGGGAGAGGGCGCCTGGCCAGAAGTGAGCGATCTTTTCCAGCACGCGCCTTGCGGGCTGCTGGTGACCGGCGTGGACGGCACAATCCGACGTGTGAATGCGACTTTCTGCAACTGGACTGGCTATAACGAGCAGGAACTCGTTGGAGTGCGCCGTGTGAGCGAATTGCTAACGATGGGTGGCCGGGTATTCCACCAGACCCACTGGGCGCCGCTGCTCCAGATACAGGGCTCTGCGGCAGAGGTGAAGCTGGACGTGGTCCACCGCGCAGGACATACGGTGCCGATGTTGTTCAATGCGATCCGGAGACATCGCAACGGGATCGTGTG
Organism: Paraburkholderia aromaticivorans; assembly: GCF_012689525.1. NCBI lineage: Bacteria > Pseudomonadati > Pseudomonadota > Betaproteobacteria > Burkholderiales > Burkholderiaceae > Paraburkholderia > Paraburkholderia aromaticivorans. The sequence continues at coordinate 548,102 of NZ_CP051514.1, forward strand.
GCATGAACTCGCTGTTATGGTGGTCAACGACAGGCACAAGTACGAACAGGAACTGCTGCTTGCCCGGAATAATGCGCAAGCGTCGCTTGCCTTACAGAAGGCGACACAGACGGCACTCGAAAAAAGTCGAGACCAGCTGGCGGAGGCGGACCGACGAAAGGATGAATTCCTCGCCACGCTGGCCCACGAGCTTCGAAATCCGCTTGCGCCGATGCTCAACGCGCTGGAACTTCTCCGACTTAAAAATTTTCAGGACGAGCAACTCAACCAGCTGCACAACATCTTTCAACGGCAGGTCAGTCATATGACTCATCTGGTCGACGACCTTCTCGAAGTGTCGCGGATCACTCAAAGCAAGCTCGAGCTCCGAACACAGCGACTGGATGTCGCTAATGCGCTGCACGACGCGGTCGAGTCCGTGCGGCCGCTCATCCAGGCCGCATCGCACGAACTTACGATCACACTGCCTGCGGAGCCGATCATGCTGGACGCCGATCCGGTCAGGCTTAGCCAGGTCGTTCTAAATCTGCTGAACAATGCGGCGAAATATACACCTCCCGGCGGAAAAATCCTGCTCAGTGCCCGGCAGGAATGCGGTCATGCGCTGATTGCGGTGAAGGACTCGGGCATCGGCATTCCGGCCGAAAGTCTCGTCAGTGTTTTCGACCTGTTCTCTCAGCTCGCGCCGGCCAGAGAGCACGCGCAGGGCGGCCTTGGGATCGGGCTGGCGCTGGTGCGCGGCCTCGTAGAACTTCATGGCGGAACGATTACTGCTCAGAGCGCAGGGCTGGGTCTGGGAAGCGAATTTGTCGTCCGCCTGCCGGTCTCAGAAACTGGGCCGTCGGTCCCTGCCGCAGCGGACGGCGTGCCGGAGTCTCCCGCCGGTGGCCCCCCTCTGCGGATCGTCGTTGTAGATGACAACAAGGACGCGGCGGATAGTCTGGCCATGCTTCTCGAATTCAATGGGCACGATGTTCGGACTGCGAATGATGGACGCGCTGGCCTCGATCTGGCGTTGGAGGTCGTCCCCGATGTGGTGATGCTGGATATCGGATTACCGCACCTTAGCGGTTATGAGATCGCACGCCGCATACGCCGGGACGCGCGCTGCGGCGACGTTCTTCTGATTGCCGTCTCGGGTTGGGGACAGGAAAAAGACAAAGCGGAGGCCACGTCGGCTGGCTTCGATTATCATTTCACGAAGCCCGTCGACTTCGACCGTCTGCAGGCGGTCCTCAACAGGATCAACTCCCCCGATTGAATCTCGTTTTTATGGGCGTGACCGCTGCTAGTGCCTCGCTCGTAGGACACGCAATACGTTTGTTTGCATTAACGGAACCTTGACCCGGTCTCAACCAGCGCGGGAGCGTTCGGGCCGAGAGGGCGCGGACGACTGTGCGGTTTGCGCGAAGCCGCTCGCTTTTGATGGACGCCGAGACTTCGCATGCCCAATCCGCGGCGACGGGAAGCGCGCGCGATCCGCTACCTCCACGCTGTCACAGGAAAAATAGATAACCCTAGCTTGCCGGCGGTGTCGCTCCGGGGCGCCCCTCCGAGATTGCACTCAATCCTCGCAGATGCGGGAAGCGCCCATGCTATGGCAATTCGAGAAGTCGCTTGTTTCCAGTGTGCATTTCGACTTGCGCTGACAACAACTACGCCACTAACCGGGCAGTACTGCGCAACACAGAACCGGTGCCTGGTCGTCCTCCTTCGTGCATGCGCCCGATTAAAAGGTTCCCGAACTGAGCCAACAAAGGACGCGTTGCGGGCAAACGCTCCGAATCGGGGCGTTTGCCCAGTGCGGCATGCAACTTGCCTCTTGATATCTAAGGCTTCGCTGAACAAGCCGCTGAATTTGCAACGTGTCCGCGATTTGGAGGTGTTCAGGCCGTGAAGCCGAGCTTCACCCCTCGGCTTTTGGCCCTTGCGGGCGTTGCAGGCGGGCGTTTTGCCCGCCTTTCGCCCATTACGGGCGAACCTGTGCCATCAATCGCGTGCGCGACAGATAGACATTGGCCAGCGCCAGTGCCACGAACGCCCGGTTTGCATTCTTTGCCAGACCGCGATAGCGCACCTTCGTGAATCCCCATAGACGCTTGACGACCGCGAACACATGTTCGACCCGAGCCCGGATCTTCGACTTGTTGCGGTTCTTGCCGCGTTGCACCTCGTCGACTTCACCGCCCGCGCGGCGCGTGCGCTGATTCGTGAAGTCGCGCGCCTTCGGCGCTTTGCTGTGTATCAGCGCCTTCTGGCTCGCATAGGCGCTGTCACCGTAGACCCGCCGCTCCTGGCCGTGCAGCAATTGCGGGAGCGGGTGCTTGTCATGCACGTTAGCCGGGGTGAGTACCGCGCTGTGCGCCAGACCGCTTTGGCTGTCCACACCGATATGCAGCTTCGCGCCGAAATACCATTGCTTGCCCTTACGCGTCTGATGCATCTCGGGGTCGCGCGCTTTCTGCTCGTTCTTTGTCGAGCTCGGCGCGGCGATGAGGGGGGCATCCACGATGGTGCCGCTGTTGAGCTTCATGCCGCTGGCTTGCAGGACTCGGCCCACTTTGGCGAAGAGCTGCTCACCCAGTTTGTTCGCCTCAAGCATGCGACGGAATTTGAGCAGCGTCGTCGCGTCCGGTACGGACTCGCAACCCAGGTCAATACCCACAAAGCGACGCAGGCTGGTGCTGTCGTAGAGTGCCTCTTCGCAGGCAAAGTCGGCCAGATTGAACCGGTGCTGCACGAAGTGAATCCGCAGCATGCGTTCCAGACCAATCGGCGGACGGCCATTGCCGCGTTTCGGATAATGCGGCTCGATGACCGCGCACAGTTCGGCCCACGGCATGATCGTGTTCATCGTGTCGAGAAACTCGTCGCGCCGCGTGCGTTTGCGGTGAGTCTCGAAACCCGCACCTTGATCGGCTGCCATCGCCAGTGTCTGCTGCTTCATCCTGTTCTGCTTTCTTCGTTGACTCAGACCTCTATAACGCCTGAGGTTCACAAGCGGTGGACTTAATCAGCATTGCCCTAACACTACGGGCCGCCTTCATCCGCGCAGCCGATTCGACGGTCAACGCAAATCCCTAGACCATGTTCGTTTTCCTCGGGAGAGCAAATACACGAGCATCCACCATCAAGTAGCCACAAATTGCAGGAGGGCTTCATGTTTCGGACCACGCCAGTAATTGCCAGCAAAATCGTTGGCGGCGAAAACATCCACGCTGAATTTCTGAGTGACACGGGACGATTGCGAATTCTCGGTGGAGCGATAGTTCGGGCAGAATGGTTTCCACCCCATTCCTGGTTCGCTATTGCATCTGTCGCGGGATACAGCCGATGGGGCAACCGCCCTGACGAGACCGACTTGCTGCGCCTTATCGATGACTTTCTAAGGATGCCGGTGGGACCGGCTGAATGAGCGGGACGTTCAATATGCGGTTGCGGGCATCGAAAGCCCCGGTATCGTCGCGCGGCCTACGCAGTACCCCGGTCGTGCGGCGCACCAACGCTCAGAGGTTGATGCGTCTCTCTCAAGTTGCCTTCGGATCTGAAGAATTCTGCCGGCAACGGGTTCGGGAATGCTTTCCAAGCCGTTCGCCGCTGAAGCGTGCCCCCGCGGTCGCCACTTCGGCGTAGTCGATTGTGAGGAGGCGCGGGCAGTCCCGACGTCCACAGCGAACTGGACAGAACAACATCAGCAACGAGTTCAAACCAGGGAGCCTGAGTCCGGTGTCGACGGCATCGCCTCCGGGCATCTCAGTCTTCGCGCCACGGTATGGTTGTTGCGCCGGTTGATTAACCGCTCCGGACGTTTCCAATGCCAACCATTCTCCTGGTCGATAACGAACCCGACATCCTGGCCGCTATGCGAATGGCTTTGGAATGGCGCGGATACCGGGTACTTCTGTCGGAAGACGGCAGTACGGCGCTAGAAAAGGCTGGCAGGAATTTGCCGGACCTCATTGTTACGGACTGCAGCATGCCGGAGATGGACGGTGTCGAGTTGTGCCGACATCTCAAGTTATACCCAGCGCTTATGACAATACCGGTAATTATGGTCTCGGCGGCGGCGCAGCCTCACCCGCAGCCGGCCCTCTGGAACGCGTTCTTGCTTAAACCCGTAAACCTCGATGCATTTGAGTCTACGGTGGAATTGCTGCTGTTATCGCGACCGTTGCGTGAAACGCTTCGGCCGTTGTGTTCCGACCGCGCAATGTCGCGGTGGCAACCGGTATCTTCGGAATTGATATCCTGAGTTCGCGGAGGGCAGCCGTCCGGGCGCAACCAGGCTATATGTCGACAGACGGCGGTCGCACAGAGACAGTTCTATGGAGCGCCGCTGTTCTCGCATCGGCGAAACCTGTGCGCGATGAGGGAGCAGAAACGGAAGCGAACCAAGACAAATCAAGGATGAGTTGCATGCCCCGCACCAATACAGCCCACAGCCACTGCGCCGTACCGGATGTTGTGCTAGCGAGCTTCGCGGCACCCGCGGAGCCGGTCGCAGGCGTCGCATTGCATTTCGCCCGCCTGGGTGACGGTCTGTAACCAGCCGGCGGACAGGTCTGCAAGCAGAGAAGGTGAAGTAGACGGCGCCATTGCGATGCTCCTGATTGGACTTGATGAGTTGCAAACGAGTTGCTTCGCTAGACGTAAGCCGGTGCGGGCGGTCGAAGATGGATCAAAGTCACAGTCGACGAAGCAGAAAAACCGGCCCAGGAGTGAGGGTCCAGTGGGTATGCGCCTTGCGTGCCGAGTGCTGCGACAGCGCACCGAGCTCTTACCTGGAGTAATTCGCCATGATCAAGGCTGCGGTCTTCGATATCGACGGAACGCTGGTCGATTCTGTCGATCTGCATGCGAGCGCCTGGCAAGAGGTGTTCGCCCGCTTCGGGCATAACGTCACGTTCGAGCAGGCACGCAGCCAGATCGGCAAGGGTGGCGACCAGCTTCTGCCGGTTTTTCTTTCCTCCGCCCAGCGCGAGGACTATGGCGACGCGTTGGAAAAATGGCGCGGCGAGCGATTCACAACAAAGTACCTGCCGATGATTCGCCCGTTTTCGGCGGTGCCGGATTTGCTACGTCGCGTTCACGACGGCGGCCTCAAGGTAGCGGTGGCGTCGTCGGCTAGAAAGGAGGAACTCGAAATCTACCTGGATATCGCTGGAATTTCGCAGCTGGTCGACCAATCCACATCGTCGACCGACGCGGAGAAGTCGAAGCCGGCACCGGACATCTTCGAAGTGGCGCTCAAAAAACTGGGGATCGCCGCGACCGATGCTGTGGCGATAGGCGATACGCCGTACGACGCGCAAGCGGCCGGGAAAGCCGGGATGCAAACCATCGGCCTGCTGTGTGGCGGCTTTACGGAGGGCAGTCTTCGAGCTGGCGGCTGCGTGGCCGTGTACCCCGGACCTGGGGCATTGCTGGCCTGCTTCGACGCGTCGCCGCTCGGAGCTGGGATGCAGCCAGAATAATCCCGCGTCGCGGCGCATTAGCGGCATCTTTAGTCGTCCGAATATAGACAACGGCCAAACGGTCGCCAGTTGTCGGGCTCGTCGCGATCGGCGCCTCCGGCCTGGAGATTTGTCACGAGTGGTCGTCGAAGTTTCGACATTGACAGGTACGACCCGGATGTCGATAGTCATCCGCGTCTGCAGCAGTATTCGATCGAACTCGGCCCGGCTGACCGCGTGCAGAACAGCATGCTGCTCGACTGCGTGTCCGTTGTATGGGTGAATCCTGACAGGTTCGTCGGCCCCGCGGGTCTGCTACAGGCTTACCGCCTCATTGTCGACTCACGCGACGAAGCCACCGCTCAACGCCTCGACAATCTGGAGGATCCGTACCGGCTGTTTCGCTGCCGCACCATCATGAATTGCGTCGTCGTCTGTCCGAAAGACTTTAATCCTGCCCGCGCCATCGGAAATATACGGTCGATGCTCACGTGCAGATCTGTTTGAATGCAGCCCTTTGCCGATCTTGCGTGGACGTTCGCATCAGTTTGAAAATTTGACGCGTATCCGTTGTATGCCGCGTGCTGTAGTCGACGGTACGCAAGCGATCGCTCGTTACGGACGGCACCGCTGCCAGGGCGCGGTCGCGGCATGAACGTTGCGCGCCTGAAGAAAGTTGGGAGTCTATGTTGGCCGCGCGAATCAGCGCGACCGAATCATCGAGTATCTACGGGCTACGGCAGGGCGGCCGGTCTTCTCCACGAGCAGATCGTCCTCCGTCCGTGGCCATTACAGGAGAAATCATGAGTCGCGCATTCAGCAAGGTCGCTGTTTCCCCGAAAACGGTCGGAGCGCTCGCAACTGCCGCAGCCGTCAGTGCGCTGTGGGTTCAATATCGTGCGCGTAGAGCCGAACGCGATAATCCACCAATCGGGAGCTTTGTCGAGGTCGACGGAATACTGCTTCATTATGTCGACAAGGGCGAAGGACCTGCCGTCGTGCTCTTGCATGGCAATGCGGTGCTACTTCAGGACTTCGTTGGTAGCGGCCTGATCGATCGGTTAGCCGAGCGGCACAGGGTGATCGCGTTTGATCGGCCGGGCTTCGGTTACAGCGGGCGACCACGCGACCGTCTCTGGACCGCGCAGGCGCAGGCCGCCCTCATTCAACAGGCGCTCACGTTGCTGGGCGTAGAGCAACCCGTCGTGCTCGGACATTCGTGGGGCACGCTGGTCGCGCTTGGCATGGCGGTCGGCGGCGCCGCTGGCGTGCGCGGACTCGTGCTGGTGTCCGGTTACTACTACCCGAGCGCGCGCGCCGATGTCGCGCTCGCCGCGCCGGCGGCACTTCCCGTGCTCGGGGATGTCTTGCGCCATACCGTATCACCGCTGACCGCTCGCCTGTTGCTGAAGCGCAGCGTGGAAGTGATGTTCGCTCCGGCGCCCATGCCAGCCGACTTCTTCGATGTCATTCCTCGTGAGATGCTGCTGCGTCCCGTGCAAATCAGGGCCGAGGCCGAGGATGCCGCGTTCATGATCCCGGCCGCAGCGCAGTTGCGTGCTCATTATTCCGACCTGAAGATACCAGTCAGTATTTTTGCCGGCGCGAAGGACAAGGTCGTCGACCCTGAATCGAATTCAGTCCGGCTGCACGGCGCGGTGCCTCTCAGCACAATAATTGTTGCTCCCGAGGCCGGGCATATGGTGCATTACACGGTAGCCGGTGAAATCGTGGAGGCAATCAATGGGATGACCGCCGGGCTGCATGAGCAGTCCAGAGCTGGCGATGCCACCATCGGCGACAGGTCATCTGCAACTGAAATGTTGGAGGATGCACCAGTGACGACCTGACTGGCAGTCGCTCGCGGCCTGTAGCGAGCGGTTGGCTGAAGCGTGCCGTGATACTCATTGTGCTCAGGATGGATGCTTTCCGATGAATGGTTCGATCGACTGTGTAATCGTAGGCGGAGGGCCGGCCGGCTTGACCGGGGCACTTTATCTTGCTCGCTATCGCCGAACGATGCGAGTCTTTGACACCGGCGAAAGTCGCGCGCGGCTTATCCCCGTTGCGCGTAACGTGCCAGGCTTTCCGACGGGCATTAGCGGTGAGGCCTGGCTGGCGAACCTGCGCGAGCAGCTCACGCCGTACCACGTGGCGCCCGAACATGCCAAGGTGGAGGCCATCAAGGCTGTCAGCAATGGTTTCCGGATCGACTACCGTCCAATACGAGGCGGTGACGCACAACCAGCGCGTCCGGTGTATGCCAGGCGTGTTTTGCTCGCCGCGGGCATACGTGACGGACTGCCGTCGGTGCCCAACGCGGATGAGCTGACACGCTCCGGCCTGTTCCGCCTCTGTCCGATATGCGACGGTTATGAGAATGAAGGCAAGCGCGTCGCGATGTTGGGACCGGCGAAGTGTGCGCTATCGCACGCCGTTTTCATGCGGACATTTTCGCGCGACGTGTCTGTGGTGGCCTCCGACCTCCACGCCCTATCGGACGCAGAAGTGGATTCGGCTGCCGCCAGTGGCGTCAGTTTGATCGCGCTATCGAGACTCGAAGCACCTCAGGGCGCTGACCGGGCAGTGCAGATCATCGGCCTGGGCGGAGTGATTCACCGTTTCGACTCGGTCTATCCCGTCATGGGTTGCCATCCTCGGACCGACGTATTGGGACTTGAAGTGGAGCGCGACGAGGACGGAATGGTGAGAACTGACAAGCATCAGCGTACCAGCATTCAACATCTCTACGCGGCCGGCGACATCGTCAATACCCTCAATCAGATCAGCGTCGCCTCAGGCGAAGCGGCCATTGCCGCGACGGCGATTCATAAGAGCCTTCCACACAACGCACGTTAGAGCGCCTGCGAATTGCGCGGGCTGAGGCGCGTCAGCGCCGCGGCTCCGGGTCCGTTATTTCCGCTGCGATGTAGCCGTGGTTAGTCATCGCCACCAGCGCGATACCGGCGATCATATTGCCGGTCAAGGTGAGCGGGAAGAATAACGACTGCATGAGCGCAGGAGCCGCGGTGACTGCGACGCCCTATGTCGAGTTGGACGCCCCCGCTCGAAACACTGGAATCGGGCCATGACACGACGCGGATGCTGGACGCCGTGGATCCGCTCGATGAGCTACGTACCGGTCTTCACGATCCGGAAGGCCTGCGCGTCGATCTGCTGCGCCTGCTCAGGATTGCCCACACGGCTCGTCAACGGCGCCGGGCTGATGGTCAGCGCGCACGATAAGCCATTCGTTGATCAGATCGCGGACGTAATCGATCAGATCGACCGATACGTTGCCGATCTGCTGGCGATTGGTGACGTACTGCAACCGTTAGGGGCACTGCGTCCTGATGGCACGGATTGTTTCAACGGCGGCCGAGCTGCTCGCCGACCGGCCAGGATGTTTGCCGGTAAGCCGGATGTCCTGCTCGACGCTAACCAGGCACTACCTGCCGGCAGACACATTGTCATTCCCTCGCCGTTAATCTGGGCGAGAGCAGATATGTCGTGGTGTTTTTCGGACTGTTGATCAATGCGAGCGATCGCGGTCATTCGATCGGCGACGATCAGACACAGAATCCGAAAAATGCTAAGGGTGCTCTAACGGGGGGCCGACCGCGCGAGTGGACTGCCTGCGAATGGGTCGTTCGTCCAGTCCGCACCTGCTCGCAAAGATGGTTTGGAAACGGAACCTAACGACAATTCAAAGTGCCCGATGGACTGTCCCGCACTGATTGCCTGCTTCAGCCATTGAGGCATCGGCCCTTCGCCGCTCCAGCTATCGCCATTCGCGCTACGGTAACGGCCAGCTTCAGGCGCGGCCGCGAGTGCGGAGGCCAGATCATCCGGGCTGATGCCGAAGTCCTCCATGCGGTGACGGAGATAGGCAATCATACTGTCCCGCTTGCGTTCATCCATGAAACCTGTTTCCTTGTAAATCGGTTCTCTGATTCGCGTGCGACAGGCAGGTCCGCTCGCCGCGTTGCCGGTGTCAAACTATTCGCCAGGGCCGAGGATGACGTCGATGGACGCCTGGCCAGCGATCTCCGCGACGAAGTAAGCCCAACGACTCGAAAACGGGCCGCCGTGAACTTTTATCCGCTGACCTGCCGCCGCCACTCCCGGCGCATGAGTCGGCCCCTCTATGCGGAACCACGCGTCAAACATGTCTTCGGACGTGGGCACCAGCTCAATATAAATCTCGAGCCCGCGATACTTCACCGTTCTTTGCATACTGTTCCTTCACATTCCACAATGTGCCTCGGGACTCCGCGTCAAAGGCGCTGAACCGCACCCACGTAGGTCCCTGTCGCATCCCTCAGCTGCTGCGCTGCGGCCTGCACGGGCGTTGGCAGCTCGCTTAGTGCAAGTTGGGTGACAGCACTGTCCAGCCGCCTGCGAAGTTCTATCACGAGATCCATGACACTGGCATCACCGACACGCCGGCGATTGCTCTGCCTGGAGCCGACCAGTGAGCAATCGACAAGACGGTCAACCTTGCGGAAGTAGGCCTGGGTCGCCAGACGGTGCCTTGCATGGAGCGAGGCGATATTCGACTTTGAAAGGCAATCCTTAACAACCTCGACATTCATGCCAAAATGAATCTGCAGCGCGTCGGCAGCATCCGCCCGGTGAAAACACGCCACCTGATCGAACAGCGTCTCGCCATCTCCGTCGATCAGATCAATCCAGACCTCACCGTCTTCGATCGCCTTTCCCGACGGATGAATCACCCGTTCGTCCTCATTGGCGGCAGCGAGCAACCGGTGGCCGTCGACATCATCAACCGGCATTTCGAAAACCTCGACCAGTTCGCCGCTTACCGCGACCTGCATGACCAGTAACGCCATCTTTGCTCCTTGTGTTGCGATTGACGGGAATAGCGTTGTGCCGATCAGGCGACCAGATCCCGTGATCCGGTTGAGTGACGTTCTGGTGGGCGCGAGCTCTGGCACCCTTGAGGCGCTCGTTGCGACGCTGTGCGAAACAATACGATTGGTGCGGGTGTGGCAGGCATCGTGTGTCGTGAGGCGCATCATACGGCGGACATTCTGCGCGCCAATCTGTGACGACACCAGGAGTCGTCAAAGCGGTGTCGCCTGAATGACACCTGTCCATCCGGACGGAGGTGCTATGGCTGTGTATCGTTGCGATCAGACCGGTACTGCACCAACGGCCAGTCGATTCCCGACGCCGTCCATCCTGCCGCTACCACGAAGGATGAGTGTCGACTAACCGCGACTGTCGACCCAGTCACGTGCCCAGGTCGTAGCGCGTCCCAGGGCCTGCGTTTCGTTATCGAAATAGTCGAGCGCGTGGAACTTGTAGGAGACCGGATCTGCGTCAAGGGCGTCACCCCTTACCAGCATAAGGTTGGCGGCAAACCAGCCGTCCGGTAACCGATGCGCAGAGGGGGAGACTGAATAACCGTTGTAATGGTGAAGATGTTTATTATTTTGCATAAGCGATAACCGGGCGCCACCCGCACGACATTCATGCCGTACAAGCGTAATAAATAGAAAATGGGGCGAGACAGATCGTGTCGAAAAGACAAATGATGCGCACGTTGAACTCGGCGATCAGATCGGGAGCGCATGGCTCCGCGAGGATACTAGTCAGGCAAACATGCAAAGGGCCGGTAAACCGACCCCAGGGATACGTTACAGCGGCGAGATATTCGCGGCCTGCATACCCTTCGGGCCGCGCTTTGTCTCGTAGCTCACCTTCTGGTTTTCTGTGAGCGTCTTGAACCCATCGCCACGCACTTCCGAGAAGTGAGCGAAAAGATCGTCGCCGCCAGCGTCAGGAGTAATGAAGCCAAAGTCTTTGCTATCGTTGAACCACTTGACAGTACCGGTATCCATGAGAATTCCTTGAGATAAAATAATAGCCCCGTTGCGGAGCGACAAAAACTTCAAGGAAGAGGAGAGGATAACGAGTACCGCACAGAACAGGCGGCAAGTGGTGATCAGCAATCGGGCTTCTTGAATATTCCGAAGGTCACGGTATAGCGACCGAGCAATAATGTCAACGCTTTTCGCGCTTCGCCCTGCCAAGGCAGCCGGGAGAGATTCAGCCCGTGGTTCCCAGAATGACAGACGGGCGCCCTGTCGGACGCGCGGAGGAATACTGGCTTCGCGCGCTGGAGCAGCATCTGCGGGAGTGGGCTCACGTGCCCTGGGCAGGATGGGCGTCCTGAAGCGCGGGCCGACGAATACTGGCACCGGACGCAACTTTGAGGCGCAATGATCGCCGCGAGTCCCTTGACCTGACCCGCGGCGATCACTATCCATCTTCAGAAGCGTGAGCTATTTCCCTCCGTTCACTTTGCAATCGCAAGAGGGCCGTCCGACGCTAGCCAATATCGATCGTGCGGCTGGCAGATCGCGAGGGCTCATATTTGGGTACGGTCAATGTAAGCACGCCCTTGTCAAACTTTGCGAGAGCATGGTCGGGGTCGGCGTTTTCAGGCATCGGGATCGTGCGCGTGAAGGCCCCGTATGCGCGTTCCAGACGATAGCAGCCGTCCTCCTCACTGTGCACGTCCTGCCTTTTCTCGCCGCGCAGCACCAGTGCTCCGTCCTCGACGCCGATGGTCAGATCCTCCCTCTCCATGCCTGGCAGCTCGACGGTTACGCGGAGTATCGTCCCCTCGTCCACCACGTCGATGCGCGGCTGGAAACGCGATGAGCTGAAGTCGCCGAACCATCGTTCGAGCGTGCCGCGCACTGCGAACGGATCGAGAAAAAAATCCTCCATCGCACGCAGGGAATCACGCGAGAAAAGTCGCTGGATGTCGGGCCACGTGGCATGCCCCTGCTCGCTAGCTGCCTGACTCTCCGGGCTGTTCGTGTCGGAATTGCCCACTGTGCGGCGAAGAAATTTGAAAGGGTTCCACTTTCTCAGGTCGTTGTTCATCGTATCCACCTCGAAGGTCTGACAGGAAACTGGATCTCCCTCTGCGTCACAGTGCAAAGCTTCTGCTTACGTGGCTGGACCGCGACTCGCGAGGGGCCACCATTTTTCCATTACGTTCTGCATCCGCGCCTCTATAACGCAGGTGATGGCGACCTCGCGGCCGCCACCGCTTTTTTCTCCTGTCGTCGTTGCTGATCGTCCGGGCTCAGCCTGTCTGCACCTCGATGCGTCGCGGCCTTGCTTCGTCGCGGCGCGGAACGGTCAGTTTCAGCACGCCGTCCTGCAGGTTCGCGTCGATCTTCGACGTGTCGAAGTCCGGGCTCAGCGCAAACGCACGCGCGAATCGCGGTTCACGGATCTCGGCGTGCTGCAGCCGCAGACTGGCGGGTGTCGGCACGACCGCTTCGGCCTCGATATACAAATTGCCGTCGTGCACTTTCACCTCGAGCTTGTCTTTCGTGACGCCCGGCAGGTCCGCCCACAGCGTGATGCCGTGGCTGTCCTCGAATACGTCGACTGCGGGTGTGAGCGTCATCCGCCGCGCTGGCTGGTCCCCCTCGCGTCGTGCTGCCGGTTGCTGGTCGCGTTCAGCAACCTGTGTCCTGTCGTTCATGGCTTGCTCCTCGAATAAGTGGCGTTACTGGACGGTGATGGCCCGCGGCTTCGACGCTTCGCGCTTGCCGACGGTAATCGACAGGCAGCCGTTGGTGTAGCGCGCCTGTACCTTGTCGGGATCGGCATTCTGCGGCAGTTCGATCACGCGGCGAAACGCACCGCTGAAGCGCTCCTGCGCGTAGGTGCGAACGTCGTCGCGGATTTCACCACTGGCGTCCGGGCGCGCCGGCTTGCGCTCGCCCGCAATCGTTAACAACCCCTTGTCAATCGAAACGTCGAGTCCAGCGGCGCTCAGGCCCGGCGCGAACGCGACAATCTCGATCGAGTCGTCGGTCGCTCCGATGTTGACGTACGGGAAGTTAGCGCCGGAGCGGCCGGAGCGGATGCTGGACGGGAAGCCGCTGAATAGGGTCGCCATTTCGCGTTGCAGACGGTCAAATTCACTGAGCGGGCTGGTTCTCGAATAAAAGTCACTCATGGTCGTATCCTCCTCGAAAGGGGCATGGAGGCGAACGGGCTTACGCGCTCCAGTCCGCCTGCCAGCTGCTGGCAAACAAATCGAAACACGCAGCGCGCCTGATGCCACAAGCGCGTCTGCCTGAGCGAAATCCAAGATAGGCATCCCGGAGGAAATTTCAAGGGGGAAATTTGGGTCTTGAAAACCGCATGCCGGCTCCCCATTGTCGCGAGGCATGGCAACGACCAACTGGAGGACATCATGGAATTTAATTCTGACTGGCTCACGCTGGGAAGGCACCGTGTGCGGCTGCGCTCGACCGAAGGCTTTCCGACTGAAACAATGCGCAGCGTCGCGGAGGTCGTGAGGCTCGCAATCGATAACAACATGAGTGCGCGCGCGCGGCTGGTCGAGATCGTCTTCCAGCAGAACCAGACCTACGATATCGCCGTCGGCACGACCGTGGTGGAAGACAGCGTCTGTGCGCCGCAACTCGAAGCGGCGATGTCGGTGGTGCTTGGCCTGCCGACGGAACAGGTGAACGTCACCGTGACGACGGTCAACCAGGAGGAAGTCGACCTGCACTTCGGCGTCTATGAGCGCATGCTCGCCGAGAAGCTGGGCGTTGTGCCGCCCATCCAGTGGTTGTCGGGCTATTGCGCTGCACCGCAACGGCGGCCCCGGATCAGTCAGTGCGTCGAATAAGCCACGGATCAACTCCATCGCGTCAGACAGGAGCAGCATCATGCAAAAACGCTCACACGCACTGCTGGCGTCGGCTGTTCTGGCCGCGGGCTCGGCGGCTGCGGCGGCCGCTGAGCCCCCCTGAAAACTCTGCCGTCGCGACAGGACATCGGGATCACGTGCACGATCCAGCGGGGGCCGGACCGAACACGCCGGGGCGACTATACGTTGCTCCGGCTGGAGCGTCCGTCAACCTCGCCCTGTATCGGCAAGATCGTGACCGATATCGTGCCCGGCAAAGCCGGCGTGCAGGGGCGTGAATTCTCCGGTGTTACAACGTGAGTTACGTGATTCGAGCCGACAGCTTCGCGGACCGCGAGACGGCCGTTCGGGCCGTCGCGAAATCGACGTTGGGCGTGTGATGTACTATCAACGCCCCGCACATAACCTTCTACCGTAGTGAGAAAAACCTGCATGGGCACCGGCTTCTGAAGGCAGGCATTCCAGGCGGTGCCCCCTGCGGTAGCCTCATTTCCCGGGGGGGGAGCCGACGTATGGACGAGAATGGGCACCTGTGCCAGGTTCGGCTGCGTGCGCAGACGGCGACAGAGTTCGGCGCCGCCCATCACGGGCATCATCCAGTCCGTGATGACCAGGTCAGGTACGCGTTGTCGCATCAATTCCAGTGCCTCCGCACCGTTGGCGGCGCAACGCACTTCATACCCCTCTGCGTGCAGTATCAGATGCCACGCCGCAAGCAGGTCGGGCTCGTCGTCGACAAGCAGGATTGAACACATGAAAATCTTGCCCCAGCTTACGCGCTCGGTGCCCCGCGACCGATAAGCAAGGCGTGTTCCATCGACGCGATTGAATGATAATCACATGTGCGGCGGTACAGGCCAGTACATCAGGTCGCCACTGCGACGGCACGGATTCGCGGGTTTCTCCTTTGCCGCGTCAAATTCGGGGCCGTCCTCCTATTGCGCGGTTTGGGAGAGCCCCGGCGGGTGCTGTATCACCACGCGCCCGCTATGTTGAAACACTTACCTGCGGACACGAAATTATGACTGACACACAAACAGCGCCGCTTCGCAGTTTTGCCGGGTTTCTGCGTCGGGAACGGACCACGCTGACCGAAAAATGGATGAATGCCGTGTCCGGCGACGCGGGCCTGGTCGAGGCCGACAAGCTGACGTACGATCAACTCGCTGATCATTTGCCGGAAATCCTGGACGGGATCTGTAGTGCGCTCGACGCGCAGGATCTTGAACAGGCAGAGCCGGCGATCGAACGCGACGCCCGCACGCATGGAATGGTTCGCTGGCAACAGGGCTATCGCATCGATGAACTCGTTCACGAGCTGGATCTGTTCCGGCACGTGCTGGCGGATGCGGCCGAGACGTTCGCCGAATCGGATGACGCGTTCACGAGGCGCCACGAACGGCGTGCCGGGCGGCTGATCGATGAAGCGCTCGGCTTCGTCACCGTCACGTCGATCCGGGAAGTGGTCACGGAGCGCGACCGGAAAATTGATGGATACACCGGCAGTCTGGAGCGGGCAAACCTCGAACTGACATTGAAGCAGCGGTTGGTGAGCGACCTTTACGAATCGCGCATGCAGATTACCCGCAGTGTGGCACACGACCTGCGTAACTTCCTGAACGCATTCTCCATCGCGCTGCAGCTGATTTCACGCGCGCCATCGAAAGCGGAAGCCGGACTGGCGATGGCCACCCGGCAAGCCGCGGACATGAAGCAGCTGGTGGACGACATGGTCGAGTACTCGGTGGTGCTGGGCGACAGCACCCCGCTTGCGGTCGAGCCATTCGACCTGCGCGAACTCTTTGACGAGCTGGTCGGGGCCTGCCGGCCCGCTATCGTGGCCAAAGGCTTACGTCTGTCTACCTGCTTCGACGCGGACATGCCAACGGTGCTGTCGAACCGCATCAAGGTGAAGCAGGTGGCGCTAAACCTGCTGTCGAACGCGACAAAGTACACGAAAGCCGGTGAAATCGAACTGGCGATGGGCCGCCACGGCGAAGGAGCCTGGTATCTGCGCGTTGCCGACACCGGGGTGGGCATTGCGCCGTCGGACAGAGACCGCGTGTTCGATGAATTTGAACGGGCTGCGGCCGACGATATACCGGGCGTCGGCCTTGGTCTGGCGATCGTCAAGGAACTTTGTCGGGTCCTTGAAGGCAAGATCCGCTTTGATACACGCGAAGGGCTCGGCACGACCTTTGAGATCCGCTTCTCCTTCCGGCACAGTGCCTCCCTGGATTCGCGCCACTGAACGTCCGGGGATCGGTTCGATATGCATCCGGAACCAACCAGACGCGAACCACAGCGTCCCCTCGAAAGCGCGTATCTACAACTTCCAGGACGCTCGGTGCCTTCGGGGTCACGCTGCGTCCTCGGGCAGCCAGCAGCGGTCTTGCGGCGCATCTGCAACGCATTCCGCGCCGCTGGTAGCCGTACGGTTGCTTCATGTCGAATTTACAGCAACGCGCGACTAATCAGTGCTCAGATTGCGTTCGCTTGATTCCTGTTAATGACCGCGTGATTCCGCCACCAGGCAGTTTTTCTCCAGTCAAGCCAGATTTTTGGGATAGCTGTCTTCCGAGATGCATCACTGCACGCGTTCGGATTCGCGAACGGGCACGGCGTTTCTTAATTGCATCGATCAAGCATGGAAATTGCGCAATAACGCCTGCGGCGAAAAGCTGGAAGGACTTCGTCACGGCGTACTGCAAAGGCCCTTGGTGCGGTGTGCGTATCAGCCCGAGCGGCGCCAGAGCATTCGCGTGACAGGCGGATCGCGCCGGGCGGTTTTGCCTCTGCCAGGCCGGGCAGGCCGGTGTTCAACTATAGAGTCGAGCCACCACCCCTACATCAAACGCACAACACCAGGAAGACAGTCATGACTGAGCGATTGGTTGACATTAATAGATCGTAGCGGCGCAGTGCTGCACACGTATCCGATTACGCTGAGCGGATCGGGCAATGCCTCCGACGATTCCGCCTATCAGGCCAAGGCCCTGGAAGCGGCAGCGCACGGCCGGCTTGTGCCGGACGCTGAACTCGGCACCCTGACAGCCAGGATGCGCACGGCTCGGGGCGGTCAAATGGCGCCCTACGGCGACGACCTTGAGAAAAATTCGGAAACGAAGCCGGGGTTGGACCAGGCTGTCCGCGAACGCGCTTACCTGCTCTGGGAGAAAGATGGACGCCCCGATGGGCGCGCGGAGGAGTACTGGCATCGGGCTCTCGACCAGCATCTTCGGGAGCGGGCCTACGTTCTGTGGCAGCAGGAAGGAAGTCCCGAAGGGCGACAGGGTGAATACTGGCGTCGGCTTGTCGATTTCCAGGCGGATTGATTCCTGGCGGCCCGGGAATGTCGAGGGCGTTCAACGATAGCAAACGGCCTTGGCTTCCCGCTGCTCCTGGCGCTGGCGCAACGATCTCTTCGCTCATTTCTCGGAAGTTTGGGGCGACGGCTTTAAGACGCTCGCAGAGAACCAGAAGGCGAGCTACGAGACAAAGCGCGGCCCGAAGGGTTTGCGGGCCGCGAACATTTCGCCGCCGTAACGTATCTCAAGGGCCGGTCTGCCGGCCTTTGCTTGACTAGCATCCTCGCGGAGCCACGCGCTTCCGGTCTGATCGCGGCGTTTCCCCCGGATGCGGCTGAAACCGGATACCGGAATCCGGACAGACGACGCGCTCCTGACGGCAACCCGCTTCCCCGGATAGGGAAGCAGACGCAATGCGGTTGGACGTCAGGCCCAGGCGAAGCACCACTGCAGTTCTCGCAGCACATGACCGCCGTGCATGCAACTCCGGCGTTGCGCGCAATGGCGATCAATCCCGTCAACCCTTGTCCGTGCGCGGGGTGCTACCCGACTGCAGTGCAACACGCAACTGGTCAAGCGTATAGGGCTTGCGCAGCGCCGACCAGTTGAAGGGGAATTGCTCGTGGTCGGGGATTGCGTTTCCAGAAGCGAAGATAATCTGGAGCTCTGGACGAATGGCAAATGCGCGCTGTGCGAGTTCTATGCCTGACATGTCGGGCATGACGACGTCTGTGAACAGTATGTCGAAGTCGTGGGCTTCGATCGCGTTTAAAGCCGCCGCTGCGTTTTCAGCGCGCTGCGGGCTTATCCCGATCAGCATGAGAAGCTCACACACTGCGTTTAGCGACGCGGCGTCGTCTTCAACGACAAGCATGCGCAAGCTCTCCGGGTGCCAGACAGACCCGGCGCCATCATCTGGGTGCGTACCAGCCGCACCGGCCTCGATCGCGTCGGTGTCGCTGTTTCCCAGCACGTGCCGCACCTTGAAGGCGAGCTGCTGACGACTGTATGGCTTGCTCAGCAGTTCCACGCCGGGATCCAGCCGGCCACCATGCACGATCGCGTTCTGTGTATAGCCCGACGTGAAAAGCACTTTCAGCCCCGGCAGAATCTCGACCGCTCTTCGAGCCATCTCCGGGCTGCGCAGCGCTCCCGGCATCACCACGTCCGTAAACAGCAGATCGATATGTACGCCACTCGCAATGACGGTCAACGCCTGCTCCGCATCGTTGGCCTTGAGCACCGCATAGCCGAGACCGGTAAGAAGTTCGACGACAGTCGATTGAACCTTCAAATCGTCCTCGACGACCAGGATAGTTTCGTTGCCGTGTTTCAGGGTGCCCTGTGTGCGCGCCTCTGTTTCCACCGCCGTGCCGGTTGAGCGGGGCAGATAGATCCTGACGGTCGTCCCCTCGCCGACTTCGCTGTAGAGCCGGATGTGGCCGCCACTCTGCTTGACGAAACCGTAGGCCATGCTCAGCCCGAGGCCGGTGCCGTGACCGTCCGCCTTGGTGCTGAAGAACGGATCGAAAGCGCGCTCCATCACCTCCTGGGTCATACCGGTTCCGGTGTCCGTCACGGCCAGCATCACGTACTGTCCGGCGGAGACGTCATCGAGTGACGATACGTAGTCGTCATCAAGCGTCGCATTGGCGAGTTCAAGAGTGAGCTTGCCGCCATCCGGCATTGCGTCGCGCGCATTGATCGCCAGATTCAGGATCACATTTTCCAGCTGATGCGGATCCACAGCGGTGTTCCACAGGCCGCCCGCAACCACGGACTCAATCTCGATCGTCTCACCCAACGCCCGTCGCAGCAGGTCGTCGAGAGCCTGAAGCAGACGCGAAGGTTTGATGACGACGGGTGCCAGCGGTTGCTGGCGTCCGAAAGCAAGCAGCTGAGAGGCGAGCTTCGCACCCCGGTCGACGGCGTCGATAGCGTTACCCAGGCGCTCGGCGCTCCAGCCGTCGCGGCCATGCCTGCTTTCAAGCAGTTCCAGATTGCCCCGTAGCACCTGCAGCACGTTGTTGAAATCATTCGCCACCCCGCCCGTGAGTTTTCCCAATGCTTCCATTTTCTGCGACTGGAACAGCGCCCTTTGGGTTTGCTCAAGCAACTCGCCTGCGCGCCGGCGCTCGGTGATATCGCGTGTGACTTTTGCAAATCCGACCAGCTTGCCGTCTTCGTGGATGGCGTCGATGACAACGTGCGCCCAGAAAGGGCTTCCATCGCGCCTCACGCGCCACCCCTCCGCTTCAAAGCGTCCCTCGCGCCTCGCTGTCTCCAGGCCCCGGAAGGGGACGCCGGCCGCCACATCCTCCGGCGTGTAAAACCGGGAAAAATGCGAGCCGATAATCTCGCTTTCGGTGTACCCCTTGATCCGGCGCGCCCCGGAGTTCCAGCTTGTAATGTGCCCATCGGGCGTCAGCATGAAGATGGCATAGTCGGTCACGCCCTGAACCAGGAGGCGGAAGCTTCGTTCGCTCCTGAGCACCGCGTCGTGAGCGGCCCTCCTGTCGCTGACGTCCTGAACCACCTTCCCGAAGCCGATAAGCTGGCCCTGGCTGTCGCGCAGGGCCGTCATTACGACATTTGCCCAGAACGTTGTCCCGTCCTTGCGCACGCGCCAGCCCTCCACGACGTAACGCCCCGAATCGGCTGCGGCCCGGAGCGCCACCTCGGGCGCGCCGGAGGCGCGCTCCGCTTCCGGATAGAAGACAGAGAACGGCTGGCCTACAATCTCCCCGGACCGGTAGCCCTGGATGCGTTCACCGCCCGGGTTCCACGTCAGCACGACGCCTTGCGGCGAGAGGGCGCAGATTGAGTAATCCTGGGTCGATTCGGCCCATAGCCGGAGCCAGACAGCACTGAACTCGCCGGGGTCAGGGTTAGCGTGGTTCATCTGATCAAGGTTTGTTAGCGCCAGTCTGGTCGACGCGCCGGGATTGAAACGAGTCACAGGTCGCAGCAATTGCCGGGCCCGAACGGGTCCGGCGGCGGCGCAGACATGGCGATCGGACTTGCGCCGGATCGGGTACGATAATCCGGTCCGGGCCGCCTGCCTCCAATCGGTACCTTATCTTCGGAGTAGTCATGCGCCTCGCGCAATTCATCTCAAACGAAATGGAAGCGATCGTCGCGGAATGGGAAAGCTTCGCCGCCACGTTGCTGCCCGTGGCGAACGATATGTCGTCTCTGGAACTGCGCGACCATGCCCGCCAGATCCTCGAGGCGGTCGCCAGGGACCTGTCAACGCCACAGACGAGACAGGCGCAGGTCGACAAATCGAGGGGTCTTGCGCCCGCAGCCGGGCCGCGGGAAACGGCTGCACAGACTCATGCCGTGCTGCGCGCCCGGCGCGGCTTCGATATCAACCAGCTGTGCGCGGAGTACCGCGCGTTGCGCGCTACCGTGCTGCGGCTGTGGCTGGAAAACGGCAGGGTGCAACCGCTTGAACTGGACGACGTCATCCGGTTTAACGAAGCGATCGATCAGGCGCTTACCGAGTCGGTAAACTTCTTCAGCAGTCAGGTTGAGCGGTCGCGCAATCTTCTCCTGGGCATGCTCGGGCATGACATGCGCAGCCCCCTGCAGACCATCCAGATGACTGCACATCATCTCGGGAAACTTAACAATGGCGAGGACGTTTCCGCCGCCGCGGCCCGCCTGATCAGGAGCGGCAACCGGATGCAGGCACTGCTCGATGACATGGTGGACTTCAGCCGCACAAAGCTCGGGCTCGGTATCCGGGTGGCGCCGACTCCGGTCGATGTTGCAGCCCTGGTCGACGACGAACTGGACCAGCTACGGGCGGCGCACGGAACGCAGACCGTGGAACTTGAAGTGACAGGCGAAACCGCGGCACTTTGGGACGGCCGGCGCGTCCAGCAGATGCTCGGCAACCTGGTGGGAAATGCGATCAGGTATGGGGAGCCAACGGCCGCCGTGCAGGTGGCTGTCAGCGGAGGGGACCGGGAGATATCCATCGAGGTGAGGAATCGGGGACCCGCAATACCGCCGTCCGCCCTTTATCGCATCTTCGAACCGCTTGAACGCGGTCCGGACGCGCAAAATCGGACCGGCTCGAAGGACGGCCTCGGTCTGGGACTCTACATCGCGCGGGAGATCGCGCGCGCTCACGGCGGCGAAATACAGGCACACTCCGACGACACCGAGACCGTATTTACGGTTCGGCTCCCTCGCACGTGCTGTCCGCCTGACTGAGCATGCGGAATTATGGACCCCTGGCGCGCGAACCCGCTTACGTGAAACTCGCGGGCCGGGACGCAATCGCGAGCTGCCGCATAGTCAAATGACGCCGACGTGCGGCTGGTCCTGCCAACTCCATTGTTTTGGGCGACTGCGGGCTGGGGTGAGCGCTAATCGTCCTGGTGGTCAAGGTCTTTGCTTGATGAATTAGACCCCTCCGTGTCAGGTTCCGCTGTCTGATCCTTGCCGGAGGCGGTTGTAGAGACGTCGAGCTGGTCCAACGCCTCGTCAATTTTTCTGTTGTCGCCGCCGTCCAGCGCCCGTTGGACGTCCTCGCCTGACATACATTCCTCGGATGACTTATTGTCTTTCCGGTCCGTAGAGGATGAGGGCACTTCCGGTGTCGCGCTGCTGGTCGTTGACTGTGCCAGTTCGTTCTCCGAATGCGTCGATTCGCGCCTTGTGAGGGCACCCTTGTAGCCACCTGCAAGTTAGGCGCATTCGCTGTGCCTGGCGCTGGCAGCCCCCTGTCCCAAGTGTCAAATCTGGCAATGGACAAACGCATCGCCAGGTCGCTGTTTCGTCGTCTTTTCCGGTTTGCATCCCCCAACGCGTTAATCGTCTCTGACGCTCGCTACGCAATCATCGAAATGGAACTAGGCTCTTTCCCCTGCTTCACGACAAGCGTTGACAGATCCTCTACGGCACTAAATTGTGACCTTCGAAATATTCAGGGCACTCGATTGCTGGTCACCTGTTTCCGCCTCACCTGCGCGGTACTCGCTGTCCTCTCTTCTTCCTTGAAGCTTTTTTGCCTGGAGCTTTTGCAGCTGCCGTCGCAGCACCACCTGGCCTATCGTTGCGCTCACGGTTGGAAGCGCTCCAATCTCAGCGCGCCAATAGCGGAGCAAACCAATGAACCCAGATTTCGAGAGCCGGGAATGCCCGGATGATGCGACCTTGGGCAGCGCGGGCGCCTTCAAGACGGGCGCCTGTCCGCGTGATTGTCGTGGATGATTCGCGGCCGTCAGCAGGCGCTCTTGGCGCCTACCTGCAAGCCGGCGGGATGAGCGTGCGAACCGTCTACACGGCTCGGACGCGCTGAGGGAAGCGGAGGCCCGAATACCCGATCGCATCGTTGTGGATGTCGCCATGCCTGGCCTATCCGGCATCGGCATTGCAGCGGCGCTCCGGAGAATTGAGGCGAGCGAAAAGATTCCCCTTCTGGCGTTTACCGCGTTCGATAATGCCGAATACATCCGGGAAATAAAGGAGGTCGGTTTCGACGCCGTCTGCCGCAAGCCGGCTGAGCTATTCCGGCTCGAAAATATGATGTTCAAGCTGCTTGGCCATGAAGCAGTGGATGGCGTTCAGATTGTGCCCTCCACCGCAGAACTTGGGCCGACCGATCCGGGCCCGGACATGGTTGATCGACATTAGCGCAGAGTCAAAACGGACGCGACGTTCTCAATTGCGGCGCGCCTGCTGCGACCTTCTCGAAGATCGGCGCGGTCAAACGTCGGGGTGCCCCGACGATCGACCGCGAGCGGGCCGCCTAATGCCAGAACAGCGCGATGAGAATAATGATGGGAATGGGTACCCCGAGCATATAGAGAAGAATTGAGCGCATAGACACCTCCTTCGGTAAATGGATTGAAGTTTCAGTCAGCGCTGGCGTACGCGGCCGCCATGAGTTGCCATCAGACTCGCAGAGAACGCGCCCATCAAAAGCGACACGAATAACCACAGCGATGCGCCGATCGTGACTTTGCGCGCCTTGTTGGCGGCATCTTTCGCGGCAGCATCGAGGGCAGTCATTTTCTGCAGCAGGCGCGTGTAGGTGGTCACCACACGAGCGTGTGCTGCTTCCGGCGTAAGGCCGGTACGCTGCGCAACAAGCAGGGTTACATAGGCAGTATCTTCCGGCGACATTTGATCGCCCGTTGCCGCGCTGTTAAGGAATATCCGCGCCGTTTCCGCGCGCGCCGCCTCGATGCGGCCTTCTGTGGTGGCGGCGCCGAGTGACGAACCGGCGGGCATCCGGAACAGCGAATCGACGAAGTAGCCGAGCGGCCACGTGTTCGTCGCGGCCTCTGCATTGCCACGTTGCATCGTCCCCACCGTAACCGAGCCGCCTGCCGCAACTGTTGTCGCGCCCGTCTGCGCGCCGGCCCGCACAATGCCTGACACGGCTGATGTCAGTACGGCGGCCGTGAAGAGCGTCGCCACGGCCCAGCTCAGGAATCCATGTGCCGTGTCCCGGAAATGGATTTCATCGAGGCCGACTGCCAGCCAGCGGCTGCGTAGCCGTCCCGCCAGATAGCCGCCTAACCCAGAGGTGAGAATCGAGGTGACGCAGACCCACACCACGGCGGCGAAGCCGAACGCTTTTGCATTCGAGGGGCCCGAGGACCACGGGGAGATCGACGTCAGGCCAAGGCCGGTGCCCAATGTCAGCAGGATGAGTGCGAACGCGGCCGCACCGACGCCGCCGGCGAACACGGCTCCCCATGAGACCGCGGCCTCGTGTTGACGGACTAACAGCGCAGGATCTTTCGCGGCTAGCGTATAGTCCGCTGGATCTCTTGTGGTGTTCATTGACAGCCTCCATGACCTTGTTGATCCGCCATTGTCGATGCCGACCCGTTCGGCATCACCGCGATGCCGTGCGGATAAACCGTCTGCGTAGTTAGCATTTTTTGTGCCGCTTTGGCCAGGAAGCGTCGCGCGCTTGAATCCGCAGGGCGGCGCGTCCGGCAGCGGCGGGCAGATTGTCGGCGGCGGCGTGGGTGACGGGCCCGGCCCGGGCGTCATCGCTGCGACGCTCAAGGGCACAAAAGTGATCTCGGCGGACGGCGAGGACGTCGGCAAGATTTCAAACATCATGCTCGACGTACGCGGTGGCAGAGTCGCGTACGCCGTGCTGTCTCAATGCGGTCTTCTTGGGATCGGCACGAACGTGCACGCTTAACCCTGGAGCGCCCTGACGCTCGATACGCATGAGAAATGCTTCCACGGTGAGCATTGCTGCCCAGCGAGTCAAGGAAGATCCGGGCTTTGACAAGGACCACTGGCCGTCAATGGCAGATACTGCCTGGGGTACGACACGGTCCATCAGTATTACAACCGCGATCCGTATCGGTCAGCTACGCGCGATGTCGCCGAGCACGACAGAGCGATATCTAGAACTGGGCCTGGAGCGCTGCCAGATCGGCACTTTAATGCTGCCCTGGGTTAAAGCAATGAGAGAGACAATCATGAGAGCAGCAAGGAAAGCGGCAGTTTGTTCGGCAAACCTGTTCGCGTTCGCCGGTGCCGCGTTCGCACAGGGCGCGGGCGGTTCTGGAGGAGGTGGAACGAGTGGAGGGGGCGGCGGCACGGGCCAGACAAGGCGGCACCGGCATGAGCATGACCAATACATCTAATACCGGCGGGACGACCGGCACGACCCCCACCTCGAAGGGCTAGGGCACAGTAAATCGCCCAGCCGCATACCGCAGAATGATCCACACGCCAAGGGGGTATCAGACGCGGCCGCATCAGGCGCGCAATGAGCGTACCAAGCACTCATTGCGGAAATCGTCGGAGCATTCTGCTGCGCCGGTATGAGTCGGATTTTCGGGAGACTTGACGACGATGGGCAGTCGTATCTTCCGGGGCCGGTCGGCGCGTCGTCCTGGCAACCGGCGCCGCGGAGCGTCGGCGGCCACTGAGAAATGGGTGAGGGCCTGCACCCTGGCTTACGGGCGATAAACGAGTTGCGCGCGCTGCATGGGCAAGAGCACACCGCGTGTTCAAGGACGTGCCGCAGCAGTGGTGTCATGACCGCCAGAGCGCGCCTCACGGGTAAAATTGTAGCCCCACTGAACAGTGCTGGCTGCCCCGTCCCTTGCATGCGCCTCACACAGACTTGAGAATGACCTTCCGAACGGTACCACCTAGCCACGCGGTGATCCCCGAACGGCTGGCAATAACGATAGTCCGGCGAGGTCCGAGGACGATCGCGCCGACGCACAACGCCAGCAGCAGCGTGACGCGTGGTGTGTCGGCCAGCGAAGCGATCAGGCCGACCGCAGGAGACCGCCTCTGTCCGCGTACGGCCGGGACCGATGGTGGAGCGCTATTCGCCGCTAGCAACGCTGTGCGTGATTCTGCCATGCGCAGCAGGATGGCGGTCTCGGCTTCCCTATTGGTGGCTGCGCGGGTCATTTTAGCGCCTCCTTCAACGTGTCCAGATCGCTCCGGAGTTCCCCCTGCAGAAGATGAAGCGAACGTCCCGGTTTCTGGGCACGGACGAAGAGCAGGGAGACAACGGAAACCACCAGCCACAACGCAGCTACGCCCCAGACCACAGGAAGGAAGTAAGGCGTCCGCCACGCCGTGGCGATGATCGCAATGCACGCAAACGAAAGCGTGAACAGGGCAGCGACGGCCAGGGCAACAAGTGCACTCAACTCGCGGACCAGACATTTTTTGGTCTCCTCAAGTTCGACGCCGAGGAGCTCACCATAATCGGTGGCTCGCTCGACGCAGAATCTGCCGACGTTTCGCCACGTCGTGACTTTCGAACGCATGGACATTGTGGGACTCCCTGGGGCTGGCTTGTTGCGGAAACGCCGTGCCGGCCCGCCAGGTGTTTGCCGTACACCTTTCAGGTCTCGTCGAAGGCAGGACGCGAGTAGCCTTACTCCCGATCTCTCCAGTCGCTTCGGCCGTTATCGGACCTTGAGCGATTTGCTGTGCGCAACGCCCCAAGGATGAAGCCCAGACCAGCAGCAATTGCCAGCGCCGCGAACGGCCGCTCCAGCGTAGACTCGCGCACGACGTCCGCAAAATCGGCATAAAGTTGCTGCGCTTTGCCACTCAACTCTTTCGCTGTTCCGCTCACTTGCGCGCCGGCACTGTCCAGCAGGTCCCCGGCGGCTTGCTTAACGTCGCCAGCAGCCTCCCGTAGCGTTCCTTCTGCTTTCGTCGTTTCCATTGTCTGCTCCTCAAGTGAGTGCGATCAGGCCGCACGGGAAAAATGCGCCGGCATGCAAGTCGAGAACCACGCCTCTGTGCAAAGTGCTGGCTCGGCAGCGAGACGGCGTGCCAGAAGTTGCGCAAAAGTTGGGCCCAACCGCTAATTCGTTGACGCACGCACTTGCAGGGGCGGCGCTCTCTGAAGTGACTTTCCATCGCGATTCTGGCGGGAGCAACAAAAATGCTGGTCCCGTTGTTCAGCGGACCTAACATGGAAGCACCGCCACTGCAAAGCGCGTAGCGCGGGCTGCCTCGCGCAGTCGCATCGGGGTGCAATTTTCAGATGGAGGCGACGTTCCGGGTGAAGACATGCTCAAGTGAGCGGTCTTGTTTCGACCCACGCCCGCGTGCCGCACTCCAAATTTATTCGAGCCAGTGAGGGGTCAGAACATGGGCGGGCGTTCGCTCTGGTCAAGATGCCTGGCTTTATCCGGCCGCGGCAATTGCCTGCCACATCAATGAGGATTCGGCAGCGCCCGTCCGCCTTCATGGAACAAACCTTCGGCGTGTCAGCAGCGATTTGTCGAGTTAACGCCCATGCGCGCCGATGGATGCATGCACCCGACGATGGAGACGAAAATGGAAGTCCTCTTCAAACGCTTCGTAGCTGCAGCGCTGCTATCGACCTTCGCGGCGACCGGGTCTGCACAGAATTCAGGTGCGACCCGCGAGGCTGGAGGTAGCGGTCCCGGGGCTGCCCGCCCCGGGGCGGGGATGCCTGGCGCTAGCGTCGCGGAGGCGCCTCAGGGTGGCGATCGCCCCCGCACGCCTGGCGCGGTTCGCGCGCCCCATTCTGCGTCGGCAGCCTCCGGACAACGCGAGCCGGCGCCTGATAACCGAGGTGCGAGCATGCCGACTGGTCAAGGGGTGACGCGCGGCGGACCTGAGAATCCGAGCGGACTGAAGAAGCCCGATTGACTCGCCAGCGTGTACAGGTACGCCTCGGCGCCCCGATCGCGAAGCGATTGACGCGCAGCACGCAGTCCAGGAGGAGATGAAAAACGGGCCAGTGGACGCCGCAAACCATGCGCGCAAGGTTGCCGGTTGGAAGGGCACCCCGTCGACTAGACCATAGGCTGCGTCCTTCTAACCGCGCCAGGGTGAGGCCGAACACTGCCGGACAGGAAGCGCAGCATCACAGACTTCTGCAAAACCGACTCGAGGCGAGGGAAACGGAGCTGAACCCTTTATAACCTGCGGACACAGCCAGGGCGTTGCGGTAGTTGTCCCAGTCACCCTGATGATCCGCGAACGGAGATTGATTTCCCCATCGTTCGCACTTCATTGCCTCTTCTCCCCAGGCGGACTGTTCCTGACGCGGGCAGGCGTCGAGCTTCCTCTTCCTCGGTAGAGATTGCGGGCCCGGCGCTTCCCGACGTATTTGATAAAGGCCGCACATTGGATGGGCGAATCAGGTATGCAATTTAAATCCTGTGTTGGCTCGCGCGCCGGAACTGTTCACGCACTCGGGGAGCGAGCGTGAACCCGGACATGGCGAGCGTGGCAGCGCCCATTGCAATCGTCGCGGCCCAGCCGGTGATGCGAAGGCGCACTGGAATGATGAAGCTGCCCATCTGTGGATTCGCAGCCATGGACATGATCAGCGCCATGATCGGGACGGAACCACTCCATTGATCACGGAGCTCCAGTAAAGGGCCTTTATCGGATCGATCTTTGTAAAGCCGATTACAAGACCGACTAGCGCCGACAGCGCGATGATGTCGCGCGATGAATATCTGGATAGCGACCATCAGCGAATAGGTGGTGATGATGGTCCACAGCATGTTGAAACCGAACTGCGCGCCTGCCTGCGAATAGGTCGCGATACCGCTGGGGTCGTTGTCCGCGGCGCCGGTAATGAGGCCCGGGCCGAGTTTTTCCAGCCACGACTGAACCTCGGGATCCAGCTTGTCGGATGGGTTGATGTCGATCTCCATTACTGCGCCTGTGGGAGAGTGCGTCGAACATGGTTCGAGCCGGGCCGGTCTGTCCCATGAACCTTTGAGCTGGGAGCAGTTGCATGTTACGCAACACCGCCGGAGCCAGCGACCGGACGCGTGATGCGCGCCTGTCAGGCACCGACGCTGAGGGTTGTCTCCGCTGATCCTGGATCCTCTTTTGGCCGCAGCACTTCGCCCGACCCCTGCAACTCACTGCGTCCCACGATATCGTCCGGACCGAGACTTCGACCGCACACCGGGCAGCCGGGCGTCATCCTTGCGAACAGTCCGTCACTTCCGTCGTACGTCCCCGCATGGGTCAGGCTTCGCAGGCACGTCCGATACCGGCGGTCGGAAAGATCGCCGATTTCCAGGCTTTCGATTAGGGCTCCGCGATGTCCGCATGGGCATTCGACGTAGGTGAAAATCCGAGTTTTCATGGTGGCCTCCTGCCGGTTCGCTGTAAGGGCAGCATGAATCGGGCCACAAAACTTGCCGGATCCGCGGTAGACCGCTTTAGCTGCTGCGTCGACCTTGCTCGCGACGGGAATCGGCTTGGAGTTCGCCAACGGGTTCGTGGAGCCGCCGGAGCACGTTTCCTGGGGCGTCAAGGTATCTGCCGCCTGCGATGCCGTACTGGTCGCTTGCGCAGTCCAGTACGAAGAGTGTCATGTCCGCCGCATACGATATCCCGGCCGCTCCCTGTGGCGACGCATAGAACGTTTTCGTCCAGACACTGATCAGCCCATGTGAGTCCTGCTGCAGCGATCCTGCGTCCACGAGAACCTAAACATCGGGGCTTAAGGCGACCGGCACCCACATCGCGACTGCCGCTACGTTCAGAGACGCGACTACCATCGTGATGTAAGGCACGAGCCGTCGACTAACCGGCCTGCCGGCTCCCGGTGCAGCAGTCGTTTACGTCCGCCCGGTAGCGCATCGCGTCATGATCAGTTCCCGTTGTGTATTCAGCTGGGAGCGGTCCCGGGGACGGTCGGCAAGACCGGTATCACGGGCGTCCCTGAGAAAGATAATGGACAGGACGGGGGTGCCGGTGCGCACTTTCGCGCACCTCACACAGTCGCGGACCGGCGGTCGCTGGTTCACAACACCTCGCCACGGGTCCGCCGTCAGGACGCGTGTACCTGAACGGCCAACGGACGCCGTGATCCGGCAACAGCTTGCTGTCACGACAATCCTCCGGATTCGGCGCAACAGCCCAAATACCGCGACGCCATTCGTCCCGCCGACATACACGTGACTATGCGCGATCATCGGCGCGATGAATTTGTTGCCCGCGCCGAACGCGTCGCGCGCACCGGACCGGGTACTGTCGTATAACTCCCGACCGAGATCGCCCGCGTCGAAGGCATGCAGGCCGCCCGTGGCCCCGTTCTCCGCCGCCCAGACCATGCCGTTCGTCGCGCCGCTGGCCGAGATGCTCGGCGTTGCGCCCGGATAGGGGAAGGCGCCAGGGCTGTGCGACGGCGGCGGCGTCGCGAGTCGTGCGGCGCTCAGGGGAAAGGCCTTGACATTGTCGCCGACCGCGCCGCAGTACACGAGGTTGTCGTAGTACGCCGGCATGCCGAACACGCCCCCAGGCAACTGGCCATCGACTTCCTGCCAGATCAGGTTCGCACTGGCGTTGAACCTGCCCATCGCATCGCGATTGACCACATAGATTATCGAGTCCTTGCCCGCACCGAGCGCCAGATGGCGGATCGCGCCGCTCGCATCGGCCAGGTCCGGCAGCACCAGTGCGCCGCCGGAACCAAGATCCGCATCCTGCGGGGACTGGCCAATCGTGTCGAAGGTCGCGAAGTAGTCGGCCACCGCGAGCCGCGGCGACGTCGACAGCCTGAGGAACGCGTTGCCGTAGTCGCCGTTCGCCAGGAAACCCTGCGCGTTCAATGTCGGGTCGAAGGTGCCGTTTGCGTCGAGCAGATAGAGCGAGGTGCCGTCCGACGCCATCCCGGCGCCGCTCATCCAGACGAGCCCTCACTGCCGTTCGGCGTCAGGTTCAGTGCGCCCGTCTGCATGAGCGACTGGGCGTCGTAGGCCATCACCCAGCCGCCATAAGTCCCCTGATCACAGTGTGAAGTCCAGCCGAGATAAACGTTGCCATTGACGAGCGCCAGTGCCTGCCGCTCCGCGTACTGCTGTGGGTCGAAGACAGTGACGCCGTTGGTGCTGTTCGCGCCGGTGCCGGGACAGGTCGCCGCGATCTCCGTCGGTCCGCCCAGCATCTCGGCACCCGTCGCCAGGTCGACCGCGTGCAGCCGCTGGTGGATGCCACGGCCCGCACCCTTGCTCATTGCGACCGCGTAGAGCGCGCCGCTCGCGCCGCGGGCCCGATCGATGACGGGCGTGGCGGTAATGCCGATCTCCGGTGTGATCTGCCCGCAGTGCCGGTCGTC
Source organism: Paraburkholderia aromaticivorans (assembly GCF_012689525.1). Taxonomy (NCBI): domain Bacteria; kingdom Pseudomonadati; phylum Pseudomonadota; class Betaproteobacteria; order Burkholderiales; family Burkholderiaceae; genus Paraburkholderia; species Paraburkholderia aromaticivorans. The sequence goes on from NZ_CP051514.1 coordinate 579,170, forward strand.
GCGCGTGGTTTCGCCCGCGCCGAGCAGCGAGCGTTGCATAGCTGCGCGCTGGTGTCTGCGTCGAACGCGTAGACGCTGCCGTGTTCGCTGACGACATAGACGACGTTGTGGGCCACCCCGCCGATGCTGAGGTTACTGACGTAAAGCGGCTGCGCATCGACCTTGCCGTCTGCGGGCATAAACGCGATCTTGCCGAAGCCTGACGCGTTGACGTTGGCCGGCGAAAGTTTCGACAAGGTATTGACCGTGCGCGCCAGGTCATTGTGGTAGGTCAGTACGTCGGTCAATGCGGCGGGGTTCCCGGAACTGCTGCCGGTACCGGAGCCTCCGCCTCCAGAACCTCCGGTGCCACCGCCCGAACTCCTCGCACCTCCGATGCCGCCTCCCCCGGTAACCAAGGTCACGCGACTGAAAATCTGAGCGCCATCCGGGGTGCCCCGGGCGGGAGCGCGTTTCGCGTCCGGACCTCGGGTTCCCGCCGTACGCGGGGGTCAACGACGCGCAGCAGGGTGAGCGCGATCAGGGCGAGGCGTACCTGAATTCAGGTAACGGCTTCAGGGAATCCCGGGTCGCGCCCGGCAATTGCATCTGTTTGTCGGCGACCTGCAGCCTGGCAAAGGGCACGGCGATCAGATGAGTACCGAGGCCGAGAAAGCCGCCGACCGACAGGATCGCGTACGTCACGTTATCCTTCGGACTCACAATCAGATCGTCAACCGTTCCGATCGCGTCCCGGCTTTCGTTGTAGACGGTCGCGCCGATGACTTTGGAGGCCCGATAACCGGACGCCACCTGGACGACGTCGACCCGGCTCGCGGTGATCGACTGCGCCGTCCCCTGGGCCCGCGGGATGTCCGTGGCAAACGCGCTGACGAGCAGAACGGCGCAGATGATGATTGCGTACTTCATATCAACCTCGCTATGTATCGGACACGCAACGCACTGAATCGACAGGGCTGCACTTGTGATCGTTTCAGGCGTGGCAAAAGCGATCTGCTCTGGTATCCGCGCTCCTATCATTCCATGTTAGCGCCTCACTGCAGCGACCAGGCGACCGGTGTTTGCTCATTGCGCCGTCGACAGGGGGCGCTTCGGCACCAGGGCGGTCAGGCACGCTGTTTGCGCAAATTCTGAGCCTGCCCGGCAACGGGCGGCAAAATCCATCTACGAATCCGTTTTGCGTTGGAGGCCGGCCATGAACAAGGAGCAGGTAAAGGGTGTGGCGGAGAAGGTCAAAGGCAAGGTGAATGAGACCATCGGCCGCGCAACGGGCGACCGGGAACAGGAGGTCAAGGGCGATGTCCAGCAGGCGGCTGGCGAAACACGGAAGAAGGCAGGCGACGTCAGGGAAGCCGTCAAAGACACGCCAGAAAGCCCGTCTAGAAGCGGGGTTGCGTCGCGCTCCCGCTAGAAGGCGGTCTGCGCGAAGCATCTGAATGGAGACGCCTGATGCGTATCGCGCAGATCGCCCCGTTGCGCGAAGCGGTTCCGCCAAAGCTGTATGGCGGTACGGAACGCGTGGTGTCTTATCTCAGCGAGGCGCTCGTCGGCCTAGGAGACGATGTGACGCTGTTCGCAAGCGGGGATTCGCAGACAGGCGAGCGCCTCGAGCCGGCATGGCCGCACTCGCTGCGGCTCGATCCGGGCATTGGCGACACGTTTGCCCCGCCTCAGGTGTTGCTCGACAAGGTCCGGCGCGTGGTCCATACGTTTGACGGTCTGCACTTTCATCTGAGCGGTCTGCCGTTTCCGACGTTTTCACCAATGTGCGCGTGAAGCACCGTCCTTCAGGGCGGTGAGGTAGAGCGCGGGACTTGCCTTTTCGTATTGATCTGGTACTGTATTTCCGTACAGTCAAACCGGAATGAGTCAACCCGTGACACGTTGCAAGGATCCAGTTCGAGTTCTGCGCATAAGAATCAAGGACAGGCATGCTTCGTCGCTTGCCGGGATGGCGCGGGCTGTGAACTTCGTCTGGAACTATTGCAATGACCTGTCGCTCCAGATCTTTCGCCGCGAGCGGCGCTTTGCCTCTGGCATTGAGATCCAGCGTTATCTGAACGGGGCCTCGAAAGAAGGCCTGGCGGTCGGCTCGGCCGTGTTTCAGCAGATCGCCGAAGAGTACGCGACGCGCCGCAAACAGCACCGCAAGGTCAAGCTTCGGTGGCGTCGCCCGGCCGGCGCGCGACGCTCGCTGGGATGGATTCCATTCAAAGCCCGCTCGGTCGTATGGCGCCATGGTCAGGCCCACTTTCAGGGCCTGCATCCTGGCGTCTGGGACAGCTATGGCCTGGCCTGCTATGAGTTCGGCGCCGGTTGCATCTCCGAGGACAGCCGCGGCCGCTGGTATCTGAACGTGACGGTCAAGGTGAAGTCTGCCCGGCCCAATGAAGCCAACCTGGATCTGGGAATCGACCTCGGGCTCAAGACCTTTGCCGGCTTCTCGGACGAACGTCTTCCCAATGTCGACGCGCAGCGCTTCTACCGCGACCTCGAACCCGCGCTCGCCACTGCCCAGCGAGCACGCAGGAAGAACCGGGTGAAGGCGATCCACGCCCGGATCGCGAACCGCAGGAAGGACTTTCTGCATCAACTCAGCAGCCGGCTCGCTCGCGAGTACGGTGCAATCTTTGTCGGCAACGTGAATGCTTCGGCCCTCGCGAAAGGACAGCACAGCAAGTCTGTGCTCGACGCGGGCTGGTCGACGTTCCGGACCATGCTTCGGTACAAGTGCGATGACGCAGGCGTATGGTTCGATGAGGTCGATGAAGCGTTTTCTACCCAGACCTGTTCGTGCTGCGCGAGCCGCACGGGGCCGAAAGGTGTCGCAGGTCCTGGAATAAGAGAGTGGAAATGCATCCATTGTGAAACGACACATGATCGTGATCGCAATGCTGCCCGCAACATTCTCGCGGTCGGACGTGACCGCCTCGCAGGAGGAATCCCCGCCCTTTCCGCGCAAGCGGCAGTCGGTCACGACTGAGGGCGGGGAGGACGTCAAAATTCGGCGTGCCGTTCGTGACCACGCTGCACGGTCGACTCGATCTGCCAGAACTGCAGCCAGTGTTCGACATGTTTCCGCAGGCGCCCGTCGTTTCGATTTCCAATTCGCAGCGGATGCCGTTGCCGGACGCGAACTGGCTCGACACGATCTATCACGGCCTGCCAGAAAATCTGCTGACGCCGCAAGTGCCAACGCAACCTGCCTATCTGGCTTTCCCCGGCCGGATCTGCGCAGAAAAGCGCGTCGACCTCGCCATCGAGATCGACGCACGCGCCGGTCTGCCCTTGAAGATTGCCGCGAAGGTGGACAGGGCCGACGAAGGGTACTTCCGGAACGTGATCCAGCCGCTGCTGGCGCGCCCGCATGTTGAATTCATCGGCGAGATCAATGACGCGCGGAAGGCCGGATTTCTTTCGGGCCCGCGGGCGCTCCTGTTCCCGATCGACTGGTCCGAGCCGTTTGGCCTGGTGATGATCGAGGCGATGGCCTCTGGCACGCCGGTCATTGCGTTCAACCGGGGCTCCGTGCCGGAGGTGATCCGCGACGGCCTGACAGGCTATATTGTCGAGGACGTCTCAGGGGCAGTCGACGCCGTGACACGGCTCGACGCTCTGTCGCAGACGGACATCCGTGCGGCCTTCATGCGCCGCTTCACCTCGATGACCGTGGCGCAGCACTACATGGACATCTATACCTCGCTTGCCTGGACAGCAAGCCCCCCAATTACGTCAGGTCGTCGCAGGCTGACCGGGCCTGGGAACACCTCTCACTTCCCGCACCGGGTGATCGATCCGGCCGTCCCGCGCCTGCCGCCCGTCAGTAGACCGGAAACACGAAGTCCGGCGTCGGTGTAAACCGGATTCCGGAATCCGGACAGATCACGCGTCCCCGGACGGCGACCCGCTGTCCCAGATAAGGTTGCAGGAGCAGCGGGTCTGCTCCGCCGGTCTTCCCCAGCAGGATGTCGGTCACGACCCGGTCGTTGCAGGGTGAGGTCACCGGCCGGTCCAGCAGAAGGGTGGTGTAGTCACCCGGCGCGTATTGCCCGTTGCCTTGCTGGATCGTGCCGCTGATCCAGATGTCCTGCTGCAGCGGCAATGTTTTCAGGGGTGACTCTGCGGCGCCCGCAGTGGCGGGCAGTGAGCCCACGACGAAGACGGCTGACGCCAGCAGTGCAGGCGCGCGTTTTTTCATGTTGCTGCTCCCATCTGGCTTGACGGTATGGATCCCGGGCGCGGCTTGGGAAGTGCTGCGGGCGGCTGCCGTCGCGGCGCAGCGCAATCACTGGATGGGCGGCACGACGCCCAGTTTCTCGGCGAGCATGTGCTCATACACGCCGAAGTGCAGGTCGACTTCCTCCTGGCTGACCGTCGTCACGATGATGTTCACCTGCTCGGGCAGCAGGCCGAGCACCAGCGCGATCGCCGCTTCCAGTTGCGGCGCACAAACGCTGTCTTCCAGCAGGGTCGTGCCGACGGCGATATCGTAGGTCTGTTCCTGCTGGAAGACGATCTCGACCAGTCGCGCGCGGGCACTCATGTTGTTGTCGATCGCGAGCCTCACGACCTCCGCCACGCTACGCATCGTTTCAGTTGGAAAGCCTCGGGTCGAGCGCAGCCGGACGCGATGTCTACCTAATGTGACCCAGTCCGAATCGAATTCCATGGTGTCCTCCGCTTGCCGTTGCCATGCACCGCGATAATAGGATTTGGCAGGCGATTTTCAAGGCGGAATTTCACCACCACCCCTTGAAATTTTCACTGTAGGGCCTATCTTGGATTTCGCTCAGGCAGTCGCGCTGGTGGTATCAGGCGCGCTGCGTGTTTCGATTTGTTTGCCAGCGGCCTGGCAGGCGGACTGGAGCGCGTAGGCCCGTTCGCCTCCATGCTGCATTCAAGGAGGATACGACCATGAGTAATCTCTATTCCGGAACCGACCTGTTCAGCGAATTCGACCGTCTGCAGCGCGAGATGACGAGCCTGTTCGGCGGCTTCCCGTCCAGCATCCGCGCAGGCCGCCTCGGTGCCTTCCCGCAGGTCAACATTGGTACGACTGACGACTCGATCGAGATCGTCGCGTTCGCACCGGGCGTTAACGCCGCCGAGCTTGATCTGTCGGTCGACAAGGGGCTGCTGACGATCAGCGGCGAGCGCAAGCCGGCGCGGCCCGATGTCAGTGGTGACCCCCGCAATGACCAAGCCCGTGACGACACCCGCACATACGCACAGGAGCGCTTTGCCGGCGCGTTCCGCCGCGTGATCGAACTGCCACAGAACGCCGACCCCGACAAGGTGCAGGCGCGCTACACCAACGGCTGTCTGTCGATTAGCGTCGGCAAGCGCGAAGCGTCGAAGCCGCGGGCCATCACCGTCGAGTAACGCCAGTCATTCAAGGAGCGAGCCATGAACCACAGGACCCAGGTTGCTGAACGCGACCAGAAAGCGGTAGTAAGACGTGAGGGCGACCAGCCGGCACGCCGGATGACACTCACACCGGCCGTCGATATCTTCGAGGACAGTCAGGGCATCACTCTGCGGGCGGACCTGCCAGGCGTCACAAAGGACAAACTCGACGTGAAGGTGCACGACGGCAATCTCTATATCGAGGCCGAAGCGGTCGTTCCAACCCCCGCCGGTCTGCGGCTGCAGCACGTCGAGATCCGTGAACCGCGGTTCGCGCGGGCGTTCTCGCTGAGCCCGGACTTTGACACATCGAAGATCGACGCAAATTTGCAGGATGGCGTGCTGAAGCTCACGATTCCGCGTCGCGACGAAGCACGCCCGCGCCGGATCGAGGTGCAGACGAACTGAGCCGGGGAGACACGTAACGACGACAGGAGAAAAACCGGTGGCGGCCGCAGTCGCCACCGCCCGGTTCGAGGAGGCGCGGATGCAGAACGTCATGGAGGAACGGTGGCGCGAATACACAACCAGCACCTGGGGCCTGCCGGTGCGCCTGTTCGCAAGCGGCTTGCCCGTCTTTGGTGGATCGGTCGCGCTGAGCAGGATCAGGCCCGATGCCCGGCTGCCGGTCGAGTGGCATCTGCCGCGTCTCGCCGCGCGTTAGTTGGCCGCTGAGGCCGGGCGCGAATGGCCCGCCGCACGCCGTCAGGCTGGTTGCAAACGGTGTATCGCGAGCGCTGACGCCAGGCAACGGCGGCCGCCCGGGGGCGCAGTCCAGGGACGTCAGCAGAAACGTTGCAGCGAGAGCGCAATGCCGGACATCCGGCTCTCCTGGCCGACCAAAGAGGAGCATACGATGAACACCGATCTGAAAAAGTGGAACCCTTTCAAATTTCTCCGCGGTTCAGGGCGCAAGCCCGATGCGGACAGTCCGCAAAGTCCGCCGGACAGCGAACCGTCGCGCGTTCCGCGGCCTGATATTCCGCGACTTTTCTCCCGCGATCCGTGGCGCGCAATGGTGGATTTCTTTCACGATCCGTTTGCGGCGCGCGGCGCACTCGAACGATGGTTCGGCGACTTCAGCTCATCGCGTTTCCAGCCGCGCATCGATGTGGTCGACGAGGGGAAGATACTGCGCGTGACTGTCGAGTTGCCGGGCATGGAGCGGGAGGACCTGACCGTCAGCGTTGAGGACGGAGCGCTGGTGTTGCGCGGCGAGAAAAAGCAGGATGTGCACAGCGAGGAAGACGGCTGCTACCGCCTGGAGCGCGCATACGGGCCTTTACGCGCACGATCCCGATGCCGGAAAGCGCCGAACCCGAGCACGCGCTCGCCAGGTTTGACAGGGGCGTGCTTACGCTGACGGTGCCAAAACAGGAGCCGACGCGATCGGCGAGCCGTACGATTGATATCGGGTAGCGGGGGTGCCGACGTGGCGCTTGTGAAGCGAGTGAACGGAAATGGCCAGGGTCGTTAGCTCAGCAGGTAGAGCAGCGGACTTTTAATCCGTTGGTCACTGGTTCGAATCCAGTACGGCCCACAAAACCCGTATCGCAGGTGTTCAATCACTCACGTTGTTACGGAAAGCTGCATCAAGTGTCGCTATACAGATTGCAGATTGCGTGGACGTGTGCCCGGTGGACTGTTTTCGGGAAGGTCCGAATTTTCTGGCGATTGATCCCGACGAATGCATCGACTGCGCCGTCTGCGTGGGAGAGTGCCCAGTGATTGCGATCTACGCAGCCGATGATGTCCCTGCCGATCAGCAGTATTTCGTCAGACTGAATGCAGAGCTCGCCCATAATTGGCCGAGCATCACGAAGACGAAGGCGCCGCTCGCGGAAGCGGATCAGTTCAAGGACGTAAAACACAAGCGCACTCTGCTGGAGCGTTGAACTGGCCCGCCGACGCCGCGTAAGCGTCGCGGCACGGCACGGCACGGCCGTCTTGATCTGTGCAGCGGGAGACGCCAAAGTGGTTCCCACCATTTTGAGTAGCGGGAGCCATTTTGGGATCAGAAGAGAAACCGGCGTCGGGGACGCGTAAAGGCAGTCCGAACCATAGCCCGGAGTTTCGACGCCGCCTGGCTGCGGCCGCATGTGAACCGGGCGTCTCTGTTTCGAAACTCGCCCGGGAGGGCTCTGGTGCAAATGGCGATGTGAAATCGGTTAAGGTGTGGCACCGAACGAATTGATGGTCGCCGATGAGTAAGTTGAAGAGTCTTGACGAGTTGTTCGATGGGCGACACTCTGATCGCGAGATCATCATTCTGTGTGTCCGCTGGTACCTACGCTACAAACTCAGTCTGCGGGATCTTGTCGAGATGATGGCTGAACGTGGATTGTCGCTCGCTCACACGACGATCCTGCGCTGGGTGCAGCGCTATGCGCCGGAGTTCGTCAAGCGCTGGAATCGTTTTGGCACGCCCACGGGACAGTCGTGGCGTGTCGACGAGACCTACCTGAAGATTCGCGGCAAGTGGGCGTATCTCTACAGGGCGGTTGATCGGGCTGGTCAGACGGTGGACTTCATGCTGCGCGCGAAGCGCGACGTGAAGGCGGCCAAAGCCTTTTTCAGCAAGGCCATCAAACATCAGGGCCAACCGCCCAAGACCATCACGCTCGATGGTTATGCAGCCTCGCACCGCGCGGTGCGTGAAATGAAAGACGACGGCCTGCTGCCGGAGGATACCGCGATACGATCCTCGAAGTATTTGAATAACCTGATCGAACAGGATCATCGTAACGTCAAGTCCAGAACGAACGTCATGCTCGGCTTCAAACGTTTCGGGAACGCTGCGAGCACGATTTCAGGGATCGAGTTGATGCATCGCATACGCAAAGGACAATTTGGTCTTGCCAGCTTGCGACTCAAAGATACGGCTGTTCCCGCTGTCTGGAATGCTGTCCTCTCTTCTCAATAAGATATTCTATCTATGGACATAAGATCATTCCGACCGGCTATTTGCACCGGATCCCGCAAGAGCAATTGCTTCCAGGTTGGGCGCGGTGCGAGATCCCGTAATGAACGCTGCGTGAATCTGCCCTCGTAGTAGTGTCTGAAGATGCTCGCTCGAGGGAATCTCGTGTAACGCAACTTCTACTCCCGGCATCTCACGCCTGAACCTGGCAAGGATGGCAGGCACCTCGCGATAGAGCAGCGACGTAGCGGTGCCTATGGGACGGGGTTGCGTAACCTTGGCAAGCAAGCTCGGACGACAGCATTTGTCAGGGCTTCGAGTTGTCTTTGAAGAGAAGATTGACGACTCATCGTTGCGCGTCAAAACTTATGCTTTCTGTTGCGCAGAATCCGGCTGGAAGCCTTGAGCTGCTGTCGCCGGATGCCCTGAAAACGCAACAGTTCCAAACATACCAGTTCAGTTGATAATTTCTTTAATGTCCAATACATAGGAAAACTAATCATGTTGGCTGCTGCTGGGTGCAAAGCACTGTTTCGGTACAGCGACACACAGGGGACTTAGCTGCCATGCATCTTGACGTAATAACCGATACCTAAGACGATTGCGCCACCCCAGACCCACTTGTTCGTGATGAGATATGCGCCAAGCGCCCCGATTGCGTAGCCGAAGATCACTCGAAAGATCAGCGTGCCCCACTCTTGGGGGTGTGGGTTCTGGAGATAGGTTCCAAATCCGACGATCAGGCCGCAGATCAACGCGATAGTCCATATGAGAGCGGACCTTGGTCTTTGTCGGCGGTTTGAACGTAACCGACTTCGACTTGGCTTTCGAGGCTAGCCTTTCCAGCCTGATCTTTTCGGACCTCCCATCCTTTTTATAAGAAAAAAACTTCAATGTTCCGCGGCAGGCCCGAGCCGACGAGTTGTGTTCAGTTGATTTGGCAGACAACAAACTCGTCTAAATACCCGTCATAAAAAGGCAGCTTGAGGATGCGCTGGCGGCCACGATGATCCGGAGGCGCGTCACCACGCTGGGCCATCGCCTTGGAAGGCTTGAGCGCAGCGCCCGCCGTCGAGCAACGGCAATACGTCGATCTGCCTGCTAGGGGATGCGCCATTCCGCGGCGTAGTTCAGTGCGCGCCGTGGGAATCGACGGCGGATATATCGCTTGGCCAGACACAGCAGCCGGCAAGACGGCTGGTTCTAAGTTTTCGTCCGAAAATCATTGCGCGACGACGGTTGCGGACACAGCTTCCCTTACGTTCACACACTCGAGCACGAGGCTGCCGATCGGATGCTGGCGTTTCTTGCGCAGGAAGGCGTCGGCGCGGACCAGCCGGTAACTTTCCTGTCTGACGGCGGCGACACGGTTCGCCGTGCACAACTCGACTTTAACGATAGGGTACTCGACTGGTTTCACGTCGCCATGCGAGTACAGAATCTCGAACAGATGATCAAGGGGCTGCCGGACCGCGACGAACGGCCACGTGCTGACGTGCTGATCGATGGGCTGCGCCGTGCAAAGTGGCGCCTCTGGCACGGCTGGCCCTATCCGGCGCTGCAGCGGCTCGAACGCCTGGGCTGGGAACTCGCCACGGACGGCAGTCTCGAGGAGGCCAGACTCGAGGAGTTCATCGGTTACCTTAAGAACAACCAGCCCTTAATCGTGAAATACGGCGACCGCTACCGCCATGGTGAGCCGATCACGTCGAGCTTCGTCGAGTCGGCCGTGAACCGCGTGGTCAGCAAGCGTTTTGTGAAGCGGCAGCGGATGGCATGGCGACCGATTCATGCAAGGCCTTCTGCAGGTGAGGACGGCCGTCCTAAATGAGCAGTTGCGATCGTGCTTCGAGCGATGGTATCCCGCACTCGCGGTCAACGAGCACGCTCACGATATCGCGGCATAGAGCCCCCGCTTTGGTGCGGTCTCCCCGCAGCAGTGGTTGATCGATCAGAAGCCACCCAAAAGACGGTCAAGCGCTGCCGTGATCTTGTCCCGATGCTCCTGCAATGAACAGATCGAGGGACCAAGCTCGTTTAACGGAACAGATGCAATGAATGCCGGGTGCATCAGGAATTTGACGCCAGCGATGTCGAAGGACGGCGTGAAATCTGCCGGCAGTTTGCCGGGAGGGAAAGAATCAGCACGAATTAGCGGGACAACGACCCGAATAGTTAGGCCATCGAGAAAGTCGCTCTGCACGTCGACAAGGTACGGCGTATTTGCCTTGCTTTTGCCGGGGTTGGCATGAACTTCAAATCGCGCCATCAAAACATCCGGTATTCAGCGAGCGGAACGCCATTCTTTTCGACCCAGTCGTTGGTGTTTTTAATGAACTCTGCGTTCTCCTGCGCCCAGCCACGACCTTCCTCGGCCTTGATTGCGTCGCGTAAAGCTTGCTCGCACGCACGTGAGAAGTTGATGCCCAGTTCCTTCGCTCGCTCATAAACGTCGACAGGCAGCGTGACATTGGTTGCCTTACGTGAGACGGCGGCAGTTGGATGTGCCATGTGAACCTCCATGTGGATGGATATGCGCATATCTATCCACATTCTACAGGTTATCAAACCCGTCGGCAGCGCAGTTCTATACGCTAGAAGTTGACATAATTAAGGTGATCACTTTTTCATTATGTAACTGGTTAGCCCAATTTCGGGAGACCGAGGCGGGGCAGGTGACGGCCGAGGCCGTGTCAAAACGTGCGCTTCGTTTGAGCGCAGTCGAAACCGGCTTACGAGAAAGGCCTACAACGGCTTCGGTGCATGTCGGCAATGGTAAAGCGACCCTTCAAAACCTTGCGATTTTCCGTTTTGACACGGTCTGGGCCACAAGCCGCCGTTCGCGGGCCGACCCGACTGGCCGGTCAGGTGGCGGCTCGCCAGCGCGGAGCGGCCCTTCGAGGGTCCGCGATCCAACAGTACGTTGTGGTGTGTTGGATACTAGCCCACCATCTGGTGCTACGCGCGCCCCCTCACACGCACCCGACCGCGATCGATATATCGCTATATTCAAACTGTTACGAGCCGTCTCTCGGCGCTCTGCCGAGACTGGCGCGCCATGTGCTTTAAATCAGTTAGCGGCACCGCGAGCGGTATGTCGCCAAACTTTTTATTCACTGACTTATCTTTTAGGAGAACTGCCATGACGACCCTTACGATTAATGACCTACCTGATGTCGAAGTCCTGGATCGCGTCGCCATGTCTGCCATCACGGGCGGCATGATCGACCAACGCCTAGCCGAATACATCAATAACGTCTGGTGGTATGCGCATGATTACTCTCTCGGCGCCCGCCCCGTCCCGAAATTCTGACCACGGCGGCCAACCCGCCCCCGTGCCGTCTGCGACGGCTCGGGGGCATCGTCCCGATCTGTGCTGAGTCCGTCGTTATCGGTGGGCCCGGTGTGCACCGCGCACCCACGTCGATCCCCGGTCAATCGCCCGCCGTGCTGAGTCGTAGATGGCCGTTGGACTTTGTAACCTGCCACCGCGGTTGCACTGGGCCGAAGGGCGGCTCAGGGGCCGTCAAGTGCCTCTCGAGCTACTCGGAACCAGCCGCTCGTCGGCGGACAACCGTGAGGGTGAACAGCTACGCGTCCGACCGTGCGTGTAAAAGCCACCGCTATTCTGATAGACCTTCTTACCATGGTAAGAAAGAAGGTCGACGAGGTAAACTCCGTGGCATCAAAACGCGGCGTACCCAACTCCACCGGGCAGGTCCTGAAGAAAAGCCGCCCTTTTCCCGGAAAACGATTCGCTACATCTGAGAATCCCGTTATCGGATGTGCGGTTTGCCTAATTGCACCGGAGTCGAAACACCATGTACTCACCAATCGAACCTCACGCGCACGGCCATCTCGACACCGGCGACGGCCATCAGGTGTATTGGGAGCGCTGTGGCAATCCCGCCGGCAAGCCAGCGGTGTTCCTGCACGGCGGCCCGGGCGGTGGCTGCAGCCCCGAGCATCGCTGCCTGTTCGACCCCGAGTGCTACGACATCCTGCTGTTCGACCAGCGCGGCTGCGGCCGCTCGAAGCCGTACGCGAGCCTCGAGAACAACACGACCTGGCATCTCGTTGCGGACATCGAGTTGCTGCGCGAGATGGTCGGCGCCGAACAATGGCTCGTGTTCGGCGGCTCGTGGGGCAGCACGCTCGCACTCGCCTATGCGCAGACGCACCCCGAACGCGTGAGCGCACTGATACTTCGCGGCATCTTCACGATGCGCCGCGCAGAGTTGCTGTGGTACTACCAGGAAGGCGCTTCATGGCTGTTCCCGGATCTGTGGGAGGAGTTTCTCGCACCGATCCCCGTCAACGAGCGCGGCGACATAATCGCCGCTTACCGTCGCCGGCTGACCGGCGACGACGAAGCCACGAAGCTTGAAGCCGCGCGTGCGTGGAGCAGGTGGGAAGGCCGCACAATCACGCTGCTGCCCAATCAGACACTGGCGGATCATTTCAGCTGCGGCCACTTCGCGCTCGCATTCGCGCGAATCGAAAACCACTATTTCGTCAATGGCGGATTCGTCGAGGAGGGCCAGCTGCTGCGCGACGCGCATCGGCTCGCGAACATTCCCGGCGTGATCATCCAGGGCCGCTACGACGTCGCGACGCCGGCGCGTACCGCATGGGATCTGTCAAAGGCCTGGCCAAACGCGACGTTTGAGATTGTGCCGGATGCGGGCCATGCGTACGACGAGCCGGGGCTTCTGAAGGCATTGATTGCAGCGACAGACCGGTTCGCTAAGTAGCGCGTGCAATGCGACAGACAAGCAGGCACCCGTCCTTTCGCGATCGTATGCAGCCGAGACGGCGTCATGAACATACTCCCCAGAGGATAGATGTCGGCCATTTGCTGCCGCTCGCACATCGCGCTGGGCCGACAGCCGAACGGCTGGTCCACTCCGAAAACTGCCCGATACGGTCGTCCATCTGATTTGGGAAATCAAGGAGCAACCAGCCGAATACGCGCTTCTTATCGTTAGTTGACGCCGTAGGATCAACACCCCCAACATGTGTTATCTCCTCCACAAAATCGCACGACTCTTCATCCATGACTTTTGAAGCATTAATTTCAGACCTCACTCAACCGCTCGCCGGTCAATATCCACGTCCATGGATGACCGGATCACGGAACCCGGAATCGGCGAACGTATTCATCGTGGGTGCGAACCAGGCGAAGCACTTCCCTGTGTCTGCAGTTAGTCATGTTCGACATATGGATGCACTAATTAACCGCAACGGAGAGAGCTGTCGCGGGGTGTACGATGAGCTTCATCCGAAGCCGTCGCTGACTCGCCCTAATATTGACGATTTCGTCATTCGTCTTGGTGCCGCCGGTGTCACGAACATCCTCGAAACGAACGTCGTGTGCTACTCGACCGGCATGTCCGAGTGCCTTCGAAGAATGGAGCATCAACCTGGCGCGACGCACGGAAGCCGTATATTTCGATCGCTCGTGACGACGATACGCCCCCGAATCGTCGTGCTTCACGGCTCGGGAACCTGCGAAAGATTTGAGAAAGAGTTCCAACTAAAGATTGCGCGCCCACCGGCCTCGGAGCAGGACGGAATGACCTTGCCCCCGTTTGACGAATCCCTTAGCTGGGGGAAATATGCGGCCTCGACTTGCTGAGCCGCGAACCAGTTCTTCTCGAATGTCATGGGACTTACGTAGTTGAGCGTCGAGTGTAATCGGCGTGCATTGTAGAAGCCCAGCCAGTCAATGACCTCATCCATTGCGGCACGCCGCGTGGCGAAGTGTCGTCCATGCATGCGTGCTACCTTCAGCGAAGCCCACAGACTTTCGGTAGGCGCGTTATCCCAACAATCGCCGCGTCTGCTCATCGATGAGCGCATGCCGTAGGCCTTCAGCGTGTCCTGAAACAGACCGCTGCAATACTGGCTGCCCCGGTCGCTATGCACAATTACACCGGCTTCAGGGCGGCGCCGGAACCACGCCATGCGCAATGCGTCCGCGACCAGTTCAGCCTTCATGTGCGGCTGCATCGACCAGCCTACCACCTGCCTGCTGAACAGGTCGATGATGACCGTGAGGTACACCCAGCCTTCGGCTGTCGCCAGATACGTGATGTCGGTCGTCCAGACCTGGTTCGGCGCGTTAGCGGTGAAGTTGCGCTCCAACAGATTCGGCGCCACTGGCAAATCGTGGTTCGAGTTCGTCGTCGCGATGTACTTGCGCTTGTGGCGGGCTCGAATACCATGCCGCGCCATCAGCTTGCGAACCCGCTCTTTGCCCACGCGCACGCCATGCGTGAGCAGTTCCTTCCACATGCGAGGCCAGCCGTATTCGCCCTTGACCTGCGTGTGAATCGCCTTGATGTGCACAAGCAGTGCGTCGTCACTCACGCGGCCTCGGTGCGGCCTGGCCTGCGCGGTGCGTTGCCGACGCTGATGATATCCGCTGGGACTGACCTCCAGCACTTCGCATAGCACCGAGACCGGCCAGTGGCGTCGATTGCGCTCGATGAACGCGTACTTCACATCGACTCCCTGGCGAAGTACGCGGCCGCTTTTTTTAAAATATCTCGCTCCATCTTCAGGCGAGCCACTTCGGCACGCAGCCGCGCCAGTTCCATCTGTTCCGGGCTCACAGGCTTCGCGCCTGCTCCCGCCAGTTTGCCTTCCCGGTCAGCCTTTACCCAGTTGTACAGCGTCTGTTCGACCACACCGAGTGTCGCCGCGACCGCTGCCATGCTTTGCCCGGCCTTGACCAGTCGCACCGCTTCCAGCTTGAACTCGAGCGTGTACTGCGCTCGCTTTGCCTTGCTTGTCATCGTTCTTCTCCTTGCTTGAGTTTACCCGCTCAGCAAGGGATTCGTTTTTCGGGGGCAAGCTCAGAATTCGAAAACTAGAGGTGCTTCTCGATGGCGTTGGGACCGAGCTAATCATAATTCCATCGCTTGCTTTACCTCAGTTCAACAAGTGGAAGCAATGGGCGCCGCAGCACCTGGATGCCGTCTGCGAATACGTCGCATCTAGACTTTAAAGAGATCTCTGATGGTTGCGTAGCTTCGAATTTGAAACGGCTCGGTTAAGACAGCGGTCGATCCCCGTCCGCCGAGAAGAATTCTTCGGCCTTATGTAAAGCTTTGCACAAGGCCGGCGTCCGGACTCGATCGAATTCTTCTTAAGTGGTCGGACCTGAACAATCTTCAAAGCCTTGCGGTCTGAGGCTTTGAGCCGCAAATACGGTTGTGGGAATCGCAGGAACCTGGCATGTATGGACCCGACGCCTTTTGCAAGCTTCTTTTTCCTCATGTCGAAACGGTCTGCATGCATGTATTCGGCTTGCCGTTGGGCGACTTGCCGAAGCACGCCCGCAGCCTTGATGAGATCCGCGCATTCTGTCCTTAGCACATTAGCGGCTTGTCCTATGGGACTGCCGTCCAGGTTCACAGGTTTCAGGGGCTTTGTCACGTTATTGCGGCGGTCGCGTAGAATTCTTGAGATGAAAAATTCCAGATCGCTCTATCACGGGCATCGCTTTCCTGCGGTGGTCATCAGCTGGGCCGTTCGGTGGTACTTTCGGTTTCAGCTGAGTTTGCGTGATATTGAAGAGTTGCTGTTCGAGCGCGGCATCGAGGTGAGTTATGAAACCGTGCGCCGCTGGTGCGATAAATTCGGTTCCGGGTTTGCACATCGGGTAAAGGCTGTCCGGCGAAAACCGGGCAGTACATGGCATCTCGATGAGTTGTTCGTGACGTTGCGCGGTGAACCTTATGTGCTGTAGCGAGCGGTCGACGAGCACGGCGCCGAACTCGATATCCTGCTGCAGAAGCGGCGCGACACGGCCGCAGCCGAACGATTCTTCAAACGCGTACTTCGTTCGTGCCCGGTGCCGCGCAAAATCGTCACCGATCAGCTGCGCAGCTATCCGGCCGCGAAGTCCAGGATCCCCGCGCTGGCAAATGTCAAACACGTGTTCGTCAAGGCTGCCGCCCGCGTGAACAATCGGGCCGAGAATAGCCATCAACCTACGCGCGAACGCGAGCGGCGCTTGCGCGGGTTTCGCTACCCAAAGCGTACCCAGGCGTTTCTCTCGAGCTTCGGACCGATCCGGCAGCACTTCGCGCTCAAGCGGCATTTGCTGCGCGCTTCTCTTTACCGCAAACAGCTCACTCAGCGCTTCGACTCGTGGCATCGTTTGACCGAGCTCACCCAAAATCCGTCAACCGTCTGAGCAAACACGCATCCCCCATCTGTTTGCGTCATCGCCCAGTCAACGTGACAAAGCCGGCCGGGGCGATCCGCGGCCTCGAGCAGGTCACAGCTTTGCTCGCTGCGCACTTCCCGGCACGCGCCGGAAGAAATGACGAATTATCCGGCAAGACGGCGCTGTTATGAACACGCGCAGTCTTGCCATCTTTTAACCTGATGAAAGGAGCAGTCATGACCACCGACAGTGTCAATAAGTTACTCGCGAGTTTCGACGATCTCGCGTCGAAGGCCGACGACGTCAACGTTCAGTTTTTGATCCGGGCCATCAAGTTGCATGCTGAACTCACGGACGCAAGAATCGCCGACCTGGAACAAACCTTGACGGCCTCGTTAAAGAAATAGACGGCTGCAATGGGCTGGTCTTCCGATCGCACGTGCTGGCGATTGCTCGCCATCTGGCTCGGGGGGTATAAA
This sequence comes from Paraburkholderia aromaticivorans, assembly GCF_012689525.1. NCBI lineage: Bacteria > Pseudomonadati > Pseudomonadota > Betaproteobacteria > Burkholderiales > Burkholderiaceae > Paraburkholderia > Paraburkholderia aromaticivorans. Next base: position 596,154 of record NZ_CP051514.1, read on the forward strand.
GCGTACTGTGGTATCGGTCGTGCTAGCGCTCTGCGCGGCCGCGATCACCTCAACCATCGGTCGGCCGGCACTTGCGTCAACGGCATCTGCGCGGGGCTTTTTTCGTCCGGCTTCTACTGCATAGCTACATGGACCGTGCTAAACGGCGTGAGGGTTTCGTCGGGATTGCAAACTTGACGTTCGTCGTAGGCACGATCGTGCCGGGGGTTGGTGCTGCTCGGTTTGCCCGGCTGGCCGCAAATGCACGTGCGCTCGTTGCCCACGGCGGGCTATCCACGCGGCCTGGCCGCCGTGGCGGTTAGCTCGCGTTAGCGAGGCGCAGAAACGACGGCGGGTGCACCCGATGCGCGGCTGAGTTCGCGCCGTGCCAGCCAGAGGCCAGGCAACATCGGCAGCCAGAAGGTCAGGCCGCGTAGCAGGAGCGTCCCCGCTAACGCTGCTTCAATCGACACGCCCAGCAGACTCAGCATGCCGACGCTCGTGGCTTCGAAGGTCCCCAGTCCAACCGGGATCGGACCAATCGTCGCCACCATCGACGCAATGGCGAAGCTGACGAAGACGACCCAGAGCGCCGGCACTTCGCCGAGCGCTTTGAACGCGAGCCAAAGCGTCATGGCATCGAGCAGGAAGATGGCCAGCTGCAGAGCCACGGTCTGCATGAGCAGCCACGGGCTGCGCAGCAACTCGGTGGGCGCATCGGTGAGTTCCTGGAGCAGGTCGGTTCCGCCCAGGCACTTGCTGACCCAGGCAATCGGCTTGCGCTGGCCCCATCGTTTCAGTCCCAGGACGGCAGCCGGGACGGCGATGGTGACCACCACGAAAATCGCGACGCCGATGACCAACGGGAGATTCATCCGATGCCGAATCCACAGCGCGCTGGCGCTGGCGAGCACAACGATGAGATACGCACCATCGTAAGACACGAGGCCGGCGAGCATTGCCGCCATTGCAATCCCGGCGGGCACGCGCCGCCTGATCAGCCCGCGCACGACCAGCATCGTGCCGCTGATGCCGCCGCTCGGGAGAACCTGATCGGTGAAGACCTTGGCTATGCCGAGCGGAACGAGCGCGCGTAGCGGCAACGGATGGCCGGCGCATTGCAATGCCTGACGCCATACGAAGGCCGCGCTGAGATAGGTTGCTCCCTGAGCAACGAAGGCGACGAGCAGCCAGCCCGGACGCGCCGATCGCGCCAATTCGAGCATCTTCTGAAGCGAACCGAAATGCAACGCGACAAGAACGACCGCAACAAAGCCGGCCAAGCCCATTGCCCAGAGCCCGAGCGGGCGCAGCCGAGATCCCTTGCCGAGCAGACCCGGTGCAACGCGCACGAATCCTGTGCCGGTCGGCGGCGGGAGCCCAGGCTGCACGGAAAGCGCGTCGTCGGATTGCGTGAGGCGCGGAGGAACGGAGCGAATTTGCGGAGTGCGCATTGATTTGAGGCGAAAAGACTACGCTCGGGGATTTGCACGTCACATCTACCAGCCGGCCGCAAATTGCTGGACGGTAGCTGGCGTGGACGTTGGCCGATCCTGTCGATTCGGCACCAGTAGCACGGGAGAACACGTCCTACGCACTAAACGCTCGGCGACACTCCCTGGAACAGACCGCCGAAACTCGCGCCGGCTGTGCGTGCCGGGCACCCCGAGATCGGCCTTGAAGTCGCTTGCGGCGAGCCGCACACGTTCCGCAATGTCCTGACCCGGGAGTTCGACCAGGACGGTCAGCGGCGTGCCCGCGACGGCGTCGCGCTTCACCGCAATCAGTGCTGCGGCCGCAAGCAGGTGGCCTTCTGCCAAACCTGCTTCGCGCAGGATCGAAGGGTCGTAACCGGTCGCATCGCATGCCAGCAGCGGATTGTCGACGACGTAGAGAGGCTGCACTTGCGCATCGCTTTCGCGAGCGAGTTGCAATGCACCTTCAAAGGCATGCCTCGACGTCTCGCCGCCGTCGATTGCGATCAGAATGCGCTTATACATGTCGACCTCGAGGATACTGTCCAGCCTGATGCGCGGGCGCGGCTGCTCTGCGCCGCAGCCGTGAGCGGAGTCGGTGATGTGCTGCAACTGCCGGCTTCTGCAGTCGCGAGCAGCACGCGTGCCTGAAAAATGAAACGCGCGGCAGCCATATTGAGGGTGTGCGCAATCATGCCAGGAGTCGGTACGGGGCCGTACATGATTCAATCCAGTCCGAACCTGCGAACGAACCACATCTTTGCAAGATGCGTCAGCACGGCATAGCTCGCAAGAATCAGAAAGACACCGATCCAGTAGGTCGGAGGCAACGGGGTAAATCCGAGGAAGGTTCCCACCCGGGTGAACGGTATGGCGACAGCGGTCGCGGCGATGATGAGACTCGTCGCAGTCAACGCAGCGCTCGCTCGACTTTCGAGGAAGGGGACCTTGGCGGTGCGGATAATGTGAATGATCAACGTCTGCGATAGCAGCGATTCAACAAACCAGCCCGTCTGGAACAGCGACGGTCGGTCCCATGCGTTGAAGAAATGAAGCATCATGAAGTAAGTGACGTAATCAAATATCGAGCTGATCGGCCCGATCACTAGCATGAACTTCACGATGTTGCCGATATCCCATCGCCGCGGCACCCTCAGATATTCTGCATCCACATTGTCGGTCGGGATGGTGGTTTGCGAAAAGTCGTACAGCAGATTGTTGGTGAGCACCTGAATCGGCGCCATGGGCAGAAATGGCAAGATGACGCTGGCGCCGAGCACGCTGAACATGTTTCCAAAATTCGAGCTTGCCCCCATCTTGATGTACTTGGTAATGTTGCCAAACACCTTTCTCCCCTCGAGTACACCGTCGCCCAGCACCGCAAGGCTTTTTTCGAGCAGGATGATGTCGGCCGACTCCTTCGCGATATCGACCGCGCTGTCTACGGACACACCGACATCCGCCGCCTTGAGCGCGGGACCGTCGTTGATGCCGTCACCCAGAAAGCCGACGACATGTCCCTTTCGATGCAACGCGTCGATGATCGACGCCTTCTGCGCCGGTGACACCTTGGCAAAAACGGACGCCGTCTCGGCGAGATCCGCCAGCTGTCCGAGCGTCAACTGCTCGAGCTCCTTTCCGAGCACCACGCGATCCACGGCGAGGCCGACCTCGTGACAGATCTTGCGGGTCACGATGTCGTTGTCGCCCGTGAGGATTTTTACCTCCACGCCGCTTGCCTTCAGGGTCGCGATCGCGGCTGGGGCTGTCTCCTTCGGTGGGTCGAGAAAGGCAATGTAGCCAAGCAGCGTCAGATCGGCCTCATCGGCGACCGAGTAGGTCGCCTGCAGCAGCGGCATTTCCTTATATGCGACCGCGACGACCCGAAATCCATCTGCGTTGAGCGCGGCAGTGGTCTGCTTCGCGGCAGCGAAATGGCTGTCGTCGAGGGCGCCCGTATCGTTTTCATTCGCATAGCGGCTGCACACCGCGAACATCTCTTCGACAGCCCCTTTGCAGATCAGGACGTGAGTGCCATCTGCCCGTGCGAGAACGACGGACATGCGGCGACGCTCGAAATCGAACGGCATCTCGTCGATCTTGACGTAATGCTCGTGTGCCTTGAGCTGCTCAACCAGTTCGACGTGCTTCAGCACCGCAACGTCGAGCAGGTTCTTCAGGCCGGACTGATGCGCGCTGTTCAGGTAGGCATATTCGAGGACCTTGTCCGAGTCATTCCCTTGCAGATCCAGATGGCGCTTGAGGATGACGCGATCCTGGGTTAGCGTGCCCGTCTTATCGGTGCACAGAACGTCCATCGCGCCGAAATTCTGGATCGCGTTGAGGCGCTTCACGATGACCTTTTTGCGCGACATCGCCATAGCGCCTTTGGCGAGATTCACCGTGACGATCATCGGCAGCATTTCAGGCGTGAGCCCCACCGCAACCGCGACCGCGAAAAGGAGCGCCTCGAACCAGTTTCCCTTCGACAGAGCATTGATCACGAAGACGAGGGGCACCATCACCACAATGAAACCTATCATCAGCCAGGTGAACCGCGTGATGCCTTTGTCGAAGCTTGTCTGCACACGTTGCGCGGCGATCATGCCGGCGACGTGGCCGAAGGCCGTCCGCCTGCCTGTCAGCACGACGACGCCACAGCCAATACCGCTGACGACGGCGCTGCCCATGAAACAGATATTCTGGAGATCGAAGGGTGTTTCAGCTGCATCCGTCTGAGTTTGTGCCACCTTTTCGAGCGGCATGGCCTCGCCGGTCAGTGTCGACTGATTGATGAACAGGTCTTTAGCGGAGAGCAGGCGTAGATCCGCCGGGATCATGTCGGCAGTTGTCAACGTAGTTGTCGTGTCACTTCATGCAAACTGCTTTAGTTCTACCTGCTGCGTGCGCTCCGGATTGAGCCAGACTTCATCATTCAATTTCCAATCACGCGTCGATCGGGACCAACGCCGTGGGTTGCGCTCCCTGGCTTCTGCATAAACGGCTTCACGTTGCGCGAGCACTGCGGCGGCTACGCCGTTGTGGCGCTGCGCCGGCGTGACGAATTTCAGGCCGCTGTGTTTGTGCTCATGGTTGTACCAACGCACGAACTGCTGCGTCCAGGCCCGCGCTTCATCAATGCTGCCGAACGGTCTGCGCGGATAGTCTGGCCGGTACTTGCAGGTGCGGAACAGCGACTCCGCGAACGGGTTATCGTTACTCACACGCGGCCGACTGAAAGAGGCGACGACCCCCAGGTTTTCCAGGGTGGCGAGCATCGTCGCGCCCTTCATTGCGCTGCCGTTATCCGAGTGCAGCACCAGGGGGCGCCCTGCCAGGCCCTCCGCCAGACTGGCACGCCGCATCAGCAACGCGGCCAGTTCCGCCGATTCCGCCTCATGCACTTCGTGACCGACTATCTTGCGGCTGAACACGTCCAGCATCATGTACCAGTAGTAATACTGGCCCTTGACCGCCGCCGGCATCCACGTGATGTCCCACGACCAGACCTGGTTCGAACCAGTGGCACAATGGCTGGTCACCACGCGGGCCGAGGGCTTGCGCGCACGGCCGCGGTGATGCTGCTGCGAAGCGCTGCGCAGCACGCGGTAAAAGCTCGACTCCGACGCGAGATATACGCCGCGGTCGGCGAGGCTCGGCACGATCTGACTGGGCGGCAGGCTGGCAAACTCCGCACTATTGGCGACCTGCAGAATCTGCTGCCGTTCGGCCTCACTCAGTCGATTGGACGGCGGCGCTCGCTCGGTCGTCGTGCGGCCATCAGCGCGCACCGCGTCGCCCTCACGCACCCAGCGCTGGAATGTGCGCACACTCACGCCCAGCTCCTCGCAAGCCTTCTCCAACCGGCAGCCCGACTGCGCTGCCTCGCGAATCAACGATATACATAGCAGGCGATCCAGGACGTTGATTAATCGTCCTCTTTGTCTCCCCAGATCGCCTGGACTTTTTTTCTCAGAATCAGCAGTGCAGCCGCTTCTGCCAGCGCCTTCTCCTTGCGCTGCAGTTCCTTCTCGAGCTGCCGGATGCGCTGCTTGTCGTCTTTCGACTGATGGCGCTGCTCGCGTGCCTGCTCGGTGGCATTCGCGTTGGCCGCCTGGCAAGCAGCCCGCCACGCCGCGATCTGTTCGGGATAAAGACCTTTGCGCCGGCAATACTCGGCCAGCTCCGCTGCGTTGAGCGGGGCGGTTTCCAGCACTACTGCAAACTTGTCTTCCGAAGACCATCCTTCGGGATTCTTCCCATCGCCCGGCACTGCGATTCCTTGTCCTTTGGCCTTTCGGCGCCACGTGTACAACGTCTGTTCCGTAATCCCCGTTTCTCTGGCAAGCGCCGAGACCGCCGCGTTTTCCGGCGGCATCATGCGACGCACCAGCGCTTCCTTTCTTTCTGCTGAGTAGGCTTTCATTCACCCTGATTTTACCGCCCCCGGACCAAGTCTATAAGAAAGAGAAGACACGACAACTAGTCTGACGCCGGGGGATGTCGCCGGCCGAAAGCAGGACGACATCGCCCGGCGCGAGCTGATCGATCGGGACGTCCACGTGATCGGGTCCATCGCCCGTGTCAGGTCGGCGCACGGTTGCCGTTGTATGCACCATTCGGCGCAGCGCGTCGGCTGCCTTGTTCGAACGATGCTCCTGAAGAAAACCAAGCGAGACGCTAAGGAGCACCATCAGCGAAATCATGATCGCCGCGCGTGGATCGCCGAGCAGAGATGATGCTACTGCCAGCGACAACAGCAGAAGGTTCAGGGGATTGAGCGACCGGCTGGCGAGTTCACCAGCGATTGTGTGACGCACTTCATGCGCGACCTGATTGCGGCCCGCTGTGCGCAGCCGTTGCGCCACTTCGTCGGCCGCGAGGCCCGCCGCCACGCTACGCAGCCGCTGTAGCACTTCTTCGGGCGAGACGCGAGCGAATTCGGCGAGCATATCGCTACTGGCGCTCGACGGCGCTGCAGCCGGCGACGATGAATGCCTGAGCCAGACAGGGAGTAGGAATAGGGCGCGCAGGCCGTACTTACCGTCGAGTAATGACATGGTGAGCCCGTTGAAAGGCGAGCGTCTGCGCTAAACGCAGACCGCAAGATCAATGGAAAGCCATCCTGCGACGGAGGTTCCTTTCCGGAGCGTTTCGTTTTCTTCAACGCAGCATCTTACGCAACACCAACAACGTGACGGGGCCATCCACAACGTTTGGCTTGTCAACTTGTTGAATATGGGGTCGCGAGGGACAACGGCATGCCGCATGCGGGGGACCCTGTCGCGCGCACAAAGCGTCGGGGAAACTTCCAATTGCAGCGCAACGCTGTTCCGACTCATCCTAGTAATCAAGGGTACGCTAGGGAAAGGCAATGGTACCTCACGTGTTCCTTCGAACCCGCGTGATGCCGTTATTCGGCATAGTCAACGCAAGGCGACCAGAAAGGCATGAAAAAGCGTCCGCGCAAGGCGTCCGTGCGCGTTCGCCCTGCCCATTACTTGCCTGACCTACGCGCCGGGCTGTCTGTCGCTGGCCTGCTCATTCCTGAGTCGATGGCGTATTCAACCATCGCGAACCTACCGCCGCAGACGGGCGTTGTCGCGCTACTCGCGGGTCTCGTCGCCTACGGCCTGCTGGGCGACAGCCGCTTTGCGATCGTGTCGGCCACGTCCTCGTCGGCGGCCGTCCTTGCAGCCGTGGTGGTGGGAATGGCCGGCGGCAACCTGCCCATGCGCATGCTGCTAGCCGCCGGGCTGGTATTGATTACCGGGTTGATCTTCGTCGGCGCCTCGGTCGCGCGCTTGGGCGGCGCTTCGGAGTTCATCGCCAAACCGGTGCTGCGCGGTTATGCGTTCGGACTCGCAATTATCATCATAGTAAGACAGATACCCAGTGTCCTCGGCGTGAGTCTCAAGCACAGCGATTTTGCCGGCCTCTTGATCGAGCTTGCCCATAGCTACCCGCACTGGAACGTCTGGCAGTTAGTGACCGGGCTCGTCGCGCTGGTCCTTCTATTCGCGTTCGGTCGCTCACGCCAAGTGCCGGGCGCGTTCGTCGTGATCGCGCTAGGCATCGTCGCCAGTCGCTGGCTCGGCCTTCACGCGCACGGGGTGTCGGTGGTCGGCGCAATCGACCTGTCGGGCGAAACGCCTTCCCTGCCGAGCCTTGATCACCGCCAATGGACCCAGCTTGGCGAATTCGCCTTCGCGCTGGCGCTGATCCTGTACGCCGAATCGTATAGCTCGGTCCGCACGTTTGCGCTCAAGCACGGAGACTTGACCGAGCCCAACCGCGAGTTGCTCGCACTCGGGGCTGCGAATCTGCTGTCAGGGCTATTTCATGGCCTGCCGGTAGGCGCCGGCTATTCCGCAAGTGCCACGAACGAAGCGGCTGGTGCACATTCGCGCTGCGCAGGTTGGGTCGCCGCCGTGGTGGTGGTCGTGATCGTGCTCACCTTACTGTCATGGGTGGCCCTCACGCCCACGGCGGTGCTTGCGGCCGTCGTTTGCCATGCGCTTAGCCATGCGTTGAACCCGTCAGTGTTCAGGCCGTATGTTCGGTTGCATCGCGACCGGTTCATCGTCGCCGCCGCCCTGCTTGCGGTGCTGGTGCTAGGCGTGCTCTACGGGTTGCTCGCGGCGATCGGGCTCAGCCTGCTGATGCTGTTGCGCGGGCTCTCTGTGCCGAACGTGAGCACGCTCGGACGCCTCGGCGATGGACACGATTTCCTTGTCCTCACGGCGCATCCGGATGCGCGACCAGTTCCGGGCGTGATTGTCCTGCGCCCGGAAGCGCCGCTCTTTTTTGGCAACGTCGAAGTCATGCTGCAGCATGTGAGAGCGTGTGTCGTCAACGCGAGCGATAGCACGCAATCGATTGTTCTCAGCCTTGAAGAGTCCCCCGATCTGGACAGCACCAGTGTGGAGGCGTTGCTGGAATTCCAGCGCTTTGCAGTGGCGCGCGGCAAGAGGTTGCTCTTCGCCCGTCTGAAGGAGCCCGTGCTGGCGCTGCTCATCGTGGCCGGCATGCCCGGTCTCACGCCGTCGCACGTCCTTTACAGCGTCGACGACGCGGTCGCCGCCGCCCTCGCTCAGTCGAGGTGACCCGGTCGCGAGGGCACTATCCTCTTGGCAGATCCTCATGCAAAACAATTAGGATAGCCCGATATTTCAAGGAGTTTGCGCATTTGGCTGAAGTTGAGTTTCGAGGGCGGTGGCACGTCGCCGCTTGATTTCATCTTTTTCCAACCCCTTCGCCATCATGCCTTCGAAGTACTGCTTGCGTTGCGCCTTGAACTTCGGCACCACCGCCTGCAATGGGGCTGTCCGGGTCATAGAGCGCCTTGGCAAGCTCATACTGATGGGATGAAGCCGCCATGGCGCGCTTGCTGCGCACCTGGTACGTCGGCATGCCGGTTCGCAGAGCCGTTGAGCGCTACCTGCCGGAGCGCATCGGGCCAGGGCAGTCGGCGCGCGGCGTCCTCGGCACAGTTCGTTGACGGCTGACGAGCGTCACACGGCATGTCGGCCGGCCGGATCTCGCCGCCACTTTCGAACACCCTGACGGTGAGCGCTTACGGGAGGCGAAAGCAGTCGACGATGGCGACGACGAATGCGGCGACCCTTGGCGCTGGTAAGCGCCGGCAGGTATCGGACCGCCAAGAGCGCAAACCGCTCGGCGCGGTTACGGCCGACTTTTGTCATAAGCGGCCGGCCATCGGACTGCGTGAGACACGACGTCTCATCGACTACAACCCCAGGATCTTGCCGACCGTCTCATGGAACTCGCTGGTCGCGTCTTAAATCGCCTCGTCGGCCTCGTCGTGTAGGTTGTCCACGTTCTCATCCAGCACCTCCTGCAACGTCAGGTACGCTGAAATGATGCTGTCCAGTTGGTCACCTGCGACGCGCGCGTACACGGCCTCCGCCAGGGCTTCCATGAAGTCAGCCCGGCTTCCCCCACGAGGCCATCCGCGCTGTTTTCCAGGTCGTCCTTGAACTGTTCCACATCTGCCATGTTTCGCTCCGGGTCAGGTACAGCGTTGCATATTACGTGCGATCGCAGGAAGGGCGGCCGGCTGAAGCTGGTCCTGTGACCTGGCTCAGCCTGCCCCTGCTCGCTCGCCAGTCCGTCCCCGGCAGGCCCAACCGCGCAACCGCCGGGATCGCCTCGTGTATATTTGATAAAGGACGCCGCAGCGCGCGGGCCGCCAGGAAGCCGTTGCATTGCGGCATCGAGAGGTCGATCAGGATGACATGGCAATGCCAGCGGTACGCGGGTCCTATGCACGGCTTTGTCACGTTGACTGGGCGATGACGCAAACAGATGGGGGATGCGTGTTTGCTCAGACGGTTGACGGATTTTGGGTGAGCTCGGTCAAACGATGCCACGAGTCGAAGCGCTGAGTGAGCTGTTTGCGGTAAAGAGAAGCGCGCAGCAAATGCCGCTTGAGCGCGAAGTGCTGCCGGATCGGTCCGAAGCTCGAGAGAAACGCCTGGGTACGCTTTGGGTAGCGAAACCCGCGCAAGCGCCGCTCGCGTTCGCGCGTAGGTTGATGGCTATTCTCGGCCCGATTGTTCACGCGGGCGGCAGCCTTGACGAACACGTGTTTGACATTTGCCAGCGCGGGGATCCTGGACTTCGCGGCCGGATAGCTGCGCAGCTGATCGGTGACGATTTTGCGCGGCACCGGGCACGAACGAAGTACGCGTTTGAAGAATCGTTCGGCTGCGGCCGTGTCGCGCCGCTTCTGCAGCAGGATATCGAGTTCGGCGCCGTGCTCGTCGACCGCTCGCTACAGCACATAAGGTTCACCGCGCAACGTCACGAACAACTCATCGAGATGCCATGTACTGCCCGGTTTTCGCCGGACAGCCTTTACCCGATGTGCAAACCCGGAACCGAATTTATCGCACCAGCGGCGCACGGTTTCATAACTCACCTCGATGCCGCGCTCGAACAGCAACTCTTCAATATCACGCAAACTCAGCTGAAACCGAAAGTACCACCGAACGGCCCAGCTGATGACCACCGCAGGAAAGCGATGCCCGTGATAGAGCGATCTGGAATTTTTCATCTCAAGAATTCTACGCGACCGCCGCAATAACGTGACAAAGCCGCGCCATCCTGTCCAGAAACTGCACTGTTTTCGCAGAATTGTTCTTAACACTATCGGGGATCGACGGCAGTTGCATGAAAGCGCAAGAAGAATCGGCGAGGACACCGATCTTCATTAAAGCCCGATTACATTATAGTTCGCGTGCGCACGGTGGCACGTTGCCGCGCGCTGCGACGGCCATCGGCCATGGTTCAACGGGGCGGCGCTGACAGGTCTGTCAACTGCCAGGAATGTATCGTTCGGTGGCTGACTGGCTCAGAAGCGGAGTGAAATGTGTGGCTGAATTGCCTGCCGTCACGCCGGCTCACCAGCCATGCGCCGTTCCAGCACGACCGGCAGCCGTAGCGTGAATTCGCTGCCCGTACCGGGGCCGGCACTGGTCGCCGACACCCTTCCGCCATGCGATTCGGCGACCGCTTTCACGACGGCAAGACCCACCCCCAAACCGCCGGCACTCGCCGCAATCGTTCTGCTGGATTGAGCGAAGAGCTCAAAGATATGTGGCAGGAGCGCGCCCGATATGCCCAGGCCATTGTCCTTGACGGACACCACAAGGTCCTTCCCGTCTGCGAGCACGTTCACGGCGATGCAACCCTTCTCCGGCGTGTATTTCACTGCGTTATGCAGGAGGTTGTCGACGGCCTGTGCGAGACGGGCTGGATCGCCTTCAATGCGTAGTGCCCTGTCGGCAATCTGCACGGTGAGAGTCTGGCCGCGTTCGGCTGCTGCCAGTGCGGCTGCGGTGAGGGGGCGGCCAGAACCTCGACGACGTCGAAGGGGACCTTGCTCACACGGAGTGCGCCACGGTCGATCCGCGTTGCATCCATCAAGTCCTCGGCAAGCCGGATAATCTGTGTGATCTGCCGGTCGAGCATGTCGAGCGACCGTAACACCTCCGGGCGATCCGCCGACGCCCTGCGAATGAGATGGATGGCGAGTTGCATCGGCGTCAACGGTCCACGAAGCTCGTGCGCCACCATGGCAAGAATTTCGTCCTTGCGTCGTAGTGCGTCGAAACGATGGCCGGCCGATGAAGAATTGCTGGAAAAAGCGATGGCGGCCTGCCGGGGCGGGCGTTCCATCATGTCATCTGCCACATCTGCGTGCTCCGTGTCGGGCGTGCCAACGGACCACCGGAAAGACTCTGGATGAACTGACATGTTGATCCCCATATCGCGCCCTTCGGGTCGCGATGCGCCAATACCCGGCGGTGCGCCAATGCCTGCCACGCGAGAGCGACCCGAAGATCACTGGTACGTGCAGGTTGAAATAGCACGGTCCCACGAACAATATGGTAAGTCTGTACGGTGACGTTCAGATCAGTAAAAACAACCGCATCGAGCCAATCACGGGGATGGACAGGCCCGCATCGGCGTCCCGACTGCCTGCAGCGATGGATCACCGAAGCTGCCCCCGTTTCCGACACCTATTTTCCGGCGACCCGCTCACCGGCCTGTTTCCGGCAACAGGCCACATGATTGACTCGCGGCAGCGCCTCAGTGGTTGCGGCAGGGGCTGGACTGCAGGTCATCGGCCGCCACCGTACAGACATCCCCCGGCGAACATGAGACGCTGGCGCAGGATAGAACCGGATGCCCCCCATCATGACCAAGGTCGCTCTCAACACGCTAACCGTGTTCACTGCCATAGGCGCGGTGCTCATTCCAGTGATGTGCTGCGCCTACGCGCTCGATGCGCAACTCGACTGCAAATCGAACGCGCACGCGTTCATCACCCCGCTATTGAACGCTCAATATATCGATCCGAATCCGATGCGTGTCGAAGTGAACTCGGTCAACGCATTTCGACCAACGCACGACAGCAACCTGACGGCTTTCGGGTTCCGTGTCTACGCCGTTCTCGGGTATGAGCGCGACGACACGATATTCAAACAGGGAAGTGGCCAGCCCATTACGCCGTCAGCATATGGCGCCGTAGTCCTTGGCCCCGCCGAGACAGTAGAAGCCCGCGCACGCGAGGCTGGCAGCGACGCTGTCGTTCGGCAAGTCGTCCCCCTCCTGCTCACGGCCATCTTCTGCAGCGAGCACTGACGCACTACCCGCCTGCAGTCATGCATTGACTGGCATCGCAGACCTTCGGTTGCGCCTCGTGAAGGAGCTGAGCCGACGCATTGGCTCTTGCGCTGCCTGGCAGAAGGAATTGAAGGAGTAGACATGAAGAAGCGAGCACTGATATGGATGCTGATCGCCCAGTCGCTGATTACCGGCCTGAGCGCGTGCATCCTTGTTCCCGTTGGCGGCGGTGGCGACGACTACCACCATGGTAGTGGCGGCTACCATGAGGAGCACGAACATGATCGCGACCACTACTAGGCTACCCACCAGCTGGCCACCTGTTTGGTCGGAGAAATCCCTGAAGAGGGAGCTTGACCCTTTCGGCGCAACCCTATGGCGACAGCCATGAACGCCACGACATGCGTTCCTCCCCGCATCATTCGCGACATTACCGCTATACCGTCATGCGGCGCCGCCGACTCCGGTCCGACGCCGACCACCCGCGATAGCGAACGCCCGCCGACGCTGGCTTCTGCCACGAGCGGCCGTAAATGGCCGAAGCTCGCACGCTCGCGCCGATGCGCTGATCGGCAGCATTGGGTCGATGTTGTTGAAAAAGTCGCTTCGTGATTTTTTCCGTTCGCTCGCGCAAAAATCGACCTCTCAGATCGCCCTGCAAGCCGCTCGCGACCATCGGTCAAGGGTATGAAGACCCCTGAAAACTTCGCAAGAGAGACCAACGGCGACTTTTTCAACAACATCGGTCGCGTGCTGCCGGTCGCCGCAATGCGCGCCACGGGAGACGATGCCTTATGCATGAGGCAGCACGCGGCCATCTACGGACGTTGGCCAACGCTTTCACAGGGACGTTCCAACGTCAGCTTCGCCCCAAGTACCGGACATTCAGGTACAGACTCGATCCGGCATAGCTCTCCACTGCGCGCCGGACCGCTACCGTACAGACACCTCGGTATCGCGCGTGCGAGCCTAGTATTGCACCCTGTGCGTACCAGTTATTCCTTGGACGCTTTCGTGAGGCACGCATTCGCGGGCAGCCGGTAATGTCGTGACGCCTATCCGCGTACCGTGTCAGGCTCGTATTCTGTCCGTACTTATAGCAGCGACCACCTCAAGCCTAGCCTGTGCCAGGGGCTCAATTGGGAGAAATCTGATGGGCAAGAAATCCACTTCTGACGATACCGGCGACTCGAATGAAACATCCGAAGCGACCCTAGCAGCACTGACCATACAGATCAGAGAGTTCGTCCACGAAGGGACGCTCGATAGCCGGTGTGCCGCGAAGCTCGTCAAGCGACTGAAAAAGGAAGCCGAAGCGATCTCGGAAAGCGGCAGTGCGACGAAGACAGGTCAGAAGGAACTGAAGAAGGCTTTCGACTTAATCGATGCAGCGCTGCGCGATCACGATGCGGGGTTGCTGGTCACGGCCAACGCAGCGCTGCGGTCGGTAGAAGACTCGACGAGTGCTAGGAAGTAACGAACGGTCAGCGTTATATAACGACGAGCGTCCGCTCAAAGCCTTGCTTCGGCCAGAGATTGGTTCAAGCGGCGAATGGCGGCTGAGGGCCGATGCTGTTGAAAAAGTCACGACACGCAGTCTTCCCACCGCCGGTAAGAAGATCGACCTCTCAGATCGGCCTACAAGCCGCTCGCAGGACTCGGTTAAGGGTTGAACGACCCTTGAAAACCTCACGACATTGACCTCCGCCGACTTTTTCAAATGTGAGGGACTTCCCCGTCCCGGTGCGACGCTGAAGTCGCAGGCATCAAGTGCCATGATTGAGGTGCCATCCATCAATCGGAACAGGAGGGGAAAGTCATGGATCAGCTTACTACCGTCGGCATCGACCTGGCAAAGGACATCTTCGCGGTCTGCGTGCTTGATGCAACCGGTGCCGTGTTGCAGCGGCGCGTGCTGCGACGCGAGGCGTTCATGCGATGGGCCGAACAGTTGTCTCCCTGTCGCGTTGCAATGGAAGCCTGCGGTTCCTCTCACCACTGGGGTCGCTGGTTTGCCGCCCGCGGTCACATCGCCCGGCTTATTCCCGCCGAGTTCGTCAAGCCGTTCAGCCCGGCGGCAAGAACGATGCAGCTGATGCTGAAGCAATCGCTGTTGCCGCACGGCAGCCAACCATGCGCTTTGTAGCGATCAAGTCTGTCGACCAGCAGGCCATTCTCGCCTGGCACAGCGTCCGTCAGGGCTGGCAGAGGAGGAACGGACTGCGCTGCTGAACCGCACGCGCGGACTGCTGGCCGAATTTGGGGTGGTGATTGCGCGTTCGGCAGACCGCTTGCTTGGCGCGTTGCCCATACTGATCGAAGACGCCAGACTGCCTGACCCGGTGCGTGCCATGTTGCTCGAGGTGCGCGAACAACTGGTCGCGCTGAACCTGAGGCTTGCTCGCTGCGACCAGCAGATCGCCACTCACGCCAGAAACAGCGACGTCGCCAAACGCGCCGGCGAACTGCTCGGCGTCGGTCCGGTAACATCGAGTGCGCTGGCCGCCACGGTGCCCGATGCGAAGGTCTTCAGGAACGGCAGACAGTTCGGCGCCTGGCTGGGCCTGACGCCGCGACAGCACAGCTCAGGCGGCAGGACGCGGATTGGACATATCAGTCTGCGCGGCAACGTCTATCTGCGCATGCTGCTCGTTCAGGGCGCCCGAAGTACGTTGCAGTCGGCGCTGCGTGCCGACCCCACGCACGCAAGCCGGCTACAACGGTGGATCAGGCAGCTCCACGAACGCAAGGGCTATCACAAGACGCTGATTGCGATTGCAAACAAGCATGCCCTGAGGATGCTGTGGGCGATGCTCGCGAAGGACGAACATTACGACGCCAACGCGTGGCAACGCCATCCCATGCATCCGCCGTTACCATCCGCTACAGCATGACCCGGTTAGCCCAAAACTCAACTACTGTTCGACGCGATAGCAAGACGAGGTCGGACCGAACGGGAGAAGAAGCCGACGATGCTGTTGGCGAATCATCATCGCACGCGGCGTATCACCGCGCGCCTGCTCGCCGGTTTTCAAATAGGGTTCTCCTGTGCGGCTCATATCGTGGCCCGCCCGATACGTTTCGGGCATCAAGGCCGTTTGCAAAGACGCAGTCTGTTCCTGGTATTGCTTCGAAGCGCGAGCCTTAGCTGACAACGGAGAAGTGATATGACCGCCCAACCAACTGGACCACCAGCAACATTGGCGCTGCGCATTTGCCGGCGCCAACCAATCTCACCCCGATCTTGACTTTCGGGGGAAGTCCTTGCAAACAGCATCGGCCGCGTGCGGCCGATCGCCGTCAGGCAGAGGCCGGCCATGAAGCGTCATTCGCGGGTAACTTCGCTCAGACATTCAGGCGTCGGCTCCACTCGGGAACCAGACATTCAATTCGCAATGTTGGAGCGTTGCTTGTCGGCCAGTCCGGTCAGTCGAGCCTTTCAGTATTTGGCCATTTTGAATGACCGGTCTCGGAAAAATCGAACAGGCGCTAACGCCCCCTTTGCCGCCAGTGCAAGCAAGAGCGCGAATGCCAATGGCATCTTGATTGCGCAGGTCAATCGCGCTCCGACGTGCAGCCGGACTGCTACGAAATTCGCCAGGCGGCGCTCAGGTGTTGATCCAGACGCGCGCCTGCTCCAGCTCGTTGACGTGGAACGTCTTGACTTCGGCCTTCGTAAAGAACCGCGCCAGATGCATCGAGGCACGGATCCAGCCCGCATCGGCCACCACGGCGGCGCGCGTGACCTTGCGTGCCACGGAAACGCCGAGCGTTATATCGGTCCACAGCGCCTTCGGCTCGATGCCGGTGAAATGCTCGATGCGTTCGAGCACGCGGGTCTTGCCGTTCAGTTTGAGATCACCACGCATGCGCTCAATGGTTTCGCGCAGATCGTGGTCGGTGATTTTGCCTTCGACGGAAATTTCGATGACAGGGGAATCGGGCTCGGTGTGATACAGGATCATGGCAAGACCGCCTGACTAGGGAGACGTTACACGCTCAGGCGCGGCGCGGATGAGCCTAGCGTTCGATAATTTCTTCACGATACCCCTTTTCACACGGCTCGGTTAGCCAGGTTTAACGCCGTTTAGAGTACGCTGACGGCCCTGCCCCGTTACCATCTTCCCGCCCGTGCGACACGTGTCGCTGCGTGGCCAGCCGTTCGGTTGGAGTAAGAGCGGGGACGTGCGGCGCCTCGCGGCTCAGGAGGCGACATTCGCTGGTCGCGATTTGCAGACGTTCCGACGTCGGCCCCACCCACCCACTAAACAGCCGTTCGACTGACCAGAACGAACGTCGGTTCATCGACCTTCGTTGATGTCGTCAAGCGCTCCCAACCAGGCGATGTGGAACACACGCCAGTATGTGCGTGGCACCCGTGTACTTCAGGCGGATCGGGTTCGTTTGCGCGGTTTCACGAGTCTTTCAATTGCACCGTCAGTGACGTCCTTGAATAGCGCGACGGTGCCATAAGCCCGCGCAGCCAGCATGGCACCGTAGATCAGCGACACGAGCGTTGCGGCCTCGGTTTGAACCGACGAATCCAGTCTGACGAGGTCGTTTTTCGCCCCTGACTCGAGCACCTGCTCAAGCCACGCCGTGAGGTTATCGAAAAACGCTTTCACCTCTTTCGCTGCTTCCTCGGGCAGCGAGGGGAGTTCGGCGCCGAGCATGCCGGCTACACAGAACGGAGCGCATCGTCCGCAATGCAGCGTTCCCAATGGCCGATGTAGGCACGCAATTGCGCAAGAGCGTCGGCACCGCTCGCCTGAAGTGAGGCCATGTCGGCGTCAAACGCCGCCCGCCACTCGTTCACCACTGCGATCACGAGATCAGTTTTAGACGGGAAGTGGTGATGAATGCTCGCCTTACGAATGTTGATTGCGTCGGCGACGTCGGCATAGCTAAACCCGCTATAGCCGCGCCGCCCGAAACGTGGCGAACCGGTCGCCAGTGCTCGCCGGGCCCGGTACGGCACCGTACCGACCTTCGTCCCCATTCCGCGCACTGTATCCGCAGGCGAGCTGGAGCTGCGGCTCACGCAGCGCAAGACGGCTAAAGAGGGGGCGAGCCCTAACATTGGGAATGGGTTGCTCATCAGTGACAGCGGCCACAGGCCGAAGGCCTGGCTGAGACTTGAGGACGCTGCGACGTAGAGCGAGGCGCGGTCGGACTGTAAGGACTGTGTTTGGGAGCCGGAATGCTGAACTCGTGACGCACCTTTGATGTCATGATGACGCCGCATGACGATTCACGACTCAACAAGCCATCCTCGCGCCCGACTTTGACGACTGGACACGATGACAATCGAGATGACTGGTGTGGCATGTCTCGCTTGGCGGTATCCTGCTTGTACTCATCCCGATCCTCTGAACCTTTCCTGAAACCGAGTAGTCGCAATACATGAGCGAGCAACCGTCCATCATTGAAATTGAAAGTGCACCGAGCCGTAGGTTCGCCGTGATCCTGATGCACGGTCTCGGTCTCGGTCTCGGTGCCGACGCCAACGACTTCGTGTCGCTCAGGCTCTCGTATGCGCCGGCCTCGACACTGGAGACGTTATTATGACCAGAGCGGATGAGGTGACGGACGATGTCGCGCGCGCGACTTTAGCTGTTTTTTACCGTGCCATGTCGAGTAAAGATATATCCCTGTTTCGGACTGTTGTAACGCCGGACTGGCAGTACATCCCGCCTTCTCCCGGACCGGTGTCGGGTCCCGACTCAATGATCCCGGTGTTCGCGGATCTGTCGTATTCACTACCTGACATGGACATCCGGATTCTGGATGTCCTGGTTCGCGGAGACAAGGTGGCCGTGCGTGCGATCGTGACAGGGACGCAGTCGGCCCCACTCATGGGGATCACAGCCACGTCGAAACCTGTCAATTTTGCGATTCACTCGTTTCACGAATTCCGCGAGGGACAAATTGCCAAAACATGGCACCTGGAAGACTGGCTAGGTATTTTTCGTCAGATCGGAGAGTTGCCGTCGAACCTCCCGTGACGACAGGTCGGCCGGTATATCCGCTATGTGGCCTGTTCCTTGTATCGCTGCTGGCGCCGTACCTCGCATGCGAGGCCAGATCAGTTGTCGCCGCAGCTGGGAGACATGACATGGCGACACATCCGCCTGAGAGCGCCGTGCGGCGGAAACGAAGTTTTGCTCTGGTCCAAGCTTGAGACCAACTCATCGCACCCAGCGGCGTCAGCAATAGCCGATCAACCACGGACGGTTGTCCCTGTCTAATCTGGAAGACTGATATGGAAAGCACGCCGAGACACAAAATCCCCGCAACGCTGATTCCCGGCGATGGAATCGGGCCAGAAGTGGTTGCTGCAACGGTTCAGGTTCTTGACGCTTTAGGATCCCCATTCATCTGGGACGTACAGCATGCGGGAATCGCCGGGGTCACCCACTGTGGAGACCCGCTACCAGATGTGACACTCGAGAGCGTTCGTAAGAACAAGCTTGCCCTCAAAGGGCCATTGACGACCCCGGTCGGCGAGGGGTTCCGCTCCTCCAACGTTCGGCTTCGCGAAGAGTTTCAGCTTTTTGGCAACGTTCGGCCCGTGCATACCATCATCCCTGGTCGCTACGACGAGATCGACCTCGTGCTCGTACGCGAAAACCTCGGTGGGTTTTATGTCGCACACGAATACTACATTCCCGTCGGCGATGACCCGAAAGCGGTTGCAGTCGCGACCGGGGTAAACACACGCGATGCGTGCGCGCGAATCGCAAGATTTGCCTTCGAATATGCCTTGAAGCACGGACGAAAGAAGATCACCGTTGTGCATAAGGCCAACATCCTGAAGGCACTCACAGGATTGTTCCTGGAAGCCGCTCGAGACGTTGCCCGGGATTTCGAAGGTCGGGTGGAAATGAATGACATCATTGTCGACGCCTGCGCGATGCAGCTTGTGCTGAACCCGTGGCAGTTCGATATGCTTGTGTGCACCAATCTGTTTGGAGACATTCTGTCGGATCAGTTGGCGGGGCTTGTTGGCGGACTGGGCATGGCGCCTGGCGCCAACTACGGTAATGACACGGCAATTTTTGAAGCCGTGCATGGATCGGCGCCGGACATCGCTGGTAAAGACGTGGCCAACCCCATCTCCTTGTTACTTGCATCGGGCTTGATGCTTGAGCATGTTGGTCAGGGTGATCTCGCCCTACGATTACGAACTGCAATCGCTGAAACACTCAACACCGACCATATCCGTACGCGCGATCTGAAAGGCACCGCGTCAACGCGCGAGTTCGCCGCTGCAGTGGTTCGCCGGATCGAGAGCACGTAGTCACGGGGGGAACAAGAACCTCGCAATCGGCGTGGGTACGGCCGGCTACAAGCGCTATCAGGCGGTAGCGGTGGGTCTGTCGGCTCGCGTGACGCAAAGCCTGAGTGTCAAGATCGGTGCGGGCGTCAGTTCAGCCACTACGATCGTCGGCGCCGGTGCGGCGTATCAACGGTAGGGCATTGTTCATGCTCCGCCGATGGCTTGAGTATGGCACCCCTACTGCGCTGCAGGGACCTGCCAGGCCCCCACCCAGCGCTTGAAACAGCGCCGCCGTATCGGCGAACCGACTGGCCTGCGCACGGGTGCGGTCGAGCGCGGTTTGCAACGCCTGCCGCTGGGTATCGAGCAGACCAAACTCGCTGACCCCGCCCGCCGAATACTGCGCGTGCGCGATGTCGAGGCTCGCCTGCGCCTGCTGCGCGGCATCATCACGAGCTTGAAGTTCACGGGCGTCGTTCTGGAGCGCCGTCAACGTATCCGCCACCTGCTGCAGCGCCTGCAGCACCGTCGTCTGATAATCGGCGAGCGCCGCATCGTATGCCGCTTGTGCCGAATGCTTCTTCGCGCGCAGTTCGCCGCCGCGGAAAATCGGTTGGGTGAGACTCAGGCCGAAATTCCAGATGTTCAACCCGCTCACCATGTCCTGAATATTGGTGCGCTCTGAGCCAATCCCAGCCGACAGCGCAAACTGCGGATACAGATTTGCCGTCGCCACGCCGACATTCGCGCTGGCCTGATGCAACTGCGCTTCTGACGCGCGGATATCGGGCCGCTCACGTGCGAGCGTCGACGGCAGCGTATCCGGAAGATGCAGCGAATCGAGCATGATGTCGCCAAAATTCGCTACCGAAGGCGCGACGCCTAGCAGGATAGCGAGTTGATGATCGACCTGTGCAAGTTGCGCCGCGAGCGGCGGCAGCGACGCACGGGTTTGCGCGAGCAGCGTGCGCTGGCTGCGCATATCGAGTTGCGAGACTCCGCCTGCCGCAAAGCGTCCTTCGGTGATCGCTAGCTGTCGCGCCTGGGTGTCCGCAAGACGTTGCGTCACTGCGATCTGTTGTTGCAGCGAGGCGCGCCGAACCGCCGTCGCGACGACATTCCCCGCAAGCGAGAGCCGCGCCGCTTCGAATTCGAACGACTGATAGTCGTTTTGCGCGATCAGCGCTTCCAGCGCCCGCCGATTGCCGCCGAAGATATCGAGTGCATACGACACGCTGACCGACGCGTTGTACAGTGCGAACGGCCCCGGATTCTCCACATTCGGGATTCCGAACTGCGCGATTTCGATTTGCTGCCGCACGCCGGATACGTTTGCGTCGATGCTGGGGATTTGGCTGGCGCCAAACTGTGCGTTGTAGTTTTCGCGCGCCTCGACGAGTTTCGCGCGGGCCTCCGCGAGCGACGGACTTTGCTGCATGGCCTGCTCGACCAGACGATTGAGCGCCTCTGATTGAAACTGCTTCCACCACATCGGGGTGGCGTGCTGGGCAGCGGTGAACGCCTGGACGCCCCTGCGGCGCCGTTTGCGGCTACCGTCGCGACGGGCCGTGCCTCTGGCGTATAGGCCTGCGTATCTGGCGCCGCAGGTGCTTGAAAAAAATCCGGTCCAACCGCGCAACCGAATAGCGCGACGACGGAAACAAGAGCGAGCGGTTTCATCGACCCGGTCGCCTAGTCGAGCGTGCGCCGATAGAAGCGCAGCGCTATGCCCAAAACGACGACCGTGAACAGCGCCACCGGCCATACCGATGGCCACAGATCCACCCAGCCGTTCCCCTTTAGCAGGATGCCGCGGACCAGCCAGTTGAAATACGTGAGCGGCAACAGATTGCCAATGAAGCGCGCCCACGCCGGCATCCCAGCGAACGGAAACATAAAGCCTGACAGCAGCAGGCTCGGCAGAAAATAGAAGATGGTTAACTGCATTGCCTGCAACTGATTCTGCGCCAGAGACGACAGCGTAATACCCACCGTCAGATTCGCAGCGATAAACAGCAGCGCGGCCAGATAGATCGCGATCACGCTGCCGATGAACGGAACATAAAAGACAAAGCGCGCCGCAGTGAGAATGATCGTCGCCTGAATCAGCCCGATCATCACGTAAGGCACGATCTTGCCGGTCATGACCTCGATCGGCAGCACAGGGGTCGCGAGCAGGTTCTCCATCGTGCCGCGCTCACGTTCTCGCGTGATGGCGAGGCCGGTCATCATCACCATCGTCATCGTCAGGATCACGCCCATCAATCCCGGCACTACATCGTATTGCGTGATGGCTTCAGGGTTGTACATCTGGTGGACCTGCACGTTGAAGGCGGCGGGCCTCCCATTCAAGTGCGCGAGCGGCCCGGTGATGTCTTTGTCCGCAATGGCTTGCACGAGGCCGGGGAGGGCCGCGACGGCGGTGCCCGTCGCGGTGGGATCGGTTGCGTCGGCTTCGACCAGCAGCGAGGGGTGCTCGCCTCGTAGCAGCCGCCGCGAAAAGTCCTCCGGCACGCTCAGCACGAACTGCACACGGCCCTGGGCCAGCGCGCGGCGGCCGGCTTCCTCGTTGGGCAAGGTTTCGACGATGTCGAAATAGTCGGAGTTCTTCATCGCCGCGATGAAGCTGCGCGAGAAGGGGCTCTCGTCACCCACGATGACGGCGGTCGGCAGATGCTTCGGGTTGGTGTTGATCGCGAAGCCGAATAGCGTGAGCTGTATGATCGGCACGCCGACGATCATCGCAAACGTGACGCGGTCGCGCCGCAACTGCCGGAACTCTTTCAGCACGACGGCCCACCAGCGCGTCAGCGAGAACAGTGCGCGCGTGGTCACGATGGCGCTCCGTAGTTGTCGGTCGAGTGGGCCATCAGGGAGATGAAGACGTCTTCGAGCCCGGTTTCGATGCGCTCGACGCGTAACGCCGTACCTTCTGTGGCCTGTTTGACCGCGGCCTCGAGCGCAGCGCGGTCGCTGCCGCCTACATGCAGCGCTGAACCGAACACGACGGTCTGATCGACGCCGGGGGTCTTACGCAATTGCTCCGTCAGTTCGCTCAGGTGCTCGCCGTAAATGGTCCACGTGGCGAGGTTTTGCGATTCGATGATCTGTTTCGCCGTGCCTTGCGCGAGCAGTTTGCCGTAGGCGATGTACGCCAGCTTGTGGCAACGCTCGGCTTCATCCATGTAATGCGTGCTGACGAGAACCGAAATGCCGCGCGCGGCAAGCCGATGCAGTTCTTCCCAAAAGTCGCGGCGCGCGGCGGGATCGACGCCCGCGGTCGGTTCGTCGAGCAACAGCAGTTGCGGCTCATGCAGCATGCAGGCGGCGAGCGCGAGGCGCTGCTTCCAGCCGCCGGATAGCGCGCCCGTCAACTGGTTCGCGCGGCTTTGCAGTCCAAGCGATTCGAGCGAGCGGTCGACCGCCTCGCGCCGGTTCGGCATCTCGTAGATGCGCGCAACGAAGTCGAGGTTCTCGCGGATCGTCAGGTCGTCCCAATAGGAAAAGCGCTGTGTCATGTAGCCGACGTTGCGCTTGATCTGCGAGCTCTCGCGCACGATGTCGTAGCCCAGACACGTGCCGGTGCCCGAGTCCGGCGTCAGCAGGCCGCACATCAGGCGGATCGAGGTGGTCTTGCCGCTGCCGTTCGGCCCGAGAAAGCCGAAGATTTCGCCGCGCGCGACCTGCAACGTCACATCGATGACGACATGCTTGTCGCCGAAGCGCTTGTTGAGCTTCTGTACCTCGATCGCGTATCGCGGCGCGGGCTGGTTCATTGCAGTGTGACCGCGACGGGTTGGCCAGGATGCAGTTTGACTGCGTCGGCGACGGACGTGTGGGCCTCAACCATAAACACCAGTTTCGCGCGATTTTGATTGCTATAGATCACCGGCGGCGTGTATTCGGCCTCGCTGGACAGGTAGGTGATCCTCGCCGCAACATCCGCCGCGCAGCCATCGCAGTGGATCGTCAACGCACGGCCGAGCGCGAGCTTGCCGACCACGGTTTCCGGCACGAAAAAGCGCACCTTCACATTCTGCGGCGGTAGCATCTGCACGACCGGATTGCCGGCCTGGACCCACTCGCCGACGCGATACAGCGTGTCGTACACGAGCCCTTCAACCGGGGCGCTGACTCGCTTCTGGCTGAGCTTCCATTGCGCCTGGGCGACGGCGGCCCGCGCGGCTTCGACCTGCGCGTTCTGCGCCGAGCGTTGCTGGGTCCTGCCAGGAAGCAGAGCGACGTCGACCTGGTTGGTCAGTTCGCGGACCTGCGCGGCAGTGGCATCGGCCTCTGCACGTGGATCGTCGAGCTGTGCGTGGGCGATGCCGCCGGCGCGATATTGCGCATCGTCGCGCGTGAGTTGCAGCGCGGCCTTATGCGCGTTGGCGACGGCCTGCGCGAGTTGCGCCCGCGTCACGTTTATCTCAGGACGACGCTTGCCGGTCTGGATGTCGGCCAGTTGCGCGCGTGCGGCGGCGAGTTGCTGTTCCGCCTGCTGCAGCCCGGCGGCTTCGTCGACGGATTCGAGCGCGAAGACGGGCGCGCTGGCATTGACGGTTTGCCCGCGCGTGACGGTGTCGGACTGCGACGAGCCGAGATACACGAACTCGCCCTCCACGTACCTCTGATACGTGTTGTCGTCGTGACGCGAGCAGCCGGCGAGCGTCAGTACGACAAACAGCATACAAACACAGGCGCGCAAAAGCCGGGTCATGACTTGCTCCGTGAAGCTACGCGGCGCTTCGGCTGCACCGCACGCGGTTGCGGCTGCATGCCGCCGATTAGCAGCGCACTCACATGGCGGCGCAACGCGTCGCGCTCGATGGCTGGCAGACCGCGCGCGCTCTGCCAGATCTTCGCAGTGGCAAGCGGCAACATCACCAGCGCGAGTATCGAATTGAAGAGCATCAGCGCTTCGAGTTCGCTATTGACGGTGCCATCCTGCTGCGCCTGCGCGACGCGAGCGCCAAAGCGCTTGATGTTGTCGAACGGGATGCGCCGTAGCATCCGTTCGCGCAGCAGCCCGCCCTCGTTGACGATCTCCCGCAGCCATAGCGGCGACAACCACGGCATGCGCTCTGTGACGTCGAACAGGCGTGCGACGAATTCGTGGGCGAGCGCGAACGGATCGCTCGCGGTGTCTTCCGCAGCAGGCCGCCAGACGAACTCCGCTGCGAGAGCAAGCCGCTCGTCGACCACCGCATCGAGCAACTTTTCTCGATTCGTGAAGTAGTAGTGGACTAGCGCCGACGTGACATTTGCGTCAGCCGCGATCTGTGCGACGGTGGTGGCGGCAATGCCGCGTTCGGCAAAGAGCCGCGTTGCGGTATCGAGCAGATGTTCTCGCACGTCGAAATCGTCGACCGCCGGGCGGCGGCCGAGTGGCTTCGCGGGCGAGCGGTTCGCGTACATTGATTCAATCTAATTGATGAGTTAGTTAAATTCAAGGTTGTGTTTTGCCTTGTGTCATCTGGCGGTCAGGGCAATTGCATGAAACGTTACAGGGGGTTGCGAGATGCTGGTGAGCCATGCGCCAACCAAATCGGGCCATGCCGTCCTATTCACGCTCGATCGTTGCTGTGAGCTTGACCAACGTCGCCTTCAGGGCAATCATCGGCCGGTGGCCGGTTGGAAGCGTACGCCTATAACGGGTCGAGGTTGTGTGAAAACGCAAAAGTACTCGGTTTTCGGGTGTCGCTTTACCCTTCCCGAGTTGCCACCAAGCCAATACAGCGCGATCTGATGGGTCGATTTTCTAGAAGACCGCATTCAACACGTGTTTTCACACAGCCTCGGTCGTCGGCGGCCTCTCCTACGCCGTCGCACGCCGACAGGCGACATGGGCCGCATCGCTCGCCGACAGCATCCGACCGGCTCGCACCGACGTCCAGTAGATCAACCTGTCCTGCCTTTGGCGTTCCGGGCCGATAGTGCTACTTGAGCCACGACGCAACAGCGCGTCGCGGTGGGGAAAAAATTGGCAAGCGCTACCGCACAAACCCGTGCTAATTCGGAAAGGACAGTTTCTGTGAGTCAACCGTTCGGCGACGCCGACGCGATAACACGATTTGATCGACGAGTGGCACGATCGTCTGTACGGACTGGCAGCGCGGCCGGACTCTGCGGTTCGGTCGACGCAGCGGTCCAGACTCATGCTTCCGTGCAACCGCCGTCCAGGCCGCGGCGATAAAATTGGCAATGCTGTAGCGATCGATTACGCCAGACTAAAGGGGGTAAAAGTTATGGAATGGATGGACGCGCGACCCGTAGTGCCGGGCTACTATTGGGTGCGATTTACGGACGACCGAACGCCGAAGCAAACCATCTGGGAGGTCGCAGACGTGCCCGGGAACGGTTCACGGCAGTTAGTCGTGATCCTACTGGGCGACGATGAGATCATGGAACTGGACGATTCGTTCTTTGACCGCGCACTGTTTGCTGGACCGATGGAACCGCCGTCGATGGAATGACCGCCGTAGCCGGACCGGCTGCCACTCCATCCGGAGAACCTCAGATCTTGTGTAATTCGTGCCACAAGGGACGACATCTCTCTAGAGACTGTCCGAAATGGCTAGGTGATGCGCGCGTGGTACGACATCCGGTGGCTCTGTCAGGTTGATGGGGAGGCGGCGGTAGAATGAGGTGATGAAGAAGAAAATATCCCTTTATCACGGCCACCGCTTCCCCGCCGTCGTCATCAGCTGCGCGCTTCTCTGGTATTTCCGGTTCAGCCTGAGCTTACGCGACATTGAGGAGTTGTTGCTTGAGCGTGGTGTCGTGTCACGTACGAAACGATCCGTTGCTGGTGCGAATGGAATGAACGGCCCCCACCAATTGGTGAGGATATCCAGGAGGTGCCTCCTCACTCACAGGCCGACGGTATAGAAGTGCCACAGCAGGAGGATCATAAGGATCTTCCCAGGCAAACCGGAGTAGCGATCATGAAACGTACGATCGTGGGTGTGGATATCGCGAAGAACGTGATGCAGGTTCATTGGGTTGACCCGGACAGCGGCGAGATCGTAAATAAACCCGTTAAAAGAGCGGCATTTCTCGAGTACTTTGCCAATCGCCGTCCCTGTCTGGTCGGCATGGAGTCCTGTGGCGGCTCCCAACATTGGGCCCGGCGGTTGATCGAAATGGGTCATCAAGTGAAGCTGATGCCAGCGAGATTCGTCAAGGCGTTTGTCACCGGTAACAAGAACGATTCGGCCGACGCGCGGGCAATCTGGATGGCCACGCAGATGCCCAGCAAGGAAGTTGCCGTGAAGACCGAAGCGCAGCAGGCCATTCTGGCGCTGCACCGGATGCGGCAACAACTGGTGAAGTTTCGCACGATGCAGATCAACAGCCTGCGGGGCCTGTTGACCGAATACGGCGAGGTGATGGGAACAGGTCGTCCCGCGCTGGACAGGGCTATCGCAGGTGTGCTGGAGAGGCTTTCCGAACGCCTGCCGACAATACTTATCGATACACTTCGCGAACAGTGGAACGGACTGAATACACTGGACCAGCAGATTGCCCAGATCGAGCACCGTTTGCAGGTGTGGATGAAAGAAGACGAGGCAGCCAGGGCGATCGCAGCGATACCCGGCGTGGGCCTTTTAACCGCAACAGCAGCGGTCGCGACGATGGGGCATGCGAAGTCGTTCAGGTCCGGCCGCGAGTTCTCTGCCTGGCTTGGTCTTGTACCCGGGCAAACCGGTTCTGGCGGCAAGATTGAGCTATTGGGAATCAGCAAACGCGGCGATACGTATTTGAGGACGCTGCTCATTCACGGCGCCCGTAGCGTGATATTTCACGCGAAAGAATCCGGCGCATGGATCGAGCAGTTGCAAAAGCGCCGACCGCTGAACGTGGTGGTCGTGGCGCTGGCCAACAAGATGGCCCGAACGATCTGGGCGATACTGGCACATCAAAAGCCGTATGAAAAAGGCTACGTGAGCGTGAGGCCGATCCAGACACTTAGTACTACAGCCGTAGATGTGTTGAAGGCATCCCGCCGCGTCGTCGGTAATGACACTGCTGTGCGCGATACTGGTGTCGGCGCCGCCACATTGACCACGACATCACATGCTCGATGGAGTGGAGTGTTCGCCATATCAGGCGACACAGTAACCGGCGGATCTCCTGAACGCTGAGCGGGAGTAAACCTTCAGCAGTTTTTTTTGGCCTGCGCCCTCAGAGCAGCAAGCACCGCGTGCGCCAGCAACGCCAGCGTGATGTGACGATACCAGCCCTGCCAGCGACGTACCTCATACTGATCGAGGCCGCATTCGCCCTTGGCCGCCTCAAATCCGACCTCGATCTCCCAGCGTCTGCCAGCGACGTTGACCAGAGTCTGGCGGGTAACCATCCTGCGGGGTGCATAGACGACGTAATACGCGTGCTCGCGCTTCTCATCGAGGCTGCGCCGTACCAGCAGGTAATGTCCATAACGACGCTCGCCGGCGCTGACTTGCAAGCGCCATAGCGGGGTGAGTGCCCAGTCATACAGGCGCTCGCCCTTCGGCACCGATACCAGCCGAGAGGCGGCGCCATGCCTGGGGTGACAAGGCTTGCGCAATCCTGTCGGCGCGCACCGAGGTAGGGCCTTGCCACCACAGCGATTCGTTCTTCCTGACCGCCAGCACGAATGGTTGTGTGCGCGACTCGAGCCACAGCCGCAAGGGACGGTCGCCGCCGTACACCTCATCGCCGGTGACCCAGCCGCAGGGAACACCCGAAGCCAGCGCCCGCTCAAGCATCTGCCGCGCGAGTTGAGGCTTGGTTGCGAATTCCACCGTGTCGGGCACCCCCGCCGCCTGACAGCGACTGCGATCACCGATCCAGCCCTGCGGCATGTAGAGTTCCCGGTCGATAAATGCGCTGCCCTCGTTACCTGCGTAGCAGAGGAACACCCCGATCTGGCTGTTCTCGATGCGGCCTGCCGTGCCGCTGTACTGGCGCTGCACACCAGCAGAGTGCTCGCCCTTTTTGAGGAAGCCCGTTTCATCCACGATGAGGACCGCGTCACGCTCGCCGAGTTGCTCGACGACGTATTCGCGCAGAATGTCGCGGGCCGCGTCGGCATCCCATTGCGCTCGCTCGAGAAGGTGCTGAACACCATCGGGCGTGGCTTCGCCCATCCATTCCGCGAGTTGCCAGCCGTTCTTGCGTTCGGCTGTGCCTAGCAGACCTTTCAGATATGCCAGCGAACGCTGCCTCGGTTCTGCGCGTCTGAACAGGCCGGCGAGTCCCTCATGCAATACATCCAGTTCATGTTCCCACGCTTTAGCGATTTCATTCATAGGGTCTATACAAAGTAGTAGTACTAACTTAGTATAGGAAAAAATAACTACGGCTGTAATGTTAGTACTACAGCCGTAGATTTTTTACTATACTAACAAGATTTAGTGCTACTACATGAGAAAGCGATGCATTCGACGGCAATAGCGTGGGAGCGTGAACTGGAGGCGCTACATCAGCGGCTCGGAGAACTGTTCAGGCGACCCGAGCCCCGACATCGGTCTCTCGCTTACCTGAAGGGCCTGCTGGGCACAGTCGAGCGCAAGAACGGCTGGCAACTCGCCGAATGGATCGGCGAAGCAACGCCTGATGGCGTGCAGCACCTGCTCGAGCGGGCGCAATGGGATGCGGATGGCGCGCGCGATGTGCTCCGGGAGTACGTCGTTGAACAACTGGGCGAGCGCGACGCGGTGCTGATTGTGGACGAGACCGGCTTCGTCAAGAAGGGGCAGCACTCGGCCGGTGTGCAACGCCAGTACAGTGGCACCGCAGGCCGTATCGAGAACAGCCAGATCGGCGTGTTCCTCTGCTATGCCGGTCGCGGCGGCAGCGCGTTTATCGACCGCGAACTGTATGTGCCCAAGGCGTGGACCGATGACCGTGTGCGCTGCGAGGCAGCGGGCATTCCCAAGGCGGTGGAGTTTGCAACGAAGCCGCAGCTCGCGCGCAGCATGCTTGAGCGGGCGCTGGACGCAGGTGTGCCGTGCGGCTGGGTCACGGGTGATGAAGTCTACGGCGGCGACCGTCACCTGCGGCTGTGGCTCGAGTCGCGCGGCCAGTCTTTCGTACTGGCCGTCGCGAAGAACGAACCCCTGTGGTGGCAGGGTCCCGACTACGTACGGTCCGACCGGATCGCCGAAGCCTTGCCGGCACGGGCATGGCGACGCCTGTCAGCAGGTGCCGGCGCCAAAGGCGAGCGCCTGTATGACTGGGCGTTGACTCCGCTGTGGCGTCTGCAGATCACCACAGAAGAGCGCCGCTTCGGGCATTACCTGCTGGTGCGGCGCAGCCTGGACGAGCAACGCGAGCATGCGTATTACGTCGTATACGCCCCGCGCAGCAAAGCCACACGGCAAACCCTGGTCAACGTCGCGGGCCGCAGGTGGGAAATCGAAACCGGCTTCGAGGCAACCAAAGGCGAATGCGGGCTCGATCAATACGAGGTACGCCAATGGCAGGGCTGGTACCGTCACATCACGCTGGCGCTGCTGGCCCATGCCGCGCTCGTCACCCTGCGGGTGCGCGCCAAAAAAAACACCTGAAGATTCGGTGCCGCTCAGTGTGCAGGAGATCCGCCGGCTACTGTGCCGCCTCCTATGGCGCGGAGCTCACTCCATCGAGTACGTCCTGGCCTGGTCGGCATGGCGGCGCAGGCACCAGTACCGCGCCCAGCAGTGTCACTACCGGCGCCGCGGCTGCGTACCTCCTGCTTTGTTTTATCTACGGCTGTAGTATTAGAAGCTGTTGCGAAATTAAGTTTTGGGGCTGTTAACTTTTCCGACTTGGTGTTAACTTTCTGTCTTGTTTTGCCTGACAGGAAGCGATGCCGAAAGAACTGATAGACGACGAATTGTGGTCACTCATCGAACCGCTGCTGCCTGCGCGAGCACCGCGCAATCGCCAATATGCCGGTCGAAAACCGACACCGGACCGAGCCGTTCTAACCGGCATCGTATTCGTGTTGCGCTCGGGCATTGCGTGGAACCTGCTACCGCAAGAGATGGGATGCGGTTCGGGCACCGCCTGCTGGCGACGGCTCGTGGCATGGCAAGAAGCAGGAGTCTGGCAACGCATCCACGAAGCGTTGCTGGCCGAACTGCGTCGTCGTGGCGAAATCGACCTGTCACGAGTGCTTGTGGACAGCTCGTCGATTCGTGCGATGCTGGCGGGAAAAAAACCGGCCCGAATCCAACGGACCGGCGCAAGCTCGGCAGCAAACACCACCTCATCGTCGACGCGAAAGGCCTCCCGCTCGCGGTCATCCTGACCGGGGCGAACCGTCACGACGTCACCCAGCTTGATGCACTCGTCG
The DNA here is from genome assembly GCF_012689525.1 of Paraburkholderia aromaticivorans. Classification (NCBI taxonomy): domain Bacteria; kingdom Pseudomonadati; phylum Pseudomonadota; class Betaproteobacteria; order Burkholderiales; family Burkholderiaceae; genus Paraburkholderia; species Paraburkholderia aromaticivorans. Next base: position 627,364 of record NZ_CP051514.1, read on the forward strand.
ATGCCATTCCACACATTCGCGGCAAGCGGGGACGTCCACTGCATAAACCGCAAATCGTTCAGGGCGACCGGGGCTACAGCTCGGAACCGCACCGGCAGCGTTTGAGAGAACGCGGCATCACGCCGGTACTCGCAAAGATTGGCTCGCCCCATGGCAGTGGCCTGGGTAAAACGCGTTGGCCAGTCGAGCGCTCGATTGCCTGGCTTCACTCGTTCCGACGCCTGAAGATTCGCTACGAACGCTATGCCCATGTCCATGAAGCCTTCCTGTCTCTGGCTTGTGCCTTGATTTGCTGGACGCGACTCAAGCCAATGTTTAACTAATTTCGCAACAGCTTCTTAGTTTTACTGTGTCATAAATTTATGCCATTATAGAACCTTCTTCAGATTTGGCATGAGGAAACAATGGACGCGAAATCGTCGTTCGATGAGTACCTGGAACATCTCTGTGAAGCGCTCGGACACAGCGATCGCAATGCAGGGCTGGTGGGGTACTGCCAAGGCTTGATGTTGCCGCTGCGGCGTAAGAGTGTTGAGCCGCTGGCCGCTCACCTTGAACCCGAACGTGTCAGCGCGCGCCACCAGTCCTTACATCACTTTGTTTCGAAGTCGGAATGGTCAGACGCTGCTTTGCTTGAGCAGGTCAGGCGTTGGGTATTGCCACACATGAATCCGGCCAACGGACTGTTCTGGATCATTGACGACACCGGCTTTCCGAAACAGGGCAAACATTCGGTAGGCGTCGCACGGCAATACTGCGGGCAGTTAGGAAAGCAGGACAACTGTCAGGTCGCAGTGAGCTTGTCGGTCGCCACGGAGGACGCCAGTTTGCCCGTCGCATACCAACTCTATTTGCCCCATGAATGGAGCGAAGATCCGGCACGATGTCAGCGCGCTGGCGTGCCTGATGAAATCGCGTTTTCGACCAAGCCGCAAATGGCGGCAACACAACTGCGTGAAGCGCGCGAAAGCGGCGCGCCTGACGGTATTGTGCTGGCAGACGCCGGTTACGGGAACGACAGTGTCTTCCGTGACGCCATCAGCGAACTGGGATTAACTTACGCAGTGGGCATTCAGTCCAGCGCCCGCGTCTGGGCTCCCGGCACGGCACCTCTGAGTGTTGAGCCGCCCATCGGGCAGCCTGGACGGCCGCGCAAACTGCTGCGCCGTGCGCCCGGTCACGAGCCAGTATCAGTCAAAGCGCTTGCGCGTGGTCTTGATGCTTCTTCCTACCGCATGATCAACTGGCGCGAAGGAACCCGCACCATCCTGAGTTCCAGATTTGCCGCTGTACGTGTACGGACATCGCACCGTGACTATTGGCGCGCTACACAGCGCGATGAGCAATGGCTCCTGATTGAATGGCCTCAGGGCGACCCTGAACCGGCTAAATATTGGCTCGCAACACTTCCGGAAGTGACGTCCCTCGAACGTCTGGTCAGTGTCGCGAAGATGCGCTGGCGTATCGAGCGCGACTACCAGGATCTGAAGCAGGAGTTCGGTCTGGGCCATTTCGAAGGCCGCAGTTGGCGTGGGTTTCACCATCATGCGTCGCTTTGCATCGCGGCCTACGGTTTTCTGGTTGCACAGCGCCTGATTCAGGGCGCTGGTAAAAAAAACTTCGCCATCGGCAGCCTCTTTACCTTACCCGACGATTATGTGCCACGGGGCTCCCCAGCGCGCCCAACGACATGTGGCTGATTCGATTGCCAGCTTGCGCTGGCGGCTCGCAGCCTACATCGCCCAACGCCTTCGACGATGTCCGTTCTGCTCTTCATCAAATATCTTGTGACACAGTAAAATTAGTGTTTTGCGTTAGACAGCTTCGTAACATGGAATGGAACGTCAAGGTTGCATTGGCATTCGAGTGTGATGACGAAACAGGTCGGACCGGGACTCACCAAGCCTGAGAACTTGTCAGAGACTAATGATCTCGTGGTGTGAATGAGGCGTGAGTCAGCGGATTTCATAGAAGGGGCCCGCAGTGAAGCAGACTGCAAAAAGGCCGAATGTAGAGCTGCAACCCATCCTGTCGATCAAAACACACGAAAGCCTGGCGCAAAGGGGGCCGTTCATGTAGACAAGTTCGGCACCAAATTCGCTCAGTGCGCGAAAGCGGCGCGGCGCAAGCCGGGCAGCGCATAGCATCTGGACGAAATGTTCGTGACTCTGCGCGGTGAGCCGTATCTGTTGTGGCGAGCGGTCGATGAGCATGGTGCTGAACTCGACGTGCTGGTACAGAAGCGGCGCGACAAGGCCGCGGCAAACCGCTTCTTCCGGAGGGTGTTGCGTTCAAACCCGGTGCCGCGCAAGATCGTTACCGACCAGTTGCGCAGCTATCCGGCGGCGAAGGCTGACATTCCGGAGCTCGCTCATGTGAAGCACGTCTTCGTCAAAGCGACTGCACGCGTGAACAGCCGTGCAGAGAACAGCCACAAGCCGACCCGCAGGCGCGAACGCCAGATGTGCGGCTTTCGCGATGCGCGTCGCGCGCAGGCGTTTCTCTCATGTTTCGGCCCGATCCGGCAGAACTTCGCGTTGCCCAGACATCAGATGAACGCGGCATGTCATCGTGCCGTGCTCCCGAAACGTTTCGCCACGTGGCATGGTTGGACTGTCACTGCCGCCGGCGACAAAATTATCTAATAAGGATAACTACTCGTAAGCCACGCAGGTTCGCTACGCCCGTCAACTTGACAGATCCTTTGTGAATGGTCGGCGCCACTCGAGATGCTCTCTGGCAAGGCGTGCCCAGAACGCTTCGTGATCGCGTTCGGCCTCTGCCACGAGAGCATGGTAAGCCTCCATGCCGTCGATGGTTGCGTGCTTGAGCGCGGGGATTTGCGGCGCCGTAGTGTTGAGTTGATTAAGCTCGATGGTAGACATCCAGTGTCTCACATGAAAATCAAAGATAAGGCGACGCCTGAAACGGCGAGTCGCCTAAAGGAAGGCTCTTGATGGCCGTGGTGCAGGTGCGTGAGTGTAGGTCAACTATGACGGCACGGCCGATCGTGCGGTTGATACAGATCAAGGGAAGGACTGAGGAGAGAGCGGCCGGTGCTTGATGCAAATCAATCGCAATACGTCCGACGGGGCGATGATGAGTTCGTCATTGACTGTTCGCGAATGTCACGCCGGTACGGAATCGCGTGCTTTGAGCATAGGGGGACATCATGGTCTAGGCAGAACCCAGAATCATCCTGGCAGCGGTGGCCGTTTTTACGGTATTGGCGGGTTTGGGTGCAACCATCCGCGGCTTGCTGTTCGACAGTCCAGCCTTTATCCACTGTGGCGCGCTGGCAATGGTTGCCGGCGTCGCCAGTTTCGTCGTCCTGCTGATGCCAACGACCGAAGACCACACGTAGCCCCTCGCGCGTGAAGCGCGTGCCTACGTCGGTGTCCGAGCTTTCGCCGCCTTGAGCGCAAGCCCGCTTCAACAGGCGCGGATCGCGTGGTTGCAGGGCGTGGCGCAACGGCTGCAGGATACGGTGGCGCTGTATGTGGCGTTGGGAGGAGGCTGGGATAGCGCGCAATGAGCCGGGGTGATGCGGTAATGCGGTTAGTACACGTTGATCGCTTCAGGCTTTGACCGCGCCGCATGCCGGAGCCGGCGTATCTCATGACGCCGCGCGTTCACTCGGTTCGAGCCGCAATGCGCCCCAGCCGAGCGGCGCAAACACGTGACCGCCCGCGAGTTCGACCTGCTCCACAAATGACTCGAGCGTGACGCCCGCCATGATATGAATCGGTGCATTGCCGACAAAACTTTGCGTACGCAGCCAAGGCATCTCGCCGCGATTGATTTCGTTGGCGCTGCGCTCCTTGCCGTCGTAGCCGAGATCGGGCGTATACAGCGGACCATCGAAGGCGACGGTCAGGATCTGCTTGGGATTGTCTGTATAAGGTGGGCCGGCATGCTTTTCATAAGGCACGCGTTCCCAGCCGTCGCCCCATTGCTGGTCGAGCGTCAAACGCGTGAAATAGGCCCAGGGCGCGCGCACGAAGCAGAGTCCGTACGCATGACCCGCGCCGTCAAGATTGGCGATCATTCCCACAGTAGCACCTCCTGCTGGTGGCAGTGTCGACAACGCTCACGGGTTGTCGTCGGCGGCGAAGATGCCGTCTTCCGGCTCCGTGTTCTCGTTGTCGACACATTGCACGTGCCAATGGCCCGTCATCAGCGATCTGCCCGCATCCGAGCACCATTGTGCGCGTCCGGTTTCGCCCTCGAATGGTCCAGCCGTGGTATTCAGATCGAGCCCTTCGAGTACGCAGCAGGGTGTCGAATCGTGCGGTCCGCAGATGAGCGTGTTGCCGCAATCGACGTGCAAGGCGCCCCATTCGGGCAGTTCGAGCCCCATATGACCCTCGCGTGACCATTGACGTGTTTCATTGTCGAGCCACAGGATGGCGAATGCCATCGGATTGACACGGTCGAACGTGTCGAGGTGGATGGTGAGGCGCATGAGATTCTCCGTACAATTCACGAATAGGTGCAAACGAACTGGATGGCTATTGACTCAAAACCCACTGAATCAACGTGTGAGCATCTTCGGGCGTCAACGGGCCGCCGCGATCCGCTGGCAGCGGCATTGCCATGTCGCCCCAGTGGGGCTTGCCGCCGAGTCGCAACTTGTGCTCAAGCATCACGCTGGCGTTTGGCACGTTGCGATAACGGTCCGCAATCTGCTGAAACGAAGGTGCGAGAAAAGGCGCGTCCCGGGTATGGCAGAACATGCAATGCTGTTGATCGACGAGTGCCGTCGGCTCGGACTGCGCAAGCGCTGCGCCGCTTGCTGCCAGCAACAGCGCAAGTGTGCTTGCAGTGAGATAGTGCGGGTGAGGGGCATTCACGAGACACGCTCCAGGACAGGTTCTGAGTTCAGTGTAGGGTCGGTGCCGCTCTCGCGGTTGACTCAAATCAATCGCCTTTCTCATACGCGCGGACGTCCGCTTTCCGGCGCCGGGCCCGAGAGGTCACTTGACCTGAGTCAAGCCTGATCGCCGGCGAAAATTGGGTGACCGGCAAACGAGGCCTATTCTGTTCACAGACGGGTGCCACGCGTGGCGGCACTATCTTCGCTTTGCCGCGCGGGCATTGCTGTCGCTCGCATGACGGCGCCTTAAGAGCCACGCCTATCTTCAGGCTGCGGTCATGAATATTCATTTTCCCCATGAACGTCCGGAATATTGCGCTCGCGATCTGGTCATCGCCTTTCCGGCAGAGATCGGCGGCGTGCGGGTTCAGTGCGTGATTACCGCGGAGACGCTCGAAGATCACTTTGGCGCAGCGTCGTTACGTGAAGACGACCTGATCGCCGCGTTCGATATTCATCGTTATCCGATCGAACAGGCCGGCGCGGCGTTTGCTGGACGAAGTGGGCGCCAAGCCGGTCATGCTGCACCGCGGCTACTTCCGCTTTGCGACTGAAGCGGCCGTCAGCCGGCCGCTTCGTCCCTACGACACGACTTCAGCAAGCAGACGCCGCGGCGAATGTGGGCCTGCCGACCGCGGCCGATACGCAGCAGCAATTGCGGCACACCGTCCAGATTCAGGGCGGCACGCAATGTGTCGCGCAGTGAAGCCACTTCGATCGGCGGATTCAGATAGGACGCCGTGATGCCCTCGTCCGCGGCGGTAAGCAGCACCCGTTCAAGCGCTTGACCTGCCGCCGGCCACGCTGCGGCATCGTCCGCTCCGGTGGCGATACACAGCAGTAGCGGCGAGCGTGTGATGGGCGGCCGCCATGCCGCCACCCAGGTCGAACGTGCGAATCACCGAACCTACCAGGGGCACCGCTAGATCGAGCAGGACACGCATGCCCGGCGACAACGCAGGCATGCCATCCTGACTGCGTTTCCGATGGATCCAGCTCGCGAGTTCGCGCCTGAAGCGCGGATCCTTGAATTGCGCCTGATCGGCTTCAGCGATCAGCGTGGCCAGGCGTTCGCGGATGCCCGCGTTTCCGGCGCAGACGATGTCCGCACCCTCGGCGGCGCCTGCTTCCTCGAGCCGCAACTGGAGTTCGACCGGGATGAGCTCGTCAGGGAAGGTTTCGCGGGTCGTGCCGCGCCGCGGCATTGCGTCGAATTGCGTTGCAAGGCTGGCGTCGCAACGGCCATCGCGCAAGATCCGCAAATGCGCCAGCACGTCCACGTCGGCAGGCGCGGGAAACAGCGTAATCGCGTAAGCAAGACCGAAGCGGCTCAGCGCAACGCGGAGATTGAACAGCGCCGCGCCACAACTGATGATCAGCTCGTGGTCAAAGGGACCGACCACCGGCAGCGCCCGCATACGTCCGCGCACAGCGTGACGCAGTCACCGTCGAAGATGAAGTGCCAGGGTTGCGCAATATGGTTGGATTGAGCCAGCACTGGGTATCGCAGTGCAAACCGCAGTTTTTCTTCGATGCCGGCATTCGGGTCGAGTTGATGCTCGTCGATGGACCAAGCCGTGGTCTGGGGAAGTGCGTTCATTCAGGGCCTCCTGCGCGTTTTCCGGATCGGTCGAACCGTGCATGCGCTGCCGGTTGTCGGATCACGTCGTTAAGCCATCGTGTCAGATGGCCTTATGCATGGCTTGACTCGGATCAAGCGCGGGTGGTGGTATTGCGGTTAAATGAATGACGGAACTCACGCAGCGCCTGTCCGGCCCGCTGCCGCGGTTCCGCGGTGCTATCGATCCGCTAAGCGCTGCATGAGCGCGAAAAAAAGGCGGCTAACTGCGCCGCCTGAACACGCCTTTTCCAAGGGATCGCGCGTAAAACTCCCTGTCAACCGAAGCTGCCGCGTCTGGCACCATGCATATCACGTCCGTGACTACACACGCGCGAGGCCTTCGAGGTCGAGAATCCTGATCTGTTTGCCATGCGTATCGACAAGGCCGTCCTTCTGAAATTTCGAAAACATGCGGCTGACGGTTTCGAGTTTCATCCCCAGATAGCTGCCGATCTCCTCCCGTGTCATGCGCAGATTGAATGTGGCCGGCGAGTAGCCGCGTGTCTTGAGCCTTCCTGACAGGTTCAGCAGGAATGCGGCGACCCGCTGGTCGGCGGACATCGTGCCGAGCAGCATCATCAGTGTCGCCTCGCGAACGATCTCGCCGCCCATCAGACGATGGACGTGCTGCTGCACCACCTTCACCTCGCGGCACATGACTTCGAGCAGATGAAACGGGATGATGCAGACGTTACTGTCCTCGACGGCGATCGCGTCGCAGCTGTGCTTGCCTGAACATACGCCGTCGAGACCGAGCGAATCGCCGGGCAGATGAAAGCCGGTGACCTGTTCGCGACCGTCGCGATGCATGACGATGGTCTTGAACGAACCGGCGCGGACCGCATAGATACTCTGGAACGAATCGTTGGCGCGGTATAGCGATTCACCCTGTTTGATCGTGCGCGAAATGCACATCAGCGACTCCATGCGGTCCAGTTCGGCTGGAGTCAGGCCTTGTGGCATGCAGATCGAGTGCAGCGAGCAGCTCGAGCTGCGCGCAGCGGGGCGACCCGGGAGTGACGATGCGAGCGCGGAATGGCCTGACGCTGGCAGTGGGACACGCTGCAGCGACGTGATTTCAGAACATTCGGCGACGTCAGACATGATGTGCTCCTGTGTAATTGAGGCCACGTGCACAACGCGCGTGGGCAATCCGCGTGATCGTGTCGCATGCAAGATCGAACTCACTGGTCTTGTCGAAGAAGTACTGCGCGCCAGCCGCGAGGCATGCCTGCCTGAACCACGCACTTGAGTGATTCGTCAGCACGATCGTGATCACCGGCGACATGCTCTGCGCGATGCTCTGCAGCAGTTCCATACCGGTGCCACCGGTCAGGCGAAAATCCATGACCACAACGTCGGCTTCAAAGGCAACGATTCCAGCGAGCGCGGCGCCTGGTTCCTCGGCTTGGCCGACAATCTCGACACCGTCGATTGCGACGAAGCGCGCCACCATCCGTTGTCTGATCGGGATCGTGTCTTCAACGAGGAAAACGCGCAGTGCTTGCTGGGACGGGCTTGAGTTCATGGTTCGAAGTATCGGCCGCGCTGTCTCAAAATAAAATCGGCGGCGAACGAACTTCGGGTAGGTGAGCGCGAAGGCGTGTAGGGAATTTCCCACACACGGCGAATGCGAAGGTGGAGGTAGCCGCGCGACCGGCGAATTGATGTGACGATTCGATCTAGCTATGCGGCCCGTGCGCCGCCCCGGAACTAGATTTCGTCGTCTTCTCCGAGCAGCTTGTGGCGCAGCGCGTAACGCACCAGCGCGGCTTCGTGCGGCATCTGCATTTTTTCGAGGATACGCGTTTTATAGGTACTCACCGTCTTGCTGCTGACACACAACTCCGTGGCGATTTCGGTCAGGGTCTGCCCTGTGGCGATGCGGCGGAACACATCGAACTCCCGGTCGGAAAGGCGCTGATGAGGCAACGTGTCGGCAGGCTCGTTCAGGCTCTGCGCAAAACGCTCGGCCATCGCGAGGCTCACATAGACGCCTCCGGATGCGACTTTGGTGACAGCAGCGACCAGTTCGGCGCTGGCACTTTCCTTGGTTAGATACCCTGATGCGCCCGCCTTGAAAGCGCGTACCGCGTACTGCTGCTCCGCATGCATGGTGAGCACGAGGATCCGCAGTGCCGGCTTTTCGTCCTTGATCTGCTTGATCAGTTCGATGCCGTTTCTGCCCGGCATCGACAGAGGTTGTGTCGCGGTAAGGACGATGCGATGATCAGTCCCCTGAGATGAAGAGGATTGCTTACATCACGAGAGAATAGAATTGTTCGGCTGCAGTCGATGCAACGCCATCGTCACACATCTGTCCCTTGCGAATCATGTGCGCGATCTCTATGCCAGACAGGATGATGCGCGCACACCGGAAATCCTTGAACCCCATCATCGGTTTGATGATGCGTTTGATGGCCCGGTGATCCTGCTCGACGACGTTGTTCAGGTATTTGTTTTGCCGGACCTTGATCGGCGTTGAACGCTCGGCATTGAGCGCTTCAAGTGCAGCCAGATTCGCGCCGCTCCTGTCCACGGTAATTGTCTCGGGCTCACCGTTCTGTTCAATCGCCTTCTCGAAGTAGCGGCGAGCAGCGGCCTTATCACGATGGGCCCGCAGCAGGAAATCCACCGTGTTGCCCGCCTTGTCGACGGCGCGGTACAAGTATTTCCATTGGCCTTTGACCTTGACGTAGGTCTCATCAACGCGCCAGCTCTTGCCGACAGGCCGTTTGCGTTTGCGGAATGCTTTTTCAAACACCGGCAGCAGCTTGATAACCCACCGGTGCACGCTCGAATGATCCACCTCGATACCCCGCTCGGCCATCATTTCCTCGAGGTTACGCAGGCTCAGTGAGTACGCCACGTACCACCGGACGCACAGCAGGATCACGTCCAGCGGGTAGTGCAGCCGCTTCAGTACCTTGCCAATGCCAGCGGGCAGCGTCTTGCGCGGCGAGTTCGTCTTTGCCATCATGCTTGTCATGCGTTGCGGTAGACGAATTTTACTTGACCGCGTTAATGCGACAAAACCCGAGGCGGCCGATCAGCAAGGCGATCAGCACCAGTGCCGCGAGCGCGAGGCCGAACGCGAAGACCGGGTTCACCTGCCGCTCGACGAGGCTCACGTAGGTCAGCGCGCCAAACAGCACCATCGACCCCTGGGCGAAATTGAAGACGCCGGATGCCTTGTAGATCAGCACGAAGCCGATGGCGACCATCGAGTACATCACGCCCGCCAGCAAGCCGCCGACGAGTACTTCGAGAAAAAATCCCATGTTCTGTGGTCTCTCAATGACGGGTGCCGAGATAGGCGGCCAGCACATCCGGGTTGCTGCGTACGTCGGCGGGGGCGCCGTCGGCAATCTTCTTGCCGTAGTCCAGCACGACCACGTGATCGGACAGGTCCATGACTACGCCGATGTCGTGTTCGATGAGCACGACGGTCACGCCGAATTGCGTGTTGGCGTCGAGCACATAGCCGGCCATGGCGCGTTTTTCGTCGGCATTCATGCCGGCCATGGGCTCGTCGAGCAGCAACATACGCGGCTCGGCGGCGAGGGCACGGGCCAGTTCGACACGCTTTTGCACGCCGTACGGCAGCGTGCCGACGGTGGTGTGCCGGTAGCGTTGCAGATCGAGCGCGTCGATCACGACTTCGGCGTACTGGAGCTGCGCGCGTTCATCGGCGCGCGCGCGGCCAATGTTCAAAGTCTGTTCGAGCCAGGTGCTGCGCCGGTGCAGATTGCGGCCGGTCAGCACGTTGTCCAGCACGCTCATACGGCGAAACAGCGCGATATTCTGAAATGTGCGCGCAATGCCGCTGTGCGCCGCGTGATACGGATTCATGCGCCGATAGGCGCGGCCAGCGAAATGCACGCTGCCATGCTGCGGTTGATAGACCCCGTTGATGACGTTGAGCAACGAGCTTTTGCCCGCGCCGTTCGGGCCGATCAATGCGCAGATTTCACCGCTGCGCACGGCGAAGCTGATATCGGTGATCGCGTTCACGCCTTTGAACGACAGCGAGATGCGATCGAGCGACAACAGTGCGTTGGAAGACGAAGTCATGGAAAGTTGAGTCATGCATCAATACGCCGGTTGTTCCGCCGCGCCGTCCGCGCCATGACGCTCACGCGTTGCAGCTTCGCGCGGGTGCTCGACGCGCCGCCACTCGCCGGTATCGGGCCAGGCGCGCACGTCCACACGCAACGCGCTGAATAGCGATGCGGTCGTCTCGTCGAGCGGCGGCCCGATGACGAGCGCCGCATGGGTGCGCGAAAAGCCGATCACCTCGCGCAACGGGCGGGTGATGAGCCACCAGGTCAAGGTGCGAGCGAGCGGGCCGCCCTGTCTGCGTCGCGCCCGGCTGATCAGGCGGCGGCGCCATGAGCGCATGCCCGGCAAGCGCTCATCGACGAGCTGGGCCACCCGCGCGTAGGTTTCGCGCGTGCCGGCCACCAGCGTCGGCGCGAGTTCGCGGCGATCGTTGTCGCGTGTCGCCAGCGACTCCGGAAAATTCAGGCGGAATCCGCTCACTACCCAGGGCGCGATCAGGTAGCGCGCCTGTGAGGCCGCCGCAAAGGCGCGCGCGGCGAACGCCTCGTCGAGCGCGGTCAGCTTCTCCTTGCCGATGAGTTGCTCTGCTTCGCGTATCAGCGTCGCATGGGAGAAACGTTGCGCAACGAGCTGTCCGTCCGCATCCAGACGCACGAAGGCGAAGGCGTCGTCGTGAGGACGCGCGCTCGAGGTGAAGCGGCCTTCGTGCAGGATCGACAGTGCGCGATAGTCAGTGACAGCAGGATGCGGATGAGGCGACAGGTTGCGCGGGTTGGCGTCGATCACGCGCAATCCGTCATGCGCGAGCAGACGGTCCAACTGGCTGTCGTCTGCGGCGAACACGAAGCGTGGCGCGAGCTGCGTGAGCGCCGCGCGCAACGTGCCGTCGGCGATTTGCGGATCGAGCGGGATGGCCACGCCACCGTTCCACTGAGCCGCGAGCGACAATAGCAGCGCCTCTTCACGCGGAGGACTGACCAGCAGCACGGCGTCGCCCGCGGTAAAACCGCGTTGCGCGAGACCGGCGGCCAGTCGCTCGACCGCCGTGGCCACGTCCTGCCACGGCAACGCGTGCCATGCGCCTAGCCGCTTGTGGCGCAACGCGATGGCATGCGGCCGGCGCTGCGCCTGATGGCGCAGCCACTCCGGCAGCGTCGGCGGCTGTGCGTGCGCCGTCATCAGGCAGCCTTTGCCTGCTGCTTGCGTTCGAGCTCGCGCACCAACGGCAAGACGCGCTTGCCGAAGTACTCCACCTCTTCGATGAAATGGAGGAAGCCGGCCAGCACGAGATCCACGCCCACTGACTTCAATTCGACAATGCGCTCGGCAATCTGTTGCGGCGTGCCGATAAGGTTGGTGCGGAAACCGTCGTTGTATTGCACGAGGTCTTCGAAACTCGACTTGGCCCAATTGCCTTCGCCTTCGGGCGAAGCCTTGCCGGCCTGCTTCACCGCGTCGCCGAACGCATGCACGGCTTCGACGTGCGCATGTTTGATGATGTCCGCCAGTACGGCCTTGGCTTCTTCTTCGGTATCGCGCGCGATCACGAAGGCGTTCACGCCGATGCGCACCTTGTGGTTGTTTCTGGCTGCCTTGGCCTGGATGTCGTCGATCTGCGCTTTGAGGTTCTCCGACGTATTGCCGTTGGTGAAGTACCAGTCGGACACGCTGGCGGCGTTGTCGCGAGCGGCGCGTGAACTGCCGCCCTGGAAGATCTCGGGATGAGGTTTCTGAACCGGCTTCGGACTCAGCGTGTAATTGTTGAAGCGGTAGAAGTCGCCCTTGAAGGTGAAGTTGTCCTGCGTCCAGATGCCTTTGAGCGCCTGAATGAATTCGTTTGAACGCCGATAGCGTTCGTCATGTTCGAGCCATGGCTCGCCGATCGCCGTGAACTCGCCTTTGAACCAGCCGCTCACCACGTTGATCGCGATACGGCCGTTCGAAATATGGTCGATCGTGGCCAGTTGTTTGGCAACGACTGCGGGATTCCACGGGCCGGGCAGAATCGCGGCGAGCACCTTAAGTTTGGTGGTGGCGTGCAGCAGCGCCTGACTGAACGAAACCGACTCGTGCTGATATTCGGCGCCGTACCCGGCGGTGAAACGAATCTGGCTCAACGCGTAGTCGAAACCCGCCTGCTCCGCGGTTTGCGCGAGCTTCTGGTTGTACTCGAGACTCCAGTCGGTGCGTTGTTCGATCGTGCTGACAACCAGGCCGCCGCTGACGTTGGGCACCCAGTAGGCGAACTTGACGTCGTCGTCGTGAGAAGGGTTCTGGCTCATGGTGTTCCTGATGGTTGAGTGAAGGGGCTTAGGCAGCCAGTGTCGCGGCTTGCGCAAACGAATCGGGGAGGCGGCCCGCATGCAGCCAGGGCAGCGCGCGCGTCACCGCCAGCGCAATGCGCTCTTCCAGTGCCGGGCTTGAAATGGCATAGCCGTTGAAGTCCGCCTCGGACGCGTACACGCCGACCGGCAGCGTGCGCGCCTGAAAAAAGCTGAACAGCGGACGCAACTGATGATCGATGACGAGCGCGTGACGATCACTGCCGCCGGTCGCGGCGAGCAGAACCGGCACATCGAAGAGCGCCTCGTGATGCACGAGATCGAACAGATGCTTGAAGAGTCCCGTGTACGACGCACGGTAGACCGGGCTTCCCACCACCAGCAGGTCGGCCGATTCAATGGCCTTGATATGCGTCTCCACGTCGGCAGGCACCTGCGCGCGATGAACCGCGCCGGCGAGACTCGGGGCGATCTGGCCGAGGTCGACGAGATGCGTGTCGACCGGCACTGCGTTGCCGAGTGCGGCGAGCACACGTTCGACCACGACGAGGGTGCGTGACGGCCGTTGTAATCCACCGGACACGGCGACCACTTTCAATCTGTTGCTCATGCGAACAATCCTTTCAATCGGGAAACTAATTAATCTGGACTGCAACCTATTTAGCGAATACCGTGCCATCGCTTTTGCGCAGACAGACCATGCCCGCGGCGCATCTGCCGATCTGCCTCGATCAGTACGCTGAGCCAAAGGGCATAACCGTTTGAGTCTGCTTTGAGTCTGTTTCCCGCCCGCATATCGCGGTGGCATGGAACGATTGCAGGCTGACGTATGAAGCTGGTGAAGCAGGATGGTCTCGCCGCTGCTGCTGGAGCAGCAGCGGCGAGTGGGAAGGGACGCCTTCAGTCTTTCAGTCATCGACTGGTCTGCCGCCTGAGAGACGTCGGGTGGCGGGATTGCTGACGTAGAAACTGCATCGATAACGACGCTGGCAAGGAGTTGGTCGCGCGTCATGTGCACAACCTGAGCGCCCGCAAGGACGGCCCGTTTATCGCGGTCAATTGCGGCGCGTTTTCCGAGTCGCTGGTGGAGAGGGAATTGTTCGGCCACGAGAAGGGCGCGTTTACCGGTGCGTTCTGCGCGAAACCCGGCTGGTTCGAAGCGGCTAATGGCGGGACGCTGTTTCTCGATGAAATCGGTGACCTGCCGCTGCCGATGCAGGTCAAGCTGTTGCGCGTGCTGCAGGAACGCGAGATCGTGCGGCTCGGTTCGCGCCGGAGCATTCCGATCGATGTGCGCGTGCTGGCCGCCACCAACGTGCATCTGCAGGACGCCGTGGCGGCGGGGCATTTCCGCGAGGATCTGTTTTACCGGCTGAATGTCGTGCATCTGGCCGTGCCGACGTTGCGCGACCGGCCCGGCGATATCTTGCCGCTGGCCCGATACTTCATTGAAGAATATCGGAACCGGCTGGGATATGGTGCCGTCGATATTGACCCGCACGCGGAGCGCAAGCTGCTGGAACATGGTTGGCCGGGCAATATTCGCGAACTTGAAAACGTTATCCATTACGCGCTACTTGTGTGCCGCGGTGATTCACTGGGCGAGGGCGATCTGCAGATGTCGTCGTTCGGGATAGCTGGGGCGCGGCGAGCGGCCAACGAACCGGCGGCGACGACATCGCTTGGAGAGCTGGAGGCGGCGTTGCGTCATCTGTTCGATAACGCGGAAGGCAACCTGTTCGAACAGATTGAAGACACCGTCATGCGCGTGGCGTTCGACTTCTGCTACCGGAACCAGATTCAGGCCGCGAGGCTGCTCGGCATTAGCCGCAATGTATTGCGGGCGCGCCTGATTCGCGCAAAGCAGATTTCGGCGCAGAAGTAGCTCACGCGTGGAGTCGTCGAGGCAGTTTATTGCGTGTGTTCTCGGAGATCGGAGCGGATCGGCCGCGAGACCAGTCCGCTCGATGTCGCGCCCTATGCCGCCGTTGTGCTATTGCCGATCTGCCAGACAAAGGGCGGCTCGTTGCCGTTGATTTCCCAGTCGCCGACGATCCGTTCCTTGTAAATGAGCGGATTGTGCGATGCCGCCGTGCGAGCGTTGCGCCAGTGACGGTCCAATAGTTTGTTTTCGCTCGTACCCGACGCGCCGAGCGCGTTGAACAGGTCGGTGGTCGCCTGGAGAATCAGACCCGCCACGGCCACCTGCGCTTTGGCTGATTCAATTTCGGCGGCTACGTTTGCAGCCAGTTCGGCATTGCGATCAGTGCCGAAGCGTGTTTCGTACGCTCTTTGCGACGGTTCGGCCGCACGCACGGCCGCAGCCTCAGCGGCATACACGCGCGCCGCGATTTGTCCCACCACCTGCTGCACCTGAGCATCTTCGCTGACGCGCGGCGCGTTGCCATGGCTGTAAACACGGGTACGTTTGCGCACCTCATGCGAGATGTCGCGCAATGCCGCGCGGCCCGTCCCCGCAATCACCGCGATCAGCACGAGCTGATAGAACGCGGTCTGATATTTGAAGCGCGTGGAGAAGTCGATGATGTTCTCTTCGTCGACAATCGCGTTTTCGAATACCGAGGTTCCGCTTCCAGTAGTGCGTTGGCCGAAGCCGTCCCAGTCGTCGCTTTGCGTGACGCCTGACTGACGTGTATTCACCGCGGCGATGACGTCGCCGCCGTTGTCGTCACGCTGCGCGTAGACGTCGATCCAGTCGGCGAAGATGCTGCCGGTGCTGTAGTACTTGGTGCCGTTGACAACCCATTGGTCGCCGTCGCGCGACACGCGTGTGATCACATCGCCTATCTTGACTGCGCCGACTTCGGTCCAGGCATTGCCGACGATTTCACCGTCCACGAAGCGTTGAAGCCATTTCTCCCTGGCAGCGCCGGGAGCGGCGTTGATCCTGTCCTCGACGAAAGCGAAGTGGCCACGCAATGCTTGCGGCAAGCTCGAGTCGGCCTCGGCCAGTTCGATCAGGAGTTGCACGAGCTGCGGTAGCGACGCGCCGGCGCCACCATACTCGACCGGCACTCGGACGGCGCCGAATCCGGCTTCCTTCAGCCAGATGATCTGCTCATAAGGCAGCGCTCGTGTGCGTTCGCGTTCGAGCGCGCCTTGCGCGATCCGCTCGAAGATCGGCCTGAACGTGGCGGCCAGTTGTTCGTAGTCGGCGCCGGATGAAAGCGGCGATTTTTCCAGTTCGATTTGTGATGTCATGCGCCTGCTCAAAGTCAAGGTGTGGAGTGGGGCGGAGCGATGGGGCTCTCGTCGTCGGAAGTAGACAGCACAAGGTGTGCCATCGTGCTTACCTTCTCTGGACCTCGACAAATGGGCATGGCAAGGATTCCTTTCTGCTGGGGCTGAAGCAGTGTGCTGATGAGGTGCTGGTCCGGGAGCAGTAGAAAGTTTTGCGGGCTATCGGCCGCTTACTCCAAACGCATGGACGCCAACATGACGGGGCGTTCGGATTACCCAAACACGGCTGGAGCCGACGAATTTCCTGTCTGCGGAATGTGACGGAGAACATAGCCTTTGCCGTATAGCACGCAGCAGTAACTGTGGCATGTAGGTTTCCATGTCGTGAGCGTGCATCGGACGCACCGCACAAATCGATATATTTTGCTCTGGCGACCGGACGACAAAGGATACGTGTTCCGTACATCGAGCGCCGGCCGCTTTCCTGAGATGCAGGTTCGCGTGCATCTCTGCGACTTCAATATCGGCTGCGCAAACATCGCTGTTCAGGTCGAGGCAGTCGGCCCGCTGACCTTCATGACTACGTTGCGGGATCAGTTGGACGGTGACGATGGCCGGCGCTCCTTGTTCGTCGGCCCAACTGGAAGGTCCTGCTGGGCAACTTCATCGCGACGCCCCGTATGAGCCGCACTCAGCTTGTAAGGGTGCGAAGGGCCATTCCGAGCATGAATGATGGTGTTGCATGGTGAGTTCGACGACTGGGGCTGGTACTTGACCGGGCGCACCAGAACTTGATGCAACGACGAACGCTATGCCGGGCTAATCGTGCGATTCGTGCGAAATCTGGCGGTGGCCGCACGCAGAGCCGCTCGCAGCAAGGCTTTGCGACGCACTGCTTTCGCGCAATCGACGCCCACAATTCGTCGATCGATAAGGATTTCCAGAAACAAACCGCCAGAAATGCACGAAAAGTACGTCGACCCCGGGAAGACGCACGCCTTCAGACGATTCGTCACCGTGGGTTTATTGTTTTATAATAGAAGCTATTGGAAACTCATAATCTGGCTTGCAATGACCGCAATAGCGACAACCCGGACCCTGACTGCGCAGGTACCCGTGGCGTTGGCCGAGGAGGTTGACGCCCTGGCCGAGCAGATCGAACGCCCGAAGCAATGGATCATCAAGAAAGCCTTGATCGCGTACCTGGCGCGTGAAAAGGAAAAGCGACGTCTGATCCAGGAGGGCTTGGACGACGTTGACGCAGGCCGTGTGGTTTCGATGGAGCAAGCCGAAGAGTGGGCGGATAGCCTCGGAACGCAAAACGAACGGCCCGTGCCGCGTGCATGACCGTGCCCGTTGAACTGACCAGCAAGGCCATGTCCGACCTCGCTCAAATCGCTGACCACGTCAAGCTTTACAACGACGTCACAGTGGCGCGAAAGGTAGTTAAGGCACTGTTGGCCGAAGCGAAGAAGCTGGGCGAGGACCACCACCACCGGCTCGGGGAAGAACTGGACGGATACGACGGCCCGCCGCCCCGCGAGGTTCACAAGTGGGTGTGCCTGGGCGGGCGATACGAAATCCATCTCGAAATCAAACCCGCATACGCCGACCCTCCCAGCACAATCTTCGTGCTCCGGGTATGGGACACAAGGCAGGACCGCTGACCATCGGGCATGACAAAGCGGGGCATTAGCCCGCCTGCGCGGGGTGTGACCGGGGCAAGTAGCCTTGCACCCGCGCATGTGCACGTAGCCATACTTCGCACATATCAGGGAGGATCCGGGCCCGAGACGATGCCAGTGAATGGCCTGGGACCCGTAAGATCAGCGCTGGTGAACATGCCGACACTTGCGGTGTGTGGTTCATCGGGGTTCCAAAGAAAACGCCCGCGCTATTCACGCAGGCGTTTCCGTGGCCCCGCTACCGCGCCCCAATGAACGATTTCTCGTCCGCTACTGCTTCAGGGGCCGGCTTCCGCGCGGCTCCCTTCCAGTATAGGACGTGCAGCGGGAGATCCAAGTCGGCGAAACTGGCGTTCAGATGGCACAGAAGGGAAAGCCTGTTTCGCGAATGAAACAGGCTTTCACGAAAAACCGCTCCGTTCCGCAGCCGTCGGTTTGCAGGACCGCCACGTCGTTTCCCGCGTCGATATTTGACATAAGATAAATTATCAACCTATGTGGTCAGTTTGAAAGTGTTGCATGGAAGCGCAACGAGTCAGCAATCTGACACACGGTGAATGGTAGATTTGGCCGTTGCGTATTCCTCGCGAGCGGCCCGTGTTTTATCAACTCAACAGCAACCTTGTTCCTGCTGCACTTCGTGGCCCGGTGTTGGTCGGCAAATCTGGCATACCACGCTATTGGTCTGCGATTTGGTCGGCAACGTCGGTAGCACAGCTCGCCGATTCAACGCTCACGCAGAAGCTTCGGTACGTTGAAAATCTGTATCAGCATGCGGATAACCTGATTGGCGTCGGCGCGCTTGATGATGCCCTGAGTGGATTTGACGACGAGACACTGGCGGCAATTCTCGAATCGTGGTTCATCTCGATCCGCAATCAACCGGCGGTAACCAGTGCGGACGAAAATCGCTGGCAGACTGGCCTGGGGTTTGTAACAGACGTCATCACCTGGCTTTCCAGCGCCCGGCGCGCCGACGATCGGCTCAGGCACATTGAGCAGCGATTGCACCGGCTGTCTTCGCTTTATAGCCAGTTGCACGTTCGCAGGAGCGCTGCCGCGGACGCGGTCCGATCGCTTCCAGCGAGTACTGTCGAAGCGCTGTACGCGCTGCTTGATCCAGAATGCTCCCAAAATCCGTTTCTACGCATGAAAACGCGCTGGCGTGTTTACGTCGCATTTGTGCTGATGTTGCATCAGGGGCTGCGGCGAGGCGAGATCCTGCTGCTTCCTGCGGACGCGGTGAAAAGCGCCTATGACCAGAAGCAGAACAGGACTCGGTACTGGCTCAATGTTCAGGAAAACGAGTATGAAGATGACGATGGCGACCCACGGTATTCGAAACCTTCGATCAAAACTGTGCACTCCGTCCGGCAGGTGCCCGTCAGTCAGCTAACGGCCACCATAGTAGAGACCTACGTAGAAAACTATCGCGGCCGGCCCGATCACCCGTTCCTGCTGAACGCTCAATCCAATATGCCGCTCGCCACCGAAACGCTGACAAAGGCGTTTGCCCAGGTGTCGCGCTGCCTGCCGTCTGACGTATTGAATGAGCTGCAGAATCGGACTGGTAAGGAATCCGTAACACCTCACGATCTACGCCACTCGTGTGCGGTCGTTCGACTCCATCAATTGCTCGAGCAAGGCGATTCAATGGACGTGGCCCTTCAAAAAATGCGGACCTTCTTCGGCTGGTCAAGTAAATCGGTCATGCCATCGCGCTACGCCCGTGCCGTATTCGAGGATCGACTTGCGAATGTCTGGAACGATGCCTTTGATGATCGGGTTGCCCTCCTACGCGCCCTACCAAAGGGGCATTGACATGAGCGGGTCGCAGATGTCGAGCGAACTGTTTCGCTCTCTGGACGCGGGGCAGAACGACCCTATTGAGAGGGTGTTGGCTGCCCTGCCCATTCTGCCTCCTGTCATCCGCTACTACGATGAATTCGATGACTGTGTGAGGTCAATACCCGATCCCGAAGGTTCCGATTCGTTCGAATACATGTACGATGGCTCGAGAGGGGCATTTGACTTTGCCCGGTTTGGGAAGGCCTACGGGTTACTTCTAAAACAGGTCTTCGCATTTGTGCTCGGCGAGGACCTCAGCATGTCTACGGTTCTCCATGCCGTAGGCGGTGGCTTGCATGTCAGCCGCGACGAGATGGCATCGGTGCTGAGCGCAACGCCGACCGGAATCCTCCGGCTGTGGACGATCCTGCGCTCGCGGGACATACCTACGACGGCCTACTCGTGCGTCAAGACGGTTCTTCGCATGCTATGTCGCCATCGGTTGAACGGCTGGTCTGAATCGTATCTGGAGTTCCTGAGTGCACTCCCCTGGCCAGCAGGGGACGCCTATGCGGGCGTTCGATCTGGAGACGCGTTTCTCTCAGTCGACGAGGAAGCGTGCATTGTTCGTTACCTGGACAGCATTGCCGATCAGGTTGCCACGGAATCCGGGCACGCAGCGGAAGCATTACCTCCGGCATTGGATGAGGCAGGCATGTTGCTGTGCGCCTACCAGTTTGGCATGCGCCCGTTCAGATCGCGAAACTGGAAATGCGCAATGTGCGTATCTGGCACGACGTATCCGATCCAATGCCAACGGTCCATCTTACCTTCCACATGGCCAAGCAGAAAAGTGAGTCCCGGAGGAGGCCTCTGACTCGCAAGGTCAAGCGTGAATGGGCTCCGATCTTCGCTTCCTTGTACGCAAAACGACAGGTCGAAAGCGCGCCCGGTTCAGCCCGCTTCTTCGCGATCGAATCTGCCCAGGATGCCGGACGCCGGATTGCCGGAGCGGTAAGGAAGCTGATTGGCTCAAGCGATCACGGTACGCCTACGGACCTTCGTCACACTGCTGCCCAACGACTCGTCGACGCCGGCGCGAGCCACGAAGAGCTAGCCGAGTTTCTGGGCCATTCGCACACACAGACGGGGCTGGTGTACTACGCGACATCTGCCACCCACGCGGAACGGGTCGACCGGGCGCTCGGTGCGTCGGACGTCTACCGGCGCGTCGCAAAGCTCGCGCACGACCGGTTCATCTCCCCGGAAGAGCTCACCTTGCTCAAAGGCGAGCAGCAGATCGCTGGTGTGCCTCACGGCATCCCGATTGCAGGTATCGGTGGCTGTACGTCGGGACAGCCTGCCTGCCCGTATAACCCGATCACGTCTTGCTATGGATGCAGGAAGTTCATGCCCCTGCACGACAAGGCGATGCATGAGCGCGTGCTGGCCGAGATGCGCGAAGTGGTGATCTTCTTCGACCAGAGTTCCCGCGGCGACACCCGGTCGCCGGCATATCTGCAGTTGCAGCGCACGATCGCTGAGATACAGGCGGTCATCGTGGAACTGGAACGTGAACCCCGATGAATCCACACTACTCCGCATTTATCGACCTGGGCAAAACGCTGGCCCATGGCAAAGGCCTGTCATGGGACATGCCTCTCGACGAAACAGGCGCTGCATGCGACGGTGTCGGTTGGAACATCACCATCGTTGCCGGCGACGTACCGCCGCCGACCCATTACCTGCGAGATTTGGGAGCCGATGCGAAGGCATTGGCGACCGTCAATGCGGAGCGCGCCGAGCTGGGCCTGACGCCGCTGCCCCGACGCCCGCTATCTGCCGCCTGGCAGGATCTCATCAAGGCGGCCGTTGCCGAACAGTTGCTGTTCAAACGCAACACCACCGGACACGTCATGCAGCACATCGCGCGACCGCTCCGGGTGGTTGCAACATGCGTGGATAAGGATCCCTGGCAACTGACCGCTGATGATCTGCGTATCGCGATTCGCATCGGCGCGGCGATACAGGCCAGCGGCAAACTGGGCGATCTGGTCATCGGTATCGTCAAGGTGATTCTTGATGCCCAGCACCTCTGCGATGCGGGCCCGCTGTACTCGTCGCTGGCCGTTCCGCGGATGAAGGGCAAGGGCGCGATCAAGGCGAAACATACCTGGTCGCGGGAGAAGTTGCGCGTCGACCTGGAGGCGCGCAAGCGCGACGAGCGGCTACCCGAACGCAGGGCGTTCTGGGAACTGGCCCGAATCGTGATGACCGAGAAGCCGCGTACGTTCATGGACGATCTGCGGTTCGCCGTCGTGCGGACAATGATCGTGACCGGCATGCGTGCGGGCGAAGCTGCCCTGCTGCCGGTGGACTGGAAGCGCGAGCGGACGTATCTGGACTCAAAGGGCCGGCCTGCCGGCGACGCCGGTGGAATCTCGACGTCACTGATGGCGCGGCACTTCGCGGAAAAGCAGCAGGACGAGGCGTCAGACAGCCGCATCCTGCGTGAAAACACCCAGCCTGTTCCCGACATGTTCCGGGCCCTGCTGACCGAGACGCTTGACCACGTCGCGAAGCTCACAGATCCGCTACGCGCGACGCTGAAGCTGCAATGCCAGACGGGGCGTCTGCTCCCGTGGTACCCGGCCGACAGCCTCGTGCCCGTCATCGAAGTCTATACGCGGTTGATGGGAAACCCGTTCTGGCTGGATATCGAGCAGGAGCCGTTCATCGAACGCTACCGTAACGACTTCGATCCTGCGGTACTCATTGAGTTGCACGGCCATCAGCTGGAACGACGTCGCAGTGGTGACGTTAGGCTCAATATGGCTGTCTATCAGTTCGGAAATCGTCTGGTAAAGGCGATGCGCGAGGGCAAGACTGGCATGCGTTTCCGCCACGGGAACGGCTCTCCCATTGGTCTTCCTGAACGTATGGAATGGCACACGACGCATCTGCACGTTGGAGAACTTGAAGAGCATATCCGGCTCAAAACGCCAACGAAGGTATCGGATATCACCCCATTGCCGCTTGCGGTCGGTGTCGTGCAGCCATGGGAGTTTCTGTTCGTGCAGCCCAAGCGCTCGCTCGCCGAGGAGCGCAACGATGGCTTGTGCGACGTGACGCGTTATCTGGCAGTCAACCGTCCAGACCCGACGTTCATCGGACAGGCGCTTGGCGACGCGCAACATCTGCCGTCACTGTTCGAAAAATACGGACAGACTGACGAAGACCGGGCCCTGAAGATCGAGTCGCACGTGCTGCGTCATCTGCAAAACACCGAGCTGTTCCGGCTGGGCGTCGCCGACACCATCATCTCGAAGCGCTTCAACCGGCGCAGCGTCGCCCAGAGTTACGAGTACGATCATCGCAGCCTCGCCGAGGATCTGGAGCAGATTGAGATTCCGCAGGATATCGAGATCATGCTCGGTGAAAAAGCCGGCACGGTTGCCAGGCTCATCAAGGGCGGCAAAGCCAATGGCCCGATCGTGGATGCGTTCCGGCGCATTCAGGCAACGGAGGGCGACACGACCGCGTATGAATACCTTCGTGCCGAAACCGGTGGTTTCCATGCCACACCGTATGGGCATTGCCTGAATTCGTTTACGGTCGATCCCTGCCCTAAACATCTCGAGTGCTTCGCGGACTGCCGCCACCTGTCGGCCACCGATCTGCCCGAGAACCGGCAGAACCTGATCCGGCTCGAGGGCAAGTTCAAGCTTGCCCTCGAGTCGATCAAGGCCAGACCATCGACCAGCATCGGCTGGCAGAACCAGCTTGACCACGCAGAGAAGCGGCTGGCCGGCGTACAGAAACTTCTTGCAACACCAGCGGGCGAACATCCCTTCCCGGATGGCGTTGACCTGTCATTGCCCCGGCAACGCGGAGTACTTGATGACTGAACCTGACGAAACCATACCGTCCAGCGACGACGACCAGATGCGCGAGATTCTCGAAACGCTGCTGGCAGATGATGAAGACATCACGGCGCGCGCCGTTGCACGATCGCATCCGACCATCAAGGCAGCATCGTCGATCACCCGCAGTGAGTCGCGCAGCAGGCTGATTGCTCAATATCAGCAGCGGCAGGCCGACTACCGACGCTGGCGCGTCCGTGTTGCCAAACGCTCGGGCACAGATACCGCAGCATCGCTTGCCGACAAGGATATCCGGATTGCAGAACTCGAAGCCACTGTGCAACTGTTGACTGCTTCGCACCTTGCGATGCTGCGCGCGGTCGGCGAACTCGGCGGCTTCAGCAGGTGGGCGAAATTCTATGAATCTCACCGGGACGCCCGTGACAAGCTGGCAGAACTCGGCGCCATACCGGCTGCACCGGTCTCGGCCATGCCGGTAGAGCGCGATGGGAAAAAGATCAAACGATAGTTCTTGCCCGATCCCCCCGGCCGCGAAATGGCCGGGGTTCGCAGCGGAAGCTGCATTCCTCCCGAAAGGAGCATCAGATGTCCTATTGCCACTTCTTCCAGACGCTGCATGACGAGGCGCACCCGGTTGGTAACCTCGGCCGCGGCACCCACTACTCCGTGCTGCGTGCACCGGTCTGGCATGACGAGTTGTTGAACCGGATCGAGCGGTGCGCGTTTCTCGACTTCGCCGTTATCTGGGATGAAGACCACGATGATCGCGTGATCGACGCGGCCATGGTGCTTTACATCGGCGCCCTGCTTCCCCCGGTACGGTATATCGGAGAAAGAAAAGGTGTACTGACTGTGCTTCTGGCACCCGACGTCGTGCGGAACTGGGAAGCGGACAGGCTGGAACAGTATCGCAACAACATTAACGACATCTGCCAGTGCCTCGAGGACCCGTGGACCGCGCAGGTCGATAGCGTCGATGGTCAGGACCATTCGATCATCCACGCATCACGCGCAGACGTCGCCGTCTATCTCAAAAATATCGACGTGCTGTGGCGCCTCGGCGTGAACCCCAAGACGCAGGTCGGCTAGCGGGCAGCCGAGCGCGCAACAACAGGGCGGCAAGAGAGCGATCTTAGGTGAAATCCTGTTGCGTCGAATCGCAACAAAAACCGGGGCTGCCTGTGCGCAACAGGCAATGCCCCAAAAGGTGGTTGTCCTGTGGATAACTCGGCCGCCTTACCCGTTGAAATATAAAGAAAATCCGAAAAACCAAAGCAACGCAACACCAAGCCATACATACCAAGATTCACCCAGAAAATTCTGGGTGGCCATGTTTAGTGACCGTACAGCTGGAAAAGAATTTTATGTCAAGTTTCTTTCACGCTGATTCCGGAGCCCTCAGCCGGCCACCAGACCTTCGAACCGCTCCGACATCATGGACATCCACGCCAGCTACGAATACAGCCATGCGTCTGACCCGCGGGCGTTCATCGGGACCGTGCCTGCACAACTGGTCGCTGATGTTCCGGCGAACATTCCGCGCGCGCTTCTATCAGAATACATCGCCGCGTTGATTCTTTAGCGATCACCAACGATGGGCGAACTCCGGAGGCTGAAGATTCTCTGAACGTCCAGGCACCGCTGCAGACCTCGAATTTTCGCAAGCGACGGACGATCGGCCGCCATCGACCTAACTCGGACCGTCAGTTCGCCACATCCCAAACGCCCGTTTTCCGAAGTGAAACGGCCGCTGCGACAATTGATTAAACAGATAGCAATGAAGCGCGAGTGCGATCATTTTCTCGTAAGTATTACGAGCGTCAACTCGGGTCGTTTGTCATCAACCTGCGCTGCAAAACAGTTGCACGACCAGACTTCGCAACCAGCGGTTTCCCGCTTCGTGATGATATCTGGCGTGCCAGTGCTGCCGCACCGCGAAGCTATCCACCGGAACCGGACAGGGATGAACCGCCAGATCATTGATCTTCGCCAGCGTTTCGCCAATGTGCCGGGGCAGCGTCGCTATCAGGTCGGTGCTTTTGATGATCGCCCCGAGTCCGAGAAACCCAGGTAATTCCAACACCACCTCGCGTTCGATGTGTTCACGCACCAGAGCCTGCTCCAGAAGCTGCGCGCCTGTCCCCGCTGTGATCGCGACGTGTCCCTCGGCGCGGTACTGCTTAAGCCCGAGCTTGCTCTTCAGTCTCGGATGATGGCGATTCGTCAGACAGACCCAGTCTTGCATGTAAAGCTGCTGTTGATAAATCCCGCCTCCAAGCCAGGGTACATGCCCAATTGCAAGGTCTGCCTCGCCCGATTCCAGCGCACGTTCAGTATTGCCGTCTATACGCGCCGCTTCCAGGCGTATACCCGGTGCCTGCACGCGCACATGCGCGAGCATTCGCGGCAATAACGTGATGTGACTGGCGTCGGTCATGCAGATCCGGAACCGCCGTTTGGCGGTGGCGGGATCAAACGCAATTTCCCAGGCCGCGAAGCGCCGCAGCGATTCCAGAATTTCCCGGCAAGGCCCGATCAGTGCGTCGGCCTGTGGCGTCGGCGCCATGCCGGCCGGCGTTCGGATGAATAGCGGGTCCTGCAGATGCTCCCGCAACCGTCCCAACCAGATGCTGATCGTTGGCTGGCTCTGCCCAAGCTGCTCAGCTACGCGGGTGACACTGCGTATGTCGTAAAGAAGATCGAATAACTGCAGCAGCTTTAGATCGGGGAGTTCGGTTGAGTTCATAGGACTATTGTGTAACGCAATGACGTCATTGCAATCATAGCATTGCGAGAATGAACATCCGCTCGTATCTTGAACTGCAGGTCGAAGATCGACCAATTTGAATCACCGAGAATGCAGCCGGCGATGCTGCTCCGGCCAACTTAAAAAATCAGGAGACGTCATGGAAAGAAAATCTCAGTCGCTGGGCGGTACTGGCGAGGGTCCGCCCAGTGCGAAACAACGCAAACAGGCGAGGAAAGCGAGAGCCAGCGGCTGGATAGGGTCGGCGCTTGAATATTACGACTTCTTCATTTATGCGCAGGCCGCCGCGCTAATCTTTCCACAAATCTTCTTCCCCTCAGGCAACCCGAAGATCGCCATAGTTGCCTCGCTGGCGACCTACGGCGTCGGCTATGTGGCTCGACCGATCGGTGCGTTCTTTCTCGGCCACTGGGGCGATACCCAGGGACGCAAAACCGTCCTGCTGCTGTGCATGTTCATGATGGGCTTCTCCACCATGGCTGTTGGCCTTCTGCCGACCTATCATTCGGTCGGCATGCTCGCCCCGGCACTGCTCGTGATCCTGCGTCTCGTGCAGGGTTTCGCGGTAGCGGGAGAAATCTCGGGTGCCAGTTCGATGATCATGGAGCAGGCTCCGTTTGGCCGACGCGGCTACTTCGCCAGCTTCACGCTGCAAGGTGTGCAAGCCGGGCAGATTCTCGCTGCTGCCGTGTTCCTGCCGCTCGCGTACTACATGCCTGAAGAATCATTCGTCTCGTGGGGCTGGCGCATTCCATTCCTGTTGAGCGCGGTGGTGTTGCTGGCGGGCTACATCATCCGTCGTGAAGTCGAGGAAACGGCCGCGTTCGCGAAAGAAGATCAGCAGGGTCAGGTGGCGCGCGCACCGATTATCGAAGCGTTCAAATACAGCTGGCGCGACATGATCCGGGTCGTAGGCATGGCATTCATGAACGTCATTCCGGTCGTCGCAACGGTCTTCGGGGCGGCCTATGCGGTGCAGGCTTCGTATGGCATCGGCTTTCACAAAAGCGTGTACTTGTGGATTCCAGTCGTCGGCAACATCGTGGCGGTTCTGGTGATTCCGTACGTCGGCAACCTCTCCGATCGCATCGGCCGCCGGATTCCGATCATGGTCGGCGCGCTATCGTCCGGTCTGTTTTCATTCGGGTATCTGTACGCGATCAGCATTCACAACCTGCCGTTCGCGTTCCTCATGTCGATACTCATGTGGGGCGTCGTTTATCAAGGCTATAACGCGATCTTTCCTAGCTACTACCCGGAGCTGTTTCCGACCCGATCACGCGTCTCGGCCATGGCCATCGCGCAGAATCTGGGCACGACCATCACCGCCCTGCTTCCGGCACTGTTTGCTGCCGTGGCTCCGCCTGGATCGAACAATATTCCGCTCATCGTCGGATCGATTACGTTTGGGCTGACGATCATTTCGGCGCTGGCCGCGTGGAGCGCGCGAGAAACGTATCGCGTGCGACTGGATGATCTGGGCAACAGCGCTGCACTCCCGATCCCGAAGGAACAATACGATCAGTTACGGGCACAAACCCTGGACGACTTGCGAGTCGCCAAGGCCGCGCTGCAGGCACGCTAGCGGACCATGCTGCTCTTTTTTGCGGGAACGGGTGCACGGCAACGAAAGCCTGCGCCCACTCCCGTAGCCGTGGTCCGAATGCATAACGCTGATTGCCGAATTCCAGTGCTGCTGATCAGGTAGCGTTACCACAGGCATCCATTTGAAACGCCAGATCACGCTCCCGATGAACGCCGAGGCTGGCATTGTGCTGATGATCGGCACGACAGCAACGTTTGCCGCGAGCGATTCCACTGTCAAGGTCATCGGCGGCGCGGTGCCGCTGGTCGCCCTGCTCCTCGGACGCTACAGCTTCCAGGCCGTCGCTCTCGCCACGTGGCAGGCAAGGCAGGGCATCAACCCTTTGCGCAACGCCGGTGTGCTTAAACTGCAACTCCTGCGCGCGTTGCTGCTTCTTCTCAATTCGGCCAGTACATTTGCGGGCCTGCGCTATTTGCCGCTTCCCGTCGCCACTTCGCTCGCGATGATGGCGCCACTCATTGCGACGCTGCTGGCGGCTACCCTCCTCAACGAGAAAGTGCCGAAGAGCAAATGGTCAATGGTTGTTCTGGGCTTCATCGGCATGTTGATCGTCGTGCGACCAGGCAGCGGTGACTTTAGCTGGGCAGTGGCGTATCCGATCGGCGGCGCCACGACTTTCGCATGCTTTCAGGTCGTGTCGAGCAAACTGTCGACGGCCGGCGACCCGATCACGACCAATTTCATCACCGCATTGGTCGCGAGTATCGCGCTCGCTGGACTTCTATGGGTTGGTCAAGCTGACCTCCTGCCTGAAATCCGCAAAGTGACGGTTGGCAGTTGGCTGCTGGTCCTCGTGATGGCATCTCTCGCGACCTTCGGCCATCTGCTGATGCTACAAGCGTTGCGCAGAACGCCGCTCGCTCTCCTCACCCCTTTCGGCTACGCGCAGCTTGCATTCGCGACGCTTTTTAGCTGGGTGCTCTTCAGCAAGGTCCCCGACCTTTGGACCGCCGTCGGCATGCTCGTGATTGCCGTCAGCGGGATCGGCACCGTACTGCTGCATGCCCACGCACGGCGTCGATGAAACGCCGGAAACCTCGGCCATTGGGTACATCGAACCTTATCAGCGCTTTCCAAATGGTCTCGAAGACCGACGGTCATTCGCAGCACCATTATTATCCACGGCAATGACGTAATTAAATTCATTGCATTGCCGACATGATCCACGGCTTGTATCTTGATCTTCATGTTAAGGAGACGGCAGTGAAAATTGCAATTCTGGGTGCTGGTGCACTGGGTTGTGCGATTGGTGCAGCGCTAACCGAAGGTGGCAACGAGATCTGGTTGCTGAACCGCTCGGTGGCACATGTCGACGCAATGAGGCGTGACGGTCTACAGGTCGACGATACGAATGGCTCGCGTCGCGTGAAAGTTCATGCGACGACACGGGCTGCCGAAGCCGGCGGCGTCGATCTGGTTGTCGTGCTGGTCAAGTCATTCGATACCGACGCTGCGATGCGCGGCGCACTCGCACTGATTGGACCCGACACGCTGGTTCTGTCATTGCAGAACGGGCTTGGACATGAAGACGTGCTTGCCGACATCGTCGGGCGAGAGCGTGTGCTGGCTGGCAAAACTTATGTCGGCGGCGTGATGCGCAGTCCGGGGCACATCGAGTCGGGCGTCGTCGGCAAAGCGACTCACATTGGCGAGTTGGACGGCCGGATTACCTCACGCGCGAATGCGATTGCCGAAACGTTCAACGCATCGGGGTTGGACACGATCGTCAGCGCCAATATCGTCGGCACGATGTGGGACAAGCTGCTGGTCAACGTCGCGACTGGCGCACTCACGGGCACGACCGGGCTCACCTATGGCCAGCTTTACGACGAACCGCTTTTGAAGACCGCTGCACTCGCAGCGGTCGCCGAAGCGATCGCGGTCGCCGACGCCGCTGGCGTCACTCTCTCCACCACTGATCCTGAGCGCGCCTGGACCCTGGCCGGCGAAGGACTTTCGTCGGGCTTCAAGACATCGATGCTGCAAAGCCTCGAAAAAGGATCCATCACCGAAATCGACTTTATCAACGGCGCAGTCGTGCGCTGGGGACAACGGCACGGCGTGCCGACCCCGGTCAACGCGACGCTCGTTGCCTGTGTCAAGGGCATCGAGCGTTGCATGGCCGATCGACAAAAAAAGGAGACAACCGCATGAACGGCAGCAAGGCTTATCTGGAACACGTGGCCATCTGGGTGAAGGACATCCACTGGCATATCCGCTTCTTTGAGGACGTGCTGGGCATGACGATGCGCGAGGTCGACGGCACAGTCGATGAACCTCGCCAGTATTGGACGCTCGGCGGCCTGCAATTCATACATAACCCAAACCATGACGCGCCTGAGGGCCGGCTCGGCCACCTGGGTGTCATGTGCGAAGACATGGAAGCCGCGCTCGCCGCAGCGCAGCGGTACGAAGTTAGCGAGATGCCGCAGGGGCGCAACTGGTTACGTCTGCCCGATGGCCTCGCCGTCGAACTGATCCAGTCAAAGCCCGCCTCGTGCGTGGCGCGAGCACTGGACATCAACCCGCGCGCGGAGGCTTGAGATGACGATTGTCGATAAATACTGGGACGATGCCCGCGAAGGCGACGAGTGCGTGAGTCCGACCTACACGGTGACCAAAGAGCGCATTCTGGCCTACGCCGACCTGACGGGCGATCACACACCCGTTCACGTCGATGAAGAGTACGCCAATGCCAGCCATTTCGGTTCGATCGTTGCGCACGGCCTGTTCGGCTTATCCATTGCGGATGGCCTTAAAACCCAGAGCGAATACCGCTTTTTGCCGGGGATGTCGCTCGGGTGGACGTGGGACTTCAACCTGCCGATCAAAGTGAACGACGTGCTGCACGTGAAATTCCGTGTCGGCACGATGCGGGCAAGCAAGAGCCGTCCGGACTGGGGCATTGTCGTGCTGCCATCGGAGTTGATCAATCAGGACAGCCAGGTCGTCCAGCATGGCGAGCACCGCCTGATGGTGCCGCGCCGACCGGGAGCATTGTGATGCAAGCACGTCCTCTTGAAGGTATCCGCGTTGTCGATTACAGCCATTTCCTCGCCGGCCCGTACGTCGGACGCTGTCTCGCGGCGCTCGGCGCCGAAGTGATCAAGGTTGAACGCCCGGTCACCGGCGATGCGGGGCGTCAGCACGCCACCGTGCTGGACGACGAACAAAGCGCTTATTTCCTGCAACTGAACATGGGCAAGCGCGGCGTCAGCGTCAACATGCGCGATCCACGCGGCAAGGAGTTCATGCAGCGCCTGTGCGACTCGGCCGATGTATTCGTCGAGAACTACCGTCCGGGTGCACTGACCAGACTTGGGCTCGGTTACGACGAACTGTCGGCACGCAATTCCAAGCTCGTCTACTGCTCCATCTCCGCCTACGGCCACACGGGACCCGACGCGCATCGTGCCGGTTTCGGTCTGATTGCAGAAGCGAAGAGCGGAATCATGCAGATGATCGGCAACCCAGGAGAGCCGCCGCCGTTGATGCGCATTTCCCTCGGCGACATGTACACCGGTATTCACGCGGTGGCTGCGATTAACGCCGCGTTGCTGGGCCGCGTGAAGAGCGGTCGCGGTCAGCATATCGATATGGCCCTGTACGACACCCTGGTGTCGATGCACGAATACGCCGTGCAGTGCTACACGACGCAGGGCATCGTCCCTGAGCAGACCGGTCACGACATGCCTACGTCTACGCTTTACGGCGTGTTCCGGGCAGCGGACGGCGACCTCGTCATCGCTGCGCAGGTGGACGACGCGTGGAAGCGCTTTGCCGCCCTCGTCGAGACGCATGGCGGACCTGCCGGCTTCGGCACAGATGCGCGATTTCACTCGCTAAACGGCCGCAATGCCGACCGTCTGGACATTCTGTCGGTCGTGAAGCCCTGGGTTGCCGGTCGGCCAGTCGCGGAAGTTCTCGAACTACTCGACAGCATCGACGTGCCTTGCGCGAAAGTGCAGCGCATCGACGAGGTGCTGGCGGACCCGCAGATTATCGCGCGCGGCATGGTGGTCGAGCAGGAACACCCGCGCTTCGGCAAGTTGCGCCTGCCCAACCTGCCGTTCCGCTTCTCCGACTGCGACACGACCATCCGCGATGTCGGGCCGGACCTCGGTCAACATAACGCGGAAGTGGCCGCGTCACTTGGATTCGACGCAGCCCAGATTGATGCGATGCAGACCGATGGTGTGCTGTATTCAAAAGTGAGGCCGTGATGAGCGACCAGTACGCGGTGATCGGCAATCCGATCGGTCATACAAAATCCCCGTTGATTCACGGACTGTTTGCTGAAGAGTCAAAGCAGGACATGTTGTACACGGCAATCGAAGGACCGTTGCAGCCAGACGGCGCATTCGCTGCCACAGTCCGGTCGTTTATTGCGAGCGGCGGCAAAGGCATGAACGTGACTGCCCCGTTCAAGCTGAAAGCGTTCGCGATGGCCGACGAACGCAGTGAGCGGGCAGCGCTGGCTGGCGCTGCGAACGCGCTGAGTTTCAGGGACGGCCGGATCATCGCCGAGAACTTCGATGGCGTTGGCCTCGTACGGGACATCGAGGTCAATCTGAAACTGCCGATGGCCGGGAAGCGCGTGCTGCTTCTCGGCGCGGGAGGTGCGGTGCGCGGTGCATTGCTGCCGTTCATCGCGGCGCGGCCCGCTGAACTTGTCGTCGCGAACCGGGATGTCGCGAAGGTCAAGGCGCTCGTCGCACAAGTCACGACGGAGGGCTCCCTTGTTGCCTGCGGGTATGGCGACCTCGCTGCGATGGGACGCTTTGATCTGGTGGTCAACGCAACGTCGGCGAGCCTCACTGGTGAACTTCCGCCAGTACCGCCTGGCGTGTTCAGCCCAACGGGCGCAGCTTACGAACTCGCCTATGGCAAGCGCCTCACACCTTTTCTGCGACTCGCACGCGACACGGGTGTTCTGGGTATCGCGGACGGAGTCGGCATGCTAGTCGAACAGGCCGCCGAAGCGTTCTCATGGTGGCGTGGCGTGCGTCCTCAGACGCGAGCGGTGATCGACCGGCTCACCGTTCCCCTCGATTGATGCGTCCAGAGGTTGTCAATGACACCCGAGACATATCGTTACTGCCGCTATGAGGTCGATGGTCCGTTGCTGACACTGACGATCGATCGTCCTGAGGTTCTCAACGCGATGCATCCGGACTCGCATCGTGAGTTCGCCGATGCGTTCGATCGCTACGCCGCCGATCCGTCCTTGCGCGTTGCGATCGTCACGGGTGCAGGCGAGCGAGCCTTTTGCGTGGGTACTGATCTGAAGGCGCTCGACGCGACTGGTGATCACACGAAGCCATCCACCGGATTTGCCGGCATCACCCACCGCTTCGACTTGTGGAAGCCCCTGATCGCAGCGGTGAACGGTCTCTGCCTGGGCGGCGGCATGGAAATTCTCGCGGCATGCGACCTCGGCATTGCGGCCGACCACGCGCAATTGGGCTTGCCCGAACCTCGGGTCGGACTCGCTGCACTGGGCGGCGGATTACTTCAGCGCCTGCCGCGCCAGATCGGCATGAAGGCCGCGATGGCGCTCGTACTTACCGGCACACGGGTCTCAGCCGAAGAAGCGAAGCGGATTGGCTTGATCAACGAAGTCGTCCCGGTGAGCGAATTGATGATCCGTGCCCGCATGCTGGCCCAAGAGATTCTCTCGTGCGCTCCGCTTGCCGTGCAGGCGTCGAAACAGGTGATGCTGCAAAGCCTTGCGCGGGCCGACCTGGCCTCGACGATGCATGAAGACTACCCGCTCGCACAACGCATGCTCGCGAGCAACGATGCCCGCGAAGGTCCAAAAGCGTTCGCGCAAAAGCGTCGGCCGAACTGGACCGGAGACTGATCGAGGAACGACTCACCGCAAACACCCGTACCCAGCCACTCGGCCAGAGCGGCGAAGATCCAACCAGGAGACACAGGATGAATACCCGAAGAGAAACACTGGATCGCCACGCCAGCGTCGGCGCTGCGTCAGATAGCACGCAGATGGCAAACCGTGCGGCGCTGAGCAGCATCGCGGGTTCGGCACTGGAATGGCTCGATTTCGCCGCGTATGGCGCAATCGCGGCCACCGTCCTGCCGCAACTATTCTTCTCGAAGACCGATCCCACCACGGGCGCGCTTGCCGCGTTCGCGACCTTCTCTGTCGGGTTCGTCGCCCGTCCGCTTGGCGGCCTTGTTTGCGGCTATCTGGGTGATCGCGTCGGCCGCAGGAACATGCTGGTCTTCACGTTTCTGCTGATGGGTATCTGTTCGTTCCTGATCGGCGTGCTACCGACGTATGCATCGATCGGCGTGACGGCACCGCTCGCGCTGGTCGTGTTGCGATTCATGCAAGGGTTTGCTTTGGGGGGCGAAGTCACCGGCAGTCAATTGCTGACGATGGAACACGCGCCCAAAGACCGGCGCGGCTTCTATAGTTCCTTTATCGCGATGGGGTCGCCGCTCGCGCAAGTGCTGGCCAATGCGCTTCTGTTCGGGGTGGCCGCGTTGCTGACGAACGAGCAGTTCCTACGCTTTGGCTGGCGGGTCCCGTTCCTGTTCAGTTTCCTGCTGGTTGCGATCGGGCTATTCATCCGGATGCGTATTTCGGAAACCCCCGCGTTCAAAGCGGAAATGGAGAAGAAGCGTCGGGGCAGTGGTCAACCCGCTGTCGCATTCGGGAGCTATGCAGGGACTGTGTTCCGGCTGATTGTGGTTTGGGCGGCAGTGTCCATCGCCTATTTCATCGCGACGGTATTCATCCTCTCGTTCGTCACCAACAAACTGGGCATAGCCAAGCCGACCGCTTTTGCGATCCTGATTCTCGCGCACCTGTGCTCTATGTTTGCGATGGGCATCGGTGGCGCATTGTGCGACCGCATCGGGCGGCGTACGGCGATGCTGGTGGGATCACGCACCATGCTGCTTGCCTTCATCGTCTTCTTTCCGCTCGTTCTGAGCGGCAGCACCCCGCTGATCGCGCTGGCCGTCGTCTTCCTGCTGTGTGCAGCCCAGTTTCATGCAGGCGTGCAGCCCGCCTATTTCGCCGAAGCCTTCCCGACTGAAATCCGATACCGGGGGTCCGCGGTCGCCTACAACCTGGCCGTGGTGGTTGGCAGCAGTGCGCCGTTTGCCGCAACCCTGATCCAGGCGCATACCGGTGGTGCGACGTGGCCGATTGTTGGCTTCGGTATCGCGTTCAACCTGCTTTCGATGTGGGCGATTCACATCGGCCCGGAAAGTTGGCAAAAAGCAAAATTGACGCGTGATCGGGTCGGTTCTACGGGATGGTCCGAATAACCGGGGTATCACCGAAACGACAATCTAGGCTGCGAAGCAGTAGATCTGCTGTCGGTACGTAGGCCGGCGGGCTCATTGAAAATTCATTTCCTTATCTTTGGTTCATCATGAAAAAAATCCTGATGCTGCACGGCGCAACCACAACATGTTTGGCAAGCGTGACCCGGTTCAGTATGGAACAGCCACTCTGGCCGACATCGACCGCAAGTTGCTGGCACTCGGTGAAGAATTGGGCGTTGCGGTGGAGAGCTATCAGACAAACAGCGAAGGGGACATGTGTTCGCGTATTCACCAGGGATTCACCGACAAGGTTGCCGGCGTTCTCATCAACGCCGGGGCGTGGACTCACTACAGCTACGGTATCCGTGATGCGCTTGCGATACTGACAGTTCCGGTGGTCGAAATTCACATGTCGAACATTCAGGCGAGTGAAACATTTCGCCATATGTCGGTCTTCGCTGAGATCGTTCGAGGGCAGATATGCGGCTTTGGCATCGACAGTTACCTGCTAGGTCTTCGGGCGGTCGTGTCGGCTGCCGATTGAGTTTTCAGGGTTCTCGCTGCCGTCCCAGGCAGCTATCGAGGTATCGGTGGGGCCTGGTTGGCACAGTGATGTCGTATTAATTCCAGGCGCGCGACCTTTCTTCGTTGATGCGCCTTCCAAAAGAAGTCGACAGGAACGGTGCTACTCACGACCCTTCGAGGCATGAGCCTTGAGAAAGTCTTCCGGACGCTGGGTGCGGCCAGCGAGGGCCTGCCGGGCGGGCAGCCGACCTGCTTCGGGAATCTCCTACGGATGTCCGTTATCGGAAGCGCATAGGCCAATCAAAAGTCTCTCATCTGACTTTGACGGGTGTCCGTAGATGGCCGGTCGCTGACTGCCGCGTGACGCCGCCGATCTGTCACCAGAGTGGCGTCCCTGTCAATCGTGGCGCTACAAAGCGAGGGGAAATTTAGCCCCGCGCTGGTTCCCTGCTCCATCATGGCGTTCCGAGACGATGGCAGCCAGACTATGCATCGAAATCAGAAAACACGGTCGGGCCCATCGCAATAAATTCGAATGGATGGAGCGATCCAGACAAAATTCGCCTGTTCCGGCACTATCTATAGTCACTGCAGTACCAACACGACATCCAGATTTGTACCGTGGCGAAGCGGATTTTGCGTCGCTACTCTAGGTCGCTCTCATCATTGATGCGGAGCGCCCTGATGGATCATTGGCGATTGGCTTATCTCGGGATCCGACAGGTACCGCGCGAGCTCAGCGAGTTCGAGCTCAACACGTTTTTCACCTTCTCTAAGTGCGAACGCGGCCAGATTGATTCGCGGCGCACCGATCTTTTTCGGCTGGCCATCGCACTGCACGTCGGTTTCCTGCGCATGACAGGCCGGCCGCTTGACTCGTACCGGCAGATTCCGACGGCGCTCTGGCGGCATCTCGGTCACCAACTTGATGTGCAGCCGCCGGATGTCGGGACGCTTCGCTCGATCTACGACGGCAATTTCAAAACATTGTCTGATCATCAGGGCTTTGCCCAGACCATTATCCATTTTCAGTCAATCGCAGAGCATCAACGTCGCTATGTGATTCGCTGGTTGAAGGAACAGCTCGCTGGCCGCCCGGAAAGTGGCCAGCTAACAAGCGACCTTAAGCGCTGGTTCTACGAGCACCGCATCGTGATACCGTCCGATCGTATGCTGAGGCAGCTTATCGTTCAGGCAGTACGTGATATCGAGGGCTCGCTGCACGCCGCGCTCGAGCGGACGCTTGGCACGGACAGACTGGACAGCTGGGCGCGCCTTCTGGCCCAACCGCACGGAGACCGTAGAAGCCTGCAGAGCTGGTTGTGGGCGGTCCCCCTACGCGGCTCGACCCACCAGATGAGTGAAGTGCTCGACAAGATCAATCTGCTCACAATGCATGGTGTTGCCCTTTCTTGGCCTGTCGACTGCAACGATGCAGTTGTGCGCCATTACGCACGTCGCTGTGCTGGTCGACCACCGTCAGTCAGCAAACGGATCGCGCCGCAAAATCGCAGGCTCGAAGCAGCTTGTTTTATGCGCTACGCGCTTTGTACATCAACCGATCAAGTGCTTACGATGCTTCGCAGATGGGTTTTTAAAGTTGCTAACGACGCGTCTCGGGAGGTCGACGCCGCGCGTGTCAAAGCTGCAGATCAACTCTACGAGTTCGCACTCGCCGTCAAGACACTGGCGAATGACGAATCGCTCTCACGTGAGGAATTGAGAACGCAGCTTTGCGTTCTGGCAGATCAGATCCTGGCGCCACACGCACCCAGCCGCCGCAGCCAGATCCGACAGTGTCTGCTTCGGAAAAAGCACTACCCACGCAATCTGCTGATGCGTATCGTGCAATTGCCTGTGGCGCGACGATCTGGATGAGAGACGCGCGACAAACAAGATGAGAATGTCGCGGCGAGGTTGATGATGACGCGGTTGATTGACGCTGGCAAGCGTTGCGCGTCAGTCGGTCAAGTCGATGCCGTAACGCGTGACGATGGTGGCCAGGATGCGTTTGAGCGAGTTACGTCTGGCCTCGATCAGGGTTGCCGGAGTGGTGCCGTCGTCCAATGCCGCCAACTCGTAGCCGAGCAGAGTCAACAGCGTCACGCGTGACGCCGAGGCTTCCTCGCCGATGGCATCAATAACAGTACGCTTGCGCCGCAGACGGTACGCGCGTTGTCGTTGGGCGGCGCTACGTTGGATGGGCGTCGCGGGTTCCTCATCGTCACGCGTGTCGGTCTTGAATTGCGGGTCGCTGGTCATCACTGATCCTCCTGGTGCGGCGCCACGTCGACATTCTTCGGTGTGGCGAAGCTGGCCGGGCGTCCTGGTCCTTGCTGCTTGCGCTGCAGAGCGGTGCGCCGTCGGTAGCTTTCGACGTTGAGTTCGAAGATGGTCGAGTGATGGACCAGCCGGTCGACGGCGGCCACCGTCATGGCCGGGTCGGGGAAGACCTTGTTCCACTCGCCAAAGGGCTGGTTTGCGGTCAGGAGAAGCGAACGGTGCTCATACCTGGCGCTGATCAGCTCGAACAACACTGATGTCTCCGCCTGATCCTTGCTGACGTATGCAAAATCGTCCAGGATGACCAGATCGAAGCGATCCAGCCGGTTGATAGCAGATTCGAGAGCCAGTTCGCGGCGCGCGACCTGTAATCGTTGCACGAGATCGGTAGTGCGGCTGAACAGGACCTTCCAGCCCTTCTCCAGCAGACTCAGGCCGATGGCCGACGATAAGTGCGACTTGCCGCCGCCTGGCGGTCCCATGAGGATCAGATTGGCGCCGTTGCGCAGCCATCCGTCGCCGGCGCACAGCGCAGAGACCTGTGCTCTCGACACCATGGGCACGGCGTCGAAATCGAAGTTCTCCAGCGTTTTGCCCGGTAATAGCCTGGCTTCCTTGAGATGGCGTTCGATACGACGTCTATCGCGTTCGGCAATCTCGTGTTCGGCCAGCGCCATGAGCAGACGCGCCGCGGGCCAGCCTTCCTTGTCGGAGCGCTCGGCGAAGCCCGGCCAGATCTGCTTGACGGCGGGTAGCCGCAAATCGTTGAGCAGTAGCGACAGGCGCGTGGCGTCGAAATCGTTGCTCATGCTGTCGTCTCCATGTCGCGGTCAAGCAGGGCCTCGTAGTCGCGCAACGAAGCCAGTCGCACGTGCACTTGCGGCACAGTCGCTGGATCCGGCGCGAAACGTGAACGCAGTTCGTCCAGATCGGGCAGTTGCCCATCTGTCAGATACTGCCCTAGCGCGCGGGCCAGTTGCGCCTCGCAGGTGCGCTCGTGGGCGAGGCTCAGCAGTTCGACCATGGTCTTGCACGCCGCGCGCGGAGACAGTTGCTCGCATAGGCGATCGAAGATCAACCGATAGGCCTCACGCGGGAAGAGCTGGTCGCGGTACACGAGGTTCAGCAGCGCCATTGGCTTGCGGCGCAGCGCGTGGATGACGTGCCGGTAGTCGATAACATGGCCGTGCTTGCCGTTAGCGCCCGGGCGGCCGCGCCGCAGTGTCATCAGGGCCGTGCCGCCCAGGAACAGTTCCAGCCGATCGTCATACAGCCGTACCCGTATCCGGTGACCGATCAGCCGCGACGGGACGGTATAGAAGACCTTGCGCAATACGAAGCCGCCCGTGGAGGTGACGTACACACGCGTTTCCTCGTAGTCGCTGGTGCGGGTATCGGGCAGAAACTGAAGGAAGACACCTTCGGCCTGGATACGTTTGCCATTGCGCGCGTTGATGCGGCTGACGATCTCGTCGATGAAGCAGCGATAGGCCGCGAGGTCGGCAAACTCCGCGCTACCGCGTAGCAGCAACGCGTCACGGATTGCGCTCTTGAGGTGGCCGTGTGGACTTTCGATGGCGCCGTTCTCGTGGGCGATTCCGCGGTTGTTGCGCGTGGGCTGCATACCGTAGTGAGCACATAGCGCTTCGTAACGCGTGGTCAGATCGTCACGCGCATCGCGATCCAGATTGCGAAACGCGGCCGACAGGCTATCGCTGCGATGCTCGAGCGGTGCTCCGCCGAGCGCCCAGAGCGCGTTTATATGGACGCCGCCCGTTTGCAAAGGGACTTCGAGGGGTCTGACGTGACAGGAACGGCTGCGGGTTTATATCCGGCCTTGTTGCAGCGGGTGTTTTCGCTGCGGGCCCCTATGGATTCAGCTGACTCGCGCCTCATTTCTGCACCGAGCTCAAGGCTCTTCGCGCTCTCCAGGTTTGGCGAGTCCCGGTCCGACCTGTTTTGCCATCACTCTCAAGTACCTGCGCAACCTTTTGACGTTCCATCCTCCGACTACAAAGTTGACTTCACCTACGTTTGGAATTTGCTCGTGCTCATTTATGCCGGCTTGGCGCTCACGTATCCCCCCTGATAGGAGCGGCTGTGGGCCAGGACGGCCCAGATGGTGCGGGCCATCTTGTTCGCGAGTGCGACGATCACGACATTCAGTGGTCGCCGCTTCTTCATCTGCTCGATCCATGGATCATGCTGTTTTGGACTGCTGATAACACTGCGGGCGCCGTGAATAAGGAGCGTGCGAAGATAGGTATCGCCCCGCTTGCTGATGCCCAGCAACATAAGCTTCCCGCCGGATCCCACCTGCTTAGGCACCAGTCCGATGCAGGCAGCAAACTCGCGCCCGGAGCGGAACATCTTAGGGTCGCCGATCGTCGCGACGGCGGCTGTCGCGGTCAGCAGGCCGACGCCAGGAATCTCGGCGATGGCCTTGACGTCCTTGTCTTCCTTTTTCCATTCGCGCATCCGTCGCTCGATCGCGGCGATCTGCCCGTCCAGTACGCTTAGCCCGTTCCACTGCTCACGCAGCGTGTCGATTAGCACGGCCGGCAGGCGGTCGGCGACCCGGGCCAGCACGTCCGGTATTGCCCTGTCCAGGGCGAGCCGCCCCTTGCCCATGACTTCGCCGTATTCGGTGAGCAGTCCGCGTAGTGAGTTGATCTGCATCGTGCGGAATTTGACCAGCTGCTCACGCATCCGGTGCAGCGCCAGCATCGCTTGCTGCATCTCGGTCTTGACCGCGACCGGCTTGCCCGGTTGCTGTACCGCGAGCCAGATCGCCCGGGCGTCGGCGGGATCGCTCTTGTTGCGTATGTTGAAGGCCTTCACGTATTGCCCTGGCATCAGCTTGACTTGATGCCCCATCTTGATGAGCTGCCTTGCCCAGTGCTGCGCACCGCCAGACGCTTCCATGCCGATCAGGCATGGTGCGCGATTCGCAAAGTAGGCGAGAAACTTCGCCCGTTTGATCGGCTTGTTGACGATTTCTCCGGTCTCTTCGTCCACGTGGTGTACCTGAAGGACGTTTTTCGCGATGTCGATACCAACTGGCGTAAGTTTCATGATCGGCCCTCCGGTTTACGTAGGAACGTGTGGATGATCCTCCAACCTGGATTTTTTCGCCCGCCGGTCTGTGCGGGTCCACCTTCCTTGTCTCTGCTCATTCCGGCGACCT
Organism: Paraburkholderia aromaticivorans; assembly: GCF_012689525.1. NCBI lineage: Bacteria > Pseudomonadati > Pseudomonadota > Betaproteobacteria > Burkholderiales > Burkholderiaceae > Paraburkholderia > Paraburkholderia aromaticivorans. The sequence goes on from NZ_CP051514.1 coordinate 668,433, forward strand.
CCCGGCTATCCGCCTGGTGGGCGGCGTCCATACCATTTCTGAAGCCCTTCGGCGAGCGCGACATAGCTCTCGCCGCCGAGAATGACATGAGCGTGCTCAAAGCCCGAGCAGGCCAGGCGAAAGTGATACAGGCGATGGTCCAGCGCAATACCGGCCACGGTGACGCCCAGGGCTTGCATCTCGGTAAAGTCGGATAGCCCGAGGCGACCGGGTTCGTGCACCTGACGGAACATGACCTCACGTTCCTCGCCATGGAGTGCGCGCCAGACGCGGATGCGTCGCTCCAGCGTCCGGCGCACGCCGCGCGACAGATGCGGATGGCGCCGAAGCATCTCTTCCAGTACCGCAACCGGCCGGATGCCCGGAGCGGACGTCAGCAATGGAACTATCTCCGTGTCAAATATCTCGGCAAGCGGATCCGCGCGTCGGCGCTCGCGCGGCGCCTTCTTCTGCGATGGTAATTGTGGATCCTCTTCAATGCGGTAGGCAGTGGCGACGCTAAACCCGGCGCGCGCAGCCGCCTTGGGCGGCCCTTCCTTGAGTCTGTGCTTCATATAAAGCCTCATCTGGTGGTCGTTGACGTGTCGTCCGGGCACCGCGGCCTCCCCTGGCATGGAAGGCTCGTTCATACCCGATCCACCGCGACCACCGACAAAGCTCTCCACTGACGGGAGCCTCCCGGCGCGGCGTGGCGGCAGCGGTTCCGGGCTACGCCCGTTCCCGCTGCCGCCACGCCACTCTTCTCATCCTGATTGACGCGCTGTTCTCATCCTGAATGTCGCGCAGCACAATTGCCGTTCGATGCCGAAGACAGGCACCCTGTGATCGATGCAATCATACTGCTAAGGGGGCTCTACCGGCGACATGCCTCCCTTCTTCCCGACCGCCTCAACATTCGATTGGGACGCGCGTGGCGCGAAGCGATCGATGGATATGACCGCTTCAAGGCGATGATCGCATTTGAGTGGGCCACCCTCTTCGCTCTGCGCGTCGCCCTGCGCAACGGAACCATTTTTATTGAGCACAGCTTCTCGTTCCGAAGCCAGACACACATGCTGATCCCGCCCGATGAGTGGCAAGCGAAGCGCAACAATCTGTATGGGCACCTTGAGCTGCCGCAGAATCCGCAGGATTTTCTTCGACCAATCATCGAGCAACTCGATCAGCGGATCGAACTACTCGACGAAGCAGTCTCCAGCGGCTTGGTACGTGTAGACACGGCTGTGCATCTGCATCCACTTGAGGCGCAGCCCGCCGACGCTGAGGCTGACCAGCTGCGGCGGGCGATCTTCGAAACTCATCCGCCGGGCCAGTTACCAGAGATTATTCTCGAGATCGACAGTGCGACACGTTTCAGCTGGGTCCTGTTGGGACGCGAGCCCAGGTCACGGATTGAGTTGCTGATGGTGTATTCCGCGGTGTTGGCGCATGGGACCTCGCTGTCAGCAGCGGAGATTTCAAGAATGGTCCCGGAAGTGTCGCCGGCCGCCATTCGCCAGATGATGAAGCGGCTTGAAGACGAGCGGATGCTTCGGAAAGCTGCCGACGCTGTGCTTGAGTACATGCACGAACACCCCATTGCGGCACATTGGGGCCGTGCGGATCTCGCCTCTTCTGACATGATGTCGCTCGAAACTACGCGCACGGTCTGGCAAGCTCGCGCTGATCCGCGGCGCCGTACGGCATCGATCGGGATGTACACACACGTGCTCGATCGTTGGGGAACCTTCTATGACCAACCCATCGTGTTGAATGAGCGGCAGGCGGGTGCTGCGATCGAAGGCGTCGTCCGACAGACTGCGGCCAAAGACATTGCGCAAATCGCAGTCGACACGCACGGGTATACCGATTTCGCGATGGGCCTGGCCCGGGTGTTGGGCTTCGATCTGTGCCCGCGTCTAGCCCATCTGCGAGACAGGCGCCTTCACGTCCCCCGAAACTACGATGTGCCGCTACAGTTCTCCGCGATCACTGACTGCGATGTCAAATTGCAGGCGATCGCTGATGTCTGGGACGAGCTGGTGAGGATCGCAGCCTCCATCCGCTCAGGGAAATGCACAGCAATCGACGCTCTCACCCGCTTCGGCTCATCAGCGAGGGGGCAGGCCGTGTATGACGGCGGCGTTCACATTGGCCGTCTTTTCAGAACCATTTTTTTGATCGACTATTTCACCAACGTCGCTTTTCGATCGGAGCTGCAACATGTCTTGAATCGAGGAGAAGCCGTCCACAATGTTCAACGCGCGATTCACGTCGGCAAAATTCCAGTCGAACTTGCACGACGTCCCGAATCGCTCTCTGCTGTTTCTTCGGCGCTCACCTTGCTGTCCAACATTTTGATGGCTTGGAACACCACCCACATGCAACAGACGCTTGAGGGTCTCGAAGCGACCAGAGGCCAACCGCTTGACGCCGAGCAGTTAAGGCGGATCGCGCCGACTTATTTAGAAGGGATCAATCTCCGCGGAACATTCAATTTTCCGGTGGCACGCTACGCGTGGCGCATCCTTCCGAGTCTGAGTGATATGGCCGCCTCTGCCTCCAGTCGACGGGCCTGAGGTGTCAAGACGGCAGGTCGCGGCTTCTCGAACGCGCTGACAGAGGTGACGGCAAGATCACGCGCTGCTCCGCTGCAACTCCGTTAGACGCGTGCAACTGCGAGAACGTGCGTCGTTCCGGGGGTAGACAGCAAGCTATTGATTTAACGCAACATTTATTTGGGGCCGCAAGGCAAACCCGCACCAGGCCTAGATCCTCCGAACCGGATTCTTGCAGGTTGATCAAGGGGACCCCTAACAGGAGAAAAACCGAGTGACCCGCATTTCGCTGGACGCAATGGCACGGGCCATGAGAGCCGTAGAGGCTATGAACCTCTCACAGAAAGAGGCCTTGACCGACGAATTATTCCTTGCCCAGCCTCATATGCTGGGCTCCGTTCTCGTCCTTCCGAAGCTCGGTGTCTCGATGGAAAAGACGGAGTTCGCCATCGAGCTTCTGCTTCTCTGCTTTCAGGCGATGAAGGCGTCCGGCCGGGCGTGGCCGCCGATCACAGAAGACGATCAGGAATTGCAGCAGCGGGTCTACGTGACCACCGTCAGGCTGGGCGAAGACCTGAGCCCGATGCAGCGGGATCGTTTGATGCAGCAATACCTGCGAAATCACCCTGAGCAGAATCTGCTGGCATGCATAGGGGCGCGGACGGCGGACTGGCTTGAACGTATCGACCCGGAAGACAGTGACAGGTACGTGATGCTGGCCGCAGCCAACCTGGTAAACTGCATCGCGTTCATCCCCACCCCCGCGTCCGGAGAACCGTCTGCCGGAGCACGGATAGCCAAATGAGCCAAGACCTATGCGAACAGTGCGCGCAGCCCACTGTTGCGTACGATGCAATTCACTATGGCTCTGTCGAAGCAGGTTACCGCCTGCTCTGCACCCGGTGTTTTAATGCCGAAGTCGCGAAGCGCAACGGCGTGACCCACTTCGAAAACGTGCAACTCGAGCCCATCCGGATGACAGATTGCGCCAGCGAGGCACATCAGTTCCATTTCCAGATGCGTCTGCTGGGCACCATGATCGTCCTTGATGCCTTCGAGATTCAGGACGGGTTCCCCGCAGGTTATGAATTCCGGATCATCGGCAAACCGGAAGATGACGTGCTGACTTTGCTTGGCCGCCTCGTGGAAAAAATGAGGCGCGTATTGGCAGTCAAGGACCTCGCAATCCATGGCAACCAGTTTCAGATCCGTGACCAAACCGTGCGGGCACTTATTTCGTCCGATCCGGCAGGCCCGGCGACATTCCTGTAGTTGTCGTGGATGGCAGGGAAATCGGCTGGGACGACTTCGGGCGTATGCTCGCTGCCTTTGAAGACTGGCAATTCAGGCTCGAGATCAGAGACCTGGCCGATGACGTTTGATGCCCAGAATTTCGCCGCGGGCGCCAGAACTGAAAATCATCCTGTGATCAATGGCCCGAGCCGATTTTCGCAGAAATTCAGCTTTCATTGGCCGAACTGCGTCAGTGCACGCCAGAGAGCTGCGAGACCTGGCGGTTGCAGCGCCAGCGCCCGGCGACTACATCTAGTGCATCCGTACGCAGTCAGCCCCGCGTCGACGCAACCGGTCCAAACATACCAGTAAAACGGATCTTTCTTTTATGTCAAACCCAGTAATCCTAACGGTCTGTAACGCCAGCGTGCCCGGTTTGCATAAAACTGTTTCGCGTTTTATCCAATAAGGTAACTGATGGATAAGGGAGTTGAACGGGCTACACCAGCGCAAAAAAATGGCCCGCACCTTCGCGGACCCGGTTCTGGCGGAGCAAGGACGGGCGGCCAGTCTCCCGCCAGCCCCGCCTTGCCCCGTTTTGCAGTCACGTGTCGCTAGCACGGGCCACCTATATATCATAGTCACTGCGCGGGCGCGCGGGGGACTTTTCAGCCACGCGGCACCGTCACGGGCTTCGGCGGCCGCTGGCCGCTTCGTGACGCCAGGATCTGCCGGATCGTCGCCAGCGACTGCTCGGCCGTTGCACTCGCAACATGCCGGCGCGGTGCGGTGAACCGCGGCACCGTCACGCCAAGCATCCGGCACACGGCCGACAGGTACGGTTTCGCCGGCCCGGCGTACCGCTGCGCCGCCGCCACGATCGCCGCGTCGCCGACGTGCCCGCGCAGCCACGTCAGCGCGCGACGGTCCCGTTCATTCTGTACACGCACCAGATGTTCCATGACGGCCTCCAGAACTGTATATGCATCCATACTGTATATATATACAAGTTCAGGGGGATTTTCAAGGCGGACGGTGTCGCAGGGGCTAGAGCTCGGGGAAATGCGAGCTGCGTTGCGACGAATAAGAAAATTGCGATAAATGAGAAAACATGGTGTATGCTGAATATCGATTGAGTGAAGAGGCTCCGAATGTTGGACCGGGGCGATGAGATCACTGCGGTAACTCTATCGGAGGCCCGTGCCTACCGCAAGATAGGCCGACCGGCAGGTATCGCGAAGTCAGGGACCGGGGCGCAGTCAACAGGGTCATTCTGGTCGACGGGATATCGCAAGCGGGCCTCGTTCGATACGTCGATGACATATTCGAGTTCGAATCATTCGAACTCAACGAGGCGAGTGCCGGACGGCATGGAGCCGCGACGCTTCCGTCTTGCGCGCCGCTGTCCTCCGTCGGTGGCTGGGGGAAGTTCGTGGGCGTGCGCTTCCGACGCATCGGCCCGAGATCTTGTTTGGTAAGCCGGAAACTGGTAGTGCGAAAGCGATCGCGAAGCGGATCACCCCATTGGGCGCCCCGCCGCAAATTGCCTGAAGGAGGCTTTCATGACACAGGTAACGAAAGAACAAAACGAAGCGTCAGCTCTCAAGATCCGTGCTGCGCTTACCGGCAATTACGCGGGCGATGCGCGACAGCTGGTTCGGGATGTCGCCGAGTCGTTTGCTTCTGATATCGAAGGGACGTTGCGGGTGAAGGTCCCAGAGCTTGCGGACAGCTCGATCCGTGACTTGCTGCGACATATCCTGGAACAGCGCTTCGCGACCATTCTGGCGTCCGGTGACGTCGGCAGATCTGAAGCCCGCTCCTCCTCGTTACCTGTTGTCAACCTGAAGCCTTCGGAGGTGATCGAGCAGCGCAAGGTGCGCATGTCGCTCGCGAGCCTGTATCGCTATGTCGAAGCGAACAAGTTCTATTGCGTCGTGCCGTCAGGCCAGAGTAACGGTCGTGAATTTCCTGCGTGGCAATTCGCTGGCCCGGTGCCTGAACTGTTGCCGCCTGTGCTTCTCGCCCTTCGGGGGGGGTTGAGAACCGAGGTCCATGCTTTTCTGGTTACGGCGCAGGACGCGCTGAACGAACTGGCGCCAGCAGAGGTATTGGCTGGTATCCCGTTCGAGACACGCGCGTCCCTGTATCCAAGTCAGCAAAGGCTCTTGCAACTGCCCGCGAACGAGCGTCAGCGCAAGGTTCTTGCGTTGATCAACGGGCCGGGAGCGAGCATGGCCGCTTGAACGGCTATCGAATGAGCGACAACAAAAAGCCAACCGTCGAACCGCCGTCGTACCTGCGCGAGCGCTTGCCGTCGGCAGTGCAATTGAAGGAGTGCCTCACCAACGAGCCTTTCGCGGTCGGCGGTGAGGCGCAGCTGTACCGCGCTGCGTATCTACCTGAGAGTGTCCTGCCGATGAGCGTGGCGCGAGCGTATCGCTTCGGACCGCCGCCTGAACTATTTTCTGACGGCATCGAAATGCCGTTCTGGTGGTTGTACGCGGCGCACGTCGCCGAAACCGCGATCTGGGAGGCGCAGTTTTGCAAAAACGACGTGACACAACCAGGAACGTTCTACATGGACCCGTTCGCGGTACAACACGGCATCATTGCTGAACTGCGCTTTCCGCGGCCGCTCCGGTTCTGGAATCTCAATGGTTCCGCTTCGAGTCGTCTCGGCGTTTACGACGACCTTTCGAGCCCTGACTATGACTGGTGCCAGTGGTTTGGGTACTACATGGATGTCGCGATGCAGTCTGTCGACGGCGCTATGCGGCCAGATGGGTTCGTGTACCCGTCGCGACGCCACCGGGGCCACACTGCAGTAGCTATCTCCTCGCGCGCCTTGCCAGAATTGAGGGACGGCGTGGCGCGAACCGAGACGCCGTTCGCCCAGCACCCGGATTTCGAGCGACTGCTCGACGACCGGCTCCGAGTGGCGCCGCCCGCGGCTGACGCCTCTGGAGATTAATGATGAACGGGGCCGCACGCGTCGGCCGCGTTAAACCTGTCAGCGGGGACGCTCTATCGGCCGCGCGATCGGCTTTCTTTGTTGAATGAGGCATTTTTTTGCGCGTCACGCCCATCCTGTACTTCGGTCTCATTCAATCGAGAGACAAAATCTCCGAGGAGAGCGGAAGCGGTTCCAGCCTGGAATCCTGGTTCGCCGTCAGCAAACGCGTTTGTTTCCACCGGGTTCAATGGTCGGCGAGGGTCGGTGCGGGCTGCACGGTTCGCTGAGATGCGCGGAGCTACCACGGTTGCAGCGGCGGACTGACGCACCGTCACGGCCGATCAAACTTTCGAAATAGCTTCGCCCGAAGGTGGATAGCACTGCAGGAACGCGGTGTCGCCGTGATCCTCCAGCGTACCGAGGCCTCTGAAGGAAAAGATGGCAGGTCGAGACGTATCCCGCGAAGCGTCGACCAGCTGGAGGGGATCCTGCGGTCGCTCGGCTCCGTCGTCTGGACCTTCAACCAGTCAACGAAGCAACGCCAAAGCCTGACGACGAGCGCCGACAACATCAAAGTGACGCTAACGATTTCGGCCGTCAAAAGCAGGACCGCGCTGGCGATCGAGGGCGTACTCCGAGAAGCTGCTGCCCTGATCGTCGTAGCGACCGGCTAAGTGTTTCGAGTAAACGAATTTCACGATATCAAGTCTGATGGGTAACCGAACCCGACGACCTGCCGATGAAATACGTTGTTGAACTGAGCGAACCGGAGAAGAAGACCTTGCAACAGCTGTCGCGCAAGCATCCTCATCACGACTTCCGTACCCGAGGATTGGCACTGTTGCTGCTCGACAGCGGCCGGACGGGTACATGAGACTGCGCTTGAGCTCGAAGTGCGCAACAAGTCGGTGTACAACTGGATCCACGCGTGGCACGACAATGGCCTGTGCGGTCTGCTGGTCGGTCATAAGGGCGGACGCAGTGATCGTCCTCGACAACGCCTCGATTCATCACAACATTGATCAGGAAATCATCGACCGGTGGTCTCTTGAGCATCGCATGGTGCTGTTCTATCTGCCGCCCTACAGTCCCGAACTCAATCTCATCGAAATCCTCTTGAAGCATGCCAAATACCACTGGCGTCGCTTCGTCACCTGGACTAAAGACACCATCGATGCCGAGATCGAAACGTTGCTCGGCGGCTACGGCTCCGAGTTTGAAATCCGCTTCTCATGAACACTTATGTCTCCCAACACTTCAAATGAAACCCGGTTTCGGGTTATCGTGCGAAGTTCGAGGGCAAGCCCGCCGACCCGTCGTTCGACTAGCGTCTGCACACCGTTGCGATATGCCGGCGCGCAGTCGTCCGCTATTCGCCTGTGCTTTTTCCGATTGTCGAGGTGACTCTCAGATTCTCTTACCGCGCTACCTGAACGTGAGCTTGACGGGAGCCAACACGCAGAACATTTCCCTCTGGTGTTATCGGCCGTGGAATATCCGTCACGTCAGGTTCGATTGTTCGCAGCTCGTCTCCCGTTTTGCTGTGGCTTGCTATCGCTTTCGGCAACGGCGCAGCGCGCCGTCGAGCGTGGAAGCGGACCGCGTGCGGCGAAGCGGGACGGTGCATTGATCGTCTATGCAACGGCGCGGCGTGCTGCATTCCACCACGCGCTTCCGGTGGGTTCCAAACTTCGATATAGCGTTCACCCGCCAGTACCGACGAAGTGAGCGTTAGCAGAATTGCCCCCGCTCCAAGGAATCGAAGCATGCATTCTCCAAAGTTGCATCCGACTTCCGGCTTGCACGACCTCGCGGTTCCTACACACGAGCCGTCGCAGCCGGTGCAATAGTGCCCGTCCAGTATTGAACGGTCAACCGCCCAGACGTTGGAGTGGATAGGAGCGGCCGTGCCCGCCGTCCGGCCATTTCACGCGCGTAGAACGTCGTCTCCCCCGCCTTGTCGGCCTGCTCCGTCCTCCCTTTCCGCAGCAGCCGGCGGATCGAACTTCGATCGCCTGTCCGATATCCGGACGTTTCGCGTTATCGGCGGAACGCGAGATTACGTGCTGCTTCACAGGCTAAACTTGAACGGATCGCAAGCGGAATATGCGAACGCTGACCAACTGCCGCGCTGGGCGAGTCCCGCCCAGGCGTACATGTGCCCTCCATTGAACTGCTGACGCATCAGACGCCAACATCGCCTCGTCTATAATCAGGAAGTCAGAACACCAATGATTGCAGGGAGCCCTACTTTATGAGTCAAGCCCGAGGACGATATGCGGGTTCTCGGGACAGCGGCCAGCGCCACCCTCGCCACGGAAAAAAATCTCCGTCCAACCGGCAGGGACAACCGTACGTAAAGGCGCCTCCTCGAGACTCCGCCCAGACTGCCTCGATTTTCAAAACACGATCGTTTCAGTTTCTGGTCGATGCGGTAGGCGCAGAGAACATCGCGTTAGGCCTTGAATCGAACATGACGCGCGTGGCTGAACTGATGAAGGGCGAAAGGTTCACGCCCGAGACCGCCTTTCATATGGAAACGACGCTTGGGCTGCCGCATGGCTTCTTCGACCAGCTCAATCCTGCGCTCGCGGCCGAAACGATCGCCCGCCTGAAGTCGCCGCTCGACGTCCTCCGAACAAACGAATCAGAAGTACTGCCTGAAATGCCTGAACCAGCTCGCGCGTTGACCGGCGACCAACAACCATTTCTTAAAGATAGTCTGCTCGAGGAAGCGCAAATGCCAAAGAAAGCAACTGGCGGGTCACCCAGGGCCGAAAGGAATAGTCCAAGCGAGAAGGCCGAGCCGCCTAAGCCCCATGCGCTGCGGAAAGGTTCGTCTGCGAAAACCAGGATTCCTCATGAAACGACCCAGCAGCAACCGCTGGCATTAGACGACAGCGCCGTGGTAGAAAACATTCGACGCGCTAACCTCCACGTCCTCACGGCTCGCAAGGGATCGAAAGCAAGGCTTGGTGTAGTCATGGCGATGAGCGGTTCCAATATGGCCCATCGGCTATATGGCAAGAAACGTCTGGACAGTGTCGGAGCAAACCGTTTCACAGAGCGACTTGGTTTGCCAACTGGCTGGCTGGACACGCGGCGCTCCGAAGCCGAGATCCCCGAGTCGGTGTCGCGTTTGCTTGCGCCGGCTTCGCGCGGGCGTGCATCCGTTGAACAACACGAGTCGCTCGCGGCTGCAACGAACGATGAGGTCCCAGGCAAAAATGCGGATGCGAAGGCGCAAATGCGGCGCACCCACGCGCGCGTCCCCGCCGATGCGGAAAGCTTCTTACCCCTTTCGGAGGATGTCGCGGGAGAGAAAGAGACAATTGGCGTCAGCCCGAACGATCATGTAAGTGATGCCCGCGACCAGCCGGCCGGTCGCTCGACTGAAGAAAGTGATGGCGACGTTGCGGCAGCCACACCGGCGGCCCTGCCATCGCTCCCAGCCGCAGCAATACCGCAGCGAAGCGCGGTGCCGACCTCCTTCCCTTCCGTGACCAGCCTGGACAACCTTCGCGGTATCGAACCGATAGCGGAAGCATTGCTCAAGACGTTGGCAGGCAAAGCACGCATCGGTCGACTGGACGAATTGAAGGCTCTGGAACTTTTGCAGCAGGCTGTCCTGTTGTAAGTTGGCGGTAGCGTGCCACGCCTCATTCTGCCATGAGACATGAAGCGCATCGAGGTAGCCTGGGCACGCTGCCGAAGAATCACCTTGTTCATCACTGGCGGTCAACGAATGCTACCGGCTCGTCCACTACTCCACCACCGGACGCCTCTGCCAGGAATGCCTGTGGCATTATCCCTGAGAAGTCAGATCCGCATATTTGCTACTTACCTTTATTGGCTCTTTTGAAAACTCAGTGGGTAATGCGGCTCAGCGGGCATGCGCGTTGAACGCGGCGAAGTTAAGTTTTCCAGCAATGAGAAACAAGACCGTGCGCATGGTTTCAAAGCGTGCATATCCACGAGCCTTGCGCTTTGCTGCCTGAAACAGGCCGTTGATGGCCTCGATGAAACCGTTGGTCTGACGGGTCTGGGTCCAGGCAACGATTCCATCGAAATGTCTGCGAATCAGGCTGACGACATCCTTCATGGGCTCGACCTTGGAGCGCATGACGTTCGTGCACCACTGGTGCAGCATCTCGGAGACGACATTGATTTGTTTGCGCTCGAGAATGTCGCGCAATTGTTCCCGGTAAAGCCAGGCTCGCGCGGTGCGATTGGTCGTGTACTGACTGACCAACGCTTCAAGGTCGGTGAGTTGCGCGAGGTTCAGTTTGTCGGCGTCCTTCAGCAACGTCCAACGCATGCCTTTAAGCTGAGGGTCGAGTTTCTGCTGCTGGCGACGTACTGCGTCGAGCGCCTTGGACGCGTGAGCGACGACGTGGAACTTGTCAAAGGTAACTCGCGCTTCGGGGAGATGTTCATTGACGCCCTTGATGAAAGCTGGCGACATGTCGATGCTGACCGAGCTTACTTGCCCGGGCGAGCCGCCATGCTCGCCCAGATACGTGGCAAAGCGCTCTATCGTGCTGGCATCCTTGCCTGTGGTGACGAACGCGACCCGCCGCGCCTGCATGTCGGCGACCAGCGTCAGATACTCATGACCGCGACGGTACGAGGTTTCGTCAATCGCCAGCGCCGTCACACCCGACAGGTCGGCCGCCGCGAGTGCGAGCTCCACATACCGCGAACAGATGGCATGTACTCGATGCCACGACAGATTGACCGCGCGTGCAACGGCGGCGAACGGCATCTGCTGCGCGAGCATCAGCACGAGCGCTTCGAACAGCAATGTGAAGCCGCTGAGCTGGCCCACCCAATCTGGCTCAACCAAACGCACTGAACCATCGGGCAGGCGCACCCTGGGCACCCGCACTTCGAGGAAGCACTCGTGCTGGAAGAAATTCAGATGCCGCAGGCGCTTGATTTGCGTGTCGTGCACGGGATTCTCGCCGGCCACTCCAGCATAGCCAAACCGGCTGCCTGCAACAAAGTCAACGGCGATGTTGAGGTGCCGCTGAGCAGCATCGAAGTCAACACTTCGGACATACCAAGGAGCCGTGATACCGAGGGCGGATTCGAACAATTGATTCGTCATAGCTGATTGGCTTTACATGGGTGATTCCCGCATTCTGCCGCAATCACCCAAGACTCATCTTACTGGGTGACTGCGCCTCAAGGGTTCGCTGCGCCGGGCTCACGCCCGCCCTTGACCCGCCAAACCCACCCACTCCAAATTCAAAAGAGGCCCTTTATTGCTGGTCGACGACTCGCGACTCACAGCGTCTCTTATAGTAAGCACGATTGTATCCAAAGCAGCGAACATAGCCTCCACGGCATATCCCGCCAAAAAAGGAATGGCCAAAGAGCCTAGTAGGCCAATCGCGTCAATCGTCTTATTGTTCACGGTTGCATAAATGAGTGGCACCATATACCCAAGGATGATTCCAAGAATTGCTCTTAAGAGGTATGTACTTCCTTCTCGAAGGACGAACGTTTGATTTGCAAGTCCCTGCAGGATTCTTCTTAATATAAATGCACATGCACCCAAGAACCCCAGAATCATCGGATTAGCGACGCTCAGTGCAGCCGCTACAATGTTTGAAATAGTTAAGCTTTCGTTTACAGTTAACTTTACAGTCTGGATCGCGGGGGGAACGGCGGCTTTTAAGGCCGCCAGAACAAACACAAAACCCAATGCTACGAAGGCAGACCGATTCCAGGCACCAATGAGATTTTTTACTCGCGTTCGTATCTCTTGCTGTCTCGGTGTACCGAGCGATGAACCAATTTCCATCACTTCAGCAATTTCTAGTGAAACTGCTGTTGCCGGATAGACTTTTGGGCTAAGCGAGTCTATCGACTTGAACAGAGCAAGTTCAGCCTCCTGGTCTAATGTGTTTCTTTCGCTGATACTAGACTTCGCAACCTGCAATGCCTTCGTAGCTTCCTCAAGGATATCTTTGGGTACATCGATGTCTTTTGCAGTGGATGCGTATCGTAGGAGTCGCTCCAGATCGTTCGTGAGACGCACGTCGTACTCATCGTCACGAGCTTCTTGTGTTTTTTTCGACCTCGAGGACTCACTTGAATCATCCGCCGACGATTCACTGCTGTTCAACGTTTCTCTATCGGTCGTTTCAGTATCGCTCATGAGTAACTCCACCGCAAAGGGAATCGAGTTATCGTCAGAAGTGGTGTACGGGGATGAGTCGGGGATTTGAGAAGGCGGCGGCGGTTAGCTGAGAATGTTGCTTGTCGAGAGTAACGAACCAGCGAACCGGAATCCACCACCATGAAGAAGTTTACGGAAGAAACGAACGACGGTAAAGCAGCAGCAAGCGTTGGTAGCCTTGATGACGGCAGTTGTCAACGTAGTTGTCGTGTCACTTCATGCAAACTGCTTTAGTTCTACCTGCTGCGTGCGCTCCGGATTGAGCCAGACTTCATCATTCAATTTCCAATCACGCGTCGATCGGGACCAACGCCGTGGGTTGCGCTCCCTGGCTTCTGCATAAACGGCTTCACGTTGCGCGAGCACTGCGGCGGCTACGCCGTTGTGGCGCTGCGCCGGCGTGACGAATTTCAGGCCGCTGTGTTTGTGCTCATGGTTGTACCAACGCACGAACTGCTGCGTCCAGGCCCGCGCTTCATCAATGCTGCCGAACGGTCTGCGCGGATAGTCTGGCCGGTACTTGCAGGTGCGGAACAGCGACTCCGCGAACGGGTTATCGTTACTCACACGCGGCCGACTGAAAGAGGCGACGACCCCCAGGTTTTCCAGGGTGGCGAGCATCGTCGCGCCCTTCATTGCGCTGCCGTTATCCGAGTGCAGCACCAGGGGGCGCCCTGCCAGGCCCTCCGCCAGACTGGCACGCCGCATCAGCAACGCGGCCAGTTCCGCCGATTCCGCCTCATGCACTTCGTGACCGACTATCTTGCGGCTGAACACGTCCAGCATCATGTACCAGTAGTAATACTGGCCCTTGACCGCCGCCGGCATCCACGTGATGTCCCACGACCAGACCTGGTTCGAACCAGTGGCACAATGGCTGGTCACCACGCGGGCCGAGGGCTTGCGCGCACGGCCGCGGTGATGCTGCTGCGAAGCGCTGCGCAGCACGCGGTAAAAGCTCGACTCCGACGCGAGATATACGCCGCGGTCGGCGAGGCTCGGCACGATCTGACTGGGCGGCAGGCTGGCAAACTCCGCACTATTGGCGACCTGCAGAATCTGCTGCCCCCCCGGCGTCAGACTAGTTGTCGTGTCTTCTCTTTCTTATAGACTTGGTCCGGGGGCGGTAAAATCAGGGTGAATGAAAGCCTACTCAGCAGAAAGAAAGGAAGCGCTGGTGCGTCGCATGATGCCGCCGGAAAACGCGGCGGTCTCGGCGCTTGCCAGAGAAACGGGGATTACGGAACAGACGTTGTACACGTGGCGCCGAAAGGCCAAAGGACAAGGAATCGCAGTGCCGGGCGATGGGAAGAATCCCGAAGGATGGTCTTCGGAAGACAAGTTTGCAGTAGTGCTGGAAACCGCCCCGCTCAACGCAGCGGAGCTGGCCGAGTATTGCCGGCGCAAAGGTCTTTATCCCGAACAGATCGCGGCGTGGCGGGCTGCTTGCCAGGCGGCCAACGCGAATGCCACCGAGCAGGCACGCGAGCAGCGCCATCAGTCGAAAGACGACAAGCAGCGCATCCGGCAGCTCGAGAAGGAACTGCAGCGCAAGGAGAAGGCGCTGGCAGAAGCGGCTGCACTGCTGATTCTGAGAAAAAAAGTCCAGGCGATCTGGGGAGACAAAGAGGACGATTAATCAACGTCCTGGATCGCCTGCTATGTATATCGTTGATTCGCGAGGCAGCGCAGTCGGGCTGCCGGTTGGAGAAGGCTTGCGAGGAGCTGGGCGTGAGTGTGCGCACATTCCAGCGCTGGGTGCGTGAGGGCGACGCGGTGCGCGCTGATGGCCGCACGACGACCGAGCGAGCGCCGCCGTCCAATCGACTGAGTGAGGCCGAACGGCAGCAGATTCTGCAGGTCGCCAATAGTGCGGAGTTTGCCAGCCTGCCGCCCAGTCAGATCGTGCCGAGCCTCGCCGACCGCGGCGTATATCTCGCGTCGGAGTCGAGCTTTTACCGCGTGCTGCGCAGCGCTTCGCAGCAGCATCACCGCGGCCGTGCGCGCAAGCCCTCGGCCCGCGTGGTGACCAGCCATTGTGCCACTGGTTCGAACCAGGTCTGGTCGTGGGACATCACGTGGATGCCGGCGGCGGTCAAGGGCCAGTATTACTACTGGTACATGATGCTGGACGTGTTCAGCCGCAAGATAGTCGGTCACGAAGTGCATGAGGCGGAATCGGCGGAACTGGCCGCGTTGCTGATGCGGCGTGCCAGTCTGGCGGAGGGCCTGGCAGGGCGCCCCCTGGTGCTGCACTCGGATAACGGCAGCGCAATGAAGGGCGCGACGATGCTCGCCACCCTGGAAAACCTGGGGGTCGTCGCCTCTTTCAGTCGGCCGCGTGTGAGTAACGATAACCCGTTCGCGGAGTCGCTGTTCCGCACCTGCAAGTACCGGCCAGACTATCCGCGCAGACCGTTCGGCAGCATTGATGAAGCGCGGGCCTGGACGCAGCAGTTCGTGCGTTGGTACAACCATGAGCACAAACACAGCGGCCTGAAATTCGTCACGCCGGCGCAGCGCCACAACGGCGTAGCCGCCGCAGTGCTCGCGCAACGTGAAGCCGTTTATGCAGAAGCCAGGGAGCGCAACCCACGGCGTTGGTCCCGATCGACGCGTGATTGGAAATTGAATGATGAAGTCTGGCTCAATCCGGAGCGCACGCAGCAGGTAGAACTAAAGCAGTTTGCATGAAGTGACACGACAACTACGTTGACAACTGCCGTGCCGTTCGGCCTCACTCAGTCGATTGGACGGCGGCGCTCGCTCGGTCGTCGTGCGGCCATCAGCGCGCACCGCGTCGCCCTCACGCACCCAGCGCTGGAATGTGCGCACACTCACGCCCAGCTCCTCGCAAGCCTTCTCCAACCGGCAGCCCGACTGCGCTGCCTCGCGAATCAACGATATACATAGCAGGCGATCCAGGACGTTGATTAATCGTCCTCTTTGTCTCCCCAGATCGCCTGGACTTTTTTTCTCAGAATCAGCAGTGCAGCCGCTTCTGCCAGCGCCTTCTCCTTGCGCTGCAATTCCTTCTCGAGCTGCCGGATGCGCTGCTTGTCGTCTTTCGACTGATGGCGCTGCTCGCGTGCCTGCTCGGTGGCATTCGCGTTGGCCGCCTGGCAAGCAGCCCGCCACGCCGCGATCTGTTCGGGATAAAGACCTTTGCGCCGGCAATACTCGGCCAGCTCCGCTGCGTTGAGCGGGGCGGTTTCCAGCACTACTGCAAACTTGTCTTCCGAAGACCATCCTTCGGGATTCTTCCCATCGCCCGGCACTGCGATTCCTTGTCCTTTGGCCTTTCGGCGCCACGTGTACAACGTCTGTTCCGTAATCCCCGTTTCTCTGGCAAGCGCCGAGACCGCCGCGTTTTCCGGCGGCATCATGCGACGCACCAGCGCTTCCTTTCTTTCTGCTGAGTAGGCTTTCATTCACCCTGATTTTACCGCCCCCGGACCAAGTCTATAAGAAAGAGAAGACACGACAACTAGTCTGACGCCGGGGGATGAGCTGATCCAGCAAGGCGCGCGACAGATCATCCAGCAGGCGATCGAGGCAGAATTGGCAACATTGCTCGAACAGTACGGGAACGTGAAGACACTCGACGGCCGGCGCGCCGTGGTGCGCAACGGCTATCTGCCGGAGCGTGAGGTCGTCACGGCGATCGGTCCGGTCCCAGTCAAAGTGCCGAAGGTACGCGACCGCTCAGGCTCGGGCGTGAAGTTCAATTCGAACATTGTGCCGCCCTACATCCGCAAGTCACCACGGGTGTCGGCGGCGCTGCCGTGGCTCTACCTGCGCGGCGTGTCGACCGGCAACATGAGTGAGGCGCTCAGCGTGCTGCTGGGCGAGCAGGCGAAAGGGCTTTCGCCGAACGTAGTCAGCCGCCTGAAGGCGCAATGGGCCGAGGAGCACCTGTTATGGAACCGACGCGACCTAGCAGACGCGCGCTGGGTCTACTGGTGGGCTGACGGCATTCATACCGGACTGCGCAGCGACGATTCCGAGGGCCAGTGCCTGCTGGTGATCATCGGCGTGAAGCCGGACGGAACGAAGGAGCGCGTGGCGATCGCCGACGGCTATCGCGAATCGAAGGACGCGTGGCGCGACGTGTTGCTTGATCTGAAGGCGCGTGGCCTGCAAGGCGGCCCGATGCTGGCAAGCGGGGACGGTGCCATGGGGTTGTGGGCAGCATTGGCCGAAGTGTTCCCGCAGACGCGGCACCAGCGCTGCTGGTTTCACAAGACCGGCAACGTGCTCAACGCATTACCGAAATCGCAGCACAGCCGGGCCAAGGAAGGACTACAGGAAATCTGGCAAGCCGCCACGCGCGAAGACGCGCTCGCGGCCTTCAACCGTTTCGTCGACGTCTATTCGGCCAAATATCCGAAAGCCGCCGGGAAGCTCACAAACGATCGCAATGAGTTGCTGGCCTTCTACGATTTTCCCGGGGAGCACTGGCAGCACTTGCGGACCACAAACCCCATTGAATCGACGTTTGCAACCGTCCGGCATCGCACGACGCGCACGCGCAATTGTGTTTCGCGAGCGACCTTTCTCGGTCTGGCATTCAAGCTGATCGAGTCGGCCGAGCAATCGTGGCGACGCATTCGCGCACCAGAGAAGATCGCCTCGCTGCTTGAAGGAATCCCTTTCAAGGATGGCGTACCGGTGACCGACAGCACACCGGCCCAGCAACCGTTGGCCGCCTGATCATGCCTGCCGCCCGTACACCACATTTGACTTTAACTCAAGGGAATCCATAGTCCCACCTTAAAGCTCCACCCCTTAAGACGAGTCTCTGCAGCAACCCTGTCTTCTCAGGCGTTTGCTTCTAGTGCAAAGGAGACAACATTCTCAACGTCCTACCATCCGCCCGCTCGATTTGCAAACCACAACCGATGTACGGCAGTTTTGTTCGGCGTCGTTCAAGTGAGCCGCGCTCCAATCTGCCAGTTTCGAAGAGATTGACGTGTTCGCGCTCCGGAATTCCATGGCGGTTCCGCAAAGACTTCCGGAATTACACCATTGCCGCAGAAACCGAGACTGTACTCTCACAGAGATTTAACCCCACGGAGTTCATAGACTTGGCCCTCTCTCGGTATCTCTAATTCTGGTTATCGATGGCGCGTTCGAAGACGCCCAACCAGGGGGTTATCGACTGCCGTCAACTGCAAATCGCAGCCCGGCGACACTGTCGCACAGGTCATCAGCGTAGGAGATGCACATTTCAAATATCCTTCAATGTTGCCGAATACGTGTGCTAGACCACATTTGACGTCCACCTCCCCGCCCTTAGACTTCGGCTGCAGCGCCTGGCGCGGGAAGGACGAAGATGATGTCAATTGTCCGGCACTCTAAGCAATATGAATGAAATCGGTTCTTTGGGCTCTCGAGCTTCGACGACCACCATCACTGAAATGTGCTCTCTCCAAGCCTTGTTGGCGATCGTGAGCATTTCATGCTGCCGTGTTGAAAACTCCCGCAGCCCGTCCTTTGTCTGGAGCCAGAATCCCTCAAAGTCCCCGAAACCGTCAAAACGGATGCCCGCAATCTTCCCTTCAAAATGCCGGCGACCATCTGGATGCTCCGGCTCGCACGGTCCGTGACCCTCGTGCCTGTGCCGGTGTTCGTCATCGTCCCCGCCTGGCCCACGTTCTCCACCGCCGCCAAGCGCCTTGACCCGCCCCGCGACCTGGGCCAGGTAGCGCTTCATAACAGGGTACCAGCGATTCTCGTGTGGGATTGTTCCGATAACACGATGCAGGTTGCCCAGTGTGCGCTCGACGATCGGCAGAATCTCATCACGAGTCTGCACCAGCACGGAGAACTGGAACGTTCCGACGATATGTCTCGCATCGCGAGGTCTGACGATGATCGCCTCCGTGGCCTGCGATGGCTGGCCGCTCCCACTGCTCAACCCAGCAGTGGCAAAACGTTCGTTGGGCGCGGCCGGTGGCACATCAACTGCGCCGCGCCGTGGCCGAGCGGGTGGCGAATCGATAACCTGATCCACGATGACGCGGAACACCTGCCCTTTGCGCACCGTCTCTGGAAGGTCAAGAGTCAGAAGGCCAGCGAGGTCGGCACCTCCGGTCGGCACGGGGATATAACTCACCCCTCCTGTTACATCTAGCTGGATGCTGTTCTCACCGACTGCCTTTAATCTGTTACGCGTGTATAGGCGGTCGGCGAGACGCATAATCTCGGCTGCACTAACGCCCGGCAAATAAAGTGTTGCCGCCGTACCAAGAGGCGCCGTGCCCCAATGGATCATCAGCTCGTCCGGACCCTGTTTCGGCGCCGGAGTCATGGTCGTCGGCCTGATCGAGAAGCTATGCTGCACTCGATGGGTGTCGGCCGCCCCTGGATTGTCGGAATGGTCAATCGATAGATTGCGCTGCGCAAGCTTGTCCGACGACGCCGTCGTGGCCCCGATGGCAATGGGATCAAGATCGAAATTGATCTCGGCGACCAGACACTGGTGCGTGCCACGAATCAAATCGGCAATTGACTGCAGCGGATCGGGACCGGTGAACGGGCCGCCATTTTCCGGCGCAGGATGAATAGGGAAGCGCTTGTCTCCGGGCTGATTGATGTCTAACCAGCATCCGAAGTAGCTGTAGGTTTCGTTGCCCCCAGCATTGGCCTTCAGCGTGTCGACATTCTTTGGGTCCGGTTGCAGGTTCAGATTGTCGCCTGCAGGCCGACGCGCTTCTGCAAAAAATGGGATCGTCGCGACCTCGCCGCCTACGATTCCCAGCAACGGAATCTTGGTACCAGGTTGTCCTCCCGTTCTGTACGTTGTTGCCGACTGGAAGTCGGTACTGGTTGTCATGGCCGGGAAGAGCCTGAAGAAAACCCGCACGTCGGGCGCAGGATTCAGGGCAGACCGATATCTGACCCTGCAGATGGCGAAGTTGAATACAGGCTGACCGTTCAGGGTCTGCGACCATTCGAGCTGTGCGCCCGCCTCGTCTGCTGGCAGATTATCGAACCATGAGCCGGCCTGCTGGGATCCGCGCAGACTGTCAATGACCGCCTTGATGAAAGCGTTCGGATCATTTTGCAACGTTTGATGGGCGAACTTTCCGTTGGGTTGCAGCTTGAACACTCGTGTATCCGCACTCAGCCAGGTCGTCGCACCAGCCACCATGTACGGGTGCTGACGCGTCGTCAAATCGACGATCGTCGTGGTCGACAGCCCGTGAATCGAGGCGGTCAGTGTCACCGGCACATCCTCGGCGGTAAATGCGGCCGTGCTGGCAAATGCCACGTTATAGCCGAAGGTGATCCGCTGGACCTGATTGAGGTCGCTGCTGTTCTCGAGATCCATGTCGAAGGGGCTAATCGTCATCGTCCCTGCGACCGGATTAGCAACTTGTGCCGACCACGCGGCGAGCTGCGCGGAACTCGGGTTGGGCGTCGTGATCGACAGATCGGACGGAGCCAGTCCCTGCACCACGACATAGAACGCGTCCTCGATGTGCTGACCAGCGGTAATGAGCGCCTGCGCTTCATCCTTGCTGATTTCGGGACGGTTATTGATGAAGAAGCAACCCTTGCAGACATTGGTCTTTTCTGTCTCGACCCGTTTACCCGACCCGTTGTCGACAATGAATCCGAGCTGGTGCCAGTTAGCGACCATGTCCGACATGCTGGAAGCGACCCCAAGCGTCCATAGGCGCTTGTTGGTCGGGTCGTCATAGGGGTAGATTCCGATAGGTCGCGCGGCTGGCCACCACGAAGCCTGGTCATTCTGTGCATCAGACTCAGGACCGCTGCACAACATGAAGTCGCCTTGCCACGGTCTCGCCATGCCCTTCGTGACATCGCCGGGCTGCACCTGCGATGGATCAAGCCTGAACGGTTCCGCAAACTTCAGAGCCGTGATCTGCAGTGTGTTCGATATGCCTCCAGCCTCGATGCCTGGAAAAAACGCCGCGCCGACGCAATTCTCTAGCGCAGCTCGCGTAAGTCCGTCCGGGTCAATGTCAGTCGGTGCGACAGGCGGCCAATCGGGCGTCACCTGGCCCTCGCTCCATTGCTGGATGAATCCATGCTGGAAGTCGCGCAACTGCGACGTGGTCCCACCTCCGTCATTGAGCAGCGGCATGTCACCTCCCGGTCGGAGCTTCGCGTAGACCGCTTGCCTGTTTGCGAGCGTGTCGCCTGCGCCACCAGGAGGCGCGAACACTGTAAGCGTATCGTGGTCGCCAGTGCCAAATGCGAACGCCGTTACGAAGCGCATATCCAGCGCGCGCTTGAGGATTGGATAGACATCGTTCGCGAACGAGGGTTGGCCCGGTGCCGGCAACTGGCCTTGAGTAATTGCCAATTGGCGTAGCGTGTCATACAGCGTCGTGATCGAATAGCTTGTCGGCGCGTACCGTGGAGGCGGGCAAATTACCCAAGCGCCATTGACGGCTGTAAAGGTTGTGCCGCCGAACTTGATCTGCGCGGTGATCGGCCCGTCAGAGACGTCGTCATACCAGCCGGGCGTGGTGGGAAAATTAGGTTGTGAAGAAGGGTCGGTTGGATTCTCGCTCTTTCCATAGCCGCCTCGTACGATGAGGCGACCCTCACCATCGGTTTCGGCGTCGCCCAGAGGTACCTGAACGGCAGCAAAGGATCCCGTGAAAGTTGCGGTAGCGCCGGCTCCGTCAAGCGTCTGCACGCCGCCATCGATGATGCCTTCGCTATTGAGCGACGGCTTTGCGTTGACGAGATGGACTGTCCACGTAATGTCGCCATCGGCAAGCGTGAGTTCACGCCCTGTTCCGTCAGAAAAGAACCCCCACAACCGAAAACGCTGCGCCTGCTTTTTTATGCGACAGGCTGCGTCCTTGTACGTGTCGCCGGGAGGCGCGCCAGGCTCCGCTGGGAAGGGAAGCTCCGGTCCCAGATACCACTCTGAACTGTTGCCAATACGGGCGATGCCAATCGCGGGAAATATTTGAACTTTCTGCAGGGTTGCCATGGCGTTCTCTCATGTGGACGCGAATTGACGCCGACGTTTCCAAAAGGTCGCCAACGGCCAACGCTGTTCCATCGCGTAGTGGTCGGCAAGTCCTTTCAGATACGCGTTGTATTGCCCTTCGCAATGTTGGTGAAATTCAGTAAGAGGAGAAGACTTTCCGCTGGAAAGCCACGCATCAATCGCGTCGGCCAGAAGAATTCCGTTTTCCAGCGCCCGACAAACACCCCAGCCGCACAGCGGATCGTGCGACGCACAGGCATCACCCACCGGCGTCCAGCCTTCTCCAGGCCGGACATACGTGAATACGCTATTCGCAGGTACGGGGCGCAGCCGATGACGGACGTCCGGAGCGGCGAGATCAGGATCTGTTAGCAACGCGGCGACGTGTCCTTTCGGCGTCGGAGACGTGTACCACCAGCCGAAGGGTGTCGAGGCAACAAGCATTGAGCGGATGGCAACGTCGCTCTCGTCTCGTGGCACGGCTGCAGTCAGGGCGATGAGGCGATCATGGGACACGACACGTGCGTCGAGTCTACGGGCGAGGGCCCGCGTGCGTCCAGTTGCATCCACAATAAAGCCCGCAGTGCATTCGTACTGGTCATCAAGTTTGATTTGCCATTTGCCCGCAAGCTTCGTGACCGAATCCAGTCTGCGATACTTGTGGAACAAGCCGCCACGCCGACGAACAGCAAGCCGGAGGTCATCGTCGAAGCGATCGCGGTCCACATGCCACAGCGCGCCGTGGGGTTCGAATACCGCACTCTCAACCTGCGGCTCACCGCCCCATGCCCATTGGCGCTCATGGCCTTCGACGTGCCCAGCGTGTCTGAACACGTCCCACATGCTGAGCGTCTTGAGTGGCGCGCGGATGGCACCGGTAAACGACTCGCCACCCCACGGCTTGAACGGCGGCGCCCGTTCGAAGACAATCACGTCACGTCCACAGTCGAGAAGTCGCGCGCTTGCAGCCAACCCGGCTGGACCGGCGCCGAAGATACAAACCTGATGTCGTCGATGCGGGGCGGCGGCATTCTCGATAACCGA
Organism: Paraburkholderia aromaticivorans; assembly: GCF_012689525.1. Lineage (NCBI taxonomy): Bacteria > Pseudomonadati > Pseudomonadota > Betaproteobacteria > Burkholderiales > Burkholderiaceae > Paraburkholderia > Paraburkholderia aromaticivorans. Next base: position 691,370 of record NZ_CP051514.1, read on the forward strand.
TTTCGGTTCCATGACGGCTGATCCATCAAAGTGTGATGGGCGGTGCCAGTATTCCGTCACAGCAGACTCAAACAGACTATGGTCAGATGCGCGGAGTCATTGGGTTTCGTTCCGGATTCGAACAAGGCGGAACGAAACAACTTCAATCCGTAAAACGACTACGCTCGGCGCCAATTGAATCGTCATCGGTAACTGCTCAGTTGACGGCCTCCCGGCCCCTCAGCCTGAGGCTGCCGCGCATCGTACGGAAAGGACGAGGATTCCTTCTGTAAGACGGCGACGCGCGCTCGTGTTCAATCATGCCCGTCTCGCGTTAGAACTGGCGGACCACACGTAGGCGACCTAAATCCGATTTCTGGCTTGGGAGGAATCAACTTGAGGCGCGTGCCGTCGCGCATCGGTGTGAGACTTCGCGAAACGGACGTCATAGGCACCCCTGCCAAGAAGCTACCACTGGCTTCTCGTGACCTCGAAGTCTGAGAGCTCCTGTAGCGAAAAATCGGGCAGCGCCTCGTTCGACGCAAGACGTCGTAGACCGCAACTGAAGACCGGCATGTTTGAGGAGCGCTATGATCGTTGGAATCGACGAAGCGCGCTCCCTTCGGCAGTCTGCCCGGACTCACTCCTTCCAGAAACTTAAGGTTGTATGCTGATATGAGAGCCTGCGCGGTCCTGTATCGCCTTCAGAGCCTCTCCAAGTCCTCCAGCGAGTTTTTCACGAACGTTGGCGTCCGCAATCTTCTCCGTCGCAGACTAGCGGCAAGTATGACCGCGTCGCGAATAAGCCACGGGTAATTGACGGGCCCTGGACCCGGCTTATGGATGGGAATCGGTAGTTCGACGATCGGGACTTCGTAACAGTGCCGTATCCCGCCGATAGTTATGCAGATTTCCATGAGAACCTCCTGTCTTCAGTGACAAATGCGTAGTGCCGAAGATGAGTTTCAGCGCTGCGCGAACCAAAGACGGTCAAGTAGCAACCCGTTTGCAACCGGACAACGCGTATCGCCCTGTTCGAAACTCATTAAGTTATGCTCGGCCACTTTAGCGTCAACCGAAGCTTCTCCAACGACTGTTCGTCAGCGAGCATGCCGAAGCCGTCCTGTCGGTATCGGGCCAATATGGACTTGCTTACTCTTCCGCCGCACTCCCGACTCGGATCGGTGTGTTGCGAAGCTACGTCACGACGCAAGCTTGCCTAGAAGGGCTCTTCAACCTGTTCGACCGTGGCAGAAGCATCAGGGAATTGAACTTCTAAAATGAGGTTGAACACCGTGTGATCCCACGGATCCGGATAGTCGCCGGCCTTGCAGCCGAGCATCCGCAACAGCGACGGAATATTCCCGTGGTGCCAGCAGACGAGCACCTTCTTGTCCGCATATTGCGGCGCAGTAAAAAGGGTTTGTGCGAGAGCGCTGTAATCCTGATCCGCGAAGGTAGCATCAATCGGCTTTCCAATCTTTCTCGCCAAAGGCTCAACCGTTTCATACGGCCGCGCACTGTTCTTCGAAATCGCCGCTGCGAATATAAAATCCGGTGGACCGAATTTTTCCGGTATGTAGGGAGCCAACTCCTCTGCGCGCGCGTATCCAGCCTCCGAAAGGTTGGGATCAATCGGATCGACCGGTTTCTCCGCATGGCGCATGACAAGAATAAGTGCGGGCTTCGATGACATATTGCCTCCTGTGTGCTCGCCAGAAAGCGCAGCATAGGTGCGGCGCATTTCAGATAACCTACGCTCTGCCGAGTTGTGTGCGGTAGAGCACATAGCTTGAGCTGCGAGGCGCCTCTCGTTTGCCGACATAAGCGCGGCCACGGCGCTTCGCAAAATGGACCACTCCGCCGCCGCGCCGACGACTTATGCGCAGAACGACGACAGGTCTCTCAGATTCCGGGGCCGCTAGAACCGCTTTTGTGTAACCGGATGGCGGTTGCGGTGGAAGGTTCAGCTTCCTTCCAGGTAACGTTGGGGACGCTCCGCCGCTTGGGAAGAGTTCCGTGAATCATATGGAAACCGTGGATGCTGTGCGCCGCAGCGACCAAGAAAAGAGCAGCAAAGAGCCGAGGCAACCTCCGAAGGAAAGCGTGTGCGGGCCCGCTCCTCGCACGCCATGCGTGAGTACCGGCAGTCACGGTGTTATCCTTGGGCCGTTTCGACCGATTTCCCCGTGCGTTGTTCATGGTCCGCCGACCGTGCATAGTCTCAGCAGGCAATGCCGTCGCGATCTGTCATTTTTCCTTCCGTCTCCATCGGCGGCCAAGCCGGGATTTCGCGTAAGAAACGGCGTATTCGCACGCGGCTTTCTCGGTAGTGAAATGTTTCAGCGGTCCATAGGCGCGCTGTTTGCCGACTCCATTCGTAACAATAGCCGTCGCGGCATATCCGCGAACCGATAGCGACGCCACAGGCACTATGGTAGCGCCCGCGTACTCAACCGGTTTGCGTACATGGCAGGCTCCCCCCCAGTCAAAGACTAGCAAAGGGCGACGGCGAGTTATGCGCGCACTCTGACAAACCATGACAGCCGCACCTAAGCGTTTGTTAGCACGCACGATGCCCGCGCTCGGGCTCGCTCCGAACCCGCAATACAGCGCGTACACCAAACCTGGGCATGCTGCCATGCGCCACAACACTTTCCCGGACGATGCGCTGCTGCCCTTTACCAAGCCCGTCGCCTGCCTTCCGGCATCCCTGCTCTGCGCCGAGAGCGTCGGTGGCTATCAGTTGTTCTGCGAGGGCAAACCACTCATCGGCCTGCTGCTCACGGCTCTTCAGACTGCGCGGTGTGGAGGCGAGACTGATGTCCGCAGCGGTCCGAGTGCTTTGCCTCCGACATCTAGAAGACTTGGCGACGCAGGTATCTATGAACGTCCGCAAAGCGCCGTGGCGGGGTTCAGCAAGCAGGCGGGCCACAACACGCAGCACTTCCGGGTTGTGCAGCACGCCCCAGTGGTTGACGCCTTGCCAGGCCTCAGTTGCCAGACGTGCCGTATCAAAACTGGTCCCGAGGTACATGGCGAACATCGGTGCCGCTAACCACATAGACAACCGACTCGGCGATATTGGTCGCGTGGTCACCAATCCGCTCGATGGCCTTCGCGATAAACAGGTAGTCCAGTCCAGTCGAGATTGTCCCAGGGTCTTCCATCATGTAGGTCACGAGCTTGCGCATGAAGGCTCGAAACTCATTGTCGATGGCTTCGTCGTCCCTGATTATCTGTGCTGCTGCAACGGTATCCATCCGCGCAAATGCATCCAGCGCTCTGCGAAGGATATGTAAGGCCATTTCGCCGGAAACCTTGATTTCAGCGATGTTGATACTACGTGCGTTGGCTTCCGTGGCAATGCGGCGCGTCCGCTTCGCAATCTTCCGGGCCTCGTCACCTGCACGCTCAAGGTTGGTGATGCACTTCGACGTGGCCATCAGGAGTCGCAGGTCACGTGCGGCGGGCTGTCGACGAGCGATGATGTTGCAAACTTCTTCGTCGATTTCTATTTCCATCGCATTGAGCCGACGTTCGCCCTCGAGGACCTGCTCGACAAGTGCCAAATCGAACGTGTTCATTGCGTCCATTGCGAGCGCAATCTGCGACTCCACAAGGCCGCCCATTTCGAGCAACCGGCTTGAGAGCAGTTTGAGGTCGACATCAAATTTTCTCGAAATATGCTTGTCCGACATGTTCACTCCTCGGCTGAGGCGCCCTCCTGCGTGGTCGAAAAAAATGGAACATCCTGACATGCAGGCGTCTCGAACGTCAGAAGCAGAATTCCGCTACCGCGCCCTGTCTGCACGAAAATTAGCAGCCTCTCCTTAAGGGCAGCTTATGCAGTGACGAAACGCTCTGGAGGGTTGCGCCTTTCGGCATTGGCCAAAGAGAGGCGCGTCGCATGGGCTTTGTTCGGAAGAGACGGGGTTTCCTTGCTGCGGGCGCAACTATGCATTTTTGAGGCAAACAGGCCTACCAAATGAATTCCACAGGTTCACAAGGTTGGCGATGATGACGCCTTCGCTGTGCTGTGACGCAATTTTCTGCGTCAGCAGGGTGGCGCCAATGCATCGCTTGATGCGCGAGATCTGCGCTTCGACCAGCGAGCGCAGGCCATAGCCGTATTTCTTGTGGAACGCATAAATGCCCTTGTCCTGAATGAATCCGACGATCTGGTCATGCCAGCGCGTATCCTCCATGCCGTGCACCACGGCATGAGCCGGAGGTGGAATGACGGGCGTCACTCCTGCGAGTGAGAAAGCCTCCGTGCGCTCGATGCTGTAGTACGCGCCGTCGGCAATCACCCGGTCCACCGGTACATCAGCCGGCAGCACAGCATCCATGCCTTCGCTGTCCGACACTTCCGTGGTCGTGATGCTGATTGCGTGAATGTTCATGTCCGCATCGATCGCCAGGTGCATCTTGCGCCACGGCGTACGCGTGGCTCTTTGGCCGTACTTCTGTTCGTACCACTCACTGGCGCGACCGAAGCTCAGTCCCGTGCTGTCGACAATCACGCTCACAGCTTCGCCGTCAGCTAGCCGTCTCGCCAGTTGCCCGCAGTGCTGCTCGACGCTCACCTCCAGCGCGGCAAACTGGTCGCACAGGTGGCCAAGCTGGGCACCGCAATGTCCAGCCCTCGGGTAGCCCAATAGTCTGCCATGTAGCCGGTGATCTGCCGCATGCCCCAGCCGAACAACCGGTAGAACGTGTAGATCAGCTCGATATAACCGGCCGTATAAGTCGGCTCGCGTCCCGGGATCCCTTGGGTGTAAGGCCTCGCATTGATGAACTGCGCTTTCAGATCGCCGCCAGGGAAATACAAACTGATCATGCCGCGCTTTTTCAGGCTCTGATTGTATTCATGGCTGTTCGTCACCCGATAGGTCGGCTTCTTGCGTTTGCGCTCCGCGCCTTCCTGGAGTCTGGCTTTGTATGGCATCCGCTTGAATCCAATTCTTCTCTGAAGCCTTGCTTATATCGCAGCCGCAACGCACCCACAACACCCCTTCCGAACAAAGCCGCCTGGATGCGGGTTTCTAACGCTACGTGTCGAAAAGATATAATCTTGATGTACCTTATTGGATCCCTATGCGACTTACCGACTTCACCGATTACAGCTTACGAGTGTTGATCTACGCTGCGGTGCGCAGTGACGAACTCGTCACAATTCAGGAAATCTCCGACGCATTTGGCATTCCGCGCAACCACCTGATGAAGATCGTCCACGCATTGGGGCGCGCCGGTTATCTCAGCACATCGCGAGGCCGCGCAGGCGGACTTTGTCTGGGGCGCCCTGCGACGACGATCAATGTCGGTGAGGTGGTCCGTACGATGGAACCAGACTTTCACATGGTCGAATGCTTCAATGCGGAAGCCAACGCGTGTGTGATCACCGCCGCGTGCGGGCTGCGAGGCGTGCTTGGCGACGCATTGCGCGCGTATTTTGAAGTGCTCGACAACTATACGCTGGCCGACCTCGTCGCAAAACGAGGCGCGTTGACGCGACTGCTCAACCACGAACCTGCAGTTCGGCCGGTTGTGCGGCAGCCTCATAAATGAGCAGTTGACTACAACCGGCCACATTCTGCGACGCCGCATCCTGCTTCACAGAATGGTCGCCCGGCTGCGTGGACCCAACGTAACCCACAGGTCAGTCGCGCACGGGAGACGGGACACCAATCGACGCTCTCACGCTCAATCTGCGGCGCCATACCGCCGTTACGATGGACTCCCACACCGCACATAAACGGCCTTTGGCTGCATGACTGTGCCGACAAGTACCTTCACACCCGCCGGTTCCTCAGAAGGCGGCAACGGATCGCAAACGATCCCGGAATATTTCGTCTCTCCGGAAAGGCACGGATGCCTCCCGTTCGCCGAGCGACAGTTGCGCGACGACGCGCGTACCCGCGATGATTAACACGGAAAGCTCAAACAAGAGCGGTGTGTGCTCAAGGTCATGCCCGCGAGACAAGTGTTCGTGGTACCGCTCGAACCGGATTCAAACGCCAACCCGATCACGTGTGCGGCAAACGAAGGTTAATCATTAGATGAAATTGAACTGTAAAAGATATCTTGAAAAGGTTGCTTTCAGTGCCCTGCGGCACTAGCATGGTGTGACTTTGTAATGTCATAGAAAGCACTTAGTAATGCGTAGACTGGATCGATGAACAGTCATCTGCCGACAGGTTCTGCTCGCGACACGACTGTCGTCCAGCACCTTTTCCAGACAACCCGCATCTTTTGCCAGGAGACGAAGATGTTGAGCCCACATGAATTCGCCACGCTGATGTTGATCCGCAATGCCCCCGATCAGATCGGGCACGAGCACGCGAATCTTGACGAACTGCTACAGCGCCAACTCGTCGCTTTGAACAGGCGCCTGCCCGCGATCAGCATCGCCTTCAGTTCAGATCAGCAGTACTTCGAGGTAGCCAACGTCCATTCCTTTTCGACAGGACGAGACCAGGCACCTTCTCCGATATCAATCAACCCGGTCCGCCGCGCTAGCCTCCTCGTCCCATTCTCGCGGCACGCGACGTATCGAATTTCACGAGTGGAATCATGAATTTTTTGTCACCGGATCAAATCGCCGCAACGCAGAAAGCCAGTCTTGACACGATGTTCGGTCTGCCCATCACAGCGGTCGAAGGCTTCCAGAAGCTGGTCGAACTGAACCTGCAGGCATTCAGAGCGACCCTGGTCGAAAGTCAGGATAACGTCCTCAAGGCGCTGTCGGTCAAGACGCAGCAGGAACGGCACGCCCTGCCGGGCCACCTGATGGCGCCAGCGGTCGGGAAGATCCAGTCATACAGCAGCCAGGTGTTCGCGATTATGGCCACGATGCAGACCGGATTCGCGAAGGTCGCCGAGGCGCAATACAAGGCGCGCAACTGCCAGATGCAAACGCTGGTCGACCATGTCGGGCGGAACGCACCCGGTGGTTCGGAAGCCGTCATCTCCGCGTGGGAGACCGCTATCACGGCAACCGGTACGTTGTACGAAGCGGTCCATCAGACCACGCGGCAAGCCGTCGAAGTCGCCGGAAGCAACCTCAGCCTGGCGGTCACCGCGGCATCAAAAGCGGCCCAACGTTCCGTCGAGCAGGCATCGAGCACGGCGAAGAAATAGACATTCGCAGGCGGCCGCCTTCGTCATCGCGACACGACGAAGCGCACTGGTCGCTCACGACTCCCCGCCCACACGTAATGCGTGGCGGAGGCATCCACCCAACATTGTTGACTATTAACCCTTTGGAAGAGGATTGAACCATGTCAGAACGGCTAGCCCTGGTGACGGGCGGGATGGGCGGGATTGGCGAGGCGATCAGTGTCGAACTCCATGACGCGGGTTACACAGTGGTGGTCACCCATTCGCTGAACAATGCGGATGTCGAGAACTGGCTCGAGAGGATGGCTGCGGACGACCGTTCATTCCACGCTTATGCGGTGGACGTGGCCGACTACGATTCCTGCCAGCACTGCGCGGAAAAAATCACGCGCGAGGTCGGCGCGGTCGACATCCTGGTGAACAACGCCGGGATTACGCGCGATGCCACCTTCAGGAAGCTGGACAAGGTCAACTGGGATGCGGTGATCCGTACCAACCTGGATTCGGTGTTCAGTATGACTAAACCGCTGTGCGACGGCATGGTCGAACGTGGCTGGGGCCGCATCATCAACATTTCGTCCGTCAATGATTCAAAAGGCGCGGTCGGTCAGACCAACTACGCAGCCGCCAAGGCCGGCATGCATGGTTTCACGAAAGCACTGGCGCTCGAAGTTGCGAAGAAAGGCGTGACGGTCAACACGATCTCGCCCGGGTATATCGCCACCCGGATGATGAACGCGGTGCCCAAGGACATCCTGGACACGAAGGTCATTCCACAGATCCCCGCCGGTCGGCTCGGTAAGCCGGAAGAAGTGGCGGCGCTGGTTCTCTACCTGTGTTCGGACGACGCGGGTTTTGTGACCGGATCCAACATCGCCGTCAACGGCGGCCAGCATATGCAGTGATCCGGTGGCCGTCCAATCATGACCTCATCGCCACAAACGATCGTTCGTTTGTGGCGATGGGTTGCCGACGCCGCTCCGGTGTAACTCGGGAGAATCGTCCTTCTGGTGTGACAGCGTCTGGCGATGCGCTCGTATAACGCCGCATATACCCGTCATCCAGCTTTGTTGATGATGTTCGGCCGATAGAGAGGGGTATATAAGTAATTTTGCAAATTAAAAAAATCAATCACCGTGCCGATGCGGTGGGCATTGTGATCGATTAATACCCTGAACATCAAGATTCTGCATTTTTCGGGTGCGCCGCGGCAACGATGTCTTCAGGTAAGCTGAATGCTTGGTAGTACCTGACACAAGAAATAGGCAACATGCAAAATTCGAAAATGAGTTGGGAGTGAACGGGCAATGGCGCATAACCTTGAGCAGCATGAGCTCCTTCATATCCGGAACATGGTGCTTCAACTTGAGCGACTGGTGCAGAGTGGCAATACCGTCGGGCTTGGAATCCCTGTCATGCAACCCGAATACTGGCGAAACCGGATCAACGCGTTGCTGGATACACCGGTAATTTCCAGATCAGCCGTCACACAGGCATCGGTGCTACTGATGAAACTGGAGATTATCGCCGACGCGTTGAAGAATGGTAAATGACGTATTGCGGTTACCGTTGGTCACTGCCTACACTGAACCACTAATGGAAGTCGCAGAAGGAAAGGAGATCGCCATGATCGAATCCTGGATGGGTGTGGTCGTCGGGGCGTTTGTGCTCGCGATTGCGACGACACTGGTCATTGGCCACTATCGCCGCGAACATCTGCGGGAACGGCTACTGAGGCGAATGGACCATCGTCGTTGCTGGGACCAGAGTGTGTGAAAACGCATTGATCGTCTAAACTGAATCAACGCACTGAGACCGGGTGACTCATGAAGCGATTCGTTGAAGGCGATGACCGCAAGCAGGTCGCACTACTTCCCGAATGTGTCGATGACTACATCGGACAGGACAATCCGGTCAGGGTCATCGATGCATTCGTCGACGAACTGGATCTTGCAGAACTCGGTTTCAACGGTACCACGCCTGCGATCACGGGCCGCCCGTCCTACCATCCGGGTGTGATGCTGAAGATCTATATTTACGGGTATCTGAACCGGATACCTTCCAGCCGGCGTCTTGAGCGTGAATGTCAGCGCAACGTCGAGTTGATGTGGCTAACGGGACGTCTGGCTCCGGACTTCAAGACGATCGCCGACTTTCGCCGTGACAGCGGCGTGGCCATTCGCAACGTATGCCGGCGTTTCGTCGAATTGTGTCGCGGGTTAAAGCTGCTATCCAGTGACATGGTGGCCATCGACGGTAGCAAGTTCAAGGCGTCAAACAGCCGCGACAGGAACTACACGGCTAGCAAGATCGACAAGCGTCAGCAGCAGATCGAAGAAAGCGTGCAGCGCTATCTCGACCTGATTGCAACCGCAGACCGGACCAGTCCAACAGGTTTCGATGTGAAGACCGTTCGCCTGTACGAGAAGATCGCCCGCTTGCGCCAGCAGATGCGTGAGCTCGCACAGATCAGGAAGCAATTAGCGAAGCAACCGGACAAACAACTGTCGATGACGGATCCCGACGCGAGATCCATGGCAGCAAGCGGAAGAGGCTCCGGCATAGTGGGCTACAACGTTCAGGCAGCCGTAGACACGAAGCATCACCTGATCGTTGAGCACGAGGTAACTAATGTCGGAAACGATCACGGGCAACTCAGCAGGATGGCGCGGTCTGCGAAGGACGCGATGGGCAGATCGAAGCTGAAGGTTGTTGCTGACCGGGGTTACTTCAGCGGGCCGGAGATACGTGCGTGCGATCTGAACGACATCAGTGCGTACGTTCCTAAGCCACTCACCTCCGCATCCCGGAAGAAAGGTCTCTTCACCAAGGCCGACTTTATTTACGTGGCAAAAAGCGATGTGTATCGATGCCCTGCTGGCGAGCGAGCCATCCATCGGTTCACGACTGTCGAGCATGACATGAACCTGCGGGTTTACTGGACCAGTGCCTGCCCGCGTTGCCATCTAAAGGAACGATGTTCACCGAGCGACTATCGTCGCATCCGACGATGGGAACATGAGAACACACTGGAAGCCATGCAACGTCGGCTCGACCGGAAGCCCGATGCAATGACCATCCGCCGAAGTACTGTCGAGCATGTCTTCGGTACGCTCAAACACTGGATGGGTCCTGCACACTTCCTGACCAGGACGCTCGGGCGAGTGAGTACAGAGATGAGCCTTCAGGTGTTGGCCTACAACCTGAAGCGAGTCATGAACATACTTGGGGTTGCAGCGATGATGAAGGCCATGAAGATGGCTGGAAGCTAAAGCCCCAAGGGGCTTTGTTGTGCTTGCACTGTTCGATGGCGCAAACTCGTTATATCAAACGCGATCGACCCGACCGTCAATTGCCCGCTGAGCGGCAAAAATCGAGTTTTCACACACTCTGGGACGTGATGCGACGTCGGGACTAGCGGCGCCGCCGGTCCGTCGGTGCCGCCTGCGGCCAGGATAAACCCGAATTAGTGTGAATCGTCGCCGGACCGCAAGTGTGACGCTCGATCCGCCGGTTGCCATACGACGCACGACAGCGTGAAGGCAAGGCGACGGCCAGTCGTTGACTTGGCAACGGCCGGCATGACATTTTCAATGGAACGGCAAACTGGTGCCGTGCCTGCGAGCCACATCGCGCGAGCCTCGGCGGCCCGATCGAGAGCCGTTTCCGTCTGGCGGGCTTTGGGGAGTGTGCCCGTAGCCGACACGGATCGCGGCTACCAAAGTATTGCAGCCTGCCCGCGACGGCATAACGCGGACCCATGCCCTTGACGCCGGCGGCGCATCCAGTCCCACCGATGCCGCTGGTTTGTTGGTCCGACTATCCGCTCCCGCAGATGTTCGCGACGATACTGGCTAACCACAAGTAAAACTGCGATCGAGAAAGCTGCTGCGCCTACGGCGAACCGCACAATGAGATCGGACATCACCGCCTCCTTCGCGGTTTGACCCTCGGGTCCATGCCTGATCGGGCACGGCATTGACCACCTCGATCTGACGATTCGCGGATTCGCTGAACACTCGCCGTCAATGGTGGTGTGCGAAGCGCCGCCTTCGGCACAGTCCGGTCCCGGTGCCTAACATCCGTGAGCGTGTCCCGACCTAGATCGGAGAGCGCTGAAACCAAGGCGTACGCAAGCAGTAACGTCAGGAAGAGCAACAAAACCCAATAAGAAACATCGTCCATAGCGGCCTCCATCGGCCAAAACTGCACGACTCCCCCTTCATCCGACGAACCCCGACCGGTCATACTCGACGGCGATCGCGTCGACCTTCAACGAACTGGAAAGTCAGGATACCTGCTCGACCGGATTTTCAACTGCGAGATGGTCCGTTAAAGCATCTTCCCGTGCTCGAAGCTTGTCGATGCCTTCATGGATAATCTCATTGGCCGCCATTCCGGCGAGCGTGATTCCGTGAAACCGAGGCGTCTTCCTTTTCCTCACGTCTCCAGCAACGATCGTCGGTCATGCAGACATCCAGTCACGCCGCACGCGATTGCTATCAACACCGCCTTGTCCTCACACACTCGAGGCAACGATGTTGGCCGCTCCTGGCCGCATCGCTCCTTCACGTGCACGTTCGATTACGACAATCGCGCACTTAAAGTATATATCACAATACGATATATATAACTGTCACTTTCCGCTCTGTTGCAGCCCTGTTCGCCACAACACTTCTGCCATAGCCATTTCGTCAGACGACGTAGTCGCATATCTCGTTTCGACCGTGAACCCTCCGTTTTCGGGGCTGCGATAGAAATCATCCGATGATGTTCCAGGCGGCCGTCCGCCCGCTGCCTGGACCATTGCCGTTTGACCGCTCCATGCACCACCCAACGCCGTCCTCGCTGGAGAAAGTGCAGACAGATGATACCGCTTGTGGTCCGTACGATCAGCGTGAGTCCCCGCCCATGATGAGTTGGAGCATATCGAGTCCTTGCTGAGTCGGAAGGTTTGCGACTTTCGGTTTCTTAGGCGTAACGGAATCGAATCTGGCTAACGGCATGTGTGTGTCCAGGCCGGATACAGATTGCAAAGATCGTCGCAATTGCCGCTGTACCTCACTTCAAGCCATGAATCATCCAGAAAAATTAACCGCTTGATAGAGCCGGCTGGAAGAGCGGCGCGGATTGCAAACCGGTTCACGAATACGCCCGGCCGCTCATCTGGCAGCACGACTTGCATCAGCAGACGGAAGCGTTGCGTCGTTCGGAAAAAACTCGTTTCCCGCGACGGTTCAGCGACTCCCAGCCAGTAGAGAAGCGCTGCTCTCGGGTCGTCAACATCCCGTGCGACAAAGCGCAAAATTGGCGCGGTCTGAAAGTGGGGAGTGATCTGCATTTCTGCGAGCCTCCTGTTACCTGTTCTGCCGATTTGCGTACATTCGGTTTCGCACGATTCCCGACGCTGCGTGTAGCGTAGACTACTCATTGCTATCCACCCAAAGTCGTCCCCGCTCGAGTTAAAGTCAAATGTGGTGTACGGGCGGCAGGCATGATCAGGCGGCCAACGGTTGCTGGGCCGGTGTGCTGTCGGTCACCGGTACGCCATCCTTGAAAGGGATTCCTTCAAGCAGCGAGGCGATCTTCTCTGGTGCGCGAATGCGTCGCCACGATTGCTCGGCCGACTCGATCAGCTTGAATGCCAGACCGAGAAAGGTCGCTCGCGAAACACAATTGCGCGTGCGCGTCGTGCGATGCCGGACGGTTGCAAACGTCGATTCAATGGGGTTTGTGGTCCGCAAGTGCTGCCAGTGCTCCCCGGGAAAATCGTAGAAGGCCAGCAACTCATTGCGATCGTTTGTGAGCTTCCCGGCGGCTTTCGGATATTTGGCCGAATAGACGTCGACGAAACGGTTGAAGGCCGCGAGCGCGTCTTCGCGCGTGGCGGCTTGCCAGATTTCCTGTAGTCCTTCCTTGGCCCGGCTGTGCTGCGATTTCGGTAATGCGTTGAGCACGTTGCCGGTCTTGTGAAACCAGCAGCGCTGGTGCCGCGTCTGCGGGAACACTTCGGCCAATGCTGCCCACAACCCCATGGCACCGTCCCCGCTTGCCAGCATCGGGCCGCCTTGCAGGCCACGCGCCTTCAGATCAAGCAACACGTCGCGCCACGCGTCCTTCGATTCGCGATAGCCGTCGGCGATCGCCACGCGCTCCTTCGTTCCGTCCGGCTTCACGCCGATGATCACCAGCAGGCACTGGCCCTCGGAATCGTCGCTGCGCAGTCCGGTATGAATGCCGTCAGCCCACCAGTAGACCCAGCGCGCGTCTGCTAGGTCGCGTCGGTTCCATAACAGGTGCTCCTCGGCCCATTGCGCCTTCAGGCGGCTGACTACGTTCGGCGAAAGCCCTTTCGCCTGCTCGCCCAGCAGCACGCTGAGCGCCTCACTCATGTTGCCGGTCGACACGCCGCGCAGGTAGAGCCACGGCAGCGCCGCCGACACCCGTGGTGACTTGCGGATGTAGGGCGGCACAATGTTCGAATTGAACTTCACGCCCGAGCCTGAGCGGTCGCGTACCTTCGGCACTTTGACTGGGACCGGACCGATCGCCGTGACGACCTCACGCTCCGGCAGATAGCCGTTGCGCACCACGGCGCGCCGGCCGTCGAGTGTCTTCACGTTCCCGTACTGTTCGAGCAATGTTGCCAATTCTGCCTCGATCGCCTGCTGGATGATCTGTCGCGCGCCTTGCTGGATCAGCTCATCAAGGCTACCAACGCTTGCTGCTGCTTTACCGTCGTTCGTTTCTTCCGTAAACTTCTTCATGGTGGTGGATTCCGGTTCGCTGGTTCGTTACTCTCGACAAGCAACATTCTCAGCTAACCGCCGCCGCCTTCTCAAATCCCCGACTCATCCCCGTACACCACTTCTGACGATAACTCTCCCCACTCTTCCGCATAGCACACCGCCTGACACGCGTCGTAGAAATAGTACAGTGCGTGAAATGCATGGATCGGATGGCCGGGGCGTTCAACGAGAAGATTGGCAGCGTAAAGGTCAGCATGCGCCCTCTCGGTGCTTGCTGTCAGGTGATAACCCTTGTACTCCGCGCGCACTGTCGGACTCGTAGAACGAATTGCTGGACGATACGCTGCCTCCGTCTCGTCAAGCAGACGTGCAAGAAAGCGAGCCATATCAACCTCGAAGAGCACGGGCAAGTATTGAGTTTGCGTTTTCATGACGTAATTGAACCAATCGTACGTTAGCCCGCCACGCAAGCTGTGTAGGCGACAAAACGCCACGCCTCGGAGCAGCGCAACTGGGCTTCAGTCAACATTGACCCACAATTGAGCGGTCACGCACGTGCGTGACCACATCGCGATTCCCTCAAGGGATCGCTACCGTTGTCTATCTGTCGTGGGGACGCCTGGGAGGCTTGGCCCGGCTTCCGCGGTCACTACCGTGTGGTAGTCAGGCGGAGCGCCGGGCAGAAAGAAGTGCGGACTTGTCCGCCGGACAAGCACGGCTCCTGGTGCGTTTTGTTATTTATTTCTGGGTTCCTGCGCACAGTCGACTTCTCCCCGGCCAGGCCGAAAAGAACGACTGGTACGAAAGAACATAGGGAAACAAAAAACACGGCTATTGGCCTCGAAAGATGGAGGACTCGAAGTGAATCCGCGAAGCTTACGGCTTCATTAAAGCCTGGTTGCCAGAATATAGCAAGCGCTCGACCGACTTCCGCCCCTTTCCTCAGGACTATCACCGATGTTCACCCGCGATCAACTACTTCGATGCGGCTCACGCGTTGCGGGATCGAGGCCTTGTCCATCGTATCCGAGCCCTGCGGCGACCGGCCGCGAAGATGCTCAAGGAGCACTGCTTCCAATTAGAATGTCTGGAACCGACTGGCGCCTTAACGTGTTCACTCGTTGCCAGGGAAAGTAGCCTCGCGACGCTCCGGCGGTGAGCCTCTCGCTGCAGGCAGCCTCATAGCATCGTTCAGCCGCTTCACCGACGTTTGCGTAATCTGAGCCTGCGTTCAATCATCCCTGCAACGTCGGAATGCCACGCTCATGCAGCAGACACCGCGGCACCAAAACCGTGACGACTTCGCCGTCGAAACAACGATATCTTGATGGGTCGTCAAAGTTGGGCAATTAGCCCGCTGGGATTCTGCTCGCTTAAATCAGAAAACAGACAAACCGCACTGCATTGGAGTCCTCTCCGACACGGCAAGCACGTCAACACAGTGCGACAGAATGCCGTCGACAACATGCCTTAAATAATGTATTGTTAATCCATGTTTTAAGGAAAAACCACCTGTTCACGTTCACCACGACCTGGATCACGAGGCTGCAATAGGTCGTCAAATCTGGTCGCGCAACGATCAGATGAACGAGCCTCCATATCGCGGGGAGATGAAAATGCTTAGGGCTACGCTGAAAAAGGTCAACGGCATTGGTCGCTCAATCGTTAGATGTGCATGAAACAACAGACCCTTGCGATGGCGGCCGATCAAGGCGCCGGATTTGAACAGTACCGTCGGCCAACCAAACGCGATGTGTTCCTTGAGACGATGGAGCAGATCGTGCCGTGGGCGCAGTTGTGCGAGGTTGTCGAGCCGTACTATCCGAAGGGTCAGGGCGGTCGCCCGCCAGTGGGTCTGGAGCGCATGCTGCGCATGCACTTTCTGCAGCACTGGTTCAACCTGGCCGATGAAGCCTGCGAGGAAGCGCTGCTGGATAGCACCGCATTGCGGCGATTCGTCGGCATTGACCTGGGGCGCGAGCGCGTTCCTGATGGTACGACGCTCTTGAAGTTCCGGCGGCTGCTGGAGCGCAACAAGCTCGGCGAGCAATTGTTCGCCAAGGTCGGCGAGGTACTGCAAGGGCGCGGACTGAAGGTAGGCAGCGGCACCATCGTGGATGCCACCATCATCGGTGCGCCGAGTTCCACAAAGAATGCGGACAAGGCGCGAGATCCCGAAATGCATCAGACGAGGAAGGGCCAGCAGTGGTACTTCGGCATGAAGTTGCACATCGGTGTGGATAGCCAGACGGGTCTGGCACACAGCGCGGTAGTGACAGCGGCGAACGTGCACGACAAGCATCCGCTGCCGGCGCTGCTGCATGGCGGCGAGCAGCGTGTGTACGGTGACAGCGCCTATGCGAGCCAGAAGGAACTCATCGCCAGCAAGGCGCCGAAAGCCAAGGACTTCACCAACCAGCGTGTGCGCAATCGCAGTGGTGAAGTCGATGAAGCCAGGCGCTCGAAAAACCGCAGCAAGTCGAAGATTCGTGCCCGGGTCGAACACGTCTTTGCGGTGGTCAAGCGGCTGTGGGGGTTCGGCAAGGTGCGCTATCGCGGCCTCGCGAAGAACGCCACGCGCGCCTTTACCACACTCGCGCTGGCCAACATCTACATGAGCCGCACGCGGCTGATGGCACAGCTGCGTCCATGAGTAGCCAAAGTGGGTCGAGAGACCCGCTTGCAAGGCCCTTCAGGGCCAGAAAATCGAACCAGTCGGGTCGCTGATCTCGCATTCCGAAATTCAGCGACAAGCTGTTGGCGAAAACGCTGGCTTCTTCAGCGTAGCCTTAGTCCGCACGAATTTGCAACTCTCCTGCTCGTCGACGACGCGCGGGACCAGGCCGAGTTGAACCGCGCCGATCTCGACGCACTGTTCGAACAACAGTTCATTGCGTTCGACGAACTCTCCTGCGAGCGTCAAAACCTTCACCTGACGAAAAACGGGCTTGCGATCGTCAAAGTGGTGACCCGGATCAGAAGAATGACTGATTTACGGCGCGGACAAGGTCACGATTGAGGGGGTGGATGTTACAAGATACGGAAGACGGCCCCGTCAATTCGACGCTGGCGGGAAAGCACCATTCCTTTGTAGGGGTGTACTCGTCAATCCGCCACAACGCGATATATCCTGAGGCGAGTTTGGTCACCGCTACTTCTGACGCACAAGATAAGAGCGCCTCTCAGTACCCGTACGAGCGGGATGAACTTCCGTTTATCGTCACACAGCAGAATGGCGCGCGCATTGCGCCCTTTGAGCGCTACCCGTTCCGACGATTTCCGAGAATGTGCCAGCCACGCAATGGCAGGATCGAAGGAAGATGCTTCACGGCGATACAGCGCAGGTAGTCGCCGTTCTCACTGATTGGGGTGCGGGCACGATGAGTACGATTATCCAGATTCCCGTTGACCACACCCACGAACGGCCTCACGGCTGGCGTCGCTGGCTCCTTGCCACCAATCACAAGGACATCGGCACGCTGTACATGCTGTTCGCGTTCACTATGTTGCTGTCGGGTGGCGTGATGGCGTTGATGCTGCGGGCAGAACTGTTCGAACCCGGATTGCAGATCATGCGACCGGAGTTCTTCAATCAACTTACTTCGCTACACGGCCTCGTGATGATATTGGGCGCCATTATGCCGGCCTTTGTCGGTTTCGCGAACTGGATGATCCCGCTGGAAATCGGCGCGTCCGACATGGCCTTCGCACGGATGAACAACTTCAGTTTCTGGCTGCTGCCGCCCGCGGCAATCCTGCTCGTCGGGTCGTTCTTTGCGCCGGGCGGCGCAGAAGCGGCGGGATGGACGATGTATGCGCCGCTGTCGATCCAGATGGGCCCCGGCATGGACATGACGATTTTCGCGGTGCACCTGATGGGTGCGTCGTCGATCATGGGCGGGATCAACATCATCGTGACGATCCTGAACATGCGCGCACCCGGCATGACGATGATGAAGCTGCCGATGTTCGTCTGGACGTGGCTCATCACTGCGTATCTGCTGATTGCAGTGATGCCGGTTCTGGCGGGTGCGATCACGATGCTGCTGTTTGACCGTCACTTTGGCACCTCGTTCTTTGATGCGGCCGGTGGGGGTGACCCGGTGATGTATCAGCACATCTTCTGGTTTTTCGGTCACCCGGAGGTGTACATCATGATCCTACCGGCGTTCGGCATCATTTCGCAGGTCGTGCCGGCGTTTTCGCGCAAACCGCTGTTCGGCTATAGCTCAATGGTCTATGCAACCGCCTCTATCGCGATCCTGTCGTTCATGGTGTGGGCGCACCATATGTTCGTGACCGGCATGCCCGTCACCGGTCAGCTGTTTTTCATGTATGCCTCGATGCTGATCTCGGTGCCCACGGGTGTGAAGGTATTCAACTGGACGGCGACGATGTGGCGAGGCTCCCTGTCGTTCGAAACGCCGATGCTGTTCGCGATCGGGTTCATTTTTGTGTTCGTGATGGGTGGCTTCAGCGGGCTGATCCTCGCGGTCGCACCGCTCGATATCGCGCTGCACGGCACCTACTACGTCGTTGCGCATTTCCACTATGTGCTGGTGGCCGGGTCGCTGTTTGCGATGTTCTCAGGCTGGTATTACTGGTCACCGAAATGGACCGGGCACATGTACAACGAACTGCGCGGCAAGATCCACTTCTGGGCCACGATGATCACGTTTAACGTCACGTTCTTTCCGATGCATTTTCTGGGCCTGGCAGGCATGCCACGCCGCTACGCCGATTACCCGGCGCAACTCACGAACTGGAACCAGATCGCGACAATCGGTGCGTTCGGCTTCGGACTGATGCAGGTGTATTTCCTGTTTTTCGTCGCATTGCCGGCCTACCGTGGCACCGGCGTCGCCAAGGCTGCCGACAAGCCTTGGGACGGCGCGGAAGGGCTCGAATGGACGGTCCCCAGCCCCGCTCCGTTTCATACCTTTGAGATTCCGCCCGAGGTCAAGTTAATGGCGCGAGCGCTCCATATCCCGGTGTTAAGGAGCAACAGATGAAATTCGAAGTAAAGAAACTGACGGGCGGCGATGACCCGCGTGTCATTGTCCACGCGATCGGCACCGTCGATCCGGATGCGAAGGTCGACGTCAACGAAGGCGCGCATTCCGTGACAGTGGACTCGTGGCTGCTGGCGGAAGAATTCCTGATCGCATTCGAAGAGGCCGGATACGACGTGCGGATAACCGAGGGCTAGCGCGACTCGCTGCCAGCCCGTTATTGGGAGATGAATCATGAACCAACCCATGTACCCCGCATCAAGTGCGGCAATCGCGAGCAAGCGTAAGGAGCTTGCGCCAGAACCGCTGGCTGCCTTCAAGGCATTCAGCGCATGCGTTTTCGCGGACGGTGCAATACCTGCGAGAACAAAGCAGTTGATCGCCGTTGCCGTCGCACATGTCACTCAGTGTCCTTACTGCATACGCGGTCACACCGCGGCGGCCCTGAAAAGCGGAGCCACCGCGCAGGAAATTATGGAGGCCATCTGGGTTTCCGCCGAAATGCGCGCGGGAGCCGCGTACGCGCATTCGGCGCTGGCGCTCGAAACGATGGAAGCTCATCCAGACTCGACCGAGGTGCACCATGTCCACGCTCATTGAAAGATTGCACGCCGATCATGTCCGACTCGGACGGCTGGTGCGTCTGCTCAACGGCGAAATATCGCTGCACGTTGATCCCTCTGCGCCGGACCTAGCACTCGTGGTGGACGTACTCTACTATCTGACGCGCTTTCCGGATGTGACTCACCACGCGCTCGAGGACCGCATCATCGAGAAACTGCTGCAAAAGAATGCATTCTCGACCGCGCTGGGCCATGAAATCGAGACCCAGCATGCAACGTTGATTCTGCAGGGCCACGAACTCCTCCAGGATCTGGAAGCGGCGGCCCGTAAAGAGAACATGTCACAGGAACTGGTAGAGATCCACCTTCGTCTCTACGCAGAGCGGCTGCGACACAACATGATCGTCGAGGAGTTGACACTTTTTCCTGCGGCAGTGCGTCATCTCGACGATGAAGACTGGAACATGATCGAGCTTCAGGATGTGCGCGGCCAGCCAGATCCGTTGTTCGAAGGCCTTGTAGACGACCGTTTCGCGCAACTCCACCGGTTGATTACCGCAGAGGCAGTCTGTGCAGCGCTAACTGCCTCTAAGCACGGTCGAGGATTGAAGGAACGAGACTCAACTGCGGGAGAGCGGACATGACGAAGAAACGGGCGACCTCGATTGACCAGAAAACTGTTCGCCGGCGGAGATGTGCGCACATGCGTGCTGCGCGGCATGCCCCAGTGGTAGATCTTGAGGCGGCGTTTCTGTCTGGGTCGGGCATTGGTGTGGACCAGACTCGCCTTCATCAATCAAGGGACCCGGGGCAGGATGGTCTGGAGCGACGAGATATGCTCCTTCCGGTTCTGGATGCGATCGATACGGCATCAGACCAGTCGTTTCCAGCTAGCGATCCACCAGCGTGGATCTGGCGATAAACTCTTTGGCATGGCAATCCAATCACGCCGATGCCATAGATTTAAGACGCAGAATGTTTTCTAGATGCAGACGATCTGTACGTAGCGGAGAAATTGAGTCGCACCGCTTCTGAGTCGCGCGAATCGTTCCTCTCGCTGACAAGCGGATGCCTGCGCACGTGACCAATGAACAGATAATCTGCAATGCATCGAAAGTGAAGCGCATTTCATATGGGAGACGTCCGCGGAGTCCTGCTTACCCCTTACTTCATTTGTCTTGCAGTCGGAGTTCCATGTGAACCCGCAGCCATCAACCACCTCGCGGCTGCTCTTGACCGTCATTGTTCTCAGCGCGACCGGCATGTCAGAAATCGCAGGCAAGCGATACAAATGCCATGACAACGACCTGACCATGGAGTGACTGGAAAGTGAATGAGTGTCAATATGCTTCCCTCGATACGCTTCTGACTGACGTGCGTGCCTGTCGGGCATGTTCGCAGCACCTGCCGCTCTGGCCTCGCCCGATCGCGCCCGCGGCAGTCGGCGCGCGCATCCTCATTGTCGGTCAGGCACCTGGTGCACGCATCGGGCATCCCATGGGACGACCCAAGCGGAGATCGTCTTCGCAATTGGCTCGGGATTGACGCCACCACATTCCACGACGAGTCCCAATTCGCGACTATTCCGATGGGATTCTGTCATCCAACCATTGTCAATCTCCCAAGCGCGGTGCGGGTCGCAGACAGGCGACAACAAGGTGCGTCGGATTCGCCCTACGCACACCCCTGATCCGTCAGATCAGCGCAACGCATGCCGCGCTTTGTGCCAACCGTCGTCGATGCACGAACAGGGTGATGGTGGCTGGATACCTTTCTGGATCGGTCATCCGGGCTTACCATCGACGCGGGACGCCGTCAGGTAGGGTATGTATTTGACCAGGTAGACAATGAATGCGGCGGACCAGCAGGCCCCCGCCACGTCAATCCAGGGTCCCACGACATTGCCAGCGAACCATGGTCCGATAACGCGGACGAGCGCCGCCGCAATCATCAGCCAGTAACAGACAAGCTCAGTTCGTCCTGCAACGAGCGCGTGCCCGGTATGCCCCAGAGCGGTACGGGTAATCATTCCGATAATTGCACACCCGACCGCGCCGACGGTCAGTGCGTGAATCGCGGATGAATGTGAGACACCACCTGCGGCCGACAAAGCAAGCAGCACGAATCCGATCGGAATCCATGCATATGCAAGATGCAAGATCCATAGAAGAGGTCGGTTTCCCACTCGCCATGAACGCCATCCGGCAATTCTGATTCCGTGAATCGCCGCCGTCACGCAGGCACAGGCGCCGATCGCCAAGGGCGCGACATCGGCAGCGTCCGCAAGGAACGTCAGGATCACAACCGGTGCCGCGAGCGCTTCAATTACCCTCCAGCGTTTCACCGAGAAACCGGGAATGGCGTTCATGGTAAACATCGGTACGACACGTCCTGCAATCACGGTCACGAACATCACCACGAGCCCGATCGCCACGTAGGCCATGCGCATCGCCAGATCAGCGCGCCCTTCCCACGCCCACCAGTGAAAAAACGCATTCAGCAGCCCGAAGACACCCAGCGCTACTGGCAGGAAAATGTTGTGGCGATTGCGAGCGGCGATGAGCACACGCAACAACACTATGGCGACAACGGGAAGGAACGCGGAATCGACAATAGCCGCGAGGGGTTGCGGACCCGACCAGACCATTACGCGCCCCAATGCCCACAACAACCATAGGCATGCGAGCGATGGGCCTAGCGGAGTATCGAGTGCGGTCCATGCTTTGACTGCCGTGAGCAGAAAGCCCACCACAATAGCCGCGACGAAGCCGAAGATCATTTCGTGTACGTGCCAGAGCATGCCGTTCATCGCAAGCGAGCGACCCGCGACGGGATATCCATGCACGGCGAAAAGCCACAACGTGATAGCGACCACCCCGAAAACTGCGCCGCCCAGGTAGAACGGCCGAAACCCGAGCCGCAGGACCGGCATGCCCCCTGCTGCCTGCAGCGATCGACTCGCGGGTGCGTTGCCGACTTTCATCCTGCTTCTCCTAAAACATTCATTCTCAGCACATCTTATCTCACATGTCGCGCCGATGATAGGACTCCCATCGTGTCATCGATGACGCCTCATCGGCACTGGTGGAACCGGACCCGTGATGGACATTGACGCAGGCGATGGCCGCCACGTTGGAAACAACACCTGATGTCGCGTGGCCAATCGATGCCCCGCACGGCGTGCTTCGGCTTGTCTGAGCCTGTTGCTCCGGAGCGGTATGCCCCAGGGCAGGCGCACCGATCAGGCGGTGCCGGCGGTCGAAACCGGGGCGATCGTATCGCCCTTCGTCTCCGCGCCGGTGATCGCAGCGATCACTGCGTCGATCATCTCGCCGGTCGCGGCTTTGCTTTCATCTGTTACCTTACAGGCCGTCCCCATCCGTCTGTCTGACCGTGCAAATCAGACAGGCCTCCGCCGCAACAACGCCATCCACTTCGGCGCGTGCCTTGAACTTCCAGATACCGCGCATATGCCGCTCGAACGTCGCGTTCAGGATCAGTTGGTCGCCGGGTTCCACCGCGCGCCTGAATCGCGCGTTGTCGATGCCGACGAACAGGTACAGCGTGTTGGCCGGATCATGCGGCTCTTCCGAGAAGGTCAACAGCGCAGCCGTCTGCGCGAGCGCCTCCAGAATCAGCACGCCCGGCATCACCGGACGACTCGGGAAGTGGCCCATGAAGTACGGTTCATTGATTGACACGTTCTTCAGCGCCTTGATGCGCTTGTGCGGCTCGAGTTCGAGCACCCGATCGACCAGCAGGATCGGATAGCGATGCGGCAGCAACGTGAGAATCCTGTGAATGTCGAGATTGATTTTTTCAGTGCCCATGGTATTTCTGTTCACGCATTGACCGCACGATGATCACTCCAGATGCTGGTTCAGGTGGATAGGTAATGCATGTTGCCGGGTCACAGCAGCCGACCCTTCTGGCCTGATATCTGTTCGAACCTTGCCCGGTGCTCACGCCTTGTCGTCCGGGGCATCGGCAGCCGACGCGTCGAATGCCCTGATACGGTCGCGCAGTCTGTCGGGATTGAACGTCAACGCGGCGCTTCGTTTCTCATCCGGTGTACCCGGCCTCGCAGGGCCGTGTATCGCCTCTGGCTTCTACTCCTCGCCCAGGAACGACTTCAATCGCCCGGACCGGGCCGGGTGCCGCAGCTTGCGCAGTGCCTTGGCTTCAATCTGACGGATCCGTTCGCGCGTCACCTCAAACTGTTGTCCGAGTTCCTCCAGTGTGTGATCGCTGCCGCTCTCGATACCGAAACGCAGGCGCAGAATCTTCGCTTCGCGCGGTGTCAAGGTCGTGAGCGCCTCGCTGACGGCATCCCGCATGCTGGCGTGCAGCGCTGCATCGTCGGGCAAAATCGCCGCGGGGTCCTCGATCAGGTCGCCTACGGACGTGTCGTCGTTTTCCCCGACCGACGCATCCAGGGAAACCGGCTCCCTGACGATCCGCAGCATGGCCCGAACCTTGTTTTCATGCATCTCCATCCGCTCCGCCAGCGCGGCGGCGTCGGGTTCCCGGCCGGTCTCCTGCAGGATCTGGCGCGTGACCCGCTTCAGTTTGTTGAGCGACTCGATCATGTGGACAGGGACCCGGATGGTGCGCGCCTGATCGGCGACCGACCGGCTGATGCCCTGCCGGATCCACCAGGTCGCATAGGTGGAGAACTTGTAGCCGCGACGGTATTCAAACTTGTCGACGGCGCGCATCAGGCCGATATTGCCTTCCTGTATCAGGTCGAGAAACAGCAGGCCGCGGTTCACGTACCGTTTCGCGATCGAAATCACCAGTCGAAGGTTCGCTTCGATCATTTCGCCTTTCGCGCGCAGCGTTTTCGCTTCACTTGCGGTCATCGCGCGACAGACCTCCCTGAAGTCATCGAGCGGCAGCACGACCCGCTTTTGCAAAGCAAGCAGTTTTTCCTGTTCCAGCTGGATCGCAGGGAGGTTTCGCTCCAGCGCGCCACTGAACGGGTGCCCTGCTGTGATGAGTTGCTGCTGCCACGCCGGGTTGGTCTCGTTGCCCCGGAAATGCGCGACAAACGTGTCGCGAGGCACACCACACCGGTCAACCGCGATCCGCGCGATTTCGCGCTCGATGGTCCGGACCCCGTCGGCGGATACCCGCAACGCGCTCGTCAAACGCTCAATTGTGCGCGCCGTGAAGCGGATCGTCGTCAGTTCGGTCTCGATCGCTGCCTGTGCGGCGCGATAACGCCGCGATCCGTAACCCTCCGTTTCGTAGGCATCCCGCAATTGCTCGAACCAGTCAGCTACCGTTGCCAGCTTCGCCAGCGCGTCACGCGTCAGGGTCTCGCTCTGCAGATCGGCCGACGCGGCTTCAGCACCGTCATCATCTTCGTCGTCTCCCTGATCCTCGTCGAGGACCGGATCGCCGTCGACGCTTTCCTCCGCGACGGCCATAATGTCATCCGTCTCCACTGCAGCGGGGTCAATCATCCCATCGACGACCTCTTCGATAGCGGTTGCGCCGCTGGCAATGCTGTCTGCGATCGCCAGTATCTCCGCAATCGTTGTCGGGCACGAAGAGATGGCCCGGATCATGTCGTTGCGGCCCTTTTCGATGCGCCGCGCAAGCGCAATTTCCCCCTGGCGGGTGAGGAGTTCAGTGGTACCCATCTCGCGCATGTACATGCGCACGGGATCGGTGGTGCGGCCGAACTCGGCGTCCACGCTCGAGATGGCCGCCACGGCCTCTTCCTCGACCTGCTCATCAGACGAACCCGCGACCGCATGATCGTGCATCACCATGGACTCGGCGTCCGGTGCCTGCTCGAATACGGCGATGCCCATGTCACTGAAGGCTCTGATCACGTTTTCGATCGCATCAGGTTGCGCCAGGCGCTCAGGCAGGTAATCGCTAATTTCCCCACGAATGACGAACCCGCGCTCATTTCCGAGCTTGATCAGCGCGCGCAGGCTTGAGCGGCCGTCGTCGTTTTCTCCAGCGGACTCATCCGGTAGCGCGGCACCGGCGTCGTGCACACGCGCGTTTGCTTTCATCCGGCGTGAACCGGTCTCCGGTGGAACTGTTGGGACCGCAGACCCGGAGTCCCGCGCTCTGTCCATCGTCGAGGAGCTCGCTGGTCGCGTTGTGACCGCGGCCGCCGTGCGTGCGCGATCCGTAACGTCTATGCCGGCGTGTCCACTCGTCACGTTGAGGTTGCCCGGCGCCACGTCCAGTGTCTGCTTCTTCACAGCCTTTTTCGTCACGCGGTCGCTCCTTGGGATTTCGCGTCGGGGTTAGCGCGCAGCACTTGCGGCAGCCTTCTCGAGGTGAATAGCCATCTCAGAGGCGCGCACCATGCGCCCGGATCAGTTGGACCAGATCAGATACCGAAATCTCATACCGGACCTCCTGTTCGGGACCCGTCGCATGATGATCGCTGTACCGCTCCTCGATCTCGACGAGCACGGCGGTTCTGCCATCGGGTGACGCCTGCAGCATGACGTCGCGATGCGCCTGATGACCATCAGGACTGACCGGATTGTGATGCAGGCGCAGACGCCCAAGGCCGTAGTTGCGTGGAGCTGAATTCATCTGGGCTGTCCCTTGATTCATTTCTGTCGGTGGTCCTGCCTTGCCGGGTCGCTACAGGCCCGCGCGTAATGCCGTCAGGTCTGGCGTCTCAGCTCCTCTGTGTCATGCAGTTGACGTGATAATATCATTATCATTGTCTGCAAATGTTGTTAACCAGGAGACATCATGCCTACCCCAGCCCAGGGCAAACTCCGCGAAGCCGCCCTCGATTACCACGAGTTTCCCACCCCGGGGAAGATCGCGATCGCCCCGACCAAGCAGATGATCAACCAGCGCGACCTCGCGCTGGCGTACTCACCTGGCGTCGCGTTCGCGTGCGAGGAAATCGTCGAGAACCCGTTGAACGCCGCGCGCTTCACCGCGCGTAGCAACCTGGTCGGCGTCGTCACGAACGGCACCGCGGTGCTTGGTCTCGGCAACATCGGGCCGCTCGCTTCGAAGCCGGTCATGGAAGGCAAGGCCGTCCTGTTCAAGAAGTTCGCCGGCATCGACGTGTTCGATATCGAGTTGAACGAGTCTGATCCGCACAAGCTGGTCGACGTGATCTGCGCGCTCGAACCGACGTTTGGCGGCATCAACCTCGAAGACATCAAGGCGCCGGACTGCTTCATCGTCGAACGCGAATGCCGCAAGCGCATGAAGATTCCGGTTTTCCACGACGACCAGCACGGTACGGCTATCGTCGTCGCGGCGGCCATCACCAACGGTTTGAAGGTGTTCGGCAAGGACATCAAGGAAGTCAAGCTGGTGTCCTCGGGCGCGGGCGCCGCGGCGCTGGCCTGTCTGGATCTGCTGGTCGACATCGGCCTGCCGCTCGAGAACATCACCGTCACCGATCTGGCCGGCGTGGTCTACAAGGGCCGTGTCGAACTGATGGACCCGGACAAGGAGCGCTTCGCGCGTGAAACCGACGCCCGCACGCTGGCCGAAGCCATTGGCGGCGCGGACGTTTTCCTGGGGCTCTCGGCCGGCGGCGTGCTCAAGCAGGAGATGGTCAAGCAGATGGCGGACAAGCCGCTGATCCTCGCGCTGGCCAACCCGACGCCGGAAATCCTGCCGGAACTGGCGCTGGAAGTGCGTCCGGACGCCGTGCTGTGCACGGGCCGCACGGACTACCCGAACCAGGTGAACAACGTGCTGGTGTTCCCGTTCCTGTTCCGCGGGGCGCTGGATGCGGGCGCGACCACGGTCACGCGGGAAATGGAAATCGCCGCGGTCAACGCGATCGCCGAACTGGCGCGCCAGGAGCAGAGCGACATCGTCGCGACGGCGTATGGCATTCAGGACCTGTCGTTCGGCCCGGAATATCTGATTCCGAAGCCGTTCGATCCGCGCCTGATTGTCAAGGTCGCGCCGGCTGTGGCGAAGGCCGCGATGGATTCCGGCGTCGCCGAGCGTCCGATCGAGGACATGGAAGCCTACGAACAGCATCTGCAGCAGTTCGTGTATCACAGCGGCACGACCATGAAGCCAATTTTCCAGCTGGCGCGCGGCGTCGAGCCGGAGAAGAAGCGCATTGTGTTCGCGGAAGGCGAAGAAGAGCGCGTGCTGCGCGCGATGCAGATCATCGTCGACGAAAAGCTCGCGAAGCCGATCCTGATTGGCCGTCCGGCGGTGATCGAGCACCGCATTGCGCGCTATGGCCTGCGTATCACACCGGGTGTCGATTTCATCGTTGTCGATACGGATCACGACGAGCGCTATCGCGACTTCTGGCAGGACTATCACAAGATGATGTCGCGCAAGGGCATCACCGAGCAGATGGCGAAGCTCGAAATGCGCCGCCGCACCACGCTGATCGGCTCGATGCTGATGAAGAAGGGCGACGCCGACGGCATGATCTGCGGCACCATCAGCACGACGTATCGGCATCTGCACTTCATCGACCAGGTGATCGGCAAGCGCGAAGGCTGCAGCGTCTATGCGGCGATGAACGCGCTGGTGCTGCCGGGCCGGCAGATTTTCCTCGTCGACACGCACGTGAATGTCGATCCAACGCCCGAGCAGCTCGCCGAGATCACGATCATGGCCGCCGAAGAAGTGCGCCGTTTCGGCATCGAGCCGAAGATCGCGCTGGTGTCGCACTCGAACTTCGGCACCAGCAACGCGCCGTCCGCACAGAAGATGCGCGACACGCTGGCGACCCTGCGCGAGTGCGCGCCGGACCTGCAGGTGGACGGCGACATGCACGGCGACGTAGCACTCGACGCCAACCTGCGCCGTGAAGCGCTGCCCGAATCGACGCTCGAAGGCGACGCGAACCTGCTGATCCTGCCGAATATTGATGCGGCGAACATCGCGTACAGCCTGCTCAAGACGGCCGCAGGCAACAACATCACGATCGGTCCGATGCTGCTGGGTGCCGCGAAGCCGGTGCACGTGCTGACCGCGTCCGCCACGGTGCGTGCCATTGTCAACATGACTGCACTGGTCGTTGCCGATGCAGGTGCTGCATCCCCATCGTCGCGAGCCCCATGAAGTTTCAACTGTCAGCCCGAAGACGCAGCGGTCATCGCATGCGGTGGGCGGACCGAAGAACCGAACAGTAACCTCGTTTAGACCGCAGCATGAATCACTCTCACGCGTCGTTCGACGCCTATATGAAGTTTCTTGCCGGGCCCTCCGCAGACGGTGCGCCCGTGGTGCTGGAAACCGAGCACGCGCTTTCGCTGCACTTCGATCTGCTGTCCACGCAGAGTTTCGTGTCCCGGCGTGACCCCGACAGGCTGGTGCTCGGCTACACCCGGACCATGATGGGATTCCTGCTCCTGCAACCGGCGCCCACCAGAATTTCCATGATCGGTTTGGGCGGGGGATCGCTGGCCAAGTACTGCTACCGGTATCTTCCGGATACTAGGATAGTGGCCATCGAAGTTGATCCCGGGGTGATCGCCTTGCGCGACACATTTCATATTCCGCCCGATGACGAGCGACTCGAAGTAATCTGCGCGGACGGGGCGGAATACGTCAAGGGCCACAATGCGCGCCCGGACGTAATTCTGGTGGATGGTTTTCTGGCACACGGCATGCCTGCACAGCTGGGCAACGCCGCCTTTTACTCGGCTTGCAATGCGCGGCTTGCGGGCGATGGGGTGCTGGTCGCCAATTTCGTCGCCGACGATCCCCATATTCCATACTACCTGGAAGAGGTGCGTTCAGTGTTCGGCGAGTCGCTGTCCATTTTCATGGCCGAGGACAGTTGCAACTACACGCTGTTTGCCTGGAAGGGCGCGCCGGGACTTCCCTCCCGGGACACGCTCCTCGCGCGTGCACGCGTCCTGGCCGCGACACATCCCCTGAACCTGCGCGGGGCCGCGCGCCGTTTGAAGCAAGGCATGGGGCTCGCTTCGGACTGGACATTCGGGCAGAAGCTGACCGGCTCCCGAAATGGCTGACGGGCGCCCGATCTGCGCGGCCGGAACGGAAGCGCCGCGTGACGCGTCCACTAACATGCAGGCACGCGCGACGGTCGATACAGGCACCTCATGCAAGGGCCCCGGGAAGACCGGACATTCAAGGTGCCGGGAACCGGGATGGGCCCGGCAGCTCGGGGTTGCATCGCATGCCAGGGCTATGCCGCACCGCCGCTAATGTCCCTGCTCAGGGCAGCCACGCATCGAGCGTAGACGACGATCACCCGCGGTGATGCGAAGTTGATCTGCATGTCGCGGATGAAGAACCAGGATGCGTCCGGTTGGCCACGCGCGATATCGCCGGCCTTCACGAGTTGTTGCGCGAGATCCGTGGCCATTCGGCTCAATTCAATCCGCCGACGCCAGTCGGCATGATGATCGTGGCGACGCAGCCAGATCCTCGTGCTCTCAACAAGATGATCGGACTGCAGCCACGCTCCGGTGGTGCGAAAGGCAAATATCTCGGATAACGTGAGAAAGCACAGCAACTCTGCGTTCGTCTCAAGTCGGTGAATCCTGCGACCTGCCATATCGTTGCGGCCGCGACGGCCGTACATCATCACGTTACCCTCATCGTGCTATCTTTCCGATGCACGCTGCCGAAGAGACCCACGGTGCCGTAGAACCAGGACCCAGCGCGATGCCTGCGCGGGATCACGTCGCCGACCTGGCGCAGGCGTACCTCAGGCGGTTTTTCGGCGCGGACGCGCGCCAACTGCGCTTTTCGTCCGGTAGCTGACGCCATGCTGATCGAGGTAGTCGCGGATCAGTTGCCGCACTACCTGTGAGGGCGTCAGGTCCTGCGCCGCGCACAGTTTTTCGAGCGCTTCCTTCTTCACAGGATCGATCAGAATCGTGAGTCGAGCGCTTTTCGTTTCCATGACGGGGGCGAAGTCCAAGTATGTTAATTAAATTATAATGCATCGTGTGGCCCGCGTCATCTTCGTGGCGCCAGAATCACACACGGTGGCCGGCGATTCCCACATGCTCGCCGATGGCCAGCCATTCAGCGACTGGAAAGCCAACGGCGTGCAACGCGCGGCGCGCGGTGCGCTAAATCTCCGCCCGGGCACGCAGAAAATCCTGTCCAGCCCGGGTAATCGAAACCCCACCTCGCCCATTCGCGGGGACGGATACCAACCCGGCATTACGCAGTTCCTGCGCGACCGACCAGTTTAACGTGGGCGCATCGCGGCCGTATCGCTGCTGGGCCAGACGCTCAAGCGCCCAGATGGCTGCATGGGTCAAGGGACTGCTGTCGTTATCAATTTCCGCCGTCATCTTCTATCCTCGGGAATGCACCTGCTCAAACAGGTCGCGAACGTGCAGGGGTTGCTATCCACCAGGGACAGACGTATCCGCTCAGCACGTTTGCTCATATCGATGCCAGTTAAATTTCTTGCCGTACTCGATGCGCGTGGCCGTCGCATGGAGATTCACCGCGTGTGTGGGTCCGAGTGCGCGTGCCCGGTCGAGCATCGTTGCGAAGGACGGAAGCTCATCCGCTCCTTTCCACGCAAAAACAGTGACGTTGTGTTCACTGCCTTCCGACGGCGCCAGGGTCACCGCGTTCGCGAAGACCTCCCTGAGCGAGCGCAGGTAGCGATGGAAGTCCGGTTCGTCGGTCACCAGATTGGCCACCAGGACACCGTCATCGCTCAACCTGCGACGACAGGCTTCATAAAACGTCCTGCTGCCCAGCTCTGCGGGCAGGCCATCGGCATTGAAACCGTCGACCAGCAGCACGTCGGGCCGGTGATCCGGAACCGTGACGTACTGCGCCCCATCGGCACAAACCACCCTGAAGCGTTCACTGTCGCGCGGCACATGGAACCGGTCTCGCAGCGCAATCACCTGGGGGTCGATTTCGACGACGGCGATCACGCTGTTGGGCAAGTGGCGATAGCAGTATTTCGCCAGCGAGCCGCCACCCAGACCGATCATTGAAATGCGGCGAGGGAATGGCTGGAACAGCAGGAAGCCCATCATGGTGCGCGTATAGCCCAGCGCAAGGGCGTACGGATCGCGCCGCAACATGGTGCTCTGCACCCCGCGCGCATCAAAGTACAGTGAAACGACCTGGTCATTCTCTATGACCACCGGCTTGCTCGCCTTCCTCTTTCTTTTCATGTGCGTGATCGAAAGATTCCGATGCAGGGGCAATCGGCGGGCCTGGGCCACGCTCCCTTGCAGCGGCCCATCAAAAGGATTCCTGCGTACGCAGCATGGCCGAGAGCGCTTCAAGCGCTGCAATCTCGTCAGGACCGGTTGCCAGGATGTGCAACTGCGTGCCCGGCTTTGCCCGCATGGACATCACCGACATGACATCCTTGGCATTGACGGACCGGCCGTTCGCCATGCAGATGATGTCGCTCGCGAACCGGGATGCGTGAACGGCAAGCCTCGCTGACCCGTGTCCGTTCAAACCCCTCGGGTCGCCCACCTGAACCAATACTTCGACCAACCCACTCCCCTATGCATAAACCGTAACCCGGGCCCGAACCCGCCGGGCGCGCTCAGTGCATCGAACCTGCGATGACCTGCGCAAAGAAACCCCGCAGCAGCGGGTCCCACCTTTCACTCCCCAAAGCGATTTCGTCCGTGTCGAGCCGCTTCATTTCCCGATCGAGGTAAACGACGCGAAGCGACCTTGGGTGCGGCGGCCCGACAAAGAACTGGCCATCATCGTCCAGAAGCAGAAATGGCTTCTGCCTGTAGCGTGCTCCGAGCAGGGAGGTCGCATCCAGGACATGGCGGGCCGATTCCTTCTGATAGACAAAAATGACGTTGACCCCGCATTCTTCCAGACGGTCGCAGATATCCGAAAAACGGTAAAGCATCTGGAATCCGCGTTCGCCCGCCCTGCCCACTCCGACGACGATCAACCCGTGACGACCCATCACGTCCCGCAGATACAGATGCGTGTAGTCGTGGGACAGCAGCGGAACACTCGCATCAATCACGTCGATCTCCCTGCCGCACGCAGGCATACCCCTCGTTTCGCGCAAGACCGACCTGCAACGTGACCACCAAGATTTCTGCGCAAGCCTGCCATAT
Source organism: Paraburkholderia aromaticivorans (assembly GCF_012689525.1). Taxonomy (NCBI): domain Bacteria; kingdom Pseudomonadati; phylum Pseudomonadota; class Betaproteobacteria; order Burkholderiales; family Burkholderiaceae; genus Paraburkholderia; species Paraburkholderia aromaticivorans. Next base: position 723,835 of record NZ_CP051514.1, read on the forward strand.
TATTACCATTTCAGGATAGGTCAATGATACTTCCATTATCATGATTTGACGGAGCCTGGTCCGAAGGACGGGCCAGTCTGTTCGCCGGTTCTTCCATGCGCACACGGGTGCGCCCGGGGAGTGTTCCTGCATCGAGGATCGATCCGGCTCCTGAACGAGCGACCGCGCCTCGCACTGCCGAGATCAGTGGACGGCGGCCACCGCGAAGGTGCCGATGACGCAGCCGTCCCTGACGCGGAACCAGCCTCGCGGGCTGTCCCCGACGCCTAACGGCCGAGTCGGCATACCTGCGCGCGCAGGTCGTCAACGAGGGGCACGATGGCCAGCACAATCAGCACGCCCGCAAGCGGTACCGTCGAGGCGTAGCCGATGTGCTTGAATCCCATCGCACCGGTAACACCACCGACGAAGAACGTGGCGAGCATCGTCCCGTGCACTTTCAGCTTCGCCCGGTTCGCCAGCACGAAGGGGCCGACGGGGCCGCCCTTCTCGGAATTCCAGTAGAGGAGCTTGCCCAGTTCGATGCCGATGTCCGTTACGATGCCGGTCATGTGGGTGGTACGGATTTCGGAACCGGACAGTTTGGTGATCATGGCGTTCTGCAGACCCATGATGAAACACAGGAGCACGACGGTCGCGGGTACGAACAGCGTATCCCACAGCGCCAGATGACTACCGAGCAGCCCGAAACACAGCAGCAGGATGGCCTCGACCAGCAACGGCAACGCGTACTGGCTGTGCAGCCGCCGGCGCCGCCCCCAGTTGACGAGCACGGCGGAACAGGCGGCGCCCACCAGGAACGAGATCAGCGATCCGGCGCCGGCCAGAACCAGCGAGAGGTCGCCCAGCGCAGTCTGGTCGGCAATCGCGGACACCACGCCGCTCATATGGGACGTGTACTGCTTCACCGCCAGAAAGCCACCGGCATTGGTTGCGCCCGCCACGAACGCGAGCGAGAAACCAAGCTGCCTGTCTGCCCCGGTACTGCGATCCTTTCCCGTTAATGCCCGGAAATAGTGTGCTGGCATCAGGTATCAACCCGTGTGTTGGTCAGTCCAGATGCGCTTTGACAAAAGCCGGCACCGGCGTAGCAGATGGGATTTTGAATTTCCACGCGCAGGTTGAAATCCTGCATTCGCGGTGTCCCGAGCGAACACGGCACGTTCTTCGCGCACACCGGCGGACTATCACGCATGGAATCAGATCAATAAAGCTGCTAGGATGATAACGTAATTATCATTAACTGGTAACTTGATGCTGCTAGCGAAGGCTCCAGGAGGTCAGTAACAGGCAGGGATGCCTCTATTGTGTTCGCGGTAGCAACGACGCAAGGGCGATGCGGTTTGTAGTGGCGAGAGGACGGAGTTCGGCAACTGCCGGGACGCCGGTCCCGGCTGGCGCGCCGCATTAAGGAGAAGTGCCATGACGTTTGACTGCTCTCTTGAAGAGCACCTGCTGGTCGGCGTCTCGTTGAGCAATAGCATGCTCGAACGCGTGCGGCTCGTCAGGTCCACGTTCGCCAACGAGCGGTTCTGCGCACCCGGGCGCTGGATTCATGAAGACCTGGCGCCGTGGGACGACTCTCCTGAGCTTCACCAATTGAAGCTGGCGCATGCGAGCTTCAACACCATTGCGCTAATAGTCGAGATTTCCATCACGCAAGGGCGTCTCGCCGCAGCAGCCGCCATGCTCGAGCCTGATGCCCTGTTCGAAAGCGCGACACGCATGCTCGCACACGCGGTGTCGCGTTTCGAAAAACGTCCGGGCGTGAGTGAGGCACCCACGCCCGCACCGCACGGACTGATACATTAAGGTCGCCGTGACGACACGGTCGCGGCATGACGCCGGTTCGCTGCACCGATCTGCGCAGTTTCAGGAGAGCAATGGATTTGTCGGCCGATCACAATCCGTTCAGGCAAGCCCTGGCGAGGCAATGGGGAAAGACTTCCGGGGAACCCGTGATACGCGAGGGCCTGCGCACGCGGTCGCTGTGTTTCGACGCTCTCGGCATACAAAGCTCCATGCGCAGGAGTGATCCGCTCGAACTCGATCTGTCGTACACGCGGGCCATGATGTCATTCCAGCTCTTTCACTCCAATCCCCAAGACATCCTGATCGTGGGACTGGGCGGAGGATCGCTGTCAAAATACTGCTTCCACAAGTTTCCGTCGGCACGGGTGACCACCGTGGAAATCGACGAGAGAGTGATCGCGTTGCGCGAGCAGTTTTTCATTCCGCCTGAATCAGAGCGATTCCAGATCGTGCACGCTGACGCAGCGGAGTACCTCTCGGACAGGATTGGCGTCGCGGATGTAATCCTGCTTGATGGATTCGACGCATTCGGCTTACCCGCCGGCCTGTCGAGCCAGTACTTCTACGACTCCTGTCATACCGCGCTGCGCAGCGAAGGTGTGCTGGTGGCCAACCTGCTGAACAGCGACCCGCGGCTCACTACCCACCTCGACCGGCTGCGCCGTGCGTGCGATGGAAAACTGTTCCGCACCATGGCGCGGCGCGAAGGCAACACCATCGCCATCGGGCTCAGACAGGGAACCGTGCCTGAGTGGTTTGACCTCTATGCCCGCGCAGAAGCCATCACGAAATCGATGGGGCTCGACCTGTACCGGTATGTCAAAAAAATGGAACGTCATCACCGGGCAGAGGCCGTTCCGGGATACCCTTCGTCCAACACACCGGCCGTCGAACAGAACGTCTGACGGCACTGGAGACAACGCCGATGCAACATCTGCTGGTCGTCCATTACGTGCTGCTGGTAGTCGTGGGCTGGCTCGTCGTTGGGGTTCTGGGACTCGCGAACCTGCGCCGCACACGCGTGGTGGCGCACGGGCTGTTTCCTGTCGGCGCGGTGTTCGGCCTGGTTCTGTGCGGACTGGGCCTGACTGGCGTTTTCTCAAATCCCCAGCAAGCCGTCCTGCCGCTCGGGTTGCCGGACCTGCCGTTTCATCTGCGGCTCGACGGCCTGTCGGCGTATTTCCTCACAGTACTCGGCGTGGTGAGCACGGGCGTGAGCGCGTTCTCCGCGGGTTATTTCCGCAAGGGCGAAGGCACTCCGCCCGGGCTGCTGTGCTTTGAGTATCACGTGTGCCTCGCGAGCATGGCGGTGCTGCTGCTGGCCGACGATGCGTATTGCTTCATGGTGGCGTGGGAGACGATGACGGTGTCGGCCACCTTCCTGGTGATGACCAATCACCGCGTCGCCGAGATCCGCCGGGCGGCCTGGCTCTACTTCCTGATCTCCCACGTCGGCGCACTCGCGCTCCTGCTGTGCTTCGGCCTGCTGCAGGCCAATACCGGCAACTTCACGTTCGTCAATATGCGCGAGCAGCATCTGGACGTGTTCTGGGCGTCCGTCTCGTTTCTGCTGGCGTTGTTCGGTTTCGGCGCAAAGGCGGGCATTTTTCCGCTGCATGTCTGGCTGCCTGAGGCGCATCCGGCCGCGCCATCGCCAGTATCGGCCCTCATGAGCGGCTTCGTCCTGAAAGCGGGCCTGTACGGCGTGTTGCGCACAGTGTTCGACCTGCTGCACGTGCAGATCGCATGGTGGGGCGTGCTCATGCTGATGCTCGGACTCTTCACCGCGCTATTCGGGGTGGTGTTCAGCGCCATCCAGACGGACATGAAGCGGCTGCTTGCATACTCGTCGATCGACAACATCGGCCTGATGTTTGTCAGCATGGGGCTCGCGATCCTGTTTCGCGCATACGGGATGAACGCGCTGGCCGCCTTGTCGATGACGGCTCTGCTCTACCAGATCGCCAGCCACGCGACCTTCAAGAGCCTGCTGTTTCTCGGCACCGGTTCCGTGCTTCACGCGACAGGCGAGCGCAATCTCGGGCGCCTGGGCGGCCTGATCCGTTTCATGCCGTGGACCGCGTGGGCCGCTCTCGTGGGCGCGTTTGCCAGTGCGGGCCTGCCGCCATTGAGCGGCTTCGTCTCCGAATGGCTGCTGCTGCAGAGCTTTCTGTTCACACCCGGCCTGCCTGACCCGTTCCTGAATATGGTGGTACCGCTCGTCGCCGCGCTGATTGCTCTCGTGGCCGCGCTCGCGGGCTACACGATGGTCAAGTTCTTCGGCATCATCTTTCTCGGTCAGCCTCGCGAGGCGAAGTTACGCGAGGCACGGGATGCGAGTCCGTGGGAGCGCGTCGGCTTCGCGTGGCTCGCAGCGATATGCGTGCTGCTCGGGCTGTTGCCGGTGCAGTTCGTGGTCGTTCTGGATCGCGTCACGCAGATGCTGGTTGGCGCCGGCATCGGACCCACCGTCGCGCGGAACGGCCGGCTGCTGCTCGCACCCACCAGCGCAGGCCGTGCCAGCTACATGCCGCTGGTTTTCCTGCTGTTCTTCTTTGCCTGTTGCGGGCTCGCGTGGGTGCTGGTACGCCGTCTTTACCATGGGCGCCTGCGGCGGGCGGCCCCTTGGGCCTGCGGCTTTCCGTTCGTGAACGCGCGCATGCAGGACACGGCAGAAGGGTTCGGGCAGCCGATCCGTGAGATCTTCACGCCGCTGTTCAGGATCGAACGGCAACTACCCTCCCCGTTCGACAAACAGCCCGTGTATAGCGTCATCGTGACCGATCGCGCATGGGCCCTGATTTATGAGCCGATCGCGCGGCTGGTTAAGCGCGTCGCGGCACTGGCCGGGTTGCTCCAGACAGGCCGCATCGCGGTCTATCTGATGCACAGCTTTCTCGTGCTGATCGTACTGCTGATGCTGGTGAGACGATGATCACGCTCTCCGGATTGCTCTCCCAGGGGCTGGAGATCCTGCTCGCGCTGGCGGCGGCTCCGCTGCTGACAGGGTGGGTCAACATGTGCCGCGCGCGCTTGCAGAACCGCCGGGCACCGAGCATCTGGCAGCCTTACCGGACGCTGCACAAGCTGTTCAACAAGGAGTCGGTCGTCGCCGACCACGCCAGCCCTATATTCCGCGGCGCGCCATATGTCGTCTGGGCATGCATGACGCTCGCTTGTGCGATCGTGCCCACGCTTTCCACCGATCTGCCGCTCTCACCGGCTGCGGACGCGATCGCCCTGGTGGGCCTTTTCGCGCTGGCTCGCGTGATGATCTCACTCGCCGCGATGGACATCGGCACCGCGTTCGGCACGCTCGGCGCGCGCCGCGAGATGCTGGTCGGCTTCCTCGCGGAGCCGGCCTTGCTGATGGTGCTGTTTTCGGCGTCGCTGATCACGCAGTCCACTCTGCTGACCAGCATCGTCGCCACGCTCAGTCATCGCGAGCTGGCAATCTATCCGAGCCTCGCGTTCGCAGGGATCGCGTTCACGATGGTGTCGCTCGCCGAAAACGCGCGTCTGCCGGTCGACAATCCGACCACGCATCTCGAACTGACGATGATCCACGAGGCACTGATCCTCGAGTATTCCGGCCGGCATCTCGCGCTGATGGAATGGGCCGCGAGCCTCAAACTGTTCGCGTACTCCTGCATCGGCCTCGCCTTGTTCATTCCGTGGGGCATCGCGGAAGCCGGTAATCCTGTGGCGCTGCTGCTCGCCATACCGGCGCTCTTCGTCAAGCTACTGGTGGGGGGCGCGGCGCTCGCGGTAGTCGAGACGACCAACGCGAAGATGCGCATTTTCCGCGTGCCGGAGTTTCTCGCGACAGCGTTCCTGCTGGCTGTCATCGGCATGCTCGTTCACTTCCTGCTGGGGGCGTGAATGCACGGCTTTGCGACGCAGATCATCAACTTCCTGGCCGCCATCCTGCTGCTGCTGTCGTTTGCGATGCTCAGCCAGCGCCGGATCCTGTCGTTGATTCACCTCTATACGTTGCAGGGTCTGACACTCGTGTCAGCCAATGTCATCCTGGGATACGTCACCGCTGACGTACACCTTTATATTTCCGCCGCACTGACCCTGGCACTCAAGGTCGGCCTGATTCCCTGGATTCTTTACAGGCTGGTGCAGCGTCTGAACGTGAAGACGGACGTCGAGCCTCTGCTCAATATTCCCGCCACCCTGCTGATCGGCATCGTGCTCGTGATCATTGCATTCAACGTGGCGTCGCCGATCAGCCAGCTCGCCTCGTCGGTCGCGCGCGGCACACTCGGCATCGCACTCGCCTGCGTGCTGCTGTCGTTCATGATGATGATTACGCGCTCAAAGGCGATACCTCAGGTGATCGGCTTCCTGTCGATGGAAAACGGTCTGTTTTTTGCCGCGGCGGCGGCAACGAACGGCATGCCGATGATCGTCGAACTCGGCATTGGACTCGATGTGCTGGTGGGCATCCTGATCCTCGGCGTGTTCATGTTCCAGATCCGCGAACAGTTCGACAGTCTGGACATTCATCACCTGGAAAAACTCAAGGATGACTGAAGCCTGGGTACTGCTGCTGGTTTTCGCGATCCCGCTTTTCGCAGGCGCATGTCTGGCGTTCGTGGGACAGCACCATGTCGCAGCGGAGCTCAACGTCGGCTTCAGTTTCCTCACATTTGCAGCCGCCTCGCTGCTCGCCGTGCAGACGGTGGCGCACGGGCCTGCGTTCGCGCTCGGCAAGCTCCTCTTCGTCGATCCGCTCAACGTGTTCCTGGTCGCGCTGACGGCCTTCGTCGGCTGGACCACGTCGATCTTTTCAATGCCGTACATGCGCATCGAGCGCGACCGCGGCAAGATGACCGGCCCCCGCATGCGCCTCTACCACAGCATGTACCAGCTGTTCATCTTTGCGATGCTGCTCGCGCTGCTCACCAACAACATGGGCATCCTCTGGGTCGCCATGGAAGCCGCCACGCTCGCGACGGTGCTTCTGGTCAGCGTATATCGCACCGCGGCAAGCCTCGAAGCCGCGTGGAAGTACTTCATCCTGTGCGGCGTTGGCATCGCCCAGGCGCTGTTCGGCACGATCCTTCTCTATCTCGCCGCGAGCCGGCAGCTCGGCGGCGGCGATGCGCTGCTCTGGACCAGCCTGAACGCGGTCAAAGGGAGTCTCGACCCGACCATCATTTCGCTCGCGTTCGTGTTCCTGCTGATCGGCTATGGCACCAAGGTCGGTCTCGTGCCCATGCACAACTGGCTGCCCGATGCGCATGCTGAAGGCCCCACGCCGATTTCGGCCGTGCTGTCCGGCCTGCTGCTCAACGTCGCGCTCTATGCGGTGCTGCGCTGCAAGGTGCTGGCCGACGGCGCACTCCACAACGGCTTGCCGGGATACCTGCTTGTTGGTTTCGGACTGGTCTCGGTGCTGGTCGCAACCTTTTCGCTGTTCCGGCAGAAAGACGTCAAGCGGCTCTTTTCGTATTCGTCGATCGAACACATGGGCCTGATGACGTTCGCCTTCGGGCTTGGCGGCCCCATCGCGACCTTTGCGGGCCTGCTCCACATGACGGTGCATTCGCTGGTGAAGTCGGCCATCTTCTTCACCGTCGGGCATGCGGCCCAGAAGGCCGGCACACAGGCGATCGACGACATCCGCGGGTTGTTACGCGTGAGCCCAACCGTCGGGTGGGGCATGATGCTCGGGACGCTCGCGATCCTGGGCATGCCGCCATTCGGCGTCTTCGCGAGCGAGTTCCTGATCCTGACCACCGCGATGAGCAAACTCCCGTGGGCCACGCCCTTCCTGTTGCTCGCGCTTGCCGTGGCGTTCGCGGCCATCTTCGTGCGCGTGCAGGGCATGGTGTTCGGGGACACGACGGCCAGGGTTCTTGAACACTCGCCGGCGTTGCTGCCGGTATTCGTCCATCTCGGCATCGGGTTAATGCTGGGACTCTATATTCCGCCCTACCTTGCGACGTGGTATCGGCAGGCGGCGGCCATGATCGCGGGGTGACACATGCGCATCGAGGCATTCGGGTTTCCCAACCAGGTCCGCCTGTCCGCGTTTGCGGGCAGGTCGTCGGCTTTTCTCGCGCGTGTCGATTCCGACACGTGGACCCGCACCGCCGACACCGTGCGCGAGACAGGTGGCCGTCTGATCTCCCTGTGGGGTGCCGAAGAAGCTCCGGGCACATTCGCGATCTCCGCCGCTTACGCGCTGGAAGACGGCATCCTGTGGCTTCAGTCGCCGGTAGGCGACGGACATGGGACCAGCGACGGATACCCGGATATATCGGCGGTCTTTCCATGCGCGACACGCATGCAACGGGCCGTCTACGATCTGGTCGGGCTGCGTGCGATCGACGCCGAAGATACACGGCCATGGCTGAATCATGGCAACTGGCCTGCCGATTACTTTCCGTTGCAGAAATTGTCCTCCGGGACCGAGCGGTTTCAATCCCAGGAAGCGGACTATCCGTTCGTCCACGTCGAGGGTGACGGTGTCCACGAGATTGCCGTCGGTCCGATACACGCAGGTGTGATCGAGCCCGGGCACTTCCGCTTCTCCGTGGTCGGCGAAAAGGTGTTGCGCCTCGAGGAGCGGCTGGGCTATGCGCACCGGGGAATCGAGCGGCTGTTCGAGCACGTGCCCGCGCTCGACGGACACCGTCTCGCGGGACGCATCGCCGGAGACACCACGGTCGCCTTTGCGTGGGCCTATTGCATGGCAGTCGAGCGCGCGTTGAACGGACGGATTCCGCCGCGCGCGCAGTGGTTGCGCGCGCTGTTACTCGAGCGCGAGCGCATTGCCAACCATCTGGGTGATCTCGGAGCGCTGGGCAACGACGCAGGGTTCGCGTATGGCCTCGCACAATTTTCCCGGCTGAAGGAAGACTGGCTGCGCCTGAACGATCGGGCATTCGGGCATCGCTATCTGATGGACCGGATCATTCCTGGAGGTGTGTCAACGGACCTCGACGCGCGTTTCATCACGGCAATGCAGGCGCAGTGCGACGAGATTGACGCGCAGGTTCGTGTCATGCAGAACATTTACGACGACCAGTCGGGACTGCAGGATCGATTTGCTGGCGCTGGCATCCTCTCCGCAAGAGTGGTGGAGCACTGCGGCGCGTGCGGGCTGGTCGGACGTGCAAGCGGCCAGAAAATCGACGTGCGGGTCGATCACCCTTACGCGCCTTACCACGAGGTTCAGGCTCAGATGGTCAGCGATGACCGGGGCGATGTGGCAGCACGGGTCGCGGTCCGGTTCAACGAAATCTACGAGTCCATCCGGCTGATCCGGAACTTCCTGGCCGATCTGCCGGGCGGTGAAATCGTCTCCCGGATTGAATACGGTGGCTCGCCATCCTGTGGGGTCGGCTGGATCGAAGGCTGGCGGGGCGATGTATTCATCGCACTCGAGACCGGGGCTGACGGGACCATTTTGCGCTGTCACTGCCATGACCCGTCATGGCAGAACTGGCCGGCCCTGGAGCACGCGATCATCGGCAATATCGCTCCCGATTTCCCGCTGATCAACAAGTCGTTCAATCTGAACTACGCGGGACACGACCTGTAATGTGGCAGCTTCTCAAACAGATCGCGAGAACCGGCACGCCGAATCAACGCGTGCCCGAGGGCGATGACGCATGGCGGGCCGAAGGCCACCGTATCCAGCAGGAAATACTCGACGTGCTCGGCCGGGCGCTGTGCATTCGCGAGATCGATGCGGGCTCCTGCAACGGTTGCGAACTGGAAATCCATGCACTCAACAATCCGTACTACAACATCGAGGGCCTGGGCATCCGCTTTGTCGCGAGTCCCCGCCATGCCGACATGCTGCTGGTCACCGGCCCACTCACACTGAACATGAAAGAAGCGGTACACCGGGCATATGAAGCGACGCCTCACCCAAAGCTCGTCGTCGCGGTCGGCGAGTGCGCCTGCACAGGCGGCATGTTCAGGGAAAGCTACGCCGTGTGTGGGCCACTGTCGAACTTCTTGCCTGTCGACGTCACGATACCGGGATGTCCGCCGCCTCCCATCGTTATCCTGAGGGGCATTCTTGCAGCGCTTCGTACGAAACACGCAACCTCCCCGCCATGATCACGGTCCGGGACACTCGCCAATCACGGCGTTCACGGGCAAGGGTTCCGCAAGGGGTCCACGTGTGATGACCGCCCCAGTGTGCCACGCTGATGTTTTCAAGGACGACGCCCGATGAGTGAGCGATTGAGCAGGCTGAAGGCAATCGGCAGAGCATGGCCGCAGGTGCTGACGATAATCGTCTTCATGGTGGCGATAAGCCTGCGCTTTCCACCATGGTTTGTGACGCTCTCGGCCATCGTCAACGGCACCGCCGTGACATACCTCGCGCGATGCTTCGCGTCCCGGCGGTCGCGCACGGGTGGTGACCCGTTACTCGGCGCCATCGTGGTCGGCAGCGGACTAGCGTCGATTGCCCTGACTCTGAAGTGGTGGGCCGTGGAACAGCAGTTAAAGCTCGCGCCCGGTGTACTCCTGCATATGGCCGGCCATACAGAGGCGACATCGAATCCAGCGCTGGCATGGTCAAGCGTGCTGACCCAGTGGGGCTCCTGCTCGATCTTTCTGGTGATTGTCGCGGTGTGGGTGCTGGGCAGCGGACGTGCCGGATGAACACCGAACCCGCTCAGTACATCAACCGACGTTTTCCGCACACGCGCAAAAAACCTGAAGTCCACGGTCACCGTTGCCAACCTCGCGGCTGCACCGGCGATGGGAGAAGAGACACACACCGGGATGACCGCGGGCGAATCGCGGGCGACGATGTACGCCTGGGGCGGAGACGGCTTTGATTCAGTTGACCGCGTTCTGGACTCCACAACACGACCCGCACCGTCTATGTCGGCTCCCGGACGACGAGAATCGGGATCTGGCAGTGCGTCAGCACCTTCTGGTCTCACTGCCAAGCAACAAGGCGCGCATGCCGCCTCGACCGTGGGACGCCATGACGATAAGATCACAGTTTCGCTGTGCTGCCACACTGATAATCGCCTCGTATGGGTGAGCGCGGTTCCTTGTGAACGTATCGCACTCGACACCGGCCTGCGTGGCCGCCTTTGTGAGGACCATGAGGTAGTCATCCGCATGCTGTCGGGCAGACTGAATGAACTGGTCCTCAGTGTCTGCGATCACTTCGGCGCCGTATGCCAGGACATGGAATTCCGGGATGACATGAAGCCCCGTAACCTTGGCGCCACTTTCGCTCGCGAGCGTCACCGCCATCTGGATCGCTGCTTCGGAGAAGGCCGACCCGTCAGTCGGCACCAGCAGATGCTTGAACATACGTTGCTCCCATCGGCCGGGCCTGTTCGTCTTGACGTCCTGCCCGAAGCACGCAGCTTGAGCCAGGCGCTCCTGAATCAAGGCTATTTGCTTCAGTATAGTTAGATTTACGATGCGTGGAAGGTTGATTATTTCCGTGACAGTGCCGCGCGCCGACCCCACCTCTCTAACCGTTGCCCTCCGCTGCGGCAATGGCAGCTCCGTGTGCGATCAGGCGGCCCAGACGCTCGCTCGCCCGAAGAATTGCCTGAAGACGGGTTTCCCTAAGTTGCCTGTCATACTCGTTGATGACCGTAGAAATCAGCCCAATCACTTTGTCCGGGTAGCTCCAGTCGCCCACGGCTTCTCCACGATCAAAGATCGCGGCCACTTCCTGCTCCGCCTCACGCACGCTGTCGAGAGTGAGTAGTCCGTGCCCGTCCTCCGTGAGATAACGAGTCATCAGGATAACCATATAAAGCCGCCGCGTAACGGACGCGTCGCCGTGTCTGCCGCGCGCAGCCTCGAGTGCCATCCGGTGCTGAAGCATGAGTGCATCTACGTCGGCCCGTGGCATGGGAAGGAAGAGTGCTTTGCCCCTAGCGGCCAGAGCATTCCCGAAAATCTTGCGTGCCATCAATATTCTGCCCGTTTGTGCGTAGCTATTCGGAGGTGTAGCGGGCGTTGTCGGCAATCAGGACCACACGCGCTTGCACGGGCAATGTGGGCCACGACCCTTTCGCCCGCCCGTTTATTGATTGAAAGTGATTCCGGTGTCGAGACCTTTGCCTCTCCTCCGAAAGAAGTCCATCGCGCCTGCCCGCAGCCTCTCTCAGGTTCGTCCGCCCCTCGAAATCCGCAAACCGCTTTACCGGCGAGTTCACTGGCCTTTATTCAGAAGGCTGTCCCTTTCGCAAGATTCCTCGACAACGATCTAAAGCCCACCAGACTTACCGGGTCATTAACCCCCTGGCGGCCGCTTGCGCCATGCCGTTGCAATTGTGTCTTGCGTCAGCCGCAAAGATGAGGCGCGGTTTTTCATGAACGCCCTGCCTGCGAGGGTAATCGACAAGCTGGTTCGTCCCGTTGCGCCATAGCTAACGAATCCGGCGCTGATGAGTTCTCGGGTCAGCACCCATCCAAGGGCAGGCACCCCCTTTCGGCAACGTACTGGAGCGCCCACATGGCCGACGGGGAAGGTTGCGCGTGTCCGGTCTGTTTTCGTCGTTCACGACACCTTCACGGTGTTGCTATCTGCCGCAGGGCGACGGATGAGATGTTTCACGAGCAGCTCGAGAGGTTCAGCGTCGCCGGACTGCGCTGCCAGGCTTTGCTGATGCGTCCCGCCGCGTCCAGACGGTCTATGCGACCGTCGCCCATCTGGAGTGCGACGCGTCGGGCTAATGTTCTGAGAAGCGGAATGGAAGCATTGCCTTTCCAGGCAAACGCAAGCAGGTTGCTGGGGCTACTCTCCGCAAGAACGATGATGACAGATGATCCTTGGACCCGAGCACAAACGCGCCCGGAAGATCCGCGGCGACGGCACGCCCGCATACCGGGCCCCGTTTGGAAAGCTTTTTCAAGGCGGGCACTGTGAATCTGACCTCGTACTGCGGCGACAATCAATCTGTATTGCTGGATACCCGTCGGATTCCAGGGGGCTGGACAGGAATGTCTGCAGCAAATCGGCCCATGCGTTGTGCTGCAGATCGATGTTCGCTGAGGCGATCAGTCGCAGGCCGCGATCCATGTGCGCAAAGCTCAACGAGCGCGCAGGCTGCGGCCGCCGGAAAAAATGTCCATCCCCGTCGAGCAACAAAACGGGGCTGCCCTGCAAATGGCTACTTCCGACGGACAGTGGGTCCAGCACGTGTCGCGAGGATGCCTTCGGGTAGATCAGGACCAGATTGACACCTGCCTTCACCAATTGTTTTCCAATGCAGTTGAACCGATAGGCCATCTCGAAGCCACGTTCCCCGCCTTCGCCCACGCCAACGACGACGACGACAACGACAACGACAACGACAATTCCGCAGCTACCCATCTGCTCCCCCAGCGAAGTGGGTCGACGGGTCAGGTGATAGCAATACTCCGTCCAGATCAAACATGGTGATGTCCTCGTCGGGCCGGTTCCGGTCGTGCTCAGCGACGCCAGGTCAGGACGTAACTGACGTTTTCCTTGGAAAGTGTAATTATAGTCGCGTTGCATTATAATAGGATGTGTGTACAGAAACGTCGCTCCAAGTGGCCGGACGGGACGATGCGAGCGGCTCACGCATTGGTTTCTTGCACGCTTCGAATAACTTGAAGGGAGAATGTATGTCGGATGTACCGCCGTGTCCAAACTGTGCCCAGGAGAACACCTACCCTGACGGCACGCTAAATGTTTGTGCTGATTGTGGTCACGAATGGTCGCCCCACTCGATGCAGGCGTCGGACGACCTGCAGGAGATGAACGTTGTCAGGGACGCAAATGGGAATGCCCTGTCAGACGGAGATTCGGTGGTTCTGGTAAAGGATCTGCGCGTCAAAGGCTCCTCAATCACACTGAAGGTGGGCACCCGCGTCAAGAGCATCCGTCTGGTGGAAGGTGATCACGAAGTGGACTGCAGGATGGACGCGGGCAGTTTCATGCTTAAGGCGTGCTATCTGAGGAAGGTCTGATCAGGTGCGTATGACAGGCATCACGGCCGTCGCGCGAGCAAGTTATGCCTGGATATCAGATCGTTTCAGTTGCCAGGATGAATGCTTGGGATGAGTGATGATTGGGCATCTTATGATGCGTTTGTCGAGTTTTTATCGACCCCGCTCGACGATGGACGGCCGTTCGTGCTGGAAACGAAGCGTGGGATATCGTTGCATTTTGATCATTTTGCGATACAGAGCTCGATGTCGCGCAGCTCGCCAGACGAACTCGTTCTTGGCTACACGCGCACGATGATGGGGTTTCTACTTCTCCAACCCCAACCCGAACACATATGCATGATCGGCCTAGGTGGCGGATCGCTGGCGAAATACTGCTATCGCCACCTGCCCGAATCCACCATTACCGCAATCGAAATCAGCGCTGCGGTCATCGCCCTGCGGGACGTTTTCCGGATACCGGCGGATGATGGTCGTTTCAAGGTGATTTGCGCCGACGGAGCGGAGTACATGCGAGACGCCGCTGTAGCGACAGACGTGATCCTGCTTGACGCATTCGGCGCGCGCGGGATGTCTGACCAGTGCGCGAACTTCGAGTTCTTTGCCACGTGCCGCGAGAGATTGACGGACTCTGGCGTACTCGTTGTCAATTTCACTGGCGACGATCCAGGATTGCCGCTTCACGTGCAAAGACTTGAAGCGGTGTTTGGCATCTCGTATGCGCTTGTGTCGTGCAATGGGGGGGCGAACTATGTCGGCTTCGCCTGGAAGGACACGCATCATTTGCCGTCGAGGCAAGCGTTGCTGGCGCATGCGCGGTCCATGAGTTGGGTAAGCGATCTCCGTTTATCCGCAACGGCCAGACGCCTGAAAGACGGCGAGTGTCTAGGCTGGAGGCGTCTGGCTCGGCCTTCACATGGGGACGTGTGCTGGAGAATCGACGCCTGAGATTTGGGTAAGTCCTCCCGCCTGTGCGGCTACACCTCGGCAACGATGTAGAAACGATTGAAAGTGGAAAGCGCTTCCTGCGTAGAGGGAATCCGCGAGACTCGGGACTTGAATGCGTGGAGTAGCGAGTCCCTATCACCCAGCTTCAGTTAGTCATCGCGAATAGTGAGATTTTATGAGTCCGGCCAAGTTCGTAATTCGTTATACCGCAGTGCCACTGATTGCGATCGCAGGTGTTGTCATCTGGACCTCCGTACCTGCGTCGAAGGAAATCGATGCTCGACAATACGCAGCACTTTCGAGCGCATATACAGATTTTCCGCCACAATTTCGACGTGAGATTGCCAGTGCAATGAAGCATGACCAGATTGATGATTGGGATTATCAGGCACTCGCACGCCAATCGCTGAAAGACGGTATCGCGTTGGACTGGCCGGCGATCGGCGCAAGTGATGTGGTAGCGGAGCGACGCAAGCTGGCTGCCCTGGTTCATTCAGATCCTTACCAGTCAGGAAGTCAGAAATGAAGGATGTTCTCGTAGCAATCGCATTCGCGCTGATCATCGGCAGCCTGATTTCTGCGCTTTATTTCATGAACCACGACCGCGGACGCACCGGACGGATGGCTTGGTCGCTTGCAGTGCGGGTGGGGCTGTCCATCACCCTGTTTCTCAGTTTATGGGTCGCACATTGGCTGGGTTACATCGACCCGACCGGAATTCCGATTGGTCGGTGAGCCGACGGAAATGTATGCCATTGAGACAAAATAGTCGTCTCGATGGCGTCACTACATATCCCGTCTATAACGCACAGCGACGTTGCTTACCGCTGCGCATGACCGGCGCCAGACGCTGGCGAACGCTCTTGCCTCCGGGGCTCCGGTCAGATTGCGCTCACAACCGTCCGATCTGGGCCCGGCTTGAGACGGATGGCAGTCGAGTCCCGTGCGGAGTTTCCGCATCGGCATGACCTAGAGAAAGCAGTCGCCGGTAGGTGGTTCCGCACAGCCTGTACACGGCGAGCATCGACAGGACGGCGGAACAGCCCTGTACAGGGACAATGCCTCCAAGCAAATACATTCACAGAACATGATAATGATATTATCATGCAACTACCCTGCGTGCAGAGTTACTGACGAGTGCACCAAATACGGCGTGATGCGTTGTAGGGTTATGAAGACGAAAACGGATGCCCGAAAACTGGACCAGGCGACGCAGGCGCACCTGAGGAAGATGGTGGTGCAGGCCGTGCACAATGGGATGTCGCAAACCGATGCGGCGCGGACATACAGCGTGAGCCTGCGAGCGATAAGCCGGTGGATGAAGCAGTTGCGTGAAGGCGGATTGAGGGCGCTGCGTGCCGGCAAGCGTGGCCGCCGACCAGGAAGCGGCCATCTGACGCATACGCAGGCGGTGCGAATGCGCAAGCTGATTATTGAGCGGATGCCGGACCAGCTGGCGCTGCCGTTCTACCTGTGGACCCGTGAATCGGTCGCACAGCTGATCGAGCTGGAGTACGGCATCAAGGTATCGAAGTGGACGGCGGGGCGATACTTGAAGGCGTGGGGCATGAGCGCGCAGAAGCCGGTGCGACGGGCGTACGAAAGAAAGGATGCAGAGATTGAGCGCTGGTTGAACGAGGACTATCCGCAGATCGCGAAAGAGGCGAAGCAGGAAGGCGCAACGATTTACTGGGGCGACGAAATGGGGTTGCGCAGCGACCACGTCAGCGGCACCAGTTTCGCCTTGAAGGGCGAAACACCGGTGGTGCGGGCGACTGGAAAGCGTTTCAGTTGCAACATGATTTCGGCGATCACGAACCGCGGCGAACTGAGCTTCATGGTCTTCGAGGGCACGTTCACGAATGCGACGTTCATCGAGTTCATGAAGCGCATGATCAAACAGGCAACGCGCAAGATCTACCTGATCGTCGATGGTCATCCGGTCCACCGGTCCGTTGCCGCCAGAAAGTTCGCCGCCGAAAACGCGGATCGCCTCCGTCTGATCCGGTTGCCAGGCTACTGTCCCGAGTTGAACCCGGACGAGTTGTTGAATCAGGACGTGAAAACCAACGCGCTGGGCAAGAGCCGTCCGGCCAACAAACAGGAAATGATCCGGCATATCCGCAGCCACCTGCATCGTCGACAAAAGGAACCTCACGTGATTCGCAACCTGTTCAAAGAAAAACATGTCCGCTACGCCGCTTGATCAGTTGCGCACTATTTGATGCACCTGTCAGTAGGTTGCGCAGCCCGTCAGCATCCCTGCGCGATCTGTTTTTCGCAAGGCAGCAGGAAAATTGGGGTGTTCAGTTGAATCCAACGGTACACGAAGTCAACTATGGGTGATTGCGGCTTCAATCTGGTGCACCTTTCGCGGTTGCCCCGCGAGCGACGCCGGTACACTGCGATCATGTCCTCGCGGTATCGCCGCACGACCTTCGCGCTGGTCGAGGTCAAAGGGAGTTTCAGTGATCAGCATGCAGCAGGCTCGAACCCGCTGCGGATCGTCACGAGACTTCTGTGACTGGACCGATTCAGTTCGTTCGTGCCCCTCGACGCTCGCTCAGCCTTCGCGATCCAACTCTTGCGCTAACCCCGATGTCCCATCCAGAGCAATTGGTAACGACGAGCGTTGTGAGAACGCAGGTGCCCGAGGCAGTTCCGCGCCGTGTTGCGACGCTATCGGCTCAGTCCGCCGGCGAAAATGAAAGTGGCAGCGCGAGCCTGAACATGATGATCAAGCTTGCAACAGCGCGGGGGTTTGTGATGCCTGGGGAAATCACAATTGCCGGCCGGAGCATCTTGCGCAAGCTCACGTTATTGAGAACATGATCAGTGCCTTCAGCGACATGGACATCGCCGTATTTTGATGCAAGCACCGTGCGCCGAGTGCATGGTGATCCACGGCCAAACGCTTGTGGATGCGTCCGCCGAAGAGGCCGAGCAAGAAGAATGGCGACGATCTCGCTAGCTCATTTTGTGATTTCTGAGGGAGGGTCAAGGGATGACTGAAAGTGCCAAAGCCCAGGTTTTGCGTGCGTTCCGCGCGGTCTTCTGGGCATTTCTCGGTGTCAACAAACGAAAAAATCTTGAAGCGGACGCAACGCAACTGAATCCTGTGGTCGTTGTTATTGCTGCAATCGCCGCATTGGGCGCATTTATTGCCTTGCTGCTTCTCATTGTGAATCTGGTGGTCGGTTGACGCTCAACGAGATCAATCTCTCTACGCAGTGCGGGCAACGGTTCAGTGCACTCGATGTGCAAAATCCACACGAAATGGGTAAGCGACGGCAGCAACGTCCCCCAACGCTTCCTGCTGCGTACCTGTTGCCCCTCCGTGACGACGGCATGCCGACAACCACGGGAGTCTCGGTGCTGTGCTCCCGCATCGTTCGCGATCCGTAACGTCCATGCCGGCGTGTCCGCTCGTCACGTTGACGTCCGACTGGGATTCGTGAAGCCTTCTGCGGATCTGAATATGCGATTGAATTTCATATTCTGCATCTACTACGTGCTTGCGCTATAACTAACTTAGCCTCTGATCCATTCGACTTCAATGGATGGCATTACCGAATATGACGATCGCTAACGAGGTGATTCCCGGGCTTCGGGTTGGATTCTCAATGCAGTAGTCGTCGACGAGGGCTACTAGTCTGCCTGCGAACGCGCGAAACTCGACGCCAGCTCCGCTGGCGACAACTCTCGCGGCATTACGCTGCGATGCGTTCAAGGAACGTCTCGATCGGCTGGACGGCTACGATCCCGCCTCAACTAGTGGAGGTCTCTGCTCGTTTGGCCGGCCGCAACCCCCGGCAAGCAAAGATGAAGAAGTGACCTGAGGATGGCGCGTGACGCTCGGAGCGTGAACTTTCGGCATACAGATGGCCCCAACACTTTATCGAGCAGCAGCATTCTGGCAAAAATGCATTCGACGAAGAATTACATAAAACAAGTGTCCGCGCGACAGGTCGCGGAATGTCCGGCTGACGCGTTGCACCGCAGCCGACTCAACTCACGAAAAGGAGTCCCCAGATGCAAGCCTCCCGCCGTCATTTCATGATTATTGCCGCGTCGCTCGCTTCGACCGCTCTGCTCTCAAACGAGTCATGGGCGGATGCCCTCGTGCTCTCCGAGAGTGATCCGACCGCTCAGGCGCTCGGTTATAAAATGGATGCGTCTCAGGTAGACAAGACCAAATATCCAAAGTACCAGACTGGTCAGGTTTGTGCAAATTGTCAGCTCTACCAGGGTAAGCCCGGCAGCGCCAATGGTCCGTGCCCGATCTATGGCGGCAAGCTGGTCAATGCAAAGGGATGGTGCAGCGCCTACGTGAAAAAGACGTAAGGTGGTTTCATTCTTAATCCAAAGCTGGCTGCCCGCGTGCCGCTCACATGAAGGCAGCGAATGATTCTGTTTAGGGAGTCCTCACACTTTGGCATTACTCGACGACCGGGCGTCCTGATTGCGCCGATGCGCGCAGCTTCTTCATGTCGCCGGGCATGCAAGGATTTCTCCAGGATGCCGACGGTGGCTGGGATCCTAACCCGTCGCAATTGCGATTCGCGGTTCGCCTGCGATCCGGTCGATCCGCAAGTCGTTTAAGGCAGGGTCTTCTTCCGTCGCCCGGTCTGAGACTATTGGAACAAAGTTGCGGACATCTGTCGCGGCGCACCTCCACGTTCTTGCACGCAACGACTAATCTTCTAATGGACCACCGTTTGGGAGACATCGATGCAGTTCGAATATAAGGCGTTTCACATCGATTGCCGGGCACGTCGCGCCAGCGATGGGCACTACGTCGCGAGGGCCAGAATCACTCGTGGGCCTAGGAACGACGAAGATCGTGTCGAAACGCACGATTCTGGCGACATCGATTCCTTTGTCGACGAGGCCGATGCAATCTCATGCGCGAAGGCATGGGCTACAGAATGATGCGATGAAAACTGGGAGTGAGCCGCGCACGGCGCTTGCATGCAGATAACATTGGAGACCGACATGGCTGAGGGACAAGAGCAGTTTGGCGAGTACAACGGCTTACTATTCGTGTCCTCGCCGTTCCTGAGTACTCGCCTCACCCGCCGAATATCCCATTCGGTTAGACCGGCAACGTCGCGCGCCCCGGGGCCGACGTTCGTTACGCGTCGTCGCGGCGGGTGAGCTTTGCCCATTCGATCGCCGATTTGCTGACTGCAGAAGCTGCGGAACAGGCCGGTTTCGCTGAGGGACGATCAATCATAGATGGCGTACATCCTGACGGACTCAATACGGAAGGTCTGTAATTGAAGGCTGAGCGATCGCTTAGGGTTATAACGGGGCTCCCTGACAAGGGGCTTGTGCGTATTCAATCACGCCGGTTTAACCGCACACTGGCGTCCGTCCGCCCCTGAGTTCTCTGATCAGATGAGTCGTTCGGCGTTGACCTATCCGCTGCTGACTGACGCAAGACATCCGGCGTACGACGATTTTAGGCGTAGACGGTGATCGTGAAGAGCATTCAGGCTAATCCATTTCACCGTGCTGCGGAAGGCGCGGCCATCATCGTTGACCGACTCGATGATCACCCGCTGGCCGCGCGCTTCGGCGATCACACGCACGATCCGCTCGCCATAGCACATCAGCGCGCCGATCGGCGGGCAGGTGGGCGCCTTGCGCCCGGCTAGCCCGGCCCGCCCGGACCGCATTTTCCGCACGCAAGGTTTTTGTTCCATCGCGCCTACCCCCGCTTCTTCGGGCGCGCGGCGGTCTTGCCGGATGGCACGGAAGCTGGCGGGACCTTGCGTGCAGGGCCCGGTGTTCGTGCCGGACGGGCCGCGGACTGGCGGGCAGGCGCGGTCTTCGCGCGGGCTGCAGGGGCAATGCTGTCCGCCTCGCGTCGTGCCGCCAGCTCCTCCTGCAGCGTCTCATTCGTCCCCTGCGCGGCATCGAGCCGCCCCTGCAGCACGCCCGTCTGATGGCGCGCGTCGCCGAGCTGGGTCTGCATCGCCTCGACCGCACGGCGATGCTCAGCCTCCCGCCGGTCGGCCCGCTTGGCCGTCTCGTCCAGTTCCTTCTGCAGCTTCGCGGCGGCGCCGCGCTCGCGGTCGATCTCGAGCAGCGCACGCTTCTCCGACGCCCGGAGCCGCTCCTCCGCGCGCTCAGCCGCCTCCCGCTGCTTCGCCAGGTCCCGCGAAAACCCTTCCGTCACCTCCTGGAGCTCGCGATCGCGCGCAGTGAGCGCCGCGCTAATCCGCGCCAGTTCTCCCTCGAGCGCCTATCGCTGCGCGTGACCTTCGGCCTGCGCCCTGTCCAGCTCCCGGACCTCGACCTGCGCGACCAGCAGCGCGGCGGTGCGCTGTTCGAGTGCAGTCTCGACACGACCCAGTTCGTCGCGGGCGGCGATCACTGACTGCTGCAATTCGGACCGCTGCGCCTCGACCTCGGTGCGCAGCGCGTCGAGCGCCGTTCCGGCCGACGCGGTGGCGCGCGTCCAGAGGGTCGCGACCAGTTCGCCGGCGGCCGCACAGAGATCGGCGGGCAGGTCCGGGTGCTCGATGCGTACCCGGCTCTTCTCGCGCAGTTCCGTCCAGAACTCACCGAGCACCGCGGTCGGCGTGCCCATGCTGCCGCGCTTCACAAGCTGGTGGATCCGGTTTGCGGTCGGCGTGATGCCATGGCGGAAGAACAGCAGCGCGCAGACCTCGCGGTACAGCTCCCGGGTTTTCGGGAATTCGACCTTCAGCCGGTCGATTTCGGCGGCAATGCGGGTTTCGTCAGGGAGGACGTCGGACATGGCAGCAATGTCAGAGCGGCGCGGGCGCGGCCTGCCCGCCCTGCCCTCGCGGCATGAGGATACGCCGCTCGTGCCCCCCTTGGGCAAATCCATGAAGCCGCTGACGCGCGCCGCGCTGCACACGATCGTCAAGGGCATCTTTGCAGGCGCGGCCGGCCGGCTCCGGCTGCGCGGCGACGGCTTCGCGGAACAGGCCGATCTGCTCGACACGGCCTCCGCCCACTGCCGACGCCACACCGCGGGATCGCACGTGGCGACGGCGGCACCGATCTGCGTACGGTGCGCGACGACCTGCACCACGCGTCGCTGACGAGCACGAACCCCTACCTGCATACACCCGACGACCGGCGTCAGCGGGAGACAGAAGAAACCGCCCCCCACCACCTTTACCCGTAACCACTGTTGCCTTCCGTTCTTAGCGTCACATCATTTACAAATGGCAGTTACAGCAGCAGAAATAGAAGACCAGCTCAATGGAAAATCCGCGGTAAAAGGTCGTGAGACGAACACGATGACGAAGAGCACAGCGACACAAGCTAACAGCTGAGAGAAGCTCACACGTGCGGCTTTCTTCCGCGAAACTTTCTTGAAGTCACTATATATCAACCACCGCTGCATTGCGATTTCACGAAGGTAGCAGTTGAACGGGTCTTTGTCGTCGAACTGAGGCACTATGCCGGGAGCGGCCGAATGGCAAGTCAGTACATCGAATACATCCGTATCTAGGAAACCAGCATGTTCACGAATGCGTAGCGCGACGGGTTCTCCGAGTCGCTTACTCGATGCCAATCAGACTCCCACAGTTCATTGCCGACTGATCGACAGCGAGCGTGCAACCTCGCCGATCATCTTCAGTCACCGCATCAGCGACAATTCGAAAAACATCGACCTTGTCAGTCAATTGCTTTGAGAAGTGTATCCGTGATCCAGGGCGTCTTGCATGGCCCCGGCGGACCGCACCTTCAATCGACTGAACCGCACTGCTCGCCCGGATTCCGGTGCAACTGATCAGCAGCGCTGAGAATTTACGCGGCAATCGGGTTGCGAGCTCGTACCACGCACGATTGAGGCAGTAAGCAAAAACCTGTACTCGCTAAGCAGTCTACCCAATTCCCCGGCCCCAAGACCATCATTAACCTGACTCAGCGGCATCCCGCCTCGCCTTGTCCAACCAACCCCGAGAGTCACAACAATGAGAATCCGATTCAGCAAGTTCGTGCAGTCAACCGTCGCGGCCGCGCTCGTAAGCGCATGCATGCCTTCCGCTTTCGCTCAGCCGTCCGCGAGCAATGCCGTCGTCGCGCAGGACGCCGCGAGCGCCGCCAACGTATCGAAGCGCAAGGCGCGCGAGGAAGCGAAAGCCCAGCGAAAAGCTGCCCGCAAGGCGGCGCGCGCGAAAAATTCAGCGGAAATCAAACGGCTCGAGGATGCGGGCTACACGCCGGGCGGTGACTTCTCAAACTATCCGCAGAACGCGCAGAATGCGCAAAAGAAAGCCGCCGAGCACTCCGGCGCGAGCAAGTAATCCACGTGAAGCAGGCGGCGCTCGCGCCGCCATCGGCTTGCTTGGTGAGGATCTTCCCGCCTGTTTGCACGTTTATTGAACCGCTACAATTTCATGGGCGGCTTTGCCGCGCCGCGCAAAGCCGGTCATCGAGGCGTAGTTCAAATCCGTCTGCCCCACAGACGGATCGTGCAGGAAAAGGAAATTCCATGGAGAGACACTTATCGAGCCCCGTCTCGCCCCAGTGCGAGCCTACGGTCTATATCGTGGACGACGACGAGGCGGTGCGCGTTTCCTTGCGCTGGCTGTTCGAATCGGTCGGGTACAAGGTGGAAACATTCTCGAACGGGCGCGAATTTCTCGCGGGCGCCGACCCGCGCAAGCCCGGCTGTCTGCTGCTCGACATCCGCATGCCGCTGATGGGCGGATTCGAGTTGCAGGACAGCCTGCGCGCGGCGGGCTTCCGGCTGCCGATCATCTTCCTGAGCGCGCATGGCGATATTCCCATGACGGTGCGGGCGATGAAGAGCGGCGCTTACGACTTCCTCGAAAAGCCGTACAACGACCAGGACCTGATCGACAAGGTCGCGGACGCGCTCAAGGTCGGACTGCGCGAACACCATCGCGCCCAGGCGAACAAGACGACACAGGACCTGCTCAAGCAACTGTCCGCGCGCGAGCGCGAAGTGTTCAATCTGCTAATCGTAGGCAAGGCGTCGAAGGTCATCGCCGCCGAGCTGAACATCAGCTACAAGACTGTCGAAGTGCATCGCGCCCACATCCGCGAGAAGCTCGGCGCGACGTCCCTCGCCGAGCTCGTGCGCCTCGGCTTGCGCGAATCCGGGCGCGACGCGGACTGAAAACGTCTCGCGGCCCGGCGTCCTCGACGAGAACGCGGCGGACCGCGAGAGCGCGCACTGGAAGACCAATCAGATCTGCGCGGGCTTCACGCGCCGCAGCATGCCCAGCCGCAGCACCGGATAGACGACGAACGACGTCACCAGCGAGGTGAAGAACTCGATTGGCACGATCTGGTTCAGTACGTAGTGCGCCAGCGCGAATCCCACCACCACGGTCGCGACACCCGCCCAGTTGATTTCCTCGTCTTCTGGCGCGGCCGCACCCAGCTTCGGCTTGACGAAGAAATAATCGGCGATGATGATGCCCGCGAAGCAGGTGGTCAGCACGCCGAGCACCGTGATGAAGGAATTGAACCAGCTCAGGATGGAGCCGACGAGCATCAGGCAGGCCAGCACGTTCGCGAGCACGACGAACGTGAAGCGGCCGGGCCGCCAGCCGAACAGCACGTCGGCGAGGTTGGTCAGCGAGAGCGAGGCGCTATACGTGTTGAGCACCTGTGCCTTCGATTGCGCGAACACCATCAGCAGCGTGCCGAGCACCCCGCCGAACACGATGAACGCCACGGCGACGCTGTCCGGGCTTTGCATCGCCAACGTGCGCGCCGCGGCCTCGGTCATGCCGCCCACCTTCATGTAATGCGCGACGAGCTGGTCCATCCCCGCGTACATGACGATGCCGCCCACCGCGACCATGACGATGTCCATGAAGACGTTGCCGATGACGGCCGCAATGGCAATATCGCGCGATGACTTCGCATATCGGCCGAGATCCGCGTCGATCAGCGCCAGTGCGCCCGCCGATCCGATCAGCACGTTCACGCAGAAGATGAACTTGCCGCCGTTTGTGTCAGCGCCAAGCGCATGGAGCGAGTCCGCCGGCAACTGCGCGCCAAACTGCATGACGGCACCCCAGCTTTGCCCAGACGTGGCGATCACGTCGAACATCATGTAGACGAGCACCGCGAGGAACGCGATCAACGCGAGCGAAGAGACGCGCGCGACCAGCTTGAAGCCGAACGCCGTGAGCAGAATCCACGCGACCGACAAGCCGCCGTAGACGGCGACGCGCATGCCCAGCGTATCGGGCTCGCCAAGGTAGAACAAAAAGCCCTTGTAAAGCAGGGCGTTTTCGAGCGCGATGAAGCCGGTGATCATGAAGCCGAACACGAGCGCAAGCAACGCCGAACCCCGCGTGCCCAGTCCGTGACGGCGCGAGAGCACGGTGCTTGCGAGGCCGGTGCGAAACGCGATGTGACCGGCGCCCCAGCCGAGCAACGCGCCGACGATCGCGACGAACACGCCCGCGAGCAGGCCGATGCGAATGCCGGCGACGAAGGTGATGAGCGCGCCCACGAACAACTGGATCAGCGTGGTCACGATGCCCGCCGTGCTCCATGACAACTGGAGCCAGCTTTGGCGCTCGCTTTCAGGAACGGCTTCGAGCGCGTGGTCGTCGGTGCGCGCCGAGATATGGGTTTCGCTATGCATGATGTGCTCCTGTTGACTCAGAAGAGATGGCGCATGCCGACGCGCACGGCGGCCTGGTTGGATCCGGACGCAGCACCCGGCAAGCCGGCAATCCATGCCTGGGCGTTGTCGTTGCCGCTCGCGCGCTGGTAGACCACGCTCGTATAGACGCCGGTACGCTTCGAGAGCCAGTAATCGAGCGTCAAGCCGAACTGATGAGCCTTGTTGTTGCCCAACTGCTCGTTGCCCTTCATATACTGGTAATCGCCGTGCAGCGTCGTCGCCGCGTTGAAGCTGTAGTCGGCGCCGACCTGATACACGTCGATGTGCGCGCCGTTGAAGGTGTTATGCGTATTGGTATAGAGCGCGTCGAGCTGGAACTTGCCGAACGTGTAGCGCCCGCCGAAGCCCCAGTTGCGAATGCCGTCGTGGCCGTTATTGATCGACGGGTCCTTGGCGTCCGTGTACGCGGCGTTCAGGCTCAGTGGGCCGGTCGTGTAGTTGAGGCCCGCGCTGAGCGTGCTATTCGTGCCGAACGATCCGGCCACGCCACCGAAACCGTACATCACGCCGCCGCTCAGGCCGTGATAGTCGGGACTGACGTACTTCGCCGAATTGGGCGTTCGAAACGCACCTGCGATGCGGTTGAAGTCGAGACCGGCCGCCGGCGTGCCGATTCCCTGGAACGGACCTTGTTGCAGGTTGTACAGACTGACGTAGCCGAGCGATTGACCGAGGCGATTGCCCGAAAGCGACTCGAACATGAACTCGTACTGATTGCCGAATGTGAGCGTGCCCCACGGGCTCGAAAGGCCGACATAAGTTTGCCGCCCGAACGTGCCGCCGCCAATGGACGCGCCGTTTTCGAGCCCGAACTGGCCTTCGAGCTTGAAGATCGCCTTGAGCCCGCCGCCGAGATCCTCCGAACCCTGCAGACCGAACAGATTGGGAACATGGATGCCGGTGGCGAGCACGGTGTTGTGCCCGCCTGCCTGATTGGTGATGAACGTCACGCCTGCATCCATCAACCCATACAACGTGACGTTGCTCTGCGCCGCCGCGACGAGCGGCGAGCCCAATGCCGCCATCAATATCCACTTCGTTTGCTTCACTCTAAGTCTCCTGTATTGTCGATGTTGCGATCGATGCCCATTCAGGTCCGTGCCGGAATCTGGCGAGGGATCCAACCGCCTCAACGTTATGTACGCAAAAATCGCGAAGAAATTCGGCCGCGCATGTATCCGGCTAGATGGAATTACTTAGCAGTCTGATGAAACCCATGAGCGATGCGTCGTACAGGCCAAAAATCGGGCGAAAAAAACCGCTGCAATGCAGCGGCCCGAATGAATCGATGGTGTCACGTCACGCTGTGCGCCCTGTTCTCCCGCGCGGAAACCAGGCCGCGTCGTGACGATGAATCAGCCGCATGTCGAGCAAGACGCTAGCGAAGTACCACCGCCCCTCCTCCAGCACCACGCGCGTGTCATATTCGCCGCCCATCCAGTGCGCGGCGGGGGGCGCGGCGCCATCGTGCGGCTCGCGAACCTGCGCGAGCTCCCATAGGTGCCATCGGGCGCGCCCTTGCAACAGGTCCGCGTCGATCTCCACCACCGGCGCAGTCATGTAATGCAGGCTCCAGACGATCTGCTCCTCGCCAATACGCGCAAGCTCCCGCGCCACCTCGTCGCGTCCCTCGTAGCGCCCGAAGCCCCTCGCCTCCCAGATGGCGTCGCGACTGAAGAGCGGCGCCATGAGCGCGGGATCGTTCTGGCGGTCGGCACCCTGCGCATAACGGCCGATCAACTGGTTGACCTCCTCTATCGCTTCGAGCCGGGCAATGCGCCGTGCAAGGGTCGATGCGGCCATCGGCGTGTCTCCTTGTAATGGGGCGTGCGGCGCCCGCGTGGGACGCCGCCGCTACGTCGCGCTATCGGTGCGCTCCGGATTGCAGTTCGCCGTGCTCGGCCACGAAGCGCGCTTCGTCAAAGCTGTGCGGCACCTTGGGATCGCCACCGTACAGCTCGATATGCGGCGCGACCTCGGCAAGCGACAGCGCGAGCGACATCAGCCGCGCCGCATCGGGCGGCACGTCGCCCAGCGGGAACTTGTCGAGATACGCGAGGATCGCGGGCAGGCGCGGCAGCATGTTGTCGTAGAGGTAGCGCAACTCGCCGCGCGTCGAGGCGATGCGGCGGCGCTGCCGCTCATTCTGTGTGGGCAGCGCCCAGGCCGTGACGAGCGGCTCGAGCATGTCGAATTCCTGGGGAAGTGATTGTTCCATTGCGTTCGTCTCCTTCATTGTTCCATGTATTGCTCGAGCACCTTGTAGCCGTGTCGAAGGAGAATCTCCTCGTCCTGCAGATACATGACGCTCTTGGCGCCCGATTCGAGCGCGGCGTGCGTGTCCTCCATCGTCGCCGTATCTTCGAGCCACGCGTTGCGCTGGAGCACCTGTGCGAACTCGACGGCCCATCGCTCGCTGTTCGTCTTCGGCGGCTTCACGTAGTACTTGCCTTCCCAGAGCGTCTTGTTGTGGGCGATCGGCCAGAACTGGTGCGTGAACCAAATGCCTTCCGAAATATGGATCAGGATGTTCGGGAAGACGGCGCTCAACTCGAACGAGAAGTCGCCCCGACGCTCCGGGTTCACGCCGGGCGGCAGCATCGACGAGCCGCGCTGCGCCACGAGCGACGCGCCCGAGATGCCGTTGGCGACGCCGGCCACCGGCGTCGGCGTGGCGTTGAGCGTGAGGCAGATGCCCGTCGTGCGATGTTCGCCGAACAACGCGACGTCGGTGAGCCCGCTCGAAAACACGTTGGGGAACGAGCCCGCATGAATGGTCGAGACGTGATACGCCTCGGAGAAAGCATCAAGCGCGATCTTCCAGTTGCAGTCCAGCAGGGTGTTGTAGCTGAAGCAGCGGCTCATCTCCTGGAACGGGAAGCCCGTAAGGTGACGCCCGAGGCCGCCCATGTACTCATCGAGCGAGCGGTCCGGCTGGGCAGCCAGATTAATGAAGATGAAGCCTTCCCAGACGTCGGTATGAACGGGAGACAGGCCACCCGACGACTTCTCGAAGCACGGCGGAAAGCGCTCTTCCTCCGGCACCTGGACGAGCTTGCCTTGACCGTCGTAGACCCAGCCGTGAAAGCGGCACGTGACCACGGCGGCCTTGTTGCGGCCGAACGTTTCGTCGCCGTGCTCGACAATGACTTTGTTGCCGCGATGCGAGCAGGTGTTGTGAAAGCCGCGAATGCGCCCGTCCTTGCCGTGCATCAGGATCACCGAGGTCTTCGCGAAGTGGATCTTCTTGACCTTGTAATCGCCGACTTTGGGAATCTCTTCAACACGGCCAACCTTCAGCCACGTATTCGAGAAGACGCGCGCTTTTTCGCGCTCGAAGAATTCGGGCGACACGCAGGGTTCCACGGGAATCGGCTCGGTGCCGAGGTCCGGGTACTTGCTCGCCCATCTCAGATTGTTGCGCGCTGCATCCATCATTGCTCCTCTGTCTGTATAAGTTCACCGCTGAATTCGTGGGCCACGGCGCCGGCTCAACGCGTGGCGTCAGGTTCATGCGCCTCGCCGTCGAGCCCGTACTGCGCGCGCGCGAGATGCGCGATGCCGAGCCCTTCGAGGATCGCCATCGGACACAGAAACGTCACGCGCACGACGCCGGGCAGACGGCTGATCTCGATCGAGCCGGCGATCGTCGCGCGGTTGAGGATCTCGTCATAGGCAAGACCCGTTACGTCCGCCGCGCGTTGCAGGCCGTTTTTCGTCGCGTCGTTCAGCGTCGTTCCCGAGCCGATGAAAGTGATCGGCGCGTTCTCCTCGATCTCGCCCTGTCCATAACGCTGCGCGAGCCGCCGCACGTGCGCGCGTTGCGTCGCGTTCATCGGACGCGCCATCGGCGGCAGATCGTCGGGGCGTTGCAGCAGGATCGGGCCGTCGAGCGACAGCCCCTTGATCACCTCCACCTGCAACTCGACTTCGCCAGCCACGTCGGTGGCGTGACCCGCGATTTCGCCGTTGCCTTGCTGCGCATGCATGTCGCCCATATAAACGCCCGCGCCCGGCACCTTGACGGGACAGATGACGATGGCGCCGTCCCGCACGCTGTTGGTGTCCATGTGGCCGTCGGTCTTGCTCGCGTCGAGCGTCGCCTTCGAGAGACCGAACGCATGCGGCGCATCGACGAGGAACGCGCCGAAGTCGCCCGCGTTATGCGAGTCGGGCATGTCGACCGAAGGCAGGGTGCCGATGTTGCCGAGGAACGGCTGCATGTGGGCCGCGAGGCCGCTCAGGTCGGCGCGCGCGAGCGACAGGATCGAATGCTGCTCGGACAGTTCGGGCAGGCGCGCCATCTTGGCAGGCATGCCGGCGATGCGCTGGGCGGCGTCCTTGTCGACGGTGAGCGAGACACGGTTCTCGTGATCGAGCACGATCACATAGCCGTGGCTGAAGCGAAACGCGTTGACCTCCGCGCCGCAGACGCTGCAGTGGATCGCTTCGTCGCCGGTCCCTTCGACGTGGCTCGGCGGACTCTCCGTGCCGCACGCGGAGCAACGCTTGGCCACGAACGGATCGCCGACATAGCGGCCTTCGACGAACTCCATCACGCCCGACGAAGTCGCAAGCGAGGTCACGTCACAGCGCAGGATCTTGAGCGTGACCGCATCGCCAACTTCGGCGCCCTCGACTGCAACTGGCTGCGTGACCTCGTGGCCGCCGCGAAAGACCGGCGTGATCATCGGGCCCCAGCAGCCGGGCGACGTGCCGGTGACGATGCGTCCGCCGTTCCTGAGCGGCCCGAGCATCGCGAGTGTCGGGCCGATCACGCCTCGGGTATAGGCGCCGACCTCGACGACGTCCTGGGGCGACGTCGGCAACGGATGCGTCATGAAAGTGTCCTCGCTTGAGTGGGGCACGAACCGGATAATCGCGGTCCGACTTCAGGTTGGTAGGTGGACTCAAGCGTAGGGAAATCGCCCGCGCGCCGTTATCCGGTCGGTTGATTAGCCCGCTACGGGATAACACTTAACGCCGGGCGGGACGCGCTGCGCCGGTGCTATGCTCACGACCATGTCAAGCCTGATCGCAGCGCCATGAGCACAGCCATTCACCAGAACGAGACTAACTACCGCGACGTCTTCGTCTACGCGAACACATCATGGTGATCCACGATATGGATACCGGCGAGATTCTCGAAGCCAATCGCAAGGCCTGCGAGATGTACGGTCACCCGATCGAGGAACTGCGCGGCATGTCGATCGGCGAATTGACGCGCAATCACTTTCCGTACGACACGGAGGGCGGCTTGCGGCGCGTGCGCGAAGCCCGCGACTCCGGCGACTCCGTGATCTTCGAATGGGTCATCCGGCACGCGAATGACCAGGAAACGCCCGTCGAGGTCAGCCTCAAGCGCATCACGCTCAACGGCATCGACCGCGTGATCGCGGTGGCGCGCGACATCACAGAGCGCAAGCAGGCCGTCGCGCAGCTCAAGGAGCGAGAGCGCTACTACCGCAGGCTGATCGAGAGTTCGTCGGACGGCATCGCGATCCTTTCGGCCGCAGGCATGATCCGCTTCGTGGGCCCGTCGATCTACGCGCTGCTGGGCGTTTCGGCGCGCGTGCTGACCGGGCGGTCGGTCTACGCGTTCATCGCGCCCGACAACGTCGAATCGGTGCGCGAGGCCATCCATTCGCTCGCGCCGGGCGCAAGCGTCAACCTTGCCTATCGGATCCAGCATCGCAACGGCGGATGGCGCATTCACGAGGCACGCTGCCGCAACCTGCTCGACGACCGTGCCGTCAACGGCATCCTCGTGAACTTCCGCGACGTCACGGAGCGCGTCAAGGCCGAGGAAACCGCGCGTGCGCGCGCGCTCGAACTGAGCCGCATCGCGCGCATTTCGACCACCGGAGAGATGGCCACCGCGCTCGCGCACGAACTGAATCAACCACTCTTCGCGATCGTGAACTTCGTCGCCGGCTGCCGGCGGCGCATCGGGTCGGGCAACTATTCAGCCGAAGACCTGATGCGCGTGCTGGAACTCACGCAAAACGAGGCCGAGCGTGCGGGAAGGATCATCAACAAGGTGCGGGAGTTCACGTGCAACCGTACCTATCGACGCCAGACGGTCGACGTCAGGAAGCTGATCCACGACATCTCGGACCTGATCGCGCTACGCGCGCGGCAGGACGACGTGACGGTCCACTATGAAATGGACGACACGCCCTGCGAAATCGAATGCGACGATGTGCTCATCCAGCAGGTCGTCATCAATCTCGCGATCAACGGCATCGAGGCGATGTCGGGTTCGTCTTCCGATCAGCGCGAGCTGCGGATATCCGCGTCGAAGCGGCCCGACGGCGACGTGCAGATCACGGTGTCCGACACCGGGCCGGGCTTGCCGCGCGTGAGCCCCGAGCGCATCTTCGCGTCGCTCTTTTCGACCAAGCACGCCGGGCTCGGCATCGGCCTGTCGCTTTGCCACTCGATCGTCGAAACTCACGGCGGACGCCTGTGGGTCGCGAGCTCGGACGTGCCGCCCCGCACGCGATTTCACGTGATGCTGCCGCGCACACTCGCCGACGCCCCGCCGCGATAAGCAAAAACCTGTAGCCGCTAAGCAATCCATCCGATTTACCCTCGGCGAAGCGGCCACTAACCTGACGCCACGACAACACGCATTCCGTCGATCGACGCCACCACGCGCCGGTCCGCGGAGTTCGACAATCAGGAGCGTCATCATGACGGTAGCCGAGCATACGATTCACATTCTCTGCAAAACTTCCGACGTGCCGCCGGGATGCGCGAAGCGCATCGAGCTGGCTGGCCGTCCGCCCCTCGCGGTCTTCAATCTTGACGGCCGCTTCCATGTCACCGACGACACCTGCACGCACGGCGAGGCCTCGCTCTGCGACGGCGAAATCGACGGCGATGTGGTCGAGTGTCCGTTTCATCAGGGCGCATTCCACATTCGCACGGGCAAGGCGGTTGGCGCGCCCCGCACGATCGATCTGAAGACCTATGCCGCCGTTATCGAGAACGACGCGATCGGCGTGCGCATCGAGGATTGAGGGAGACTATGGTCATGTCAGAGATTCTGCTCGAAGGCGGGGCACACCGCTTCCACTGTGAACGGCACGACACCGTGCTCGGCGCAGGCTTGCGCGCCGGGCTGGGGCTGCCTTACGAATGCACGGTCGGCGCGTGCGGGACCTGCAAGTTCGAACTGCTGGAGGGCACCGTCGAGAGCTTGTGGGAGGATGCGCCGGGCCTGTCCGCGCGCGACCGCGCCAAAGGGCGAAAGCTGGCCTGCCAGAGCCGCCCGACGAGCGACTGCCGCATCAAGATCAGGCTCGACGAGGCGTGCCGTCCACTCGATCCGCCGCGCAAACAGCCGGCCGTTTTCGTTTCGTCCGCGAACATCACACACGATATCCGCGAGTTTCGCTTTCGCACCGCTTCGCGTGCCGCGTTTCTGCCCGGACAGTTCGCTCTCCTTCATCTCGATGGGGTTGCCGGCGCACGCGCCTATTCGATGGCGAACCTCGCGAACGATGAAGGCGAGTGGCACTTCCAGGTGCGCCGGGTCGCACAGGGCGTCGGTACGTCGGTGCTGTTCGACACGCTCGAGCCCGGCGCGTGCGTCACACTCGACGGACCATATGGCATGGCATATCTGCGCAAGGAACCCGTGCGCGACGTCGTGTGCGTGGCGGGCGGATCGGGCCTCGCCCCAATGCTCTCGATCGCGCGCGGCATGGCTGATCTCGACATGCTGGCGACTCATCGTCTGCACTTCTTCTACGGTGCACGCACGCCGCGCGACGTATGCGGAGAAGCACAGCTGCGCGTGCTGGCGGGCTACGGCGACCGAATCGTGTTCCATCCCGCCGTATCGTCCGTCGAAGAAGCGGCGCGCGAAGCATGGATCGGATATACCGGCTTCGTGCATCACCACGTCGAGGAAACGCTCGGCGCCGGCTTCACCGGCTACGAGTTCTACATGGCCGGCCCGCCGCCGATGATCCACGCGATGCAGGAGATGTTGCACGTCCGTCATGCCGTGCCGGCCTCGCAGGTTCATTTCGACCGCTTCTTCTGACCACGGGTCACGTACGGGACAACACTCCATGAACATGACCGACGCCATCGGCTTGACGGCCGGCTTTCTGACGACGATCTCCTTCGTACCGCAGGTCGTCAAGATCTGGCGCTCAGCCTCCGCCCGCGATATTTCGTATGGCATGTACGCCTGCTTCATCGCGGGCGTCAGTCTGTGGCTCTGCTATGGACTGGCCATCGCCGCGCTGCCGCTCGTGATGAACAACGCGATCGTATTGGTCTTGGCCATCACGATCATCGCGCTGAAATACCGCTTCGAGCGCGCACGCGGCCCGAACGTCGGGTGACGTTCTCGGCTAACACGCCGACCGCTTTCGAACCTGCCGTTGAAAAACGACGCGCTGGTCACTGTGAAGGTAACCGGCGCGTTTTCCGGCATATTCGTCGCCTACTGCGCGGTGCCATCAGTTCGGCGATCGGCGAAAGTCCCTGCTCGGGCCACATCGCCGAGTAGCCGCCGTCGACGGCCAGATTGGTGCCGGTGATGAACGACGCCTTGTTGGAGACGAGGAAGAGCACCGCGTTGGCCACCTCTTCGGGTACCCCAATCCGCCCGAGCATGTGAAAAAGGCTTCCCCGCCGCATTGCGCGCGCCTTGTCGCCGCCGGATATCGCATCGAGCACGCCGGACCACGTCCAGCCCGGCGAGACAGCATTCACGCGAATATTGTCGGCGGCGAGATCGAGCGCCTGGCTGCGCGTCAATTGCACAATCGCGGTCTTGCTAGCCGGATAGAGCCAGCGGCCGGCTTGCGCCGCCGCCCGCCTCGCGCATGAACCGATGCGCCCCCGGAAGCAGCATGCATGCGCCGACGACGTTGACGTCGAACGCCGCGAGCCAATGCGCGCGTGTAGACGCGAGCGCATCGTCGATATAGGCACAGGCGACGTCGACCAGCATGTCGATGCGCCCGAAGCGCCCGTGCGCCGCCTGAACACAGGCGCGCACCGCGTCGTCGTCGGCGAGGTCGGTTTCGGCGAACATCGCGCGCTCGCCCAGCGAGGCCGCGAGCGCGCCGCCTCGCTGGGCGTCCGTAGACTGCAGGACAGCCGGAATGATGCCCGCCGCGCCGTTGGTCGCTTCAGATTGCTCATTGTCGGATGATGAAACTGGGGACAAGACTCTAACCGATTCCCCGTCTCTATTTGCACCAGATCCATCAAATCCAGCTTTCCAGACTGCCCGGCACGGTAAACGAGGAAATCTGGCTTACCCATGCCAGAAGGCCGCTTGCAGACCCGGCCTCGCGAAGTCGTCGGTTTCGAAAAAAAGCTGGCGTCATTCCCAGCGTAAGTCTGTTCAGCCAGGCTCCATGGTCACCCCGGTATGCGGAGCTGCTGCCGAGTCTTGGGCTGAATCTCCTGCCCTTCGGTATAAGCGCGACCTCGTGCCTCGGCGCAAGCTCGATGTGCCGGATTTACGCCATCAAGCTGCAAATTTCTGCCGACTTCACAACGCGTTTGCACAACCGACAACGCGGCTTCGCGTTGATTACTTCGGGATTCCAGTTGCCTTGTGCCTCATGGAACAAGGTAAGGTCGTTGCTGTGAATGCCCGGCGGGGCTTCTTCATTGTCGCGATCGATCACGGCGATTACGCGGTGTTCGAACTCCTGTCGGACATCGACGCGAACGTGGCGGAAGGCTCGTGGCATAAGTGAAAGCATCTACCCGATAAGAAAACGCGCCGATTTCGGAAACTATTCGCGGTGTTTATCCTGTTCATTAATATTCCGAGCCGGCCGTGGCGCGGACGTAAATGACGGGATGCTTGAAATGAATGCTGCTAATCGAGTAATAAGAATCGTTTGCGAGACGGGCGACGTCGCGCATGGCTGC
Organism: Paraburkholderia aromaticivorans; assembly: GCF_012689525.1. Taxonomy (NCBI): domain Bacteria; kingdom Pseudomonadati; phylum Pseudomonadota; class Betaproteobacteria; order Burkholderiales; family Burkholderiaceae; genus Paraburkholderia; species Paraburkholderia aromaticivorans. The sequence continues at coordinate 759,104 of NZ_CP051514.1, forward strand.
GCCAAACGGGTCGAGCGGGAAGGCCTTCCACCATTGGCCGTCTTTAACGTCGACGGCGAATTTTATGTCACCGACGACACCTGCACGCATGGTGACGCCTCACTATGTGAGGGCGAGGTCGAAGACGGCATCGTCGAATGCCCCTTCCATCAAGGTGCTTTTGACGTCCGCTCCGGCAAGGTTGTATCTGCTCCGTGCAGCATTCCTCTCAAGACATATGACGTCATCGTCACCAATGGAACAGTAGCCGTCGAGGTCGGGGAGTAACGCGATATGAACAATATCACCATCGAACAGGCCGGCACGACATTTCGATGTGGTGACGGTGACACGATCTTGTCGGCTGGGCTGCGTAGTGGTCTGGGGATGCCACATGAATGCACGGTAGGTAACTGCGGGACGTGCAAATTCGAGCTCCTTGAGGGCAAGGTAGAAGTGCTGTGGCAGGACGCACCTGGCCTGTCTGAGCGGGATCGATCGAAGGGGCGGATGTTGGCGTGCCAGTGTCGCCCCGTCGAAGACTCCCGAATCAAAATCAGACTCGACGACGCATGCCGCCTGGTTCATCCGCCCAGAAAGATCGAGGCAATCCTGACCGGGACCACCGGTGTCACGCACGATATCCGGGAATTCAGATTCCAGTCTGGCAGTGAAGCCTCGTTCATTGCAGGGCAATTTGCGTTGATCAATCTTCCCGGAGTGATTGGTCCGCGCGCTTATTCGATGGCGAATCTGGGAAACAACGCGGGCGAATGGCATTTCCAGGTGCGCCGGGTTATGGGCGGCAGCGGCAGCAGTGTGCTTTTTGATCGTATGAACCTTGGGGATCGTGTCGAGCTGGATGGCCCCTATGGGCTTGCCTATCTCCGGACTGAGGTCAAACGGGATGTTGTATGTATTGCCGGTGGCTCGGGGCTGGCGCCCATGCTTTCGATAGCCCGGGGCATCGTTGCATCCGGAATGACGCCGGAGACGAATTTGCATTTCTTCTACGGCGCGCGACAGACGCGCGACGTTTGCGGAGAGGAATATCTAAAGAGCTTGCCCGGCTTTGACCAGACGATTTTCTATCATCCGTCCGTGTCTTCTCCTGATGACGGCTGGAATGGCCGGACGGGCTTCGTTCACGAAGCGTTGAAGGACGTGTTACCCGGAAATCTTGCCGATTACGAATACTACATGGCAGGGCCGTCACTCATGATGCGGGCATCCGTCGAAATGCTGACCGGGCACTATCAGGTCCCACTGGGTCAGATTCATTTCGATAGTTTCTTTTAACTAGCCGAAAGGGCGGACTATATAAGGGCAGAAGCCCTTGGTGATATGGGAGCGGAGCGACCGGATAATCATGTCGCTCAGTTGTATTTAATCCTTGGTTTGCCGTTGATTGACTTCTTCTATGCCAAGCCGAACAAGTTCGGCCAAAGATGTCATGCGCAGTTTTTCGCGAATATGTGCTCGATGAACTTCGACAGTCTTGTGGCTGATACCCAACGCAATCGCAATCAATTTCGACGAATTTCCCTTTATTAGAAGTTCGAAAACCTCTCGTTCCCTTGCAGAAAGCTGTTTCAGAAGTTCCGAAGTCTGAGAATGATTTTTGGCCTGCTGATGGAGTTGGCAGCTGATTTTCAATGCTTCCGAAACCTTATCAATCAATTGTTGATCGTTATACGGTTTCTCAAGAAAATCATAAGCGCCACTTTTTAGCGCACGCACGGTCATTGGAATATCACCATGAGCCGTGAGGAATATGATGGGCAATCTGAACCCTGTGGCGCGCAGGCTCTCCTGAAGTTCGAATCCTCCCATCTGCGGCATGCGAACATCCAGGAGCAGACATCCCGGAACGTTCGGCTTGGCGGCGGAGAGAAATTCCCGACCATTCGCATAGACTTCAACGGTGTGGCCGACAGATTCTAACAGCCAGCGAAGCGATACTCGGACCGATTCGTCGTCATCGACGATGTAAACTATCTTTCGGGATTCAGGTAAATTGTAATGGGTGGTGGCAGTATTCATGGGGATCCCGCAGACAGCAAGTAGATCTAGCCTGCCCGTTCGGCAGTGCAACGACATGCAGAATTATAGCAGTCGGATGGCCCAGCAAAAATATAGCTTTTAATCGAGGAACGCACTGGTTAATTTTATTAATAAGGGTTTTCACTGTAAGTGACCCTTCTTATTGGGTAGTTGTTCAGGCTTATATCCAATGGCATTGCGGCTATTTATGATGAAGTTTCATCACTTCAACGAACTATTGAGAGTGGACTGTATATGGCTACGCCGCATAGCACTGTAGAATCATCCGAAGCTCAAGACCTGATTGATGTTACTACCTATACGAGAGGGACGATCGGTCCCTCGATAAAAATGCTCGGGCCTCTGCGCGATGGCGGCACCATCATAGCCGGTACTCCGCCGGGCTGTTGGGGGCCCATGATTACCCCGATTTTCCAGGGCGGTCATGAAGTCTCGCAGCCCGTTTTCATTGAAGGCGCTGACGTGGGAGATGCTGTCGCAATCCACATCGAGCGATGCGAACCGACCTCGCTGGCGACGTCATCGGGGGTGATGACGTTCGTGGACGGGCGGTATCTGGGCGACCCGTTTGTCGCGAAGCAATGCTCGAGTTGCGGTACCGAGGCTCCCGCCAGTCATATCGAAGGCATCGGCGACGAGGCCATTCATTGCGACGTGTGTGGCGCGGAGGTGAGCGCATTTCGCTTCAGCAACGGCTACGTGATCGTTCTCGACAAGGAGCATGGCGTCTCTCTGACCGTGAACAAAAGCATAGCGGACAGACTCGCGCGTACGCCGAATGAGAGCGCGTTGATTCCGCCGAGTTCGGAGCAGCACTCGATTCTTGCGCTGGCGCGAGCCGACTTCGATGGTTTGGGTGCGCATATGCGTCCGTTTCTGGGAAATATTGGTACGACCCCAGCCGTCGATATGCCGGATTCGCACAACGCAGGTGATTTTGGCTCCTTCCTCAAGGGCGCGCCACACGCCTTTGGATTGACGCCCGAAGTGCTGCAGGCGGCGAAAACCGACGGGCACATGGATACCAACTCGGTCCGCGACGGCGCCATTTTGGTTTGCCCCGTCAAGGTCCCCGGTGCGGGCGTCTATATGGGCGACATGCATGCGCAGCAGGGCAACGGAGAAATTGCCGGTCATGCCACCGACGTCTCCGGCATTACCCGGGTTCGAGTCGATGTGATCAAGGGCCTGATGCTCGATGGTCCGATCCTGTTTCAGCGCCTCGATGATCTGCCACCGATGGCTCGCCCATTTAGCGCGGAGCAGCGACAGCATCTTCGCCGGCTCGCCGATAAATACGGGCAAAAGGACATTGAGGAGAACGCGCCGATCACCTTCATTGGCTCGGCGGAAAACCTCAACGACGCCACAAAGAACGGCCTGCAGCGTGCTGCGGACGTTACCGGGTTGCCCTATGACGAAATCCTGAATCGCGCCACGATCGCCGGGTCTATCGAAATTAGCCGCTTGCCGGGCGTGATACGGGTGACGTTCATGTGCCCTCTGTCGATCCTCGACAAGATCGGCCTCGGGAAAATCGCCCGCGCGCAGTACGGAATTCAATAAAGACGGTCACGAGCCACGCACAGCTGTGTGACTCTCGAACCATCGAGTCACATCGCTTGGCGGCTCAATAAGTAGATCTTCGTAGATCGATATCGATTGCTCCGGATGTTGCGGAGAAATGGAACCAGATACTGTGGTGACAGCCTTCCAATCGAAGGTCGATCAATAACTATTGACGCCAGAGCTCAGGAAGTTCAGCTGTCAGTTTACTTGCAAATACAGAGGAGTCGCTAAAATGGAAACCGTGCAAGATCTGCAAGGATCTTCAAAGCGAACGCTGCCGATCCACTCGACGGAAGAGATCCGTCAAATGCTGGGGACCAAACCCGTGAATCTCGACATCATTCGGGATCCGGCGGTCTACAGGCAGGAGCAGGAAAAGATCTTCCGCCGGACCTGGCTGAAAGTGGCCACGACCTGGGAGGTGGCCAATCCTGGCGACTGGAAGGTCAAGGAGCTGGCTGTCTGTGATGCCTCGGTCATCATTGCGCGTGGCAAAGACGGCGTAATCCGGGCGTTCCATAACGTCTGTACTCACCGCGGCAATAAAGTCATTCCGACCACGGAGTTCGAGACGTTTGGCCACTCGCGCGCCAACGTCATGACATGCCGATTCCACGGATGGGTGTTCGGTACGAATGGCGATCTGCGCTCGGTGCCCATGAAGGAGGAGTTTGCGGAGATCGATACCAAGTGTCTTAGCCTTCGGGAAATCCAGTGCGACGTGTGGGAAGGCTTCGTTTTCATCAACTTTGACAGGAAACCGGAACAGTCACTGAAGGAATACCTGGGTGGTTTCGGGGAGCTGTTTGCTGGCTATCCCTACGCGGAATCGACCACGGCCTATCGCTATTCGACGGTGCTCGACTGCAACTGGAAGGTTGCCCTGTATGCCTTCAGTGAAGGCTATCACGTGCCCACGATCCACGCGGGTTCCTTGCCTGGCTTTTCCGGTATCGAGCACACCAATTACCGGATTCTGGGTCCCCATGCGTCGTCGGCCATCTATGGCGGCGGGATGGATACGGCAGATTCGACGCAGAAATTTGCCACGCTGCTGCATGGCGCCGAGACCCATAAGCCTCATCCTGAGCAGTTGCCGAGTGGCATCAACCCGGCAGGTCGTTCCGATTTCCAGTTCGAGCTGCCGTCGGTGTTTCCCAATTTCATCATCCATCTCGCCTCGGGTTGCGGCTACCCCGGATTGTCGTACTTCACGCATCAGTTTTGGCCGCTGGGTCATGGCAAGACGCTGTGGGAAGGCATCAATTACTTCAAGCCGGCGCAGAACGCCGCTGAAGACATCGCGCAGCGCCATGTCAACGCGCTGCATCGCAATGCATGGCTTGAGGATACCGCCACGATGGAAGACACGTTCTTCGGCATCATGTCGGGCGCCATCGACGAAATGCATCTGATGGATCGTGAGTTCCTGATTCGACATGGTGTCGAAACGCTTAACCGTTATCTCAGCGAGGTGGAGGCATGATGACCGAGTTCAAACTTCCGGAAGCTTTTGCGGATCTGACCGAAACCGCGGCCTTTTGGGCGAAGCCGACCGAATATCAACGCAGCACGCTGCGCTGGAACGCAAGTAAAGAGGATTTTGCGGTTCTTTACAACACGATCATGCCGCGCCTCGACGCGATTCTGTCATACATGGAATCCCTCCCTGTGAAACCGGTGCAAGAGGAGGACCGGAATCTGTACTGGCTGGCCTGTGCCTTTGCGGAAGCCTCACCGCATCACGAACTTTATGAGGGCAGCGCGCAGGTGCCTCACAGTTTCGTAGCTGAACGATTTGTTGCCGCGCATGGCAACGCATCCTGAGGATCGCAGATGAATCCGGAGCTCACCAGGAGAATCGAGCGACTTGAGGCCGAGTCGGGGATTCAGGCACTGATCGCCCGGCTGGCACGCGCGTTCGATGATGGTCCTTCGCGCGAGGGCTTGCTGAGCGTGTTTGCGAAGGATGCAGTTTTCCAGATCGATCAATATGGCGTGCTGACCGGGGCGGAGGCCATTGCCGACGGCGTGGTCTCGAATTCGGAGGCAGGCTTTCGATGGACCTTGCACTTCTTGGTGTCTCCGATCATTACGCTGAACGATGACTGCAAGAGCGGCGCCGTCGAATTTATGCTTTTCGAGCCGGCGACTGCTGGTAGCGGGCAAGCGTACTGGATTGGAGGTCGATACACCGCAGATGTCGTCTATGCAGGTGAGACGTGGCGATTCCAACGGCTTGAGTTGTCGGCGGAATTGATTTCCCGCTACGACGAGGGCTGGCGCAGCAAGCCGGACTCGTTGGCAAAGGCCTGAGTCCGGCAATCACTGGAAAACTGCTCCCCAGCGTGTGTTTCACCAATGCCTGGCTCGCTCCCGTTACATGGATCGAGTCAGGCATTTCTGCATCCGGCGATGATCGGAAGTGCAAATGAAAATCGGGTACCAGCGGCCCCCGTTCGCTCTGAATTCAGACTGCCACCATGCGATTCCATAATCGAATGGCACAGCAACAGACCAATTCCGACGCCTTGCTCCTTGGTAGTAAAGAAATCGCCGTTGCGCCGCCTGACGGTGTCGCCCGCCACGCCTTTTCCACTGTCTTCCACGGAAATGATAATTTCCTTGCCTTCCCGCTTTGTGGTGATCAGCAAGCGACGGTTTTCCTCTGGCAAATCGGCCATCGCCTCAATACCGTTAACGGCGAGGTTGGTAATCACCTGCTGTATCAATACATCATCACATTCGACCAGTGCATCATCGACGATGTCGATGAATGGCATGACCGAGTCCTGTGCGGCCCGGATTTCGATAAAGCACCCGATTCCTTCAACGATTGCACGTACCGAGTGAACCCGCCGCGACGTGGTCCGATTGGCGGTGAAATTCCGTATCGAATGCACAATGCGGCCGGCGCGCTCCAACTCTTTCTGGGCTAGGTCCAGGGCGACATTGATCTCCGAGACGCTACCTCCGGCCTCAAGGCGCCGTCGACAGCCTGCAAAGAAATTAACTGCGGCACATAACGGTTGATTGACCTCGTGGGCTAGCGCGGCAGCCGTCTCACCAGCAATGGATAGTCGCGCGTAGTGATTGATTTGGCGCTCATATTCTCTTGCAGTTTCCTCCTGCTGAACGCGAGCGGTCACGTCGCGGAAGTTCACCAGAATTGCACCAAATAGCGGATCGCTCAGAAGATTTTTGAATACCGCTTCGTGATTCCTCCATTTTCCATCGCGATGCAATATCTTGTATTCGAACGTGCCGCCGGTAAGCTTCGCGCGTCGCACTTTGGCGAGAATGGAGACCGCCTTTTTCGAATCGCTTACGTCTAGGAAGTCGAAAATTGACCTCCCGATGGCTGATCTGGCGCGATATCCCAGGATACCCCTGAGCGATTCACCTACATATTGAATGCCCCCCGTTTCATTGATAAGCGCGACGCCGTCGGACGAATTCCGGCTGAGTTCTTCAAAATAACGTCCCCGTTCACGCAGTCGAGCTTCCGCGAGCCGACGCTCAGAAATATCTCTAGAGATTGCCAGCACCATCGGGGTGGCGGCGCCCTTAATCAGTTTAAGGTTTCCCTCGATCGGAATTATCTTCCCGGTGCTGTGGCGGATATGCCATTCGTAATTGAACAGCCCACCAAGCCGTGCCGCACTTTGAATGTAATTAATGGCGGTATCCAGGTTGTAGATTTCGTCCCCGGCTGATAGCTGCCCAATAGTCATCGAGCTCAGCTCTCTCACAGTGCGTCCAAACAGTCGGCAGGCCGCCTCGTTCGCTTCGAGGATGGCGCCAGTGACGCCGTCGTGAATCAGCATTGAGTCATTGGCGTGCTTGAAGACTTCGTAATAATTTAGCTGCAGTGACATTTCAATTCCAATCTGTCAAGCCCGTATTTTCTCTAGGGCGATGTCGCGTTTTCGGGTAATCCCGCCTCTCTAACGCTTCACCCGATCGTCCGACCCATAGGGTGATAAGTAAGTGTACCTATATCGCTAAATATTGAACGCAATGTTCGACATTGTGCGGCCAACTTATCATAAATCACGCTGATCTCGCTGCGATTTTTAACCCGAAACGTCTCGTGAGCGGCGCAATGGAGACGTAGAGATTCATCCAAATTTTGGTCAACTTTCGAAACGAACCCAAGTGTATCTGTTTGGTATAACACAACGTTCCAGCTACCGGCTCGCATCCGCTGCTCGAAGGTTCGTTCGACCCGTACGGCGCGGATGCATCAGGCGATCAAAACCTCAGCATTGTTCGAGTGGGTATGCGGACGGTTTTCTAAAAGTCTGATCCGCAATGACTTGTTTAATCCCTGTTTTTTATTGGTGAGACACCATGAACAATACATCTATTGCTGAATCTCGGAGCGAAGATCACGCACTAAATTCAGTTCCCGACGCCGAACGGAAGGGCTGGGTGGCCTTGAGTTGGACCACCACTGGCCTGGTCACCGGGCTGGTGCAGCTATTTCTGGGTGCACTGATTACCTTTGTTGCGGGCTTCAAGGTTGCTCTGGCGGCCGGCATTCTGGTTACCGTCGTGGGTGCCTTGATGGGCTGGGGATGCGGGCACATCGCTTACCGCTCCGGTCTTTCCTCGACGGTTTTGTCGAGAAAGTTTGGCTTCGGCCACAAAGGCTCCATCGTTTCGTCCGTGATCTTTGCCTTCATGATCATTGGTTTTCTGGCGATCGAAAATGCCTTGTTGTATAGCGGCTTCGTCTTCTATTTCCACCTCCACGACACGATCACCACGCGGGTTGTCGTCTATGGCCTGATGACCTTCGCGTGGGTGCTGTTGACCGCCTACGGGTTCAATCTGGTCGCGCGCGTCTCAACCTATACGCTTGCCGCGTTCCTGGTTGTGCTGGCGTATATCACGTATCTGGTGATCTCGGGATCGTCCGAGTCGCTGTCAACGGTCGCTTCGTTTCCGTCGCAATTCCCTGCAGCTGCGTTGCAGGGGATGGGCATCACTTCGGAATGGGGCAAATTTATTTTTGCCGTCAATATGCTGATCGGTTCGGCCGGGGCGCTCGCGCTGGTGGATGCTGACATCGGTCGATATGCCAAGCGTTCCCGCGATATTGGTATCGCAGCCTTGTTCGGCAATGTGGCGATGGACATTTTCATGCTGTCGCTCGGCGGCATCATCATGCATGCCGGTGCGGCGCAACTGATCGCGTACTACCAAAGCAATGGCATGTCGCTCGAGGCCGCGCAACAAGCTTCGCTGGCTGGTCCGGACAGCATCACGGCGGCGTTTATCGTGTTTTCGGGTGGCTTCGGTGCGCTGCTGATGGTGCTTGCGCAAAGCAAAACCCAGGTGCTGAACACCTATAGCGCCTCTCTGTCGCTGTCGAATCTCGCGGACGTGCTGAGCGGATGGCGGCCGGGCCGCATCCTGTTCGTCGTCGTTGCGAACATCATCGGCCTCGTGATGCTGTATGGAAAGCTCCTGTCACTCGTGAACTCCTATGTGACGCTGCTTGGCGTTCTGACCACCGCGTTTGCCGGCGTGATCATTGCCGACTACTTCATTGTCCGACCGCAGCAGAGAAAGCAGGGCACAGAGCCGAAGACCGTTGATGCCTGCAATTTTGCCGGCGTCGCGACCACGGTCATTGCCTTCGTCCTGTCGCACTGGGTGCTGAACACAATCGTGCCGATCGAATTTGTGACGACGGTGACGGTGTGTCTGATCGTCTATCCGGTGCTGCGTTTATGGGTGCTGCGACCGTCACTGTCTCTGGTGGGAGGCGACCCACGAGGCGCTTAACCCATTGTTGGAACGGGCGCTGTGCCATCGGTGCAGATGCTGGGGGCGCGCCCGTTCCCATCAATACATTGACCATTCCTTCCGTACCACTTCAATTCACTCCGGTCATGACTGCACCGACGATCGAACGTATTGAAACCCGCCTCGTCGATTTGCCGACAATCCGTCCGCACAAGCTCTCAGTTGCCACGATGGATGGGCACACGCTGATGCTCTTGAAGATCTATTGCAGCGATGGGGTGGTAAGGATTGGCGAGGGCACCCCGATTGCCGGCATGGCCTATTGGCCGGAAAGCCCGGAATCGATGAAGCTCGCGATCGATGCGTGTTCCGCACCGGCGATGATCGGCACGGATGCGACACGTATCGAGCGATTAATGGGGGACGTTGGCAAACTGCTGAAATTCACTCATTTTTCGAACAGTACGCTCGACACCGCGCTGCTCGATGCACACGGCAAGCGCCTGAGTGTGCCGGTCAGCGAACTACTCGGTGGCCGCCACGTTGATCATGCTTATCCACGTACGTATGGATGTGAATATCCCGGGCGACATGGCGGCCGGGGTCGCCGACGAGATCAAGGCGCGCGAAAAAAAGCCTATTCACAGGAGCTGCAGCGTAGCGGCAAATGGGCGCCATATCTGGCGCTGGTGGGCGAATACGGGAATTGGCATTGTCAACTTGCCGATTGCGAGACGGCACGATGGCAGATGCGACGACGGGTCAGAAGGTAGTCGAGGGATTTTGGGCGAGTTCGGCGAATTCGCGCCATGCAGCGAACCGGGCTGCGAGTTCTTTGCGATAAAGTGAGGCGCGTAGCAAGTGCCGCTTCAGTGCGAAATGTTGCCGGATTGGCCCGAAGCACGAGAGGAATTCTTGCGTGCGTTTCGGGTCGCGAAAGCCGCGCATGCGACGCTCGCGTTCGCGTGTTGGTTGGTGGCTGTTCTCCGCGCGGTTGTTCAGGCGGGCGGCCGCTTTGACGAACACATGCTTCACGCTCGCCAACTCTGGAATTTCGGCCTTCGCGGCCGGATAACTTCGCAGCTGATCGGTGACGATCTTGCGCGGCATCGGGCTCGAGCGCAGCACACGCTTGAAGAACCGCTTGGCTGCGGCCTTGTCGCGCCGCTTTTGTAGCAGGATGTCGAGTTCGGCGCCGTGCTCGTCGACCGCACGCCACAGCAGGTACGGTTCGCCACGCAGCGTGACGAACATCTCGTCGAGGTGCCACGTGCTACCCGGCTTGCGTCGCGCTGCTTTTACCCGATGCGCAAAGCCCTTACCAAACTTGTCACACCAGCATCGGATCGTTTCATATGTCACGGTTACACCGCGCTCGAAGAGCAGTTCCTCGATGTCGCGCAAGCTCAACTGGAATCGAAAATACCAGCGAACTGCATGGCAGATGACCGATGCTGGGAAACGATGACTGTGGTAAATCTATTTTGCTTTCTTCATCACGCCATCTTACGCGACCGGCCCGCCAACCTGACAACGCCTGCAGAAGGTCATTCGCGCAAATAGCCGCTTAAGTTCCAAACAGAATGGAACACTACACTTCTATGGGGCAAGGTGATCTGCTGCTGAGTCTCGCCTGCAACTTCGCCGTTGCTGGGGCTCGATCTTTAAGATTTGCCTCCGCTGGCCGCCTGCAGCGCGGCCAGGACCGTGGAAACCGCTGCGCTATGCGGCTCCGCAGTCAACACGCCGATTTTCCGTGCCGCGGTCGACAGGCTCAATGGCAATTGCCGCAACTCGCTATTCAGATCCGTTTCACCGCGGCGAAGCCTTGTCGACACAAACAGGCACGGAACGCGCCGCGCCACGGCGCAGTTGCTCAGGTGCGAGGTCGACTCCATCAGGATTCGAGGCATGGCGACCCCAGCCTGCGCGAACTCCACTTCAAGCGCCATCCGCATGGGTGAACCCATTGGCGGCATGATCCACGGATAGGTAGAAGCGTCACGCCAGGTGACACGGCTGAGCTGCTGCAGTGGATGATCCTTCGGTGCGACTATCACGATTTCATCGCTATAAAGCTCGGTAACCGAAAAGCCCGAGGTCAGTGCCGTCGCGTCCAGTCGGCACACGACCATGTCGAGTTCCCGACGTTGCATGAGCGGCAGCAGATAGTCGAGAGTGTTCTCTGAAAAATTGATCTGAAGCGTGGGAGCGAGCCTGGAAAGATGTTCAATGACGCCAGGCAGCAGGCGCATGGAGATGTACGGCAGCATGCCGATTTTCAGCGGCAGGCTTGTGCCGCGCGTCAATGCATCGAACGCCGGCTGAACCGTTCGCAGGTCGGTCAGGATCCGGGCGATGCACTCGAGCATGGATTCGCCGTACGCAGTCGGGGCCACCCGCCGCGAGGTGCGCTCGAAGAGCGGCAGCCCGAGTGTGTCTTCCAGTTCCCGCAGCCATTTCGATAGCGCCGGCTGAGTGATCGATGCTTCTTCGGCGGTGCGCGCGAAGCTGCGATAGCGCCCCAGCCAGTCAAGCGTCTCCAGATCGCGTATCCGCAACTTTCGCAGCACGTGCGGCAAATGTTCGATGCGGCTCTTGTCGGCACCCGGCGGAACCACGACAGGAAGCGAGGCGGACTGCCTTTTCGTTACGGTCATCAGGGACCTCTTATTCATTACCATGAGGTTATGGATCGGTGTCGATTTTTCATCGAAGCGTACCGCATATTGCTGGACAATGAATCATGCGGCGCGAGATGAACTGTTTGAAACAGTGCTGAATAAAACGTGGAGACAACTGTATGGACGATCGAAAAACCGTGGACGCCAAAGTCCCGGACCAACCAGAAAGCGAACGCAGGCGGCACTTTCTGAAAGTGGCGGGCGCGGGTGCGGCCGTGGCGGCGGCGGGCATCGCCAAATCGGCAGAGGCCGTCACGCAGCATCTCGATCTGGCCTCGAATTCGCTTCGTACCGCGCCAGACAGCGCACCAGCCGGCTACAACATTCTCTTCATCCTGACCGATCAGGAACGGTACTTCGAAACCTGGCCGTTTCCCGTTCCAGGCCGTGAAGCGATGCGCCGCGAAGGCATTACGTTCACCCGGCATCAAATCGCTTCCTGTGTCTGCTCACCGTCACGTTCGACCATTTACACGGGCCAGCACACGCAACACACAGGCGTGCTCGACAACGCAGGCGTCCCCTGGCAAACCGATATGTCGACGGACATCCGCACGGTCGGCCACATGATGCGCGACGCCGGCTACTATGCCGCGTACCTCGGCAAATGGCACCTAAGCGCGAACCTTCATGAAACAAAGAGTCCGTACAACGCGCCTGTCTCCGACTACAACCACAGGATCAAGGAATACGGATTCGACGACTACTTCGGCGTGGGCGATCTGGTCGGCGAGGTTCGCGGCGGCTACAACTATGATGGCATCACGACCGAGTCGGCAGTCAGCTGGATGCGCACCCGTGCGCCGCAGTTGGCAAAGGACCGCAAACCCTGGTTTCTCGCGGTCAATCTGGTCAATCCGCACGACGTGATGTTCGTGAACACGGACCCGCCTGGGTCGGACCTGCAGCGCGCCAACACAATGATCATCGGCAATGCGCCCCCGCCGCAGGACGCGCTGTACCAGCGAGGCTGGAGCCAGGTTCCGCTCGCTGCTTCGAGGCGCCAGCCGTATGACGACCCTGGGCGCCCGCCCGCTCACGGCATGTATGCCGATGCGCACGTCAATCTGGTGGGACGTTTTCCGTTCACCGACGAGCGGGTTCGCGTCTACCAGAACAATTACTTCAACTGCATCCGCGATTGCGACACGCAGGTCGTGAGGCTTTTGCAGGCGCTCCAGACACTCGGCCTTGATGAGCGGACGATCGTCGTGATGACAGCGGACCACGGCGATCACGTTGGCGCGCACCAACTGGTCGACAAGGGCGCGACGACTTATCAGCCGCAGAATCACGTGCCCTTCGTCATCCGCCACCCGGCCTATCCTGGTGGCAAGCAGTGCGGCGCGTTGACATCGCATGTCGACATTACGCCGACCCTGCTCGGCCTGACCGGGCTCGATGAAGGCCGCCTGCAGAAGATCGGCGGCGACGCGTTGAAGGGGCATGACCTTACCGGCCTGCTCGGCAAGCCCGAGGCGGCCAAGGTCGACACCGTGCGTTCGACTGCGCTGTTTAACTACGCCATGCTGCTTTACTACGACAGCGAGTGGATGCTGAAGGAATTCAGGACGTTGCACGAAAAAGGCGTGCCGCAGGAGGAGATTCGTCGGCGGGCGCTCGCGCAACAGCCCGATTTCAGGCTGCGCGGAACCATACGGAGTGTGTTTGACGGGCGTTATCGATTTAGCCGCTATTTCTCGCCGCTCGAGTTCAATCGTCCAACCACGCTCGAAACGCTATTCGCCAGGAACGACGTTGAAGTCTATGATCTGGTCAACGATCCCGGGGAGATGCGCAATCTCGCCGTCGACCGCAAGCGCAACGGCGAGCTGCTGCTCGCGTTGAACGACAAGCTGAATGAAGCGATCGACACGGAGGTCGGCGAGGATAGCCCCGACGTGATGCCGATTCGCGACGGCAAGGTGCAACTGCAGACAAGGGAAGCCATCTAGATTCCTTGACTGAATTGATTTCGTAGCAATTGAGTCAGGTTTTTCTATGCAGCGATTTTCGCTTCGTCGCACCATGTGTTGACGGCCTGTTCGGCGGAGCGGAAGCTGCGCTGCAATGATGCTGGTGAGGCCGCAGGTGCCTGAGGGCTGATCAATGCGAGGCCGGGCCGCAGGATGCGCGAGTACACGCGTGTATAGAACAGGGCGGTCTGCAAGCCCAGGTCCGTAAGGTGATAGCGGTCGGTCCGGGGACTCGTTCGATCAGGCCATGCAGGCGCAGGCGTCGCAACGGCATTGTCAACTTGCCGATTGCGAGACGGCACGATGGCAGATGCGACGACGGGTCAGAAGGTAGTCGAGGGATTTTGGGCGAGTTCGGCGAATTCGCGCCATGCAGCGAACCGGGCTGCGAGTTCTTTGCGATAAAGTGAGGCGCGTAGCAAGTGCCGCTTCAGTGCGAAATGTTGCCGGATTGGCCCGAAGCACGAGAGGAATTCTTGCGTGCGTTTCGGGTCGCGAAAGCCGCGCATGCGACGCTCGCGTTCGCGTGTTGGTGCGGAGCGCAAACGCAAGAAGCCAAAGCTGACGCTTCGCGATTGCGCGTTCGGCGCGCGTTTTTTCGCTACTGGAACGGTGGGCCGCACAGTATAGGGATTGACGAGAGGCGCGCCGAAGTCCGACTGTGTCCAAGGCTACGCCAGAGTAAATACCACAGTCTCGCAGTCGGCGATGTGCATGAAGCTTAGAATAAGCCGGTACGCCTGGTTTACCGATTGTTATCCGGTTCGCGCCCGCCTCCGTTCAATGGGCTGTGAATGATGCCCTCCTGCTTATAGACGACGCTCATTGTTTGGTCTCTGTGGTGTCGTTATTGCCCGGCTTTTCTGCGGAGACGCTGGATGGTCGCGCGGCTGGTTTTGAATTCTCGCGCGATCTGCGAGAGCGGCACGCCGTTGAGAAGCTTCTTCATTGCGTCGGCCTGACCGGCGTCGGTAAGTGCGGGCCTGCGGCCCAGCTGCGTCCCCTCGGCGCGTGCGAGTCCAGCCTGAGTGCGCTCGATGAGCAGATCCCTTTCAAATTCGGCGACGGCGGACAACACCTGCATCGTCATACGGCCCGCTGGCGAGCCCAGGTCGACGCCGTCAAGGGCGAAACAGTAGACGCGCATACCGTCGTCGGCCCGGCGCCCGACAGTCGTCCGCGCACATCGATCGCGTTGCGTCCGAGTCTATCCAGCCTGGTCACGATCAGGACGTCTCCCTCCTCGAGGCGATCGGGCAGCCTGGCGAATCCCCTGCGCTCGACGGCGGCGACGGATCCGGAAACGCCCCCGGTGACGATGCGCCGCCTGTTGATGGCAAACCCGGCGCTCTGGATCTCGATCACCTGGTTGTCGGTTGTTTGATCGGGGGTGCTCACGCGACAGTAGGCGAAGGTGCGGGAGATTGCGATGTCTCAGTGCTTGATGTTGTGAGTGCTGGCCCATTCGACATGGAAGATGGCGATTGCCAGGGCTCGAGCTGCGGTGTCGAATGGTGCGCGGTGCTTGATGCCGCTTTCGAGGTCGACGACAAAGTCCCGCAGGTCCTGCGTCCCGTCGCGAAGTGCAGTCAGATAAATCGCTGCAGCGCCTTTGACCTTTGCGCGGATGACAATCTCGGGTTGAACCATGTTGTTTCGTCCTGGTGGGTGCTCGGAATCGGCGATCGGAATATAGCGGGCGCTCGAAATACGGCAACGCTTATTTTCGATCCCCCTTGTTTTGACGGGCTCGAAACCGGTCGTTTTCGGACGATCAACGTGCGCTCATTCGTGCATGTGACAACGCGCCGCATCATCGCCTCGCGAATCAGGGTTTATACTTATTCTCGTCTCCTCCATGTCTCCTCGGAATATGGATTAAGCCCGCCCTTGTTGGCGGGCTTTTTTTTTAGGCGGCTGCCACCCGCGAAAATCAGGGTTTACCCAAATCCTGCAACAATCTCCTCCAGACATTGGCCTTAATCTTAAGCGTCTGCTTATCTAGACTGTAGTCATGGTTACGAACAAGGTGTTCGTAACAAGACAAGACAAGACCAAATCTGGAGGTAAGTATCATGAAGTCGCTTGTTCAAGCCATTGTCGTTGCCGCTGCCCTTGCAGCTCCGGTTGCCGTGTTCGCCCAATCGAACCAGCCGGTGACCCGTGCGCAGGTGCGCGCTGAACTGGTCCAGCTCGAACAGGCCGGTTATCACGTCGGTGACGGCGACAACGCACACTATCCCGACGCAATTCAGGCTGCCGAAGGCAAGGTGGCTGCACAGAACGGCGCAGCAAGTGGTTACGGCGGCGTCATGAGTGGTTCGTCGGCATCGGGCGCACCCACAGTTCGCCCTGCTGCCAACGACGGCATGAAGCCGATCTACTTCGGCAATTAAACCGTCACGTTGGCGAGCCGCTGGTGCCCTACCGGGTCGCTGGGCATCGCCCTCCAGGCGCGCAGTACCGCTGCGCGCTACATTCAAGAACTGGCAGCAACTGGCTCGCTACCGCGGTCAAATCCGCGAGCGCGCCAATTTCATTTCGAATACCTCCGCCATCGGGCTCCCGATGGCTTCGCCTGGACCTTCACGGTCTGGGCGCTTTTTCTCACCCTAACAAACATCAGGCGATTACCCATAGGGCGTCTTCCCTGTCAACTGGTTGCCAGTTTCGTGGCTCGCGGCATCGAAGGGTGCCGGCGACATTCACGAACCTGTGAAGCAGGATGGATAGTTAAACGAAATGGCGCTAATCTTGTAGGGTCGAGAACTGGCGCGCGCACGTTAGGCTCCGGTGGCAGTTCCACTGCTTTCGCAGTGGGCCTCAGTCCGGCTGCCGTGGCCACGTTTCCAGCTCCCGCCTCATCGAACGCAGCGGGCCGTTTTCCGGCACTACGCTCTCCTGCCTGCTTCATGTCAACGCTTATGGGACCTATCATGCCGGGGACGCTTTCGACGCGGTCTGGTAGCGAACCTTGTAGCCATTGAATAGCTTCAGTTCGCGATACAGCCACCGCTTACTCCACGTCTCCCAGCCGAAGCCCTGTCGTTGCCGGGATCGCTGAATGTGACGCCTGACCTTCTTTTCCACCCGGTCTTTCACGAAGCTGAAGCACTCACTGGAATGTCCAATAGCAAAGTAGTTCACCCAGCCACGTAGCACCGGGTTGATCAATTCGACAACACGGCCCACCGGCTGCGACCTATATCGCCTGAACACATCCTTGAGCTTTCGCAGTAACGCCGTTCGCTTCTTCAGCTTGGGCGTGTACTGCGGTCGCCACACCTTGTTCCGGATGCTTCGGATGCGACGGAAGTCGAAACCCAGAAAGCCGAAGCTCTCTCCACATGCCAGATTCACAGTGCGGCTCTTCTCTTCATTGACTTCGACCTGCAGTTTGGCAAATTCCTCCCGAAGGCGTCGGGTGACGGCCCCGAGCAACCACGCATGACGCGGATCGGCATAGATAAGCACGACAAGATCATCAGCAAAACGGGCATACTCGACGTAGGTGTACTTCCCGTTGCGCGTGGTTTCTTTCGCTCTCTCCAGCATTTGATCCACCTCTGTGAGATAGATATTGCTGAGTAGCGGCGAAATTACCCCGCCCTGCGGAACGCCTTGTTTGCCCGATGCAGTCAGCATCAGCTTTAGCAGATGCATTACATCCCGATCATTGATCCGCCGCGCCACCTTGTCGAGCAGCAGGTGATGCCGCACGGTGTCAAAGTAGGCGCGTAGATCCAGATCTATGACCTGTGTTTTCGCCTGCACGATCGCCGTTGCCACTCGCTGCACCGCTTCATGTGCGGTCCTCTTGGGACGATAGCCATACGACCCCGGCTGGAAATCTGCCTCGAATATCGGCTCCAGTATCAGCTTGAGCGCACCCTGAACCACTCGATCACGGATAGCGGGTATCGATAGGACGCGGAATTTCCCCCCGTCCTTGGGTATCTCCCTCCTCCGTGCCGGCAGTGGCCGGTAGGTACGTTCAACCAGTTCGACCCGTATCTGCTCCACGAACGCCTCCACGCCCTGCGCCTCGATGACCTCGAACGTCACGCCGTCAATGCCCGGCGCGCCGTTGTTGAGTCTGGCCAACTCGTACGCTTCGCGTAGTGTTTCCATCTTGCAGACATGGACGTACAAACCCCAGAAACGCCAGGACGGTTCAGCCTTCGCCTTGACGTATAGTCCCCGCCTCAGGTCCTGCAAACTAACGGACGTCTTTGTCATCTCGTCCTTGCCTCCCATGTTGTTGAGGACGTTACAAACAGCAGGGCCCCTTCGCTCCATCGGCGTTACCCGACTTCATAGCTACTACGGACCCATCCGCCACCCTCTCGCCTTCGATCCACTTCCCGGGTTCTCCGGTTATAGGACCTACCTTGCTCCGGCGATTTCCCACCGGGACGAGGAGGGCTTCTCCAGTTGCTTAGCATGTCCTTGTCATCGTGCCGTCGCTTACACCCCGCCGAAGTGAAGTAGCCGTGTCGGTCAGATTTCGGCTACCCATGCTGCCTTCGCCTACACAGTGAGGGCTCGGCCTTCGGGCCTAATTATTTTCGAGGCCACATCCGCGTTCACTTTCGTTACGGCCCGACGACTCGCGCGGCCCCCAAGGGGCCGTCTGTCGATAGGCTTCAGAGTCTTGGTTTCCCGCCACCCTGCTATTCAAGCTACGGGGCGCCTGACTTTTACCCCGGCAGGACTGGCTCCTGCTGAACATGCCAGCCTTGGCTGGACGCACACTGTGTCATAAAATTAACAATGGCGATGTTGCTGTGTTTGCCTGCATATAATGAGGATACCCAGGCATAGAGCGAGAAGCAATGGACGCACAAATGCGTTTTGAGCAGTACATTGAGCATCTGGCTGGCGGCCTGGGTCATGCGGATCGCCACTCAGGACTGAGGGCGTACTGCACAGGCCTGATGTTGCCGTTGACGCGCAAGAGCGTCGAGCCGATGGCCGCAAGCGTGGATCCGCTTCACGCCAGCGCCCGGCATCAGGCTTTGCACCACTTTGTGGCCAAAGCCGACTGGTCGGACGACGAGCTACTTCTCCGGGTCAGCCAGTGGGTCGTGCCGCGGATGGATTTTTCCGGCGGCGGCTTCTGGATTGTGGACGACACGGGATTTCCAAAGAAGGGCCGCCATTCCGTAGGTGTGGCGCGTCAATAGTGCGGGGTGCTGGGGAAACAGGATAATTGCCAGGTCGCGGTCAGTGTGTCACTGGCCTGCGAGCAGGCCAGCATTCCGGTTGCGTGGCAGCTCTATGTGCCGCGTGAATGGGCAGAGGACGATGAGCGGCGCGAGAAAGCCGGCATTCCCGCGCAGATCGGGTTTGAGACGAAGGCGCAGATTGCATTGCGACAGATTGAGGCCCTGCTGGCTGCCGGTGCGCCCCGACATTGCGTACTGGCCGATGCAGGCTATGGAATAGATAACGCCTTCCGGCAACGTCTGGACGATCTGGGCTTGTCTTATGTGGTCGGCATCACATCGGCTCTCGTGGTCTGGCCGCCGGGCGTCGAACCATTGCCGCCCAAACCGTATGGCGGCATGGGCCGCCCGCCCGTGGTACCGCGCCGCACACGCGCCCGACAGCCGGTGAACGTGAAGGACCTGGCGCATTCACTGCCTGCTACTGCCTTCACCACGCTCAGTTGGCGGGAGGGTTCGAACGAAACACTCAGCGGACGTTTCGCCGCGGTGCGCGTGCGTCACGCGGGCGGCAATACCGGCAACGCGAGATTGCGCCCCGAGCAATGGCTGCTCATCGAGTGGCCCGCCGGCGACGCTGACCCGCTGAAATACTATCTGTCCAACCTGCCGGCTGATACTGCGCTGGAGCAACTTGTGGCGCATGCACACATGCGTTGGCGTATCGAACTTGATTACCAGGATCTGAAGCAGGAGCTGGGGCTGGGACACTACGAAGGCCGGGGATGGCGTGGGTTTCACCACCACGCTGCACTGGCGATCGCGGCCTACGGGTTCCTGCTCTCAGAGCGTCTCGCTACCGGTACCCCGGTCAGCGCCAAAAAAAACTTCGCAGCACGCCAGACACCTGCAGTTCCCGACGATTACATTGCGCGGGGAAGTCCGGCGCGCACAGCGCCACACGGCTGACTCGATTGCCACCATCCGCTACGAACTTACGGTCCGACTGGTCGCGGGGCTCGACGCGTGTCCATGCTGCCAAAGTCTGGGAAGACGTCTTTATTTTATGGCACAGTAAGACTAACTGGCCTCTTAGCAATATGCTCCATGCCGATTGCGTTGGCTGGTTTTCCCGCCATTTATCGCTGAAGATCACAGTGCAACTCCCCGGGGCTAATTACCACCAAGCAATCTTCGTGATTCCGGCACACCGTATCATCGACGACGACCGGAGCGCGCAGGCGCAACGGCGACTTCCCACGGCGGTCTCTTAAACGCCTCTACAAGAAAATCGACGAGGCACCGGACTTTCAGCGGCAGTTGCTTGCGGCTCGGATAGACGGCATAGATTCCCAGCTTGCGCGAGCGGTATTCCGGCAGCACCTTGATCAGGTTGCCCCGCCTCAGATCGTCCGACACCATAAAGCTCGGCTGCAGGATAATGCCCGCGTCGCCGAGCGCCATCGCGCGGCAAGTATCGCCGTTATTCGAATAGACGCGTGCCCGCGTGCGGACGACGGCCTCTCCGTCCGGGCCTTCGAATCGCCATTCGTCCTTGCCAGATAGCCCGGTGTAAGCCAACACGCGATGTTGCGCGAGGTCTCCCGGATGCTCAGGCGCGCCGTAATGCGCCAGATAGCCCGGCGAAGCACACGCCAGCATCTCCGTCGTCGCCAGTTTTCGGCTGACCAGCGACGAGTCTGGCAGCGAACTGATGCGCACGGCGAGGTCGTAGCCCTCGTCGACAAGGTCGACAAGCCGGTCGTTGAGCGCGACATCGAGATCGATCTGCGGATACGCCGCCATGAATCGCCCCCAAAGCGGCGCAAGATGGGACACGCCGAAACTCAGCGGAACGTTCACGCGGATCAACCCGCTCGGCGCCTGCGTTCGCAAACTGACCTCCGCCTCGGCATCATCCATCGCGGTCAGGATGTCGCGGGCGCGCTGGTAGAAGATGCGCCCCTCCTCAGTCAACGACAGCCGTCGCGTGGTCCGGTGCAGCAGGCGCACGTCGATGCGCTGCTCCAGCGCATCGACATATCTCGACACCGCGGTCTTCGAGATCCGAAGCGTATCGGCGGCGGCCACAAAGCTGCCCGCATCAACGACGGCCGCGAAGGCGGCCATTTCCATGCTTCTGTCCATTGATTGACCCTATTTTCGGGATTATTAATCCTCGATAGCGCAGTTTATCGCGCTTTTGGTTGTCAATAGAATGGCCTCATTCCATCGCACATTTGAGGAGTGAAGCATGAAGATCACAGTCATCGGCACGGGCAATATGGGCTCGGCGTTTCTCAAGCAACTGTCGCAGGCAGGCCACACGGTGCGTGTTACCGGCCGCGACGCGGCCAAGGCGCAAGCAGTCGCCGCGCAATATCCGGGCGTCGAAGCCGTCGCCTCTGCGGACGCGGCGAGCGAGAGCGATGTCGTCATCCTCGCGACCGGCTACGCGACGCCGTCGAAGCGCTGCGCTCCGTCGGCGACCTGAGTGGGAAAGCCGTTGTCGATATCACCAATCCGCTGACCGCTGACTACATGGGCCTCACCCTCGGCCACGACACTTCGGCCGCGGAAGAAATCGCGCGTGCCGTGCCGGACGCCCAGATCGTGAAGGCATTCAATACCCTCTTCGCGCAGGTGCTCGCCGATGGCCCAGTGTTCGCCAACGGCCAGCGCGCCAGCGTGTTCTTCGCAGGTGACGGTACGGCCGCCACGGCGCGCGTGAAGTCGCTGATCGACAGCCTCGGCTTCCAGCCCGTCGATGCAGGCGGCTTGAAGAACGCGCGTTATCTGGAGCCGCTTGCCGGCCTGAACATCTACCTCGGCTACGGCGCGGGCATGGGCACGTCCGTCGCCCCAGCGTGGATCGCGAAGTAACCGGACGCACAGGGGCACTTATGGACAGCACGCAACACGACGACGCCTCCGGTCTCCCGTACCGGGTGCGCGCAGCGAACGGCCGCCCGGTCGCTCGCCTCTTCCTTCTGCATGGCGTGGGGCGGAAATGAAACGAATCTGATGCCGCTCGCGAGCGAATTGCCCGAGCAACTCGAGCTCGTGTTCGTGCGCGGGCCGCTCACGCTCGGCCCCGGACAACACGCGTGGTTTCAGGTGCGCTTCGGCGCCGACGGCCCCGTCATCAATGCAGATCAGGCCAACGCGAGCCGCATTCGCCTGCGCGACCTGGTTTGCTCGATGCGCAAAACCGACGGATCCGAGCCCGTTCCCTCGCTGATGGCTGGCTTCAGCCAGGGCGGCATCCTCAGCGCCAGCGTGGCGCTCTCGGCGCCCGACGACGTCGCGCGCTTTGCAATCCTGAGCGGACGCATTCTGCCGGAGCTCGAGCTACATCTCGCGGTGCGCGAAAAGCTCGCGCAGGTTTCGGCTTTCATTGCGCATGGCGAGTACGACGACAAGCTGCGCGTCGCATTCGCCGGGCATGCCGATGCGTGGTTGACCGCGCTCGGCGTGCCGCACGAAACGCGCCTTTACCCCATCGGTCATTCGCTGAGCGCGGACGTCGTACGGGATTTTTCGCGCTGGCTAAAACAGCAGATCAACATCGACCAACCCGAACTCGAGGTTTCATGAGCGACACCCACACCGCACCCTATGCAGCATTCGTGCTGCGTCTCGCACTCGGCATCATGTTCGCGACGCATGGCCTGACCAAGCTGCTCGTCTTTACGCCGGCCGGCACGGCGAAGTTCTTCGAGTCCGTCGGCTTTGCCGGCTGGTTCGCCTGGCCAATCATCGCGTTTGAAATCGTCGCCGGCTTGATGCTGCTCCTCGGCGTCTACGCGAGGTCGGTCGCGGCGCTGGCCGCTATCGAGTTGTTCGCCGCCGCTACCGTGCACTTCGGCAACGGCTGGATGTTCACCAACGCAAACGGCGGCTGGGAATATCCCGTGTTTCTCGCGGTGGCCGCCGCCGTGCTCGCACTCGCCGGCGATGGCGCCTTCGCGCTGAAGCCGACGCTGCGTAGCGCCTGATGGCAACGTCATGACGACAATCGGGGAAGCAAACATGGAATTTGGCATCTACACGTTCGGTGATCTCGCGTACGGCACGTCCGATCCGGCGAGCGCGCGCAGACGCATCGATGAGATCGTCGCGGCGGCGAAGTTCGCTGACGAAGCGGGCATCGATGTGTTTGGTGTCGGCGAGCATCACCGGCGCGATTTCGCTATCTCGGCGCCGTCCGTGGTCCTGGCCGCGATTGCGGCCGTCACGCGTCGCATGCGCCTGACGAGTGCCGTGAGCATTCTCAGCTCCGACGATCCAGTGCGCCTGTACCAGCAATTCGCCACGCTGGACCTCGTCTCGGTGGGCCGCGCCGAATTGCTCGTCGGTCGCGGCGCGTATATCGAATCGTTTCCGCTGTTCGGCCATGCGCTCGCTGATTATGAGTCGCTGTTCGACGAAAAACTCGCGCTGCTCAACGCCATCAACGACGAGGCGGTCGTGACATGGGAAGGCCGCCACCGCCCCGCCATTAACGCGGCCGCGATCATGCCGCGACCATTGAAAGGCCGTCTCCCGATCTGGATCGCAGCGGGCGGCACGCCCTCGAGCGCGATCCGCGCCGGGCGTGCGGGCCTGCCGCTCAATCTCGCGAATATCGGCGGCATGCCGGAGCGCTTCGTGCCGTTCATCGATTTGTATCGCCAAAGCGGTATCGAAGCCGGGCATCGGCGGGAAACACTGAAAGTGGCCATTTCCGGACACTTTCATGTACAGCGTGACGGCCAGCGGGCGCGTGACGCATTCTTTCCGTACTACCGCCGCTACATGGCCAACAATCTGCCGCGCGGCCACGCTGAAATGTCGAGGCAGGAATACGACGCGCTCGCGTCGCCGCGCGGCCCGCTGTTCGTGGGTAGCGTGCAGGAAATCGTCGACAAGGTGCTAATGGAACACGAGCTGTTTGGCCATCAGCGCTACATGGCGCAGATGGACATTGGCGGCATCCCCTTCGAGAAAGTCAGGGAATCGATAGAGTTGCTGGCCACGAAGGTCGCGCCTGCGGTGCGGCAAGCGCTTCACCAAACATCAACCGTCAGCTCATCCTCTCCGTAGGCCGGTCCGACGGTAAGGCGAGCACCGGCCAGTTGACGCCTTGGCCACTGACATCCGGTCGAACAACCGGATAAGGTGAGAGCGGTCGTTGGCACGCCGGCGAATCGAATAACGGCAACGGGTCGATGTTGTTGAAAAAGTCGCCGTTGGTCTCTCTTGCGAAGTTTTCAGGGGTCTTCATACCCTTGACCGATGGTCGCTAGCGGCTTGCAGGGCGATCTGAGAGGTCGATTTTTGCGCGAGCGAACGGAAAAAATCACGAAGCGACTTTTTCAACAGCATCGGTCGACAAGAGGCGGTCGTGCCTGCCCTGCAGCGGCCATTCATCAAACCCGCATTGAGGTAGGGACGCACTGTCTCCGTTATAAATCGTCGCGAAAATGGCAAAGCTTCCGCGTGCCGACGATAACGGATAATGTAATCCGCATTCAGACAGAAAGAGTACCCGTGCGTGTAGGTCGCCCGATCAAGGCGTTACCTCAGCCGTTATGCGATTATTGCGGCGCTCGCGCCGCGCTCGTGAAATGCAGTGTGGCGTCGTATCCCTACCACGAGGACCACGGTGCGTTATGGG
Organism: Paraburkholderia aromaticivorans; assembly: GCF_012689525.1. Taxonomy (NCBI): domain Bacteria; kingdom Pseudomonadati; phylum Pseudomonadota; class Betaproteobacteria; order Burkholderiales; family Burkholderiaceae; genus Paraburkholderia; species Paraburkholderia aromaticivorans. Next base: position 783,960 of record NZ_CP051514.1, read on the forward strand.
TCTGCACACCGTGTCAGGCGTGGATCGGCGCCTGGCGATCACTGGCTTGATGCCGCGCACGCCGCGACTCGGCGGGATCGCGTCGATAAGTGGCAGCAACTGGGTGACGTCGTTGCGATTCGCACCGGTCAGGATCGCGCTGACAGAAACGCCATTGGCGTCTACGAGGATGTGGTGTTTGGAACCGAATCGCGCGCGATCCGTGGGGTTCGGACCAGACGACGAATCGACCGCAGCACGAGAGAAGTCGATCTGACCGGCCTCGCGCAACCTTGCGAGCAGCAAGTCGTGCAGACGGTCCAACACACCAGCTTTTTTCCAGTCGTGCAATCGACGCCAGGACGTTGCGCCGGAGCTAGAGCCCTATCGGGTTGGCAAGTGGTTCCAGCGCAGTCCTGTCTTGAACATGAACAGGATGCCGTCCAGCGCCGCCCGATCCGATACGGGAAGGCGGCGCGGATTCTTCCTGCGTTGTGGTTTCGGTGACGGCAGCAACGGCGCGATCAGTGTCTACAATTCGTCGTCGATGATCGGCGCTTGCATTCCTTGGGATCCGTTGTTCTGGTATCCAGGGTTAATAGTTCGCCAAGAAAGTAGGCAGCCCTTCGTGCTCTTTTTGAACTGGGGTTTTCCTGACGGACCCGGACCGATAAACGCCCCGTTGCAAAGCGCACTGATCTTCCGCGCTGAATCTACGCGTCCCGAGTTAAAGTCAAATGTGGTGTACGGGCGGCAGGCATGATCAGGCGGCCAACGGTTGCTGGGCCGGTGTGCTGTCGGTCACCGGTACGCCATCCTTGAAAGGGATTCCTTCAAGCAGCGAGGCGATCTTCTCTGGTGCGCGAATGCGTCGCCACGATTGCTCGGCCGACTCGATCAGCTTGAATGCCAGACCGAGAAAGGTCGCTCGCGAAACACAATTGCGCGTGCGCGTCGTGCGATGCCGGACGGTTGCAAACGTCGATTCAATGGGGTTTGTGGTCCGCAAGTGCTGCCAGTGCTCCCCGGGAAAATCGTAGAAGGCCAGCAACTCATTGCGATCGTTTGTGAGCTTCCCGGCGGCTTTCGGATATTTGGCCGAATAGACGTCGACGAAACGGTTGAAGGCCGCGAGCGCGTCTTCGCGCGTGGCGGCTTGCCAGATTTCCTGTAGTCCTTCCTTGGCCCGGCTGTGCTGCGATTTCGGTAATGCGTTGAGCACGTTGCCGGTCTTGTGAAACCAGCAGCGCTGGTGCCGCGTCTGCGGGAACACTTCGGCCAATGCTGCCCACAACCCCATGGCACCGTCCCCGCTTGCCAGCATCGGGCCGCCTTGCAGGCCACGCGCCTTCAGATCAAGCAACACGTCGCGCCACGCGTCCTTCGATTCGCGATAGCCGTCGGCGATCGCCACGCGCTCCTTCGTTCCGTCCGGCTTCACGCCGATGATCACCAGCAGGCACTGGCCCTCGGAATCGTCGCTGCGCAGTCCGGTATGAATGCCGTCAGCCCACCAGTAGACCCAGCGCGCGTCTGCTAGGTCGCGTCGGTTCCATAACAGGTGCTCCTCGGCCCATTGCGCCTTCAGGCGGCTGACTACGTTCGGCGAAAGCCCTTTCGCCTGCTCGCCCAGCAGCACGCTGAGCGCCTCACTCATGTTGCCGGTCGACACGCCGCGCAGGTAGAGCCACGGCAGCGCCGCCGACACCCGTGGTGACTTGCGGATGTAGGGCGGCACAATGTTCGAATTGAACTTCACGCCCGAGCCTGAGCGGTCGCGTACCTTCGGCACTTTGACTGGGACCGGACCGATCGCCGTGACGACCTCACGCTCCGGCAGATAGCCGTTGCGCACCACGGCGCGCCGGCCGTCGAGTGTCTTCACGTTCCCGTACTGTTCGAGCAATGTTGCCAATTCTGCCTCGATCGCCTGCTGGATGATCTGTCGCGCGCCTTGCTGGATCAGCTCATCAAGGCTACCAACGCTTGCTGCTGCTTTACCGTCGTTCGTTTCTTCCGTAAACTTCTTCATGGTGGTGGATTCCGGTTCGCTGGTTCGTTACTCTCGACAAGCAACATTCTCAGCTAACCGCCGCCGCCTTCTCAAATCCCCGACTCATCCCCGTACACCACTTCTGACGATAACTCACGCGTCCCCGAATCTACCGTTAGACTGTTGCGAAAGACAAGAACACGCGACACCCAACCCGTAAGCCAACTCATTCAGGCCGGTTAATCCATGAATACCACGAAACGATTGCCCACGTTCTTCATTTCCCATGGCGGCGGCCCGTGGCCATGGATGCATGGAATGGTCGACGGCCCCTACGCGCGACTGGCTGCGGCCCTACGGCGCATGCCGAAAGACGCAGGAGGCGCGCCGCGCGCCGTTTTGATGGTGTCGGCGCACTGGGAGGCGCCGGCCTTCACCGTGCAGACTCACCCACACCCGCCCATGATCTACGACTACTATGGGTTCCCAGAACACACCTACGGGATTCAGTACGCCGCTCCGGGAGCGCCAGCGCTTGCGACTCGCGTAACCGAACTGCTGCGTGATGCGGGACTGCCAGTCACCGTCGACGCGCAAAGAGGCTACGACCACGGCATGTACGCACCGATGGAAGTTGCGTACCCGAATGCGGATATGCCAACGGTTCAGCTCTCACTTCTGGCCGGACTGGACCCACAAGCGCATATCGAATTGGGGCGCGCACTGGCACCGCTGCGCGACGAAGGAGTCCTGCTGGTCGGTAGTGGCCTGAGTTACCACAACTTACGGGCGTTCGGCCCAGCGGCTACGCAACCCTCCGCCACGTTCGACGCCTGGCTGCATCGGACGATCGCGTTACCTCCCGCCGAACGGGCCGCGGCACTGACAAGATGGGCAGATGCGCCTTCCGCACGGCAAGCGCATCCGCGAGAAGAACATCTGCTGCCATTAATGTTCGCCATCGGCGCCGCGGAGCACGAAGCCGCCCACGTGGTCTATCACGAGCCGGCGTTCATGGGCGGCGTCACCGTGTCGAGCTTCCGGTTCGGCCCATCTGCCACCTGAGCGGCCGCATTGGCGCTGTTGCAGTAGTGCGTTCCGCCATGATGTGCAGAACGACACGAAACTGAAAGCTCGATGAAGACGTTGAATCCGGCGGTGTCCCGAATGCTCAAACGCCTGCACCATCCACTCGACGTGATCCTGACCTGCGTGCGCTGATACGTGGCCTATCCGCTGAGCCTGCGGAACCTCGAAACATCCACACTGGCAACCCGTCATGCACTGTTCGCGTTTGTCGTCGATGAGCTTCATCAACGCGAGCCTGAAGATCCATCACGCATCGGCACGATGCGCGTCGCCCTGCAGAACCAGCGCGACGACCTGCTCGCCTTCGTCGGCGTGCTCGATGACAAGCTGGCCGCCATCGCACGCACGGCGGCAGTGCCGGACTATCCGGTCCGCGAGACCTGTCTGCTGCATCGCAAGCCCGACACCTCGCGCGCCTTCTGGCAACGCTGGAACCGGCTGCATGCCGCCATGGGCCGCAAGTTCTACGGGGTCTGGCGCGCGGTCTCGCAAGCCATGGAGAGCACGCCACGCAGCAGCTCGCCGGTTGACGCTGCGGTGTCATCTGAACGGTAGCCGCGCCTGGCTGGGCCTGCTGCAGTTCTACTTCAATCACCGCCGCTTCATGCGCAGCCGATCGGCAAGCGGCTCGGCAAAAGTCCGCGCGAAGCGATGACGAAGGAAGATCATTCGCACTGACTGACGCTACTCGGACTCGGACCGCTCCAGCCCCGGCAAAGTTGATCGCCTGAGGTCACAGACCTAAAACTGATTCGTATTCCATATTAATTCAGCCTGAAAATGCAGGACGAGTCAACTCTTCTGTGTAACGCAAAAAACACGGGTTTTGAACCACGCCCAGCCGCCCGTACACCACATTTGACTTTAGCGCGCGTGAGTTGCGGAAAAGTGGAAAGTCGCCGGGGGCCGAGCGCTTCGCGCCCGGCGAACCATGAAAGAAGAGAAGAAAGAAAGCGGAACGACAACAATCCGTCGGGTAACATTCCTTCGTGAGGCAACACGGCCGGACGTAGTCCTTGTCGCTGCTCAGTGCCCCAAGGACAAACCGAGCGAAGAACGCTACGTTCTCCCCGTTGATACCGCATCCGACTCCAAAGCCACCACCATTTCGCGCGCGGCGATCTGTAGCTCCGGGGACATACCGCCGTCTTGCTTCGGCCAGCGTGACCGCGCGCGAAAGAAAGACGACGTTGAGACTCGCGAGCACGCGCTCGCGTGAGACGATTGCGACTGCAACGGAGCCGATCTTGCTCTGAGCCGCCCAATCGCCGTGGTTGGAACTGAACCCATCGGTACGCACGCGTTGGAGGTTCTGTCGCAGTAAGCCGGTCTGCTATGGTGGTCGGTCCCGAGACGAGCGATGTAACGAATGATCAAGGCCCCGAACGCCGCTGTGAGCAAGGTGCTCAAGCGGCTACATTACCCGCTGGACATAATGCTGACATGCGTACGTTGGTACGTCGCCTACCCGTTGAGTCTGCGTCATCTGGAAGAATGAAATGAACGTCCCCACCCGGCACATGTGAGACGGTGAAGGGAAGTGACCCTCAAGGAGCCGACGGCACCAGAGTGCCAAAATGGAAGACCATAGAGATCTTCACAGGCGAACCAGAGGGTCCATCATGAAGCATACGACAGTAGGTGTAGATATCGCAAAGAGCGTCATCCAGTTGCACTGGGTCGAGCCAGATACTGGCGAGATCGTAAGTAGGCAGATTAAGCGGGCGGCATTTCTCGAACACTTTGCGAACCGTGCGCCGTGCCTGATCGGAATGGAAGCCTGCGGCGGGGCGCAGCACTGGGCGCGGCGGCTGATCGGGATGGGCCATCAAGTAAAGCTGATGCCGGGAAAGTTCGTCAAGGCGTTTAACATCGGCAACAAGAACGATGCAGCGGATGCGCGTGCGATCTGGATGGCTGTGCAGCAACCCGGCAAGGCCGTCGCGGTGAAGACCGAGGCGCAACAGGCGGTGCTGGCACTCCACCGGATGCGACAGCAACTGGTGAAGTTCCGCACAATGCAGATCAACAGTTTGCGCGGCTTGCTCACCGAATACGGCGAAGTGATGGGTAGAGGGCGAGTCGCATTGGACCAAGCGATGCCTGGCGTGCGGGCGAAACTGGCCGAGCGCTTGCCGGCGGTGCTGATCGACACGTTGCGCGTGCAATGGAAAGGGTTGGAAGAGCTGGACAAGCAGATTAGCGATATTGAGCGGCGCCTTCACGACTGGATGAAGCAGGACAAGGCATGCAAGGCGATCGCTGCAATACCCGGTGTGGGTCTGCTGACGGCGACGGCGGCTGTCGCGACGATGGGAGATGCGAAGTCGTTCAGATCGGGAAGAGAATTCTGCCTCTTTTGAATTTGGAGTGGGTGGGTTTGGCGGGTCAAGGGCGGGCGTGAGCCCGGCGCAGCGAACCCTTGAGGCGCAGTCACCCAGTAAGATGAGTCTTGGGTGATTGCGGCAGAATGCGGGAATCACCCATGTAAAGCCAATCAGCTATGACGAATCAATTGTTCGAATCCGCCCTCGGTATCACGGCTCCTTGGTATGTCCGAAGTGTTGACTTCGATGCTGCTCAGCGGCACCTCAACATCGCCGTTGACTTTGTTGCAGGCAGCCGGTTTGGCTATGCTGGAGTGGCCGGCGAGAATCCCGTGCACGACACGCAAATCAAGCGCCTGCGGCATCTGAATTTCTTCCAGCACGAGTGCTTCCTCGAAGTGCGGGTGCCCAGGGTGCGCCTGCCCGATGGTTCAGTGCGTTTGGTTGAGCCAGATTGGGTGGGCCAGCTCAGCGGCTTCACATTGCTGTTCGAAGCGCTCGTGCTGATGCTCGCGCAGCAGATGCCGTTCGCCGCCGTTGCACGCGCGGTCAATCTGTCGTGGCATCGAGTACATGCCATCTGTTCGCGGTATGTGGAGCTCGCACTCGCGGCGGCCGACCTGTCGGGTGTGACGGCGCTGGCGATTGACGAAACCTCGTACCGTCGCGGTCATGAGTATCTGACGCTGGTCGCCGACATGCAGGCGCGGCGGGTCGCGTTCGTCACCACAGGCAAGGATGCCAGCACGATAGAGCGCTTTGCCACGTATCTGGGCGAGCATGGCGGCTCGCCCGGGCAAGTAAGCTCGGTCAGCATCGACATGTCGCCAGCTTTCATCAAGGGCGTCAATGAACATCTCCCCGAAGCGCGAGTTACCTTTGACAAGTTCCACGTCGTCGCTCACGCGTCCAAGGCGCTCGACGCAGTACGTCGCCAGCAGCAGAAACTCGACCCTCAGCTTAAAGGCATGCGTTGGACGTTGCTGAAGGACGCCGACAAACTGAACCTCGCGCAACTCACCGACCTTGAAGCGTTGGTCAGTCAGTACACGACCAATCGCACCGCGCGAGCCTGGCTTTACCGGGAACAATTGCGCGACATTCTCGAGCGCAAACAAATCAATGTCGTCTCCGAGATGCTGCACCAGTGGTGCACGAACGTCATGCGCTCCAAGGTCGAGCCCATGAAGGATGTCGTCAGCCTGATTCGCAGACATTTCGATGGAATCGTTGCCTGGACCCAGACCCGTCAGACCAACGGTTTCATCGAGGCCATCAACGGCCTGTTTCAGGCAGCAAAGCGCAAGGCTCGTGGATATGCACGCTTTGAAACCATGCGCACGGTCTTGTTTCTCATTGCTGGAAAACTTAACTTCGCCGCGTTCAACGCGCATGCCCGCTGAGCCGCATTACCCACTGAGTTTTCAAAAGAGCCAGAATTCTCTGCGTGGCTCGGTCTGGTACCCGGACAAACGGGCTCAGGCGGGAAGGTCCAGTTACTGGGCATCAGCAAGAGAGGCGACACCTATTTACGGACGTTACTGATTCATGGCGCTCGCAGTGTGCTAGCTCACGCTACGGAACCCGGCGAATGGATTAGACAGATGGCAAAGCGGCGACCACCAAATGTGTTGACAGTAGCGCTGGCCAACAAGATGGCCCGGATGATCTGGGCCATCCTGGCTCACGATAGGCCATATCAGAAGGGCTATGTGAGCGTCAAACCGCGCTGATGGTTAGCGCTGCGTAGGAGATCAATGCTTCACACAGGACGACAGTTTAAAAGGTTGCGTTGGCAATCAGGGTGTGATGACAAAACAGGTCGGACCGGGACTCGCCAAACCTGAATCATTTCGAGAGCATCGAGCTCGTTGGAAGAATGAGGCACGAGTCAGCGGATTTCATCGGGGCCCGCAGCGAATCAGGCTGCAACAAGGCCGAATATAGAGCTGCAACCTGTCCTGTTCATCAGCACACACGAAAACCTGGCGCAAACGGGGACGTTCATATAGAAATGATGTCCGAGCGGGCAGTGTCGGTCGATCATTCGACGGTGCACCGGTGGGCTATCAAGTTGCTGCCTGCGCTCGGTAAGGCATTCGGATCGCGCAAGCAAGGGGTCGGTCGAAGTTGGCGAATGGATGAGACCTACATCAAGGTCAAAGGCGAATGGAAGTATCTGTATCGGGCCGTCGATAAGGCCGGCGACACGGTGGACTTCCTGTTCCGCGCCAAGCGGGACAAGGCCGCGGCCCGGCGCTATTTCGAAAACGCGATCGCTGGAAACGGCGTACCGGAGACGGTGACGATCGACAAGAGCGGGGCGAATCTCGCAGGGCTAAATGCGATCAATGCTGATCGAGAAGTGCCGATCAGAATTCGGCAATCGAAGTATCTGAACAACGTGGTGGAGCAGGACCATCGAGCGATCAAACGCATCGTACGGCCAATGCTAGGATTCAAGAGCTTTCGTTGCGCCCGCATCATTTTAGGCGGCATCGAACTCATGCACATGATATCGAAACGGCAGATGAAGAGTGACGATGGACAGCATCGCTCAGTCCCCGAGCAGTTCTACGATCTTGTGAAATAAGCATTCCTATTCGTTCCGCCGAGATTTTTCCTGATTTCCTTACTGCGACAGAACCGCTGATGGTCCAGGTCGGCCCCGGATAGCCGTAAAGACCTGGTGAGTGTTTGATAGCGCTAACGAGCCAGCTTTCCGAAGCATTATCCAGTCGCGGGACGCCCCCGTGGATGCGAAGGTGAGCTAGGGCCTCCGGCCCGCCCCTCTCAACCAGGTTCTTATATTTGCTCACGGTGGGAAGGCTTAGTTGAGCCACTCTTGATACTTCGCTAATCCCCACTCCTTTCAGCAGAAGCTTGACGGCAAGAGCCCTTCGGTCTGGAAGAGGGAGATCGTCTATCAGTTTGCCCATCGTCGTCGCAAATTAACGTTTATTGTGCCGCATCGCGGTCCGATATTTATACACGATCCAAACCGAATTTCGGGAAGGCTTGACGGTTTCTCGACCAGGTATGCGCCTGGAAGGTCTAACGAAAGAAATGAATCATGCCCACTGGCAATGCAACCGCATCATGCCGGACTTTGAATATCTTGAGCCGAAAGCTCTTCGGTCGTTCAATCCCTGCAGGTGGGTGACGGTTCATGGCCGCACGTTGCCTGTCGCGGCCGACGACAGGCGTCCCCGCTTCTGCCGATTGTGCGAGATCCACGACTGGCCGTTTCTCTGCGCGATGGACAGTGCTGCAAATCGGCTGCTTTGCGCTGCATCAAAGCGGCTTGAACGCAAGCATCTGCCAAGCCCAACGCGGGCGCATACGGTGACAGCCCCTGGCGTTTCAGGCGACCGGCTTGCGCCACACGCTGGCTAGCCACGGCTGCCGCTCACGCGGCAAGCCGGCGGGCCGGTAATAGTGCTCAATTTCGACGAATCCCGCGCCCGCCATATATCGGCGCCATGCTTCGAGATCATGGAAGACGCCGTAGCGGCCGTGGCTCCAGCCTTCCTGATTCGTGCCGCGCGGGTTGGAGCTGAACAGCACGCCGCCGAGCTTCAGTGTCGCGTGCAATTGCCGCAACACGCGCGGCAACGCCTGACTCGGGACATGGAACAGCGCGGCGTTGGCGAAAATGCCGTCAAAGTGCGCAGCCGGCAAATCGAGATGCAGGAAATCCTGCTGCCAGACGTCGCAGCCAGTCGCGTCACGCGCCATTGCAACGAAGCGCTCGGCGCCATCGAGGCCGACCGCGCAATGGCCGAGTGTAGTGAAGGCCTTGAGATCTCGCCCCGGCCCGCAGCCGAAATCCAGGATCGTAAGAGGGGGCTCGACTTCGATATGGTGCAGCAGCGCCGCGATGTTCTGCGTGACGTCGTGGTCGTACGTGCCGGCGCGGAAATCTTCCGCATGCGCGTCGTAGTGCTGCAACGTGACGGCACTGATTTTATCGAGGTCGCGGGGGTCGAGTTCCATGCAGGAAGTATATCTCGGGGCATTTCCCGCACGACTACGTCGTACCTCCGCTGTCATCGGCCGTGGTCGGTTGCGTGCCGAACAAGATGAACAACGCGATTCCGTGTGCGCAACTGATTCCTCTTCGGTTTCCGAGGAACGCGCACGGTATCAGGCGAACCGCTGGAGATGGGCCGTACCTTGCCCATCGGCCCGCCGAGGTCTCCTATCAATGACGGCACCATCACGCGTGCAATATGCGCGATGTCCTGGTCAAAGAACATGCCCATGTGCGCCCCCTTGTGTGTGGTTTTGACCTGCGCCTTGTTGTTTACGTCTGATAAATACTGTAGACCAGTTTTCGCGGCATGCCGAATATTGGGATATATGGCGGTACTGCTTAGACAACTGTCTCGCGGGCCTTTTTGGCGGTCTGAGAGCGTTGGTCGCCCCTTCAGCGGCCGGAATATTCGCCGTCCCCGCTCATTGCCATCACCTAAGATATAGGTATGCTCGCGACGAGCAAGGAGACGACCATGGTCGAGTCACTTTCGGTAATGTTGCTTGGGGTCATCGTCCTGATCATGGCTGCTATCCTGGTTGCGGAGCGCTACAGACGCGAACATCACAGGATTCAGCAACTTCGCTGGCTGGACACGCACCCTATGCGCGACTGGTTACACCGTAGGCCGTGACGCAGGCAGGGACAAAAAGCCCCGCGCAAAGCGGGGCAGATCAGGCGAAACCGGTTAATGGCAGCGATTTTGCCAGTGGCCGTGTACCTTCACTTTGTGGCAGACGCGATGATGTTGGTGATCGTCGGCGTGTGCACGTGCGACTGCGCTGAGGGTTGCAACTACTGCTGCGAGCGCGGGAAATCCGTTCTTCATCGTGTAACCTTCGAGTGGAACGGGGGATGGGCATCCTATCAAGGCCGCATTACGATGCACTGAAAGGGCGGGTTCGTAGCGGCTCTGATAATCATATAACCGGCCTCCCCTCCGTCGGGTCGAACCGCTGGCGTAGAGTCGAGGTGCGAACAGCGACGTGACGCACAGGAGGCCGGCTATATGATTATCAGAGCCGGAAACTTCGCGCTGTGAAGTCGGCACTCTGCGCGTACACAATTCCTCTGCTACAGCGACCAGTAGTGATGCAACGATCCGAGCGACCGTTAGGTCGCGTGCGCGGCAAGTTATGGCGTGGCAGAGGCGACGCGGCGATAGAAATCGTACGCACGCTCATCGCTTCTCTCGAATAGGACGGGAAGCTTGGCTGCCCAAGCGATCACAGTGATTACTGGTCTTGGGTACGGGGAGATATTTCTGTAAAAGGCGCAAACAGTTTTATGCAAACCAATGGCGTGTTGGCGCAATGCACAATTAGGATTACTACATTTCACATAAAAGGAATTATCAACATTTGAGCGATCGTGCTTTTTTATATGGCAATCGTGCATCGATCTGGCAGTCATTGTCCGGTGACGTTCGGTCACCGCGTCACGAAGTCGCTGGCGGTCAACCACAACGGCTCGACCGGTCGCGCAAGCAGCTTTCTTTGTGCTACCGCGACAATCCGGTCGCGACCGTTCGCGAAAGTCCTGAGCATGCGTGCCGCGTCGGCGTCAGGCGGAAGCCAGAAATGTTCTTCGAGAGCGGCACGGGCAACCGTGCCTTCAAAGTCGCGTCCGCGGGCGGACAAGATGAAAACCACAGCGCGTCCGTCCGGCGAGACGGCGGGCGCGCGATCAAGAACTTCCATGACACACCTCAACGAGATCATTCGCGGTCTTTGTATTTGTACCGCGCCGCGTAACGATGAATTTACCAGAAGTGGCAAGCAGTGCGGTCGTCGCCGGTTTCACGATTCAGCTCGGCCCGGCGTCGGTAAACGAAGACCATCATGGAGTGTTCGTTGCGCGCCCCGTCCCCCCGTAACCCCTCTGTCGTAACCGGGTTTTTGGATTACTGCGCACATAGCCGGCATTGACGGGTAGTCTCCGACTGGGAGTCGACATTCCTCATGACGGCGAGCTTTCTGGGGAGACGCCGTGTGGCCGATCCCCGGCGAGCACCCCGGCATGGCACCTTGAAAATACAGCCAATCCTGTGTCTGTCATCGCGAACGCAGTAGTCGCTTCTGAAGAAGCGTACTCAAATCGCGGCGCGTATTCATCAGTCCGATCGCGCAGCGGTGTGGACAGGTAACGATCCTCTTTAGGATGATGCACCTGCTGGGGGTATTCGCGGATGTAATAAAGCATTGCCCCGTAACACCATAAGGCCCGGAGTGGGCGTGCCTGCTGCCAGCAGATGCACGAAGCGCTGCATGCCCTCTACCACGGTCGACATCTGCTGGTGTTCATGAAGGATGACGGCTATGGCACTACGCGGTCCCTGAGACTGAATATCAAACTCCGCGGCAGAATATGAAAGGCATCGACGAACCGATTTGCTGCTCATCCCAGCGGGATGAGCAGGAAGCTGCGCCGATACATTAATGCTAGCCATCGGCCCATGGACATCAAAGCGAGCAACGCCACTGCATTGATGGATATCAACGGTGGTACGGACATGGTGTCCATCGGGTCAGCGCGTGCATCGAGCAGGCCGTCCACACGATGGATCACGAACCGCGACCGCCACTTCGAAACCGTTTTCTGTGTGTCCCGCCAAGACGACGCGCGCCCGCAATGCCAGGGCCTGCGCGGTCTTGCGTCGCTTCGTCAGCGATTGCAGGTCTTCGCGCTCCGAATCGCTCAGCACGAGGTCCCCTTTGGACCGTCCACTCATCGTCGCCTCCGCGTATCAAGTGCTACACAGAACACTTTAGTACGTGATCGGCATCATTCAATGAATTTTTAACTCAGGACACTGGGTGGCGGTCCCCATTCGCACGATGAGCCGTCCGGTATTCCGTCGGCGTCTGCGATAAGCGCCTGCGAAAAACCCGCGAAATATGCTCGCCACTGCCCATCCCGCACCGCCGTGCAATCTTATCGACTGGAAGAGTTGTCTCCTGGAGAAGCCGACAGACCATTTCGAATCGGACATCCAGAAGATATTCAGATGGAGTCTTGCCCGTTACAACCTTGAAATGCCGCAGAAAAGTTCGCTCACTCATTCCAGCCACCTCCGCCACTCGCGCAATTGAGATTGAGCGCCTGCAATTCTTGCGAAGCCATTCCACCGCCGAATGAACTCTATCCGTCACGCTCACCTCGTTGAGCGCGTCCTCATCGACACAGGACAGATCGAAGCCGGGCACAATTACATGCCGGTTAATTCGGTGTGCGATCTCAATAGAAAGATTCCATGGAATAAAGGATAGTGCGGCGGCAAGCGAACTGCTCATACCGCAACCAACGGTTGACTTCTTATTTCCCGAGGAACCTTGTTCCCGACGACATGATTCGAACCTGCCTCCCGCACCTGCCGAAGGGGGTTTGTAACCTGAAGCCGCGATGATCTCCCATCCCTGCTCGCTCCACTTCACCAGGTCCGCATTCAAAAGCACTTTACGCAATGCGCGAAGATCCGCTGGGTCGATCGAGGCGGCATTCTCGGAGTCCCCACCAAAAACGAAGACCCCATCAAAACGTTCGAATAAGTGCTCGTCGATTGCGTCGGTCTTGATGCGAACCGATAGCGAATTTGTAACGTAGCCTCCGCGCGAGGAAAGCATCGTGACTGAAGCACAATTGTCAATCGAGCGTGCAATGTCTGAAACCTGATTAACTTGCCGAAACACCTCAGCTACCAGACTAACGTCAAGCAGGGAGAAACCGTCGCACAAGACGATTGCCACATTGGCAGCCGGCGTCGGCGGGTTGACCACTACACACTGATCCACTATCCCCCGTTGCCCCTTAGGGTTTATTTGTGTCTGCATAAACCGCACTCTCACCGGCAATTCATCTTGTCTTCGCTAACCTGTCGAATGACACATTTTCGATCAAGCAATAATTGAGCGTGGCATTGATTCGCAGTGTTTTGTCGGAACATGCGCGGGCGATCGAGGCGTATCGCGCGACGTTGCGGCCACGGTTTCGCACTACATTTCCTTAAAATTGACGTTTTTACGCATCCTTTCAAGATGACTTCCTCCTTTCGAAAACGGTGCTTCTACTAGCTCTGGTTCAACGCACATAAAGATGGCGCAAATGCGCAGGGTCGTGGCGGAGAGAGATACTTTGTCAATCCACTTTCCGCGAATAGGTCCGGCACTCTTGCCCAATACCGCCCGAGATCAAAAAGACTAGTTAGGAGTTTTGCAATAATCGCCACTGGTATGCGGAGCGCCGAGATCCTTTCGCTGACCGGCGTCCGGCTACCGCTGATGACGTACGCCGCTGCATGGTTCAGGTGCAGATAGGAAAATAGGTCGAGAGTCTTCTTAGGGTAATCGTACCTTTAGTGCAATTTATGGTTCTGTCGCGATAAGGTCATCTGGATGAGCAGACCCGAAATGACAAGGACCGCTCACGTAACCATCGAATAGAACTGCTCGGCGGCGGACAGATGGGTTCCATTCTCAGTTCATTTGTCCCTTCCTGATCATATGCATTACTTCGATGCCGGACAGGATGATGCGGGCGAAGCGAAAATCCTTGAAGCCCAGCATCGGTCGGAGTTAAAGTCAAATGTGGTGTACGGGCGGCAGGCATGATCAGGCGGCCAACGGTTGCTGGGCCGGTGTGCTGTCGGTCACCGGTACGCCATCCTTGAAAGGGATTCCTTCAAGCAGCGAGGCGATCTTCTCTGGTGCGCGAATGCGTCGCCACGATTGCTCGGCCGACTCGATCAGCTTGAATGCCAGACCGAGAAAGGTCGCTCGCGAAACACAATTGCGCGTGCGCGTCGTGCGATGCCGGACGGTTGCAAACGTCGATTCAATGGGGTTTGTGGTCCGCAAGTGCTGCCAGTGCTCCCCGGGAAAATCGTAGAAGGCCAGCAACTCATTGCGATCGTTTGTGAGCTTCCCGGCGGCTTTCGGATATTTGGCCGAATAGACGTCGACGAAACGGTTGAAGGCCGCGAGCGCGTCTTCGCGCGTGGCGGCTTGCCAGATTTCCTGTAGTCCTTCCTTGGCCCGGCTGTGCTGCGATTTCGGTAATGCGTTGAGCACGTTGCCGGTCTTGTGAAACCAGCAGCGCTGGTGCCGCGTCTGCGGGAACACTTCGGCCAATGCTGCCCACAACCCCATGGCACCGTCCCCGCTTGCCAGCATCGGGCCGCCTTGCAGGCCACGCGCCTTCAGATCAAGCAACACGTCGCGCCACGCGTCCTTCGATTCGCGATAGCCGTCGGCGATCGCCACGCGCTCCTTCGTTCCGTCCGGCTTCACGCCGATGATCACCAGCAGGCACTGGCCCTCGGAATCGTCGCTGCGCAGTCCGGTATGAATGCCGTCAGCCCACCAGTAGACCCAGCGCGCGTCTGCTAGGTCGCGTCGGTTCCATAACAGGTGCTCCTCGGCCCATTGCGCCTTCAGGCGGCTGACTACGTTCGGCGAAAGCCCTTTCGCCTGCTCGCCCAGCAGCACGCTGAGCGCCTCACTCATGTTGCCGGTCGACACGCCGCGCAGGTAGAGCCACGGCAGCGCCGCCGACACCCGTGGTGACTTGCGGATGTAGGGCGGCACAATGTTCGAATTGAACTTCACGCCCGAGCCTGAGCGGTCGCGTACCTTCGGCACTTTGACTGGGACCGGACCGATCGCCGTGACGACCTCACGCTCCGGCAGATAGCCGTTGCGCACCACGGCGCGCCGGCCGTCGAGTGTCTTCACGTTCCCGTACTGTTCGAGCAATGTTGCCAATTCTGCCTCGATCGCCTGCTGGATGATCTGTCGCGCGCCTTGCTGGATCAGCTCATCAAGGCTACCAACGCTTGCTGCTGCTTTACCGTCGTTCGTTTCTTCCGTAAACTTCTTCATGGTGGTGGATTCCGGTTCGCTGGTTCGTTACTCTCGACAAGCAACATTCTCAGCTAACCGCCGCCGCCTTCTCAAATCCCCGACTCATCCCCGTACACCACTTCTGACGATAACTCCATCGGTCGGGCGATGCGTTTGATGGCCCGATTGTCCTGCTCGACCACCTTATCCAGGTACTTGACTTGACGAATCGTGATGGGCGTCTCCCGCTCGGCGTTCAACGCGTGCAGCGCGGCCAAATTAGAGCCGCTTTTGTCGATGGTTACCGTCTCAGGCACACCATTCTGAGCAATCGACTTTTCAACGAAGCGCCGTGCTGCCACCTTGTCCCGCTTGGCTCTGAACAGGAAGTCAATGGTTTTGCCTGCCTTGTCCACCGCCGGTAGAGGTACTTCCACTGGCCTTTGACTTTGATATACGTTTCGTCCATCCGCCAGCCCTTTGGTACCGGCAGCTTGTACTTACGGAATGCCTTCTCGAACAGCGGCACCAACTTGATCACCCAACGATGCACCTTGAATGATCGACGTCAATACCGCGCTCGGCCATCATTTCTTCGAGATTACGCAAACTCAGTGAGTAGGCGACGTACCACCGCACGCAAAGCAACATCATATCAAGCGGATAGTGAAGGCGCTTTAGCACTCGGGCGATGCCTGCGGCAAGCGTTCTTTCGCGGTGTTTGGGTCTTCTTCATCGGGTCAGCCAAAGCATATTTGTCAGGCTCGAATACTACCTCTCCCGCCATAACGCGACAAAACCAAAAAGCTTGCCACCGTCGCCGCGGATGCCCATGTCGACCTGAAAGTCGATGGTCCTCAGCAAATGCGGATTTTCGGCTTTCGGCACTACAAGGCCAAGTAATCCAGGGCTGTCGGCAAGTGTGCCGAGGTCCGCATCTAACCACTCCGTTCCGGCCGCATGATACGTACCAACCCTCGGCCGCGATTCGCGAGCCAATGCTGTACGCATCACGTGCCCGGGTTTTCGCAGCGGGCGCAACTGCCTCCTCCAGGTCGAAGGTAACGGGATCGGCTCCAGAGCTATATGCTTTGGCGAAACGTTCGGGGCGGTCCCCGGGAACGGACAGATACGATTTCGGAAACATACGGGTTTTCCGCTTACGAGGGCGCACACTCTCTACCGCGTCCTCTCCTGAGGTCATCTTTCGCTTCAGTCGATCGCGTCATGTTACGGACTAGTAACAGCGCATGGCCGGCCGTTCCCGAGCCGGTGGGAACACGCCCCAACTGCCGTCGGGGTGATGAAAGAACAGCAATGCGACAGGCCCCTCGGGCCGCATGGTCTCGACGCGCACATAGCATTCGCGCGTCGATCGTCCGTGTCTGAACTCGGTGACTCGCACACGCATGGCAGCAGCGGGTGCAAGCCAGTACGAGACCATCTGGCGAAGTGACTTTCCGGAGCAGGCCATCTGATTCTCCCTTCAATTCGTGTGACGCGCTAGCGTGGCTGTCAGGCGACACGTGACTCGTTTATAGCGTTCCATCGCGGTTGAAGCAGGGACGTTGCGTCGCGAACCGGCGTCGAAGGCCCGAGACGGGTCGCCATCAGTGAACTCACGAAGGACCTTTGCCCGCCACGTCTCGTGCTGAACGAACTGACGGGGCTTCCTGTCGCGCGCCCGTGTGTTGATGGACGAACTGGTCATTGCTCAATGCGATACTTCCTCGTGGCTTCTGATAATACATTATGCATTATATAGTTATTTGTCAAGGAAATTTAAATTGACGAGATATCCTCGGATCCGGTTTACGGGAGTTCAGGCGGGAGATAACTGGGAGAAGGAGGCAAGCATCGAGTCGACGCATCCAAGTAGAACCAGGCCTCATTGCGGCAAGCGCCCGGCTTACTCGACCCGCGCCACATCCAGGGGTCTTCAGAAGCCAGAATCGCTTCGCGCGAACTCAGGAAAGGCTTGTCGCCGAGCGCTGCCATGACGGCTTCGACCACATCGTCGTCGCTGCAATCGTCGCAGGTATTTCCTGTGCCTCCTGCATCGGGCCGATATGAGGAAAAAAACGTGCTCGCCGCTGCGCGTGACGAGACCCGACTCGCGTGCGCAGAATTCGCGTGCGCGTTCGTAGACCACCTCCCCGACGCGGAGCGCAATGTCGTGGCCGTAAGCGCTCTCGATCTGCGCAAAATTGCCAATCGACGCCGCAATGCACATGGTCCTGACGGGACCGGCACCCTTGGAAGGCCCCCCAGTTCGCAAAGTCTCGTCCGCAATGGTTTTTTCCTTGGGCGTGCGCAAGCTGCCTTGCATCGAGGGAACGAGGTAGAGGCGTTGGCTCACCACAGCCCCCCGTTGGCTGGCACCACACAGAAAAACAGCTGTCGGCAGAGAGCTACATCCTATCTTGGAAACAATGTGTCCCCCTGCCAGGGCGCCCCATGAGCGTGCATTGCGGCGGCGGAAGGCTTAGTGACCGTGATTTGATCCATATTCAATTTTTCATTTTTGTTAAATTTAATTTAGCAACCGATAATGCGTCCCGCGCACAGCTGTCGGTCACTTCTCGTATTACCTTGCGTTCATCCGGTATCGCGGTTTCTTGATCATGCCGCCTGGCACGAAGTCTTTGAATCCGCGAATCCTCATCGTCAACAATAAGGGCGAGCCAATTCTCGTTCCAACGGGACAAGACCCGGATCCAAGCAACCTCATCAGGCAATTGGCGTTGACCGCTAGGGTCACTTCCGCTCGACGACTTGTATAAGATCCAAGATGGCGCGCGTCCGCCTAGATGTCCCGCAGAAGATATGTTTTCGGGCACCGCAATCGCGCAATCTGCCGCAGGGACTCGACATCTGCAGAACGTCTCATCATTTTGCAGCCGAACGTTGGGTTGGCACGTGATCGCGGCTGCTCTTGATCTTGTTGTTCGCTTCGACGAACAACAGGTCCGGCTTCCAGCCTGCCTTCAGTTCCGCTTCGTCGACCACCGCGAACGCCGCGATGATCACCAGATCGCCCAGTTGCGCGCGTCGCGCCGCCGAACCGTTCAGCGAAATCATGCCGCTGCCGCGTTCGCCCTTGATCGCGTAGGTCGAGAAACGCTCGCCATTGTTGATGTTCCAGATGTCGATCCGTTCGTTTTCGACGATGTTCGCCGCTTCCAGCAGATCTTCGTCGATCGCGCACGAGCCTTCGTAGTGCAGCTCGCAGTGCGTGACCGCGACGCGGTGAATCTTCGACTTCAGCATGTTGCGTTGCATGGCCAATCAATCCTTGTAGCTTCTTAGGCGTGTCTTCGCTGTCTAGGACAGCTTCAGATTTCGAGGTTATCGATAAGACGGGTGGCGCCAAGCTTGGCGGCGGCCAGAACGACCAGTTGTGCGTCTGCGTCCTGCGCACCGGGCGGCAGCAGGTTCGCGCGCTTGCGCACCGCGACGTAGTCCGACTGCCAGCCGCGCGTGGCCAGTGCGGCCATCGCCGCCTGTTCGACCTTGGCGAAGTCGCGCTCGCCGGACAGCACCGCGTCGCGCACGCGATTCAGTTCAGCGGCCAGTTTCGGCGCCTCGGCGCGCTCGGCGGCCTGCAGATAGCGATTGCGCGAGCTGAGCGCGAGACCGTCGGTGTCACGAATGGTTTCGGCGGCGATGATGTCGGTGGGCAGCGCGAACTGGTTGCACATGCGGCGCACGATCATCAACTGCTGGTAATCCTTCTTGCCGAACACCGCGACGCGCGGCTGCACGCACGACATCAGCTTCATCACCACCGTGCACACGCCCTGGAAGAAGCCGGGGCGGAACTCGCCTTCGAGGATGTCGCCGAGATCCTGCGGGGGATGCAAGCGGTACTCCTGCGGTTCCGGATACAGATCCTTTTCGGTCGGCGCGAACAGCACGTAGACGCCTTCCTTTTGCAGCTTGTCGATGTCGGCTTTGAGCGTGCGCGGGTATTGGTCGAAATCTTCGTTCGGACCGAACTGCAACCGGTTGACGAAGATGCTCGCCACCACCGGATCGCCGTGCTGGCGGGCAAGACGCATCAGCGACAGATGGCCCTCGTGCAGGTTGCCCATGGTCGGCACAAAGGCCGTGCGATTCTGGCCGCGCAACTGGTCGCGCAATTCATGGATCGAGCTGATGACTTTCATTTTCGTAGAATCGTTGGCTTCCCACTTGACGAGACTTTACAATGTTGAAAATGGCGTCCCGCCGTCTCTTAATCTATTGCGCTCAAGGGTCGCTGCCAGCATTTTCTCGGGAAGACACCCGGCGCTATGATGTTGGCGGTGATGTGCCGCGACGCACGATGGCGCGTCAGGTGATCGAGGGCAGCCTTGGAACCCGAATATGCATAGTCTGGTGTCCGGGCACCATCGGTCGAGCCGACAATGATGATTCGCCCAGGATCAAGAGTTAGATCCAGGATTTCTTCCAAAAGTCGCGACGGGTCCTATAGCCGTTACTCTTCTATAGCCGACAAGTGCACGGGTACGAGTACTGCAACTCCTCAATGTTGTGCAGCTCGATACTCTCGATAATCGCGTCGATATCCACCGCAAGCTCCCGCACATTGACCCTCAACTCCATGCACGTTCGAATCATCGGCCAAATCATATAATGCATCATGCATTATATCCCTACGCGTGTCAACCTGTTTTTCTGAAATCACCCCCCCACAAGCGCCTCTTTTGAGCACGTGAGTCGGCGCCCCACTAGCCTGAACGCCGAAAAGGGATCAACATCTCCACCAAAGCCCCGAACTGTATGCATTATTTTCATCAACGGTAAGGCAAAGTGGCGCGAGCTTCAGTTATACTTTACGCATTATGCATTATTATTCCGCTACACCATACTTAGCCCCGAGCCGGCTATATGATGCCCCCAGGCGATGCTTGACTGGAGACGCGCCGGCAGGTCGTCCGCTGACACGGAGAACGCGAAATTTGAACGTAAGCCTCCGCCGATACACGGACTCCAGTACTTCGATTCACCGAAACGATACGGACACCTGATGTCGACACACCTCACGAGCGTAGATAGCGCGACGAGCATGAACAAAAAGGCAATCTTCTTCACGGTGCTAGGGAATGCGCTTGAATGGATTGACTTCGCGAGCTACGCATATTTCGCAACCATCATCGCTCACCAATTCTTCCCCACACAGGATCGCTCGACAGCATTGATCAGCACATTTGCGGTCTTTGGAGTTGGTCTGATCGCCAGACCACTCGGCGCAGTGTTCTTTGGACGTCTTGGGGATGTACACGGCCGCAAGGCCGCGCTGATGTTAGCCATGCCAATGATGGGTTTGGGTACGTTGCTCATTGGCCTTATGCCGACCTACGAGCAAGTCGGTATTGCCGCACCAATATGCCTTGTCATTTGCCGACTATTGCAAGGCTTTTCCGCCGGTGGCGAGGCTGGCAACGCCATCACTTTCCTGATTGAATGGGCTCCGCCGAAGCGGCGCGCACTCTATGCATGCCTTCAGCAGGCTAGCGGTGTGTTTGGTACGGTGTTTGGTTCGGCCGTTGCTGCCATGCTGTCAACAACCATGAGTCATGATGCGCTCGAAAGTTTCGGATGGAGAATCCTGTTTCTCGTTGGCGGCGCGGTGATTGCGCCTGTGGCGTTCTATCTGCGTGCAAAAATTGACGAGACTCCCGCCTTCCTCGCGCATCAACATATCGCCCCGGTCAAACAGAAGCAACGCTCGACCAGCACCATCTCCGTATGGCTGGCTTGTTTCCGGGCTATCGGAATGACGATGGTGTGGATCGCGTCGTACTACGTGTTTCTCTCTTACCTGCCAGCCTTCCTGTCAACTCACGCGCAGATTCCGAGTAGCGTCGCCCTCTGGGTCAATACCGCTGGGTTACTCACCATGGCGACATCTATCGTACTGTCGGCGGCGATCTCGGATGTCATCGGGCGCAAGCCGCTGCTGATTGCTGTGGCCCTTGCATTCATCGTATTGCCATATCCACTGTTCACCTTCTTCTTAAGCGGCGCATCTGCCCCGCTGATGGTGATTTCGTTAATCGTTGTCGGTGCTCTGGTCGGCGTCTTTGCGGGCGTATTCCCGGCAACAATGGCGGAAATGTTCCCGACACGTCTGCGCTCCGGCAGCGTATCTCTTGCATTTGGCCTCGCCACAGCAGTTTTCGGTGGATTCGGATCTTTGATTTCGGAGGCATTGATCAAATTTACCGGATCTCATCTCTCGCCGAGCTATTACGTAATCTTTTCTGCACTTATCTCACTCCCTATCATTCTGTCGTTAAAAGAGACAGCGCATCAGCCTCTCAAGTAAGTGCTCCTGGTAAAACCGTTTGACTCAGGCTAACCTGGCGTTTTGGTCGCTTCCGGGGTCGTGGATGAAGTGTGTCGTTGTGGTCAAGGCAGTCGAGGAGTTGACGTTGCAGCAGATGTCGATCAATCACCCTCATCGGGATGCGCGAACACGCGCGGCAGGCCTGCTGATGCTCGGACGTGGCCTCAAGCCACGTGCCATCGCGGCTCAACTGGCCGTGAGTGGCCAGAGCGTCTAGAACTGGTCGCACGCATGGCGCGAGCGGGGATATGTGGCTTGATGGGCGCACATAACGGCGGCCGGCATGCGCTGCTGACTGAAAGCCAGATCGCCGAGGTTGAGGTTGAAGGCGCCGAACCCTGACCTTGGGGCGCATCGCCCAGCGGCAGAAGCCGCGCTCAACGAACCTTTGCCCTGCAAGGTCGAAACGCTGGGTAAAGCACTCAAGCGCAACGGCTTTTCGTTCAAACGCAACCGCTTCGCGCTCAAAAAAAGCGTAATGAAGAAGCGTTCGCCGTGAAATGCCGCGCTCGAGAAGCTCCAGCACGCCGCGCGCGCGGGTGCCGTGTGGGGTCGCTGCCTCTTGATGAGGCGGCCTTTCATGGATCGCGGCCGGTTCGGCGTAGCTGGTCACCGCGAGGCTTGCCCCATCAAGTCGAACCGAATCATCATTGCCGTCGGAGCGTGATCGGCGCGCTGGACTTAGGCGAGAACACGCTGATCCACGCCGCGCATAGCGGGACTATCAAAGCCCCGAACGTCGAGCACTTCATCGACGGCGTGTGCTTGCGGGTGCCGCCAGTATGCCCACTGTGATCGTCCCGGACATGCGAGCATCCATCACGGTATCAGCGAGGCAACGCAAGCCTTCAATCCAGTCAACGATGTCCAGGCGCACCTTGCACGGGTTTCGTATCGCATCAGGTAAAGCCGTTCAACTTTGAGCGTTTTGAAGAAGCTTTGCATTGAGCGTTATCATAGCCGTTCGCCCGCCGGCCCATCGAGGCCTTCGAGCCAAGGTCGGATGCTAAAGCCGGGTATGCCCGCCTGGCGTACTGACTGCTCCTGCCCGAATGTATGATCGGTCCAGGTGGCGGTCTGCGATACCAATACGCGCTGCGCAGGGCTTGGCAGACCAGCCCGGCCGGCATGCGTTCCGACATCGACCAGCCGACGATACGCCGGCTGGCGAGGTCCAGTGCTGCAGCCAGCAAAAAGCATCCTTCATTGGTGGCAATGAACGTGATGTCGCTGACTCAAGTGCGATTCGCAGCCACCCTTCGCAGCGGCGCCCCCAGCAGATTGGGCGCTACCGGCAGATGATGATCTGAGTCCGTCGTTACCCGATATGGGCGTTTGTAGACCGCACGGAGCCCACGTCGCCGCAAGCTGCGCCGCACGCGTTACGCTCTGACTCGCTGCCCTGTGCCCGCAACAGCCGGATGAGACGCGGGCGTTCGTAACCCCCAGGCTGTCCCGGTGAATGGCCGCCACCTGTTCAACCAGTTCAGCGTTGGCCACGGCGCGCCGGCTTGGAGGGCGGGTGCGCCACTGGCAATACCCGCTGCGCGAAACACCAAGAATCTGGCTTAGTCGGGTGACGCTGTACTGGTCGCGGTGCTCGTCGATCCATGCGTCCCGTCGCGAAGTACGCCGTCGCTTTTTGACGAATTTCGAAATCGAGCTTCGCACTGGCGAGTTGCTTGCGCAGCTGGCTGTTCTCCGCTTCAAGTTCGCTGATCGGGCGCGTTGTTCGGGCGGTGCCCGCTTCACGGGCGCCCGCCTCGCTAATGTGACCGGAACTGCGGCTACGCCGACTCCAGTTGCCCGACCTTGCCACCGGCACACAAAGCCTGCGCGCCGCCTCGTGCTGCAACCCTCCGTACAAACAGGAAATTACCAATACTTCTGTCGTGCGCGAAATCGAGGCATGGTCATCCCCCTGCTGTCCGGTCGGAGCGCGTCATAGCCTCTAGAACTTGTGCTGAATGCCCGCCGATAAAGCCAGTTGCCTGTCGGTCGACGAAGGCGTGAGATAACCGAGCTGCGCAACGGCGCGATGGCCGAGCGAATCGACGCCGCTCGCGTGCTGGAAGGCCGCGGTCACGTACAGATCGGTTCGCTTGGACAACGAATACCCTGACGCGAGGTTGAACTGCGTGTATTTTGCGCCGCCCGAGTCGTTGACATTGCCGCCCGCCGTGTAATCGATACCGGCGCCAAAGCGCAGCGCTGGCGTGGCCTGATAGCGCACGCTCGCGCTGAACGTGCTGAGGTTCGTCGAGCCGCTGTAGCTCAGTCGATTAAGCGTCGAACCGGCGCCCGCGTTGAAGTCGCGGTACTGCGTGTTCGTATAGGCCACGCCGAGAATCGCCGAGCCGACTGTATACGTCACGGCGACGGCGGCAGTTTGCTGGGACGTCGCCGAAGCGAATCCCGCGATCGACGGGTTCGATTCCGGCGTGGTGGCCGACCCCGCCGAGCCGAAGTTATTCGCTGACGCGCTCGCGCCGCCATTCACCCCGCGCAGCGACACGTTCGGATCGCGCGCATTGAAGATCGACGCCGCGATCGCGAAGGCGCCGCCCGTATAGCTCGCGCCCACCGACCAGAGCTGGTTCTGCGTGACGTCGCCAGCCACGCCGCCCAGGCTATAAAGTCCGCCGAACTGAAAGCCGTTGTACTTCCTAGATACGTACTTGATTGAATTGTTGGCGCGCCACGTACCGTTGATGTTGTCGTAATCGGCCGGATGCGTGGTGAGATTGCCGCCGAACCATTCATACGTGAGCGGAGAAACGAACGTGATCTGTGCATCTAACTGGCGGCCGAGGGTGAGTGTGCCGAAGCGGGGGTCGTTGAGGCCGACAAACGCGTAGCGACCGAAGATGTCACCGCCCTGTGTCGCTGCGCCATTGTTCACGTTGAAGCCGCTTTCGATCTGGAAAATCGCGCTCAGGCCGCCCCCGAGGTCTTCGTTGCCCGTCATGCCCCAGCGGCTGGAGGTCACGCCGGAAGAGCCGCTATCCAATATTGCAACCTGCCTGCCGCCAGTTGGCCGCCCGCCGTTGCCGGTGGCCGAGGACTGCGCGTTGTTGACCACGGCAATGTCGCCCGTGACGATACCGTAAAGGGTCACACTGCTCTGCGCGGACGCGCCGCTGGTTGCAACCGCTAAAGTTGCGGCGGCGAAGATCGTTTTTTTCATGCTTTCAATCGTCCTAATTTGAAAGGAGTTCTAATAATATGAAATAAACTATATGCGAGAAGACACTGGTTCCGTACGTTAGAGCGTGTTAGGCACTTTCGTCCGAACCTGGAAACCTAGTGGGATGACCGAACGCAAACCATACCCGACGGATGTATCGGATGAAGAGTGGACTTTTCCGCTCCTTATCTGACCTAGATGACCGAAGACCCACCGCAGCGCCGATGCGAACTGATTCAGCGCGTTGCGCTGGATCGTGTGCGCGGGTGCGCCATGGCATTTGTTCCCGCATGAGTTCAAGCGATCTTCGTTTGATCATAGTCGCGCAGGATCGCAGAGGCCGGCCCAGCGCGGTCATTGTCGATGGGCAAACGCTGCAGTCGACCTGCGAGACGAAGGTCGGATTTGCACGGACCACCCGACCGCGCCTTTGCAAGGCATACACAGCAACGTCGCAGAAAATGCGCTGCGTCGTGTCGGTCTGGCCAAAAGAATATTTATAACCGTCCCAAAAAGTTACTCGACGACCCTGTTGCCCTCGTATCGCAACTAATCTCCGTCCCGGTCTGCCCCGGCCCGCCATAACGTTCCTCTTGGAGCATTCTTCGGTAATGAGGTAACGCTGCGAAAATGAGCCACGACGCTAACGCCGACGCGACGCAGCACACTATTCCCAGCGAATATCCGACCATCCTCGGATTCCCGAAAACCTTGTCGGTGACCAGTGCGATTGCGGTAGGACCGATTCCGAACCCGATCAGCTGTGAAAAGAAGGTGTACAGCGATGCGACGCTGCCGCGCAACCGACTTGGGGTACAGAGCTGCGTTGCGGCGGCCATGATGCCGATAGGCAAACTAAACGAAAAGATTGCACCAGCGATCGCGACGAGGGCAGTAACGGGACTTGGCGCAAGCGGAATGGCCGCACAGAAGAAAAATGTGCCGATCATAGAAAAAGCTGCTGCACGAAGCTGAGCGTCCGTATGGCCTCTGCGTTCCAGCAGCCGGGCAACGGTCGGACCCAGTAGAACGCCGGTCGAACCAAAAACCACTGCGAGGATACCCAGTCTGTAGCCGACCAGTGAAGGGGCGACTCCATGGAATCGGATGAGGAACGATGGCGCCCAGGCAGGCATCCCCAGCACAACCATCGCGAGCATTCCCACGCCGATATAGATTCGCGCATAAAATCCGCGATTCGCCCACAGAAACGCTGACGCTTCTCGAATCGTGAATTGTCGATCGTCGGCTGCGGCCTTGAGCATAACCTTGCGCGTCGGTTCACGAACCGTCAGTAGCACCGCGACGGCTAGCAAAAGACCTGGCAATCCGACGAGCACAAACGCCATTTGCCACCCCGCGAGTTTCTCAAATAAAGGAAAGTGCAGGCGCATATCATTCGCAAATGCGATCACAAGACCGCCGGCTACGAGTGAGAAGCCCGCACCGACCCACTGACTGGCCATGAAGATGCTTATCGCACGTGGCGTGCGCCGCTCGGAGAAATAATCGCCTATGAGCGAACACCCGACCGGAAAAACGCAGGCCTCGCTCGCGCCGACGCCGACGCGAGCTATAAAAAGCTCTACATAGGTGTCCGCCCTTCCGCAAAAGGCTGTAAAGATACTCCACGCGCAGATGCCAAACAGCAGAACATTTCGCCGATTCGTTACGTCGACTAGACGACCAAAGAGTGGTGCCGTTACTAGATAGGCCAATACGAATGCCGCGCCTTGGATAAGGCTCAATTCCGTATCTGATACGGAGAGAGTGTGCTTAATAGGATCGAGGATCAGATTGAGCAGCTGGCGATCAATGAACGCCAAGGCGTACGAAAGTGACAAGATGGCGAGAACGTACCAAGATCGGGAGCTATCGATTGACCCGATCGAATCCTGCCACGGGATTGGTGCGCCCTTCGGATCGAACGCCTCTTCGGGCGTCGTTGTGCATGTTTCGCGATTCACGTATCCTCCTATTGGATCGATTTCAAAAGCGGGGACTTGTAGTTTTCGAGTAGCTTCGACAGCAGCCAAGATTTATAGCCCATAACAAAACTGTGTCA
This sequence comes from Paraburkholderia aromaticivorans, assembly GCF_012689525.1. Taxonomy (NCBI): domain Bacteria; kingdom Pseudomonadati; phylum Pseudomonadota; class Betaproteobacteria; order Burkholderiales; family Burkholderiaceae; genus Paraburkholderia; species Paraburkholderia aromaticivorans. The sequence goes on from NZ_CP051514.1 coordinate 810,828, forward strand.
TCCGAAATCGGAGCGCGAACGTTTCAAGGCGGATGACAGGAAGACGAATCGGCGAAGCGTTGTGGGAAACGCTCGAACCGTTGCTGGGCAGAACAGCGCCGCTCGCCCAAAGGCGAGCCGACCGCGCGTCGATGACCGTGCTGCGTTGGACGGCATTTGTTCGTGTTGCTCATAGGCATTTCATGGTTGATGTCATAGCGCCAGTTGCAGGCAAACGTGGCCGAGCATGGAAGCGGTCGGACAAGGTTCGTGCCGACAAGGGCTACCACTACCCGCGATTCTGGGAGGCGCTCAAGGAATGAGGAATCACAGCCCGTTTCGCCCGGGGCGGCATTGAAAGCAGCGAAAGGCTTGGTCGTCATCGCTGGGTTGTTGAGCGTACCCATGCGTGGCTGGTCGGCTTCGGCAAGCTGCGTATCCGGTTCGAACGGAGTCTTGATACCCATTTGGCGTTGCTCTCACTGGCTTGATCCGACGATAAAATTCCCGCATGACCGATAAGGACCGAAGGAAGGTAACTGGGAAAGACGTAAAAACCGTCACCATGCCGAGCGTTTTCGCACAAAGGGGGACCATCAATCGATGAGAGGGTTATTCGCGTCTGAGGCACGCACATGTTGAATGGCTTCGGACAGTGGGATTTCAACGTCGGAAGCGCGCAAGTAAAGCTCCGCGGCGCGATATGAGTTGACAAAAAAACATCCCCAAGAGCCAAGCAAGGTTCCGCGCACTGAGCTGGCCATCAACGGAGCCTCCTCCTTGATTGCAAGCCTTAATCGATGAACGACGGCATGGCTGCCGCGCCGTGGGCAGGTGAAGCGCCTTCGGCGGCTGGTCGCAACCCCCGCACGAACGCGCCTCCATATAATGCAAAATATATCCCATTTTCTGAGGTATATATGCCCAGCCCAGAGTTCGACTGCCATTTCATATCGCCTCTCGCCGTGCACCGTCTTGATGTTCGCCCTTCAAGACGCCAGTCTTCCACCGCACGCGCTTCTGTCCGCCGGCGTCACTAGACAAAATATAATGCATTCCGAGGATTGCGCGAAACGGTGTATACCCGCGCGCGCTTCCGCCTCCATGCCCGACGCAAATGGGGAGTCCCATGATGACGCAGGTTCTTTCGGCTTGAACCTGTCCAAGACGTAATTGCCGCGACAAGATTCAAGCCTCCGGGGACCAGCGTGGCGTCGATGATCTGCCCACCACGGGCGATGAAGCCCTTCGTGAGCAACTGCACCAATACGCCATCGAACAGCGCCTTCGCTCCCGCTGCGCCGAGCCGGTTCTGGAAAGTCCACACCGTCGTCCAGTCAGGGAAATGGGTCGCGTTGCTCAGACCGCAGAACCACTTGTAGCTCATGCGATAGGGCAACTGATACTTACTCATAAGTCAGTAATTTTGCGGACAAGTGATCTAGGTTTTCGCGAATGTGATTGACAGGGGCGCTCATGAAACGGGACGGTCGGAGCCTGGCTCACAACACGCTTCATCCTTGCGGTTCAACGCATGGCTGGGGGCGAGCATCCGGATGATGTTGCGGCATCGTTTGGCATGCATCGCTCGTGGGCATACAAAATCCAGGCCCAGGCGCGCGGTCGGGGTGTGGTGTTCGGGCGCTGCGTTCGAGCAAAGGCACGGGGGCGTCCGCGCAAGCTCACGCGTGCCCAGGAGCAGCAGGTACTGCGCTGGATCAATGGCAGGAATCCGATGCAGTATGGGTTTGACTTTGGACTGTGGACGCGCAACCTGGTTCGGGAACTGGTGCAGCGGGAGTTTGGTATCACACTGAGCCTGGCGTCGATCGGCACAATGCTGGCGCGGTTGAACCTGACGCCGCAAAAGCCATTGCAGCGCACTTACCAGCGCAACCCGGAAGCAAGCGAGCGCTGGCAGCACGACACGTATCCAGCCATTGCCAGACAGGCCCGCAAGGAAACGCCGACATCTCCTTCTAGGACGAATCGGGCTTCCGCGCTGACTCGGTGCACGGCAGGACCTGGGCGCCGTGCGGTGAAACACCCCTTGCCGAGCGTCCGGGCGAGCGGCAAAGTATACGCGCGGCGTCGGCCGTCAACTCGAAGGGTGCCTTCTCGTTTTGCAACGTACGAAGGTGGGCTCAGCGGTGAGTTGTCCGTGACGCTGCTCAGGAAGCTAATGTTCAATCGTTCAATCGCCGCAAGGCGGTTCATCTGCTCGTTGACGGATTGCCTGCGCATAAGAAAGCCATCGTCAAGGAATATTTCGCCCGCACGCAAGGCAAATTGACTCTGCACTTCCTGCCCGGTTACGCGCCGGACCTCAATCCGGATGAGTTGGCGTGGGGCCACGTCAAGCGCACCGGCGTTGCACGACGCCCTCTGACAAGGGCAGTAATTCACTGGACAGGTCGATCGACGTGTCCGAACATGGTAGTCGCGCTACTTCGCAAGCCGGCCCTGTGTGCGCTTTCCATCATTTCGAGCCACTCGTCGGTGTTGAATTTGTCAGGGCAGACCTGCTCGCGTACCTCGTCATCCAGAATGTCAGCGGCAGTGCAAGGCAGCGTATTGAGCCCGGCTTTTTGCAAGCGCGCAAAGTACGTCGGCAGATCGAGCCCGGACGAGCGGGCACCGTGCAGGATCTGGAGCGGCGAAAATGCATGGACATACATGCGTGGCTGCGCGGCTTGTACGATTTGGCAAAGCGCCGCGTAGGTTTCGCCCGAATAGGCAGGACGGATGCCGCCCTGCATGCACACTTCGGTCGCGCCGCGATCCCTGGCCTCGGCGACGCGGCGGGCGATTTCGGCGCGGTCGAGATCGTAGGGCGCGCCGCGCAGACTGGCCGCGCGACTGTGACTAGCATCCGCCGCGTATATCGCCCGCCGTTCCACGAAGTGTCACCCGGCCGATTGTGTCGCTGCGTTCAACGCCCCAATGGCGTCCCACGGTGTCTCCGGATTGACGAAATCCGAGGTCACCGGCGAGATGCCACCCCCGGTCGTTAATGTTAATGCCAGCGTCGAGCAGGCTCGGGTAACACTTGTCACTGAGATTCGGCGGGACCTGGAGGGAAATCGCCGGATCCAGTGTCAAGCGCGCGACTGCCGTTATCCACGACAGATCGTCGAAATCAGGCTCCAAGTATCCTTCCATGCGTGTGCCCGGTTTCACGGGGAAATTCTGGACAATGACTTCCTGCAACGTGTCCATACCGTCGACTGCTCGATTGACCGACTGGATGTCGAGCAGCGACTGGATGCGTTCGAGACGTGTCTCCCCGATCCCGATCGGAATGGCGGTGGTGAACGGGACGGCCAGTTCGCCTGCCGCAGCAATCATGGCGAGCCGTGCTGCATGTCATTCTATTGACCTGTCCTTGTTCATTGCTGACCCGCAACAAACAGGCGCACCAGATGCACAGTCAATCCGTCCGCAGCGACGGCGTACAACACGATTCAGCCGGGTGCATCCGCGCCCTCTCATTCGTTACCCAGAATACGATGCCGTGGCGTCACATTGGGCTTGGATCAGGTTTCCGAGCCAAGAAAACGGTGTGGCACAACCTGTTCTCGGCGGCCAAGGCTCGGCAAAGGCTGGTCGAGCGCGGTCACAGCGCCTAATATGTTTCACACCAGTGAAGGCGTCTGCCCGCCATCCAGTTGCACGACCTGACCGGTGATAAAGCCGGCAAGGTCCGACGCGAGGAAGGCGACAAGCGCGCCCAGCTCCTCGGGTCTTCCAGCGCGTTTGACAGGCACGGCCTGCACACGCGCCTCGACGTTATGGAACTGTCCGAATGTCGGGGTCGCAATCGTCGCGGGCGCGGCGGAATTCACCGTTACGCCTCGGCTCGCGACTTCATTCGCCAGGTGTTTAAGCGCGGCCTGAACGCCCGCGCGAAAGATCGTCGAAATCGCGTGCCTTGGCATCGGGCTCTTGACGCTGGCCGATGTGATTGCAACGACCCGCCCCCAGCCTTTTTGCACGAGGAGCGGCGTAAGGCGTCGCAGCACGAGCAGTGCGCCGTGCAGTTGATCCTGATAGGCCTGGGCCCATCGCTCGTCGTCGGTCTCGTCAAGAAATTCCCGCATCGGGCTTGGCGGGCGCGGCGTGTTCAGAATCAGGATATCCAGTCCGCGGCCAGCGGCAAGCATGTCGGCAAGTGCGTTCACGTCTCCGGCTTGCGTGATATCGCCGATCACGGTGTCGATCTGGACGCCGCACTTCGCGCGCAGTTCCTGCTGCGTACGCGCAAGCCGCTCCTGACTGCGGGCGAACAGAACCAGATCGACCCCTTCTTTCGCGAGCGCCTCCGCCGCTGCCTTGCCGAGACCGGAACTACCGCCAATGACGACTGCCCGTTTACCGTGAATTCCAAGGTCCATACGATTTCCTCTAATGTCTCGTGGTCGTTGAAGAGAATTTACACACCGGTCACGCCGCCCTCCTCGCCCGACGCGTCCGGTTCCGCCGATGCCGTGGATCGACGCCCGGACTGGAGCTTTCGACGTCACGCGAACATTAGCCGCGCCGCGATCAGGAGTGCGCTCATGGCGATGAACGCCTATGCAAGCATTTTCCTGACGGCGCGCGGTACATCGTGACCGTGGTTCACAGCGATTAGCGGCGAGTTGCTGCGTCAGGTCCACGCCAGATGACGCGAGATGGTGAGCACGCCTTCGCTTCAGAGGCACCAACTCGATCGCGGGCGCCTCTCGCGCAAATTGGCTACCGACGCCTGAATGCGTCAGTGTCGTCGAGAAAATCGGGCGCTCGAGCATACATGGCGCACGGTTGTATTTCCCGAATGACGCTGGCCTGAGCGTTCAGTCAGTCGTAACCTTGCGTCCATGTTCCGGGATCTGCGAAACGACGGATTCATTTCAGCGGACGATGCGCCGTCTCTGGCAATGATACAGGGGCGACAAGCGCAACAATGGCGGTGAAAATCAAGTAATAACTCGGCGCAATCTCCGATCCGGTAGTCTTGATGAGTGTCTCCGAGATCAACGAAGCAAAACCGCCGAAGACCGCCGTTGCAACGCCAAAACCAATTGAAACACCCGTGGTCCGCAAAAGTGATGACCGAAATACTCCGCTCGAACATGATCTTGACGGGATCGGGGCGACTCTACGAGTCGCGCGCAAACGGCCGCAAGCGTTCAAGTGCTGGATCCATGATTCCTTTGAAATTGCGGCCAGCGTAGCGCAACGACCTCCCCGTCAGCCGCATAGGCATAGCAACTGTCGATTTTCATGGGACGCCCGTTGGCGTCGACGGGGTCGGGTGCATTCATACGCAACTCACCCATACTTTGAAGGGCAGCCGTCGCCAGGGGGCTCAATAGCTCTAGCAGGTGCGTACAACTGCGGCCGCCGCCTAGCCGGCGACGCACTTCGCTATTCCACCCCGCACCTATGCGCAAGCCTATGAGCGACTCCAATGCATCTGCACCGCCACTACAGGTACCGTACGGCGTAGCGCTCATAAACGTATTGACAGCGCGCACGACCATCGAGTCGTCGAAAACCAGTCGCACCCCCATCTCGTGAATCGGTTCGTGCGCGGCTACCGTGCGGCCTCCGCCCGGCGCGGTAAACGCTCGAGGCTTCCGATCGGTCACACTCCCCTCGACTTCATATAGCCCATCGCTGCGACGAAAGCCACGCATGCTGATTTGCCGATCATGCAATGCTTCGCGTGTGACGTTCTTTGTTGACGAAAGCGACGTAGTCTTATCGAACAGGTCTTCCATGTCTTGTCCTAATCACAGGTGGATATTAGTTCGCGCATGCAGTGTGATTGCAAGGGATTGCAAAAATGCCGGGGTGACTTCGATATCTCGTTGGCCGTGACCCTGCCATCTGTGCGACGGTATACTGCCTCCCCTGATTCGGCGTGATCCTGACGACGTAGTGGACCGACCCGGCTACGACATGGTGAGGCAGTCACTTCAAGCTTTGGACCCGTCATGAAACGGCGGCTGTCCGCGGGTGCTCATCGGAACGCCGGGGCTTCATAGGAACCTTTCGCAACGCGACAGCTTTTCGCCAAACCGATCCTAAGCACTCAGTTGTAACGTGCCGTCAACCCACCGTCGACGACAACGGTTTCACCGGTCACGTAACTCGCCAGATCCGATAGCAGGAATAGCACGAGACTGCTGACCTCATCGGGCGTGCCAAGGCGGCCCAACGCGGTTCGCCGCTTGCTGTTCTCTAGCGACGTGGCAGACGACTGGTCCTGCATCGGTGTCTGGATGATACCAGGCGCTACTGCGTTGACGCGCACGCCGAGCGGACCCAGGTCCAGCGCCAACGCTCGTGTCAGATTGATCACCGCCCCTTTTGACGCCGCGTACGCGGCCCGCCCTTCCTTCGCGCGCAGTCCCGCGATCGACCCCATTGCAACGATCGCGCCCTGCTTTGCCTCGGCCATCTGTCGTGCCGCCGCACGGCAGAAGTAGAACACCCCATTCAGGTTCACGTCCATCACGCGGTGCCACTGATCGTCAGTGGTCTCGGTCACGTGAGAGCCATGGCTCATTCCGGCATTGGCCACTGCATGCGTCACGACGCCGTGGTCGGTCAGAATGGCGTCGAAACAGGCATCGATTGCCACGGAGTCGCGCACGTCGACGACGTACCCATATCGCAACGCCTGTTGATCTTCGAACTCTGAATATATTTCGTGCAGCGCGCCCGCGAGTCTTCCAGCGTCAACGTCCAACACGAGCGGCGTGGCGCCGACGGCGCGCAGACGCTTGCACAGTGCCAGGCCGATGCCCGAGGCCGCGCCTGTCACCGGCACAATGGCGGCTTGGAGATTCCAGGGATCTGTGCCGTTCATTTCATCTCCTAGGTCGCGTGGCGCAGCCGTCCTCGCTTGACGGCATCCACCACGAATAGATTTGAATCAATGCCTATCCGAATTAATCTCAATCATGCCGCGACGACATTATCCTGAAATCTCCAAAAACTCATGCTGGGGCTGGATCGCCTGGTTATTGCGATGGTCCAGCCCTGCGATGTTTCCAAAGATAGCTAAATGTCTAGGATAGCGGCTTGTGCGCCGTCTCCTTCATTGATGCGATTGCCACCAACGAAATTGCGGCGGCAAATATGACGTAATAGCTCGGTGACTGCTGGGAGCCCGTGAATTTGATAAGGAATTCCGAGATCAACGGGGCAAATCCACCGAAGATAGCCGTCGATAGATTAAACCCAATAGACACGCCTGTTGAGCGCATGCGGGTTGGAAAAATCTCGGCCATCGCAGCGGGGCAGACTCCGGCGAACAGGCCGATCACAATGCCGCAAAGGACAATTGCAGTGAAGATCGGGACAATCGACGACAGGTTGACGAGCATCTGGAACATCGGATACGCAAACAGCAGGAAGAACGTTGCCCCGGCAGCCAGCAGTGGCTTACGACCAATCCTGTCCGAAATCACCGCCATTGTCACAATGCTGATCAACATGGCAAGCAGGCCGGCCGTGTTAACCCATAACGCCCCCGCCGACGAAATATGCCCATGCACAGTCAGAAAGGAAGGGAGGTAGCTGAGAAAAATGTAGAAGGCCACGACCCATACCGTGGTGATACCGAGCGTTCTTACGCAAAGAAGCACGACGGATTCCGGCGCGGAGGGGCTCGATTCGGCCTCACTCGCCGGGCGAGCAGTTTCGAAGATGGGGGACTCATCCACGTGCGAGCGGAGATAATAGCTGATAGGTGTGATCACCAGACCGCCAATGAGAAAAGGAATTCGCCACCCCCAGGCTTCGAGCGACGCATGATCCATCAACGTCGACAGACCAGCCGCCAGAATCGAGCCGAATAGCGTTCCACCAACCGCACTGGCCTGTTGCAGACAGCTATACAGGGCGCGCCTTTTGGGCGGCGCCCACTCGATCAGAAAAGAGATCGCATTACCGCATTCCCCACCTTGAGAAAACCCCTGTATCAAACGAAACACCACCAGCAGAATCGGAGCCGTTATTCCAATTTGAGCATAGGTGGGTAACAGCCCCATCATCAATGTGCCGAGACCCATCATCGGCATGGCGATCATGAGCGCGAGCTTGCGACCTTTCACATCACCCAGCCGCCCAAAAAATAGTGCGCCCAGTGGTCGAGCGATCAACCCGACGCCAAAAATCGCAAAGGTTCCAACGAGTGACGTGGCGGCCGAATGTTCTGCCGGGAAGAAGTTGTGGGCAAACAGCACTGCGAAATAGGCATAGCACACGAAATCGTAGTTCTCAAGCGCATTGCCCAGGACACTTGCAACGACTGCCTTTCTCCGTTTGCTGATAGTCGGGTGTGCCTCCAACGCCTGCGTACTCATGTCACCTCCAATCGAGAATTTTTATGGACTGCTTTTTTAAACTGAACAATCCCCTTTCACTGCGCCGAAGAAGGGATCTTCAGGAACCGAAAGTGAGCGCGTGCCGGGGGCGTATCTGCCTGATGGCTTATTAAACATAGCCGTCGCGCACGCACGCTACCGCATACCACGCGGTGCGAACCGTGTGCCCCGCAGCTGGGATATCTGTGTGAATAACGCTGCGACACCGGACCAGCGCCCTCTCCCGGAGCATCTGCGATCAATTTTATAAATTGGAATGAATGCAGTACATCGCATACTGCTGCTGATCCGACGTCTGTTATACCGACGACAGGATCAGAGGATTAGCCAAAACGGCCGCCCGTTACGTGCAGCACTTCCCCCGTAATAAAACTGGCGCGCTCGCTTGCCAGAAAGGCGACCGCATCGGCCACATCTTCTGGGCGTCCCGCCCGTTTCACGGATTGCATCTTTACCGCGCGCTCCTTAATCATCTCATACGTATCCAGCGCCTGAATCATCTCCGTTTCCATGAAGCCCGGGGCGACGCAATTGACAGTAATGCCGTATCGTCCCTCTTCGATGGCCAGAGATTTTGCCATGCCGATCAGCCCGGCCTTGGCGGCCGAGTAATTCGCCTGTGTCGGATTGCCGAAATGCGCTCGGGAGCTAATGTTGACGACACGGCCCCAACCCTGCTCGATCATATGCGGCATCACCGCTTTCGATACGAGAAAAGCCCCTTTGAGCATGACGTTTATCACGAAGTCCCAGTCGTCCTCGGTCATCTTGACCAGGTACTTATCTCGAGGCGAACCCGCATTATTAACCAGGATATGCACGGTTCCGAACGTCGCCACGGTCTCGTCGACCAGTCGCTGAACATCGTCCGGTTTGGTGATGTCACCGATCACGCAGTGGGCGGAGAACCCGTCCGCACGCAGTGCCGCGGCCGTGTCCTCGGCACGATCGCGCGAGATGTCCGTGATGACGACTTTCGCGCCTTCCTCTGCCAAACGACGCGCCGTGGCAGCACCGAGGCCGCGCGCGGAACCCGTCACGATCGCCACCTTGTTTTCGAGATCCAGATTCATTTCGCAATTCCTTTCTTATCAGATGGAGGACAGCGCTGCATCGAACAGTCGCGCGCCTCCACATCAAACCGCCAATTTTGCATAGCACGCCACTGATGCAACAGCATGCCCGCTTCGGATCATTCTTCGGCCGTTAATCCCGGCGGGAGATTAACCCCCGGCCGATCACCTGTGCCTGAATTTCTGCTGCGCCTTCGAAGATACTCAAAATGCGCGCGTCACACAGCACGCGACTAATTTCGAACTCAAGCGCGTAGCCATTACCGCCGTGGATTTGCAGGCCGGTATCCGCATTGCTCCAGGCAACGCGCGCCGCCAGCAACTTGGCCATGCCGGCCTCGATATCACACCGATGCCCCTTCTCTTTCTCGGTCGCAGCAAAGTATGTCAACTCGCGCGCCATGACAGTCTCGGCAAGCATCATGGCCAGTTTGTCGGACACCCGCGGGAATTCGACAATCGGTCGGCCAAACTGCTTTCTGTCGCCCGCATACCGCCAGGCCAGCTCGAACCCACGCCACGCGACGCCGACTGCACGTGCTGCGGTCTGAATCCGGGCACCTTCAAAGGTTTTCATCAATTGCCGGAAACCTTGACCCCGATTGCCGCCCAGTACCGCTTCGCCTTTTACCTCGAAGCGATCGAAGGCGATTTCGTATTCCTTCATTCCGCGATAGCCCAGCACCGGGATTTCGCCGCCGCTCATGCCCTGAGTCGGGAACGGGTCCTGGCCGGATCCGCGAAGCTTTGGGGCGAGGAACATCGACAGCCCCGCGTAGCCGCTCACGTCAGGTTCGGATCGCGCCAGCACGGTCATCAAATCACTTCGCGCTGCATGAGTGATCCAGGTCTTATTTCCATCAATCTGCCAACCGCCGCCCGGCAGTTGCGTCGCGCGTGTACGGAGCGAGGCCAGATCCGAACCCGTATCGGGTTCCGTGAAAACAGCCGTCGGCAGCACTTCGCCAGACGAAATCTTCGGGAGCCAATGCGCCTTCTGCTCGGGCGTACCCGCGCTTGCTATCAGTTCACCGGCGATTTCCGAACGCGTACCGAGCGAACCCGCCGCGATCCAGGCGCGGCTCAATTCCTCCGTCACAATGCACATGGCGTGCTTGCCGAGTCCCAGTCCACCGAATTCGGCAGGAATACACACGCCGAACGTACCAAGTTCTGCCAGCTTGGCCACCACCGCATCTGGAATCAACTCATCTGCGAGATGCCAGCTTTGCGCGTAGGGGGTGATCTCCTTTGCCGCGAAACGGCGGAACTGGTCGCGTATCAGATCAAGGTCCTCGTCGAACACGGTTTCCGACACCACGCTGCCGTTTCGATAGAGCTCGATGAGCGCTTGACGGTTTTCAGGCGCTGAGCCCGTCGCGATGACCCATTGCACATCCCCATGCGTCGCCAGGTCGAGCGCTGGCTTTTCGAGCTTCAGTTCTCGCGGACGGAATATCTCGTTCTGGGTCATGGGAATGCCCGACGCCAGTTGTGCGAGATATTCTGAGAGGCCCACGAGCAGGACCCGCTCCTCCACTTCGCCCAATCGTCCTTCATTGAAGAGACGCTGCCCCCACTCGACAGACCGCGCGATCGCCTCAACAGTGGTCGCCACCCAGGCCAGACCATGCACTGCCCGTTGATGGCGGTCCAGCAATGTCGCGTCCGCGCGACCATCGACACAGCACAGCACCTCGACCGCGTGACGAACCGCTTCGGCATAGGACCGGACGGCAGGCACAACGCCGCCAAAATGTTTCAGGAGGTTTTCGGATTGGGACACGATGATGGATTCCGTCTTAAATTGGGTACGATCTATTCGGAAACGCCTGCGACAACACCTGCGTCATGTAACTCCCCGACTTGCGAAGAGCTCAGCGAAAGAACTTCCATTAACACCTGGTCGGTGTGTTCGCCCAGGTGCGGAGCGCGAACAATGGGTTGCCGCTGCATACCCTGGAAGGTGGCAGCCGACCCCGGCGCGGGATATCGGTGACCGCTGGGGTGGTCAAGCGTCTGAAATAGCGGCCCTGTTGTCGAGAAGCGAGGCTCGTCTGTCAACGCGGATTGCAAGGTGCGGTAAGGTGACCAGCACACGCCGTTCGCTGAAAAACCCACCTTGAGATCGTCCACTGATCGCAGGGCAATTGCACGCTCGAATAGCGGGAAGAGCACCTCGCGATGACGAAAGCGCGTTCCCTCGTCACGTGCAAAGGACACCTGGAGCGCAGATTCGAGTTGCGCGACCGCCGACTTCAGTTCCAGCACCTTGACCAACCCGGACCACTGCCGCGCGGTGATCGCCACGACCATGATGCGATGCCCGTCGACGGTCATAAAATCACGGCCAAAAGCCCCGAAAAGTGCATTGCCCATCCGGGGACGATCCCCCTGAGTCAGCACCTCGGCGATCTGACCCATGTGGCCAAGCGAGGTCAGCGCGACATCCGACAGCGGCAGCAGGACTTCCTGTCCTTCACCTGTATCACGTCGATGACGTTCGGCAGCCAGCAACGCAAAGGCGGCATACGCACCCGTCATCAGATCCCACGCCGGCAGGACGTGATTCACCGGCTTGTCACCGTTCACGGGCTCGCCGGTCATGAGAGGAACGCCGACTGCCGCATTGACCGTGTAGTCGACTGCGGACTCACCGTCGTTCCACCCCATCACCCGCGCTGAAATCAGATCAGCTCGCCGTTTGCGCAGTACATCGTGCGCAAGAAAGCCACCCTGTGGAAAATTGGTCACGAACAGTCCGCTGTCTTGACCGGGACTGGTAATGATCTGAGTGGCCAGCTCGCGCCCCTGAGCGCTCGACAGGTCGATCGCTATCGATTTCTTGCCCTTGTTGAGGCCTTCCCAGTAGAAACTGCTTCCGCCCTCCGATACGGGCCAGCGCCGATAATCCGGCCCCCCCCCAATCGGATCAATGCGAATGACCTCCGCACCCATCTGCTGCAAATGCAGCGCGCAGGAAGGTGCAGCGATAAAAGACGCGCATTCGACAACGCGCATGCCATGAAGCAACTGATACATGGATCAAGACTCCCCAATCACAATGCAGGCGTTTGTCTTACGCTTTCCGTGAATTAAGACTGAAATCAGCAAGACGCTTGAGTGCCCGCACGGCACGAACAGGCTCGGCATAGGTCGGAATGCGCCGCTGCTGTAGCCATTGGCGCGGGCGCCCTGTGCTCCCTGACCAGGCGACGGCAAACGGCTTATGCGTGGTTTCGCACGCAGCCGCGATACCCTCGACGAGCGCTTCGCCGCCTCGATCTGCGTTGCCGAGCACCACCAGAATCATGTCGACTTCGTTGTCGACCACGACCTGATCCAGCACGCGGCGGATCAGCGACGGATCGGTGAGAAGTGCACCCGTGAGATCGACTGGGTTCGCAACCGAGCCGTATGCCGGCAACATCGGGCGAATGACGTCCTGGACTGAAGGCGACAACGCGTTGACCGAGAGTCCGCCCAGCACTGCCGCGTCGGTCGTCAGCGCTGATGCCCCGCCGCTGGAGGTGATGATCGCAATCCGATGGCCCGCAGCCCGGCGGCCCTGGCGAAACAACATGGCAGCATCCGTGGCCGCTTCCATGCTTTCAACGCGAATCGCGCCATACCGCTCGACCAGCGCGTTGAACTCGGCATCCGAGCCTGGTTGCGAGCCGGTATGGAGGCCCACGGCACGCGCACCTTCCGCGGTCGCCCCTGACTTCAGCAGCAGCAACGGCTTGCCACGCTGGCGCGCGGCGTCAGCCGCTTCAGCCAGCATCGGCAGCCGTGTTGCATCTTCGAGATAGCCCATCAGAATGGAGACATCATCTGCGTGGGCGAAGCGGCCGAGCAACTCCGCGACGCACACGTCAGCCTCGTTACCGGTATTGGCGTAGTAGCGCACACCGACGCCAGCTGCGACCATTGAGGCGAACATGAACGTGCCGACTGCGCCGCTCTGGCTCGCAAGCGCGATGGGATCGTCGGGCATGTCCATCTGCTCGTCGAACGCGGAGGAAAAGGTCGCGAAGGTTCGGCTAGGCAACGCAAACGTGCCCAGACAGTTCGGCCCAATCACCCGCAGCCCGGTACTACGGCAGATCTCCTTGATCTCCGCCTGTAGCGCCGTGCCGTCGCCCCCCATCTCTGCAAAGCCCGATGCAAAGATGATGGCCGCTGACACCCCAGCAGCCGCGCTGTCGCGCAAAGCCTGTGCAACGGAATGCGACGGCACGACAACAATCGCCAGGTCCACCGGTCCCGGTGCATCGGCTAGCGAGGCGTAACTCCGTACGCCCTGCACCTCCGCACGTTTGGGATTCACGGGCACTATCGTGCCGGCAAATCCCAAACGCAACAAATAATCGAGTGGGCGGCCGGACAACTTGGCCGGATCGTTCGAGGCCCCGATGATCGCAATGCCTCGCGGGCGAAAAATGGCTTCTTCAAGCGTGATGGACACGGTATCTGTTCTCCGGTTTCGCTCAAACAAACTTCGGCGGGCGGCGCTCACGATGCGACAGAACACCCTCCTTGACCTCTGGACCACCAAAGCCGAGGAATTCAAGCGCGAGCGATGCATCGAACAGCGGCATCTGTTGCCGATACCAGCTATTCAGCGAGTACTTGGTCAGCGCGATGGCTTCCTGCGCGCCATGCGCAAGACGATGGGCGACATCCCGAGCGGTTTCGAGCAATTTGTCGTCATCGACGCATTTGGAAACGAGATTGATGCGCTCTGCCTCTTCACCGGACATGTGCTCGCACGTCAAGAGGTAATACTTGGCTTTCGCCATGCCACACAGCAACGGCCACACCATCGACGCGTGATCGCCAGCAGCCACGCCGAGCCGGGTATGTCCATCGACAATCTTGGCAGTACGCGCCGCGATCGAGATATCGGCCATCATCGCGACGATCAGACCTGCTCCGACCGCCGGCCCGTGGATAGCCGACACAATCGGCTTGCTGCAATTGATCAGGTTGGTCACGAGATCGCGTGTTTCACGGTACACGCGCATCCGCACCGCGTAGCTCTCGATCTGATCGTCGATCAGATCAAAGCTTCCGCCTGCCGAAAAAGCACGCCCCTCACCGCGCACCAGGACTACGCGGGTATCTGGATCGGCGTCGATGACCTGCCATACTTTCGGCAATTCGGCATGCACGCGGGCATCCACTGCATTGAGATTCGGCCCGTCGAACACCATCTCGAGCACACCGTCTTCGTGCTGCTCAAAGCGCATCGGGAATTGCTTGTATCGTTCCAACATGGGATATGTCTCCAATTCAGAATATTTACTGGACGCGCTCGAACACCGCGGCGAGACCCTGGCCACCACCAATGCACATGGTTTCCAGCGCGTAGCGGCCCTTTCGCCGATCCAGTTCCCGCAGCATCGTCGACAGGATGCGTACCCCCGTCGCACCGACCGGATGTCCCAGAGAGATGCCGGAGCCATTCACATTCAGACGGTCATAGTCGCCCGACTGAAAATTCAGCCCCGCCGTGCATGCCAGGACCTGGGCAGCAAAGGCTTCGTTCAGTTCAATGAGATCGAGATCCTTGATTGCCAGTCCGCAGCGACGCAGCACTGACTGAACTGCGGGCACGGGACCGATGCCCATGCGTTCCGGCTCAACGCCCGCAGCCGCCCATGACAGCAGTCGACCGTACGGCTTGAGACCGAGCGCGGCAGCCTTCTCTGGCGTGGTCACGATGCACGCTGCCGCACCGTCGTTCTGACCACTCGCATTCCCTGCGGTGACCGTCGATTCCTGATCCACGCCCAGGCGGACTGCCTTCAGCGCAGAAAGGCTTTCCATCGTGACATCCGGACGAGGATGTTCATCAACGGTGACCTGCTGCGTGCCTTTGCGGCTGGTCACCGCGACCGGCACGATTTCGTCGGCGAAGCGCCCTTCGTTTTGTGCCTGTACTGCGCGAGCGTGTGACCGTAACGCCAGTTCATCCTGGGCACTACGCGAAATCCTGTATTCACGCCGCAAGTTTTCGGCCGTTTCCAGCATGCCACCGAGAACTGGATGATTTTTCCCGCCCGATGTGATGCGACCACGTGCAATGCGATCCCAAAACGGCGTTGAGTCGCCCCGCACGCCAAACCGCGAGCCAAGCACGTAATGCTCTGCCTGGCTCATACTTTCCGCACCGCCTGCAATCACGAGATCGGCAGCCCCCGTTTGCACCCGCATCGCTGCATCGATCACCGCCTGCAGGCCCGAGCCGCAGCGACGATCTATCTGCAAGCCCGGAATGTGTACACCCAGGCCAGCGTCCAGAGCCGCAACGCGCCCAATAGCCGGCGCTTCGCCGTTCGGGTAGCACTGCCCGAATATCACGTCATCGATGTCGCCTTCTTTCAGGGACGCACGACGCACCAATTCGCGCAGGACCGTCTCCGCGAGCTGGACTGCCGGAATATCGCGGAACACGCCGCCATACCGGCCCACTGGCGTGCGGATTGGTTCACAGATAACTGCTTCTCTCATCGCGTATCCCCTTAGTAGGACTTGGGCAGGCCCAAGACCTTTTCCGATACGTAGTTCAGTACCATTTCCTGCGAGACCGGTGCGATCTTCAGCAGACGAGCCTCACGCCACAGGCGCTCGATGTGATATTCCTTCGCGTAGCAGAAGCCACCATGCGTCTGCATTGCGCGATCACACACCTCGAAGGCTGCTTCGGTTGCCAGGAATTTGGCTGCATTTGCCTCTGGACCACAGGGCTTATGCTCGTCATACAGCCGCGCTGCATGCTCAGCCATCATTTGCGAGGACTGGAGGCGCATCCAGGAGTCAGCGAGCGGATGGGCAATAGCCTGATTCTTGCCAATCGGCCGATTGAACACGACGCGCGTGTTCGCATAGTTCACCGCGAGGTCCAGAGCGCGACGCCCGAGGCCAATCTGCTCCCAGGCCACGACAATCCGTTCCGGATTCAGACCATCGAGCAGGTACTTGAAGCCCTTCCCGACCTCACCGACGACCTCGTCGTCGCCAACCTCAAGGTTTTCGA
The DNA here is from genome assembly GCF_012689525.1 of Paraburkholderia aromaticivorans. Taxonomy (NCBI): domain Bacteria; kingdom Pseudomonadati; phylum Pseudomonadota; class Betaproteobacteria; order Burkholderiales; family Burkholderiaceae; genus Paraburkholderia; species Paraburkholderia aromaticivorans. The sequence goes on from NZ_CP051514.1 coordinate 827,303, forward strand.
TAAACAGTTCGTTGGTATCGATCGCATTCCGCGCGAGTTTCTCGATCGGCGTAGCCGTGATCGCCTTGCGGTCCATCCTGGTGAAGAACAGCGTCATGCCGTCGTACGGACGCTCGTCATTGCGCGGTGATGTGCGTGCCAGTAGCAGAATCCGGTCTGCGCGTTGTGCGTTCGTGATCCACACTTTCTGGCCGTTGATGACCCAGCGTCCATCCTTGCGCTCAGCGCGCGTCGTGATGCGCGACGTGTCCACACCGGCCGTCGGTTCAGTGACGCCAAAACACATCAGGCTCTTGCCGGAAGCGATATCAGGCAGATACTTGCGCTTCAGTTCCTCAGACGCGTGACGGATGACCGGACCGGGCGGGAAGATATAAAAGTGGATCGCCGAGGCACCATTCGAGCCGCCAAAATAGGCGGCTTCCTGCAACATCGTCGCTGCAGCCGTCATGCCAAGCCCCATCCCGCCGTATTCCTCGGGAATCATCGACCCAAGCCAACCACCATCGGCGAACGCCTGGATGAAGTCAGTCGGATACTTGCCCTCCGTGTCGTGTTCACGCCAGTAATCAAGGTCAAAGCGGGATGCGAGTGCGCGGGCAGACTCGCGAATCATGTTCAGTTCATCGTTGTCGACAGTCATGGTGTGATCCTGGGGACGTTAGTTACGGGAATGCACCGCAGTTACTCGCGCGGAGAAATTAATTCGAGAGGGGTCAACGCATCGAGCGCTGACATGTCGCCCACCGGCTGACCGAGGTAACGCGCGCGAATGGCACGTCGCATGATCTTGCCGTTCTTTGTCTTCGGCAGGCCCTGCACAACACATACCTCTGCGGGTGCCATGGCCTTGCCCAGCATGCGCGTTACAGCCGAAACCAAAGCTGCAGGTGACAGTTCCGGTACGTCAGAGCGTGGTACGACAAATGCAACCACTTGTTGCCCTTTGATTTCATCCGGCACGCCAATGACTGCGGCTTCTGCCACGTCAGGCTGCGCGACCAACGCGGACTCGATTTCCGCCGGGCCAACACGACGCCCGCCGATCTTCAGGGTGTCGTCGGAGCGGCCGTGGATATGCCAGAACCCATCCGGGTCGACACTGGCCAGATCGCCGTGCACCCACACGTTGTCCCAGCGCTCCCAGTACGTATTGAGATACCGTTCGTTGTCGCGCCAGAAGCCATGCGTCATACCTGGCCACGTGTTCAGCATCACCAACTCGCCGATGTCCGACGTCTGCTTGCCATCGGCATCAAAGACATTGACGTCCATGCCAGGCAGCGGACCACTGAACGATGCGGGCGATTGGGGTGCGATCGTGTAACAGGACAGAATGCCGCCGCCGGTTTCGGTCCCACCGGTATAGTTGAGAATAGGCAGCTTCGATCCGCCGACCGTTTCAAATAACCAGTGCCACGACGGGTCATCCCACGCTTCGCCCGTAGACGCGAACGCACGTAGCGTGCTCAGATCGGCATTGGGCCGCGCGCCCGCAGTGACGGAGCGCAAGCCGCGTGCAGCGGTCGGTGAGATCCCCATCACCGTCACCCGGTTACGCTCAACAATGCGCCAGAGGCGATCGATTGTCGGGTAATCAGGCAGGCCTTCGGTCATCACGATCGTTGCGCCGCAGTGAAGCCCGGCTACGATCATCAATGGGCCAAGCATCCAACCCATGTCGGTGATCCAGCCGAGTACGTCGTCTTCCTGCAGATCAAATGCGTAGCCGAAATCGATCGTGGACTTCAGCAGATAGCCGAGATGCGAGTGAACGATTCCCTTGGGAGCGCCGGTCGTCCCGGAGGTATAGATGATGAAGAGTGGATGATTCGGGTCGAGCGCTTCCGCAGGAGCCGCAGCGGTACCCGGGGGAAGAGGCGCCGCAACGTCCTCCCACCAGTGGTCGCGCTGCGCATCCATTTCGACTGGCACCCCGCTCGAGCGAATCACCACCACATCGCGAACGGAAGGAGACTGTGCAACAGCCCCATTGGCAATCGACTTCATGGCGACGGGCTTGCCGCGTCGCGTAGTCGAATCGACCGTGACAAGGAGCTTCGCTTCCGCAGCCTGAAGTCGCGTGGCCAGTGACTCGCTGCCGTATCCCGAGAATGCCGGAACGACAATTGCGCCAATCTTTGCACACCCCATCACCGCAACGGCAGCCTCGGGCACCGGTGGCATGAATAACGCGACCCGGTCACCCTTGCCTACACCCAGACGAGTGAGTCCGGCGGCAAAGCGATCGACCTCACGCTTCAGCTCAGCAAACGTCAGCTGGCGACGTTGACCAAAGTCCCCTTCGTAGACGACCGCCTCACGACGTGCCTGAACCGGGTGAGCCGCATGTCGATCCACGCAGCTCTCAACGACGTTCAGTGTTGCTCCGGTGAACCATTGCGGCAACACTCGACCTTGGGCCTCGTCTCGAATCGCATGTGGCTTCCCCTTTAACGGAATTCCCAGATCCTCGGCCGCTGCTGCCCAGAACCATTGGGCACGCTCAACCGATGCCTGATGAAATTCCTCCAGCGTGGAAAATCCCCACCGCTTCATCGCCGACGCCAACCTGCTACGTGCCAGATGTTGGGGACCCGGCCGCCAGGCAGCCGCCTCCACTTTCCCAAAGCTCGACCGAGTGGACATGGCTCAGGCCTTCTTACCCTGGCTTTCGACCCAGGAGCGCTTGAGCATCAGGCCTGCCCGCTTCATTTCGCACACGACTTCGTTACGCTGGTTGTAGGCGACGTGCTTGAAAAAGACGATACCGGAATCCTCGCGCTTCTTTGACTCACGCCGATCGAGAATTTCAGTCGCGACGTGGATCGTATCGCCGTGGAAAACGGGCTTCGGAAATTTGATTTCTTCGAACCCGAGATTGCCCAGCGTCGTCCCAATAGTCGTGTCGATCACGGTGACACCCGTGACGAGCCCAAGCAGGAACATACTATTGACAATGCGCTGACCGAAGATGCTGTCCTTGCTGTATTCCGCGTCAATATGCAGGGGCGCACAGTTGTAGGTCAGTGCCGAATAGAGTGTATTGTCCATCTCAGTCACCGTCCTGCGGATCGCATGTTCGATGACGATACCCGGTTCAAACTGTTCGTAATACATGCCAGCCATGATTCGTTCCTTGTTCGGTAAAAGATGGATCAATGAGCGTTGTCAACAATCGCCTGATGGAGTGCCAGAAGTTCGCGCGCAGTCTTGATATGTGCGTAATCAATGTGCTGCCCCTCGTACACGACGGCTGCAAGGCCTTGAGCCTCAGCCTTCTCGAAGGCCTCGATCATCCCGGAATAGAAGATGACGTCTTGTGCCGAAGGCGAAAAAACTTCGTTGGCGACAGCAATATGGGAGGGATGGATCAGGACCTGACCACGGAATCCGAGCTGACGGTTCTGCACAGAGAAATGGCGGGCGCCGTCCGGATCCTTAAGGTCCTGCCAGACCCCGACCAACGGGAACTGCAGACCTGCTGCACGGGTAGCCAGCACGGCACGGCTGCGTAGATAAATTGTTTCCAGGCCTTCCGGCGTGAACTGGAAGCCTAACGAACGCGATACGTCGGCATCTTTAGCTGTACCGGCAAATAGCGTCGCGACGCGCGGCGACGCTGCGATCATCTGCTCGCATTCCGCATAAGCCTGCGCGGTTTCCAATGAAAGCAGGAATTCAATGGAACCCAGCTTGACGCCGTTACGCCGTTCATAGTGTGTTACCAGCGCATCGAACGCGATGATGTCCTTGGCGCCATACGTCTTGGGCAGGACAAAGCCGTCGAGACCTTCAATCGCAACGCACTCGATATCGTCACCCGACATACCGGTTTCCAGAGCGTTCAGACGCACATAGACGCCCACCTTGCGGCTTGCGACTGCAAGCGAGCGAATCGAAGCAGCCACGACCTGACGCGCTTCCGCCTTCAGATTGAGAGGAACGGAATCCTCCAGATCGAGGATGACGCCATCCGCGCCCGCGGCAACGGCCTTGGCAGGCCAACCCTCGCGATGCCCCGGCACAAACAGAATGGAACGCATGAATCGCATGTTGTTTCCTCCGTAATTTTTAACACATTATACACAATGCATAATTTAAGCCAAATGTGAGCCTCCGCTTCCTGCCCAGATTCCAGAGGGTCAACTGGGCAATACGGCACACAGTGCACAGCATTCGATCTACCAGGCTATCGGGTCATCGACCATGCTGGCCGCACGCGCGTCACCGACCTCTACATGGCCTGCTGCGCCGTCCCCGGGATAATCGCCTTGGTCGTTACAGCCCACTCGCGGACTATTCAACCAACACCCGTGAAATGATTCTGGATCCATATAATGCATCATACACGATTTTATGCGACGTGCACCTGGGATTTCCCTGGTCGGGCCAGAGGTGCATGCGGCTGGAAACAGGTACGATGCTTTCGAGTGGGACTCGATACCTCACTGGGAGGCACGCGGCGACGTCCGACGGATCGCCCCACCTAACGCTGCTCGATTTATGAACAGGCCTGCTTCGCCGGCCCGCGGATTCTGCTACGCCGCCTCTCGATCAGTGGTCATCCTTCAACTCGATCAGGAGATCCTTCGCAGCCACACGGTCACCCGCCTGGACATGCACGGTGGCAATCTCGCAGTCGCGCTCCGCCGCAATGTGGGTTTCCATTTTCATCGCCTCCAATGCGATCAGCGTCGTGCCGGCGGCGACCCGCTGCCCCGACTGCACCGCAACGGTCACGATTGCCCCTGGCATGGGCGCCGCAACATGCAACGGATTCGATGGATCGGCGACCAGCCGGCTATGACGCGCCGGTCCCGCATGTGCGGTAGTGCGCGGCTCGATCAAGGCCGTGCGCGATTGTCCGTTCAACTCGAACTGAACCTTGGTCATGCCGGACTCGGTGTCCGCGTGCGTCCCTTGCAACGCAACGAGCAAGGTTTTGCCCGGCGCAATGTCGATCGCCACTTCCTCCTGCGGCTGCAATCCATAAAGGAAAGCCGGCGTCGGCAGCACCGAGGTGTCGCTATAGGTATGCAGGTGCGCGAAGTAATCGCTGGTCTGCTTCGGGTACATGAGGTAGGAAGCCAGCTGCTGGTCGTCCAGCTCGTGTTCGCAGTCAGCCTTGCCCTGCGTACGCGCCGCTTCCAGATCGACCGCCGCCAGCGCGTCGCCAGGCCGGTAAGGCGCAGGCGGCTCGCCCCTCAGCACCTTGCGTGACAGATCCACCGGAAAACCGTCAGGCGGAAAGCCGAGCTCTCCCTTGAACAGCGAGACAACGGACTCAGGAAACGCGACTTCCCTGGCTGGATCGCACACGTCGGCGGCGCTAAGGTCATTGGCCACCATCATCAGCGCCATGTCGCCGACTACCTTGGAGGTCGGTGTCACCTTGACGATGTCGCCGAACATCCGGTTGACATCGGCGTATGCGCGCGACACTTCGGTCCAGCGATGTTCGATACCAAGCGAGCGCGCCTGCTCACGCAGGTTCGTGTACTGGCCGCCTGGCATTTCATGACGATAGACATCGGCGGTACCAGCCCGTATCTCTGATTCGAACGGTGCGTAGTAGCGGCGCACGCCCTCCCAGTACATCGACGCTTCGTGCAACCGCTCGAGGCTCAGCCCCGGATCGCGCTCGCTGCCCGCGAGCGCCGCGGCGATACTCGACAGGTTCGGTTGCGAGGTCAGGCCACTCATCGCGTCGAGCGCGCCATCCACCGCATCGCAGCCGGCGTTGATCGCGGCCAGCGCCGAAGCCGCTGAAATGCCGCTGGTGTCGTGCGTATGGAAATGCACGGGCAAGCCGGTTTCTTCCTTGAGCGCTTTCACGAGCGCAGCGGCGGCCTGCGGGCGGCAGATACCCGCCATGTCCTTGACGCCCAGGATATGCACGCCGGCGTTTTGCAGTTCGCGCGCAATTCCCACGTAATAATTCAGGTTGTACTTCGAACGCGAGCCGTCGAACAGATCTCCGGTATAGCAGATCGCCCCTTCGCACAGCGCACCGCTTTCGCGCACTGCGTCGATCGCCACGCGCATATTGCGCACCCAGTTCAGCGAATCGAAGACGCGGAAGAGGTCGACTCCGGCGCTCGCGGCCTGGCTGACGAAGAACCTGACGACGTTATCCGCGTAGTTCGTATATCCCACAGCATTCGAGCCGCGCAGCAACATCTGGAACAGGATGTTGGGCACCCGCTCGCGTAACTGCGCGAGGCGTTGCCACGGGTCCTCCTTGAGAAAACGCAGTGCCACATCGAAGGTCGCGCCGCCCCAACATTCCATCGAAAAGAGCTGCGGGAGTTCGCGGGCGTAGAACGGCGCGATCGGCAGCATATCGGCCGTGCGCATGCGCGTCGCGAATAACGACTGGTGCGCGTCGCGCATCGTCGTATCGGTCAGCAGAACCTGCTTCTGGTCAAGCATCCAGCGCGCGAACTTCTCTGGTCCAAGTTCGCGCAACCGGTCGCGCATACCCGGTGGCAGAGGAAGCGTGGTGTCGAGCGCCGGCAGCAGCGGCCGCGACATCGGCAACGAAGGCAACGAACGGCCACTCATCTCCGTATGCCCGTTGACGCTGACCTCGCCAAGATAACGCAGCAGCTTGGTCGCGCGGTCACGCCGCTTCGCGAAGGCGAGCAGTTCCGGCGTCAGGTCGATGAAGCGCGTTGTGACATCGCCTCGCCCGAAGGCGGGATGATTGACGACGTTTTCGAGGAATTGCAGGTTCGACGCGACGCCGCGAATCCGGAACTCGCGTAGCGCCCGGTCCATCCGTCCAATCGACTCGGCAGCGGTCGGTGCCCACGTGGTCACCTTGACCAGCAGCGAGTCGTAATACGGCGTAATCACCGCGCCGCCATAGGCGGTGCCGGCGTCGAGACGAACGCCGAATCCCGCCGCGCTGCGGTAAGCAGTGAGCCTGCCGTAGTCCGGCAGGAAGCCGTTCTCGGGATCTTCGGTCGTGATCCGGCATTGCAGCGCGTGGCCGTTAAGCGGAATGTCCGGCTGCGCCGGCACGCCCGCCGCGCGCACGCTGACGACACCGCCCTCGTCGAGCGTGTCTTCGATCATGCCGATCCTTCCGCCTTCCGTGATACGGATCTGCGCCTTGACGATGTCGACCCCGGTGATCATCTCGGTGACCGTGTGCTCGACCTGGATGCGCGGGTTCACCTCGATGAAGTAGAACTGGCCGGAGTCGGCATCCATCAGGAACTCGACCGTGCCTGCATGGGTGTACCCGACCGCGCGCATCAACCGCAGTGCCGAATCGCAGAGCACCGCGCGGCCAGCATCATCGAGGTACGGTGCCGGGGCGCGCTCCACCACTTTCTGGTTGCGCCGCTGCACCGTGCAGTCGCGCTCATGGAGATGCACGAGCGTGCCGTGCATATCGCCGAGGACCTGCACCTCGACGTGGCGCGCATTGCGTACCAGCTTCTCCACATACACTTCGTCGTTGCCGAACGCCGCCAGTGCTTCGCGCCGGGCTGCGACGAGCGCGGATTCGAGATCGTCCTCGCTCTCCAGAACCCGCATCCCTCTCCCACCCCCACCCCAACTCGCCTTGAGCATTAGCGGGTAGCCGATTCCGGCGGCGAGACGCATGCATTCCTGCAGGTCGTGGGGCAATGGCGGGGTTGCCGGCATCACCGGCACACCGGCGGCTACAGCCGCGTTGCGGGCCGCCACCTTGTTGCCAAGCTTGCGCATGACCTCAGGCGACGGGCCGATCCAGCGGATTCCGGCATCGATGATCGCCTGCGCGAAGCCGGGATTCTCGGAAAGAAAGCCGTAACCGGGGTGAATCGCGTCGACCTTCGCCTGCCTCGCGATACGCAGGATGTCGTCGATGTCGAGATAGGCGGCGAGCGGCTTCTTTCCTTCGCCGACCAGATAGCTCTCGTCCGCCTTGAAGCGATGGAGCGCAAGGCGATCTTCCTTCGAATAGATGGCGATCGTGCGGATGTGCATCTCCGCGGCGGCTCGCATGACGCGGATGGAGATTTCCGAGCGATTGGCTATCAGGAGGGATCTGATCGGGAGAGTATTCATGGTCTTTAAGCGAAACCGTCAAGGACGGCAGCCATGCCTGGAAAATTCTGCATGGTGTGGGTGAGAATGACCGGATGTGCTGCCAGGCCAACAGCTTCATCCGGGGGCGCGGACGAGCGGATCCGCCGAGCACGAAAGCGATAAGCGTCGTTGGGCTTCAACGCGTTAGGCAAAGTCAGCCACGAGGTAGTGCGAATCCATCCAGTCATAGCTGGATCGTCCTGTTGCCCACGCCCAGTTAGTCCCGCTATGGTTTACCGACTCCCCGGAACAATTGTCTTCCTCCCGGTTGGCGTCCGGGTGGGTCCCCTTCGCGGACGGAGGGATATATCGCGTCTTCATGTCGTTTTGTTCATCGTCAGTCATCGCAGGATTTACCGATTGAAAGTTTATTCTGACTACATCCGTGAATAGTTTGGCCCTCCTCCCCCTTCCGGCGTGACCCATACGATGTTCTGCGTTGGATCCTTGATGTCACAGGTCTTGCAGTGCACACAATTCTGCGCATTGATCTGCAGTCGGTCGCTTCCGTCCTCGTTTTCGACGAATTCATAGACGCCGGCTGGACAGAAGCGCGTTTCTGGACCTGCGTAAGTTCGAAGGTTCACATTGACCGGCACGCTTGCATCTTTGAGCGTCAGATGCACCGGCTGATTTTCCTCGTGGTTGGTATTGGAAATGAACACGGAAGAGAGGCGGTCGAACGTCAAGACGCCATCGGGCTTCGGATACGCTATGCGCGAGCATGTCGAGGCCGGCCTGAGCATCTCGTGGTCGTGGTGCTTGTGATGAAGTGTCCACGGCACATTACCGCGCAGGACTTTTTGCTCAAGACCGACCATCATCGTGCCGAGGTACAGGCCCTTAGCCATCCACTGTTTGAAGTTGCGCGCTTTAAACAGCTCGTCGTGAAGCCAGGAGTTCCTGAACGATGCCGGGTAGTCGACCAGTTCGTCGCTCCGACGACCGGCCTGTACAGCGTCAAATGCGGCATCAGCGGCCAGCATGCCGGTCTTGATCGCGGCATGGCTGCCCTTGATACGCGAAGCGTTCAGATAACCCGCATCGTCGCCGATTAGCGCGCCGCCGGGGAAGATGGGCTTGGGCAGCGACAGAAGGCCCCCTGCCGTGATGGCACGCGCACCGTACGAGACTCGCTTACCGCCTTCGAGAAACGTACGGATGTCGGGGTGCGTCTTGTAACGCTGGAACTCCTCGAATGGCGAGAGATACGGGTTCTGGTAACCGAGGCCAACGACTAAGCCGACGACCACCTGATTCTGATCCAGGTGATATAAAAACGCCCCCCCATAGGTTCTGGCGTCCAGCGGCCAACCCGCGGTGTGAATGACCAGGCCTGGTTTGTGTTCCGCGGGACCGATCTCCCACAATTCCTTGATGCCGATCCCATAGGTCTGAGGATCACTGTTCGCGCCTAGCTGGAATTTATCAATGAGTTGGCGCCCCAGGTGACCCCGACAGCCTTCAGCAAACAGCGTATACCTGGCGTGCAACTCCATCCCGAGCTGGAAGTTCGAGGTCGGCTCACCCTCCTTGCCCACGCCCATATTGCCGGTTGCCACACCCGTGACCGAACCGTCCTCGTGATAGAGCACCTCAGCCGCAGCAAAACCCGGGAAAATCTCAACGCCCAGTTCCTCCGCTTGCTGGCCAAGCCAACGCGTGAACTTTCCGAGGCTGATCACGTAGTTGCCGTGGTTCTGGAAGTTGCTGGGTAGCGCCCAGTTTGGCGTCCTGATCGACCGGGTTTCCGACAGAAAGAGGAAGCGGTCTTCCGTTACCGGGACGTCGAGCGGCGCGCCTTTATCCTTCCAGTCTGGAATCAATTCGTTGAGGGCGACAGGATCCATCACGGCGCCTGACAGAATGTGCGCGCCGATTTCCGACCCTTTCTCGAGTACACAAACGGTGATACTGCTGCCATTTCTGGCCGCAAGCTGCTTGAGTCGAATCGCGGCCGATAGGCCAGCGGGCCCCCCACCCACGATCACGACGTCATACTCCATCGACTCGCGAGGACCAAATTGCTCAACAAACTTGCCTTTCATCACCTAAACCACCTCATCTAATCAGGTATGCTAATCATAATCAAAAGATGTCGCTCAGCAGCAATCTCTGGAGCCGACCTGACTATCTGCCTCTCGCCTCAGCCAGCATGCGCTGCGCTTTCAATATGACAGGACGATCAATCATTTTTCCATTCATGACGAAGACTGCCTCGTCGGCATGCAACGATGCATCAACGACCTGTTTCGCCCAGTCAAGCTCGGCTTCGGAGGGGCGATAGCATTGGTTGACAATCGGCACCTGCTTCGGATGAATGCATAGCTTGCCGCCGAAACCAAGACGCTTCCCTGCACTCGATTCACGGATGAGTTTGTCCACGTCGTCGATCGCAGTAGAAACGCCATCGACCGGCGGATTCAGTTCATAAACACGCGAAACCAGGGCGAGTGTCGCACGATAGGTGTTCAGCTCTTCCCCGTCGCCAGCGATCCCCATGTCCGCGATAAAATCCAGGGTACCGAATAGAAGCTGACGAACATTCGACGCGCTGGCGATTTCTTCAACGTTCCACATGCCCTTCGCCGATTCGATAAGTGGATATATCGCCACCTGACCGGTTGGGCCGCCAGCAGCCGTGACGATATCGTTGATTGACTCTGCTTTTGAGAGGACCAGTCCTGCGACACCGGGTAGCATCCCGAGCTTGATATCCTCTGCGAACCACGGCGTGCCAGGTGCATTGATTCGCACCAGCACCGGGTGATCAGGCGAGACCCATGACATCACGCTGTGTCGCGCATCCTGCTTGCTGGAAGGGCTTACCGCATCTTCAAGATCAAGAATGACGGCATCGGCACCACTCGCAACTGCTTTCGAATAACGTTCCGGTCGATCGCCCGGAACGAACAGAAACGACTGGAATGGGGGACTCCCGGACTCGTTCATATCTATTCCTTAAGTAATGCCTGATCCGCTCAGTCGGTGTGAGGCAGGCGAATGACGCTTAAGCGCATCGCAAATGCGGTTCAGCCAACGCTCGCCTGAGCGCGCATGGCGAGCCAACCCTCATGGTCTTTCGCCCACAGTTCCACGCTTTTGCCGTCGGCACTGGGTTCGCCACAAACCGTGAAAGCGTGCCCCAGCAGAATTGGACGCACGGCCCTGAACGTAAAGCTTTCAATCGGGGTGTCAGGCATCTGCCTGTGCACCAGGTCGATCAGCAATGTCGCGATGAGCGGCCCATGGACCACCAGGTTGGAATATCCTTCGACCTCGCTTGCGTATGCCCGGTCGTAGTGGATTCGATGACTATTGAAGGTCAGCGCCGAGTACCGGAAGAGCATGGCCTCGGTCGGGTTCACCTCGTACTGCCAACGTGCCGCGGCGGGTGCGGCGGTCGGCTCGGGTGCGGACGCGCCCGCCGTATAGGCTTCCCGATACACGATATCCTGCTCTTCTTCAATGGCAAGCCCACGCGCACCCGTTATCTGATGGCTGACCGTAACAAACCCCAACCGCCCACTCCGCCCTGACTTCTCCGAGATATTGAGCACCGTGGAGACGCGCGTGGCCGGTTGGCCGATTTTCAGCAACGATCTGAATTGCAGCCGGCCGCCCGCCCACATGCGCCGGGGCAAGCCCAGATCAGGCAGGAACCCGCCCTTTCGCGGGTGGCCGTCAGGACCCAGATCACTTTGTTTTGCAAGCGGCCAGAAATACAACCAGTGCCATAACGCGGGCAACAGATCACCGTCCTTAGGTATGGCGCGATGATCCAGCGTCGCGCTCAGTGCAGCGGTGGGAGCCAAAGCAATGTAGTCCGTCAGACGCATGGCGTCATGGTGGGTCAGGTCAGTTTTCGCTTCTTCCATTTCGCACACGATGTCAGGTCAATTGCACCAGCGTTGTACTCACACCAGCGCGCCACACATTGGCGATCGCTCCTCCACTGTGTGGCGGTTGAAAAATAGTTCGGACTTACAATGCCTCGACCATTTCCGGCACCGCTTCGAACAGATCGGCGACCAGTCCGTAGTCAGCGATCGAGAAGATAGGCGCCTCAGGATCCTTATTGATCGCAACAATCACCTTGCTATCCTTCATGCCAGCAAGGTGCTGGATCGCGCCCGAAATCCCGACAGCGACATAGAGTTGCGGCGCGACGATCTTGCCGGTTTGCCCAACCTGATAGTCGTTCGGTACATATCCTGCATCGACCGCCGCGCGGCTTGCGCCGAGGGCAGCCCCAAGCTTGCTGGCCAGCGGCTCAAGCACCTTCGTATAATTTTCCCCGCTGCCGAGACCGCGGCCACCCGACACGACGATCTTCGCGGCGCCCAGTTCTGGACGATCCAGCTTCGTGGTCGTGCGTCCGACAAAGCGAGTGCGGCTGAAGCCGTCTACCACCTGAATGGACTCAATCGATGCGCTTGCCTGGTCGGCCGGGTCTGCCGAGAATGCGGTAGCACGTACTGTCAAGACTTTGATCGCATCCGAGCTGCGAACAGTGACGATGACGCTTCCCGCATAAATCGGCCTTTCAAAGGTATCGGCGCTCACGACTTTCGTGATCTCGGAAATTTGCGCAACGTCCAGCAATGCGGCAATGCGCGGCGCCACGCTTTTCCCGAATGCAGTGGCCGGTGCCAAGACGTGGGTATAGTTTGCCGCGATCCTGACGACCTGGGCGGCCGTGGTCTCGGCCAGGCCGTCCTGCAACACGTCGCCGTCCGCAAGCAGCACCCTGCTTACACCGACCGCTTTTGACACCTGCTCCGCAACCGCGCTGCAGTTTTTACCCGCGACGAGGACGTGAACCTGTGTCCCGCACTCGGTTGCTGCACGCACAACGTTCAACGTGACCGGTTTAAGCTGCTGGTTGTCGTGTTCTGCAATGACCAGAATATTCATATCACCCATCCTTACAGTACTTTCGCTTCGTCGTTGAGTTTCGCGATCAGTGCAGATACATCCGGAACGCGAACGCCGCCGACGCGCCTGGACGGTTCCGCAACGTTCACCGTCGTCAGACGCGGCTTGATATCGATGCCAAGATCCGAAGGCTTCACGGTTTCGAGCGGTTTTTTCTTCGCCTTCATGATGCTCGGCAAGGTCACGTAGCGTGGCTCATTGAGACGAAGATCCGTCGTCAACACAGCGGGCAGATCGAGCGACAACGTCTCCAGTCCGCCATCAACCTCGCGCGTCACGGTCACGGTGTCCGCGGTGACGTCGATCCTGGACGCGAATGTTGCCTGCGGCAGATTTCCCAGCGCGGCGAGCATCTGTCCGGTCTGATTGCAGTCGTCGTCGATTGACTGCTTGCCCAGGATCATGAGCTGAGGATTCTCTTTTGCACGCACCGCGTTCAACAATTTCGCCACCGCCAGCGGTTCGAGCCGATCCTCGGTTTGAATCAGAATGGCGCGGTCTGCGCCCATCGCCAGTGCTGTACGCAGCGTTTCATGATTAGCGGCGGGACCACAGGTCACCGCAACAACTTCCGAAGCCACCCCAGCTTCCCTCAGACGCACCGCTTCCTCAACGGCAATCTCGTCGAACGGGTTCATGCTCATCTTGACGTTCGAGAGGTCCACGCCACTCCCGTCCGCCTTGACACGAACCTTCACGTTGAAATCCACGACACGCTTTACCGCCACCAGTACTCTCATCGATCGCACCCTATTGAAGCTTCCGAATCTCAGCGCCTTCACTTCACATGCGCTCCCGGTCAACGCTTAGCCCGTCCGGACAGCGAAGATAATACATTATGCATCATATGTTATAGTTGTCAATGTTCACCTGCGCTCAGGGAACGGCGAGGCGTCCGGGTCGTCCCACCGGTCGATGCCCTCGCCTGCTCCGGCGTGTGTAAACCTTGTTACCGACAACTACTCCAAGGAGATCATCATGATGCGCTTCAAAGACCAGGTCATCGTAGTGACCGGTGCGGCCCGAGGTATCGGGCTTGCCGCCGCACGGCAGTTCTGCCGGGAGGGCGCGCATGTGTTCATTAACGACATGGACGCAGAAGCGGTGGACCAAGCCGTGAAAGCCGTGAAAGCTGAGGGCGGCAGCGTGAGCGGATTACCGGCCGACGCAAGCGACGAAGCATGCGTCAGCGCGAGTGTGAAACAGGTGATTGCAACGCATGGGCGGATAGATGTCCTGGTCAACAACGCAGGCATCATGATGCGCAAACCCGCGGAAACGCTCACACCGCAAGATTGGCGCCGGGCCATGTCCATTAATCTGGATGGTGTTTTCTACTGGTCGCATGCCGTCGCACACGACTCAATGATTCCGCGCCGGCGCGGCGCCATTGTCAACGTGGCGTCACTCGCGGGTCTGGTCGCAATCCCGAACGGCGCCGCTTACGTCGCCTCCAAACACGGGGTTGTGGGCCTGACAAAGGCACTCGCGGTCGATTGGGGACGCTATAACATTCGCGTCAATGCGCTTTGCCCCGGCATGACATGGACCGATCTTTTCAAGGCAGATCAGGAGCGCAATCCGCAGATGTTTGTCGAGCGTGAGCGCAGAATCCCGTTAGGCCATGCCGCACAACCGGAAGAACAGGCACACGCAATCGCATTTCTGGCTTCGGCTGAAGCGTCTTCCGTACACGGTCTCATTATGAACGTTGACGGGGGCAACCTCGCACTGTCATCAGGTTCATCGCGTCCAGCCCACCCGTAACGCGTGCCGCCGATTGAGCATCCGGCCAGCCTCGAATCCCGCTGGACCGAGGCTGTCACAAGGCCGCGCCCCCTGCCTGCGCGGCCACCCGCGATTACTCCGCGCTTACTCTCCGGTGACGACGGTACCGTTCGCAATCAGCTCGTTGACTTGCGCTTCGGAGAGGATTTCACCCAGTACCTGACGGGTATGTTCACCCACATGGGCAGTGGGTTCATTTCGGTTCGGGCGCTCACCGTCAAAACGCCATGGCGGACGCACGAGCGTCTGGCCAGAGGGTGCCGTGCCCAGCAATTGCAGCCATTCGACCTGCGGATGCACAGCCAGTTCGCCGAGACTCAGTACAGGCGCGTACGGCACATCCGCTGCCGTCAGTCGCTGCTCCCATTCGTCTCGGGATCGCCTGCAAAACTCCGCCTCAAGAATCTCGACGAGCGCATGATAGTGGGCGGAAACCGCCCGATCCGGGTAGCGGCGAAAGCGCGGATCATCCAGCAAATCTGGCCGTTCGATCGCCCGGGTCAGGGCGCCCCAGAATTTCTCCGATCCCGAGAGGTGTAGGGCGATTGCACCACCAGACGCCGTGTTCAGGCAGAAGTTCTGCGCTTGCGGATGCCTCGATTCACGCGTCGGATCCTGAGCCGTCTCCCCGCGTTGCGTGACCGCGTCAATGGTGAGCATCGAGATGGCCTCCAGCAGGGAGGTTTCGACGCGAGCGCCCGTGTCATTGCTCGAACGGGCGCGTCCCACAAGCGCCGCGAGAATACCCATGGTGGCACTCACGCCGGTAATCAGATCCGCCAGGCAAGTGCCTGACAGGCGCGCGTCTCCCACATCATTCATCATGTGATAAAAGCCGCCGTAACTCTGCCCGATGGTGTCATAGGCCGGCCGGTCCATGAGCGGGCCACCACTTCCGAAGCCCGAGACCGACATATAGACGAGCCGCGGGTTGATTTCCCGGCAAACGTCTGCGCCCAATCCTAATTTGTCCATCTTCCCCGGTCGCATATTCTCGGTCAGAACATCGAAACGGGGCACCAGGGCCTTAACGAGATTCACGCCGTCACGAGATTTGAGATCCACGGCGACACTTTTTTTGCCCGCGTTGTACTGGACGAAGTAATGGCTAGCGTTGCCGATTCCCCTCCTGAAGGCTTCACCTTCCAGCGGCTCGATCTTGACCACTTCCGCGCCCAAAGCAGACAGCAACATCCCGGCGTACGGTGCGGAGATATACGCTCCGACCTCCAGTATTCTCAAGCCATCTAGCGGCTTACCGCTCATTTCAACGCCTCCTAATCAAGTCCGAATCGGGAACAGGCAACCTTAACAGAGGTGCAACACGCGCTCATTCATCGATAGCCTGCTCATTCGCGCGATTTGATAACAATTGGTCGGCAACCATTATCTTGCATAATGCATTATTATACAGAAGACACACGTGCGAAGGCTTAGGGCAAACCCGAAGAGTCACGTACATTCCCCTGACTGAACACGAATTCGGCCCCCTGACGTGCCTCTAGATTCTTATATTCTTAATGTGACTCAGATGAAAAATACGACCTTTGATATGGCCCCTTGCGGTCCGGACCGCGTCCCGCAAGGCACGCGCGGGCGCCTCGCGGGTACTCCCGATCCAATGCATTGGTGGCATACCGAGGAAAATATGCACATTGCGGGCGATTCCTGGGGCCTGCCTTCCTCCCCTCTCGTGGTGTTAATGCACGGTGGGGGGCAGACACGGCATGCGTGGCGTAACACGGGAAAGGAGCTCGCCGATCGCGGATATTACGTGGTCGCATTTGATGCGCGAGGTCATGGGGACTCGGACTGGGCCCCAGAGGGAGACTATAGCCAGGACGCATTCGTCCGCGACCTTGCGTGTGTGGTCAAGGCGCTTGGAGGCCCCTCGCCTGCGCTAATCGGTGCTTCGCTAGGTGGGAATACCGCGCTAGCCGCCATCGGCGAAGGACGCCTTGAGGCTGCGGCGCTGGTGCTGGTGGATGTCGTCCCCAATACAACACGCGCAGGCTTCGACCGAATCCAGGCGTTTATGAAACAGAAGCCGGAGGGGTTTACCTCACTGGAGGAAGTCGCTGACGCCGTGAGTCAGTACCGTGCGGACGGACGGCGCCCGCGTAGTCTCGATGGCTTGATGAAAAACATTCGACAAGGCGCCAACGGCCGTTATTACTGGCATTGGGACCCGCAGTTCCTGGCGTCCCGGGAAGACGATCTGGCTTTGCGACATGCCCGCCTGTCACTAGCCGCGCAACATCTGAATCTGCCCACCATGCTTGTGCGTGGTGGCAGCTCCGATGTCGTGACCGAAGAAGGTGTTAGCGAGTTTCTCGCACTGTGCCCCCACGCCAGGTACATCAACATCAAAGAAGCCGGCCATATGGTCACCGGCGATGACAACACGGTGTTCGGTCGAGCAATGACTGAGTTCCTCGACGAGCATATCGTCGATAGTTCTCGTTGACACCAGATCGGGCGGCGCGAACGCTGAGTCCGCGTCCAGTCGATATCGGTCGAGTCTGCCTCGATCGGCAACCTCGATCTTCCCTGGCAGGATCCCGACAACAACATTGACGGAAAATGTTGCCATCACGCATTCTGTATAATGCATTATAATTGAAGGCATGAACAACGCCTGAAGCTTGTGGCGGCGCACGAAAGCGCGTCTTTCGCTCAAGTCGCCATGCTGTGCGCAAAAGGCCATCTCCGGAGGCAAAGACAACATGATTACAACACAAACGGCACGCCAGGGACCACTGGCAGGACTACGGGTGGTCGAGGTCGGCGGTGTGGGGCCGGCTCCCTTCTGTGCGATGCTGCTAGCCGATCTGGGCGCTGAGATTATCCGGATCGACCGGAAAGCCCCCTCCGAAAGTGGACTGCCGGTGGATCGTCAGTATGAGGTGATGTTTCGGAGTCGGCGCTCTATCGCGCTTGACCTGAAAACGCCGGAGGCGATTGAGGTTGTCACGCGACTCATCCGGCGATCGGACATCTTGATCGAGGGGTTTCGCCCTGGCGTGATGGAGCGCCTGGGACTCAGTCCGGACGCTTGCCTGGCGCTCAATCCCAAGCTGATTTATGGACGGATGACGGGCTGGGGACAGTCTGGCCCGCTCGCGAAAGCGCCTGGCCATGACATTAACTACATTGCGCTATCCGGTGCATTGCACGCCATTGGCAGCAAAAATGGCGCGCCCGAGGTGCCCTTGAACCTGGTCGGCGATTTCGGTGGGGGGGCGATGTATCTAGCCTTCGGCATCATGTGTGCACTCCATGAGTCGCGATCATCGGGTAAAGGGCAAGTGGTCGACGCAGGGATGATCGACGGCGCCACATCGCTCATGACGATGATTTACGGCCTGTTGGCGGCAGGTTACTGGACCGACGAACGCGGATCTAACCGGCTGGACTCCGGTGCGCCGTTTTATGGCGTGTACGAGACGAAGGACGCGCGCCATATTGCCCTGGGGTCCAATGAAGCACGGTTTTACAAGGAGACGCTGAAAGTACTCGGCTTACAGAATACTGATCTACCTGACCAGCACGACAAGTCGCATTGGCCGCAGTTGAAGGCGATCTTCGCGGAAGTATTTAAAACCAGAACACGCGACGAGTGGTGTGAAGCTTTCGACGGCACGGATACATGCTTTTCTCCTGTGCTTTCTCTGGCTGAAGCGCCGGGCAATCCTCACCAGATCGCGCGCGGCAATTTTGTTGAATGCGGCGGCGTCGTTCAGCCAGCGCCAGCGCCAAAATTCAGCCGGACCAAAGCGGGAACACCGTTTCCGCCCGCGAAAGTTGGCGAGCACACGGTCGACATCCTGAAAGAAAATAGCTTTAGCGACGAGGACATACAACGACTACAGGAAGCGGGTGCAATCTGATGCACCGCGTGTGACTGGCGACCTGGGTTTCAACGAAGCCCGGGTCGAGAAACGAAGGACCTCGCCTGATGCGATGCGACCGCCTGTGAACACCGGACCTTGGCACCAGGGGTGCTTCGACCGGCACACACGTGAGTTTTGACTGAAACGCGCCGTCCGACGTTTCCGGTCATCAATCAACGCCCTTCGAACATGATCTGTCTCCGGGATTCATCCCGGTTTCAGGTTATTCAGCCGCGCTCTTTTGTTCTGCCTGGCTCGATGTGTGCTGGCGATCGAATGTCGCTACCATATGTTCGCCACCACTCAGGATATGGCGGAACATGAGCGACCGCGCGGATTCTGCATCGTGTACGCGAATCGCATTGACAATGATGGGATGGTAGTCGACAGCGCCTTGAAGCTGTCCCTCAATGCTAGCGTAGAACCAGTTCGGCAGTTGCCGCGTGAGGTTGCCCAGCAGTTGGGCCAGTCGGGCAGACTGCGCCGACAGGTTGATCTTACGATGGAACAGATGCCCTAACCTGGCAGCGAGTGCGTCCTGGCCACTCGCCACTGCACGCTGATGTTGCGCGTCCAGGTCCTGAAGGGCTGCGATGTCCTCTTGAGTCATGTGCACGGCCGCGCGCGCTGCCAGCTCTGCGCCGATCGTTGCCTGTGCCCAGAACAAATCGAGCAGATCCTCCCGGCGCAGTCCCACGACCACAAACCCGCGCCGCGGAATCAGCCGCACGATTGACTCGCTTTGCAGCAGCAACAGGCCTTCGCGCACGGGCGTGGAACTGACTCCGAGTTCGCTCGCAATCGCATCGATTCTGAGAAACTCGCCCGAACTGAGCTTGCCGGATATGATCTGTTCACGCAGATGCATTGCGACAGCTTCGGACAACTGGAGCTTTCCCATGCCGCCCTTGAAAGGAGAGCTGTCATCTGCTCCCCGGCCAAGATGCGGCCCCACTCCGCTATGGTCATCATGCGCTGCGATGCGTTCCATGTCCTGGTCCCTGTGCTGCGATCAAAAAGTGTAGATAAACTGCCTTATCGATAATATATCATGCCTCGCCAGCTAGGCGAAGAGACCTGGCTGTCTGATCAATCATCGTTGTAGCATTGACGGTCGCTTTCTCGTCGCGGCCGGACTGGCGCCGTTGTGCGGCGAATCCCCTCCCTCAACTTGTACGTCGTGCCGCGGATAGAGCCAGCGAACAGCGCAGGGAATTTGGTGTTATGTTAGCATTTATAATGCATAATACACGAACTGGAAATTCTCGATAGAGCAAATGTCCAGGCGGGTCATGGCGATGACGGGACCGTGTTACTGGCAGTTTCGTCATATCGACTCAGCGCAGTAGAACGACCTTTTCGATGGTCGCCCACAGGTTATGGACAAGGAGTGATTCGATGCCGCACACGCTGAACATGCAAGCTTTGCGAACGCTGATTGACAAGGAGGCGATACGGGAGGCCATCTGCCGCTATGCGCGCGCAGTGGATCGCGGCGACTGGGACCAGGTGCGGTCGGCCTATCATCCGGATGCATACGATGAGCACGGCGAGTATAAAGGTGGCATCCCGGGGCTTATCGAATGGCTCGATCGCCGGTTTGACGGTGTAGATAACTCGATGCATTTTCTCGGCAACTGCCTGATCGAATTTGCGACGCCAGATGTCGCGTTGGTCGAAACGTATTTTGTGAGCCGGCGTCTGCAGCCCGCGGCAGACGGCGATGACAACGCAGGTGTGGATGATGCAATTGCGCGTGAAGGCTGGGGCCGCTACGTTGATCGCTTCGAGCGTCGCGACGGTGAGTGGCGCGTGGCGCACCGGACTGTCGTGCTAGAAGCACTTTCGCACTACATTGCGCTCGGCGGCAAACGCAAAGACGGCGTGCGCTGGGGACACCGCAGCCACAACGACCGGCTGTATGAAGTCGAACGAGAAATCTTCGGCGTCCGGTAGCGCGCCATTCTCAGACGGGACGATGACCTGCTCTCACCCGCGTGTTCAACCCCGTGAAAAATGCCGTTCGTCTCCTGACTGAACGGCATGCCCATCCTCACGGCGGTGGACTCGTCCGCGCTACGGCAACAATGCGACAGCGCGGAATAGCGAGCCACTTCGGACGAGTTACAGCGTCGTTGCCATGCCGCCATCAACCGGAATGACCGCGCCCGTGACATACGCTCCTGCCTTCGAAGCGAGATAGATTGCAGCGCCCGCCATATCGGAGTCGCCGGTGAGTCGCTTGAGGGGTACCGGCTCGACCATGGCTTCCATGCCTTTGATCTCGAGCGTTGTAGCGAGCATTTTGCTCGGGAACACGCCCGGTGCAATGATGTTGGCAGTGATATGCCTTGATGCGAGCTGAGACGCGAGATGTCGCGTCAGGTGATGCAGCGCGGCCTTTGAACTCGAATATGCATAGGTCTCGTGGCCAGGTACGTGGAATGCATCAATAGACCCGACATTGATGATGCGCGCGGGATCACTGGCACTGCCTCCTGCGCTGAGCAGCGGCACCAGATCCTTAACCATAAAAAACGAGCCCTTCACGTTCAGGTCAAACACTTTGTCCCAGCCCGCTTCTGGATACTCAGCCAATGGCGCGGCCCAGATCGCTCCGGCATTGTTGATCAACACATTGAGAGACTTCTCGTGCTCGCTGAGTCTGGCGATCAGTCGTTGCCGGTCTTCACTCGATGCAATATTGCAAGGAAGTGACGTGCATGCACCGAATTGCTGCAGGCTTTGGGCCGCCTCATCACATTTTTTTGCGTCGCGCGAACAGATGTACACCCTCGCGCCCGCCTTGACGAACGCTTCCGCCATGGCCTTCCCGATTCCGCGACTGCCGCCTGTGACCAGCACACTTTTGCCAGCGACTCCAAACAACTCATCAATAACCGTCATGACACCCTCCCGTTCCCGTTTGCCTACTCGTCTTTGCGCTCGACGAACCCACTGCCCTCACGGTGCTCACAGACCGGAATCGTCGTAACAGCACCGTCACTCCCGAGGATCAAATCCTCGAGCTTCCCGCATCGTGGAACTCATCCCACACTGCTGACTATTCCAGAAAAAAAGCCGGACAATCCGATCTGGGCTGTGAAATTGCTTCAAACAACCCAGCGTCATAGTGGGTGACGCATCCCCTGTCCCTCTGCGGACGACACAACCCCCGCACCCCTCTGATGAGGTCGCTCTTCAGAGATCAGCGTTTCGCTTCCGCACCCAACATGCATAATGCATTATCAACGTCGAGAAAGTCAATCGTGTCAGCGCCGCGATCTACCGCCTCGGGACTGACGTAACGCATATTTTTTCCCAGCCAGAGAAGCCTCGAAACGCCCCCAGCCGCGAATCCGCGAGGACTCTTTCCCGAAACTATCAAACCGCTCAGAGATGAGCTCGCTGGAGTTTATGCATTCTTGCCGAGGTGGTACGCGCAAGCGAGCGTAAACACCAAGTACGTACGCTACATTATGCATTATACTGAACCCGACACGTTACGAACGTTTCGAGCCTGATATCCGACGCTGGCTGGGCGATGTTTGGCTGAAGACCCACCGACAGGCTGTCAGTCCACGTCACAGACCGGGTATTACGCAGATCCATGGGCGCCAGACATATCGTAGTACTTATGATTTGAACAAGTGAAACGGAGACATGATGTCGACCAGTACAATGACCGTAAATGGTGCAATGGGCATGAGTAAAAAGGCAATTTTTTTTACGGTGCTAGGGAACGCACTTGAATGGATTGATTTCGCAAGTTACGCCTACTTCGCAACCGTCATTGCGCATCAGTTTTTCCCTACTCAGGATCGAACCACTGCGTTGATCAGCACATTCGCGGTGTTTGGCGTTGGGCTGATTGCCAGACCGCTCGGGTCAATCGTCTTTGGGCGACTTGGCGATGCGCGCGGCCGCAAGACGGCGTTAATGTTCGCTATGCCGATGATGGGTCTCGGCACCTTGCTCATTGGCGTCATGCCGAACTACGCGCAGATTGGCATCGCCGCACCCATCTGCCTTGTCATCTGTCGACTGTTGCAGGGCTTTTCAGCGGGTGGCGAAGCTGGCAACGCCATCACTTTCCTGATTGAATGGGCTCCGCCCAGGCGCCGCGCACTGTATGCATGCCTTCAGCAGGCAAGCGGTGTGTTCGGGACGGTGTTTGGTTCGGCAGTGGCCGCCGTACTGTCCACGACCATGACTCACGAGGCACTGGAAAGTTACGGATGGAGAATCCTCTTTATCGTAGGCGGCGCAGTGATCGCGCCTGTGGGGTTCTATCTGCGCGCGAAAATTGATGAGACGCCCGCCTTCCTCGAACAGCAGCATGCCAATCCGGTCAATGCCCGGCCGGAAACGACCAGCACTACGTCCACCTGGACGGCTTGCTGCAAGGCTATCGGGATGACGATGATCTGGATCGCGTCCTACTATGTGTTCCTCTCATACCTGCCCGCCTTCCTCTCAACCCACGCTCATTTACCCAGTGGCGTCGCACTCTGGGGCAACACCGCTGGCCTGATTACCATGGCAACGTCCATCGTCCTTTCGGCTGCAATCTCGGACGTCGTCGGACGCAAACCGTTGTTGATCGCGGTCGCGAGTGCCTTCATCGTATTGCCATATCCGCTTTTCAGTTTCTTCCTCAGCAACACATCTACGCCACTCCTCGTGATGTCGCTGGTCGGTGTGGGCGCCCTGGTCGGCGTCTTTGCGGGCGTGTTCCCGGCAACGATGGCGGAAATGTTCCCCACGCGTCTCCGTTCAGGCGGCGTATCGCTGGCATTCGGCCTCGCCACCGCAATTTTCGGCGGGTTTGGATCGTTGATTTCTGAGGCATTAATCAAGATTACCGACTCCCATCTCTCGCCAAGCTATTACGTCATCGTGGCTGCAATCATCTCCCTGCCGTTCATTTTGTCCCTGAAAGAGACCGCGCATCAGCCGCTCAAGTAATTTCATCACGATGGGTTTAGCCCCAGTCAGGCACTTCGGATACCGGCTGAAGTTCGATACAGCTGACACCCGGGGCCTGAATAGAGCACTCCGTCCCTGCTCTAATCGATGTGTTACAGCGCCGCGCGGCCAGACGAATAATAAGAGGAGCGTCACTCACTCGAATCGCACATACCGATCACTATCCCCTGGAAACCCCAGTTAGTCCGTCAATCAAGCTATCTATAAATAAGTGGAGATCTCCGATGAAGAAGTCCGTACTTTTCGGCATGTGCCTTGGCATCACGAGCGGAATTGCCTGCGCACAAAGCAGCGTTACGCTTTATGGCATCGTGGACGAGGGTTTCAACTTCAACACCAATTCGAACGGGAACCGTCAATACTATCTGTCCAGTGGCGTACTGCAGGGAAGCCGTTTTGGCCTGCGCGGCACCGAGGACCTGGGCGGCGGGCTGTCGGCGATATTCGACATCGAAAATGGCTTTGACGTCAACACCGGTAAGCTCGGACAGGGTGGACTGATGTTCGGCCGTCAGGCTTATGTTGGACTTTCAAGTCCCTACGGAACCGTGACACTGGGCCGCCAGTATGATTCGGTCGTCGACTATATCGGTCCACTCGGGGCGGGAGAACAATGGGGCGGGACGTTCGTTGCCCACCCAAGCGATACGGACAATATGAACAATACGGCCAGAACGAACAACGCCATCAAATACACGAGCGCTACCTATGGCGGCCTTCGTTTCGGCGGCGTCTACGCCCTGGGCGGCGTGACGGGCAATGTCACCCGCAATCAGATCTGGTCGCTCGGCGCAAGCTACGCCAACGGTCCGTTGCAATTAGGCGTTGGATATCTCAACGTACGTAATCCCAACACGTCGTTTTATGGCGCCGGCGGCACCGTCGCACCGACCGCGGACGGTGTCCCTGGCTCAAACTTCGGCGCGTCCCCCATCATTTCTGCCTATGCGTCGGCACATACTCAGCAGGTTATCGCAGCTGCAGGCGCGTACGGCTTTGGTGCGGCCACCATTGGTGCTGTATATACAAACGTCAAGTTTATGTCTCTGGGTGACCGCACTTCCGGCCCGGTTCCGGCTGGGGGGGTAAGCGGCACCGCGACGTTCAATAACGCTGAACTGAATTTTAAATATCAGATTACACCTGCCTTGCTGGCCGGCGCATCGTACGTGTACACGAGAAATAGCGGCGCTAGCGGAATGGGCAGTGCGACATACAATCAGGGCGCACTGGGCATCGATTATTTTCTCTCCAAGCGAACGGACGTCTACACCACGGCAACCTTCCAGAAAGCAAGCGGTACCGACTCGACCGGAAAAACCGCGGTCGCTTCAATCAACGGCATCACGCCTTCCACCTCCGATCGACAGGCCATGTTTCGCGTTGCGATCCGGCATAAGTTCTGAAGATTGACGAGAATACCGCCGTGGAGAATATTGCCGTGAATGGGTAAACCGATCTGGACCCTCCCGTATACGTTCGGGGACGATCGAACTGCCTTTCTGGGCAACACCTCAAAAGCGTCGTGTGGAACCACCGCGAGACCCGGGGTGGTTCCCTACCGAGAAACCATGCACCTGATTTAAAACCGGTCGAATAATGGAAGCTATGGTTCCGCAAGAAAACTGACTCAGAATTAAAGCAACCCGCTACTGCAATCGGACGAGTACGCGCCAGGTTCTGTAACACTCAATTCATAAGGAGACGTGCGCATGAGCACACTTGTCGAAACGCTTGCCAATTTCACCGCGCAGATCACGTACGAACAACTCCCGTCAAACGTCGTAGAAGAAAGCAAACGAATCCTGCTCGATTCCATCGGATGTGCGCTGGGCGGACTTAGCCATTCGAAGGGGACCATAGGCGTCGACTATGCCCGCATCATGGGCGCCGGCGTGCCAGGCGCACAAGCCACCATTCTGGGCACCGGTGAGCGTGTGTCGACCGTTGCGGCATCTTTCGCAAACGGCGAATTGATTAACGCCCTTGATTTCGACGCGGTGCTACCGCCGGGACATGTCAGCCCCTATGTGCTTCCCGGCGCGCTAGCGGTATCGGAAGCCAGTCGCGGCTCCGGGAAAGAACTCATTTGCGCCATCGCTATTTCGCACGAGATGTCGAATCGCATCGGTAAAGCGACAGACTATTTGCGCGACATCAAGAACGGCAAGGTGTCCCCTCCGCCCGTCTACGGCTACGCCAGCACCGTGTTTGGCGCCACTGCTGCAATCGGTCGAATCAAGGGCTATTCGAAAGAGGTGTTGGCAGACGCGTTAGGTATCGCTGGCAGCATATCGCCAGTCAATTCTCATTGGGTATGGTCACAGCATGCGCCAGCGACAACCATCAAGTACACCGCGGCCGGGCCGTTGGTGCAGTCTGCGATGGCTGCGGCGCATCTGGCAGAATTTGGACATCGAGGCGATTGGCGCATGCTGGACGACGCCGAATTCGGCTATCGCCGCATTATTGGCAGTACACGCTGGGAACCACAACACATCGCAGCCGGACTTGGCGATGAATGGGGCTTTCCGCGAGAGCAGACTTACAAGCCCTATCCCCATTGCCGGATCCTTCATGGGCTGCTCGACTGCCTGACGGAGATCGTCGAAACCAATGATCTGAAACCAGGCGAAATCGAGAGCATCAAGGCGTGGGTCGAGGGCTTCGTCATGCAGCCGCTTTGGCTTCTTCGCGATATCGAGCACGTCACCGATGCACAATTCAGCGTAGCGCATGGACTGTCAGTCGGCGCCCATCGAATTCCGCCGGGCAAGGAATGGCAATCGCCAGAAGTGGTATTCAACCCGTCGGTCCTTGCTCTGATGGATAAAGTCAGCTTTGAAATCCATCCGGACTATGAAAATCTATTGGTCGGTAATGCGGCCAGTCGTCCTGCCAGAATCGAAGTCCGCGCCCGAGGCCAGTCCTTCGTGGGAGAAAAGCGCTACCCGAAAGGCAGCCTCTCACCGGATCCACAGACCAGGATGACGAATGCGGAATTAGCCGCCAAGTTTGACCGCAATGCAGAAGGTGTGGTGGCGCCACGCAACGTAGCGCACGCGATCGATGCACTTCTTTCGCTGGAAGACGTTTCAGATATCAGCAGCGTGATCCAGCTCCTGTCAAAGTAACGCGATGGATGCCCGAACGGCAAAACGTAAGCGGAGAGCGCATTATCATGACCGAAGCACAGGAAGAGAAGCTGCTAGCCTTGCTGGACGAGAAGACGATTCGCGAATTGCTCGCGCGGTACTGTCGCGGTGTTGATCGATGCGACTCCGCCCTGATTGCCAGTTGTTTCCACCCCGACGCGCGCGACGATCATGGGAACTGGCTCTCGCGAGGCGACGAAGTGGCGGACCATATCGTAGGCCTGGTGAAGCCGGGAAGTGCCCGTGCGATGCATTTCATGGGCAATATCCTGATCGAAATCGATGGGGACGTCGCCTACTCCGAGGCTTATGTACTGGCATATCGGGCGTTTGAGCGCGGCGGTCAAGCGTACACGCGCACGCGGGCGCTGCGCTTCGTCGATCGTCATGAGCGGCGGGATAACGTCTGGCGTATCAGCGAACGCGTCGTGGTCGACGAATGGAATCGTCTCGATGCGGTACTTGAGCAACAGGACAGCTCGCATCTTTTCCGGTTTTCCGCCAAGGATACGAGTGACCCGGTGTATGCGATTCGCGAAGGCAACGTGGCCCGTCGGCATCTGGATTGAAGCGCGGCCAAGGGGTCGCTGATCGCGTTGTCAAACCCACGTTTGACAACGGGTTGAACTGAAAGAATGAGCGCACGGGCGCGGATGCTCAGCGTCGTGCCTGCCGACCTATATCGGGTGCTCACATCACACGGAGGTGGTGCTGTATGAATGACGATTCCCAAACGTTAGAGCGTGCCGTTGCACAATTCGTGGTTAATTTCAGTCCCCGAGATATCAGTGACGGTGCGCTGGAGGACATGAAACGGCTGGTCAAGGATCAACTGGCAATCCAGATTGGATCGTCGCAGCTGCCGTGGTCAAAGCAGGTCCGTCGCTTCCGGGATCCCCGTGCGGGGGACGCAACAATTGTCGCTGAGGGTTTCAAGTCGACGCCGGCGGATGCGGCGTATCTGAATGCAGCCTATGGTCACGGCTTTGAATACGACGATTTCGCGGGCAATGCGCATCCGGGCTGTTGCGTCGTACCCACGGCATTTGCAGTCGGCGAGCATATTGGCGCCAGTCTCGAGCAGGTCGCGACAGCGCTCGTTGCGGGATATGAGACCTATGTGCGGATCGGGCGCCTGGCGTCACCGGATCTGCTCAACGCAGGCTGGCAACCTCATTCGGTTCTGGCAAATTTCGGGGCGGCGGCGGTGGCGGCGAAGCTGTATCAACTCGATGAAGAGCAAACGCTGCACGCGCTCGCGATTGCCCTGAGCCATGCGAGCGGGACAACCGAATATGCGTCAACCGGCGGTTCGGTCAAACGCGCGCATGCGGGGCTGGCAGTGCGCAACGGCATCGAATCCGTGGAACTCGCCCGCGCTGGCATCACCGGACCGCTCCGCTTCCTGACAGGCGATCGTGGCTTTTACCGCACGTTTATTCGCAAGTCTGTTGGAACGGAGGCGATCAGCGATTTTCGCACCGACGCACCGTTGCAACTTCAGCAGATGTCGTTCAAGGCGTACTGTTGTTGCGCCGCCAATCACGCGTATATCGAGGTGATGGCCAACGTGCGGGAGCACGCCGGCGAGATTACTCGCATCGATGCGAATATCCAGACGATGGCGGATGCCATTGTCGGAACGCGCAATGCTCATATCTACGCGCCGCGCAATATTGAGGAATTGCAGTACTCGCTTCCGGTGCAGATGGCGCTGTCAGCTTTGGGCAAGGGCAACGGATATCGCACACATCGTGATTTTCTTGAAGGGCGTCTGAATCTGACGGCCGATTCGGAAGTCATCGACTTTGCGCGCAAGATCCACCTGACTGTCTCCGAGGCACTTGATCAAGCTTATCCGCGCCATTTCGTGGCCGACGCGAGGGTCCATTTCAAGGACGGCTCGTCTGAGCATCTCTTCCAGGAGCGCGCGACAGGCAGCGTGCTAAGGCCATATCCCCCGGCACAGTTCCAGGCCAAGCTCGATGAATTAACTCACGAAGTGATTGGTCAGCGCCAAGCCGATCAGCTATTCGGTCTTATCGATGCGTGGGAACCGACGATGTCGGTTCGGGACATAACGACGCTGTTACAGCGGTAACGAGATCACGGCAGTCCGCTCGTCTTCGCCCGGTACTGTCAACAGAAGGAGATCACCTGATGAAACCAGGATTCAGGATTGGCGTCTTGGGCGCTGGCGCGATGGGCGGCACACTCGGAAGCCTGCTCGTAAAGTCTGGGCATACCGTCATGTTGTCGTCGCGTCATCCGGACGCGCTCGCGAACCGAGCAACGGACCTTGGCTGCTGTGTCGGCACGCTTGGCGAAGCTGCAGATTTTGGCGAAATCGTCATTGCTGCTTTACCACTGCATGCACTTGACGACGTCCCCGCCAGGCCGCTCGCAGAAAAGATCGTTGTCGATGCAATGAACTACTATCCGGAGCGGGACGGTGTGATTACAGAGCTCGACGAGCACCGGACAACGACGAGCGAGCGGGTTGCAAGACACCTGAATCGCTCGCGGGTAGTCAAGGCCTTCAATGCTATCCTGGCACACGATCTGCGGAGCGATCGTCGCCCGCTTATCGACAGAGACCGTCGTGCACTGCCCATCGCTGGGGACGACGCCGCAGCAAAAGTGCTTGTCGCGGATCTTTGCGTGCAATTGGGGTTTGACGCGCTCGATGCCGGCACGCTGGCGGACAGTTGGCGCTTTGAGCGAGCGAAGCCAGCCTATTGCTTTCCCCTCACCCTCGCGCAGTTGCGTCGTGCACTAGCGTGTGCTGAGCGTGACAAGGAACTGCCGCACGGGTCCTGGCGATGATGGGCGCAAAATGTTGACCGTAGCATTTGACAGGTTCGGTGGGCCCGAAGTACTTCATCTGATTCACCGTGCGATGCCTACGCCTGATGCGGACGATGTAGTGGTCAAAGTAATCGCTTCAACCGTTTCTCCGACAGACATCATGATGCGTGACGGCCGACAGGCGTCATTGATGAGCGGCCTTAACCCGCCCTATATTGCCGGCTCTGAGTTTGCGGGAGTCGTGCATAGCCTTGGCGATGCGTCTGATTCCAGGCTTACGGTCGGAGCGCCAGTAATGGGCATCGTCAACGCTCGCAGGCCGGACGGGGGCGCGCATACCGAATATCTTCGCGTGCCGGCAGCGTCGGTTGTACCCATATCGCCGGACATTGATTTGGGGCATGCGGCAAGCGTTCCAATGAACGGCATGTCGGCGATGCTTGCCCTCGAGGCGCTCACGCTGCCTGTCGAAAGCAGTGTGTTCGTGACGGGTGGCGCAGGTGCCGTGGGCGGCTATGTAATCCAGCTCGCGAAGCTCGCCGGTCTGAAGGTCGTGGCCGATGCCAAAGAATCCGACATCGGCCTTCTACGCCTACTTGGTGCGGACGTCATCGTTCCACGGGGCGACGACATGGGTCCAGCCATCCGAAAAATCTACCCTCAGGGTGTCGATGGACTCGTCGACGCTGCGCTGCTTGGCGAGCGCGCGGCCGCAGTCGTACGCGAGTTCGGGCCTGCATTGACGCTACGCAGATCGCATCCAATTACTAATCCTCAGGTACGTGCCTGCTACATTAACGTCTTTGACCGTGACAGGGATACTGCGTTGCTCGCCTCGCTAGCGCCTCTGCTGCGTGACCGCAAGATCACTCCGCGTATTGCGATGCGACTGCCGATGTCCGAAGCCGCCGAGGCCAATCGCCTTGCCGAAAAAGGCGGACTGAGGGGAAGGTTGATCCTGTCGACGATTGTAGATGAGAGCGCCCGGATCGAGGAGATCGAGGCGCGGCACCAAAGGAACACTGCAAAAATACCTCGTTAGCCCCTCGAAGCGCTCCAGCCTGAACAACGACAGGGATCCTACGCATCGTGCCGGAGCAGCGTCATCCCTCTCCAGGATTGCCGAGTATGGACGACCTATCGCTTACATCGCGCACCTGACGACGGGATCGAATCTGCTGGACGCGGTGTTGGCGGTAAAGTTGAACGTCCGCGCCGCTGGCGCCGCTCGATACAACGGCCGGCCACCGGACAAGAACTGACCGGCGGCACTATCAGGCCCTCCTGAAGCGGTGCGCGCGCGTCGCGACGGCATATAACCTCATACCCGAACGCACGAAACGCCCCGCTCGCTCAATTCTGTTAGCGTGAACCGCCGCTCACAACGAGGCTTTCGTCGGTCATCCAGCGAGCGTCGCCGGAGGTGAGGAACAGGGCGACGCCCGCGATATCGCTTGTTCAACAATGAGGCAAGCGGCGTCGCATCGACAGTCGAGCCCTCGAAATCTGCCCCATGAAGCCGGCGGTTTGCGTGTCTTCTGTCGCAACCATGTCGGGGTTTACCGGAATTGATGCAAATCCCGCGTGGGCCGAGTTCACGACCGAGCACGCCGGTGATGTTGTCTACTGCGCCCTTCCTTACGGTATAGACCGCGCTGCCCGGCGGCGGGATGCGGCTGGCTTGATCGTCAAGGCGGCGAATTCCGCATTTGCCCTTGCCGCATCCTGATTTCGGGGCGTTGCCTTCCAACATGAACGCGAACGTACAGGCTTAGGTATAATGGAGGTGAGATTATTCCCGATGCGGGCCTGTGCATGCCAACTGAAACCACCCCCCTCATCACGGTTCGAGATGCCGCCAAACGGCTCAACGTGACGCCCAGAACTCTTAAGTACTACGAAGAGCGCGGCCTGATCATGCCGATCCGCAGCCAGGGCCGCTACCGACTCTACAGCGAACGGGACCTGGAGAATCTCGCTCGCATACTGCGGCTCAGTTCGCTCGGCTTCTCGCTCCAGGCGATCACCGAGATGCTGAAACGCCCGCTGGAGCCGATTGGCGACGGACGAAGGGGCTATTCGGTTGAATCGCTTCGGCAGATAGGCGCGGCTTTGACGCAGCAGATCGAAGCGATGGATGCGCGCATTTCAGCGGTACGCCGCGAGCTGAAAGAGGCGCAGTCGTTAAGAGGCGAACTAAGCGATGACCTCGAGTATCTCGAAAGACGAATCGCGGGCGCGGATTCGAAAGACATGATCGGTGAGCGGGCGGCAGCTCGCAAGCGGCGAGAAAAAACGCGCACAGATGAGGACACGGGGGCATGAGCATCCTGCCGTCGTCACAGCTGTTCACGGAAAGGCGTGGACGGGAAGTCCTTTTGCCGTGGGTCATTGCGCTCGCTACCGGGCTCGACTATTTTGACAACTCCATTTTTTCTTTTTTCACCAGGTACATCGCGGGAGGGATCAACGCATCCACGGACGAACTGGTCTGGTCGGCGAGCGCTTATGCTGTCGCATCCGTGCTCGGCATTCTCCAGCAGCAGTGGTGGGTCGAACGGCTCGGGCATCGCCGCTACTTGACCGGATGCCTGATACTCTTCGCGACATGCTCGGCGATCGCAGCACTCAGCGAGTCATCGATCGAGCTCGCGATCGCGCGCGGCGCCCAGGGCTACTTTATCGGTCCGATGATGAGCGCGTGCCGGATTTTGATTCAGGTCAGCTTCGTCCCGCAGCGCCGCGCCACAGCGACACGTCTTTTTCTGATTTTGATCCTCCTTGGAAGCGCACTCGCCCCGTTAATTGGCGGTTATCTGGTCGCTTACTTCGATTGGCGCGCACTTTTCACGTGCACAGCGCTCGCAGGATCAGGGATCGCGTTGCTCGCCTTTCTCACCGTGCCTTCGACTGGCCGGCTGCAACCTGAGGCACGCGGCGACGCACACTTCTGGCCATACATCGTCTTTGCTTTTGCGCAGGCCTCCCTTCAGATTGTCATGCAGCAGGTTCGTTTCGAACTGTTCGTCGGTTCTCCTGAACTCGTGTTTCTCACGACGGCCGGTTTGCTGTCACTCTGCTGGTTTGTATGGCATCAATGGCATGATCCGAACCCGCTTGTGCGCCTGCATGCGTTGCGCGAGAAGACTTTTCGCACGGGGATCGTACTGTACATACTCTTCTACTATACGAGCAATGGATTAGGGTATCTGGTTTCAAGCTTTCTGGAAGGTGGCCTTGGCTACCCGGTTGAGAATGCGGGGCGCCTGGTCAGTTTTACGTCACTCGCGTCCGTCACGATGGTCTTTGTTTATTTTCGCTATTCGGCCGCTATCACGCACAAGAAACTGATGATCGTTCCCGGCTTTTTGCTGGCTGCGGCAATCGGCATCTGGATGGTGCACTTACCGCCCGACGTCAGCATGCCGTGGCTCGTGCCGCCTCTCCTGCTGCGTGGCCTGCTACTCCTGTTCATCGCGCTGCCAGTTGCCAACGTAACCTTCCGGATTTTCGCCATCGAAGAATTCAATCACGGTTACCGCTTCAAGAACATGGTCAAACAATTGACCTACTCTTTTTCGACGGCAACCATGATCATTTTCGAGCAACACCGACAGGCGTTACATCAGACGCGGCTGACCGAGTTCGCGAATCCATTCAACCCGGTCTTCCTGCAAACGCTGAACGGACTCACTCGTGCGTTCGAGGGCTCGGGTCACACCACGAGTGAGGCGAACGAACTGGCGACTGTCGAGATCAGCCGCGTCATCGCGCAACAGGTGAGGTTCCTGAGTGCGCTCGACGGGTTCTATCTGCTGGCCGGCGTCGCAATCTGTGGGGGAATCTTTGCCCTGCTACAACGCCAGATCGATTGAACGCGTGCATTCAACCATGTATAGGAACGCGTGCAAGGCACGGTAGGAGCATCCAGGCAGTGGACACATTCACCAATATGCGGATTTTCACCTGCGTGGCGGAGCAAGGCAGCTTTACTGCCGCAGCGCGGCGCCTGAATATCGCGGCGCCAGCCGTAACGCGCTCGATCTCTGCACTTGAAACACGCTTGCGCACGCGGCTATTGAATCGAACCACTCGCAAGGTCGCTCTGACCGAGTCGGGAATGCGCTATTTGCGACGCTGCGAGGAGATTCTCGCTATTGTCGATCACGCGGAAGCGGAAGCGGCTGATTCCCAGATCCGGCCTACCGGCCAGTTGCACGTGCACGCGACGACAGGATTCGGCCAGAGCTACGTGGTTCCCGCGATTGTGCGCTACAAGAAACGGTATCCATTCGTGTCGGTCAACCTGACGCTGTCGCAGCATCAACCCGACATCCTGGACGAAGGATATGACGTCAGCATTCAATTGACCGTAGCCGAACTGCCCGATTCAAGCCTGGTCGCTCACCGATTGGGTACTTTGCATAGTTCGTTATGTGCCGCGCCTGCATATCTGCGCGAATACGGCACGCCCCGTGACGTTGACGAGCTTTCACGACATGCCTGCTTCCAGCTGGTTTCAACGGTATACGCCAAGGATCGCTGGCTGCTGGAGGGGCCAGATGGTATCGAGACTGTTAATTTTCCCGAGGCGGGTTTCCGGACCAATGTAGCCGAAGCGCTGTCGGTGGCTCTGAAGGAGGGAATTGGCATCGGCGCGTTACCGATGTCGACGGCTGCATCCGCACTGCGCGACGGCTCGCTCGTGCGCATACTGCCAGCTTATCGGCTTCAGCCACTGGCGGCCTACGCGCTCTACACCTCACGCCGCTATCTTGACGCGAAGATCAGAACCTTCGTCGAATTCCTGCAGGACGTTATACCCCCGATGCTGGAAGCGCATAGGGCAGACTTTCGTGAGACCGCGTACTTCGCGCCGGCACCGCTGACAGCAGAGCCACTCGCGTCCGAAAAGAACATAGCATGAACGAACTGCTGCCATGTGCAGCGCCTGTGAACTCGAGGAAGAACATCTTAATGCGGTAGCGCGATGCGACCAGCTATGGGATCAACTATCCTGTGAAGCTTCTTCGCAGACGATGGGTCATTTGATCGCGCTGATTGAGAAGTTTGAAGCCCGTCAGCAGGGAACGTCACAAAATCCCTCGTCAGCACCGGAGACGGCATTGCCAAGTGTTGAAGTTCACAAATTCCGCTAATGGTGTCCGTTGGGCGCTAATCGTGTCCAATAATTCCGTTAACGGAGCCGGCCGCAGCCCCTGAACAAACGCCTCTCACGATAACGGCTGATCGCGCGGAGCGCAGCAGCGAAGCGACCTGACAGACGAAATACAGATGCAGGGACTGTTTCCAAAAGCCTGTGGTCGCAGGCAGCCGGTTTGCCTACGCCGGAATTGCAGGTGAGCATCCGGTTCATGACACGCAAATCAAGCGTCTGCGTCATTTGAATTTCTTCCAGCATGAGTGTTTTCTGGAAGTGCGGGTGCCGCGTGTGCGTTTGCCCGATGGCTCGGTACGGTTGGTCGAACCTGATTGGGTCGGGCAACTCAACGGCTTCACGCTGCTGTTCGAGGCACTCGTGCTGATGCTCGCCCAGCAGATGCCGTTTGCCGTTTGCCGCTGTCGCGCTTGCTGTCAACCTGTCGTGGCATCGAGTACACGCCATCTGTTCGCGCTATTTGGAGCTGGCGCTCGCGGCGGCTGACCTGTCGGACGTGACGGCGGTGGCGATTGACGAAACCTCGTACCGGCGCGGTCATGAGTATCTGACGCTGGTCGCCGACATGAAGGCGCGGCGGGTCGTGTTCGTCACGAACGGGAAGGATGCCAGCACCATTGAACGCTTCGCGACCTGTCTGGGCGAAATGGTGGCACGTCCGGGCAAATCGGCTCGGTCAGCATCGACATGTCGCCGGCTTTCATCAAAGGCGTCAATGAACATCTGCCTGAAGCGCGAGTGACCTTCGACAAGTTCCACGTCGTCGCTCACGCGTCCAGGGCGCTCGACACGGTACGTCGGCAACAACAGAAGGTCGACCCGCAACTCAAGGGCATGCGCTGGACGCCCCCGGTGTCACAATAGTTGTCGCCTCTGAATTTTCTTAAATTGAAGAGTCAGAGGTGCAGGTTGAAGGCGAAACAAACGTATTCTGTCGAGTTCAAAGAGCAAGCGCTGTCGAAAGTTTTGCAGCGCGGGAGCCGCACGGTTGGATCGGTGGCCGACGAATTGAACATGAATTTACTGACATTAAGGAAGTGGATGAGAGGTAGCGCCGCTGCGGGTCGGAGCTCAGGCTCCGGACTAGCAAAACGTCCAGAAGACTGGTCGCCGGAAGAACGGCTGCTGGCTTTGCATGAGAGCCACGGCCTGGTCGACGAAGCACTGAACGCGTGGTGTCGTGAGCGGGGGCTGTTCGCTCATCATCTCACGCAGTGGCGCATGGATTTTTGCGCCGTCGGCGGGACCGGCGGTCGGCGTGAGAACGGCCAGGAAGTACGGGATCTGAAGCAAGCCAATGTCCAATTACAGCGCGAATTGAACCGCAAGGAGAAAGCGCTGGCGGAGGCGGCGGCGCTGTTGGTGCTGCAAAAAAAGTATCGTGCGCTGTTCGAGGGCGAGGCCGAATGACAGCCCTTGAAGAGCGCAAGACATTGATCGGCCTGATCAGCGAGGCGACCCTGGCGGGGGCTCGCCAGGCGCCCGCGTGTGAGATGCTGGGGCTGAGCGCACGGACGGTTCAGCGTTGGCAAGGTGGCGAACCTGACGCGGTGGACGGGCGCTCGTTACGACACCATGAGCCATCTCACAAGCTGAGCGCCGAGGAACGCACCGAGCTGCTGGCAGTTGCGAACTCGGCCGAGTTTGGTCATTTGCCGCCGAGCCAGATCGTGCCTCGGCTGGCTGACCAGCAACGCTATATCGCCTCGGAGTCGACGTTCTATCGGGTGCTGAAAGCCGAGAAGCAGCTTGCCCATCGGCGCAGTGAACGGCCGGTCAAATCATGCGGCAAACCACGAGCGGTTCGCGCGGACGCGCCGAATCAGCTTTACAGTTGGGACATCACGTACTTGCCGGCGACGATCCGCGGGCAGTACTTTTATCTGTATCTGTTTATGGACGTGTTCAGCCGCAAGATCGTCGGCTGGCAGGTCTACGCCGAAGAGAGTAGCGCCCAGGCCAGCGAGGTGCTCAAGGATCTATGCGCGCGTGAGGCGATACAGCCCAACCAGGTAATTTTGCACTCCGACAACGGCGGCCCAATGAAGGGCGCCACGATGCTTGCCACCTTGCAGGCCTTGGGCGTGATGCCGTCGTTGAGTCGCCCCGGCGTGAGCAACGACAACCCCTATTCGGAATCGTTGTTCAAAACGCTGAAGTACCGGCCCGCTTATCCGTTAGAGGCATTCGATACCCTGTTCGCCGCCCGCACCTGGGTTGCAGAACTGGTGCGCTGGTACAACCACGAACACCGCCACAGTGCGATCCGTTTCGTGACGCCGGCCCAGCGCCATGCGAATCTTGATCAGGACATCCTCGAGCGCCGCAAGGCGCTCTACGAGGGTGCGCGCGAACGTCATCCGCTACGATGGAAAGGTGCCACGCGGGACTGGCAGCGCGTTCATGTCGTGCATCTGAATCCCGATCGTGCTGAGCCGACGGTCAACATTCGACGACCCCGTAACCAGGAATTAAAAGCAGCCTGAATTCAAAACGTCGAGGCGACAACTAGCTGGAAAACTTCCGGACGCTGCTCAAAGACGCGAACAAACTGAATCTGGCCCAACTGACCGACCTCGAGGCGCTCGTCACTCAGTACAGCACCAAACGTACTGCCCGGGCATGGCTGTACCGCGAGCAACTGCGCGACATTCTCGAGCGCAAACAAATCAATGTCGTATCGCAGATGTTGCAGCAGTGGTGCACCAACGTCATGCGCTCGAAGGTCGAACCGATGAAGGATGTGGTGCAATTGATTCGCCGACATTTCGACGGAATCGTTGCCTGGACTCAGACTCCTCAGACCAACGGTTTCATCGAGGCTATCAACGGCCTGTTCCAGGCCGCCAAGCGCAAAGCTCGCGGATACGCTCGCTTCGAAACCATGCGTACTGTCCTGTTTCTCATCGCCGGAAAACTCGACTTCTCACGCTTCAATGAAAACGCCTGCTGAGCCCCGTCAGTCGAGTAGCGCAAGGGAATCACACCCTCACGCTCTCACAGATCCGGACGTGAATCTCTCGATTCATCCGGCTCCTATCGCCCAACCGTCGCCTCTATACCCCAGTGGACGAACAGGCCGGGCTGACGAGATTTGACCCCCGCTAGCCAGACCCATGCCCGTGCCTTACGGCGCTGGAGAGACTTGTATTTCCGTTGCGCCCAGTGCACCAGTGCAGCATCAACCGCACGCAGTGCCTTGGCGAGCGCGGAGCGAGTGAACCGCCCGTAGTACTGCATCCAACCTCGCAGGATCGGGCGTGTTTGGTCCGCCAGGTCATTCAGATCCAGCTCGTATCGACGCAACAGCCCCTTACGGCGCATCTCCTGACGCATCGCTCGGGCTGCCTTGTTGCTTACGGCCGGAGTGAAGCCAACGGACAGCTTACCCATCCGGCTCATGACACTTCGCGGTCTGAACGTATAGCCCAGGAAGTCGAACTGACAGATCGGATAGTCGGCACGCCTGTTGGCCTGCTTGCAGTACACGATTTTGGTCTTTTCTGGATGCAGATCCAGCTTGCACTCCGCAAGCCGCGCCTCCAGTTCCTGCTTGAGCCGCCGAGCCTGCGCTTCGCTCTTGCAGTGACAAATGGCGTCATCGGCGTAACGCTCGAACGGCACGTCCGGGTAGGACTTTTGCATCCACCGGTCAAACGCATAATGAAGAAACAGATTTGCTAGCACCGGACTAATAGCTCCGCCAACAACATAGCAAACTCGCGAGTAAAATGGGGTCTGCGCATTTCAAGGGAGTGTCTGGCGCCGTGGTCCAGAGGATGTCCTGACGTCGATGCGGTTCTCGTCCTTGAGACCATCGCTCCCGCGGACAGGGAGGCGCGACAATGACCCGAGGACGACGTAAGAACTGGCGTGTCCGTCTTGCCTTTGAACCGAACCGATATGCCGGCGAACAGCTGCAGAAGGCGTACGAGCAGCTCAGTCCGATAGATTCACGCGCTACGGCACAGCCATCCGCTGTTCGGCCCGTGGAGACACGGCGAGCGGCTATCAAGCGAGGTAAGCGATGAGCAACGCTGCAACGGTCGCGCTCTACGCGCGGGTGTCCTCCGAACAACAGACCAAACGCGGCACCATTGAAAGCCAGATTGCCGCGCTGAGGGAGCGCATTGCGGCTGACGATGCGCAGCTTGTCGACGACATGTGCTTCATAGACGCCGGGATAAGCGGCGCGACGCTGATCAGACCGCAGCTAGAGCGACTCAGGGATCGTGCTGCACTCGGGCTGGTTGATCGGCTGTACATCCTGTCTCCCGACCGGCTGGCGCGCAAGTATGCACACCAGGCATTGCTGATGGAGGAGTTCTCTGCGTGTGGCGTGCAGGTGGTGTTTCTCAATCATGAGATTGGCACGACACCGGAAGAGTCGCTGCTGTTGCAGATGCAGGGCATGATTTCGGAGTACGAACGGGCAAAGATCACCGAGCGTAATCGACGCGGTAAGCTTCATGGCGCAAAGCGTGGAAGCGTGAATGTGCTATCAACGGCTCCCTATGGTTACCGTTATATCCGCAAGCAGCTCGATGGGACACCGGCCCAGTACGTGATTGAACTGCCGCAGGCGGCGACGGTAAAGACTATCTTCCAGTGGATCGGGATGGACCGGCTGAGCATAGGCGAAGTGGTTCGTCGTCTTGCCGAGGCGGGCACGGTGACGGCATCCGGCAAGCTGTACTGGGACCGTAGTGTGGTATGGGGAATATTGCGTAATCCCGCTTACATGGGGCGAGCGGCATTCGGTAAAACCCAGTCTCGTGATCGCCTGCCGCATGTCCGCGTGCGTACCCAACGCCACAGCGCCGAAGTGCCCAGGAGGACATACTCGACAACAAGCACAGACCCGCAGCAGTGGATCGAAATCCCGGTGCCGGCGATTGTCAGCGAAGTGATGTTCCATTCAGTCCAGGAGCAGCTTGCCGAGAATCGCAAGCTGGCGCGCCAACGCCGCCAGAACGCGCCGCTCTACCTGCTTCAGGGGCTGACTGTTTGTGGGCAATGCCGTTACGCGTACTACGGCAAGAAAATCAGCAAGGCGGCGGCCAAGGGGCATCAGCGAGATTATGCTTATTACCGCTGTGTCGGAACCGATGCCTATCGCTTCGGTGGTCAACGCATCTGCGACAACCTGCAAGTGCGAACGGATCGGCTCGATGACCTCGTATGGCAGCAGGTCGCGGATCTGTTGAGGCATCCAGGTCGGCTGAAGAAAGAATACGAACGACGACTGGAGACGATGGAACGCAATGAAAAGAGTGGCTTCGACACAGCCAGCCTGGAAAAGCAAAGGTTTCAGTTGGAGAAAGGCAAGTCGCGGCTCATCGACAGCTATGCCGACGGTATCATCGACAGGACGGACTTCGAGCCGAAGATACAGCAGTTGAAGAACCGGCTAGAGCAGGTCGATCAGCAGATCCAGGAATCCCGGCAGCACGGGGTGGCTCAAAGTGAACTGTTTCTGGTCATCAACCGGCTGGAGGAATTTGCAAGTGCCGTTACGGACAAACTCGCTACGATCGATCTCGAAACGAAGCGCAAGATCGTACTGGCTCTGGTCAAGCGTGTCGAAATCCACAAGGATGAAATCCTCGTCGTATTCCGGATCGATCCGCAGCCCGGAGGTCTTCTCGCAGGCGAGAATTCGAATGATTCAGACGATGGAGTGAAAAGTATGCAACATTGTAGGCGGCGTAACGACACCACCCTGCGGGGTGCCCTTATCCGGTTTCACCACGGTCCCGTCCGGCATGTGCACAGGCGCCTTGAGCCAGCGCTCGATATACAGTAGCACCCACGCACAGTCCGTATGGCAGCGCACCGCCCGCATCATGAGTTCCCAATCAATACTGCCAAAGAAATTCTTGATGTCGAGGTCCAGCACCCAGTCATGGTTCCAGCATCGCTGCCGGGCCACATCGAGCGCCTGATGCGCTGACCGTCCGGGACGATACCCGTATGAATCGTTGTGGAACACCGGTTCCACAAGTGGTTCCAGATATCGCTTGACCACCGTCTGGGCGATGCGATCTGAAATCGTTGGTATTCCCAACGGTCTCGTCCCCGCACCCCCGTCTTTTGGTATGTCAACCCGCAAGACCGGCGGCGGAAGGTAGCTGCCAGACGACATCCGATTCCAGATTCGATACAGATTATCCTTCAGATCTGCCTCGAATTCCGTCATCGACTGCTTGTCCACACCCGCCGCCCCGCGGTTGGCCTTCACCTGCTTATACGCCTCCAACACCTCTCGCTTGGAAATACAAAACGGCTTTGCGTTATTCACTCCGGTCCTCCTCTTTCAAGTTGCCGACGTGATAACGCCGGACGATGACGCCCCTTCGGTCCAGTCCCATTGCAGGACCTTCAACCCTACTACAGACGTCTCCGCCCCTGTGCCCCGCATCGGTACTCTCATCCTTGCGGAGGCCTTCCGCTTGGATTTCTCCCTTCACATCGGGACGACAGGTTCCCAAGTTCCTTACCAAAGCCTGAATCAAAGTCACGCCGCCTTTATGCCGGATGCCGATTGGGCCGTCAGCAGGCATCGCCCAATCTTGTCCCGGAGCAAGTGGGCTCTCCGGTTTTGACATCAGTTCGTGAAATTATCGACACGTCATCAGCGGTTCACTTACGTTCGTCTCTTTGATCCCTACCTGACAGAGTAAATCCCTGCCTTTTCCAACAACGCTCACCACGAGGGCTCTTTACCCACGCAGCTTGTGGCGGTTTGAAGCCTGCTCCTGCAAGCCGACTCCGAAGGGCCTTCCTTCATCTTTGGTAAAGCACCGCAAACATCGGTCAGTTGATGCTCGCGTTCTTGGCACACCCCACTCCGTTTTCAAAAGAGCCCGGAAATTCGTATTGACGTCGGCAACGTTTTCCGAAAACAAAGAGTCAAGCCAAACACTCTATTGCGATGCGCTTCAGTGCTCTAACTGCATGTCGCGAGATCGCCGTACTGTGTCCGGCAGGTATCGCCTTGCATATCAGGGGGGCCGTGGGTTTTGAAAACATACCTAGCTCCTTGCGAAGGGAGGGTCTGACACGTCCCTGGTGCAGCCTCCGGTCCGTGAACGGCGATTGCCAAACGAATCGCCTGATCGAAGCTCGACGCCGTCGACATGTGACGGTGGTCTATCGAAACGAGCCAACCACGTGCGGAGTCACACCATCGGATCCGACGCTCTTCGTACAGGCGGGAGAAGGCTCGCCATAACTCGGCGTCTTCCTGATTAGCCCAAGCTGCTGCGTCCCGCCTGCGTTGCTCGAAATCCGTCATCACAGTAGTGCCTCCGTCTCCGACCTTTATGGCTCAATTACAATCGCTCTATCGCGATTGCAATGCCCTGGCCGACACCAATACACATCGTGCAAAGCGCAAAACGGCCTTGCGTGCGATGCAGCTGATACATCGCGGTCGTCACCAGACGCGCGCCGCTCATGCCGAGCGGGTGGCCGAGTGCAATCGCGCCGCCGTTCGGATTCACGCGAGCGTCGTCGTCGGCCACGTCCAGCGCGCGCAGCACGGCAAGGCCTTGCGACGCGAACGCTTCGTTCAGTTCGATCACGTCGAACTGATTGATGGTCATGTTCAGGCGCGCCAGCAATTTTTGCGTGGCGGGCGCCGGGCCGATGCCCATCACGCGCGGCGCAACGCCGGCTGTGGCGATACCCAGCACGCGAGCACGCGGCGTCAGGCCGAAGCGCTTCGCGGTGGCTTCGTTGGCCAGCAGCAAGGCCGCCGCGCCGTCGTTCACGCCCGACGCATTGCCTGCCGTGACCGTGCCGTCCGCCCGCACCACGCCTTTCAGCTTGGCTAGCGTTTCAAGGCTGGTTTCGCGCGGATGCTCGTCCTGCAAGACCGTGATCGGATCGCCCTCCTTCTGCGCGATAGTCACACCGACAATCTCCTGCGCGAGCGTGCCGTCGCGTTGCGCGCGTGCGGCTTTCTGCTGGCTGCGCAGCGCGAACGCGTCCTGATCGGCGCGACTGATGTTGTAGTCGGTCGCGACGTTTTCGGCGGTCTCCGGCATCGAGTCGACGCCGTACAGCTTCTTCATCCGCGGGTTGACGAAGCGCCAGCCGATCGTCGTGTCGTAGATCTCGGCCTGACGCGAAAATGCTGTGGGCGCCTTGCCCATCACGAACGGCGCGCGGCTCATGCTTTCGACACCGCCGGCCACCATCAAGGCGGCCTCGCCCGACTTGATCGCGCGCGCCGCAATGCCGACTGCGTCCATACCCGAGCCGCACAGGCGGTTCACTGTGGAGCCCGGCACGCCTTGCGGTAGACCGGCCAGCAACAGCGACATACGCGCGACGTTGCGGTTGTCGTCACCGGCCTGGTTTGCGCAGCCGTAGATCACGTCGTCAATCGCGCTCCAGTCGACGTCCTTGTTGCGCTCCATCAGCGCCTTGAGCGGCACCGCGCCCAGATCGTCGGCGCGAACCGACGACAGCGAGCCGGCGTAACGGCCAATCGGCGTACGGATAGCATCGCACAGAAGCGCTTCGCTCATTTAACTTTCTCCAGTGTGGGTTTGTAGTGACGCTCATGTTTCTATTCCGCATTGGAATGAAACACCGAAACGTCACGATCGCTTCTTGTTGGTCTAATTTAATGAGTCGGCGTGGTTGGGCCGCTTCAGCCGATAGCCGCCACCAGTTCGGGCACGACCGTGAACAGATCGCCCGCCAGACCATAGTCGGCGACGCTGAAAATCGGCGCTTCCGGGTCCTTGTTGATCGCGACGATGACCTTGCTGTCCTTCATCCCGGCCAGATGCTGGATCGCACCCGAGATGCCGACGGCCATGTACAGTTGCGGCGCGACGATCTTGCCAGTCTGGCCAACCTGATAATCGTTCGGTACGAAGCCCGCGTCGACTGCTGCACGCGATGCGCCCAGCGCCGCGTTCAGCTTGTCCGCTAGCGGCTCCAGCACCTTCGTGTAATTCTCGCCGTTGCCCAGACCGCGGCCACCCGAGACGATGATCTTCGCCGACGTCAGTTCCGGACGATCCAGCTTCGTCACTTCGCGGCTCACGAATTGCGAAATGCCAGCGTCGGCTGCTGCTTCGATCTTCTCCACGCTCGCGCTGCCGCCTTCGGCTGCGACTGCGTCGAAACCCGTCGTGCGCACCGTGATGACCTTGATCAGATCAGCCGATTGCACCGTTGCGATTGCATTGCCTGCGTAGATCGGACGTTCGAACGTGTCGGCGCTGCCTACTGCGGTGATGTCGCTGATCTGCGCGACGTCGAGCCTCGCGGCGATACGCGGCGTGATGTTCTTGCCGTAGGCGGTCGCCGGCGCGAGGATGTGCGTGTAGTCCTTCGCGATGTTCATCACGGTCGCTTCGACGTTTTCCGCAAGGCCCGCTTCAAGTTGCGCGGCGTCGGCCAGCAACACCTTCGACACGCCTGCGATCTTCGCAGCCGCGTCTGCTGCA
Organism: Paraburkholderia aromaticivorans; assembly: GCF_012689525.1. Lineage (NCBI taxonomy): Bacteria > Pseudomonadati > Pseudomonadota > Betaproteobacteria > Burkholderiales > Burkholderiaceae > Paraburkholderia > Paraburkholderia aromaticivorans. The sequence continues at coordinate 871,611 of NZ_CP051514.1, forward strand.
GCTTGCGCATTGTGACCCGCCACCAGCACGTGAATGTCGCCGCCAATTTTCTGCGCCGCTGCGATCGTGTTCAGGGTCGCGGCCTTGATCGACGTGTTATCGTGTTCTGCTATTACAAGATTCACCAGATTCGTCATTTCGTCCGTCTCCTGCGTTGTCCTTAGAGCACCTTGGCTTCGGTCTTCAGCTTCTCGACCAGCGTCTTCACATCCGGCACCTTCACACCGGCTGAGCGCTTCGGCGGCTCGGCGACTTTCAGCGTCTTCAGGCGCGGCGTCACGTCAACGCCGAGGTCTTCCGGCTTGATCGTTGCCAGCGGCTTCTTCTTTGCCTTCATGATGTTCGGCAGCGTCACGTAACGCGGCTCGTTCAGGCGCAGATCGGTGGTGACCACTGCGGGCAGCGTCAGCGACAGCGTTTCAGCGCCGCCGTCGACTTCGCGGGAGACCGTAGCTTTACCGTCAGCCACGACCACCTTCGACGCGAACGTCGCTTGTGGCAATCCCGCCAAAGCGGCGAGCATCTGGCCGGTCTGGTTCGAATCGTTGTCAATGGCCTGCTTGCCAAGAATGACCAGTTGCGGCTGTTCCTTGTCGACCAGCGCCTTCAGCAACTTGGAGACCGCCAGCGGCTGCAGATCTTCATTCGACTCGATCAGGATCGCGCGATCCGCGCCGATCGCCAGCGCCGTACGCAGCGTCTCCTGCGCCTGCGCGACGCCTGCCGACACGGCGATCACTTCGGTCGCAACGCCCGCTTCGCGCAAACGCACGGCTTCTTCGACTGCGATCTCATCGAACGGATTCATCGACATCTTCACGTTCGCAATGTCGACGCCCGTGCCGTCTGATTTCGCGCCGACCTTCACATTGGCATCGACCACACGCTTCACTGCCACGAGAACTTTCACAACACCACCTCCGCCAGCCAATTTTTCCTGGCGATCGTCCAGATCGCCACCTTTGAGTCAGTGCTTCGACAGAACCAGTCCGATATCGCCTTCGACGAAGTCTGGACCTGTTGCGACTCGCAATCGGTGCACCATCTGGTAGACCTTGTCAGCACCAGTTTGCTGTGCCCAGAACAGCGGGCCGCCGCGGTGCCTGGGAAACCCGTATCCATGGACAAGCGCAATATCGATGTCACTCGTTCGCGAAGCCGTACCCTCTTCGATCACTCTGGCCGCCTCGTTGATGATCGCGGCCATCGCGCGTTCGACGATCTCTTCCCGGCTCAGCGCGCGAGCGGCGATTCCCTTTTTTTCGCGCTCCGTCGCAATAATCGAATGAACCGCTGGATCGGGAGCACCCCGCCGTCCTCCAGGTTCATACCGGTAGTAGCCGGCGTTTGTCTTGCGGCCAAATCGGCCCGCTTCGCATAACGCATCCGGAATCGTCACGTAGCGGCTCGGCTTGCTGACGACATTGAGTCGCTGTCGCATCTTCCACGCAATGTCCAGTCCCGACAGATCTGACACGGCAAAGGGGCCCATCGCGAAGCCAAACTCTTCAAGTGCTGCGTCGATCTCCTCGGGCGAAGCCCCCTCTTCTATCATGTATTCACACTGCTTCCGGTAAGCGGCATAGATCCGGTTGCCGATAAAGCCTTCCGCCACACGCGCGACGACAGGAACCTTTCCCAGTCGCTTCGCGATTGCGATCGCGGTATCGACAACCGCTGCGCTCGTCTGGTCTGTTTCGACTATTTCAAGCAGGCGCATGGTCTGTGCCGGACTGAAGAAGTGCAAACCGATGGTCTGCTCCGGACGGCCGGCTTCCCGGGCAAGTCTGTTGAGATCGAGATATGACGTGTTCGATGCGAGAATGGCTCCGCTGGGCAGCACTTCGTGCAGACGCCGCATGATATCGCGCTTCACGTCGAAGTCTTCGAACACCGCTTCCACAGCAAGGTCGACCTCATTCAGTTGCACGAGATCATTGACCGGATGAACCCGGGCGAGGCGATCGCGCATTTCATGCTCGTCGAGTTTGCCTTTGCGCACCTGCGCTTTGTAGGCCCGCTCCAGCTTGCTGTGGACTCCAGCAAGCGCCTCGGCACTGGTATCGAACAGGATGACTTCGTACCCGGCGTCCGCAAAGCAGCCGGCAATGCCGACGCCCATCGTCCCAGCGCCCACTACGCCGACCTTGCGGATAGCTGCACCGCCCGGACGCCCCCCGTTGCATGCACGCAGACAGCTTCGCTCCGCAAAAAAAAGGTGGCGGAAGGCCCGAGCCCCGACACTCGTGCGCAACTCGTTGAATATCGAGCGTTCCCGTGAGAGTGCTTCGTCAAACGGCACCGTCCCCGCCATGTTGACCGCGTCGATCGCCTGCTGGATATGTGGCAACTGCCGACGTAGCCTCAAGGCTGCGGTGGTGACGGCTTCAACGTCATCGGCCACAGCGTCGGGCATCCGGCGATCGCGCACGCGCCGCTTCTTTCCGTCAAAGAACCGCACGAAAGCCGCCGCAGCCTCAGGCAGATCATCTTCGACCACCTGATCGACCAGACCGAGTTCCAGCGCCTCCAACGACGTGAGGCGACGCGATGAGGTCACGATCTCTATCGCTGTGGCTTTTCCTGCGATGAACGCAACCCGCTGGGTCCCCCCCGCACCCGGAATCATGCCAAGACTCACCTCGGGCAGTCCCATGACGGCCCCTGTCACTGCCATTCGTCCGTCGCATCCCAACGCCAGCTCAAAGCCGCCACCGAGCGCGGTACCGTGAATGGCCGCGACCACGGGCAAGGATACGGCCTCAATGGCGAGAATGACGTCAGGCAACGACGGATCCTCGATCGGCGCGTCGAATTCGCGAATGTCGGACCCTGCGATGAACGTATTTCCGTCGCCGATAATCACGATCCCGGCAAGTGACGTGTCGCGCGAGAACGTACGGATGCCTTCGAGCAACCCGCGCCGAACTTCCACGGAGCTTGCGTTGACGGGTGGGTTATCGATGACGAGGAACCCGACGTCACCGTGCTTTTCCTGGCGGACTGCGCGGGATTTTTCCCCGGGCGCCGCGCTCAACGATGTATCCATTGCTAGTTCCCAGTCTTCACGAGAGCATCTACAGCAACGACGCCGTTACCCTGCTCGAGCACCATAACCGGATTCACTTCTGCCTCGATTACGGTCACATCCGTGAGCGTGGCCAGCTTCGAGACGCACACAATCGCATCGGCCAGCGCGTCGAGGTCACCGCGGGGCTTGCCGCGATATCCGTCGAGCGCACGCATTGCCTTCACTTCTGCAATCATCTCGAGCGCCGTCTCGCGGCTAACGGGTGCAAGACGTAACGCCCGATCCCGGTAGATTTCGGTAAGGACTCCCCCCGCAGCCAGCATCACGACCGGACCAACCTGCGGGTCACGGCGATATCCGATAAGGACCTCACCCAGACCTTTTGTCATCTGCTGCACCAGCACGCGTTCGAGCTCAAATCCGTCGACATTGGCTGAAACGCTGGTCCGGATTTTCTCGATCGCGGTTCTGAGCTGATCCTTGTCGCGCACACCCAGCTCGACGCCGCCCACATCCGTCTTGTGCGGCACGTCGGCAGACAGCACCTTCACGGCGAGGGGATAGGGCAAATCGTCAGGGATCGCGCTTCCGTTTGCTGCGTCGACTGCAACGGCCGGAGCGTGGGCCACGCCCACCTTTGTCAGCAACTCGTAGGCCTCAAGCTCGTCGAGAAGACGCGTGGTATCGCTCGATTCGCTCGCGGGCATAGCGGGCATCGGGCTGGGCATTCGCCGCGCATAGGCTGCGGCTATCGAATCCGCGCACGATTCCGGCGCGCGGAAGCACGGAACACCGCCTGCCGTCAGGCGCAACAGCGCCTCGGGGGCGTCCGGCACCACGAAGGCGGCTAGCGGCAGGAGCTCCGGCGACTTCGATGCGCTATCGAGGATCGGGCGCACTGCCAGCTCCGGTGAGAACCTTGCCGACGAACCCGCAACCGCCACGACCAGATCGAACTCGGGTGCCGAACGCAGAACGTCAAGGGCAGCACTCATGACGTCATAACGCGTACCCGCAAGCGTCAGATCCACGATGCGGCCGTGGCTGACCTTCACCCCTGCCGCAGCAAGGCGGGCAAACGTATCCGCGCTGGGGTGCTGGACGTCGATGTCGCGAACGCCGAGCTGATCGACCACCATCGCGGCACCCCCACCGGTGGTCGTCACGACGGCGACCCGGGGCTTCGCCGAGAGTGATGTTTGTGCCACGGGAATTCGAGCGAGTAACGGCGAGCTCTCGAGAAACGCGTCGAGTGTCTCAACGCGCGCAATGCCGCAGTCTTTCAGGAATGCATCCGCGACGTCGTCTTCGCCCGCCAGCGCTCCAGTATGCGAGACAGCCAGTTCTGCAGCCGCGCTCGAGCGGCCCAGCTTGTACGCAACGATCGGCTTTCCGCGTTGTGCGGCCTGAATGGCAAACTGCCTCAGCTTGTCGGCGTGCCGAAGCGTTTCCAGGAAAAGCATGTAGCCCGTGACATCCGGATCGTCCAGCGTTGCCGCGCAGATTTCTCCCACGCTCAGATCCACTTCGTTGCCGACGGAAACGAGGCCTGCAAAGCCGACACCGCGCGCTTTGCCCCTGGATACGAGCGCACCGATCATGCTGCCGCTGTGCGACGCGACAAACAGACCACCGACGGGCAAGTCGGGTTCCGCGAAAGCCGCATTGGCTGTCAACGCCAGCTTCCGGCGCACGTTCACCATGCCGAGGCCACTTGGGCCCAGCACGCGAATGCCGGTGCGCCTGACGATCTCCCGGACACGCTCCTCGCGTGCTTCACCCTCGGCCCCGCTTTCCGAGAAGCCAGCTGCCAGGATTGTTGCTACGGGTACGCCAAGCTCGGCACATTCCTGAAGGGCATCGATCGCCGCGTCGGTGGGTGTGAGAATGAATGCGTGATCGGGAACGACCGGCAACTCGGAGATGCTGCGCCACGCGCGCTCTCCGAGCACAGTGTCGCGGTTCGGATTGATCGGGTACACGTCTCCGTCGAAGCCTGCCTGCCTGATGAAACGGAGTGGTCGCGCGGCCGTTTTCGAGGGATCGTCCGATGCCCCCACGAGCGCCACGCTGCGCGGCGCCAGAAGAACTTCTGCCAGCGACTTACGCTGCGAACCGACCTTGGACATAATGCTCTTTTCCATGTTAGACGCCTTTCCCGTTACTTGCGCTGATCGAACCGGCGCTGGAACACATGCTCGGCGATACGATTCTTCAATACCTCGATCGACCCACCTGCGATCATCCAGCCGCGCGTTCGGCGCACGCAGTATTCAACCAGCGATTCCTGGCTATAACCCATGCCACCCATCACCTGAAGCGCCTCGTTCGAAACATCGAATCCTGTGAGGTTGCAGTGCAGTTTTGCGAGCGCCGTATTGTGTGCCGTCGGCAATTCGCCATTCGGAACATTGGCCGCGCGATAGAGGAGCAGTTGCGACGCTTCGAGTTTCAAGGCCATGTCAGCGAACTTCCACTGGATACCCTGAAATTCGCAGATCAGCCGGCCGAACTGCTCGCGCATCAGCGCATAATCCCGGGCTGTATTGAACGCGTACCGCCCGAGCGCCAGTGCGCGCGACGCGTTACCCACCCGCTCGACGTTAAAGCCAGCAATCTGCTTCTTGAAACCACCCGGCCCAAGCAGCACATTTTCCGCAGGAATTCTGCACTCCTCGATATAGAGTTGCGACCATTCCTCGCCGCTCATGAAGCTGGATGGCTGCCCAACCGTAAAGCCCGGCGTGCCTTTCTCGATCAGAACCGAGCCGATGTTCTCGACACCCGGACCGAAACGGCAATAGACGAGGAAAAGGTCAGCGTCGGGGCTGTGCGTCGAGAAAATCTTCGTGCCATTGATTACGTACTCGTCGCCTTCCTTGCGAGCCGACGTCTTGAGCTGCGTCACGGCCGAGCCTGCGCCCGGCTCCGTCATGCCAAGCGCGATGACCTTGCGGCCACCGAGCAGATCCTTCAGATAACGTTTCTTCTGGTCGGGCGTCGCATACTCGACGAACGTGCGGATCGGGCCGAAGTTACCAGCCTGCACTATGTCCGCGCTCTTGGGACAGATCAGTGCAATTTCCTGAATTGCAATGACCGCGTCCATCAGCGTGCCGCCCTGGCCACCATCCTCCTCCTTCATGGTGATACCAAGCAGGCCCTGCTCAGCAAGTTTCCGCGCAACATCGAAGTCGAAACCAGCATGGTGCGCACGCTTGAGCGCGCCTTCTGCCAGCGTGTCTCGCGCAAATCGCTGCACAGCATCGGCGAACGCGTTCTGGTCCTCTGTAAGTGCGAAATTCACTTTTTTCCCCTCTCATCGTGGAACTGCTATGAGATTGATTATTGCAGTCGATCGATTGACACACTACTTCGCATACGGTACGGTTCTATGACTTTTTGGAACACCGCATGCCCCGAGTCGTCCCTCCTCTCAATCCCCTGCACGTCTTCGAATCGGTGGCGCGACTGGGCAGTCTCACCAGTGCGGCGGTGGAGTTGTGCGTCACGCACTCGGCAGTAAGCAGACAACTCACCACGCTGGAACAGTATCTGGGTGTCAGTCTTTTCGAGCGGGGACCAAGGGGCGTGAAGCTGACGAAAGTCGGGGCTGCCTATTACAGGCAGGTTGGTCCGGCTTTCTCGTCAATCGTTACTGCAACCGAGGCGATCGTCGGACGCCTTGAGGGCGAACCCCTTCGCCTCTCGGTCTACAACACCTTTGCCGCGAAATGGCTGATGCACCGCTTACATCGATTTGAACAGGCATATCCGGCTATACCGGTCGAACTCAGCACGACCGTCGCGAAGATCAATTTCAACGAAGTGCAGGTCGATGCAGCCATACAGTTCGGCGACGGAAACTGGCCAGGCATCAATTGCGAGCGGCTGTTTGAAGATGTGATCGAACCTGTCTGCAGTCCTGCACTCCTGCGCACCGGACCGCCGCTGGCATCGATCGATGACCTGGCGAAGCATCGTCTGTTGCAATCCCGATATCGTCGGCACGACTGGTTTGACTGGCTGCGCGCCGTAGGACGGAGCGATCTTGAGGAACTTGTCAGCCGTCAGCGCGGGGGCTTCCAGAATTCTCTGCTCGCCTATCAGGCGGCTATCGAGGGCATGGGAATTGTCATGGGGCAACTGGAGCTTCTTGCAAATGACCTTGCCGCAGGCACACTGGTACGTCCTTTCGAGAGACCCGTGTCGCGGAACCTGGCCTACTATCTGCTCATTCCGGACAACAGGAGACACTCCCGCAATGTCGATGCGTTCCGCTCCTGGCTTCGCGCAGAGATCGCAGCGATGCCCGCCGGTTACGGCGGGACGCACGTCTGAACTGGCGGGCACAGCATGCCGCCCGCTCGAAGCGGCTTACTGACGATAGTAGAGGTTACGCTTAAGCCCCTGCGGAAGCAGGTCGGCAAGGTGCAGATCTGATGTGCCCAGTTCATCCATACGCCAGAGGTTCGCAAGCATCGTTGCGGCCGCCTGCGAACCGATCACGGGCTCCGCTAACTCAATGAACTTTTCGTTGATATCGTCATCGCTCAGCGGCGATTCCGGGTCACCACGACGATGTGGCGCGAACACCTCGATGGTTCTCCCGTCAAGAAGGAGAAGCTCGACCCGGGCAGCACGCATCTTCGGAAATGCGTGCGTCAGTTCGGGGTCTGCGACCAGCTCGACCTTTTTCATGAGTTCCCGGACCTGATTGTCCCACAGGCGCTTTTCCGTAAAAGCCTCGAGACGGACCGATCCGTATACCGCCGCGTGGCCCAACACATACGGCATGCTGAAGCGCGCTTCGAACGCGGACCCTGGCTCCCTGATGCCGGCGACATCGAGTGCTGGCGCATATGTTCTGACGGTGATCCTGGAGATCTGCTGCCATCTCAATTGGTTCTGGCTTAGCGCCTCGAGCAGCGCATCGATGGCGGCGAACGTGTGGCCGCAGCAGCCGTGATTTTTCTGCGTGATCCGCTCAATGTTGAAGGTGGTCCCCAAACCATCCGTTACCGTACTCCAGTCCGGAGAATCGCAAAGCGCCGCACCGAAACCGGCTTTCCCTTCGAGTATGTCTGCCACACCGGTGATGCCTGCTGCTGCCCCCTGGGCCGCAGTCACGCCCACCCACGCCGCATGGCCGGCGTGGAGCGCTTTGGTCATCGCATCGGACCTGAACGCCTGTTGAAGTCCAGAAGCAAATGTGGCCGACGTTGCCATCGCATGGAGCGCAGCCTTTCCGTCACCGGGTGCCGATAGCGTCACGCCCGCAGCGGATGCGCCAAAGCAGCCAACCGTGCCGGTGGTATGAAAAAACCGGTAGTGTGCCGGCTGGATTGCTGCGCCGATGCGTGTGGAAACTTCATACCCTGCCACGATCGATTTGAGAAGTGAAAGACCGCTTGCCTGCGTCTCTTCAGCCAGTGCCAGTGCGGCAGCAATCGTTGGGCATCCTGGGTGATACACCGCATCGCGAAATATATCGTCGAACTCAACGGCATGCGACGTGCTGCCGTTTATCCATGCAGCGGTCGGCGCAAAGGCGGTGGTTTCGCTACCAGGCAGGCTTGACCTCCCATAGCCAAGTTCCCCTCGATGCGCCTGCAGGAGCTGGATGCTGGGTGCCGTTTGGGTGCCCGGCAGCAACGCCGAGAACCAGTCGATCAGCACCCGCTTGGCCGCGTGCAGCGTTTCTGGCCTCAGTTCAGTGGCATACTGCTGAGCGACATATTCTCCAAATTGTTCCAGTATCGTCATGGCGAGTCAAAGATGGGTTGGTGGGTATGTATCTGCGCATCGGCGTGGCCGCGCGAGACGCGATGTCCCGAATCGATAAAGGCGATGATCTGTTCGTTGAACCACTGGGCACGCTCAAACTGGAGCCAGTGCGCAGCGGACACAGCCGATGCTTCGTTGTCGGGTGAAAGATCCCTTATCCATTGCTGACGACCAGCCAGATCATGGCACTGGTGCAGATCTTTCGTCCCCAGTACCAACCACACCGGCGCTTTAACGCCAGCGATCAGCGCCTTAGTAGGGTTGGTGCGGGCAATGGGTCGTGTCAGCACCCGCGTCGCGCGGACGTGACTTGAAGTCAACGCCGTCAGTTCTGGCGTCACAAGGGCGCTACCCGACAGCATGACTTTCCTGAGAGAAATCTTCACGCCAGCGTCGATGCTGCCTGAGCGGGCAGCCTCCGCAGCCTGATCCTGAACGCCCCGAAGAGTCGATGAGGGCGGTCCCATACCCGCAGGATTGACGAGTGTCAGACTGTGGACCCGTTCAGGGCGGTGGGCAGCCATGTATCCGGCAATGCAGCAGCCAAAGGAGAATGCCGCAAGATCAAACTGCTGAACGCTGAGGGAATCGAGCAGATCAAAAATCCGGTTCCCCGCCAGTTCAAGAGAGAACATCTCCTTGGGGCTCGACGATGCGCCGAACCCCGGCAGGTCTGGCGCAATGACACGCCGTGTCTGCGCGATTGCTTCGACATTTGCCATCCAGTGATACCAGCCACCATGGCCACCGTGAACGAGTACGAGCGGCTTTCCGTCGCCCTGGTCCAGATAGCTGATGGTGCCCTGCGCGTCGACCAGCTGTTTTGCCGTGGCCGCAAGTCTTTCGAAATTCCTGTCGATCATGATCCCATCGATTTTTTCTCGATCGGCTTCGCTACGGTTTCACTCATCACCAGGTAAGTGATCAAACTGACCGCGGATCCGATGCACACATAGATCAGAAAAAGTTGCTCCTGATGGCGCCCTTGCAACCACGTCATAAGATACGGAGTCGTGCCTCCAAGCAGAGCAACCACCAGATTGAAGGGCAGGCCAATTCCCAGTGCCCGAACCTCGGTATCGAAAAGCTCCGCCATCACAGCAGGCGCAATCGATGTGTAAAGTGCGTAGAGAACCATCCCGAATAGCTCGACCCTGAGGATGGACCAGAATGTGTTGCCAACCGACAGCACAACCGGATAGAGAAACAAAGTGTATGCTGCCGCCATAACGACAAGTTGTGGTCGACGTCCGAGCCGATCTGAAAGCGCACCAAACAGCGGCTGTACCACCGTGAAAGCAATCAGACTCCATGTACTGGCTGAGTAGGCCGTTTCAGGCGATGCGCCCGAGCGGTGAATCGCATACACGGGGACATAGACAATGAACAGATAGAACCCGAACGCGCCAAGAATGCTGGTACCAATCAGCGTGAGCATCTGTCGGCGATGGTGCAACATGAGCGTACGCAGCGGACCGTTGCCGGATCTGCTTTGCTCCTCGGCCACATGTTCAAAAGCTTGGGTCTCGCTGACGCGAGTACGCAGCCAGTAGCCGAACAGCCCCCCCAGCGCCCCTACAAAAAATGGAATTCGCCAGCCGAACGACAGCATCTGGTCGTGCGTTAGGAATTGCGTCAGCGCCCAGGTCAGGCCCGATGCACAGATGAGCCCTATACCCGTCCCGAAGAAAAGGAAACTTCCGTGAAAACCTCGCCGGTTTGGCGGCGCAGTCTCTGCCAGAAAAGAGCAGGCGGCAGCAAATTCTCCACCGACAGACATTCCCTGCAGTAATCGCGCGAGGGTCGCAATCACCGGAGCTGCCAAACCAATCGACGCGTAGGTTGGTAGCACAGCAATCATCAGCGATCCCGCCGCCATCAGGGTGACCGAAACGGTCAATGCGGTCCGACGGCCATAGCGGTCTGCGACCTCCCCTAGCACCCAGCCGCCCACCGGCCGCATAACGAAACCGAGTGCATACACCCCGAAAGCTGCAAGTAGCGCGGAGCGCTGATCAATCGACGGAAACAGTTGCGGTCCGAAAAAGATCGCAAGGTTGGCGTATATCGAGAAATCGAACCATTCGATCGCGTGACCAATGCAACCGGCGACACGACTGCGGACGTTTGCCCGGGTTGTTGCGGCCTGCGATGCGAAGGTTGGAAGAATGTGCGACACGATGTCTCCTGAAGGGCTATTGTCTTGATCCGGCATCGACAAACGTGCTCGCCCCGAAGGGGTCTCGTGCCAATGACCGGTTATATGCGAGGAGTTTGGCGTGCGTACCCGTCGTTGAACAGTTCCTATCGCTCATACAGATATTCCAAAAACTCACATCGGATGGACGCCCACAGAATGCACTGGATAAGCGCCCGGTGAAGGCCTTGTCGAGATTTGTCAAGCAGCCGGTGCCCAGCGATGCGGCAGCGCAGGGCGATGATATCGGCTCGATGGGTGGGTAACCGTGTGAGAGCGTCTTTGAGATAGACGTGCGGATCAGGCTCGTCTTGACTTCCTGTCGCCCGTACGTTCTCATCGCCCGCACAGAGAAAGGGGACGGCATGTCCGAGGACGTCGCCAGACGTGCATTTGAGCCACCGTCGCAACCAAAAACCGGCGGATCGGGAACCGGCCCGGCTTGGCGCAGGTGCTGTCGGCTTGTGAACGATGCGGCGGCACGGCGAAGCTCGCACACGCACGAGACGAACGACGACCCCAGAACCGGACACCATGCAGGGCGACGCTGACGACTGGACCCGGCCGGGGGCCCCGTGTCAACCGTGGACTACTTGGTTTTTCGTTTGGCGACCGACGGCCGGGTCGCCAGTTGGAACGAAGGTGGTGCCCGAAGATCGTGGAGCTGCATTTTCCGTTCGCTACACCGAAGAAGACCGCCACGACGGCGTTCCCGATGCGGTAATGGACAATGTTCGTCGAACAGGACGCCCCGCCGGCATCCGCGCATCAAACCTTTACGGGTGGCTGTACATCGCGTCCCAGTCGGCCTTCGACACGGCCGGGCGTCCCGCGTCCGACGAGCCACTCACGACGCCGCCGAAGCCTGTCGCGCCCTTATGTGCGGCCACCTTGGCCACCTTGGCCAGGGCGGCCTGGATGTCGTCCGGATAGTGCGGATCGGCACCGGCAGCGGGACGCCAGCCAGTCTGCTCAAGCTGAACGAGTTCAGCACGTACCTGCGCACGCGTGAGAGATTGGTTCGACTGAGCGAACACGGCAACCGGAGCAGCAAGGGCAGCGGCAACGACAACAGCTTGAATAAGGGACTTCATGGTACTTACCTCCAGACTGCGGTTTGTTCTGCTACGAACAGACCTGTTCGTGACCAGTGACTACAGTCTAGGTAGGCAGATGCTTAAGATTAAGGCCGATGTCTGGAGGGAGTTGTTGCAGGATTTGGGGTAAACCCCTGACCCGTACTGTGCGACGTGACAGCGCAGCGATTGCCGGCACCTCTCCTGGCAATGTCCTGGTTGCTGACAACTTCGCGTCGGAATCTTGACATATCGTGGCAACGTCCCGATACGCATCCTGCGTGCATCGCGATAACGGCGCGATGAACACCGGGCCAGACCCGTGAGTTAGCTGACTTTGGGAAACGCCATGAGTCAAGCAGCTTCCATAAGCGAAGTACTGGTTATGTTGCAAGGTCGTAGAATTGATCAGCCGCGGACGGATGGGTTCCGCGAGCAGGTTGCATCTGCCTTTTGCTGATCGTATGCATCAGATCGATGCCGACGAGCAAGGGGCTCCTCCGTAGGCGACTCGCTGCACGAGAATCGCGGACGACGTCATCGAATGCAGCGGATTCTGAGCTATCTGCACTTTATCGCACCGCGCTGCTCGATCGGGATGCACCCTTTCATGCGAGGTGAGCGCGAAACCGATCCTCAGGAGAGTGGAGACCAACTCCAGCGCTCACCGCCGGTCAGCCAGTAAGCAGAGTCTTGTCGCGTGCAATGACTTTTGGCAGATGGACGCGCAGGAAGTCGACCCATGTTCTTGTCTTGCATCGATGAATTTGCGTGAAGGGTAGAGAGCGTAAATGTTCATGTTCTGCAACGTGTGATGGGGCAGCACGCGAACCAGCGTGCCGTTGCGCAGACCATCGACGGCGGCATACAGCGGCAGCATGCCGATGCCCATGCCTTCGCGAATGGCGACAACCAGCGACTCAGCGATATTCACTTGTAACGGGCCGCGAACTGCAATCAATTCGCTGCCGTCGGGGCTTTCGAGCAGCCACTCGTGCGGCGGAAATGCAGGCGTGTTCAATATCAGGCATTCATGTTGCACGAGATCGCCTGGTTTCTCCGGGGCGCCCCGCGAACGCACGTAGTGCGGCGAAGCGCACAGGATGCTGCACGTCGAGCCGAGCAGGTGAGAAACCATCTCCGAGTCAGAAAGCGAAGGCGCCCCAATGACGGCAACATCGCTGCCCCCTCCGAACAGATCCGGCGCACTCTGTGACATCGTCAGTTCGACTGTCACGTCCGGGCACTGGGCTCGATACCTGGCGATCGCCGGCAGCACGTAGTGCTGGCCCAGGCTCGCGAAGCTGAACAACCGCAAGGTGCCGGCGGGGCGCTCATGCGCGCCGCTCGCCTCCTCCTCTGCCTTGGCGACGTCGGCGAGGATCTGCTGACAGCGCTGCAGATATCGCTCGCCAGCGGGTGTGAGTGCAAGACGCCGCGTCGAACGGTTCAGCAGGCGGGTGCGCAGGTGGGCTTCGAGATCCGATACCGCGCGTGACATGACGCCGGTCGTTGTATCGAGCGATTCAGCCGCCGCAGTGAAGCTGCCGGCTTCGACGACCCGTGCGAACACCCGCATGCTTTGTAGCGTGTCCATAAACCCCCCAAGTTTAGACCCTCGCGACCGCTTGGCCAGATCGGGAGTAATCTGCAACAGGACCTGAAAAACAATCGTCAGGCCGCCACGCCTCTGGCGAGAGCATTGAGCGCAGGCACAGTCACGTTACCGCTCGCCGCGACAGTGCAGTCTAGCGGCTCGGCCGCTTCCTATAACGCTACACCGCTCCACATCGACCGATATAAATCGCGTATCCGAATAATATTGACGAGGTGGAAGCACCGCCAGGCAAGCTTGCGGAGCCTCACGTAATGAATTCCAGGTCAGCCGCCGATGTCACGTCCGCATCGCGCCGCTCGTTTGCCGATATCACCCGCATGGTCGCCCTCAATGGATGATGCGATACGTCGTGAATGCATCTCTGACACCGGCCAGGAAAACAGCGGCAAAGTTTCGACCGCTGGCGGCCGACTACAACGGGCGACCGGAGATCGCCGAGTGAGTGCGGCCGCTTCCTCCTCGTCTGAGTCGAGGTGAATATTGATATCCGACACTTCCAGACAGATCTCTGAACTGGGCTTTCTACCAACGCCAGTTCAAGACGGCCGAGCAGTTCCTGAAGGCTCGCGTCTCCCGTCACGTGCCCCAGGTTATTTTTCAATGGCCCAGTGGGCGCGCACCGCCTCAGTCCTGACCTGACCCAAGGTCGCCCCCAACGCGCCGCAATAGGCCAATACCAGATGGATCGCGCTACGCCCCATGCCGTGCGAGCGCCGGACCGTCTTGCCGTCTATTGCCACCACCTGGCCCGCAACTGCAGGACAAATGCCGCTTACCCATCGCACAAAGCACGCCTCGAACTCCCGCGCATCGAGCGCCGCGAATACGCGCCCGAACGTGTCATGCGAGACAATCCCGTTATGCAGCGGCAGGTACCGGCGCAGCCACTCCAGTTCTCCTTGGCCCCACAAAGCGATCCCCACCCAGCTGTCGGCACCCGACAGGATCGCTGCCAGTGCAACCACCAGCATTTCCGTCAGATCATGCTCCGGGGTGCGTACACGCGGGTCCTCCAGCTCCCCAAACGCGTCTTGCAAACTCAACGGTTCATATTCGTCGTCCACACCACTCTCAGCTCTTGGCAAAACCAGGAGTTAACGCTTCTTCGCAACAGTTTATAACCCCCATTCGTAACTCATTGTGTGTAAACAATTTTTCATGCAAATGATATGAACGTCCCCCACCCGTGAGTGCGTGGGGAAGTAAGGAAAGGGGGGATCCTCACGGGCCGACGGCACCAGAGTGCCCAAGGTGAGAGATCATGGTGATTTTCCAAGGCAAACCGGAGGATCCAAAGTGAACCATACGACTGTCGGCGTGGATATCGCAAAGTCCGTAATGCAACTACATTGGGTAGAGCCGGAGACCGGCGAAATCATCAACAAGCCGGTCAAGCGGGCCGCGTTTCTCGAGCACTTTGCGAACCGCACGCCTTGCCTGATCGGTATGGAAGCTTGCGGTGGTGCGCAGCACTGGGCACGGCGACTGATCGAGATGGGGCACCAGGTGAAGTTAATGCCAGGCAAGTTCGTCAAGGCGTTCGTGATGGGCAACAAGAACGACACAGCAGATGCGCGCGCGATCTGGATGGCTGCACAGATGCCAAGCAAAGCCGTTGCGGTAAAGACCGAAGCGCAGCAGGCTGTGCTGGCGCTTCACCGGATTCGTGAGCAGAAGGTCAAGTTCCGCACGGCACAGGTCAACAGTCTGCGTGGTCTGCTGACGGAGTATGGCGAAGTGATGGGCAAGAGTCGCGCAGCGCTGGACAAGGCGATGCCAGGCGTACTCGAGAAGTTGACGGAACGCCTGCCGGCGATGCTGATCGACTCGCTACGCGAGCAGTGGAACGGGCTGGCCGAACTCAACCGACAGATCGCCGACATCGAACGACGACTGAAAAACTGGTTGAAAGAGGACAAGGCGTGTAAAGCCGTCGCCGAAATTCCGGGTGTCGGCCTGCTGAGCACGACGGCAGCGGTCGCAACGATGGGCGATCCGAAATCGTTCCGGTCTGGACGGGAGTTTGCTGCCTGCATCGGAATCGTGCCTAGCCAGACGGGAACGGGCGGAAAGGTCCAGTTGGGCGGTATCAGCAAAAGGGGCGATACGTATTTCCGCACGTTGCTGATTCACGGTGCCCGCAGCGTGCTGGCGCACGCGAAGGAGCCTGGCCCGTGGGTGGAGCAGATCAGCAAGCGCCGGCCACCCAATGTCGTGACTGTGGCGCTCGCCAACAAGATGGCCCGGACGATCTGGGCAGTGCTGGCCCATGACCGGCCGTATGAAAAAGGACATGTGAGTGTCAAGCAAGCCTAACCGGCCTGCACTCGGTGGAGACTAACTTTTAACACAGGATGATACGTCGAAAGGTTGCGGTGGCAATCGAATGTGATGACTAAACAGGTAGGACCGGGACTCGCCAAACCTGGAGAGCGCGAAGAGCCTTGAGCTCGGTGCAGAAATGAGGCGCGAGTCAGCTGAATCCATAGATCCTATGCAGCAGGGCATCTGCCGAGAAATTGATCGGTAAGATTGTGCGTCGAACCCTGCTACAAGGAGAGCGCCATGCGCACGGATCAGACATTCACGACGGGTATTGAGGAACCGCTACTGGCGGTGTCACTGGAGCTTGCCGCAGCAAACTGGAAAGTCGCGCTGCACGATGGCCGGCGTGAGAAGCCGGCCGTGCATTCAGTCTCGCAGCCACAAGCCATGGCTCGCTTGCAGGCAGTGCTAGAGCTGGTCGAACGGCATAAGGAAAAATGGTTGCTACCAGCGGACACGCCCATCGTCGTGAGCTACGAGGCTGGGCAGGACGCTTTCTGGATCTATCGCGCGCTTCGGCTCAAGGAAATCGACTGCTACGTGATCGATCCAGCGAGCATCCCGGTCGAACGCCATCAGCGGCGGGCCAAGACCGACCGACTCGATGCGATCAAGCTGGTCACGAACCTACGTGCGCGGTTGCACGGCGAGCGCGACCGCATGCATGTGGTGCGCGTCCCGTCGTTACAGGACGAGGCATCCCGACATCTGATGCGCGAGCGTGGCCAACTGCAGAAGGAGGTTCTGCAGCACCACGACAGGGTGCGCAAACTACTGGCCACGCTCGGATGCTGGGACGATGTCGATCACAAGACCTTTGCTGGCCGGCTCGCCCGCGACGAGGTAAGGTGTTATGACGGCACGCCACTTCCACCTGAGCTGCGGGGGCGACTGCTGCGCGAGTGCGACCGGCTGTCCCAGGCCGAGCAGCAATTCGCGGCAGTAGAGAGATCACGGCACGAGATGGTGTCGGCACCCGCGCGTAAGCGGATCGATGACCTGTCGCGCCTGAAGGGAATTGGCCCGGTCGGCGCGTCCCGGCTGGCACTTGAACTGTTCTGGCGGGCGTTCCACAACCGGCGCGAAGTCGGCGCGTGTGTGGGCTTGGTGCCGCAGCCTTACGACAGTGGGCAAAGCCACGTGGACCAAGGGATCAGCAAGCAAGGCAACCGGCGCGTGCGTGCCTTACTTATCGAGATGTCGTGGTGCTGGCTGCGCTACCAGCCCGATAGCGCGCTGACGAGGTGGTTCAATCGGCGAACGCAGGGCACCGGACCCAATCGACGAGCGCGGCGGATCGCGATCGTCGCTGTGGCACGACGTCTCGCGATTGCACTGTGGCGCTATCTGAAGGACGGCGTGATCCCCGAGGGAGCGAACCTGAAGGCAGTTTGAGTTACCAAGGTATGGCGACCACGCAAGGTGTCAAACCAGATGTACGAACCGTTTGAAGTGAATATGCCCGTCGGGCCCCTGGGTTACTGACGTGACCGATTTTATAGATAAGGCATGTTCCTGGGAAAGTTCCAGCGTAACGCGCATACAGGATGAGGCTGGCCCGGTGCCAGCGGATAGAAGGTGGTGAGACGTCAGAGTCTTACGCGCGCGATGATCGGCTTCGGACCAAGAGCGTAGATTGGATCGCAGCAATTGGTGACGCAGTGAGAATTCGCCGTGATCTCCGGCAGAAAATGCAGCTTGCATGTTGGCGAGCGCAACACCTGGCGCTCGCCAACATACGCCAGCATATCGCCCGTTTGCGGCGTCAAGGGTCCGCTGCGCCAGGCTTCGCCTGCCCTTGACCCAGCTACTCGCTTCCGCAACATACATACGCGGAGAAGGATATGACGATGATTCATGAGAGAGGCTGTAAAACGGCCTTGACAACCTCCTGCTCATAGAAGGGGCCCGCAGCGAAAACACCCGCTGCAACAAGGCTGATGGGATGGACTCCCGCCCCCTCCGGGGCGACACTTACCCCACCAATTCCCGGGAGAACGTCAATGCCTACTCTAACTATTGGTCTGGACATCGCAAAAAACGTGTTTCAGATTCATGGCGTCGACCGCCATGGCAAGATCGTTGTACTGCGGAAACTTCGCCGGGCCGAGGTGTTGAAGTTCTTCGGAAAACTGGAATCGAGTCTGGTTGGCATCGAGGCCTGTCACGGCTCACATTTCTGGGCTCGTGAGCTAACCTCGTTGGGACACACGGTCCGTTTGCTGCCGACACAATATGTGAAGCCGTTTCTGGTTGGTGGCAAGAACGACGCGAACGACGCGGCGGCGATTTGCGCGGCAGTGGCGCGCTCAGGCATTCACTTCGTTGCTATCAAGAGCGCTGAACAGCAGTCGCTGCAGTCAGTTCATCGCATGCGCCAACGGCTCATCCAGGAGCGAACAGCAAAATCGAATCAGATCCGGAGCATGTTTGCTGAAGAGGGTGTGATCTTCCCGGTCGGGCTTCCGCAACTAAGAAAAGGAGTGGTTGAGCTCGTCAACAATCCCGATTCCCCCATTACCGCTTTGCTCAGACGGCTTGGCTCGATGTACCTCGAGCAACTCAAGGCACTGCAGCAATGGCTCGACGAACTTGCCACCGAGATAGCGGAGATCTTCAAGAGCAATGAAGCTTGCCAACGGCTCGCTACCGTTCCAGGAATCGGACCGGTCATCGCGACTGCACTCGTGAGTAGTGTAGGCGATCCATCGCAGTTCAGGAACGGCCGGCAGTTTGCGGCCTGGTTGGGGCTGACGCCGATGCAAAGATCGAGTGGAGGAAAGACCAGGTTAGGCGGTATCACAAAGCGCGGCGACACTTATCTGAGAACCCTGCTTGTACAGGGTGCCCGCGCCGTGATGCACTTCGTGCATCGTCGTGATGACCGTCACAGCCGATGGATCAAAGCCGTAATGCAACGCCGCCATGTGAGCATCGCGGCGATCGCCCTGGCGAACAAGACCGCGCGCATTGCGTGGGCGATATTGGTGGGTAACGGTTGTTTCGAAGCGGCGTAACAGGCAACAGACATCGAGAACAGTTTCATTTCTTTCGCGATTGCGCAAGAAGCGGCAAGCATGGCGAACCGGTCGGACCGGCGCTTGCAGATCCTGATATATCCGACGGCTGCAGTACGAAGCCACAAGGCCGATGAGGAGCAAGCGCGCAAATTTCCATGATGGCTCGTGCAGCAGCAAGCACATCAGAAGCCGAATGTACGGACGCAGTCGTGACCCTCAAAATGCAAACCGATCTTGCTCATAGGCGGGAGTCCATGTACGGATATACAGCTGCAACCCATCCTGTCTATGTCGGAACACTCGAAAAACCTTCGCAAACGGGGGACGTTCATATAAATTGCCCTGGCTGGAGGGAATGTTCGATGGGCGGCATTTTGACAGGGATATCCTCATTCTCTGCGTGCTCTGGTACCTTCGCTACAAGCGCAGCCTGCGCGATCTCGTTTTCAGGTATCAAGTATTGTGTCTCATCGCAAGGGTTAGTTCGATCTTGCGGCGCCCGACCTCAAAGGCACCACTATGCCGACCGTTCGGAATTGGGTCCTCTGGGCTCACTTAGTTACGCAAACACCAGCGTACGTGTCGATTCCCAGTCTACGCAGCGACCTTTCAAACAATAATCGTAAGGATAACTTTTTTGGAACTACGCCAGCTTCGCTACTTCCTTCGCGTCATCGAGCACGGCAGCATGGGCCGCGCGGCAATCGAGCTTGGCGTGGTGACATCGACACTGAGTCAGCAGATCAGCCGCCTCGAGAGCGAGTTGTCGACACGCCTGCTACAACGTACGTCGAACGGCGTGCGCCCGACCGACGCGGGCCTCGCATTCTGGCGCCAGGCGCAATTGGCGCTGCGGCACGTCGACGACGCCGCGCATGCGGCGCAACACGCACGCCTCTCCGGACATGTGAGCGTCGGTATGGCGCCGAGCACGACCGGCGTTCTCGGCCTGGCCTTTATGCGTGCCATGCGCGAGCGCTATCCCGATGTCCGCTTGCGCATGGTAGAGAGTCTCTCGGGCCACCTGTCGGGCATGCTTAACGCGCGGCAGATCGATCTGGCAATCCTTTTCCAGAGCGATAACGTCAAACGCTTTAGCGCGACACCTCTGCTCAGCGAACGGCTGTTCGTCATCTCGGTGGCAGGCTTCGACTCGATGCCGCAAACCAAAAGCGCGAAGCTTGCGCGCATAGCGAATCTGCCGCTGATTCTCCCGAGCGGCCCACACGGTCTGCGCTCGCTGCTGGACACGGCCTTCGCGAGGGTCAAGATCGAGCCAAATATTGTCGCTGAGATAGACGGGCTCGCAATGCTGATGGATGCGGTCGGCGGCGGACTGGGTGTGACGATCCAGCCGGGCGCAGCACTCGCTCGCCGCGACGCGGCTTTATTCCACGCAGTTCCCGTCAGTGATCGCTACATGGTCCGCCCGAACCAGCTCGTCAGTCTTTCCGACGACGAACTTTCCCCTGCCGGCCTCGCGGCGCGCGTGGTACTGGCCGATGTCGCGCGTACGCTTGTCGCGCGCGGCGAATGGGCGGGGGCAACGCTGCCGGGTCTTCACGATTCGTGAAGACCCGTTGAGGTCTACCTGCTGGCGGCCGAACACCCGACGTCCTACACTCCAGCTAATTGGGGGAGACGTCGAAAATGGTGGATGTATTAGTGATCGGTGGTGGCAATGCGGCCTTGTGCGCCGCATTGATGGCGCGTGAGGCGGGCGCATCGGTCCTGTTGCTCGAAGCGGCACCACGCGAGTGGCGCGGCGGTAATTCACAGCACACCCGTAACCTACGCTGCATGCACGACGCGCCGCAGGACGTGCTTATCGAAGCATATCCGGAAGAAGAGTACTGGCAGGACTTGCTCAAGGTCACCGGTGGCCTGACCGATGAAAAGCTTGCCCGTCTTGCTATCCGCGAATCGTCGACATGCCGCGACTGGATGCGTCGCCACGGCGTGCATTTCCAGCCGCCCCTCTCCGGTGCGCTGCATGTCGCCCGAACCAACGCTTTTTTCATGGGCGGCGGCAAGGCGCTTGTCAACGCCTACTTCCGCAGCGCTGAAGCATTGGGCGTGCAGGTTCGCTACAACGCACCCGTCGACGCGATCGAACTCGACGGCGAGCACTTCGTCGCCGCTCGAATTGGCAATGAACGTATTGAAGCACGTAGTTGCGTGCTCGCAGCGGGCGGGTTCGAGTCCAATCGCGAATGGCTGCGTGAAGCATGGGGCCAGATCAACGGCGAATGGGTCGCCGACAATTTCCTGATCCGCGGCACACGATTCAACATGGGTGTCCTGCTCAAGTACATGATCGATGCCGGAGCGGACTCGATCGGAGACCCTTCGCAGTCGCATTGCGTGGCCATTGATGCACGTGCGCCGCTCTACGACGGCGGTATCTGCACGCGAGTCGATTGCGTGTCGCTGGGCGTTATGTTGAATCGCGATGCCGAGCGCTTCTATGACGAAGGCGAAGATTTCTGGCCGAAGCGTTATGCGATTTGGGGGCGGCTCGTCGCGCAGCAGCCCGGGCAGATCGGTTATTCGATCATCGATTCCAAAGCGATCGGCCGCTTCATGCCGCCCGTTTTTCCGGGCACGAAGGCAAACACGCTTGGTGAACTAGCGCGTGCGACCGGGCTCGACGAGACAGTTTTCCTCAAGACCATCGAAACCTTTAACGCCGCATGCCGCGTCGGCTCCTTCAACCATGCGGTGCTCGACGACTGTCATACCGAGGGTATTACGCCCGCCAAGACACATTGGGCGCAACCCATCGATAAACCGCCGTTTTATGCGTTCGCGCTTCGACCCGGCATCACGTTCACCTATCTCGGGTTGAAGGTGAACGAGCACGCGGCCGTGCATTTCGGCGGCAAGCCAAGCCCCAATCTCTACGTTGCAGGAGAAATGATGGCCGGCAACGTATTGGGCAAGGGTTATACCGCCGGCGTCGGCATGGCGATCGGCACGGCGTTCGGGCGGATCGCCGGAACCCAGGCCGCGAAGGCGGCTCAAAAATCGAAGGAGGCTAGTCATGCAGTCGCTTGAAACGCTCACGCGCGAGGCGAGCGCGCTCGCCTCGAACGAACGCCCCATTACTTTCGCAATGACGCCCGCCGAAGGCGAAGTCAGCCGAATCATGCAGATCTGCAATGCCTGCCGCTACTGCGAAGGCTTTTGCGCGGTGTTCCCCGCGATGACCCGCCGCCTCGAGTTCGGCCGCGCCGATGTGCATTTCCTTTCGAACCTCTGTCATAACTGCGGCGCCTGCCTGCATGCGTGCCAGTACGCGCCACCGCACGAGTTCGCCGTCAACGTGCCCCAGGCGATGGCGCAGGTGCGTATGCAGACTTACGTTGACTATGCATGGCCAGTTGGTTTTGGCGCGCTTTACAAGCGCAACGGCCTCACATTGGCGCTCGCGCTGGCAGGGGGACTCGCACTGTTTCTGATCCTGACGATGGCGCTCAAAGGCGCTTTGTTCCTGCCGCCGCTCGCCGGTAATTTCTATGCGGTATTTCCGCACACCACGCTCGCCGCGCTGTTCGGCGTCGTCTTCTTGTTCGCAATGATCGCGCTTGGTATAGGCGTTCGGCGTTTCTGGCGGAATGAAGATCCGGGCGCGCTGTCTGGGGAAGCAATCGGCGAGGCGGCGCATGACGTGCTGAGCTTGCGTTATCTCGGCGGCGGCCATGGCGAAGGTTGTAACAATGCCGACGATGCATTTTCGCTCGCGCGGCGCCGCTTTCACCACCTCACTTTCTACGGCTTCATGCTGTGCTTCGCGTCGACCTGCGTGGCTACCCTCTACCACTATTTGCTGAAGCTCGAAGCGCCCTATGGACTCTCCAGCTTGCCGGTCCTGTTTGGGGTCGCAGGGGGCATTGGATTGCTGGCTGGGCCCGCCGGCCTTCTCTGGCTGAACATCAGACGCCATCCGCAACACGGCGACAGCGCACAAAAGCCTATGGACCGCGGGTTTATTGCGCTGTTGCTGCTGACCAGCGCGAGCGGTCTCGCACTGTTGACGCTGCGCGATACATCGATGATGGCCTTGCTGCTCGCCGTCCACCTCGGCGTTGTAATGGCACTCTTCCTGACCCTGCCGTACGGAAAGTTCGCTCACGGGATCTATCGCAGCGCAGCACTGCTGAAATGGGCCGTCGAAAAACGCCAGCCGAGCACGCTCCTTGTCGACGATTGATGCCACGCCGTTGCGCCGAGCTTATGATCATCGGCATAGAGATAAAAACTTAGGAGACGACATGGCAACCGAAAACGAATTTCAGCCGCAACCGCAAGCGCTCGGCGCGACGGCACTGAGTATCTCGAAGCTGGGCGCAGTATTGCGCGTCACCAGCGGCAATTTCCTCGAGCAGTTCGATTTTTTTCTGTTCGGCTTTTACGCAACGTATATCGCCAGAACATTTTTTCCGGCGGCGAGCGAATTCGCCTCGCTGATGCAAACCTTTGCCGTATTCGGCGCTGGTTTCCTGATGCGCCCGATTGGCGCAATTGTGCTGGGTGCATATATTGACAAGGTCGGGCGCCGGCGTGGCCTGATCGTAACGTTGTCGATCATGGCAAGCGGCACGATCCTCATCGCGTGCGTCCCCGGATTCGCGACATTCGGCCTGCTTGCGCCCGCGCTCGTGCTGATCGGTCGATTGCTGCAGGGATTTTCAGCAGGCGCGGAACTAGGCGGCGTTTCCGTCTATCTGGCCGAGATGGCAACCCCGGGCAAAAAGGGCTTTTATACGTCTTGGCAGTCCGCCAGCCAGCAGGTCGCGATCGTCGTTGCAGCCGCGCTCGGTTTTGCATTGAACAGTTGGCTGTCGCCCGCGCAGATCGGTGCTTGGGGATGGCGTGTGCCGTTTTTTATCGGCTGCATGATCGTGCCGTTTCTCTATGTGCTGCGCCGCTCGCTGCAGGAGACTGCTGAGTTCAAGGCGCGTCGCCATCACCCGGCAACGGCTGAAGTGTTGGCCGCTATGTTCGCAAACTGGAAGACGGTGATTGCGGGAATGCTGATGGTCGCGATGACCACCACCACCTTCTATCTGATCACCGTCTATACACCCACGTTCGGCCGTGCCGTGCTGCACCTGAGCACGTCCGACAGCCTGATCGTCACGTTATTTATCGGCGTATCAAACTTTATCTGGCTGCCGATCGGTGGCGCAATCTCCGACCGCATAGGACGACAGCCAGTACTGCTGTTCGTCTCCGCGTTAGCGATTGTGACTTCCTATCCCGCCCTCGCATGGCTGGCGCATGACCCCAGCTTCCTGCGCATGCTGGCGGTGCTGCTTTATTTCTCATTCTTCTTTGGCGCATACAACGGCGCAATGGTCGCCGCCCTGACCGAAGTCATGCCGGTCAATGTGCGGGTGGCAGGCTTCTCGCTGGCGTTCAGTCTCGCGACGGCCGTCTTTGGTGGATTCACGCCGGCGGTATCGACGTATCTGATCCAGGCAACCGGTGACAAGGCCGCTCCCGCCTACTGGCTAATCTTCGCGGCGGCTTGCGGGTTCTTCGCTACTCTCGTGTTGTATCGTCGCGGTGGCGCTGCGGAGCTGCAGGCTAAACTTGGATGAATGATGGTGAACACCCGCGGCTGATCGACCCCGTTGTTTTATCAACTCTATAGTGCGTTCGGCTCTGTGATGGACGACTCCCTCCCTTCCAGGTCTGACGTCTACCCACACCCATTAGCGGGCCGGTGTCAAGCGAGCAGGCGGCAGCATGGCCGCGTTAGCGGCCAGTTTTGGTTGTGGTGCAAACTCGGTAGGCGGACGAGAAATCGCTCTTGCTTCGGACACCTCAGCGAGCTGAAAGAACCGCCATCCAAATCGAGGGCGAAGTGGTATCTTTGAGGTGCATGCTGGTGAGATCGAACTGGCCTTTGCGAATGCGATGCATCAGTTCGATGCCGGAGAGGGTAACGGCGGCGCTGCGGAACCGCTTGAACCCGAGCATCACGTTCACCCGCGATTTGATGTGGCGGTGATCCTGCTCAATCAGGTTATTCAGGTACTTCGAGGATCGCAATTTCGTTCGCCTGGGTAGCGACCCGTCGGTCTTCATCTCGCGGACCGCCCGATGAGATGCCGCGTAGCCGTCCAGCGTGATCGTCTCAGGAACGCGTCCCTGAGTCCTGATTGCCTTCGCGAAGAACGCCTTGGCTGCCGCCACGTCGCGCCTGGCGCTGAGGCGAAAATCGATCGTCTTTCCCGCTCGGTCAACGGGGCACTGTCAGGTTGATGGGGAGGCGGCGGTAGAATGAAGTGATGGAAAAAACGAAATCGCTTTATCACGGTCACCGCTTCCCCGCCGTCGTCATCAGCTGCGCGGTTCGGTGGTATTTCCGGTTCAGCCTGAGCCTGCGCGACGTCGAGGAGTTGTTGCTCGAGCGGGGCGTGGTGGTCACGTACGAAACGATCCGTTGCTGGTGTAGACAAGTTCGGCACCAAATTCGCTCAGTGCGCGAAAGCGGCGCGGCGCAAGCCGGGCAGCGCATAGCATCTGGACGAGATGTTCGTGACGCTGCGCGGCGAGCCGTATCTGTTGTGGCGAGCGGTCGATGAGCATGGTGCTGAACTCGACGTGCTGGTACAGAAGCGGCGCGACGAGGCCGCGGCAAACCGCTTCTTCCGGCGGGTGCTGCGTTCAAACCCGGTGCCGCGCAAAATCGTGACCGACCAGTTGCGCAGCTATCTATAAGGAGCTTCCGTTTCTTGCAAGCTGGGTTTAATAGGGCATACGTCGAATCCTGTGTTGTCAGCGCGTGCACGGAAGCATGAGGGCAGACGAGGCAGACTGCAAACCTATAAACGGCCTGTTTGGGCGCTGTGATTGCTGCGCCCGGGCCCGGATAGTAACCGCACAGCGGGACTCCATTCCGGCGACGGCGAATACAAGAACTGTAGCGCCTGATAGCTGCTCGAGTTCGCCCGCTGTCGGTCTGACCTGTCGCTATCCCTGCGTGATTCGTGCTGCGCCTGGAAGTCAATTCATGGTGGCATTGCACTTTCTGTTCTGTAGTTCATGCGTGCGCCGCCATTGCATTGCGGGCGGGCGCATGGGATGGATCGAAGCGTTCGTCCCTGGCCAATACGGCCCAGAGGATGCGGGCGTGCTTGTTGGCAACCGCGACCAGCGTCTTATAGTAGCCAATACGCGCATGCAGCTGGACGATCCAGCGCGAGAGCCGGTCATCGCGTCGGTGCGCTGTGAGAATGGCCGATCGAGCGCCCTGGAACAGGAGCGTGCGCAGGTAGTCGCTGCCCTGTTTGGTGATCCGGCCGAGCCGCTGTTTGCCGCCGCTGCTGTTCTGTTTGGGAACGAGGCCGATCCAGGCGGCCATCTGCCGGCCGTTTCTGAACTGACGGGCGTTGACCACGGTCGCTACGACGGCAGATGCGGTGATTCGGCCCACGCCACATATGGCCATACAGCGCTGCGTCTGTGGATCGTGACTGGCGTGTTCGGTGATCTGCCGGTCTAGCCAACCGATTTGCTCATCCAGCGCCTGCCATTGGGCCCAGCCATGCATCAGCGCCTGACGGGCCGGACCGGCGAGTTCGTTATTGCCATCCTCAACACGGTCAACGAAATGGCTTCGGAACCGACCGATGCCTTGCGGCAGGAAGACGCCGAACTCGGCTAGCAGGCCTCGCAAGCGATTCACGAGCGCCGTGCGTTCCTCCACGAAACCGGTGCGCATGCGGTGAAGGACCAGCACGCTTTGCTGCGCGGCTGACTTGACGGGCACGAAACGCATGTGTGGGCGGCTGGCTGCCTCGCAGATCGCTTCAGCATCGAGGGCGTCATTTTTGACGCCAGCGCCACCTTTGCGGTAAGGAGCCGCAAATTGCGGGGGAATC
This sequence comes from Paraburkholderia aromaticivorans, assembly GCF_012689525.1. Classification (NCBI taxonomy): domain Bacteria; kingdom Pseudomonadati; phylum Pseudomonadota; class Betaproteobacteria; order Burkholderiales; family Burkholderiaceae; genus Paraburkholderia; species Paraburkholderia aromaticivorans. The sequence goes on from NZ_CP051514.1 coordinate 898,560, forward strand.
AGCCGCGCGTCGTGCCCGAGACCGCGGAGCTTGCGCGCCCAATAGTGCGCAGCGCTGCACGCCTCCATCGCCACCAGACAGGGGGCAAGGTTGGCAAACCAGCTCATGAAATTCTCACGCGCAATGGCTTACGTACCACAACATGTTCACCAGCATCGACCGCGTGGATCTGCATGGCATTTTTGGCAAGATCAACACCAACACGGGTAATTGCGTTCATGACTTTCCCCTTCCACAGATGTGCAACGGCTATCATGATGGCACCAGGAGGCGCAGGCGCCACAGGGACGGGAGCTCCTTACCAATTCCGGCGGCGAAGGCTGACATTCCTGAGCTCGCTCATGTGAAGCACGTTTTCGTCAAGGCGGCTGCACGTGTGAACAACCGTGCCGAGAACAGCCACCAGCCGACCCGCAGGCGCGAACGCCAGATGTGCGGCTTTCGCGATGCGCGTCGCACGCAAGCGTTTCTCTCATGCTTTGGCCCGATCCGGCAGCACTTCGCGCTGCCCAGACATCGGATGAACGCAGCATGTCATCGTGCCGTACTCCAGGAACGCTTCGTCACATGGCAGGGGTGGACCGTCACTACCGCATCTCAGAAAGCTATTTAATAAGTATAACTACTCTTTAACCAAAAAGTTGTCTACGGCCGTCAACCTGACAAAGCCCTACGGACTGCGCTCTCTGGTTGAAGCGCAGATATCGCGCATCAAGCGATACACCGGCGCCAAACTGCTGACGCAGAAACTCGAGTCACAGGAGCGCGAAGGCGTCGTCATCGCCAATATCATCAACCTGTGGAATTCGTTCGGCAGACCCGTTTCCTTTAAAAATGCATAGCTGCGTCCGCTACCCGGAGAGCGTTACCCTTCCGAACAAAGCCCATCAGATCGACCCATATCGATACCTTATTTGGCTCTTTACGAAGCTGGCGCTGGCAAAAACTGTCGACGACTACGACGCACTTCTGCCCTTGGAAGATGCCTGCCGAACTCCGCTGATCCCTGTCGCTAACAAAATATGGCGCGCTCCCGGGCGGCACTCAGAGGGGCGTCGTTAATGGATCGCATACCTTCGATGCGAACGGATTACTTCGATACTGCGGCTTTACCGTACGGTTACGAGCCGCAGATCGGATGGTCTTTATATGCGCTCGATCACCATCGCTATGCCCTGCCCCACACCGATGCACATCGTGCACAGTGCGAAGCGGCCGCCGGTGCGCTGCAACTGATAGCTCGCGGTCGTCACGAGACGCGCGCCGCTCGCGCCGAGCGGATGGCCGAGCGCGATTGCGCCGCCATTCGGGTTCACGCGAGGATCGTCATCGGCGACGCCGAGCATGCGCAGCACCGCGAGCCCTTGCGACGCGAACGCTTCGTTCAGCTCGATTACATCCATCTGGTCAATCGTCATGCCGAGCCGCGCCAGTAGTTTCTGCGACGCAGGCGCAGGACCGATGCCCATCACGCGCGGCGGGACACCAGCGGTCGCCACGCCGAGAATGCGTGCGCGCGGCGTGAGACCGTGACGCTTCGCGCTCTCTTCATCGGCGATCAGCATCGCGACCGCCCCGTCGTTTACGCCGGACGCGTTGCCCGCTGTAACCGAGCCGTCCGGGCGCACGACGCCCCTCAGCTTTGCGAGCGCTTCGAGACTCGTCTCCCGCGGATGCTCGTCTTGCGTGACGACGAGCGCATCGCCCTTTTTCTGCGGAATCGTGACCGGCGTGATCTCTTGTGCGAGCGTACCGTCCTTCTGCGCGCGCGAGGCCTTCTGCTGGCTGCGCAGCGCGAACGCGTCCTGATCGGCGCGGCTCACCTTGTAGTCGTCGGCGACGTTCTCGGCAGTCTCTGGCATCGAATCGACGCCGTATTGCTTCTTCATCAGCGGATTGACAAAACGCCAGCCGATGGTCGTATCGTGAATCTCGGCCTGGCGCGAGAACGCGCTCGACGCCTTACCCATCACGAACGGCGCGCGGCTCATGCTCTCCACGCCGCCCGCGATCAGAAAGCCCACCTCACCGGACTTGATCGCGCGCGCGGCGATGCCGACCGCATCCATGCCCGAGCCGCACAGACGGTTGACCGTCGAACCCGGCGTGCCGACCGGCAAGCCGGCGAGCAGTGCCGACATGCGCGTGACGTTGCGGTTGTCCTCCCCGGCCTGGTTCGCGCAGCCGTAGATCACCTCCGCGATGGCGGCCCAATCCACTTCCTTGTTGCGCTCGACGAGCGCGCGCAAGGGAACCGCGCCCAGATCATCCGCGCGCACGAACGACAGCGACCCGGCATAGCGGCCGATCGGCGTACGGATCGCATCACATACGAAAGCTTCTTTCACAGGTTCTTTTCCTTTGCTGAGCAAGCGTTTTAGACAGCAGTTTTGCGTGACGTGCAAGTCGATCATTCAGATTACAGTCGGGTTCCCGACCGATAACGCTCTCGCGCCATTCTGATTGCCATGTCAAAGTCTTGTTCGGTTGCCAAATGCTTGTGATCTACGCTGACGAGCCAACTGTGCGCCGATCTACACCAGCGGATCCGCCCCTCTTCGTAGAACATGCTGAACCAACGCCATAGAGACGCGTCATCTTCGTTAACTGTCCTTGCGGCGAGAACTCGCGTGCTTTCATAAATTGGCGTCGACAAGCTGTTCTCCATGCAATGAGTGGCGAGCGTCGTTCCGGCGTGTTCAGGCCGACTGAGTCAGAAGCCCGACCAATTCGGGAATCGCGGAAAAGAGATCCTCCACGAGACCGTAATCCGCGACGCTGAAGATCGGCACTTTTTCGTCTTATTGATCGCGACGATGACCTTCGAGTCCTTCATGCCGCCCCAGGTCAGGCGGGTCACGCACAGTCCTCATCGCCTCGAGCAGGCCACGCCGGACGTGGATTGAGCAGGCACTGACGGGCGGATTGTCGACTTCGATGACCGGCACATCGTCGACACGCCGGGTCCGGACAGGCATCGTACGGGTCTCCTTTGCTCAGAACGCCGCAATTCCGGTAATGGCCCGCCCCAGAATCAACGCATGAATGTCCTGCGTGCCTTCATAGGTGTTGGCTACCTCGAGATTAACCAGATGCCGCGCAATGCCGAACTCGTCGCTGATGCCATTGCCGCCCAGCATGTCGCGCGCCGTGCGGGCGATATCGAGTGCCTTGCCGCAGCTGTTGCGCTTCACAATCGAGGTCAACTCAACGGCTGCAGGGCCCTCTTCCTTCATGCGCCCGAGCTGGAGGCAGGCCTGCAACCCGAGCGCAATCTCGGTCAGCATGTCAGCCAGCTTCTTCTGCACCAGTTGATTCGCTGCCAGCGGTCGACCAAACTGCCTGCGATCGAGCACATACTGACGCGCACGGTGGAAGCAGTCTTCGGCCGCACCCAGCGCACCCCAGGCAATGCCGTAGCGCGCCGAATTAAGGCACGTGAATGGGCCCTTGAGGCCGCGCACTTCCGGGAAGACGTTTTCTTCTGGGCAGAACACCTCGTCCATCACGATTTCACCGGTGATGCTCGCACGCAGCCCAACCTTGCCGTGAATCGCCGGTGCCGACAGGCCTTTCCAGTCCTTCTCGAGCACGAATCCGCGAATCTGATCTTCGTCGTCTTTGGCCCACACCACGAACACGTCGGCGATCGGGCTGTTGGTGATCCACATCTTGCTGCCCGTCAGGCTGTAGCCGCCCGGCACCTTGCGCGCGCGCGTGATCATGCTGCCCGGGTCCGAGCCGTGATTCGGCTCGGTCAGCCCGAAGCAACCTATGTACTGGCCTGACGCCAGCTTCGGCAGATACTTCTGCCGGGTCGCTTCGTTGCCGAACTCCTTGATCGGCACCATCACGAGCGAACTTTGGACGCTCATCATCGACCGGTAGCCGGAATCGACCATCTCAACCTCGCGGGCAATCAAGCCGTAGCACACGTAGTTGAGCCCTGCACCGCCATACGACTCGGGAATTGTCGCGCCGAGCAGGCCGAGTTCGCCCATCTCGCGAAAGATCGTGGTGTCGGTCCGCTCGTGGCGGAATGCCTCGAGCACGCGTGGCGCCAGCTTGTCCTGGCAGTACGCGCGCGCAGCATCGCGAATCTGGCGCTCGTCGTCAGTCAGTTGCTGGTCGAGCAGAAAAGGATCGTCCCAGACAAAGGACGTGCGACTGCCGGTCATGAAGCTCTCTCCCGTTGGAAATGGTTTAAGAAAACAGATTCAATCGTGTCGGCTCATACGGCGACGCTCCACCTGGAGTACTTGCCATCCCCCGCACGCGCCCCTTTTGCCTGCACCGCACATGACCAGACATTCAACCGCCCAGCCTGCATTTCCGGCGACGCCGGAAATGCCGCTCCGTCGTCAGTCAAAAGCCCATGCGCCACCACATTTCGGATAACTACATAGTTATCCAGATAAAATTCCTTTTGCACGTTCATGCGCACATCCTTCTCAGGCAAGCATCAGGACACTACTTTCTGCGTTCTGGGCGCAGCATTCTCAGCGCCACTACGGAGTTCAACCGCGGCGCTCCTGATTTCGTTGATGAAATACGACAACCATGGCGTCGTCACATCTCCGCTTCGACGGAACAGCAAGGTACCGAATTGGGGGAAGTCCCAGTCGCCCTTGAGCACCTTCAGTGCCCCCGAACGGATATCGTCGCGGAACCAGATCGACGAACAGAACGCAATATAGTCATCCTCGTAGACCAGATGACGCATCACGGCGTGCGAGAGCGTCTCGACGCGATTGTCGCCAAGCTCACATCCGTGGCGGCTCAGCTCAAGATTGAGCGCCCGTTCGACTGGACTCGAGCTCAACACCGGCATCACCAGTTGTTCACGGCCTACCAGATCGCTGAAGTTCAGTTCAGACTGGCTCGCGAGCGGATGGCCGGCGCGCACGCAGAAGTAAAACTCCTCTTCAAGCAGGCGCTCGCTGATCAAATCGGCGAACTGGCCGTCTGCCTGCTCGATCCCGAGCACCAGGTCGAGTTCACAGTTCTGAAGCTTGTAGAGCAGTTCATACGTACGCCCTTCGACCAGATTGAACTGGACCTTTCCAATCCTGCGTTTGGTGCGGCTCACGGCAGTCGGAAGGATATGGTTCATCGACACCGATCCGGCCCCGCAACTAATCCGGCCCTCATTGTCACCCCGAATCGCCTGTACCACAGCCAGCGCCTTGTTCAGTTCGGATTCGGCGGCGTGTATATGGTCGATCATGGCCTTGCCACATTCAGTAGGACTGACACCCCGCGCCGAACGATGCAGCAGCTGGGTTCCCACCACCTCCTCCAGGCGCATGATGCTGCGCGTCAGGGCCGGTTGCGTAATGCCGAGGACTGAAGAGGCTGCACTGATGTTGCCGTACTCCACCACCGTGGCGAAATGCTCGAGATTGATCATGTAACGCGAAAGTTTCGACCGCATGCTGTCTCCTTTGCCCGGTTGCCGCCAGGCCTCCGGTGCGGTCCGGGCTGGCCATCAGATAATCGTTGCTAACTCATCTAATTTTAGTCCTGATCATGTGTGATCAACCATTCGGGGATTACCGAAATGAATTAACTCAGCACGAACCCCTCGTACCCGTTTTCCGCAGCCTTTTCGCACTGCGACCGGTAATCGGGCGCGCTGCCAACATAAATCAGGGCACGCTTGGTCACCGTGCCGTCCGGATTCTGCGTGACCCGGGCCCACCAGGCGTCGCTGTCCGCAAGCAGCGTTTTCGCATAGACCTGGTACACCTGCTCGGTCCATGCCGCCTGGTAGTCGGGATCGGCTTCGGCATATTCGAAACCGTTGCAATGCATATGTTCGATCATCCGTGCCACCCATTCGACCTGGAGCGCACCACACACGCCAATGTTGCAGAACGATGCACCGTTATGGGCCCCGACGAGCGTGAAAAGGTTCGGGAAGCCGCTGATTTGAAGTCCGAGATAAGTCTGCGGACCATCCGCCCACACATCCTTCAGGCGTTTGCTGCCCTTGCCGCGGATATCAATGCGGTCGAGCGCGCCAGTCACGCCGTCGAAACCAGTGGCGAAGATCAGCACGTCGAGCTCGATCTCCCTGCCGCCGACCATCACGCCCTTCGGCGTGATGCGCTCGATGGGCGACTCGCCGATGTCGACCAGCTCGACGTTGTCCTGGTTATATACCTCGTAATACTGCGTTTCCATCGGAACGCGGCGGGTACCGAACGCGTGATTCTTCGGGATCAGCTTTTCGGCGACGACCGGATCGGCGACCCGCGAACGGATTTTGTCCGCGATGAAGTCCGCCAGATACTGATTCGACTCCTTGTTGGTCAGCAAGTCCCGATAGCCCGACAGCCAGATGCCGTAGCCCGGCATGTCATACAGCGACTCGAACAATTCCTGGCGCTCCTCGGCGCTTGCCTCTCGGGCTTTCTTCGGGTGACGTTGATACGGAAACGCCGTCTCGGTCGTCTTGATGAAAGCCAGGAAATCATCGGGCTTGCCGCGTAACTGCTCGATCAGTTCGGGGTCGAGCGGATGGTTGCCCAGCGGCGCGCACCAGTTCGGCGAGCGTTGCAACACGTAGAGCTGTTGCGCGGTCTGCGCGACGATCGGGATGATCTGGACGCCGGTCGCGCCGGTGCCGATTACCCCGACACGTTTGCCCGTGAAGTCGGTATGGCGCGCGGCATCATCGTCGCGGGGCCAGCGCGACGAATGGAACGACTGCCCTTCGAACGTTTCGATACCCGGAATCGCCGGCATGCGTGTCGCTGAGAGCGGCCCGACCGCGGAGAGAAGGAACCGGCAACTCGCGCTGCGGCCATCCTCGAGCGTCAGGCGCCAGCAGCGTTGAGCGTCATCGAAGTGCGCGGTGCTCACCCGTACCTCGAATTCATAGTGGCGGCGCACATCCATCTTGTCGGCCGCGTATTGCGCGTAACGCAGCAACTCGGGCTGACTGGCGAAGCGCTCGCTCCATTGCCACTCCGGAATAATGCCGTTAAGCGCAAAGTAGCCGTAGGCGTAGCTTTCCGTATCGAGACGACAGCCTGGATACCGGTTCCAGTACCAGGTGCCCCCCACATCCGAGGCGGCTTCGAAGCCGCGTACCGTCAACCCCATCCGGTCCAGCAGCCAGGTCTGGTACATGCCGGTAATGCCGGCGCCAATCACAACTGCGTCGAAATCGGGTTTGCTCACTTGTTCAGGCATTTTCCTGCTCCGTTACGGTCAACATGGCACGCAATTCAGCCTTCATGATCTTTCCTGTCGAAGTCAGCGGCATGTGTTCGACGAAGCGGAAGGTCACGGGCACCTTGTAATCGGCAAGACTCTCGCGGCAGTGCGAGAGCAGCGCCTCGACGCCCGGCGGCGCCTGCCCGGGATCCGTCGACAGGAACGCGCACACCTGTTCGCCGAATAGCGCGTCCGGCTGACCGACAACCGCTGCAGCCTTGACGAGCGGATGCTTGAGCAACACCTGCTCCACCTCGCTCGAATAGATGTTTTCGCCCCCGCGGATGATCATGTCCTTCTTGCGGTCGACGAGCGTAATCAGCCCCTCGTCACTCTGGAAGCCCAGGTCACCCGTATGCAGCCAACCGTTGCGCAACGTGGCACTGGTGGCCGCTTCGTCGCGCAGATAACTGCGCATCACGTTGGGGCCGCGCGCCACGAGCTCACCAACTTGGCCACGCGGCAGCTCCTGGTCTTCGTGATCGAAGATCGCCACTTCGACAGCCGCCATTGGTAGGCCGACTGATCCGGCACGGTCCACGGCCAGCTCGCCCGGCAGCGTCACCAGCGTGCCGCCCGACTCGGTCTGCCCCATCCCATGCACCAGCGAGGCGTTCGGGAACAGCGCCTGAACCTCGCCGAGGCGCGCGATCGTCATCGGCGCGGCCCCGAAATCGAGGGTCTTCACGCTGTCGAGCACGACGCCGAGCGCGCGTGCCTTGTCGACCATCAGCATCAGGATCGACGGGACCGCGAACATGGCCGTGATGCGTTCGCGTCGCACCAGCTCGATGGTGGGCTCCGTGCTGTATTGATCGATGTAGAGCGAGCCGCCCGTGAACAGCACGGGGAAAAAGCAGGTATGCGCCGCGATATGGAACAGCGGGGTCACGGCCAGCAGTCGCGCATCGTCGTGGTCATATTCCCATGCGCCCGACGACTGCAGCGCATCGGCGAACAGCGAGGCATGGGTATGCACCACGCCCTTGGGCTTACCTGTCGTACCCGACGTGTAGTAGATGGCCGCTGGTGCGCCGGCCTCGATGCACGCCTCGTTCCCATACCGCGGCGAGCCTGCAACCGTCACCGGAGCCTCGACATCGACAACCAGCTCCGACACCGCCAGACCATGCACCTCGCGAACCTCGCCGAGCGGTGCGGCGAACGCCGGCTCGGAAATGGTCAGGACGCTTTGCGAGTGCCCAAGGATGAAGGCCAGTTCGGCTGCCACCAGGCGATTGTTCAACGGTACGGCCACCGCGCCGATATCGAGCACGGCCAGATACCAGACCAGGTAGTGGTCACTATTGTTCATCAGCAGCGCGACCACCTGCTGCTCGCGCACGCCGAGCTCGCGCAGAACCTGGCGCGCAGTATCGACAGCATCCAGCAACTGCCCATAGGTCAACGTGCGCCCGCGGTACACGACGGCGGGTTGCGCCAGCCGCTGCTGTGCGCGCTCCCGCATCAGGCTCGTGTACGTCCGCCCGGCGGCTGTCTTCAGCTCCGCGAGGATTTCATGGCCACGCTGCATGCGCTTCGCGGCGACTGCGCTGATCCGGTCAACGACGGAATTTGCTTGCATGTCGATTCTCAATTTTGGAATTCAGAGGGATGCCGCGTACTCACGCCCGAGCTGGAGCGCCTTGAGGAAATCATCGACGTCGAGGTCGCGGAGCCAGCGTTTGGTTGCCGCGACGGCGGCGCACGGCAAGTCGAGCCACGCATCGAGGCGGGTCCGCACGAGTGTGTCGAGCGTCTCCGCCGTGGCCACCCGCGTTACAATCCCGAAGCCATATGCGTCGACACTGGTCCACGGCGTTTGGTCGTACAACACACGGCGAATCACGTGAGGTACCATGATCTGACGCAGCACGGGCACGATCGCCGACGGCACCATGCCGAGCTTCAGTTCGGGCAAACGCCAGCGCGCTTCGCCCAGCGCCACCACGTCATCGCACAGGCACAGCGCCGCGACCGCTCCCCCAAGTACCGTGCCGTGTACCCGGGCCACCACCGGCTTCGTCAACGCGTACAGTTCCTGCAGCAGCGCCACCAGTGCCTCGTTACCCTCGCGCCATTGCGCCGCGTTACCTACAGCGGCCCAGCCGAGATCGGCACCGGTGCAGAAATGCTTGCCGCTTGCACGCAGCAGGATCACCGCGACATCGGGCTCGTGCTGCGCGGCCCGCAGCGCAGCACGAAGCTCGTGCATCAGCGGAATCGACAACGCGTTGCCGCGCTTCGGCACATCCAGGGTGATCATGGCAACCCGTCCTTCTACTTCGAAAATGACGGCGTTATCTGTACTCGTCTCAGTCATTCGGATTTCTCATCGCATGGCGAGCTTTGACCCTGACCACTACGCGGCGCCACCGCGCTCAACCGGCGGCGACCGTGTTGCGCAGCACACCCACGCGTTCGATCTCCACTTCCACCGTGTCGCCGTCCTTAATCCAGAGCGGCGGCTTGCGCATCGCGCCAATGCCTCCCGGCGTGCCGGTCACGATCACGTCGCCTGCTTCGAGCGGCGCAACCGTTGACAGATGTGCGATCTGAGCGGCGATGTCATGGATCATCATGCGTGTCGAGGAACGCTGCACTTCGGCGCCGTTCAGCCGCGTCACGAGCGCCAGATCGCTGCCGAACGGAATCTCGGAGGCCGTCACGAGCCATGGACCGAAGCTGCCCGTGCACCAGAAGTTCTTGCCCACATCCCACTGCGACGTTCGCAACTGCCAGTCGCGCACGCTGACGTCGTTGTAGCAGGCATAACCCGCCACATGACGATGCGCGTCCGCAGCCGCGATGCGGCGTCCCGGCTTGCCAATCACGACGGCCATTTCGCCTTCGAAATCGAACTGTTCCGACTCGTGCGGCCGCATCACCGGTGCATCGTGTGCCACCTGCGAACTGGCCGTGCGCAGGAAAAACAGCGGTGCATTGGCCGGCTTCGCGCCGCACTCCTCGACGTGCTCGTAGTAGTTCAGGCCGCAGCACCAGATCTTGCCCGGATTCGGAATCACCGGAAGCAGCGTCACATGTTCAAGCGGGTAATCGGCGGGTCGCCCTTCCAGCAGCGGGGGCAGTCCCGCGAGCGCATCGGCTGCGAGGACCGCGCGTAGATCGGCGTAACGCCCGTCGCACAGACGCTTCAGATCGATGATCCCGCCTTCGGTCACCGCGCCAAAACTCTCGACACCGTCGATTTCGAAGCTCACCAGTTTCATGACTTTTTGTCATCCTTATCATTGTTCATTTTGACCGTCGATCGAACCGACAGTCTCATGAGCGGGTGTGCGGGCAAACCGCAGCTCGTGCATCCAGCTGCACGGTTCAGGCCATCGGACCGAATCGTGCCTGCTCCGCGTAGCTCGATGCGCTTCCCGGCAGCTGATCGGGCCAGGCATCGTCCGCGGCTCGCACCACCGGCCCGGTGCCAAACTGTTCCATTTCGAAATACAACTCGATGCAGTGGATGTCGTCGAGCATGAAATGTGTCGCGTACGCAATACCGGGGTGCAGCTGCGTCGGAAGCTGGACTTCGACGAGGCCTGCTTCGCGCAGAAACGCACGCGCGTCTTTCAACTGCTGGTAGGTCTGCACGCGCATGCCGAGGCTCATCAGCACCGTCCGGCTGCTCATCTTCAGCTTCTCGCGTAGGGCCAGCGGATAAAGCGCAATGCTGTGATGCTCGGCCCCGGCACGCAGGAATACGCAGCGATGACCTTCCCACTCGATTTCCGCGGACCTGGTCAGGCCCATCGTTCCCGTATAGAAGCGTTCTGAAGCATGGAGGTCCGAGCAGAACAGGCGCACCGGGCCCATGGCGCTGACCTTGAACGGACGCTGCTGCAGAATCCCGCCGACATCGAAGCGGTACGGCAGCGCCGAGTCGCGGCCGAAGCCCGAGAGCAGATCGATGTTCTCCTCGCGGGCTTCCGCCACTTCGAGCACCTCGGGTTTCATCGGCAGCTCGAATTCCTGGTAAGGCAGATGCTTATACATCGCCGCAGGCTTGCTGCGGCCCTGCCAGCCGACCTGCTCCATGCCATAGAAAAGTTCGACACGATGACCGTCCGGATCGTAGGCGTAGACCGCCCAGTTGCTGCCCGGCAGATCGCGACCGATGCGCTGAACCTTGATGCCGCTCGCGTTGAAGAATCGATAAGCCTCGTTGACCTCACGCAGGCTGTTCACCTGGAACGAAATCTGGTTCAGGGTGGCGCCCGCTTCATAGTACGCCCGGCGCTCCGGATCGGCGGTCGCCGGATTGATCGCGACGAGCGCGTGATGATCGGTGTTACAGGTCGTGAAGCACCCGAGCAGTTCGCCTTCCTTGCCGGTCATCCGCTCGGTCTGACGGAGCCCGAACAGATCGATCAGACGCGCCTCGCTGGCCTCCGTTTCGGCGGTCCAGACCCCCAGGTGGCCGAGTCGAACCGCCTTGAAGGGACGCGAAAAGGTCACACCACCTACGTCGTAACGTTCCTCTTGATGCATGCCTGCTATCTCCGTTTCTTGTCTTTCTCTGATGCCTGGCGGACGCCGCGACCGGCAGTCCGCCGCCGCACGGGCCTTACTTCGACAGATGCTGATGCGCGAAGTCGACCACGCGTTGCATCGCTGCCACCGAGGCCGGCAGCGTCGGGTGCATGGTCGTGAACATCATCGGCGCCTCATAGACGGCCAGCTCGATCTCGCCGCCCGCTTCCTTGTAACGCTGGATGAAGCGGTCAGCTTCCGTGCCCGGAACTTCCGATTCGATATCGTGGTGGTTGTGCACATCATCGTCGGTGGCGAGCACCCACATGGCGGGCGGCAGATAGACCGGTTCACCACGCTCCAGAACCAGCGTCGGGCTGCCTTCCTTCATGTTCGCTTCGGTCTTCCAGTAACCGTCGTGCAGACCAATCACCTCGGCTGCCCAGTCCGGCGCGTTACCTTCGGCCAGCAGGCGCTTCGCGTAGCGATAGCGGCCGTAAGGGTTGATGACCGGCCACAGCATCGAGATGCACCTGACCGTCGCGTCGACTTCCGGCGAGCCCGGCGGCAGCGGAATCGATGCGTACTGCGCGTCATGCGGGCGCATCGCCACGAGCATGCCCAGGTGGCCGCCGCTCGAGTTACCGGACAGACCAATGCGTTCGGCGTCGACCTTGAAGCGCGCGGCGTTCGCCTTCAGCCAGCGAATCCCGTAGTTGATGTCGGACGGTGATTTCGGATAGGCACCCTGCGCACCCTGGCGGAAATCGAGCGACACCACCACCAGACCCGAGCAGGCCAGCGCCTCGTGAACCGCCTTGCCGCGCGTGCGGTCGAACTTGCTCCAGGCCCCGCCATGCAACTCGATCACGGCGGGAAACGGGCCTTCACCCTCCGGCGTGTAGACGCGCGCCAGCAGTTCCACGTCGTCGTGCTTCAGATAAACCACGTCCTGAACCTGGATGTCATCCAATTGCTCATTCATATTCCGCATTCCTAATATAAAGTTGTGATATCCAGCTCATCAATTCCGGTATTCGATCAGCCCGACAAGCCGAGCAGCATGCGACCGTAGGGAACCATTGCAGCCTCCCAGTTCGCGCCAAAATGCGAACCTGTGGTCTGTGAATCGCGGTACCACGACTGCAAGGGGTTACGGTCGTGCACAATCTCGGCGCTGGTCGTCGACACCAGTGTCTCGATGCCGCGACGCGCCACCCGGTTCGCCCACACCGAATCACGGTGCGCAGCCTGTGCATCCGGCGCGGTTACGCCCTTGCCGGACGCGATCAGATCGGCCACGTGTCTGTGACGGCGATGCGCCACAAAAATCGCGGCGTCGATGTCCGCAGCGGCCTCGCCCAGCTTGCACTGGATGATCTGCGAATCGGACAGCGTCGTCATGCCGCGCGATACGCGCCCACGCATCGTGAGACCGATGTGCTCCAGTACAAGGCGCGCCAATGCGAGCGTCACCGGCAACTGCGTGAAGATCGCGAAGGCCGCCCGTGGCGCCTTCAGCAGCGCGTAGTCGGGGTGAACGGCACTCCCCGGTGTCTGCCCATTCTTCAAACCAGCATCACTTACCAGCCGATGCTCCGGCACGAATGCGTCATTGAGCGAGACCGTATTACTGCCGGTGCCACGCAGGCCGAGCGTCTGCCAGTCATCGAGGATCGTCACTTCGGACATCGGTACCAGCATGTACTGGAGCGAGCGAGCACCGTCGTGCTCGACCCAGGCGCCTACGATCAGCCACTCCGCGTGCTTGCAGCCGCTCGCAAACGGATAGGTACCGGAGATGCGGTAGCCGCCCTTGGTCCGTTGAGCTGTCGCGCGCGGCGCGAGGCTCGAGGCAACCACGGCGAGCGGATTCGCACCCCAGACGTCTTCCTGGGCTTGCTCCGGGAAACACCCTACGACCCAGGCATGCTCACCGAATACCGAGAGGACCCATGCGCTGGAGGGACACCCCATCGCCAGTTCTTCCACCACACGGCAAAGCAGCAGCGGCGAGCTCTGGAGTCCCCCATAGCGTTTGGGCTGGAGGATTCGCGAGAGTCCCGTTTCGCGGAAACGATCCACCGTAGCCGTCGACACGTTGCGCTGACGCACACAGTCCGCCTCACGTTCCTTCAGAACCCCGACGAAATCGAGTGCCTCGTTGAACAACGCGCGCTCCGGGCCGCTCATCCAGCTATCGTCGACCATCCGGTACGAAGGAAGGAGCGTCTGCCCATTGTTTTCAATAACCTGCTGAGTAACCATCTTTGCCCTCGTCATTTGCGCTTCTTCATTGATTGACGCGATGCCGTCATCAGGCATGCGCCGCAATACCGGCATAGCCGCTACGGTAGTAGAGCAGCGGCGAGCTTTGCTCCCGCGCATGAACACCCAGCACGCGGCCAACGAAAATCGAGTGAGTGCCGGAATCGATCGCTTCACCCAACTCGCAGTCGAAAGCGACTAGCGCATCCATCAGTACCGGTGCGCCGGTCTTGAGCATCGACCACTGGCCATACTCAAAACGCTCCGCGCGGGCAAGATGATTCGAGAACCTCTGGGCAACCTCGCTCTGATCTGCCGCGAGCACGTTCACGCAGAACTTGCGGCTTTCCACGATCATCTGATGGGTCGAGTTCTGGCGATTCACGCAAACAACCAGTTGTGCCGGCGCCGCAGAAAGGGAGCAAACGGCCGTAGCGGTCATGCCGCCGCGCTGCGCATCTGAAACGCTGGTGATCAACGTGACGCCAGCGGCGAGGTTCTTCATGGCGGACTTGAAATCCGCTTCACTCACGGTCTCCAACATGTCTCCACTCCGTATTTGACGCATTACCGCAATCGGTTAGCTATGGATTCATCGTATCCACCGCCCAATGCTCTGTGAAATGCTATTTTTGACGAGGCCATGCACGGGATGCATGACTGACATGCATGGCCAACGGACACCCTTCCATCTGAACCGCTGGGTCAAGCCGACAAACGTCCCGTGGTTGTGCCGTTAGCCACTTGCGGTCCGCTTGAATCCACGCCCCCGCATAGAGCGTCCATGATGATTTGCGAGCGGGGGTGGAGTTCGACTCAATGGCGCACTCCGACCACATTGGCGCGCGCCAGTGATCGCACTGGGCGTGGGTCTTTCAGAACCGGTGACAAAGCCCGAATACAGCTGCAACCTGCGTACTCGTGCTGGATGGGGCGCCGGTTAGCATGATCCAGGCATTCAGATTTCTCGATGTCTTCTGATAGAACGCATCCACGTAGAGGTTCGTGCGCTTGGAGAGAAAGTACGATACGCCCGCGTTCGTTTGCCAGTAGTTGCCCGATGCCGGTCCTTCGGTTGCGTGCGTATATGTTTCGCCGAGCGAACCAATCAGGTCTGACGCGAAGTCGTAGCGGACACTACCCTCGACGTTTTGAAAACGTACGGAGCCAGTTCCTCCACCGCTGCCGGTTGCGCCAGAAAACAGCGAGCCGGTGCTTGGGTTTTCAAAGCGCGTGTTGGTATATAACAGACCAAAATTTGCATGGCCGACGGCATACCTGCCGGCAACTGCCCACTCCTGAACGGACGACGCCGTAGCCAGAAAAGGCGTCATCGAATAACTGAAATAGGAATCCGAGGGAATTGCGCCGTTAGTGTCCTTGTTGAATGCCGGCTCGCTAAGGCGCACGTATGCCGTTGCCAACTTCAGATTTCCGTTCGTGTAGGTCGCACCGACGCTCCAGGAACGGTTGGTCCCGAAGTTCGGGGAGTTCGAGAACGCGTACATCGTTTCCGCCTGAAAGCCAGCGTAGAGCGGGCTGACGTACTTGACCGAATTGTCGGTGCGATAGGTCAGGAAACCTTCGTTATCCAATGGGTGTAGCGCAGATCCCGTGGCGCCACTGCTAATCAGCAATGGCGCGATGAAATCCTGCAGCGGGCTGTATTGTCGGCCCATTGTCAGCGTGCCGTACTGCGTGGAGGACAGACCCGTCCATGCCTGGCGGCCAAACAGACGGCCACCTTGAAGAGATGCCCCGGTAAACTGGCTAAAGCCGTTTTCCAGGTGGGAGACCGCAGTCAGTCCGCCGCCAAGGTCTTCCACCACCCTCAAGCCCCAGCGTGGTGCCAGCAGCGGACCGCTGAGGGTCTGCCATGACGAGTGGCCGCCGTTATTGTTCGTATAGAGAATGCCACCATCCAGGATCCCAAAGAGCGTAACGCTGCTTTGTGCATGAGCCATTCCCGCCGTAGCCATTAAGGCGCCAAGCGCGAGAATCGATTTTTTCCGCCGCATCGTTACCAGCGTGCGAGTGATCGTATTTTTCATGATTCGTGATCCTAATTTAAACAGTATCAATTTTTCTTCCTTACCTATGGTACGTAAGCAGGATTCCTTGACTTTTATGCGGCGAATTCGTAGCGCCTACTTTTCCCCTGCACCCAGCAGCTGCATCTTCATTCGCTTTTGCTCCTGACGCGATCGGTCGCTGGAATAACGGTGCTGGACCATCGAAATCGCCAGCGCGGACAGCAATCCTGGAATGGCGAAGGCGAAGAACATGTTATGGATCGAGAACGACATCGATACCAGCCAGCCCGCCAGCAATGGTCCAAGCATGCCGCCAACACGGCCTACGCTCGAAGAGAATCCCAGGGCGCTCGAGCGGACGAACGCCGGATAAAACTGCGACATGTAGACCTGCACGAGATTCTGTGCGCCGACTACCGGCACACCCGCCACGGCGATCAGCACGTAAGCCCAGGCCGCACTCCGGTTCAATGCGAATAGGACCATGGTGACGGTGCCCAGCAGATACAGGCCGACGAGAATCCGCTTGAGCGAATAGCGATCGCCGGCATAGCCCATGACCAGGGTTCCGACAATCGCACCGCATTGCAACACGATCAGGAACATCAGACTCGAATTCATCGTGAAGCCGGCTTCCAGCATCAGCTTCGGCAGCCAGTTGATCAGACCGTAGCCGAGGATCAGATGAAAGAAGATGGCCGCCGTAAACATCCCCGTGCTCAGACCACGACCTTCATTGAACAGGCTGGCCAGCGGAAGCTGTTTGCTCGCCTCGTGCGTCTCGACCAGCTGAACGTCGGACCCGATCCTGCTGGTCGGATCGATGCGGGCCAGCAAGGCCAGCAGTTCCGCCCTGCGGCCGTCACGCAGCAGAACGAAGCTCGATTCCGGCATGTAGCGGTAGGCGATCGGCAGAAAGATCAGTGGCGCGGCGCCCATCCAGAGCACGAAGCGCCAGCCGTATTCCCCAATCGCCAGGATCCCGATGAACGGCGAGAGCATGCCGCCCAGGCAATATCCGCACATCATGATGGCGGTAATGGTGGTACGGGATTTTTGGGGGGAGTAGTCGGTGAGCAACGCAATCGCGTTCGGTAGGATGCCGCCCAGCCCGAGGCCCGCCATGAAGCGGAACGCGCCGAACAGTTTCGGCCCGGGCGCCACGCCACCCAGTGCGGTAAACAGGCTGAACAGGATCACGGTGGCGGCCACCATCCGCTTGCGGCCGAAGCGGTCGGCGAGAACGCCGAACGTGATGGCGCCAAACAGCATGCCGAACAGGCTGTAGCTGCCCAAAGCGCCGGCCTCGACGGGAGACAGATGCCACTCCTTCATCATTGGCGGAAGGATTGCGCCGAACACCGCGGTGTCGTAACCGTCGAAGATGACGCAAAAGAAGCCAATAATCAGCAGAATCAAGTGAAAGCGCCGGAAATCGCTTTTCGCAATGTAGTCAGATACGTTCAACTGGTTCACGTTTCGTTGTCTCCACGGTGTCCTTGATGGGGGACGCCTTTTTATAGAAAGCTGCTGGTCGCTCGATACAAGCCGTAGATGCGGACGATTTCCCATGCAGATCCAGAAAACGCCCGGATTCCGTCTGCGCTCACGAATCACTGCACTCTGCAGGTAATTTATCGAGACGATAGCGAGACACTAAGAGATGCGTGACGAATCGGCCAATGCATTGTGGGGCGCGGCGATGCACGCAGGACATAGCTGCGCCCGGAGCCCCTTGCACTCGTGGTTCCAGGCATCTTGACGGCAGGATCGTCAGGGTAAGTCCCGGTAGGACCCATGGAGCGCCGCAGGGATATTTTGACCTCGCGCCCGGGTTATTCCGTGCCCGCATGGACTCCGGCTTGGCGGATGGCGTTCGTGGCAGGGCGGGTATTCGCCCGATCCTCCTTGTCCTGCATATCGCCTACGAGTGGATTCCCGCAGGCTTCGTCCTGCTCGGACTCGCCGCCTTGGGTGTTGCCTCGCATTCGGTTGCGATCCATACATTTACGGTTGGCGCGGTCGGCTCCGCGATCATCGGCATGATCACTCGCACCGCGCGCGGCCATACCGGGCGAGAGCTTGTGGCGGGTCTGGTCGCGCTCGCATGCTACAGCCTGCTCGTTATCGCGACGTTGGTCCGGGTACTGGGCCCCTGGCTCATGCCGTAGTGGACGATGGACTGGATATACGCATCTGGCCTTTGTTGGGCGGCTGCGCTGCTTGTCTATTGCGTTCGATACGTCGCATGGCTTTTCCTGACCCGAGTCGATGGCAAACCAGGTTGAAGTCTCTGGATCTCCACAGCTCAGCAATTGCACGGATCCTGATTCGCGAGCGAGTTATCGTCAGAAGTGGTGTACGGGGATGAGTCGGGGATTTGAGAAGGCGGCGGCGGTTAGCTGAGAATGTTGCTTGTCGAGAGTAACGAACCAGCGAACCGGAATCCACCACCATGAAGAAGTTTACGGAAGAAACGAACGACGGTAAAGCAGCAGCAAGCGTTGGTAGCCTTGATGAGCTGATCCAGCAAGGCGCGCGACAGATCATCCAGCAGGCGATCGAGGCAGAATTGGCAACATTGCTCGAACAGTACGGGAACGTGAAGACACTCGACGGCCGGCGCGCCGTGGTGCGCAACGGCTATCTGCCGGAGCGTGAGGTCGTCACGGCGATCGGTCCGGTCCCAGTCAAAGTGCCGAAGGTACGCGACCGCTCAGGCTCGGGCGTGAAGTTCAATTCGAACATTGTGCCGCCCTACATCCGCAAGTCACCACGGGTGTCGGCGGCGCTGCCGTGGCTCTACCTGCGCGGCGTGTCGACCGGCAACATGAGTGAGGCGCTCAGCGTGCTGCTGGGCGAGCAGGCGAAAGGGCTTTCGCCGAACGTAGTCAGCCGCCTGAAGGCGCAATGGGCCGAGGAGCACCTGTTATGGAACCGACGCGACCTAGCAGACGCGCGCTGGGTCTACTGGTGGGCTGACGGCATTCATACCGGACTGCGCAGCGACGATTCCGAGGGCCAGTGCCTGCTGGTGATCATCGGCGTGAAGCCGGACGGAACGAAGGAGCGCGTGGCGATCGCCGACGGCTATCGCGAATCGAAGGACGCGTGGCGCGACGTGTTGCTTGATCTGAAGGCGCGTGGCCTGCAAGGCGGCCCGATGCTGGCAAGCGGGGACGGTGCCATGGGGTTGTGGGCAGCATTGGCCGAAGTGTTCCCGCAGACGCGGCACCAGCGCTGCTGGTTTCACAAGACCGGCAACGTGCTCAACGCATTACCGAAATCGCAGCACAGCCGGGCCAAGGAAGGACTACAGGAAATCTGGCAAGCCGCCACGCGCGAAGACGCGCTCGCGGCCTTCAACCGTTTCGTCGACGTCTATTCGGCCAAATATCCGAAAGCCGCCGGGAAGCTCACAAACGATCGCAATGAGTTGCTGGCCTTCTACGATTTTCCCGGGGAGCACTGGCAGCACTTGCGGACCACAAACCCCATTGAATCGACGTTTGCAACCGTCCGGCATCGCACGACGCGCACGCGCAATTGTGTTTCGCGAGCGACCTTTCTCGGTCTGGCATTCAAGCTGATCGAGTCGGCCGAGCAATCGTGGCGACGCATTCGCGCACCAGAGAAGATCGCCTCGCTGCTTGAAGGAATCCCTTTCAAGGATGGCGTACCGGTGACCGACAGCACACCGGCCCAGCAACCGTTGGCCGCCTGATCATGCCTGCCGCCCGTACACCACATTTGACTTTAACTCTTCGCGAGCGCGCCGCGGCAATTACTGACAGGTGGTGCGCCGGTCAAAACCGGCAAAGTGTTGTGAATGAAAGAGTCAGGCTCTGATGTGATGGACGACTCCCGCCCTTCGGGGGTTCGGCATATGCCAAAGTGGAGAAGTCGTGACTTCCACGGCAAAGGAACGTTCATCATGAAGATAGCCACTGTCGGACTGGACCTAGCAAAGACGCTATTCCAAGTTCATGGAGTGGATTCGCAGGGACATAATGTCGTACGCAGGCAACTGCGCCCCGCTGACGTGCTGGCGTTTTTCGCGAAGCTTGAGCCGCGCGTGGTCGGCATGGAGGCCTGTGGGTTGTCGCACTACTGGGGCCGGGAACTCACGAAGCTCGGACACACGGTGTGCTTGATTGCCCCGCAGTTCGTTCTACCTTACGTAAAGAGCAACAAGACCGATGCAGCCGATGCTGAGGCAATCTGCGAGGCGGTAAATCGACCGCACATGCGCTTTGTGCCGATCAAGACGCAGGCGCAACAGACGATGCTTTCACTGCATCGGGCACGCGCCGGGCTGGTTAAATCCCGTACGGCATTGGCCAATCAGATTCGCGGTTTGCTGGGTGAGTTCGGCATTGTCTTGCCGCAGGGCATCCGGCTGCTCGGACAACGGGTCATCGAAGCCCTTTCTAATCGCGAGCATGAGCTTTGTGAACAGTTCCGGACCTTGATCCAGTTACTTGTGGAGCACTTACGCGAACTGGGCAACACGGCAGCCGAACTGGAGGGACGCATCCGCGCGATGCATCGTACGGATGAGGCCGGGCAACTTCTCGAAACAATACCCGGAATCGGGCCGCTCACCGCTTCCGCGCTGGCAGCATCAATCGGTAACCCGCGAGCCTTTCGGGACGGCCGTGAACTCGCGGCATGGCTGGGTCTGGTCCCGCGTCAGCACTCCTCGGGTGGCAAGCCACGTTTGCTGGGCATCAGCAAACGTGGCGACACAGCATTACGAACGCTTCTGATTCACGGCGCTCGCGCTGTTATTCGTATGGCAGCCAATAAGCCTGGAATGACTGATTCGTGGGTCATGAAACTATGTCGACGCCGGCACAAAAACATCGCCGCCGTGGCGCGTGCAGCAAAGAACGCCCGAACGGCGGGGGCCTTGCTAATACGCAAGCAGGTCTACCAGGTTAGCCACGTTCCCGTGCGAGCTGACGTGACGGTTTACTGACAGGTGCATCAAATAGTGCGCAACTGATCAAGCGGCGTAGCGGACATGTTTTTCTTTGAACAGGTTGCGAATCACGTGAGGTTCCTTTTGTCGACGATGCAGGTGGCTGCGGATATGCCGGATCATTTCCTGTTTGTTGGCCGGACGGCTCTTGCCCAGCGCGTTGGTTTTCACGTCCTGATTCAACAACTCGTCCGGGTTCAACTCGGGACAGTAGCCTGGCAACCGGATCAGACGGAGGCGATCCGCGTTTTCGGCGGCGAACTTTCTGGCGGCAACGGACCGGTGGACCGGATGACCATCGACGATCAGGTAGATCTTGCGCGTTGCCTGTTTGATCATGCGCTTCATGAACTCGATGAACGTCGCATTCGTGAACGTGCCCTCGAAGACCATGAAGCTCAGTTCGCCGCGGTTCGTGATCGCCGAAATCATGTTGCAACTGAAACGCTTTCCAGTCGCCCGCACCACCGGTGTTTCGCCCTTCAAGGCGAAACTGGTGCCGCTGACGTGGTCGCTGCGCAACCCCATTTCGTCGCCCCAGTAAATCGTTGCGCCTTCCTGCTTCGCCTCTTTCGCGATCTGCGGATAGTCCTCGTTCAACCAGCGCTCAATCTCTGCATCCTTTCTTTCGTACGCCCGTCGCACCGGCTTCTGCGCGCTCATGCCCCACGCCTTCAAGTATCGCCCCGCCGTCCACTTCGATACCTTGATGCCGTACTCCAGCTCGATCAGCTGTGCGACCGATTCACGGGTCCACAGGTAGAACGGCAGCGCCAGCTGGTCCGGCATCCGCTCAATAATCAGCTTGCGCATTCGCACCGCCTGCGTATGCGTCAGATGGCCGCTTCCTGGTCGGCGGCCACGCTTGCCGGCACGCAGCGCCCTCAATCCGCCTTCACGCAACTGCTTCATCCACCGGCTTATCGCTCGCAGGCTCACGCTGTATGTCCGCGCCGCATCGGTTTGCGACATCCCATTGTGCACGGCCTGCACCACCATCTTCCTCAGGTGCGCCTGCGTCGCCTGGTCCAGTTTTCGGGCATCCGTTTTCGTCTTCATAACCCTACAACGCATCACGCCGTATTTGGTGCACTCGTCAGTAACAGGCCCAGGTTCTAACCTAGGCACAACACCCACCTTCCAGAGGTTGCTTGAGCAGACTTCAATTCGATGACAGAACGGTCGGACCGTGGTGGGCCAAACCCGCTTTGCACCAAGGGCAACCAAGCCCGTGGCTCTGATGGGGTACCCACTCGCCGATATTCATCGTGGGCCGGCAGCAAGCGCTGCGAAGCGAGCCCGGATACATGGCGGCAACCTCGACCCAATGCCAGAGAGTCAGACTGCTTGACAACTGGGAGTCATCCATACATGGTGCAAATAGTCGACCTGGAAGAGACGGTTCAAATAGAAAGGATATCTTATCGAGCAGACAGGACAGCACTCCAGACGGCGGGCGCAGTGGTATCTTTGAGGCCAAGCTTCGCGAGATTGAACTGACCTTTTCGAATACGATGCATCAACTCAATGCCAGCGAGCGTGATCGCGGCGTTCCTGAACAGTTTGAAGCCGAGCATGACATTGGTCCGGGACTTGATGTGGCGATGATCCTGCTCGATCAAGTTGTTGAGATATTTCGAGCACCGGATCTTCGTGTCCTCCGGCAGCAGGCCATCCGCCTTCATCTCCCGCACAGCACGGTGTGAGGCGGCATAGCCATCGAGCGTGATGGTCTTTGGTGGCTTGCCCTGATGCTTGATGGCCTTGCTAAAGAAGGCTTTGGCTGCGTTCACGTCACGTTTCGCCCTGAGCAGGAAATCAACCGTCTGACCCGCACGATCGACCGCCCGATAAAGATAGACCCATTTTGCCGCGGATTTTCACGTAAGTTTCGTCGACGCGCCCGCTGGCGTGCCGAATCGGTCCCAGCGCTTGACGAACTCTGGCGTGTAGCGCTTCACCCAACGCAGGATCGTCGTGTGGGCTAGCGACAGGCCACGCTCGGCCATCATCTCGACAAGATCGCGCAGGCTGAGCTTGTAGCGCAGATACCAGCGCACGCACAGAATGATCACGTCGCGGTTGAAGTGGCGACCTGAGAACAGTTCGTCCGTACTCTTCAGCTTGCTCATTGTCGGATGATGAGATCGGGGAGCAACACTTTAACCGATTCACCTTCATTATTTGCACCAGAACCCTTGGGCGGATATCAACCCTTCATTCGCCACGTCGCCCGCGGCGATCGCGTCGTCGTGCGCCGCCAAAGCTGCGGTGCATTTCATTGTCCGCGGAACCAGATAAATGCGACTGCTCACTGAGGCTCCTTAAAGCGCAATGAGTCGAGCAAGACGTTACGGACCGCCGGATGGACAGAACCCGCGTGGCCACGCCGCGGCCGCTCAGCGGCAGGCGCCCTGCGGTCCCAACCTAGCCGCCGTTTTGGTGGTAGTAAAGACAGTTAGACAAGTGGCCACAAAGACGTCATCAGTTATCGGTTTAGCCATCGCATTGTCATTTGAGACAACGATGAAAAGCACCCGAGCTAAGTCCGGTTAGCGACGCCGTCGGTTTGTTGGTCCTTGCTTCCGTCGTCAACTAACTTGCGTCAGCCGCATTGCTGGTCTTTCGGGTTCGGGCGGGAAAACGTACCATTTTCCATCTCGGTGGCGATAAAATAACATCACCATTGGGTCCACTCTTTTGACTGCGACGACGCAAACGTAACGTCCCCTGATGGATCGGCCGTAATGACTGACTCTAAACCCTCTTGTGGGATCGGGCGCCAGCCAATCCTGAACCATAGTTCTCAACGACTTTCCTGCACTTGCCATGATCTTCTCCTTTCTTTCAACGTCACGGTGCGACGACAGCAGACGTCGCCGGTATGACGTGCACTTTCCAGCTGTGCCTTGCCAGCTGCCAATCATCAACCGTAGCGGTTCCGCATAGGTCTTCCGCTTATGCTGGCTCGTGGAACGACTAGGCGCCTTGTCTTCTGCTGAACCTCTGCGAGCTTAATTCGCTTTCATATCCCGACGAGCCGTTCGTCACCAGATCTGCAAGGATTCCGGACGAGACGGCAGCCAGCGTTAGTCCCAAATGTCCATGATCAGAGGACAAAAAGACGGACGGATGGCCCGGCACCCGCTCCACGACCGGGAAGAAGTCCGGTGTAGTCGGGCGTTCACCGCTGCGCACTTCGAATCCGGGACGAGCTCGGAGCATCGGCAGGAATTCACGCAGGCGATCCAGCGCCGATGACAGCAGACTCGGGCGCACGCGGAACCCCGGCGCACCGAAGTGACTGATACCCGCAACGCGGGCTCCGTACTGACTCGACGTCAGGACCACTCCCAGCCTTGGAAGCGAAATAGGCCGACTGATGAACACAGGGTCGACGTCCAGTTCAAGGTGGTACCCTGTTTCAGCAATCAGCGGTATGCGATGACCACAGCTCGCTAAGAGGCGGTTCGAGTGCGCACCTGTCGAAAGAAGAACGGTTTGCGGTGAGTAATCTCTCCGCGCACACCTTAAGGTAATTTTTCCTCTCGGTGTACTTTCGACGCTGCATACCCTGTCGACGCCCACGAGTCCACCGCGGTGCAAAAATACATGCGTGAGCCTAGCGACAAATGTAGCTGTATCTGTCACGTGCGCCGCCCCTTCCAGGAACGTAGCGTCGGCCGCATTTCGACCAAGCGCCAGACTGCCAATGGCCGGCTCCAACGCGGCCCGTTCTCCCCCAGACACCATCCGGGCAGCCACGCCGAGCGAGGTACTTCTGACTTCGCGATAGCACGCGGCCCAATTGATAGCGTGCCAGTGCCCCGCGTCGTCGGAGGGCGCACTAGCGCGCGCTGCATACGCCGTCATTTGCTTTCCCTCCTGTGAAAGTTCGTCAAACGATCTAATCAAGAACGACCCGGTCGAAGTCTGCCCGCTTTCGCGTGAGGTCATATCGCCTCGCGGCTCAACCTCTATCTGCCCCATTACAGGGCGGCATTCGTTTTTTCGACCATCCTCTGCCCGCATTCCCATCAGCGTTCCTTGCGGTTCGCCTGCCACGAGGGCGAAGATTCGGGCTTACCGTGTTCCACGCCAGTTACACGAACAGCTTAGGTCCCGCCTTTCTTCCTGTGACTTCTGTCCCTGTGCCCGCAGTACGCATCAAGCGACCTGTCATATACCTTTTGGTCCAAGCCTTCCAGCATCTTTGGCTTGTTCTTTTTTAACGAGAGTTACGGCGATTCACTTGCATTGGCCATCCTGTCCAGCCTAGCGTCCTTGCCGCCCGATGCTGGCAGCAGTTGAGCGAGCCTTGCGGCGTGCTCTCCTCGTGCGAGGGACTTCATTGTCCCGAGGGCTCCGAACCCAGCCGTTACCAGCCACGCTCGCCTCGGTAGGCTATTGCTGAGGGAACAACAAGTCTCACTATCCCTTTCTGGCCGAGACAATAACTGGCGCGACTTCACGTCGCACGCGTACGAAAAAGTCCGTTTCTTGAGTGCACCTCAACTGGCCTCCTCTCCGGCGCTGGCGACGTCCGAAAGAATCTGCTTGCGGCGCTTCAGATAACGTTCGCCGGCAGGCGTGAGAGCGAGACGACGAGTCAAGCGGTTGAGCAGGTGTGTCTCCAGTTCCGAGAGCGCGCCCGACATGGCACCCGTAGTCGAATCGAGCGACTGGGCTGCGGCGGTGAAACTGCCGACCTCGACGATGCGGACATACACCCGCATATTTTGTATGCGTATCCATCAGTCATGCTTATGGGTTGTTATCGCGATGAGGGGCGCAGGCATAGCCGGCCTCCTGATTGCATCAGAGCCCCCGGCTGCATCATTTGCCCATTTGCCTCCAGGCGGGTTAGGGGATCGGTTGCGAAACCAGACGCAAGGTCTGATCAGGCCGCATGCTGTTGCGCTCGCGATAACGCGCATGCCACGCGAGCGCTTCTTCGATCAGATGGGGCGTGTGTCCGCCGCGTGCACCTGCCTTTGCCACGTAATCTCGCAGCGCGTCCCTGTACAACGGGTCCGCGCAATGCGTAATGATCTGCTCGGCCCGTTCCCGGGGTGCCAGACCGCGCAGGTCGGCCAACCCATGTTCGGTGACGATGACATCGACATCCTGTCCGATATGATCGACGTGCGACACCATCGGCACGACGCTCGAAATGTCGCCATCCTTCGCCAGCGACTTTGTCACGAACACGGACAGGTACGCATTGCGCGCGAAGTCGCCCGAGCCCCCGATGCCGTTCATCATGTGCGTGCCGCCAACATGCGTCGAGTTTACGTTGCCGTAGATGTCGCATTCGAGCGCAGTGTTCACAGCAATGACGCCCAACCGGCGAATCACTTCCGGATGATTGCTGATCTCCTGCGGCCGCAACAGGACGCGCGCCCGGTAGCGGTCCAGCCCCTCGATAAAGCGGGCCTGATATTCGCTCGACAACATGATCGCAGACGCACATGCGAAGTCGACACACTCCGTGTCGATCAGCTCGATTGCTCCGTCCTGAAGCACCTCCGAATACATGCGCAAGCCGCAAAAACCCGAATCGACGAGCCCATGCAGCACCGCATTTGCGATGGAGCCGACGCCAGCCTGAAG
Source organism: Paraburkholderia aromaticivorans (assembly GCF_012689525.1). NCBI lineage: Bacteria > Pseudomonadati > Pseudomonadota > Betaproteobacteria > Burkholderiales > Burkholderiaceae > Paraburkholderia > Paraburkholderia aromaticivorans. Next base: position 925,167 of record NZ_CP051514.1, read on the forward strand.
CGGCTGCAACGAAGGGCCAAGCCGACCCGCGCGAACCTCGTGCGCGAGAAAACTGCTCAGGTGCCCGGCGATCTGCGTGGTGTCGGTATCCGGCGGAAGAACCTTGTTGGGGCTGTCGCCCTTGCGGGTGATCACGATCGCTGCAATCTTTTGCGGGTCCAGGGGAATATACGGAAGGCCGATTCGCTGCGCCGCGTTTGTCAGCGGAACAGGTTCGCGATCGGGACGGGACAGCGGCTGATAAACGTCGTGCAGCCCTTCGAGCTCGAGCGGCATGTCCAGGTTGATCTCGACAATGACCTTCTTCGCGAGCGCGGCGAGCACCGCCGAATTACCGACCGACAGTGTCGGCACGATACCAGCCTCGCCAACCGCCACCGCTTCGATCACGGCGACATCGACCGGGCCAAGATGTCCGTCTCGCAGTTGCTCCGCCATTTCCGACAGGTGGAGGTCGATGAACATCACCTCGCCGGCGTTGATCTGGCTACGCAGGGTTCTGTCTGACTGAAACGGCATGCGCCGGCGAATCGCACCCGCTTCGGCGAGCACCCCATCCACCTCGTGCCCCACCGACGCTCCCGTCATCAGCGTGATCCGTAACGACTGCTTGCGGGCGCGTGCCGCCAGAGCAGGAGGGACTGCCTTGCAGTCGCCGGCAGCACCGAAGCCGCTCATGCCGACGGTCATGCCGTCAAGAACCAGCGATGCGGCCTCTTCTGCCGTCACAATTCTGTCGCGAAGCTGCGGCAGGCGAATCCGCTCCTCAAACACTTTTGTCTCCTTTGATTTAGGACTGTCGGCCGATACGAGGCCATCCGTGCGATGGATGGCGCCTATCCGACTCCAGATGCCATCAAGTTTAGTGAAGATTTGTCGACGCATAACGTGATTTAATGTCATGAAATCCAGTCGTTTTTTTCATGCCATCACGTTACGAAAATGCCCATCGATATCCGTGCATTGCGCTACTTTGTCGAAACTGTTCAGCTGGGCAGCTTCACCCAGGCTGCCGCGGCTGTGTTTGTCACCCAGTCGACAATCAGCAAGATGGTGCGGCAGCTAGAGGATGAAGTCGGTCAACCGCTTCTGATTCGCGATGGCAGACAGGTACAGCTCACCGACGTGGGGCGTGTGGTCTACGAGCGCGGGTTGCAGGCACTTTCCGTGATTCGCGAACTGCAGCTGGAGGTCGCCGATGTCGCACAGCTCGGTCGCGGTCAGCTCACCGTGGGCATGCCGCCGATGGGCAACCTGTTCTTCCCGGCTGCGGTCAGAGCCTTTCAGCAACGCTACCCGAAGCTCGAGCTGCGGCTTGCCGAACACGGTGGGCAGTTGCTCGAGCAGAAGGTCATCGCGGGTGAACTGGAAGTCGGCACAACCGTGCTGTTGCCAGGAAGCAGCCAGCAGACGCTTGCGACCCGTGTGATTGCGCGCTACGCGATCTGGGCCGTGGGGCCGCGCGAGGCTCCATGGGCGGGACGTCGCACCGTCAGGCTCGCCGCGCTGAAGTGTCAGCCGCTGATCCTGCTCGACGACGAATTTGCCCTGACCCGTCGCCTTCATGCAGTATTTCACGAAGCCGGTATCGAGCCGCACGTTGTGGCGAGGAGCGGGCACTGGGACTTTCTTGCCGCAATGGCGGCAGCCGGGCTTGGCACCACGTTCCTGCCTGAGCCGTTTCTCGCGCACCTCAACGTCAGCAATCTCGCGCTTGCGCGGGTGACGGAGCCCGCGCTCGACTGGACACTCACACACATCTGGTCCCCGGATCGCTACATGTCACATGCCGCGCGCGCATGGCTTGCCATATGCGACGAGGTGCTGGGCAAACAGGCACGCGTCGGCGCGCTCTAGCCCCGTTACTATCTTCCCACCTCGATAATTGAGGCTTTGCCCAGCCAGGCCCTGTTGTCGCCAACCCCGTTTTGATCCGGATGCCGAGATGCAGCTGAACCATGTCCAATGCCGATCTCATGTTCGAACTGGAGGCCTTTCGCGCTCGCAGACTGGATCATTGGTGCGTCGGCAACTGGTGCAGTTTGAAGTCGGCGACAACACCTCGGTGACTTCTTCTTTCCGTTTTCCATGACTCCATTTTCTTAAACGTTGGCGTCTCCGGAAAATTCGGCGCGGGCCACCCAGTGAAACCGGGCCTTCGCGAAGGAGCAATTCTCGCGGCGGCGCTCTTCGACCGGTTACTTCATCACACACCCGTCGCGTCAAACTGGGGACTCTTACAGGCTGGAAGAAAAGGCGTCAGGCCGGCATGATCAACCGGATACCTCGCCGCACAGGTGGATAGGGCGTTGTTCCCGAATCCTGCAACAGTCCCCTCCAGACATGGTCCTTATTCTTAAGCTTCTGCCTACCTAGACTGTAGCCACTGATCGCGAACAGGGCTGTTCGTAGCAGGACCAAACAAAGTCTGGAGGTAAGTACCATGAAGTCCCTGATTCAAACTGTTGTCGTTGCAGTTGCCCTTGCTGCTCCGCTTGCCGGGTTCGCTCAATCGAACCAACCGCTCACCCGTGCGCAGGTGCGTGCTGAACTCGTTCAGCTTGAGCAGACTGGCTGGCGTCCCCCTGCCGGTGCCGATCCGCATTATCCGGACGACATCCGGGCCGCCCTGGCCAAGGTCGCTGCACAGAACGGCGCAACAGGCGTCGGCGGCGTCGGGAGTGGCTCGTCCGATGCGGGACGCCCGGCCGTTTCGAAGGCCGACTGGGACGCGATGTACAGCCACCCGTAATCGTTTGATGCGCAGGTGCCGGCGGGATGGGTTGCGCGTCAGCCGCATTTTTTTGCGACGATACCGGCGATCCGGCGCCGCAAGTGCAGATTGCTCGAACGACCGAAGCCATGGCCGCTGCGCAGATGCGCGGGGAATGAACATGAAAAGCCTTAACTTCCTGACGCATCAGGAGATCTTTAACCGCGCGGTCCAGCATCTTCAGGTGCAGGGGCAGGCCGCCTTGCTTCCTCACGGCGGCGCCGCGTATCGCGGATACTGTGGCGGCTGCCCGGTCGGCTGCTTCATCAGGCCGTGCGACTATGTCACCGCGATGGAAGGCGTGCCTATCCGGTACATCGCGAAGCCGCCCGAGCAGGTTCCCGCATATATGGACGTCGGCATCGCGGCGCTTAGGCGTGCGCTTCTTCGGGCACGCATCAACGTGTTCAATCCCAATACCGTCGAATTGCTGTCTTGCCTGCAAAACGTGCATGACGTTTTCGGAAAATGGGAATGGCGCGAGCGCCTTACGTCGATCGCGCGTCAGTTTGGCCTTTCCGCACAGATTCTGAAAACGGCTGCTTAAGTATTGCTTGCGCTGCGATGTTTAGACCTATCATGGCCTTGAGCCCGAAGGTCATCTACGAGTGCATCTGCTGCCGCAGCTTGCGATCGCCGAAAACGACGGTTCGTACCGTTGCGCAGCCCGAGAGGCCGCTAGTGCGCGACGATCTGTACGAACCGGAGGTGGAAGGTGTTGGCATCTCGTACAAGCGGCATGCGTATGACGGCAAGCTGCTGCATGCCCTGATGCGTCGAACGTGCATACCGACAATTCGAAACTCACCGAACGGCTGATTCGTATTGGAGCAAACGACGACACCAGCGACGAAGCATGGCCCGCATCATCGTGCGGCCTGCGCAAACGGCACGCGTCCGTCCAAATCCTCCAGCTGTAGATAGTTTGGAAGGTGGTCCTTTCAACATGATGATGTAGTGGTGAACAGGTTGCTTTTCGCTCGCCCCCGCCATTTGCACCGGAGCCCGTTGGCCTCGGCGACCGTGCCAACGCCTCGCGGTCTCAGTTCCTTCACGAGGCGGTCCTGCAGCGTCAGGTGCGCGCACTCGACGCGGCCCCTGCCGGACTGCTGTTCGCGCAGAATAGATCGATGTTCTGCTCGTACTATCGCATCAATGCCCGCGCCGCATCTGCCCGCGTCCGGTCTTCACCGTTGCATATCAGTTCAATCGGCCGCTTCACGGCTCGCGCATATGGAATCGATCCTGAACATCGAATCGAACAGATATCCCTGGACCCAGTGCGCGCCGCATGCCAGCGATAGCCGGAGATCTTCCTCGCTCTCGATGCCTTCGAGCACCACGTGCGAGGCGCACGCGCGCGCCAAACCTATCAGCGATCGGAAGCGCATCCTCGCGCTATCGCTGGAACGAGCTGCGTGCAGGTATGATCCGTCTACCTTCACAATGTCCGCGCCGAGTTCGGTCAGACCCTTCACGCAGCTATAGCCGGCGCCTACATCATCAAGCGCGATGCGACATCCCAGCAGCTGTAAAGCACGGACGAAATCCAGCACCAACCGCATGTCCGTCAACGGCGCTGTCTGGGTGATTTCAATCACGAGCCGTGCCGCAAGCTGCGGCTCCCTCCTCAGCCCTTTGATCACCGACGACCACCAGCCATCAAGCGTGGCGCTCTGAATCGATATGTTGCAGCCGAGCGAAATAGTCGGGTGCGCGCGGAGCTGGTCGATAACCGACGACACGACCCATTTATCAAGGCGGCTCACGAGACCGAGTCGTTCCAACGCGGGCACGTGCATCCCGACACTGGCCGGCGCTCCGCTTCCCGACTCGCATAACAGCGCCTCATAGACAGTATGACTTTCGCTACGCCTGAGGCTGACCGCCGCGCGGAGATGAAACGCGGGTTAGCGACGAGTGCCAGTATCTGACACTGGTCGTTTCGTTCGCGCTACAGACCTTTTCGTAACGCAAGCACAACTCGCCGCGGTCAAGCGCGCCGAGCAGCTGATGGGCAATTTGCATATCCGCCGCGTAGCGGGTTCGCCACTTCCAGGAGCCCACCCGCGTTTCATCGGAACCCGCCTTCTCAAGGTCGAACGGCGCATCGTTGTCCGCCGGAATCGATGCGCTGATAGCGGCAAAAATCGCTCCGCGCGAACTCAGGAAAGGCTTGTTGCCGAGCGCTGCCATGACGGCTTCGAGCACATCGTCGCAGGTATTTCCTGCGCTTTCCGCATCGTGCCGATCGATGAGGAAAAAAAAGTACTCGCCGCTGCGTGTAACGAGCCCGGACTCCCGCGCGCAGAATTCGCGTGCGCGTTCGTAGACCCCCTGCCTGACGCGGAGCGCGATGTCGTGACCGTAAGCGCTCTCGATCTGCGCAAAATTGTCAATCGACGCCGCGATGCACAGGGTCCTGCCGGGACCAGCACCCTTGGAAGGCGCCCTGGTTCGCGCCGGCCCGTCCGCGATGGTTTTTTCCCTGGGCATGCGCAAGCTGCCTTGCACCGGGGGAACGAGTTAGAGGCGTTGGCTCACCACAGCCCCCGTTGGCTCGCGTCACACAGAAAAACAGCCGTCGGCAGAGAGCTGCATCCTATCTTGGAAACAATGTGGGCCGCCCTGCCCGAGCGCCCCATCCGGGTGCCTTGCGGCGGAAGGGTTACTCGTGTGACCATGGATTTGATCCGTATTCGATTTTTCGTTAGCAACCGAAAATGCGTCCCGCGCACAATCGTCGGTCACTTCTCGTAGTCCTTGCGTTCATCCGGCATGACGATTTCTTCAGCATGCCGAGATCCAAGATGGCGCGTGTCCACCTAGATGTCCAGACCCGCTGAGGAAATGTTTTCGGGCACACGAATCGCAGCAATCTGCTGCAGTGCCTTGACATTGCAGAACATCTCATCATTTTGCAGACGAACGTTGGGTTGGCACGTGATCGCGGCTGCCCTTGATCCTGTTGTCCCCGTCGACGAACACCAGGTCCGGCTTCCACCCCGCCTTCAATTCCGCTTCATCCAGCACTGCGAACGCCGCGATGATCACCAGATCGCCCAGTTGCGCGCGCCGCGCGGCCGAGCCGTTCAGCGAAATCATGCCGCTGCCGCGTTCGCCCTTGATCGCGTAGGTCGAGAAACGCTCACCGTTGTTGATGTTCCAGATGTCAATCCGTTCGTTTTCGACGATGTTCGCCGCTTCCAGCAAGTCTTCGTCGATCGCGCACGAGCCTTCGTAATGCAGCTCGCAGTGCGTGACCGCGACGCGGTGGATCTTCGACTTCAGCATGTTGCGTTGCATGACCAATCCTGTACGGCTTCAGTTACGGCTTCAGTGACCGCTTCAGATTTCGAGGTTGTCGATCAGACGGGTCGTGCCGAGCTTGGCCGCGACCAGGACGACCAGTTGCGCGTCGGCTTCCTGCGCGCCGGGCGGCAGCAGGTCCGAGCGCTTGCGCACCGTGACGTAGTCGGGCTGCCAGCCGCGCGCGGCCAGTGCGGCCATCGACGCCTGTTCGACCCTGGCGAAGTCGCGCTCGCCGGATAGCACCGCGTCGCGTACGCGATTGAGTTCGGCGGCCAGCATCGGCGCCTCGGCGCGCTCGGCGGCCTGCAGGTAGCGGTTGCGCGAGCTGAGCGCGAGGCCGTCGGCGTCGCGCACGGTTTCGGCGGCGATGATGTCGGTCGGCAGCGCGAACTGGTGGCACATGCTGCGCACGATCATTACTGTAACTGCTGGTAATCCTTCTTGCCGAGCACGGCGACGCGCGGCTGCACGCACGACATCAGCTTCATCACCACCGTGCACACGCCCTGGAAGAAGCCGGGGCGGAATTCGCCTTCGAGGATGTCGCCCAGATCATGCGGCGGATACACGCGGTACTCCTGCGGTTCCGGATACAGATCCTTCTCGGTCGGCGCGAACAGCACGTAGACGCCTTCCTTTTGCAGCTTGTCGATGTCGGCTTCGAGCGTGCGCGGGTATTTGTCGAAATCTTCGTTGGGGCCGAACTGCAGGCGGTTCACGAAGATGCTGGCGACCACCGGGTCGCCGTGCTGGCGCGCGAGGCGCATCAGCGACAGATGGCCCTCGTGCAGATTGCCCATGGTCGGCACGAAGGCGGTGCGATTCTGGCCGCGCAACTGGTCGCGCAATTCATGGATCGAGCTGATGACTTTCACTTGTACAAAAATTCCTGATCACGACAACATCTATGCGATGAACCGCCTGCGCGGGCGAAGAGATCTCCACGATGCGCATGGCGGGTTGAACGATTCCTGCCGCTACTACGCAAAATATTTTGCGTAGTAGCCTTCATTTCCAAGGTCAACTTCGCTAGAAGTACAGGCTCAGCTAAACATGAAATCCTCTTACTGACGAGTGCACCAAATACGGCGTGATGCGTTGTAGGGTTATGAAGACGAAAACGGATGCCCGAAAACTGGACCAGGCGACGCAGGCGCACCTGAGGAAGATGGTGGTGCAGGCCGTGCACAATGGGATGTCGCAAACCGATGCGGCGCGGACATACAGCGTGAGCCTGCGAGCGATAAGCCGGTGGATGAAGCAGTTGCGTGAAGGCGGATTGAGGGCGCTGCGTGCCGGCAAGCGTGGCCGCCGACCAGGAAGCGGCCATCTGACGCATACGCAGGCGGTGCGAATGCGCAAGCTGATTATTGAGCGGATGCCGGACCAGCTGGCGCTGCCGTTCTACCTGTGGACCCGTGAATCGGTCGCACAGCTGATCGAGCTGGAGTACGGCATCAAGGTATCGAAGTGGACGGCGGGGCGATACTTGAAGGCGTGGGGCATGAGCGCGCAGAAGCCGGTGCGACGGGCGTACGAAAGAAAGGATGCAGAGATTGAGCGCTGGTTGAACGAGGACTATCCGCAGATCGCGAAAGAGGCGAAGCAGGAAGGCGCAACGATTTACTGGGGCGACGAAATGGGGTTGCGCAGCGACCACGTCAGCGGCACCAGTTTCGCCTTGAAGGGCGAAACACCGGTGGTGCGGGCGACTGGAAAGCGTTTCAGTTGCAACATGATTTCGGCGATCACGAACCGCGGCGAACTGAGCTTCATGGTCTTCGAGGGCACGTTCACGAATGCGACGTTCATCGAGTTCATGAAGCGCATGATCAAACAGGCAACGCGCAAGATCTACCTGATCGTCGATGGTCATCCGGTCCACCGGTCCGTTGCCGCCAGAAAGTTCGCCGCCGAAAACGCGGATCGCCTCCGTCTGATCCGGTTGCCAGGCTACTGTCCCGAGTTGAACCCGGACGAGTTGTTGAATCAGGACGTGAAAACCAACGCGCTGGGCAAGAGCCGTCCGGCCAACAAACAGGAAATGATCCGGCATATCCGCAGCCACCTGCATCGTCGACAAAAGGAACCTCACGTGATTCGCAACCTGTTCAAAGAAAAACATGTCCGCTACGCCGCTTGATCAGTTGCGCACTATTTGATGCACCTGTCAGTAATACCACTGAATCAGACTTCAATCATGAAAGGAGTCAGGCGCAGACGCCCCCCGTGTTCCTCGACCGGCTCCGACGCGCCTCCGAAACGCTACCCAAGGTTCTTAACTAACGCTCCCTCACAAATTCGGATAGTTCGGGCCGCCGCCACCTTCCGGCGTGACCCACACGATGTTCTGGGTCGGATCCTTGATGTCGCAGGTCTTGCAATGCACGCAGTTCTGCGCATTGATGACGAGGCGTTCGCTGCCGTCGTCGTTCTTGACGAACTCGTACACGGCTGCCGGGCAATAACGCGATTCCGGACCCGCATAGGTCTGCCAGTTCACGCTGACCGGCACCGACGGGTCTTTCAGCGTCAGGTGCGCTGGCTGATTTTCTTGGTGGTTCGTGTTCGAGATGAACACCGAAGACAAACGGTCGAAGGTCAGCTTGCCATCCGGCTTCGGATACGTGATCGGCTTGCACTGCGACGCGGGCTTGAGCATCTCGTGATCGGAATGCTGATGATGCAGCGTCCACGGCACGTTGCCGCCCAGCAGCTTCTGCTCGATGCCGACCATCAGCGTGCCGAGGTACAGCCCCTTGCTCATCCACTGCTTGAAGTTGCGCGCGCGATGCAGCTCGCTGTGCAGCCACGAAGTCTTGAAACTTTCCGGATAGGCGGTGAGTTCATCGGCCTGGCGTCCGGCCTGTACCGCATCGAAGGCGGCTTCGGCGGCCAGCATGCCGGTCTTGATCGCCGCATGCGAACCCTTGATCCGCGACGCGTTCAGGAAGCCCGCGTCGTCGCCGACCAGCGCGCCACCCGGGAACACCAGCTTCGGCAGCGACATCAGGCCGCCCGCCGTAATCGCCCGCGCGCCGTACGACAGCCTTCACACGCGCCCGGAATGCTGGCCGTGGGTCGGCTGGCGAACCGTTTGACCAGCTCCTTCGCGCGCCGGTCTCGCCGTGGATCACCCAGATCCAGCGTCTCAAATTCCTCGTCCACCCATGCTCCCGCGTCGTCTCGGATCTTCATGCCGAAAATCCGAGAATAAACGCGAAATCCGCATTGTTAACAACCCCCTTCTGACAGCTTTGTTACTCCGTCATCGTTTCCGGAAGCGTCGAGTTGTGTAAGGAGATGCGTAAAACCTACTCGTCTTCCTGCTTGAAAACGAGCAGGCGGTCCCGCGGAAAAGTCACCGCGATCTGGCCGCCTTCAACAAGATTCCAGCGGCGCTGCGCTTCGATCGGACAATCCACTACTAGCAGCCAATTGCGTAGCTGCTTGCAGCGCATCCTGATACGCCAGAACGATCCGAGAAATTCCATCGACTCGATCTGGGCCTCCAGCACGTTATTTCCTGCAGATTCCGCCTTGTTTTCCGAGGCATCGTGGATGACAACATCGTCAGGCCGTATGACTACCGTGGCGCGCACACCCGCGCCGAGTTCATGCGGACGGCATTGCAAGACCAGATCACCGATTGCGATAGACCGACTATCGCGGGTACTGGCTGGATATTGGTTAGCTTCGCCAATGAAACTGGCGACGAAGAGAGTTCGAGGTTCGCAGTAGATTTCCTGTGGTGTGCCTACCTGCTCAATCACCCCATGGTTCATCACCACAATTCTGTTCGACATCGCAAGCGCTTCTTCCTGGTCGTGCGTGACCATGATCGTCGTAACACGGAGCTTGCGTTGCAGTTCCTTGATTTCATGCCGGAGATGGACGCGGACCTTTGCGTCAAGAGCAGACAGCGGTTCGTCAAGCAGCAGTAACCCGGGAGATGTTGCCATCGCGCGTGCGAGCGCCACCCGTTGCTGCTGTCCGCCGGAAAGCTGAGCCGGATATTTCTGCGCATGGTCCGAGAGGCTCACCAGTTTCAACAACTCGCTCACACGCCGGGATATGGCATCGCGGGGCTGCTTTGTTGCTTCCAGTCCGAACGCGACGTTCTTCGTGATGGTGAGATTCGGAAAGAGTGCGTAGGACTGAAATACGATGCCGTAGTCGCGCCGTGAGGCCGGCAGATGAGAAATGTCACGGCCCGCCTGGCTGATTGTTCCCGTGGACTGTGGATCCAGCCCCGCTATGGCGCGTAACAAAGTCGTCTTCCCACAGCCCGACGGGCCGAGAAAGCAGACAAATTCCCCCTCACCGATCTCTAGGTTGATATTCTTGAGCGCAGCGAAGTCACCGTAGCGCTTCCACAGGTCGCGTACCACGAGATAATCGCTACGAGCGAGGTGCCCGGGCATCGTATTCATGAAAAGATCCTGTTTCACAGACTGGCTCCGCAACTTGTAGCTCACTTATTTCCTGGCGGCAGGTTGCCCCGACTCTTACCTGCACGAGCAACTGCACAGCGATCCCGGAACGCCTGACTGGTCGGGTCTACTACGCCGAAGCGGTTCGGCTCATAGACGCTGGCGTCGATCTCGCTCGGCTGACCGGTAATGATGCTGGCCACGACTTCGCCGTATCCACCCGAGCCAGCCAGTCCCGAACCGCAGCAACCACCGGCCACGACGAGTCCCTCGGTGCCAGCCGGTCGGCCCACGACGAATTTTCCGTCCGGGGTGTAAACCGACAGTCCGCTGATGTGATGCGCGAAACCCCACTCCTCGATGCGCGGCGCAACGGATTTCAGCGCGCCTGCATGTTCGAGCAACATATCGGTGTCGGCCGTCTCGTCGACCAGATTCATGTCGTTCATGTCCGGCTCCAGTTGCATGGGATCGTAGGTTCTCGACAGCGGCTCCTGCAGACCAATCAGCAGGCCACCGACTTCAGGACGCATGTAGGCCCGGAAGTCCGGCAAATAGACATTCGGTTGACCCGCCGTGCTCGTACCATCTGGCGCCGTGATCCAGTAATGGCTACGGGTCGGCGCCCCTGGGAATCCGAAATTGATCGAAGCGGCCAACGCCATCTCCCAGGCACCTGCGGCGCAGACGACCCAGCGCGCACGCACGACGCCCTTCGAGGTCATCACGCCGCTTACCTCGCCGCCCTCCTGCAGGAGACCCGTGACTTCGATCCCTCGCTGAATCCTTGCCCCCGCTAGGCGCGCGGCGCGTGCATAGGCCGACGCCAGCAGTGCCCCATCCGCGTAACCATCCTCGGGCACGAAAATCGTGCGCCGCGCCTCGTCCAATTTCAGCCAAGGCACGCGCGCGGTAGCTTCCTGCCGGTCGATCTCGTGGACATTCAGCCCGGCTCCACGCATGACAGACTCGAGCGCGCGCATTTCCTCCTCGCGCGACTCACTGAACGCGGCGCGCACGCAGCCATGCTGGTGGAAGCCAATCGACTCGCCGAGGATCTGCTCCAGCTCCTTGATCGCCGCGCGGGTCCGGCCAATCATCCTGATCGTGCTGACATCCGAGCGCGTGTGATTGAGAAAACCTGCCGGGCGGCAGGATGCCCCCGTGGCCAGCTCGCCGCGCTCCAGCAGCAGAACGTCGGTCACTCCCGCCCGAGTCAGGTGATAGGCGGCTGAAGTGCCAAGCAACCCGCCACCGACGATCACCACCTCGGCCCGATCAACACTATTTCGCATGACATTTCCAATAAACATTAGGCATACTTATCATATAAACAAGCGCACTACATATGGTCTGGAATGCGGCCTAGCCAGCCGTCATGAGCCGCGCCACTTCTGCGTCTTTCTGGCAAGGGCCGAACTGACCACAAGGTGGACGATCCGCATGACAATGCACGTGGCAACCATGGTGGTGGCCATCGCCGCCGCAGGCGCATACGATCCGGCATCGTCCATGTTGACCACTGCCACCGACGCAAGCATGGTGTGCGGGCTGTATAGAAATATCGCTGCCGATACCGTGTTCATCGCACTCAGGAACAGATAGATCCAGGTATCCAGCAGTGCCGGCACGCATAGCGGCAAGGTCACCCCAAGGAGTACCTGCATCCTGGACGCCTTAAGAGAGTCCGAGATCAGCTCGAACTCGGGGTCGAGTTGACGCAGGGAAGTCGTTGCTATGAAATGGCTAACCGTGTAGTAGTGAATGATCGTGGTGATGACCAGAATGCTCATCGTCCCATACAGAACCCCTAGCGGATTGCCAGACGCATTCAGGTAAAGCAGCATTGCCAACCCGAGCACCAAACCCGGTACGGCTAGTGGCAGCAAGGTCATCGATTGGTAGGTATCACGCAGCCACCGGGGTGCCGTCGACTTCTCGACCAGCCAAGCTCCCGAGAACGTCAGCACGGTCCCTGCAGTTGCCGCCAGAATCGCCATGCGCAGCGAATTGAAGTAGCTTTGCCACCCGGCACCGTCGAATTGGTCGAAGTGGTAGTTGCGCAAGGTCAAGCCCAGGTTGTATGGCCAGAACTTGACAAAAGAGGCATAAGCCGGAATGGCGATCATGGCCACCATCACGATCGATACCAGAACGCAATAGGCCAGCGCAAGAGCATCGCGCCCTGCCCTCGGGCGGGGAACGAAAGGCACAGATTTCGAGGTCAGCGCGACTTGCTGGCGTTTGCGCGCGTAGCGGTCAACGAAGAAGGCCGCCAGCGCCGGCATGAACATGACCATGCTGACCACCGCTCCCGTCTGAAAGTTCATCTGACCGACGACCTGTTTGTAGATTTCAGTGGCCAGCATTGCATATTCGCCTCCGATTACCTTGGGAATGGCGAAATCGGTCACGCACAGCGTGAAGCAGACGATGCTTGAGCTGATCAGCCCATACTTGGTTGCAGGCAGTGTGATCGTCAGGAAAGCTTTGAACCGGCCGGACTTCAGCGACTCTGCCGCCTCATAGAGTCGACTGTCCGATAAGGTAATAGCCGTACTGATGAGAAGGAAAACATGGGGGAAGCGGGAAATCGTCATGCTGACGATAATGCCTATTGGGCCGTAGATTGAATGCCCCATCATCAAACCGTTCAGGTAGCCCTGCGTGCCGAACAACTGGGTCAGGGCCATAGCTGACAGCAACGTTGGGGTTAATAACGGCAGCAGCGCACCGCCTCTAAACAGCGCCTTGAAGCGCACGCAGGTATGAGTCAGGCAGAGCGCAAACAGATAGGCCAGAACAATCGTTAGCACGGTACTGACAACAGCAATGGTCAGCGTGTTGGAAATGATGTGATATGCCCCGCCGCCCTCGAAATATTGTTGGTAATTTCTCAATCCGACGAAAGCCCCGTCCCGGGACTGCAGGCTTCGCCAGAAGACAAACACCAGTGGCAATATTGAGAAAAGCGTAAGGAAAGCCGTCAAGGTGATCAGTACGAGGGGCGATCCGCTTACGCGCCCATGACCGAGCCTGGAACGAACTGACACCGTAGACATGCTGGATTCCCTATGGACAGAGATAATTAAAGATTCGAAAGATCGGCTAGGGGACAATCAGCTCTTGGGCTGGGCCTTGGCACCGTAGCGCTTCTCGAATTCCTGGATGATCCGCTCACGGTTTTTCGCTGCCCACCCGAAGTCCTGGACTAGCAAGCGGCCTGTCTCGTCGGCGGGCAGGCCATCAAGCTTCGCGCCGTACTGCGGCATTGCGATCACCACGCGCGATTTCCCATAGAGCTTCATTGCCTCTTCCGAGGTCGCCCAGTCCTCCAGCTTTTGGGCGTCGGCAAGGTGCGGGGAGCCCTTGATGACCGCAACCGCGTTCAGATCCCACCCCAGTGCATCCGTCGGCAGCGTCACCGTGATCGGAGCCCCATCCTGCAGCAAGCGTGCGCCGCGTAATTCGAAAGCGATACCGACAACGGCCTCACCTCGCCCCGCCTGGACAGCCGGCGCGCTGCCGGAATGGGCGTATTGGCTGATGTTCTCGTTCAGTTTGTCCATGTAGGCCCATGCTTTGGCCTCGCCCCAAGCCTGAATCCACCCGGAAAGACACAGAAACCCTGTACCTGACGATGCCGGATCGGGCATCACAATCTGCCCCTTGTACACAGGCTTGATCAGGTCCTCCCACGTGGTGGGCTGCGGGATGTTCTTTTTCTTGCCCTCTACCGTGTTGTAGATGATGGCTGCTACATAACCGTTGGTACCGACCCATGAAGGAGGCTGGTCGCTATCCTTAAACTTGGCCGGAATTTTCTGGGCTTCAGCTGGCGTGTACGGCGCAATGACACCATCTTTCTTCAACTGCTCGACATCGGTCACGCTCAGGCCCCAGATCGCGTCGGCGTGCTCGTTGCCCTTTTCCGCCAGCAGCTTGGCTGCGATAACGCCGGTCGAGTCGCGCACCCAGTTGATTCTGATGTCGGGGTATTTCGCCTCGAAAGCCTGCTTGTATGCCTTGAGGTCATCGGTCTCGAACGCCGTGTAGACCGTCAACTCGGTCGGCTCCGCGAGCGCCGTTCCAGCGGTGGTAATCGATGCGGCAATCCAAAGAGCCTTAAGCCAGTGCCTTTTCATGATGATTTCTTCCTCTTATAGCGTTTCGTCTATCCCCACCCCGAAAGCTGCAACATCAGAGCTATGGTGGGATTTGCGTAGCCGATTTTATTTGTCAAATATGTAATTTGCATGTCAAGTATTGACCCAGTCGATAGATTATGGGCAATATGTATAGCAAATATTGACCAGGTCGATTGAATGAAGGGGAATACACGTGAACTACCTGTACCTGCGAGCCTTTTATGCCGTGGCGACTGAGCGGAGCTTTACTCGGGCAGCCCAAGTATTGAACGTCAGCCAATCCACGCTTTCGAGCCATGTGAAGGAGCTCGAGGAAACCTACGACATCCGGTTGCTGGACCGCCGGGGGCGCACTGTTGTACCGACCGACACGGGCGAAGCGGTACTCGCGCAATGCAGGGAGTTCTTCCGACACGAGGAGCAGATCGACGGCCTGCTCAACCGCAGCCAAAAGTTGCAGGCCGGCAGGTTGAAGGTCGGAGCCGACGGCCCGAAGCACGTCGTGTCGGTGCTCGCAAGCTTCATGGAACTACACCCCGACTTTAAGGTTTCTCTTCATACTGGCAACGCGAGGAACGTAACCCAGGATCTACTGAATTACGAAACGGACGTGGCGATCGTGGCCGCGTTGGGCGCGCCACATACCCAGCTTTATACGGAACCATGGATCCGCTACGCGCTAGTCGCCGTCATCCCCAGAACCCACCCGCTCGCGAGAAAGGAGGCCATGGATCTCACCGATTTCGCGAATGAGCGGGTCATCATGCGCGAGCCCACCTCCCTGACTCGTCAACTCCTGACCAGGAGCTTGGAACGCGCCGGAATTCTGGTTCAGAACACGATGGAAATGGACAGTCGGGAAGCCATCCGTGAGGCCGTAGCGTCGGGCATGGGAATTTCGGTCATGAGCGAGATTGAATTCCCAAACGACGACGCGCACATTGCTGGCATCCGGATTAACGATCCGGAACTGCAGTTCACGGAATATGTCGCGTGCCGGGAGAACCGGAAGAACACCCCTAGCATTAAGGAATTCTTCAGGCTAGCGCAGAGTTTTCGTCGGCTCTAAGAAATAGCTTCCTAGGAATGTGACGAAAGAGAAGGCAACCGTTAGTCTTCGAGAACGGTTTGGCGATCAAGGCCAGCGGGTACAGGCCGCTTATTCGAACTTACCGATGACGGCTCTGGTGCAAATAGGCGATATTGACGAGATATTTTGTCTATAAAGGATACCTGATCAGGCAGACAGGACGGCCACCCAGATTGCGGGCGCAGCGGTATCTTTGAGGCGGAGTTTCGCGAGGCTGAATTGGCCCTTGCGAATACGGTGTACCAGTTCAATACCTGAGAGAGTGATCGCTGCGTTCCGGAAACGTTTGAAGCCGAGCATGACTTTCGTCCGGGACTTGATGTTGCGGTGGTCCTGCTCGACCATAGCATTGAGATATTTCGAGAATCGGACCTTCGTGTCCTCCGGCAGCAAGGCATCGGCCTTCATCTCGCGCACGGCGCGGTGCGAGGCGGCGTAGCCATCAAGCGTGATAGTCTTCGGTGGCTGGCCTTGATGTTTGATTGCCTTCCTGAAAAACGCCTTTGCCGCCTTCACGTCGCGCCTGGCGCTGAGCATGAAGTCGACCGTCTGACCAGCCCGATCCACCGCACGATAAAGATAGACCCACTTGCCGCGCAGCTTGAGGTAAGTCTCGTCGACACGCCACGACTGGCCGGTGGATCTGCAAAAGCGGTTCCACCGTTTGACCAATTCCGGCGCAAAGCGACGCACCCAGCGCAGGATCGTCGTGTGCGCCAGCGACAGCCCCCGTTCCGCCATCATTTCGACCAGATCGCGCAGGCTAAGCTTGTAGCGCAGGTACCAGCGAACACACAGAATGATCACATCGCGGTCAAAATGACGGCCCGCGAACAGTTCCTCCAGACTCTTCAGCTTGCTCATCGGCGGTTCTCAATTCGTTCAGACCGACACCTTAACCGATTCGTCCCCGCGCTATTTGCACCAGAGCCGATGAGAGCAATCAGGTCCTGTTCGTCGTGTCCGTGCGAGACGACTCATTGACACGGAAACCGCAGGTTGAGTGACTGCAACCCGGCAAAGTTCGACCATTCGAAGTAGTTTGCCGATGCCCGCAAGGGGTCGACTTCTGCGCGGCACGGACCGATCAAAGGCGATCCACTCCGCTGGTTCAAAGTCGGACCGGGTTCGGCCATCTACGGCCGCTCGACCGAAGTCGGAAAGGGACAATCGGGCGTCGGCAGTACGCCTATGAAGCGACGCACTCAGTCGATGCCGCGAGCGCTGCCGAATCCGCCCAATCGCCGTTCGCTGCCGGGTGGAGATGGCTACCGGCAATCTGAAACAAGCTGGCCGAACAATCAGGAATGCACACAGCCTCATTAAATCCTGTTTGACATAAATATGCAAGGCAATTGAAAGATTATACGAATCTGCGAAGGGTGGGTTGCCTCCCTGAATAGGAGGGATCTCTCGTGCAGCGCAGGCTGAAATGGGGCTCAACAAGACACCCTGGCTGCCCACTGTCAGGAGCGGCGCGAATGTCACGCAAAACGGACGGTTTGAAACTCACTATGCTGAAGACGGTCAAGCGGCAGGATCAGGGTCGATCTGGTCTTTCATCCGATAGCTTTTGCCTTCGATGACGACAGTCTCGGCGTGATGAAGGATGCGATCGAGCAACGCGGAGGTGAGCGTGGTGTCGTGGTTGAAGATCTCAGCCCAGTGTTTAAAGGCACGATTGGAGTTGATGATGGTTGCGCTCTTTTCATATCGTTGACTGATGATCTGGAACAGCGCGTCGGCACCCTGTTTATCGATGGGTAAATATCCCAGTTCATCGACAATAAGCAGGCGCGGTTTGACGTAGCGGCGCAATTCGCGTTTGAGGCCGCCATGCGCATAGGCGGCGTTCACCGAGTTAATGATATCCACCGCGTTAGCGAAGAGCACCGGGTAGCCGCGCAGGCACGCGGTATGTCCGAGCGCAATACTCAGGTGACTCTTGCCGAGCCCGACGCCGCCGAGGAAGATCACGTTAGCCGACTCTTCGATGAAGTTCAGCCGGAACAGGTTCTGGATCTGCAGCCGGTTGATGTGGGTGGGCCAGCTCCATTCGAACTGGTCGAGCGTCTTGAGTATCGGGAAACGGGCCAGGGCGATGCGCCGGGCGATACTACGATCCTCGCGACGATGCGCTTCGCCCTCGATCAGGTGGGCCAGATAGTCGACATGCGACCAGTGCTGCGCGCCCGCGTCGCCAGCCAGTGCCTCGTAATGTTGCAGCACGTAGCTCAGGTGTAGTTCCGTGAGTTGTGCAGGCAACGTATCGATGGCGGGTTTGCGCTGGTGCATGGTGGTGTGTTCAGCTTTCGTCATGGGGCTCCTCCGGTCCGTAGTGCGAGAGATCCGGTTGCGCGAGTTCGATGTCCAGCAGATCCTGATGGCGGACCAGGTGCAGCGCGCCGACTTCGGGAATCTGCCGGGCTTTCATCTCCAGAATGTTGGCGATGTACTCGCAACTGAAGGCGTGAAACGCAAGCCCATCACGCATGGCACGCCCGACCGCCTCGACGCCGTAGATCTCGCTTAATGCGATGATCTTTCGCACGTGCTGTCGCGCATTGGTACGTCGTTGATCGAGTCCGTCGTAATAGGCCTGGGCATGCGGGCCCAGTTTCAGGAACTGCATCATCAGCCGCTGTTCCCGGGCATTGCGGCGTTGTGCGAGCAGTGCCTTGGGATGTTCGGGATCCTCAATATCCTGATGGCGATCGTAGCTTCGCACATGTCGGGCGATCAGCTGGTTGTCGTGGTAGATGCAGACCCGCTCGGGATATGCCTTGAGCGTCACACGCGCACTCGCATACCGGGCCGGCACGGAATAATGGTTGGTGTCCAGCGCCACGCGAAACTGCTTGCTGGCACGCACCGTCACAATGCGTGCGACATCGTAGGCTGATGGATTCAGCGGTTTCAGATGCGCCTGCTCGGCTGCAAACAGATCGACGGGGCGCTGGTGCGTCTCACCGTGTATACGCACATTGGCGATGGTCTCGAGCCAGAGCTGGGCCGCGGGGTTGATCGCGCTGAACCCGGCGAGCTCAAGCCCGTTGAGGAGATTTTTCTTGACGTAACCTACACCATTTTCGACCCGTCCTTTTTCGTTGCCTTTTCCTACATTGCAGGCCACGATGTCGAATCCCCAGTGACGCGCCGCATCCAGATAGCGCGGATTGAACACCGGCGCCTCGCCCACCAGGCGCTGCAGTACCGCTGACTTCAGATTGTCCACCATCACCCTGGCCGGGCAACCATGGAAGGCTGCGAACGCGTGCTCATGGCATGCGAGGAAGTGCTCCATCGTCTGCGACACGGTGAATTCGACATACATCAGGCGGCTATAGCACAGCACCATGACGAAGAACGACAGTCGCCGGCGCGTCGAGCCCACATCAATCGTGCCGTATTCGCCCCAATCAATCTGGGCACACTCCCCGGGAGTGAAGGCAAGTTTCAGGAACGCCTCGTGTCGCGGTGGGCGGATTGCGCTCACATAGTCGCGCACAATCGTGTAGCCGCCTTCGAAGCCCGCTTCGCGCAGGCGCTGGAAGACCTGCTGAACGCTATACGGATGCGCATCGAGCCAGCGAACCACCTGCGCCTTGAACGGATCGAGCCGGCTCGCGCGCCGTGGCGAGCGGCGCGGCTGATACGCGCCCGCCCTGATCCATTTCGCCACCGTTTGCGCATGCAGCCCGAGCGCGCGCGCCGTCTGCGTGATCGTCAGATGCTGCCGGTCATGGCAGTCGCGGATCCTGCAGTACGTCTCGTAATCAAGCATGGCGTTTGCCCAGCGCCGCGTGCAGCCGCTCCAGATGGGTCGCCACGTCGGCTTGAGCAGGCGCGGGCGGCGCCGACTCCGGCGGCGGTGTATCGAGCGCCAGCACCTGATACAGCGGCCTTTGCCAGGCGATCAGGCCGATACGCACCAGATCGCTGCGCGCCATCGACAGGCGCGCCGGGGCCATCGACAGCCGCTGCGCAAGCGACGTGTCCGCGTAGTAGCTCAGGCCCTGGGCATCAGCAACGGTGACCAGAAACAGGTACAGCGCGGCAGCACAGGCGTCACAGCGCTCGATATACCGCTCGCGCACCAGCCGGTGATCGATCCAGCTGAACTGCGCCGGAACCTGCCGGATCCGCTCAGGGCAGATGACCCGCTTGATCACCATGCTCGCGTCTCCCGCTCAGAATGTCCTGTCCCAGTTGTAGCAGGCGCCGGGTGCTCAGCGCGATGTCTTCTTGTAACGCACTGTCAGTCAGATGGGCGATCAACCCAATCAGCACGGCGGGTTGCGCCGACAGGACATCTTGTAACGCATCGCCCGTTAAGAATGGCGATTCCTCTTTTGTTTCAATGGCTTGCACGCAGGAGTCATCTTGTAACGCACCGCCCTCCCGCACACCTGAACGCCGCCAGTATCCTGGATGCTGTTCGCGCCAGCGCTGCACCCGCGCGACGTTTTGCGGGCCGCGGAAGTAGTCCTGATTCTCAGATTGGGAAAGCCACTGGCGCTGACTGGCCGCCTTGCTCGCCTGACGGCACGCGAGGGCGCTGCAATACCGCTGGTGTCTGACGTTGCGCGGGTCCGGGCGGAACAACGCTCCGCAACCGGAACACTGCCGTTGTCGTTGGCGTTTCATGATCGGCCCCCTTGCGCCGATCATGCGCCACCACCCGCGAGCAACCTTAACCGGTTGATCCCGACAAACGGGACCAATAAAGGAAGAAAACGCCTAGGATGAACGAAGAAAATGCGCAAGAAGAGTCACGTCCTTGATAAATAGACGAACCCGAAGAAAACCAGCGAAGAGGTGGATTTCAGACCGACAGATTTAAACGACTTTCAGAACGCCAATGACACCCACGACCGTCCACGACCGCGCCGTTCCTTGAGGATGCCGCGACCTGACGTGCTGGCTCAGGGATCCAGTCGCTGGTCGATGGCCTGCTGATAACTTGGCAGGCTGCCGAGGTTCAGCAACTGCAGGCTGAACTGCGGCAGGTGAACCAGACGCTGATCGGGACGATTACCCTTCTCAGAATCTCTTACGAAGACCGACGCGCACGCCGACCTGGTTTTCGGTCGAAGAGTAGCCGATGAGGGTACCCGGCGTCGTGTCCAGGAACATACCGGCGCCCATGGCTTGGTTGTTCGTGTGCTGATAGTTGACGGCCAGATAGACGTCCGTTTCCTTGGACAGGAAGTAATGCGCAGTCGTATTGAGCTGGTTGTAGCCGTGGCTCGCGTAGGTCGAATACGTATAGCTGCCCGTCAGCGTAGCGGCCGGTGTCACGAAGTAGGTCGCGCCCGCCTCGTAGTTGTTGATCGTCGCGTTATTGCCTGCGGCGGTTGCCCGGACCAGCGTCGATGTCGCGTTGCCGAACACCTTGAGCTTGTCGAACCGATAGCGCCCGCCAACTGCCCAGACGCGTTGGCTGTGTCCGCCGAGTGTAATCGTCGCCAGCGAACCAGTCATACCGGTGACGGCGGTGTACGCCGCTGAAAGCACGAGCGGTCCTTGAGCGAACTTGAGGCCGAAGCTGGAGGCACGAGGAGCTGCATCCGTTCCGGCGAAGCCGCCAGCGACGTTGCTGAAGCCGTACAGGGCACCGAACGAGATGCCGCCCCACGTCGGGCTGACGTACTTGACCGTGTTGTTCAGCTGCTCACCTGCCAGACGGTCCGCGTCGAACAGGTGGAATGCAACTGCCGTCGTACCGTTGGCCGCTGCCGAGTTCTCGACCATGAAGTCCGTCATGAAGTCATATTGACGGCCGAAAGTGAGGACACCGGCTTTTTCCGAGTCCAGACCCACGTACGCCGTACGACCGAACAAAAGACCGCCTTGCCCCATCGCGCCGTTGCTGAGGTTGAAGCCGCTTTCGAGGTTGAACACGGCCTTCAGGCCGCCGCCGAGATCTTCTTTGCCGAGGAAGCCCCAACGGTTACCCTGGAGAATCCCCGAGTCGCTCATCACGACCGACTTGCCCTTCTGATTGTTGACGTAGGTGATACCCGCATCGAGGATACCGTAAAGCGTCAGCGAGCTTTGTGCGAATGCAAAAACCGGTACTTGCAACAATGCAATTGCGAGAAGCATTTTCTTCATACTGCTGTGTCTCCATTTAGTAGTTTTACTGCTGGATTAACCCTACGCCTTCAGCCAGAATTAGGTCTATTACGTAAGAGTTATTCTGGATACAAGCCTTTCGATCTAGCATAGAGTCGCGAAATACCCAGCAATGCCTTGATATTCTTAACTTCCACACCAACCTGCGAAGCGATTTCAACCAGTACAGAAATCAAGGCGTCAAGCTCCAGTGGTTTTCCCACGACGGAATCTTGAAGCATAGAAGTCCTAAATGCGCCCAACGAAGCAGTGACTGCGTGTCGATCTTCAGGGTTTGCGCCAATTGGTAGTCCGATGCAACTGCCAATATTGGCCATTTCGACCATACAACTTGACATGAACTCTCGCACGTACTGATCAGCAAGAATTTTGTCCCCCGTTGCGCCCGTAATGGCTGAAATCGGGTTCACAGTCATATTGCCCCATAGCTTGAACCATATCTCGCGTTGAATCAAAGCAGTTTCTTCGACATCGAAATTAGCGTCGCGTAAACACGTTGCGATTTTTTTTACACGCTGAGAAGCTTCGCCACCTCCGGGTTCACCGATAACAATTCCATTGCCCGCGATACGACGTATGGTTCCCGGATTGGGGGCAGTCGCTGAAAGATGCACGACCGAACCAATCACAGAGGATGTCAAAATAGACGCACCAACGACACCTGATGGATCAAGCGACCATAGGTTGAGCGATCCAGCAGGCTCGGGCAGTCCGTGAGCGAACCACCAAGGTATGCCGTTCATGGCAGACAGGACCGTCGTCTCCGGACCGACCGTTGCTGCGATTTGCGGCGCAACGGCTTCAAGGCCGGTAGTTTTCAATGCGACGATCACGAGGTCCTGAGGACCGAGTTCCGCAGGCGTACGCACCACATTGACATTGTGTGACGTGCGACGCTCTTCCCCATCGACGGTTTCGATCAGAGTCAAACCCTGACGCTTCACCGTGTCGTAGGTTTCATTTCGAGCGATAGCGCTCACCTCATACCCGGCACCGGCCAGTTTTGCAGCCATAAGACCGCCGACGGCACCCAGCCCGTGAATTGTGATCTTCATCCGTTGGCCCTCACTCGCGCCAGGACGCATCAATCTTGTCAACCTGTCGAATCAATGCGTCAAACACATCGCGACCGCCGCCATAGCGAGGATCGAACTGTAATGCGTCTTGACTTGCTTGAAGACAAATCGATTCAGGAACGGGAATGGATTCGCCGAGCGCTGCAGTGGCCAATTGAACTTCGCAAGCGCGCTGTAGGGTCCACAGATAGCTGAAGGCCAAGGGGATCGTGTTCCCAATGCTTAGCAATCCGTGATTGCGAAGGATGACCGCATTCGCGGCGCCGATGGACTGCACGACGCGCGGGCCTTCTTCGGCATGAACCGTGATGCCTTCGAAATCGTGATACGCCACCCGATTGTAAAGTTGGGCCGCATAGAAGTTATTCATCACGAGACCTTGCCGCGAGCAGGAAACGGCCGATCCTGCCGTCGTATGCGTGTGCATTACACAGTGTCCGTCAGGGATTCCGCGATGGATTGCGGAGTGCAGAACGAATCCGGCTGGGTTAGGCCGGTACTTCGATTCGCCGATGATCTGACCATCGAGATCGATCTTCACCAGATTCGAAGCCGTGACCTCACTATAGTGGAGGCCGAATGGATTGATCAGAAAATACGATTCCGGACCATGGATGCGCACCGTAATGTGGTTGTAGATCAGCTCTGTCCACCCAAGCATCGCGAAAATGCGATAGCAGCCTGCGAGTTCGGTCCTCAACGTCTGTTCATTGATCACCTGGTCCGTCATGTGCATTCCCCTTAGTGGCTGATCACGGGTTTAGTGGCGTCGAGAAGCGCCCCGACTTTTTTATCCTGAGCCATGTTGTGAATGGCTTCGAACAACGCCTTTTCGTTATCTGCGCCCAACCGTTCAGTGACGAGCAACGTGAATTTCGCACGCAATTCCTCGTTCGAGAACATGGTCGTGGGCTCGCCCTTCGGCTCGTATACGAACTCGCGCAGGACGTCGCCATTCTTGTCGTGAATCTCGACGACCGCCGAGAAAGCACCAGGGAAGTTCCGATTGCATTCCTCGTCTTCGAACACGTCCACACGCTGCATCAGTGCGCGAATCGTTCCGTTTTTCAGGCCCGCCTCGTAACTGTCCCAGCCGAAAGTGCCAGTCACGAGCGCAGCGGCGACGCAGAAGTGCGTCGAGAACTGACAATCGACCACGTTCCGCGGATTACGCTTGCGTTCCTGCGGATTTCCGACAACCGCAACGCTACGGTCAGCCATGCCCACGCGGACGGTTTCGATATTGCGCACATCGATCTGATGCTTGCTAAGGAGATTGAACACTGCATCTAAAGGCGCGTGGATGCCACGGCAGCACGGATAGGGTTTGACGCCCGACGACATGATTTCCCACACTTCGCCGAGACCGGCCAACGCCGCTGCCGGATTCGGTTCGGGCGAGTATGCGTTGAAGAAACCTTCACGGCCTTCGAATGCCTGTGTCGCTCCGGTGTAGTTGCTGCGGGCGAGAACTGCGGCCATGAGACCGCCAGCCGAAGCATGGCCCACGTGGAAACGTTTCGTCCATGCGCCGTTCACCGAGAACTGGCCCGTGCCCGCCGACTCGCTGAGAGCCGTTCCGAACGCGTGGCCCATTTGCTCTGGGGTGAGTTTCAGGATATTGCCTGCGGCGGCCACCGCGCCGAATACGCCGGTAGTTGCAGTGAGGTGGAAGCCGCGCTCCGAATGCTTGGTGGGGTTCACACCATAGGCGACGCGAATCATTACCTCATAACCGGCGACGATGCCCGCCAGGAGTTCGCGGGTCGTAGCGCCTACCATCTGGGCCGCCGCCAAAGCAGCCGGAATCACAGGTGCGCCGGGATGCAGCAGTGATTTCGCGTGCGTGTCGTCGAAATCCAGGCTGTGTGCGGCGGCTGCGCCGAGAAGTGCTGCACCGAAAGGAGTCCACATATCGGTATTGCCCGGCACCCGGCAAATACCACCTGAAAGGCCCAGGTCCCTCAGACCCTGTTCGAGTGCGAGAGTGGAATCCAAGGTTTGCGAACGGATTATGATACCCAGCAAGTCCATAAACAGCAGACTTGCGCGTTTACTGACTTCAGCGGGCAGGTCCTCGAAACGAAGTGCCGAACTGAATTGCGCCAGTTTTTCTGTTACGGGATACATGGACGACTCCTTCTCTATTAAACGTTATTACGCGTCATTCTTCGGCACTGCCGGGATACCGCGACGAACGAATTCCGCGAAGTCTGGCGACAGTTGTACGCTGTTTTCGAGGTTGACCCACATGCGCAGAAGATAGCGCTTGCGGCCGTCTTCGTGATCGAAGTATTCCGAGCGCGAGTGGAGGGTCGCAAAGTTGTTGATGACCTGGATATCGCCGGGCTTCAGCATCATGTCGATAAGGAAGTCCTCGCGCGTGCCGAGATCGTGCACGTAGTTGATCGCTTCCTGCTGGATTGCAGTCAGCGGCACCCCACGCTTCTTCGCGCCGGTCTCGATGATCTTCTTCGCGAATGCGCAGTTGACACGACCGTTGTTGTACTCGAACACCGGAATCGGCGACGCCGTGACTTCATTCGCGTCGTGGCTCGGGCCATAGCCACGGTAGTCGTGGTAGAACCCTTCGTACAGAGCTTCCAGATATTCCGGGTGGTTTTGAACGATGTGGTTGTGAATCGCCGCCGTGCTGCACAGGCCACTCATGCCGCCTTCCCCCGCCTTTTCCACGCAGAGGAGAGTAACGACGTCGGCGAGGTCCGTGTGCGGGTCGAGCATGCGGTTCGTCGTGTTGTTACGGCGATTCGGGTCGTCGTCCTTGAGTGCTAAATCCGTCACCGCTGCAACGAAGTCGCCGGCAACGTTGTGCGAGATCACTTGACCCATGTGCACACCTACGCCCCAGTAGATGGTCTTGAGTTCGTCGAGCGAGTAACGCTCAACCGGGAAACCACGCAGGAGAGCGAATCCCCGCCCATTGCGAATCTGATTGTCGATTTCCGCGAATGTGGCTCCCAGCGAGCCCAGATCGAACTGCTCTTTGCCGAACGAACCCCAAGACAGGCCCTGATCTTGGACCTTCCGGAGTGCGGTATCGACAGCCACGATATCCGACTCGGTGAATTTGTAAATCCACGAAGGATCGTTTTGCAGATCTGCGGCCTTCCAGGCGTAGGCGTCGGTAATCAGTTCACGAAGAATGGGTTTCGTCATAGTGCACCTTAATATTTAAGCGAAGTGTGAATTGATTCACACCTCGACGGGAAGTCGTCAAGCAGTCGGAAGATCCGGGACTTCGACGTTGACCAAAGGCCCGAACTGTTGACCTCCGAACAGATCCGTATCGGCCGGGTCACCACTCGTCACCAGACGCGGCACTGTCACCTTGATCGCGTTCGCCGGCTCGTAGTTGAATAGCCGGACCTTGCTTTCATCGACGCCGAAAAACTGCGCCATCGATTCCTTCGTAATCACGCTGCTCGCAACTACGTGATCGTAGGTGCGACGATCCGGAAACATAATGTCCAGCGTCAGGAGGAAAGGACCCGCATTCTTGGTGCGGATCAGTTTTGCCAAATCGCGAAGGCGTGCCATATTAAATATCCTCGTAACGGATCGGATGCAGTTCAAGCGGGTGGTCGAGTTCAACCACGTGATTCAGGACGAATTGATACGCCTCACCCAACGACCAAAAATGCGGGGCGATCGGGAAGGCGAGATTCGACAACAGGCCTTCCCATTGCGGAACTGAGTGGTGAAGCACCATGTGAGCGGCTTGGCCAGCGATCGCGTAGGCGATTTCTTGCGTCTGTGCGAGCGTAACCATCAGGAGCCCGACTTCATTCCCGATCGTCGGACTCGGTTCGCGTGCGCCGAGGACGCCGCTGCGTCCGTAGATCTTGTAGTCGATCTGATACTGGCCGCGAATCGATTCACCGTAGACGGCCTCAATGTTTTCGGAGATGTGGTCCTGGAGACCGCCGAACCAGCTATCGAATTGCTCCAGGATAACCGGGTCGCGCACGCCGCCGAGGACCATGGCGCGGTAGCCGATCTTCTTCGCCCCTTCCAGTTTGACCGTGTAGGGCTTCGGATTGAACTGCGAACCCGTAACGCGAACACGTCGCTCGTCAACGGCTTCGTATTGAGCGTTCGTCAGATCCATCTCGCCGCCCGGTTCGAGCATGCGATACGGATCAGCCGTCTCATACAAAGCGTGGGCAGCAACACTCAATGGCGAGCACTGCTGCTGCGGGCTGACCGGTTCGAGCGTGAAGTCTTTCTGCGTGATGGTGCAGATCATGCCTTCCGGCTTTTCCATGGTGACGACAGCTGCGCCACCACATTCCATGATCTTTGCTGCGTGCCAGCAAAGACCAGCTGGGAAGCCCTTTGCAACGGGAACAGCCGCGAAGATTGCAGCATCCGTCGAGCGGCCGGCCAGCACGACGTCCGCACCGCCTTCCAGCGCCGCAACGTAAGCCTCTGCACCCATCATCGCAACGATATGGTCCGCGTCCTTGAAAACCGATTCGTCGATTTCCGGTGCCGGGTCCAGCGCCCTGATCTTTCCGTCGCGATACTTCTGGATCAGAGTTTCACGCGGAACTTCCGATTCGATAATCGCCGTCTTGAAGTGGAGACTTTCTTCCCGGGCGATCTCCTGAACGATTTCCCACACCCAGTTCAGGTTCCAGTTGCCACCCGATCCCCCGCAGGAACCGATGAACAGCGGGACGTTAATCGACCGCGCTCCAGTGACGAGAATGCGAAGATCGCGCTTGATCGCCGCACGCGAAAAGAACGGCTTATTACCGCCGAGATTGGCAGGACCGCCATCGGTTGAACCCGCGTCACAGCCGATGAACGCCAGATCCCGCGACGCGATAGCCGCGAGAAAATGATTTTCGGAAAAGCCGACGCCGAGAACACCTGTCGGCGAGAGATATGAAATCGAATCCATTGTGAAACCTCTATGCAGATAATCGGTTTTACTACCCACGTCTCTATTGATCACATTTGTTACTGACAGGCCATTTTAATGGCGCACCTCTGTTAGGAAAGTGCGCCACCGTTTACGGGGCCTTAATCATCCGACGAGTACTACGCCGAAGCCTGCTTGTCTGCGATTGAATCCAGTTCTTCCAGCGAAGCTTGATTCGTCTCCTGACCAAATACGGTAACGACGACAGCCTGCAATATCAGAAGACACGCGACGACCGCGACGACCGCCTTCAGACCTCCGAATGCGAACAGTCCGACGACCAAGAACGGTAGATAAACAGACCAAATACGCCCAATGCCGTTACAAAGTGCGATACCACGTGACCGTATCGCAGTCGGGAACAGTTCCGAGGTATATCCGGCCAATGCAAACGTAGCTGTCACATATACCGCGATGAACAAGCAGAAACCAACGCTGACGACCGCTACTGGCGTGCTCTGCATTGCATACAGGACCGCCAAAACTGCAACCACTACCGAGGAAACTGCAACGCCTTTGCGTCGCCCGATTTTATCGGCCAGCAATGCCGCGACCACTGTGCCAACCGGTCCACCCGCCGACATAAACAGCGAATACTGCAACGACGTCGAAAGCGACAGCCCCTGCTTCACAAAGAACGACGGCAACCACACCAGAAGACCATAGATCGCCGAGAACTGAACGATGGCCAACATGATGCCGATGATCGTCGGTACTCGGAGTCCCTTCTTGACCAAAGCGGTAGCCGGCAATTCTTTTTTAGCCGATTTCACCGTGGCAGTTTCGTCATAGCCCGGAAGCACCGTGGTCTCAGGATATTCAGACTCGATTTCGCGGAGAATCGTATCAGCCTCTTCGATTCGGCCTTTCGACTCGAGCCAGCGGGGCGATTCTTTCAAACTCCAACGAATAACCCAGATGATGAAGGCCGCTGCCGATGCCAAGCCAAACATCCAGCGCCATCCCTCATGTCTCGGCAATAAGAAGTAACCACCCAGAGCCGACGCGAAGATAGCGGTATTGGCGATGAATGCTGTCAGGCCAAGCCAGCGTCCGCGCTTGGACGGCGGCACAAACTCACTAAGGGTTGCGTAGCTCACGACAGCTTCTGCGCCCAAGCCGATGCCCGAAGTAAACCGCCAGATCGCCATAGCGTCAGGCGTATTGACCAAGGCAGTAACCAGAGTAGCGATCGCTACGATTGCCAGGTTTACCTGGTAGCACAGCTTACGGCCGAATTTGTCGCTGAAATAACCCGAAGCGAGTGCACCGACCACCAAACCACCGTAGGTTGCGGACACCACATGCCCAACCTGCGCCATGCTTGCGAACCCGGATTTAACGAGTGCGCCCATAACACCTGCCATCAGGTATACGTCGAAAGCATCGACAAATAGTCCGCCACCAAGCAAAAACAGCGTTCGGTAATGAAATCGACCGATCGGCAGTCTGTCCAAACGCGCACCACTATGTGCAGTTTTGGATGCAGAATCCATCTGCAATCCCAACTCACCTTGAGCCATCTACTCGTCTCCTTTTTTGCCGACTAGTTCGTTTATACGCATCTGTCGGCTATGTACCACTGTTAGTGATGAACCCAAAAACTCAAGGCGAGAGAAACTGGCGATTTAATCAATCAGCATCAGAATCAAGCATTTCTTCCGCCTTCCTTATCAGTCTCTCAAGTTGTCGGCTAAAAGCCTCCAGTTCCTCCGAGCCGAGCGACCCATAAAACTCCTGCGCCTTCATGGCCGAATACGGAGCTATTTCCGAGAACAATTTCTCACCCTCTGGCGTCAGCCATAGCAGAGTGCGACGATGATTTTTTGGATCGCGCGAAGTCGAAATCCGACCGGCTTTACGCAATTCGGCCACTGCGCGACTCACATTCATCGCAATAAGACCGGTCGCTTCAGCTATATCCTGCGCAGCGCTACCCGGTTTATTGGCCAAGACAACCATCGCACGCCACTCGTTCAACGAAATCGCATGCTGCTTATGAATTCGCTTAAAGAACGGCTGACTCAACAGATTCGTAAGTTTAAGCAACCGGAAACCAACTACATTCGGAGCCGGCGCAAATTGATTGATTTCGAGCCCTTGAAGTTGTCCAGTGATGTCAGGCACTCCTTGGCCTTCGATCGAACTCTTTGACATATCTCAACTCCTCTCTACGTGGGTACTCCACTGAAGCATCGGTATAGAGTATGCCTCAAACGCTAACAATTGTTAATGACTGTTGAGACTAGGTATAACCCTACAGGTTGCTGAAGTACCGGCGGCATACGTCATCGCGGAAGACCCCTAATGCGTTGATACAGGACGCTCACTGCCCGCCGGAGATCATGCGCGGCACCGACACGGTCACTGAGAGCTTGTTTTCCGCGCTGGTGGAAAATTCTATCGGCGTCGTGATGGTTCTAAATCCGTATATCGGCTACGTAAACGCTACGATGGTGGCGCAAGAAGCGCTGGTCTCTGGCGTTCTTTCCCAGCCCCCGATAGCGCAGCTTGGTGAAACCCCACAGGCGCTTGACGACTGCGAATGGCTCTGTCAGGTTGACGGGCAGGCGGCGGTAAAATGAAGCGATGAAGAAAACGAAATCGCTTTATCACGGCCACCGCTTCCCTCCGGTCGTCATCAGCTGCGCGGTTCGCTGGTATTTCCGGTTCAGCCTGAGCCTGCGCGATATCGAGGAGTTGTTGCTCGAACGTGGCGTCGTGGTCACGTACGAAACAATTCGTTGCTGGTGCGACAAATTCGGTGCTGAATTCGCCCGTCGAGCCAAGGCGGCGCGGCCCAAACCGGGCAGTACATGGCATATGGACGAGATGTTCGTGATGCTGCGCGGCGAGCCGTACCTATTGTGGCGAGCGGTCGACGAGCATGGTGCCGAACTGGACGTGCTGGTGCAAAAGCGGCGCGACAAGGCTGCGGCAAAGCGCTTCTTCCGCAGAGTGCTGCGTTCAAACCCAGTGCCGCGCAGGATCGTTACGGACCAGCTGCGCAGCTATCTATAAGGAGCTTCCGTTTCTTGCAAGCTGGGTTTAATAGGGCATGCGTCGAATCCTGTGTTGTCAGCGCGTGCACGGAAGCATGAGGGCAGACGAGGCAGACTGCAAACCTATAAACGGCCTGTTTGGGCGCTGTGATTGCTGCGCCCGGGCCCGGATATTAACCGCACAGCGGGACTCCATTCCGGCGACGGCGAATACAAGAACTGTAGCGCCTGATAGCTGCTCGAGTTCGCCCGCTGTCGGTCTGACCTGTCGCTATCCCTGCGTGATTCGTGCTGCGCCTGGAAGTCAATTCATGGTGGCATTGCACTTTCTGTTCTGTAGTTCATGCGTGCGCCGCCATTGCATTGCGGGCGGGCGCATGGGATGGATCGAAGCGTTCGTCCCTGGCCAATACGGCCCAGAGGATGCGGGCGTGCTTGTTGGCAACCGCGACCAGCGTCTTATAGTAGCCAATACGCGCATGCAGCTGGACGATCCAGCGCGAGAGCCGGTCATCGCGTCGGTGCGCTGTGAGAATGGCCGATCGAGCGCCCTGGAACAGGAGCGTGCGCAGGTAGTCGCTGCCCTGTTTGGTGATCCGGCCGAGCCGCTGTTTGCCGCCGCTGCTGTTCTGTTTGGGAACGAGGCCGATCCAGGCGGCCATCTGCCGGCCGTTTCTGAACTGACGGGCGTTGACCACGGTCGCTACGACGGCAGATGCGGTGATTCGGCCCACGCCACATATGGCCATACAGCGCTGCGTCTGTGGATCGTGACTGGCGTGTTCGGTGATCTGCCGGTCTAGCCAACCGATTTGCTCATCCAGCGCCTGCCATTGGGCCCAGCCATGCATCAGCGCCTGACGGGCCGGACCGGCGAGTTCGTTATTGCCATCCTCAACACGGTCAACGAAATGGCTTCGGAACCGACCGATGCCTTGCGGCAGGAAGACGCCGAACTCGGCTAGCAGGCCTCGCAAGCGATTCACGAGCGCCGTGCGTTCCTCCACGAAACCGGTGCGCATGCGGTGAAGGACCAGCACGCTTTGCTGCGCGGCTGACTTGACGGGCACGAAACGCATGTGTGGGCGGCTGGCTGCCTCGCAGATCGCTTCAGCATCGAGGGCGTCATTTTTGACGCCAGCGCCACCTTTGCGGTAAGGAGCCGCAAATTGCGGGGGAATCAGCCGCGCGTCGTGCCCGAGACCGCGGAGCTTGCGCGCCCAATAGTGCGCAGCGCTGCACGCCTCCATCGCCACCAGACAGGGGGCAAGGTTGGCAAACCAGCTCATGAAATTCTCACGCGCAATGGCTTACGTACCACAACATGTTCACCAGCATCGACCGCGTGGATCTGCATGGCATTTTTGGCAAGATCAACACCAACACGGGTAATTGCGTTCATGACTTTCCCCTTCCACAGATGTGCAACGGCTATCATGATGGCACCAGGAGGCCCAGGCGCCACAGGGACGGTAGCTCCTTACCAATTCCGGCGGCGAAGGCTGATATTCCCGAACTCGCTCATGTGAAGCACGTTTTCGTCAAAGCGGCTGCACGGGTGAACAACCGTGCCGAGAACAGCCACCAGCCGACTCGCAGGCGCGAATGCCAGATGTGCGGCTTTCGCGATGCGCGTCGCACGCAGGCGTTTCTCTCAAGCTTCGGCCCGATCCGGCAGCACTTCGCGTTACCCAGACATCGGATGAACGCGGCACATCATCGTGCCATACTGAAACAACGCTTCGCCACATGGCATAGTTGGACTGTTGCCGGCGCTGGCGAGAAAGTTATCTGATAAGCATAACTACTTTTGAGCTGCGCACGTAGACTGCGCCCACCAACTTGACAGAGCCCTTCAGCGGCCGGAAAACCGGGGAAAATCTCGACACCCAGCGCTTCGGCCTGCTGGCCCAGCCATTGCGTGACGTTCGCGAGGCTGATCACGTAGTTGCCGTGATTCTTGAAATTGTCCGGCAGCGCCCAGGCCGGCACGCTCTTCGAGCCGGTTTCGGTCAGGAAGAGGAAGCGGTCTTCGGTCACGTCCACCGTCAGCGGCGCGCCTTTTTCCTTCCAGTCCGGAATCAGTTCGGCGATCGCGCGGGGATCCATCACCGCGCCCGACAGGATATGCGCCCCGATCTCCGAGCCTTTTTCCAGTACGCACACGCCAATATCAGCGCCTTGCTTCGCCGCCAGCTGCTTCAGGCGAATCGCCGCGGACAGGCCAGCCGGGCCGCCGTCGACGATTACCACGTCGTATTGCATCGACTCGCGCCTGGGGGCGAAGTCATCCTCGAAGACTGTCGAGATACACACTGAACCAGGTCTCCATGTTTATTAAAACCGTCTAAGTCGCGGCTCACTCGAGCCACGCGACCTTTCCCGGGAGAACGTCGGCCGGCGCTGGGCGCGTGTCCGCACCGGCGACAACGTGACAGTCCCGCTTTCTGCAACGTCAGTTCGGCTCAAGCGACTGCCGGATCTATAACCGGCTGTTGGGTCAAAAACGGTCTGAGTCGCGCTCGCCGCTCAGGCGTAGTGAAGCGATTAGGCCGCGACTTCGTCGCCTGAGATTTGCCGTGTCCGGCCTGCACTCCCAGCCAGCGACGAGATGGTTCATGCGATATTCATCGCTGGTCGCTTGTATTCCGGCGGGAATACGCACCACGAACCCTCGTCGTGACGAAAGAACACAAGCGCCAGCGTACCTGACGGGCGATCGGCCTCCACACATACATAGCGCCACTGCTTACGTCGCGAGTGACTGAAGCGTGTGACGCGAGCATGCTTCGCCGCGTCGGGTCCCAACCAATTCTCAACCAGCACGCGCAATGACTTTTCCCGGGTACCCATTCGTTTCTCCAACTGCGTCGATGTGCCGGTATTCCACGCTGCGCCAACTCTTCCGAGCGATAGGTCCGCAAGAACACGCGGCGCACGATGTGCGGGACACCGCGGCCGCCCCAAACTTCACGCACGTTTTAAAGGTGCGGCGACGCGCTTCAAACATCCTCCCGAGTGGGGGCAGTGGCGTCGACATCCGCAAGGTGATCGTCGAAACGACGTCGCCTGCGGCAGATTCGCAAGCGCGGCGAGTTTCGCATCGCCGTCGATCGCCTGCTTGCTGAGGATGATCCATGAAAGGCTGTCCCTAATTGGGCAGCGGCCTCAGTGGCTTCGCCACCGCTAGGGATCGATTCGGCAACATTTCGCACTGAAGCGGCATCTGTTGCGCGCTTCGCTCCACCACAATCAATGCGCGACCCGCTTCTCCGCCTGGCGCGAACTCACGAAGTTACTCGAAATCCGTCACCTGGTTTTCTGGACATTCGCCGCACCTGCCGCCGTTCTGTTTTTTGTCTGGAAGTTGACGGGCCCGACAGAGCCTTCAATTTACAGACAGGAAAAAATATCCTCGCTGGTTCGCACGTCCGCATATTTCGCAGCAAGATCAAACAAGCTGGCTCGATGCGGCGCCTCGTCGCGATCTCCCACGCAATCCTGCACGATCACCGGGATGAAGCCGTGCTGAATCGCATCGACACCCGTCGCGCGCACGCACCCGCTGGTGCTCATGCCGGCGATCAGCACGCAGTCGATGCCCTGTGACGTCAACAGCGATGCCAGCGACGTACCGAAGAAAGCGCTCGCATATTGCTTCGTCACAACCTGCTCGTTCGCGATCGGCTCCAGATCTTCGGCGAATTCGCCGAGTGCCGAACCCTCCTGGAACACGGCCAACGCGCCGATCTTGCGATAGAAGACGCCGCCATTGCGGCCCGTCGGATCATAGGCCACCCGCGTGTGAATCACCGGCAATCGCCGGGCGCGCGCCTCGCTCAACAGCTTGACGGCAGCCTGGCGGACTCCGTCAGCGTTTGCGAACAACGGCGAGTTGGCCTCGAAGTACGCGCGCGCGAAATCGACCATGATGAGCGCCTGCCGCGAGCCCAGCCCGAGCGATTGCCCAAAGCCCGATGCGGAGTAGGAAGTGTGCAATGAAGAAGCCGTCATGCCTGGATATATGAACACGTTCCGTCCGCGCGTCCAAGTACGTGCTTCGACCATGGGCCGCGACACGGGATCGCCACGCAAGCGTTCGACGTTCACCCTGTATTAGATGTTGATCTTCTACGTCACGCAGGCCCGACATGCGAGCCCGACATCGACGCAATCTCGTTGCCGGGGCCGGTGCGAGTCCAGACCACCAGACACTCGCGCACGGCCCCGCCGCTCCCGCTCACCACGCGGCACGTGGCTGACATTCACGCGGCGCGCACTTACTTCGATTCCTCTTCAACCATCGCATAACGGGCGGAGCAGATGTGGCAGTGCATCACGCTGCGCGCCCAGTCGCCCTCGCGCGCGACGCACGCATTGATTAGCTCCCGATGATGGTGAAAACTGCGCTGCAGTTGTTCTACGGTATAGCGCCTGAAGGTGCGCTGCACGATCGGCATTTCAATCGCGTTAGTCAGCATACCGACTAGCCTCATATTCCGGCTCGCCAAACCGATCACCCGATGAAACTCGCGGTTGAGCACGCTGATGCGGGTCAGGTTTTCGTCCGTCAGCAGCACGCCTTGAGATTCGAGTTCATCCTGAATCGTAGACAATAGAGCGATCTCATCGGCGGTGATCCTGACCGCGGCCAGACTCGCGATTTCGCTTTCCAGAAACAATCGCAAATCGAAGAGTTCCTTCATCTCGGCGCGCGACCAATCGCGCACGAAGGTCCCGTTGTTCGGCTTGAAGTCCAGAAAGCCGTCGGCCACCAGCATCCGCATGGCTTCGCGCACCGGCGTGCGCGATGTACCGAATTCACTCGCCAGCTGCTCCTCCGTCAGCCGGCTGCCGGCGGCAAAGGTGCCGGCAATGATCCGTTCCTTGATCCGGCCGTAGGTTTCACGCGCCGTTGACTTTGCCCCGCTCTCGCTCTTCATGTCTAGAATCTTTCCATCAGAGAGCCAAATCCTAACACCTTGTCCTCGATGCCCGAGCTGCGCAAAGCCTGCCAATAAATAGTCGTGTTGATCGCCAGTACCGGCTTGCCAAGTGTCTGCTCGACTTCTCCGGCCAGCTTCGCCATCGCCAGATTGGTACCGACCTGGACCAGCGCGTCGACATCATCTCCATCGACTTCGTGCAGCGCCTGCTCGAGCGTGTCGGATTGCACATGGGCAATGTGCACCGGACTGTCGCAACGCAAGCCCTTGATGCGTTTGACACGGTAGCCGCACTCCTCGAAGAAGCGCACCACGTTTTCATCGCCAACCGGCTGATAAGGCGTCACCACACCGATGGTGCGTGCGCCGTACGCGTCCAGCGCGGCCGAGCAGGCGTCAGATCCCATCGACACCGGCAGCCTGGTTCTTTCTTCCAGCGACGCCTTCAGGCGGCGGCTGGCGGCGAGGCCGTCCCAGAAAGTCTCGGCCGAGATGCCAAGCACCAGCCGATCGGGTTCGCACGACATGACCGCGTCGACGGCCTCATCCTGCGCTGCCGTAATCAACTCGATCAGTCGATTGAAATCTTCGTTGTTGTTCAGCGCGATGTTCGGAATCCGAATGCGGCTAATGTGGTTAGTGACGCCGGCCGGCCGCATCTCATCGAACTCCGGTTGTACAGAGGTGTTCGTCGAAGGAATCAGCACAGCGAATTTTTGACGCCAACCAAGTGAATCCGTCATTGCAGTTCTCCAAAAAGGGCTTGCATGTTTTTTTTAGCATGCTTAGCATTGTACACAATCAATGGGAAAAAGAGGTGGGAAATTGGCTGACGTCGATGAATTGTGTACAAGCAGGTCGATGAAGTTGCGTACTCAGTTGGCGCGCGGAGACATCGTCGTGGCGCCTGGCGCGTTCGATACGTGGAGTGCTCGCCTGATTGAGGCGCATGGCTTCCCGGCTATCTATATGACAGGGTACGGCGTGACGGCGGCCACGCTCGGCATGCCGGACATCGGCTTGATTACCGCCACGGAAATGGCCGATCAGGTGCGCCGCATCTGCGACGTAACGCAAACGCCGCTTATCGCCGACGCTGACACAGGCTTCGGCGGCGTGCTGAATATCGCGCGCACGGTGCGGGACTATGTGCGCGCCGGCGCGGCGGCGATCCAACTTGAAGATCAGGTTGCGCCGAAGCGTTGTGGGCACATGGAGAATAAACAGGTTGTCGACACGTCCGAGATGATCGAACGGATTCGCGCCGCCGTCGTTGCGCGCGGGGACGATTCGTTGCTGATCGTCGCGCGCACCGACGCCCGCGCCACCCACGGACTCGACGAGGCGCTGCGCCGCGGTGAGCGATATCTGCGCGCCGGGGCGGACATGCTGTTTGTCGAAGCCCCGCGCTCGGAACACGAGATGCGACAAATCTGTTCGGCTTTCCGCGGCGAGAAGCTGATTGCGAACATGGTCGAAGCCGGCAAGACGCCTTATCTCGATGCCCGGACGCTTCAGGAAATCGGCTACGCGATTGCGATCTTCCCGGCGACGCTGCTGTTCTCGGCGACGCAGGCGATGGAGACCACCTTGCACGACTTAAAGGCAGGCCTCGTCAATGAATCCTCCATCATGAGTTTTCCCGAGTTCAATCAGCGCATGGGTCTCGAACATCACTTTGCTGCCGCGGAGCGAATTCGGGCCGAGGTGGGGGAATTCAGCAAGTGAGCACCTTGTTCGGAAAGTTATGGGATGCACATCGGGTTGCGGGCCGCGAGGATGGCACCGACCTGCTGTACATCGACCGTCATGTGTTGCATGAAGTGACGAGCCCGCAGGCCTTCTCTCAATTGCGCAAAGCCGGACGCGAGGTACGGATGCCAATGCGCCACATTGCGGTACCGGATCATTCGCTCCCGACAGCGCTCGACCCTGCCGCGTTGCCGCGGACGGAGTCGATTGCGTCGATCGCCGCGCTGGAGCGCAACACGGCCGCGGCAGGCATCCCGCTGTTCGCAGCGGCGAGCCCGCAGCATGGCATCGTGCATGTGATCGCCGCGGAGCAGGGTTTCGTCGTGCCGGGTTGCTCGGTGGTCTGCGGCGATTCGCATACGGCGACCTTGGGTGCGCTCGGTGCGCTGGCGTTCGGCATCGGCACGTCGGAAGTGGAACACGTGTTGGCCACGCAGAGCCTGTGGATGCGACGGCCCGCTACGCTCGGCATCGAGATACTCGGCGAACTGCCGCCGGGCGTGTATGCGAAGGACCTGGCGTTGACCATCATCAAGCACATCGGCACGCGAGGCGCGGCAGGCCATGCAATCGAATATTTTGGCCCCGCCATTTCAGCATTGAGCGTCGAAGCCCGGATGACTGTATGCAATATGTCGATCGAAGCGGGCGGACGCTTTGCTGTGATGGCTCCCGATGCAAAAACAATCGCGTATGTGAAGGCGCGCCTGTCCAAGCTGTCGGCCGATGAGTTTGCGCAAGCCGAACAGGCGTGGCGCTTCCTCAAGACCGATGCGCGGCAGGATTACGACCGCGTGGCCGCGCTCGACGCGAGCGACATGACGCCGATGGTGACGTGGGGCACCACGCCGGCCGACTCGACGACGTTCGACGGCCGCGTCGGCGACCCGGACGACAATGCGGATCGCACGGAGCGCGAACGCGTGCAAACGGCGCTGGAATACATGGGACTCAAGGCGCGCCAGCGGATCAACGACGTGCCGATTGACATGGCGTTCATCGGCTCCTGCACGAATGGTCGTCTGGAGGATCTGCAGGCGGCGGCGTCCATTCTCAAAGGGCGCCGGATTCATTCGAGCGTCCGCGCGCTGGCGGTGCCGGGTTCCGCTGCGGTCAAAGCCGAGGCGGAACGTGAAGGACTTGCGCAAATCTTCGTGGATGCCGGCTTCGAATGGCGCACGCCGGGGTGCTCGATGTGCATCGGCATGAACGGCGATCAGCTGGCGCCCGGTCAACGCTGCGCCTCATCGTCGAACCGGAACTTCGAAAATCGCCAGGGTCCGGGCGGCAGATCGCACCTCGTCAGTCCGGCCGCGGCCGCCGCAGCGGCCATTACTGGCCGGCTTACCGACCCTCGGGAGTTTCTCCATGGATAGCTCCGCCACCGTGGTATCGGGGCGTGCAGTGCTGCTCGCACGCGACGACATTGATACCGACGCGATTTACCCGGCGCGCTTCCTGAACACCATTGAGCGCGACGGCTTGGGACAGTACTTGTTTGCCGACTGGCGCGACGCCAATGCGCCAGAGTTGGCGCCGTTTCAGCAGCAAACGAAGCTTTGCGCCGACGTACTGGTTGGCGGCCGGAATTTCGGCTGCGGTTCATCGCGCGAACATGCGGTGTGGGCACTTGCCGATTGCGGTATTCGCGCGATCGTGGCCCTGTCTTTCGGCGACATCTTTCGCTCGAATTGCACCTGCAACGGCATCGTTACCGCGCAATTGACCACTGGCGAGCATCGCACGATCGTCGACGCGTTACGCCACGCTGCGGATGTCGAACTGACCATTGATCTGCTCAAACAACGGATCACACTGGCCGATCGTGCGTCTGTTCCGTTCCAGATCGACGCAGACATCATTCGGCAGTTGTGCAGTCGTGAAGACGATATCGAAATTACGCTGAGACATGCAGCGGAGCTTCTGGTTTATGAGCGCCGCGTAGCGAGCAAGATGGCATGGCTTTGTGAATGGCGCTCCGGTTAGCACCGCCGCGCCTGGCGCACAAACGCTTTCCCTTCCGAATGATAAGTGAGCGAGAAAACGCGGTCATGAAGTGCGCGGAGCAGACGCCGCACGCGTCGTGCAACTCGCGTGTGCACCTATCAGTTTGGGATCTGTGTTAAGACGGTTTGGCCGATGCCCTCCCCCGGTATCGGTCGACCAGATTTGGACACGCGTCCGGCGAGACGCAGTGTCGTTCATTCAAACCATATCAAATGAGGTTGCCATGATTGATGCAGCAAGGGCGTTAGCCAAGTCGCTTTCCTACTTTTCGCGGCGCGACGATCTTCCCGCCGAGCAGATCGCCGCGGTCGAAGGGGTCATGGAAAACGGTCATGTGGAAGTGCGCAAGCTGATGGTCGGCGACGAAATTCTACTTCTGCACGTGATGCGTAAGAAGGGTCTCATTGATCCGGTTCACAAACATCTGGATCACGAATCGATGGGCTACCTGATCTCAGGGCGCCTTCGTCTGATTATTGGCGGCGAGGAGTTTATCGCCGAACCGGGCACGGCGTGGATGCATCCCGTCGGCGTGGATCACTTCAGCGAAGCGCTCGAAGACTGCGAGCAAATCGAAATCAAGTCGCCGCCGCGCAAGACCTGGGTGACGCCGGCTGAACTGGGCGACTGATCCGCCCGCCACTGCTCTCACATTAATTGAAGTGAATTGACGGAGAATGCCATGTCCACCTGGACACGATATGAAGAACATCCACTGACTCGGGAGAGTCTGCTCGCGTTGTTGAACAACGAAATCCCGGCGATCCGCATCAAGGGATTCGCGTCGAAGGAAGAATGTGTTGCGTTCACGCAGTCGGCGAAGAAAGGCAACATCAAGTACTACAATACCGAAAAGCGGATCGGCTACATCGGCATGGCGCAGTACGAATACCGCTGGGATCGGCCGAAAGCGGATTATTTCGAAGCGGTGAAAAAGGCCAATCTGGATCTGGCCGCCGTGACCGCAAGCGCATTCAATCCGGTGACGCGGTTGATGGAAGCACTGCGCACCGTCTATCCATCCAATGTGGACTTCGCCAACGAGCCGGAACTCGGTCATTACTTCGCCGGCATCATCCGCATGGCGAGTGACGGTATTGATCTGCACGCGGACTTCGCGCCCTTCAACACGCTGGATTACGAGATCCGCCATATCGACGCGCAATTGGGCTGGAATTTTTTCTGCGAAGAACCTGCCGCGGGCGGCCGGACCACGGTACACAACGCGCCGTGGACCCCGGAGATGAAGTCCGGCGAGATCCCGAAGAGCTATGGCCTGCCGCGCGACATCGTGGCAGGTGCGCCGACTTTTACCTATGTGCCGACCGCCGGCGATGTGGTCATTTTCAATACGCGCAACCCGCATGAGGTCAGCGCCGGAGTTGCCGATCCGGGCGTCGACCGGGTGTCGATCGGTTCGTTCATCGGCAGGATGCCGGACCGTTCACTTGTCCTGTGGGCCTGACGCCGTGATCGTCGAAGAGCGTATCTACACTGTTCTGCCGGGCAAGATGAAGGCCTTCCTCACTCTGGTGGAACACGAGGGATTGCCCATTCAACGGCCCTATCTCGGAGAGCCGCTTGGCTATTTCACGACCGAGACCGGGGAATTAAACCAGGTCGTCCATTGGTGGGGATACGAGAGCATGGCCGATCGCGAGCAGCGGCGCGCGCAACTGTCGGCCGACCCGGGATGGATCGAGTTTGCTCCGAAAGTTTTGTCACTGCTCGCTCGCATGGAAAACCGGATCTTGCTGCCGACCGCGTTTTCCGCGCTCGGCGCGACGGCACGGTAATGGCAGCATCATTACTTCAATATGAAACAGCGGCGTCGACGGACGCTTACATCGGGAAGCCGGGAGAACTCAGGTATGAATACCACCCATGGCATGGAGATGTCTTCGTCCACCGCGGACAGAGACAGCAGCGACGACTCGCTATACCGCAAGGTGATGTGGAAGATCATTCCGCTATTGTTTATCAGTTATGCGGTTGCCTATCTGGACCGTGTCAACGTCGGCTTTGCGAAGCTGCAGATGCTGAGCGATCTACAATTCAGCGAAACAATGTACGGATTGGGCGCCGGCGTTTTCTTCATCGGATACTTTATCTTTGAAGTTCCGAGCAATCTGTTGCTGCATCAAGTAGGGGCGAGGCGCTGGATCGCCCGCATCATGATCAGTTGGGGCGTGTTATCGGTTGCGATGATGTTCATCAGGACGCCAGGCGCCTTCTATATCTTGCGATTTTTGCTGGGCGTGGCGGAAGCCGGCTTTTTCCCGGGCATCGTGCTGTATCTCACCTACTGGATCCCGGCCAGCCGGATCGGCAAGGCGTTGGCGCTGTTCTTCCTCGCCGTGCCGATCGCGGGCGTCGTCGGCGGTCCATTGTCCGGCTGGATCCTGACCAGCACGCATGGCTTCGCGTCGTTGCGCGGCTGGCAGTGGATGTTCCTGCTCGAAGGCTTGCCATCCGTCATTCTCGGTATCGTCGTGCTATTCGTGTTGCGGGACAAAATTGACGACGCAGCATGGTTGAGCGACGAAGAGAAAGCGCGACTGCACGCCAATCTCGAGCGGGAACGGAGCGAGCAAATCGGCAGCTCGTTAAAAGATGCCTTCACGCTGCCGATGGTGTGGGTGATGTGTCTGGTGGAGTTTTGCATCGGCCTAGGGATCTACGGCATGGGCTTCTGGTTGCCGACACTGATCCGCGATTCCGGCATCAAGAACCTGTTGGACATCGGCCTGATCAGCGCCATTCCCTACAGCGCAGCCGCGATCCTGATGGTGTGGGTGGGCCGGGTTGCCGACATCCAGCACGAACGCAAACTCTATTTGATTCTGGCCGCGCTGATTGGCGCCGTCGCGCTGGCGCTCAGCATGATCTATGCAAAATCGCCTGTCTTCGCGATCGGTGCACTGACGGTGGCGACGGCCGCGATCCTCACCGCCTTCGCGCAGTTCTGGCGCATTCCGACGCTGTTGCTGGGCGACAAGGCGGCGGCGGCCGGCATTGCGATCATCAGTTCGGTCGCCAATCTGTCAGGCTTCGTCAGCCCTTATCTGGTGGGTTGGCTGCGTGACCTGACAGGCAGTAGCGCAGTCGGGATGTATTTGACGGCAGGCAGTCTCGCTTTGGCAGCGCTCATCGTGATGGCGTTTCCGGCGCGACTCGTGAATCGCTAACCTCTTCGCCGTCTATCGGTTGGGCGTGCCGGGGGCAACGCCACGCCGATCTGTTCACCCCGAAGCGATCCGATGAATCCGCACCGGATCGCTCCACAGCATTGAAATGGCATCGAAGAGTGGCTAAACGAATCCTTGGTGATTTCATTCAAGCTTTATTAATTAGTACACCATATTTTGGAGATCAACTTGAAAGTTGCTGAGAAAGTCCTCGCGCTCGGAATGGTATGTATCGCAACCCCTGCTTTTTCCCAAAGCAGCGTGACGATCTACGGTGTAATCGACGCAGGCATCAATTACGTGAGCAACGCCCAAACCGCGTCGGTCACCTCGCCGACCGGTCGTACCGGCGCCAGCCTGGTCCAGATGACAACCGGTGTGATGCAGGCCACTCGCTGGGGCCTCAGGGGGACCGAGGAACTGGGCGGTGGCTACCGCACGCTGTTTACCCTGGAGGATGGTTTCGACGTAACCACCGGCCGTTTTCAGCAAGGCGGAACGTTCTTCGGACGGCAAGCCTGGGTTGGGCTGGCCGCCCCCTGGGGCAAGCTTACAATGGGTCGGCAATACGATTCCGTCGTCGACATGATTGGACCGATCCAGGGCAGCACCGGCGCGGGCGCGATTGCCATCCATCCTGGCGATATCGACAACGTCGCGAACTCCTACCGGATCAATAACTCGGTCAAATTCACCAGCAATACCTACGGCGGCCTGGCGTTCACCGCGTTGTATGGCTTCGGAGGTATCGCCGGATCGATGGCCCGCGACAGTGCCTATTCGCTCGGCGCTTCATATCAAAACCGTGGGTTGGTGGCGGGCGTCGCGTACCTGTCGGTCAGAAATCCCAACCTGTCGTTCTGGGGCAACAACGCCAGCAGCTCCGCGACCGGTAACAATCTGGGATCGCTGACGGGCGTGCAGAGCAATCCTATCTTCGCGGGCTTCGCGTCCGCGAAAATCTACCAGGTCGTGGCGACCGCCGTGCAATATGATTTCGGCGCTGTCAAGGCTGGAATTGGCTACTCCAATATCAGCTTTCAGGACCTGAATGATGCCGGTTCGGGCAGTCTCGCGCTGACGAATCCGAAGGGCTATACCGGCACCGCGTCATTTAACAACTATTCCGCGTACTTCAGGTACCTCGTCACGCCGACCCTGCAACTCAGTGGTGCATACGATTACCTAACGGGCGGCCGGGTTAACAACAAGTCCAGCGCCGCCTATAACCAGTTCAATCTCGCACTGGATTATTTCCTGTCGAAGCGCACGGACGTTTACGTAATGGGTGCCTATATCAAAGCGTCGGGTACCGACTCCACTGGCGGCCCAGCAGTGCCGTACACCGTGACCGCGACAGCAGCGAACAGCTCGAACCAGGCGATTGTCCGGCTGGGGATTCGCCACCTGTTCTGACGCCGGTCGGCTCGATTCTCGGAAGTCTGATTGTCGGGCAGCAGTTGAGCATCGGGCAGAGGGCATCCGTGCTGGCGGGCGCTGGCATTTGTTGGTCAACATCGCGGCCGT
Source organism: Paraburkholderia aromaticivorans (assembly GCF_012689525.1). Classification (NCBI taxonomy): domain Bacteria; kingdom Pseudomonadati; phylum Pseudomonadota; class Betaproteobacteria; order Burkholderiales; family Burkholderiaceae; genus Paraburkholderia; species Paraburkholderia aromaticivorans. The sequence continues at coordinate 969,507 of NZ_CP051514.1, forward strand.
CGCCGGGAGGCTGAGAGCATGCAAAAGTTGGGGAGGCATATTTCGTCAAGACTCCATGGCTTACGGCATGGTTTCACGGTCTGTTCTGTCCGTCGACGGCTGCCTGCCTCGCCGGCCCGATGCATTTGCCGTAACCCGTGTCGGCAATCTTGAACGCCGAGATGCGACGAGGCGAGAATTCCCCGTTCGAAACCGCAACTCTGACCTGCGCCTTGCAGTGCGCCCCTTCGTCCGTCCAGCGCATCTGTCGCTTCTTGGCCATACGGTAGCTAAACACGACGACATAAATTGCAGCATGTATGATTGCATGATCATTTCTTTTGAAAGACGACCATGCGCAAGCTGGAAATTGCAGATGCGGAAATCATGAAGTTGGCGATTCGGCAGGAAATCGAGCGGAGTGAGGAGTCCCGATATGACCATCGGCTGCACGGAGTGCTGCTGGTCAGCAACGGGTACTCGTGCACCGAAGTGGGCCAGTTATTGGGTCAGGCCGCCACGACAGTGCAGCGATGGGTGCGACGCTTCGAGCAGGGCGGTTTCGACGGATTGCGGGAAGGCGAACGGCCCGGACGTCCGCGTGCGTTGGACGACTCGCAATGGCATCGCATTGAGACGGATCTGCGGAGGACACCGGGCGACTTCGGATTTGAAGCTGGCCTATGGGATGGACCAGTCCTGTCCGAACATTTGCGCAAGCGCTACGGGATCAAGCTGGGCGTACGGCAGTGCCAGCGACTGTTCAGGGAGATGGGTTTTCGGCTGCGCAAGCCGCGCCCGCAGGTTGCGCAGTCTGATCCTGTCCGCGTTGCGGCGGTAAGAAAAACTGCGCCGGCTGGCAAGACGCGAAGACATTGAGCTATGGAGCCTGGACGAATGCCATTTCCAGCAACACGGATCGCGCTGTCGCATGTGGGTTGCGCCGGAGATCCACGATCCGGCGCTGCTGCATGCGCCGACGCGCAAATCGGTTGCGTGCTTTGGCGCCGTCAGCCTGAGCACTGGCCGCTTCGTCTGGCAGGTGTGCCCTGTGTTCAACGCAGAAACGTTTGCGTCCTTTCTGCGCCAGCTACTGCGCCATCGATGTCGCGGCAAGCGCATGGTCGTCGTGCTGGACAACGCCAGGTACCACCATGCCATCCTGCTCAAGCCGCTACTGAGCAAGTACAGTTGCCACCTGACCTTGTTGTTCCTGCCGCCATACAGCCCGCAACTGGCGCCTATCGAACGCGTATGGAAGCTGACACGGCGCCTGTCGCTACATAACCGGTACTTCGCCACGCTCCCCGAAGTCCTCTCGGCGGTTGACGCCTGCTTCCAGCACTGGAAGAGACCAAACGAGGTGATGCGTAGACTATGCTGCATTAATTAAGACGCTGTGTTTAACAACCTGATTCAAAGCGGACTCGGCACAGCGCTGCTGGAGGTGCGAGCTGGCGTAGAGAACATGAAGACTGCGACCAGCGAAATCGGCATGGGCAACCGCGATCTATCGCAGCGCACGGAAGCGTCCGCCTGCAATCTACAGAACACGTCGGCGGGCCTCACGCAGTTGACCGCCAGCATCAAGCAGTCAGCCGAATCCGCCATGGAGGCCACACGCTTGGCCACCTCGGCGAACGAGGCGGCGGCACGCGGCGGCGAAGTCGTGACAAGCGCGGTCACCACGATGGACGATATCGGCAGGTCCTCGGCGCGCATTACCGAAATTGTCGGCGTGATCGACAGCATCGCTTTACAGACCAACATCCTCGCGCTCAACGCGGCCGTCGAAGCGGCACGGGCTGGCGAGAACGGCCGCGGATTCGCCGTGGTGGCGGGAGAAGTGCGTACCCTGGCGCGGCGGTGCGCCACCGCCACGTGCGAGATCAAGGACCTGATCCAGGCTTCCGAGTCCAGCGTCGGCACGGGCGCGCAGCGAGTCCAGGCTGCCGGGGCAGCGATGCAGGAAATCGTTGCGGGAATCGATCGTGTAAATCGCGTCATTGGCGAAATCGACGGCGCGATGCGCGAGCGGAGCGCGGGCATCAGCGAGATCGACCGCAGTGTCGCCGAGATGGATCAGGCGACACAGCAAAATGCCGCTCTCGTGGAGCAATCGACCGCCGCGTCGGCTACGCTGAATGAGCAGGCGCGCGGCCTGTCGGGTATTGTGGCGCTGTTTCAGCTGCGCCACGCCGACGCACGCGCGTAATGGGCACTGGACGAACCCCCGGATCGTCAATGTTCACGGTCGCCAGCCGTAGGTCGGAGGGGCAAGGCGACGGTCCCCGTTTGCGGCAGCGGCACCTTTGATCGGGGTCGATACGCCGAAATCGCATTTTCGCGTCGAGCATATTCGCCGCGCTGCCGACCCGAGAGCTCCCTGGCACGTCACGAAAGTCCCTGCCGAATGACCGTCTTGGAGCAGGCCGGCAGGCGCAGCTCGACCCCGCGCAGTCGACCAGCTTTTCTCGGCAACGGCCGTTCATGCAAATGTTGTGTCGCGCGTCGTCAACCGGTCGGCAACGTGTTCAATGGCTAAGTCGAGCTTCCCTAATATCCGAAAGCTCAACTCGGCGACCTCAGCAGCCGGTGGTTTTAAGTCTGGAACGACGACCACTGCTATACCGGCACTAGCGGCCGCATGCGCGCCGTTATCGCTATCTTCAAAGGCTAAACAAGCATCCACCGGCACGCCAAGCCGATGGGCTGCAAGTCTGTAGACCAATCAATGATTGCTGGCGGCCGCTAGCAGTTACTTACCGTTGACCGCGTCCTTGAACGCCTTGCCCGCAGTGAACTTGACCGTCTTCGCCGCAGCGATCTGGATCTCGGCACCCGTTGCCGGATTGCGCCCGACCCGCGCGGCGCGCGCGCCCGTGGAGAACGACCCGAAGCCGATCAGCTGGACGGTCTCGCCCTTCGTCACCGCGCCGGTGATCGCGGCGATCACTCCGTCGATCGTCTCGCCCGTTGCGGCCTTGCTTTCGCCTGTCGCCGCGGCGACCGCATCCACCAGTTCCTGCTTGTTCATTTCTTAGTCCTCGTTGTGGTTGGGATGCCGCCACCGTACCCGATCGGCGCGCCTTTACGCAATCGGCGCGCAACTGCGCTGCCCCGCTCGCCCCCGAGAAGCCACCCGGGCAGCCGGGTTATCTGGAGGTGTCGTGCGGGACCCGGTTCTGGCCGCCGTGTGCGGACTGCCCGTGCAAAGTGCGGCAACTCGGCGAATGGTCAACGGCGACTCATCCCCGGCCTTTCTCCCCACTCCTTCTGCTCTCGCATGCGCGCCCCTCGTTCTGATCACGTCCGGCCTCACGTCCGGATCGTCCGTCGTGCGCCGCGGCGTGATGCCGGTGCCAGTGGGCGACGCATGTTCCCCAAACGCGCGCCGGTGTCCGCAAATGAAGGGTATGAAAGCCACAATTATGTGGAATTGGACGATTATTTCATTAGGAATCAACTCCTGGAGAGGGTCGGCCCGCGGCTGCAGGGAAACCGAATTAGTGAGACTGGGGCGCTTTTCGTGAGACTGGATTTACCGAATTAGTGAGACTGCCCGGATGCGCGGTCGTTTGTCGCGGTTCCGCGCGTACGACTTCCCCGCTGCAGGAGGCCGAACTGTGAGACTGGGTCATGTTCGCTCGACTGGAAAATCGGCGAGCGTAGAAGCTTCGGGGAAACCGAATTGGTGAGACTGGTGCCTTTCGTGAGCCGATCGGATCGGCGGCCTTTTGTCGCCACACGGGCGTCTTAGCGAAGTCAAGCGCCGTGGGTAGTTTTGATGGACTCAGTATAATGTCCGACCAAACTCGAGAAAGGCACGAAGATGGCAATCCGGGGCAAAACCGAGGACGATCTGTTTCGCATTCTCAATGAGGAACTGAGCGCGTCATCTCCAGTAACTTCTCCAGAACACCTGTTCGGCAGAGAGGTAGCGCTAGAAAGAGTGAGGACCAGCTTGGCGATGCGTGGTCGCCAAATTTTCATCCATGGTGACCGTGGCGTAGGCAAAACTTCGCTTGCTCAAACAGCGGCCTTCCGGTTTCAATCGTCAGACGCGCAACCGGTTATAACCAGTTGCCACAAAGCCTCAACCTTCGAATCAGTCATGCAGGACGTCATCGTCAAGCTGCGTGGCGGCAATCCCTACGAGGCCAAGCGCACGATATCGTCCAAGATTGGAAGAAGTCTGACGGCAGCGTTGCCCATCAAAAGCCTTTCCCTGACGGCATCTGCTGCCAGCGAGAAAACCAGCCAGACCGAGGAGGTGTTAGCGCTGCGCATTCCGGATGCGAACGCGGCGGTTGCCTTGTTACTTCACGAAGGTGATCAGAATTCTAACAAACACCCATTGGTTGTCGTGGACGAGTTCGATTTGATGAGAACGACTGAACGCGCACACTTTGCGGATTTTTTGAAACAATTAGGCGATCAGCGGGTTCCTGTTAAATTCATATTTTGCGGCATCGGCGATACCGTTGACGATTTGCTGGAGGCGCATGGCTCGGCTAACCGGTACTTTGACGGCGTTAAGATAGAACGTCTGAACGTTTCATCTCGATGGGACATAGTTGACAAGTCAGCCGGGGCGCTGGGGCTTTCCGTTGACGATGAAGTGCGCCACCGCATCGCGGCGATAAGCGATGGATTTCCGGTGTATATCCATCGAATTTGCGAGAAGCTCTACCAGGCTGTATTTAATGATGAGGAAGTCGTTGACGTTGTCAGTCCTTCTCATTTGGAAATTGCTATTGTTGAGACGATCGTAGCTATTGAGCATTTCATTCGAAAGCCGTATGACGCCACGTTATTGCGCACCGATGGGGACGCGCTAGAGCTAGTCTTGTGGGCTCTAGCCGACCACAGTGACTTGACGCGGACTCAACGAAGTATCTTCGAGTCGTACGGAAAGATACTGGATACGCTGGGCATGCCCGCCGTCCAGGAAAAGGAGTTCACCCCGTTGCTCGCAAAGCTGCGCACTGGCAGCGAGCCGATCGTGAGGCTATATAAGGGCCGGCGCGGGGTCAATGAATTCTGCGAAAACGTATTTCGTGGATACGTGCGGCTGCGAGCTGAAGCCAAAGGCGTGCAACTTGCGTTGGATTACGCGGCTTCTCCAGACCCGAGAAAAGAGAGCACAGTCCGTGTCGCGCAAGGCATCAGTCCGCTATATCAACGCCCATCGTTTGGGCGACGATCAAGGTGATTCGTAAGCGATCGGCTATCACCGCCCTTCCATGGATCGGTGAGTTCTGAGAAAAAGGTGTTCACCAATTGCAGGTGGACCCATGTCAGCCTATAAAGGCATCAGGCTGCACGCCGGGGAGAACTATACCCCAGTTCGCAATCCGTACTACAACTGGAGTCTCAGATGATCACTCCGCGTCGCTATTGGCAGGTATCGCGATGTTTCAAGTATGCCGCCTTGATCTTCTGCCACTCGAGGGTGAAATTGACCGCGAGGCCTTCTTCTTTGTCGGGTATCCGTTGATTGAGAATGCCAATGGCGAAAAGCTTCCCATCCGGTTCTCGACAGAGTAACGGCCCCCCTGACTCGCCGGGCGTGACAGGACAGCTCACCAGAAAACCGGTCACGTCACCACTGATAAGCCGGCAATTTACCTGCCCCCAGAGTTTGCCCACTTCCTTTTCGCCAGGGAAACCAACCGCTTCTAGAGTTTTACAAGTTAAAGCATCGTCCACGCTGTATTGCGCTGGCGCGATATGACCAACGATCCGACCAATGGGCTTTTCAAGGCGAATGAAAGCCCAGTCCTGTGCTCCCCCATCTGGATCTTCGCCATCTGAGTTTCCCGAAGCAACGACGACTCCATTGACGAGATATTCGTAGTTTTCATTGGGTTTTCCCTGACCCACGTAGAACTTGACCGACTGGCCAACAACGCGTTTATCACGCCCGAGGACGTGCTTGGCCGTCCAAACGATGCAATCGTTGGCTAACCACCCGGTCCCTCGACCAAGGTGGCTCTGGACGATACCGATTGGATTGTATTCGGGGTGTTCTAGACGATCGATGGGTCTTCGAGGATCATTAGGGAGATAAGTGGGACCATGATTAATCTTGGGGGTATCGTCATCTGGATCGGCTTCGTCCGCCAGAATCGAGGCGCTCGATACGAGGAGAATTATCAGCACAAGGCTTTTAATTTTGATCATCTGAATCTCAACTCCTCAAGTATTCGCTGAATAGATCCATTCTAGACGGTTGGTGCGAGTGATGTTTCGAATTCGCTCGAAGAACTTATCCGGGTATGTTCGATGTCCCACGGAGCATGGCGATATCCAATAGCGACGGCATAAGCAGGAGGCTAACTGTTGAGTCTGAATACTGGTTGGGACATTAGCGTTCAAATAGGCTTCGTGCGCTTGACGCGCCTCGAGTCGATCGACGCGTGCGCGAATTTTCTGCCAGTGATTACGCCACGGGATCCGTACTACAACTGAAGTCCCAGACGACCTCGCCGAGTCGCTATTGGCAGGTATCGCGATATTTCAAGTACGCCGCCTGGATATTCTTGAAATCGAGTGTGAAATTGACTGCGATACCTTCTTCTTTGTCATGCACTTGTTGATTGAGGATGCCTATGGCGAAAAGCTTCCCGTCAGGTTCTCGACAGAGTAACGGCCCCCCTGAATTACCGTGCGTGACGGGACAACTTACAACGAAGGCAGTCGCATCACTATCGAGAAGTCGGCAATTTACCTGTCCCCAGAGTTTGGCTACTTCTTTTTCTCCAGGGAAGCCGGCCACCTCTAGCAGGCCGTTGAAATATCCGTCGTTGGTGCGCTCAGGTGTATTACGACGGATGCTGGGTTCGCATTTTTGAAACGCGGAACACGTTTGCGGGGATTCGACGTTGCTCGCGGGTTCACCATATCGATGTTATCCATTGCTTCTTGCCCCTCAACCGGCAAGTGTGCGCATACGCGTCAGGTTGTAACCGACCTGCGTCAACACGAAGAGCTGGTCCACGCGTTCAAGTCCCCGATACATCGCCTGTCGAATTCGTCCGACTGTCTTGCCCCATCCGAACACCTGCTCAATGCGCTTACGTTTTTGCTGGCTGACCGCGTAACCCGGCCAACGCGTAGTTCGCTCGTCAATTGCTGAACCGCCTGGACGACCATCGTTTTGTGCCACATGCGGCGTGACACGATTCGCGCGACAACTGCCGACGAAGCCGGCGGTGCCGTAGTTCTTGTCCGCGCCGACCGTGATGGCGCCCGGTGCAACACTTGCGGCATCAGCAAGCATCTGCCCGGCCGCTTCGCGCTCGGCGGTGCCCGTCGCCAGCGTCACCTGCGCGTTGACCACCAGGCCGTGCCGGTTGTCGGTCAGCACATGGCCCATATAACAGAGCATCGCCCCGGTTCCTTTGCTCTTGCGAAACAGACGCGCCTGCTCGTCCGTCGTGGATTGGTGCGTCTCGTTACTGCGCTTCTGTCCATGCCAGTTGTCATTCGGCGCGCGCGGTTCGTCAGGTGGCGTGTCGTCTCCGTCTGAACTTGCCTTCGGCACGAAGCTCTTATGCCCGGCCCATGCCTGAATCAATGTACCGTCGACGCTAAAGTGCTCCCCAGAAAGATATCCGCGCTCGCGCGCGGTCTCGACTGTCTCGTTGAAGAGCAACACCAGCACATCGTGTTCGAGCAACCGGTCGCGGTTCTTGCTGAGCGTCGAGTGGTCCCAAACGGTCCCGTCCATCGGCAGGCCGACAAACCAGCGGAACAACATGTTGTAGGAAATCTGTTCCACGAGTTGCGCTCACTACGAATCGAGTACAGCACCTGCAGCAAAAGAGCTCGCACCAGCTTCTCCGGCGCGATGCTCGGCCGACCTCCTTTCGCGTCCGCCACGTACATCCGGGCGAACACATCGTCCATGCGTTTAAGCGCGTCATTGAGCCAAGTGCGAATCGGACGCAACGGATGGTCCTTCGGCACGAAATCGTCCAGCTTCAACACGGTAAACATCGACTCGGTAAAACCATCTGGCCCACGCATCCGTTCCATCTCGCTCTCATTGATGACATCAGTTCAACGTTTACGCCTGCCTCCCGGATGACCGCTACATGAGGTATTTCACCGGCCTGCTAAACATTAATCTCGCTGTTGCACTTCACCCTTGAAACCGCCCCTTCATAACCGCAGTCTCCTTTCGATCGATTTTCCGGTTGCTTTTCATCGGAACCACCCGCTCAACTGGTCCTGGGACAATTGGCACCGGTGCTCGCTTGAATTCGACCGTATGGCCGGTCTGCTCGGCGATGATCGATCGTTCGAGGGCTGCATGTCCATGTCGGATCGCGCTCGCCAGATGTTTCACCGGAAAAGTGCATCAGTTTCTCAACAACCGATGAACATAAAGGAATGGGTGAATCAGAAGTTCAAGCACGGCGGTGCCAAGACATTTCTGGAGCTCGGCGCTCATTGCGGCACCGACACTGAATGGATGTCCGCGCTACCCGACGTATTCATTCACGCTTTCGAACCCGATCCGCGTAATCAACAGTCGCCTAAACCAAACGTCAGTGTGAGACGGGCGGCAATCTCGGATCGTGACGGCCGAGCCCCCTTCATACTCAGCAAGGAGGCATGGGGGCAGGAATGGACGCATTCGTCGTCGATCAAGCTGCCGAAAAACCACCTCTCCCGCTATCCGGTTACTTTCGGCGAGACCATCGAAGTCGATACGATCACGCTCGACACATGCTGTCATCAGCAGCGCATTTCCGTTATTGATTTCATTTGGGCCGACATTCAGGGCGCTGAGGGGGAGATGATCCGGGGAGGCAAACAAACACTGGCGCGCACGCGTTACCTGTACACCGAATATTCTGACGGCGAGTTGTACGAGGGACAAATAACGCTGCGGGATATCCTCGATTTGTTACCCGAGTTTCGCGTTCTCGAACTTTGGCCGGATGAGGTGCTATTGGAAAACCGGAGTCTGAACCAAGGTGACGCCATATCTTGACAAGTTAAGCAAACTGGTTCGCGACCGCTCCCCACAGACGGCGCCCTGCTGGTTGCGAACGCCAATATGGCGGGTATGCCGAACGGACGTCCCCGGGAACCAGGGACTTCAATCTGCTTTCTGGCGAGGCATCATTCTCGCCAGCATGCAACCCACTATAATCGAGGCAGGTTCAACAGTAAGCCGAACGCTCCCACTTTTTCGTACCAACCCGGGAGGTGTCATCTATGTTTGCATCCACGCTTGCCAAACCCAAAGCGGGATCAGCCGCCGATTTGACTACCCGCCTTGCGCACCACCGCCCCGCCGCGACCGCGCATCGCCACGGTCCGGCCAAGCGGGCGTCACTGCTCGGGAATACTATTGGCAATCTGGCGCCACATGACCTATCTGCGCGACAGCCCCAAAGCCGCGCTTCGTGGAATTTCGTGGACGTCCCTCTGAGTCCGGCTGATCAGGTAAGCCAGCCTCGACTACGATCCTCGTTCGCCGCGTCGTTTTCGGCGCCGATTCAGGCAAAGCTCGCGATCGGAAAGGTCGACGATCCTCTCGAACATGAGGCGGATCGCGTTGCCGACCAGGTGCTGCGCATGTCTGACGCGCAGCCCGCGATCAACACGGCACCGTTGCGAATGAGTCGACAATGCATGACCTGCGAGGCGGAGGACAAACCCGGCGCGCTGCACGCGAAGCCAACCTGCGCCGGCAAGCTTCCCGTTATGGCGCCTCGCGCCGTGCATGAAGCGCTTCATGGCCCGAGTCGCCCGCTCGATCGGTCCGCGCGGGCTTTCTTCGAACCGCGTTTCAGGCACGATTTCAGCCTGGTCAGGGTGCACAGCGATATTCAGGCCGCGGATTCCGCGCGCACAGTCGGCGCGCGGGCCTATACGGTCGGCCGCGACATCGTGTTCGGCGCGCGCGAATATGACCCGTCATCGTCGAGGGGCGCGCGGCTGCTTGCACACGAACTCACGCACGTGGTGCAACAAGCGGGTGCGACGAGCCCCATGCGGCGTACCGGAGCGTTAGGCGGCTTGTCCTCAGTGCCGCAACGCTTGCAACGGCTCGGCGCGAATCCAGGCTGCACGGCAGCGCAAGGTCAAACCATTCACGGGGCCATCTTCAACGCCCGAGGGTGGCTCAACAAGGCCATTCCCAAGCTTGAAACCAGCCCGCTATCGTCCGGCACGCTCGGCAGCTTGAGGCGAAATTTCGGACTGACGTTTGGTGTGGCTGCAAACGCGGCGCTAATCGCGCAAAGACTGAAGGTTGCCTATCACGAGCTCAGCAACAACCCATTCGGCTGTGCTACCGCGGCTAAGGACCCCAGATGTGCAAATGGGGCTTGCGGGGATTCCTTTGCCGGCCGGCACGCGTCGACGATCTGCGCCGACGTCACGCTGACGCCCGGAAGCGACCCTGTCTACGCAACCGGCTGCGTTCTTCACGAGTCGTTTCATGCCGCATTTTCAAACTTCACGGTTGACCAGTACTCCGGATGGCATGGGCATGCTAGCGGCATGCCCACCTACCCGGGAACCGGAACCGATCCGCTCCTGAATGCGGACTCCTACACGACACTCGTCATGGAGCTTTCGTGAGCGCGCACCCAAGCGTGCTGGGTATGTTCCGGCACCGGTACGGCCAGCGTAACCACTTTCAGCAGGAGCTTTCGCTGCTCCTCGTTCTGCTCGTTGAACAGCGCCTCCGCAAGTGGACCTTGCCGCTGGATGCCAGCGCAGCCGTCCGCCACAGCGACCCACGCATGGTAGCCGTGACGATCGTCCCGTTATTGATCTTTTCCAGCTCGTTGCAGACCTTCACGGCAGACCCCGTCGCGCCTCCTTCGAACTCAAGATGGACATGCGGGATTCAGTGCGCTGAAATGAGGCGGTGAACTCGTCGAGCACTTGTTGGTAACCATTCCGAATGGCTGTATCGACCATCGGAACACGCGCTATCATTGATCGAAGTATGTTCTGCACGCTGTCGATCCGGAGAGTGGCGTTCATTATCCGCGTGTGCACCGCTCCGTCACATGAGGAGATTCCTCGTGAAAGTCTTTGTTAGCTATCGCCGCACAGACCATGGGATCGCAGGCCGGATTACCGACCATCTGATTGGCCAGCTTGGGGCCGGCACGATCTTCTTCGACGCTGATGGCATCGGATCCGGCACAAACTACGAAACTCGGCTGCGTGAAGCGCTGGATGCGTGTGACGTGCTTATCACTGTCATCGGTCCATCCTGGCTGGCGGTTACGGACGAGTCGGGAAAGCGGCGGCTCGACGATCGGGAGGATTGGGTGCGGCAGGAGGTGAGTTCTGCGCTGAAGCGCAACATCACCGTGATCCCGGTCCTGCTGGAAGGAGCGCCGCCCCTGACGAAATCCAGATTACCCCCGGCGCTGGCGGCGCTCGCGCCGATACAAGCCTTCAGGCTAGGCGATGGCGACCGCTTCCGACGCGATATGGAGGAACTCAGTCGGCTTGTCCGAGAAGGCTTGAAGGAGGCGGAGGACCGCAGAGGCAGGGAGGCCAAACCAGACCTGCGTGCCTTCTTTCCTAAGAACCCGCGGGGATACTTCGAGCTTGACGGGGCGATCCCCGCGGTGATCGCCGCAATGGAGACGTCCTTGGCGTTTCAGGGACGAGCGACCCGTTTATCCATCGCCTATGCAAGGTCCAAGGTCTCGCTCGTTCGTCTACCACAGGGAGGCCGTGGCAGCATTGGCTGCAGCGTCCACGAGGCAATCCGCGTGGTTGAGCACTACGGCGCCGTCGGCGAGCAGGCATGGTCGAAGGCATTCCCACCGGTGAAAAAACGTGGAGTCATCGCCAAACTCTTCGGTACGCGATCGGTTCCGCTGCCCGAACCAACGACGACAGCCGAACTCGACGATTTGGCTCAATCATACCGTGCGCGAACCTATCAGCTGTCGAGACGGGATGAGATTGCCAGTCAGCTAGGATTGGGTCGCCCTGTGCTTATCGAGTCCGCTTTTCCGCGCGAATCCGCTTTTCCGCGCGCGGCCTTTAACGAAGGTGCGGAGACCTCGGTGATCGTCGAGCTGAACAGAGAGGATCTGACCGTCACGCACTGGGCCGAGGCAGGACATGCGATGCATGATCTGTTCCCCCGCATGAAAACGGCGCCGGTAGCTGCTTTCAAGTCGGCGCTGGAGGCCGGGCGTGCCTGGGCGATCGAAGTCTTGCCGGCCGTCGAACCCGAAAAGATGCAGGCTGCGGCGAAGCTGACCACATTCGGCAATTCAATCGCCAGGAAATCACCGACGCCGCGGCCGTGATCAGAGCGTGTCGTCGGTGCCGGTCTTAACCTTATCGGATCACGAGAAATTGATCCTGGCGACTTCCGTTTCGACATTCACCACCCAGACGTAGTAGTCGACAGGCGCAACCCGTGGTAGCGTTTGAGAATGGCCAACCGGCATTTCGATACGTTGGCCGTGGTTACCAGTTCCAATTCCGCTTCATCTGTCTCGGAACCTACCATGAGCGAACGTCGTCGCTACCGCCGCAAACCGGGGCAGTTCGTTGTCGCGGTACGCTTGCAACTCGACACAGCCGGTTTCAGCTACCACAAGTGGGGCGCAGATCAGCGCTGCAAGCAAGGTGACTGGCTTGTGGAAAACGACGGTGACACCTATACCGTTGATGCCGACGTCTTTGCCCGGACGTACCGGGAAATTCGCCACGGCGCCTATTTGAAGATCACGCCAGTCTGGGCTGAGATCGCACAGGTGGCTGGCGAGGTGACGACCAAGGAAGGCCAGACCCGCTATGCTGCCGGCGACTATCTCGTTTTCAACGACGAAGACAGCAAGGACGGGTACGCGATGACATCCGCCAGGTTCGAATCGAGCTATGAAAGGGATGATTAGCCGATCATGTAGTCCGGCGATCGACCCTTCAGGCGCTTTCGAACATTCGCGGTGCGTCGATCGCGTTCAATGATCCCGCTCCCGTCGCATCGAATATCCCGCAAACGCAGCAGGCACGTGCGTGCGTGATGACCTTACACAGCACCGACATCGATCACGTCCACGTCAAACCCATCGTCTTGCCATAGCCTGATCGCGTCGGCGGTTCCACCTGGACCGTCGCCCTGCTGCCGGTCCCAAACCGCCAGAATGATCGGCGTTTCGTCCAGCCGGCGAGCGAATTCGAGCGCGCGCTTCTGCACTTCGCGATTTGCTTCTTCGAGCACCCTTCCCAGCTCAGCGTCCGGTGGACATGTGTCCCGAAGCGGCTTGCAAAACTGGACCCGTCCGGTGGCCTTCACCTTGTAGAAGCGGTCCTTCCACTGATCACCGACCGACATCGCCACAAAATCGGCCTCGGGAATCGGTAAAACGACTGTCGCTCCGCGCCTGTGGCTGACCAACTCCTCGAGCACGATTAAGTCGGTTCCGCGAGCCGCCTGGCCAAAGCCATACAGGTTTCCGTATTTCATAACCCGGTCTCTGATGGCTTTGCGTACCATACTGACCTCGCTCTGCGGAAAGCGCGGGCTCGCGCGATCGTCCGCATCTGTCATGTGCCCAAAGTAGGCAAGCACATGAGGCACCGTGAGCAGATCATCCAGCAAGTCCGAGGGTTTGCCGAGTGCACTCAGATTCAGACGCGCTTGCCTGCGCATCATGGCGATATTTTCGTGCAGACCCGCGGCCTTAGCGACCGCCTTGCCGTACCATTCGCGCGCTTCGTCGAACTTTCCAAGCAACAGGCACGTCTCGCCCAGGGTAGCCAGATCCCAATGCGGAAGAGTCGCTTCGTCCTTTGTCAGTAATGCATCGCGCACCTGGCCAGCAACCTGGAACATGCGCGGCAGATCGTTGCACTGCAAGGCCATCGCTGCGGTGTTGATGCCATTGAAAGCATCGCCGAAGCGTTCGTACGTTTGAAGATAGGTCCGGTAGGCAAGTTGCTTGAATGCCCGATCGTCCGTTTCAATCCAGCGCTGCTTGTAGCATCCGGCCAGCAGGCCGCCCGTCTCCGGATCGGCCACGCCCTCCCTATGCAACACCTCCAGCATCTTTATCGCTTCGTCAACCTCTCCCGACTTGCGCAGCGCGAACGCGCGCAGTTGCCGCACCCGAACGGTCGGCTCGAGCTGTTTCAGCACCTCCAGAGCGGATTCAAACAGTCCCTTTCCGTTGAACACCTCGGCCGCTTTGATCAGCGGGGCACTGTCCGACGACTCGGTCTTGCGCCACTCGTCCAGAACGGCAAGGATCTGTCTTTCACCACCCTTCGCCGCCGTCATGATTTCGGCCACAAACCGGTCAGTCACGCGCACATCGGCCGCATCCGCACGAACGGCTCTCGGGTCCCTGTCGGGGTCGAGGTCGGCCAGCGCGCTAAGCAGCCTATCCAGATTCGGCCCCTCGGCCGGCTTCGAGCCATTGAAATCGAGCCAGACGCGCGTGTCCAGAAACGTGGGCATCGAAACGTCAGCGATACGCAATGGCACGAGCTTGAACTTCGCGTCTTCGACGGCCCTTTTTACGAGGACATTCGCTTCCTGTTGACACCATGGCGACTCGAGCCAATCCCGGCTTACCAGAACGACCGCCGATCGGCTGCGATTGAGCGCGGATTCGAGTTGACCCGCGAGATAGTCCCCCGGCTTCAGCTCTCGCTGGTCGATGAACACACGCAGACCTGCGCCTTCCAGGCGCGCCACGAGACTCATCGCCCACGCCCGGTCGGTCGAGCGATAGCTCACGAATACGTGATACTCGTCCCTAGCGAGGTGGGGAATTGATTCCGCTCGCGTTTCAATGGGAGAAGGCGTTATCTCCACCGTTAGCGGCTCGACATCGAGAAGTTTGACCACTTCGTCGATCGGACACGCGTAGACGTAACCATATGCGGCCCGGCGCTTGTCGTCGGCATCGCCGATATGTTTCGTCAGATGACCGACCAATGCGCCCGCCACCACAATCGGCCCACCCGAAAAGCCGTGCAGCGGTGAAGCATTGCCGGCGGCGATCTGATCCGAATAGAGCAAAACCGCGCTTTGACCGACGTCGTTGCGGGTTCGGGCGTCCATCACGCGTCCATCGATCGGCAGGCCGACCGGCAGTCCCGTCTTGTCGGCTAAGGTCGGGAAGCCGTAACCGGTCCACGCCACGTCGCGTACAAGCGTCTTCGCGACTGGCAGTGCAGCGACGGTCAGTTCCTCCTGGAAGCCAAGCACAGCCGCATCTGTTTTCGGATCGGACCTCAGCAGGGTTGCCTCGACCGTCGGGCCATCCACACCGATGGTTACAGTAACCGGCTGCCCCGGCTGTAAGTTCCTGACCACGTGCATCGCGGTCGCGATCCGCTGCGGGGCAACGAGATAACCCGAACCGGCACTCTCTGTACTGCGGATGAAGACGCAGCTCTCTTTCAGCCGGCCGATCGTGTTGCCATTGTTCTCAGGCATGTGCAGGCCCTCCTGCAAGACGTCGCGAGAGCCCGGCCGTGCTCGCAGGTTCGTCGGCGTCGCCATCAGCGAAATAGACGTCCGCGCTCAGTACAGCATCACTGTCGACCTCTATTTTCGCGTAAGTCGGAACCGCCCGGCGCCATTGGTCGAGCGAACTGCTTTCGAGATCGGCCACGAATGCCATCAATGCCTTGCGCGCACTGTCCTCCGTGCCCCAGATGGAATCCGGCATACGCATCAGATCGGCCCAGGTTCCGGTGTTGAGGTAGACGGGAAATGTGCTATTACCCGCGGAAAGGCCGACGCGTTTGACAAGATGCGTGTGCCCATAGACGACAACCTCGAAGCCCGATGCGGAGGCCGTGCGCGCCGCGCTTAGATACGGAGCCACCTCTTCGCCGACCTCGAACGCCAGCCGATGCTTGGCAGCACTTGCGCGAATTGCCTTGAATAGCGCTTCGCGGCGGCCCTCGCGAACCAGTTCCGTCACGGAGCCGCCGACACCACGCAAGATATCGCTTGCGGCGTTGATCTGCGCGAGATCGCCACCGCTCGCGATGTCCTGCGCGAGATCGAACATTTTCTGGTCGCTCTGGTCACCGCTACTGATGTACTCTTCACCGAGCGGCTCGCGATTTTCATCGTAATCGACTGCCCATGTTTGACGATATTTTTGGAAGAACTGCCAAACATCCCGAATACCAGCCGCGCCAAGCGCGGCGACAATAGGCAGTGCGCCCGCATCTTCAGGTTTCAGCAGATCGACAAAAGGGTATTGCCGCTTGAGCGGGTTCATCACATCCACAACCAGGCGGCTGCCCGGTAGCGCCGGAAACTCCGGCTTCAGCGGCAACGCGCGAGACAGTTGAGACCGCGCGCGTCGAAGCGCACCATGCGGTACCGCATTCCACTCGTCGAAGCGATTTCCATGTTCGATCAGTACCGGGCCGCACGTGAACGCTTCGTTATCGTAGATAAACTCGATCCGGCCGGGTCCTATGGCGTCCAGAAGCAGCTGTCGTGGCCCAGGCAATGCAAGCTCGATGTCGTGGTTACCGAGCATCAGCGTCACCGCGCCGTCACGGTTGACTATGAATCGCTTCAGCGCCTCCCACACGGGTGCGGTCTCGGCCAGAATGCGGTCGAGTTTCGCGCACGCCGCTTGAGGATCGCCGGTGAACGCCTGGAATGGCTCCTCAGCCAGAAAGTCGACGATGTCACCCGCAATCACAAGGCGCACGTCGCATTCTGGACTGCGGCCCGGCAGGCCATCAATGAAGCGCGCCAGTAGCGTCTGGGTGCGTGGCGGCGTGATCTGAAAGCCTCGGGCCTCTTCCGTCCCCGGCGCGCCGCCAAGATGTAGGTCCGAGATGACAAAGAGCGTCTTGCGCATGCATGCACCTCAACTTTCGAGAAGAGTCCATCGAGACAGACACCGCTTCGCTCATTTCGAATTTGACAACGCCGGTCGATGGCGCCGCATTCGAGATCATTCATGTATTCGCATCGTTGTGTTCATCAAGCGGGGAATAGCGAGCCCCCTGTCACCGATGGTTGATGACGCCGTCAGGCCAGCGAACTGCCGTGTTGCGCTGCACCTCCGGCTTGGCGGCTTCGCCGCCAATGCAGCGCATCGGCATGCTGCGCGCGGACTTGCCATATGCACAACGACGAGCCAATGTGCCGCAAGCAACCCGACCGCGCTGCTTTGATCAGCTTATACCGCGCGCCTGTCGTTCCGCTCTGGTTACATTTTGTTGTGTTGGGTAACGCACATTGTGGCACTCTATTTTCGGGTGTCGAAATGAGGGTAATACGGTTTCCTGACTTTGTTTTAATCGGTAGCCTTAACTGGCCTTTCGCTGTCGCTGTGACGCAGGTAGCAGGCCAAAACCTCCTCGCGCGTTTGAACCTGAGACGCCTTGTCCGTCTTAACCGTTAAAAGCCCGCGCTGCCTCCCAAAGCCCTGAACTATGCATTAACCATGCACTTAGTGTCATGCACGGGACTATCCTCCGTTGAAGAACGGACGCGCAGCGTCTATAAACTTTTGATGAAGTAACGACTGGTCCAGATCGAGAATGCCCCATCACACCACACGTCGAACTGAAAATGTGTGAGGACGTACGTTTGATTGAGGCACCGCGCGCTGCGCGCATCCAAGGAGGTGGGTTGTCTCTCGAACCCACTTACAGCAATGCGTCGGGCGCAAACAGCGATTGTCGCGAGCCGCGTGGTTGCATCGATGGATCGCGCCATTCATTCTTTTAGTGCGCCCTTGCGCGTAGGGTTTTTCAACTGAATGCGTGTGACGCAATCTCCAAGGCCGCGGGACTACGATGGCTACTCCAAGCACTCACTAGAATGTCTACAGTGAATTCCCGGATCGTCCGGACCAGTATCGTCAGGCATCTTTCGACGCAACGCTGAGCCGGCTCTTTTCAATTGCGGTTGCACATGCGACCGACCGGATCACGTGGTACGAAAACAAGGCAGCCGAGCGTGCGAAAGTTGCCAAGCGAATTCGCTGGTGGGCGCTATTGCTGTTCGCAATCGGAACACTCGCGCCCATCGTTCTCACACTCTTGAACAAGATCGAGACCATTTTGCGCCAGATGGGCTGGTCCAGCTGGCTGACATCGATCCCGATGACTGAGATCGGTTATGTGTTGCTTGCCACGGCAGGTGCGCTCGTCGTTTTCGATCAGTTCTTCGACGCGTCCGGCTCCTGGATCCGGTTTCGCCAGTCACAGGCGCGTCTGGAAGTACTCCTCGCGGACTTCAGATTTTCGTGGGCGAAGAGCATGGCCCAGACTCAGGGGGCACAGACGACGCGCGATCCCGTCGTGCCGTTCACGTGGCTCCTGCGCGACTTCGTCATCAAGGTCGAGCTGCTCGCCGAAGACGAAACTGCGCAATGGGCGAAGCGCTTCAGCGAAATGATCGACAGCTTTGATCGCAATCCGAATCTGAAAGTGACAGTTGGCAGCGCAAACGCTGATTCGCTCGGGAACAGGCGAAGCACGGATGCTACGAGCGATTCTGGCAATGGCGATGTTGCTTCGCAAGGTGCGCCGGGCGCTGCCGGTACGGCTCCGGCGCCAGGCAACGCCCCCCAGCGCGATCGCGCGGCAACGGCGGACACCGCCGTGACCATTCGACTCGCGATCGTCGGTGCGGTCACCCTCGATAGCGGGTCATTGCAACTCTTTGTCGACGAAGAGCTCCGGCCCGTGCCGCCTGACGGCCTCGTGGAATTGCAGCTCGATGCGGGGCATAGCCACACCGTGGTCGCGACGGGCCGGCGCAACGGGCAGACGTTACGCGATGAATTTCACGAGGACATCACCATCGACGACGAAAACAAAAGCTTCGCGCTCCAACTGTGAGAGATCGGACCATGAGCGACACTTTTCTCGGAACGGCAGTTCCCCTCACGCAAGCAGGGTTCGACAATGTCACGCAACAACTCGGCGCCGACGCGCAATCCCTCTGGGCATTGCTCACCGTGGAAACCCAAGGCTTCGGGTTTCTACCCGATCGCCGCCCAAAGATACTTTATGAGCGCCATATCTTCAGCAAGCGAACGGGTGGCCGCTACAACGTAACGAATCCAGATGTCAGTTCGAGCGAACCAGGTGGGTATCTGAAAGGCGCGGCCGAATACGAGCGCCTGATGCGTGCAATCCGGCTGGATCGGCAGGCGGCTCTCGAGAGCACTTCATGGGGGTTGCCGCAGATCATGGGCTTCAATGCGAAGACGCTGCGCTACCTTGATGCCGAGGAGATGATACAAAGCTTCATCAACGACGAGGACACCCAGTTGCAAGGGGCCAATCGGTTCATTAGCAACAATGCTGCGTTATCGGACGCGCTTCGTCAGAAGGAGTGGGCGCGTGTGGCGTTCTTCTATAACGGGAAAGATTATCAGAAGAACCAGTACGACAGGAAGCTCCAGCACTACTATGAGCTTTTCAGCATCAAGGGCACACCAAGTATAGAAGTGCGAGCGGCACAAGCTCGTCTTACCTACCTGGGATTCGATCCTGGCGGCATAGACGGCGTAATTGGCAACGGCACAAGAACGGCGACCATCGCATTCCAGCGCGCGAATCAGTTGAGCGTCACAGCGGACCTCGACGATCCGACTCTCGACGCTCTTAAGATGGCCGCAGGCGTTTAGACCAACCTCGTCTTCGAATCGCTTACATGCACCCTGCCCGATCTCCATTGATGGAGGTAGTCGCCGTGTAAGTCCATACGCACTAAGGATCCTTTCGCCCGCAGCAATGCCACCTCGCCGGACAGCGCACACAAGTGCTCCCGACGCGGTGAAATAGGTCCGTGCGACCCAGGTCCGATAGTTTCCCTAACCCGAGTATGTGGAGGCTGATATGCCGACACAAGACGATGACAAGGCCAACCAGGGCGCTGTCACGTTAAATTGTTCGGGGCGCAATAGCGGAGAGGACAAACGCTCGCTCAGAAAACGGACGGATCTTGGGTGGCCTCAGTGAAACGATGCCAGGTGGCAAAGCGTGCGGCGAGCTGTTTGCGATAGAGTGAGGCGCGTAGCAGATGTCGCTTGAGCGCAAAGTGCTGCCGGATCGGACCGAAGCTCGATAAGAAAGCCTGTGTGCGTTCAGGATCGCGGAAGCCGCGCATGCGTCGCTCGCGTTCGCGCGTCGGCTGATGACTGCTTTCCGCCCGGTTATTGATCCGCGCGCTGGCTTTGACGGAGACGTGCTTGACGTTAGCGAGTTCGGGAATCTCGGCTTTCGCCGCCGGATAGCTGCGCGGCTGGTCGGTCACGATCTTGCGCGGTGTCACAGCACACGAGGCAAGCACGCGCTTGAAAAACCGCTTCGCTGCATCCTTGTCGCGTCGCTTCTGTAGCAGAATATCGAGTTCGGCACCGTGTTGATCGACGGCGCGCCACAACAGGTAAGGCTCGCCGCGCAACGTCACAAATACTTCGTCAAGGTGCCACGTGGTGCCGGGCCGGCTTTGTCGCGGTAAGGATCGACGGGCGAACTCGATCGATATGTGAAGTACTACTTATATTGCCAGGTCGTAGAATTGATCAGCGGCGGACAGATGGGTTCCGCGAGGACTCTTCATCTGTCCTTTGGTGATCATATGCATCAGTTCGATGCCAGCCAGCAAGATTCGCGCACACCGAAAAGTCTTGAACCCCAGCATAGGCCGCGTGCGTCGCTTGATCGCCCGATGGTCCTGTTCGACGAGGTTGTTGAGATATTTGGACTGCCGAATCTTGATGGGCGCTTCACGATCCGCATTGATCGCTTCGAGCGCGGCAAGGTTGGCGCCGCTTTTGTCGATGGTCATCGTCGCGGGTACCCCATTCTGGGCAATAGATTTTTCAAAGTAACGCCGGGCTGCAGTCTTGTCCCGATGGGCGCGTAGCAGAAAATCGATAGTGTTGCCGTCCTTGTCGACGGCCCGGTAGAGATACTTCCATTGGCCCTTTACCTTGATATAGGTCTCGTCGACACGCCAGCTCCTGCCCACGGAACGCTTGCGGCACCGAAACGCTTTGTCCAGCACCGGCAACAGCTTGATAGCCCAGCGATGCACGGTTGAATGATCAACCGCGATGCCTCGTTCAGCCATCATCTCCTCCAGGTTTCGCAGGCTTAGCGCATAGGCGACATACCAGCGCACGCACGTCAGAATCACATCGAGCGGATAGTGTAGGCGTTTCAGTACTTTGGCCAACGCCGGGTTTAGCGTCTTCATCAATTCACTCATCTGCGAACTTGTATCGCCGGAATTCTACCGCTCGCCTTCTACTGCGACACAACCCTCGAACAGCAGTTCTTCGATATCACGCAGACTGAGCTGAAACCTTAAATACCAGCGTACCGCGCAACTGATGACCGCCGCCGTAAAGCGATGACCGTGGTAAAGCGATTTTGCATTTTTCATCACTCGATCTTACTCGACCATCTCTGCAACGTGACAGTGCCCAAAGGATACGTGTTCCGTACATCGAGCGCCGGCCGCTTTCCTGAGATGCAGGTTCGCGTGCATCTCTGCGACTTCAATATCGGCTGCGCAAACATCGCTGTTCAGGTCGAGGCAGTCGGCCCGCTGACCTTCATGACTACGTTGCGGGATCAGTTGGACGGTGACGATGGCCGGCGCTCCTTGTTCGTCGGCCCAACTGGAAGGGGCGCTGTCACGTTAAATGGTTCGCGGCGCAATAGCGGAGAGGACAAACGCTTGCTCAGAAAACGGACGGATCTTGGGTGACCTCGGTGAAACGATGCCAGGCGGCAAAGCGTGCGGCGAGCTGTTTGCGATAGAGTGAGGCGCGTAGCAGGTGTCGCTTGAGCGCGAAGTGCTGCCGGATCGGACCGAAGCTCGATAAGAAAGCCTGTGTGCGTTCAGGATCGCGGAAGCCGCGCATGCGTCGCTCGCGTTCGCGCGTGGGCTGATGACTGTTTTCCGCCCGGTTATTGACCCGCGCGCCGGCTTTGACGAAGATGTGCTTGACGTGGGCCAGTTCGGGAATCTCGGCTTTCGCCGCCGGATAGCCGCGCAGCTGGTCGGTCACGATCTGGCGCGGTGTCACAGCACACGAGGCAAGCACGCGCTTGAAAAACCGCTTCGTTGCAGCCTTGTCGCGGCGCCTCTGTAGCAGGATATCGAGTTCGGCACCGTGTTGATCGACGGCAGGCCACAACATGTAAGGCTCGCCGCGCAAGGTCACAAATACTTCGTCAAGGTGCCACGTGGTACCGGGCCTGCCACGCGCCGCTTTCACACGGTGTGCGAAGCTCGCACCGAACTTATCGCACCAGCGTCGGACCGTTTCGTAGCTGACGCAAACCCCGCGCTCGAACAGCAGTTCTTCGATATCGCGCAGGCTGAGCTGAAACCTGAAATACAACGTACCGCGCAACTGACGACCGCCGCCGGAAAGCGATGACCGTGGTCAAGCGATTTTGCATTCTTCATCACCCGATCTTGCTCGACCATCTCTGCAACGTGACAGTGCCCTCACGACAGATGGTGGAGGAGCTCGGGATAGTCGCATGGCGATCGACTGGATTGAGTCGCCAGCAACAAGCGCCCGCGATATCTCTTCGCGTTTAGCCAGCGTCAATGCCAATCTCGGCCGGTGCCTCTGGGGTGGCCGGATTCCGCCTGTCTCAGCCAGAATCCCTTGTACCGACGAGTGGTTCCGATCAAAAAGCTGGGCGATATGCTGGAGCGATTCACCCTTCCGCCAGCGATCCCACATAAGCGCTTTCTGAGTCTCGGTGTAGTAAATCCGGCGTCGTTGTTTCATTTGCAACACTCCCACTGCTCACGCAGCTTCTAGCGTGTTGCATCCACCGGTTGAATCCGCCAATACTCAACAGCCACCAAAGTACCCGACTGGTGCGTAATAGCGCATCGTCGATGCAGACTCAGGAACCAACGTGCTACCGCGATCGATTCTTTTAAGCCTCAGGTGCAGTTAAAGTCGGAAGGCGCCCGATTGCCAAACCGTAAAGGATCGCCGTGTGCCGAAGTGAAGCCATAAAGTTCCGGACTGAGCGGCCCGTCCTCCCAAACGGACGGCCCGTCGGCCCATAGGAGCAGGCTCGCGCCGTAACGCGACGAAAACGCCACCTGCGTCTCAGGTTCCATTACAACGAAGTCGCCCGCTTTCGCCGTCGACACTGCATCGCGCGCGACGAACGAGACATCCCCAGCAAGAACGAACATGTCGACCAGCGCACCGAGCCGATGCGCCGGTACCTTTGCGCCCGGCAAAAGCATGAGTTGCGTCATCCGACGCATGAGACGCGTATGCGCGTAGTCGTACACGAGCCGGCGCGTCAAACCAGCGACGCGCGTGCCGCTCACCTGCACCGTGTCGAGCCCGATACTGAGGTCCGGTAAATGCTCGGGAAATTCGTTTTCAAAGTTCGTGTGGCGATTGCCCGCGTGCAGCGAGTGCATAACGTCCGCGCCGTACGCGACCGGCCCTTCCATGCGTCCTACGGTCAGCGTGGGCAGATAGGCAATCGCATCGTGTGTCGAGCCCGCGAAGTTCACGCCGAGTTGTCCAGCGCCCGTAGTACCTTGATAGTCTGTCAGCGCGCCAGAGAGAAAATAGCTGAACGCGGTGCCGAGATGCTGATGCACGCCTGTCCGCGCCAAGGTGTCGAACGACATGAAGCCGAACGAATGGCCGGTCCGGTCGTCGCGACGCACGATCTTTTGCGCCAGTCCGCTCTTGCCCACTCCCTGCCATGGGCTTTCCGACACGTCGAAAACATAGACGCCCGCCTCCCGTTGACCACGCGCGCCGCCACTCAATTCAACCGATGAATTCATTGCCGCCTCCATGTTGTCCGCAATCGTCGCCGACGATATTATCATTTGATATAATATAGTTGTAGCTCGTTCATGCCGTCAATGCTTCTTTTGGCTACCCGGGCACCTCGCATAGAATCGTTCCCTCAGCACTGTCATTGAAACCGCCATGCAATTCAAACAACTGCCTGCCTATCGGGTTCGCCGGGTCGCCGAATCAATTCTCGACATGGCCGAGGAACTGTTCGCGCGCCACCTGGAAATTCGGGCGCTGGACTGGCGTGTACTCGTCAAACTGGCGGATGCGCCCGGCAGCATCCCAACCGAAATTGGCCGCGACATGCTGCTCACGCCGGTGCAGACGGGGCGCAGCCTGCTGAAATTGCGCGACCTGAATCTCGTCGTTGCCGTGCCCGACCCGAACGATGGCCGCGCCACCCGTTATACGCTGACGAAACCCGGCCGCAGCGCGTACGAAGCCGGCATGAAGATCGTGCTCGAGGTACAAAACTTTGCGCTGCGCGATTTGAGCGCGGTTGAAACGGTCGCGCTCAACGGCCTGCTCGACCGGCTGATTACGAGCACGGCATACTCGTCGGCGGACGTCGAGCGTCTCTCGCTCGCGTTGTTTGGCGGCAAGCGCAAAAGCGCATGAAGGCGGCGCAGGCACCTACGCCTGCACCGCGCTATCCGCTCCAGCCTATTGACGCGCATTTCGATACGATTCAAACGACGCGCCGGTCACGAGCGACAACCCACCGTCGATGTCCAGCGTCGTTCCGGTAATCATCCGCGCAGCAGGACTGCCAAGGAAAAGAATCGAAGCGGCCACGTCCTGCGGACTGAGCCAATCGCCCAGCGGCACCATCGCGGCCACTTTGCGCTGTTCTTCCTCGGAGATGACGCGCTGCGTCATCGCGGTCAGCACCGGGCCCGGACATACCGCGTTCACGCGAATGCCTTCATGAGCCAACTCGAAGGCGGCATGCCGCGTCAGGCCGAGCATGCCGGCCTTTGCCGCCGTATAGCTGACTCCGCCCGTGTACGACACGCGCTTGGCCGCCAGCGACGCGACGTTTACCACCGCACGGCCTGTTCCAGCCCTGAGCAGCGGCAGCATTTGCTGCAGACAGAAGAAACTGCCCGACAGGTTGATCGACAGCACGCGCTGCCACTCGTCGCCGGTCGTCGTTTCGAACATGCCGCGCGAGACGATTCCCGCGCTATTGACGAGCAGATCAACCCGCTCGACCGATGCCATGCCTTGCTCCACCGCGGCGCGAATCGATGCTTCGGACCCGATGTCGACCTCCACCGACGTAATCGTCCAACCCTTGTCCTTAAACTCCGCCTGCATGGCTTCCAGCGCGCCCGTATCGCGATCAAGTGCCACGATTCGCGCGCCCTGCTGCGCCGCAGCCTCCGCCGTTGCATAGCCAATGCCGCTCGCGGCGCCTGTAATTGCCACTGTCTTGCCGATGTAATCCACGTCGCCTCCTGAGAAATCGGTCCTGCGGGCCGGCTTAGCGTTAGGGATTATCCCGACACGATAAGCGTTTTCGTTGCCCCGCTGAGCGGTATATATTATCAATTGATAACAATTTACGCCCACACGATCGTGTGTGTCAATGGAGACAAAGATGAGTGGAACCCTCGAGACGACTTTCCCTGCGCAAGTGGACCGGGCGACCGACGCCAAGATATTCTGGCGCCTGATTCCGGTCATCCTGGTCAGCCTGATTGTCAACCAGCTGGACAAAGTTAACGTCGCCTTCGCCAAACTGCAGATGGCGCCGGACATCGGCCTGTCGAATACCGCGTACGGCCTGGGCGCGGGAATCTTCTTCATCGGCTATTGCATGTTCGAGGTACCAAGCAACATGCTGCTGCATCGGCTCGGCGCGCGGGTATGGATCACACGAATTCTACTGACATGGGGCGTATTGTCCGCATGCACGATGTTTGTGGTCGGGCCAAAGTCGTTCTACCTCGTGCGTTTTCTGCTGGGCGTTGCCGAAGCGGGTTTCTCGCCGGGCATCATGCTTTATGTAAGCCAGTGGTTTCCGGCACGCACCCGCGGCCGGATCATCGCCATTTTCATGACTGCCTTGCCGATCTCCGGCGTGATCGGCAGCCCGCTTTCCGCCTGGCTGATGACCTCGGCACCGGATTTCGCCGCGCTGCGCGGCTGGCAATGGATGTTCCTTTGCGAAGGCCTGCCCGCCATCCTCTGCGGCATCGCTTTCTGGTTTCTCGTGCCCGATCGTATTGACGACGCCACGTGGCTCGACGCGTCGGAGAAAGCGGCGCTCAAGGCCGAGGTGGGCGGAGTGAACGCGCATCATTCGGGAAGCTTCGCACGCGGCCTGTCCGATGCGCGAGTCTGGTTGCTGTGTCTGATTTATTTTGCCTTCGTAGCCGCGCTGTATGGCGTTAGCTTCTGGCTGCCGACGCTCGTCAAGGCGCTAGGGTTTAACGGAATCCGGCAGATTGGCCTGATGACCGCGCTACCCTACGCAGCCGCCGTCGTGACGATGCTTGTGCTGGCCTGGAACTCGGATCGCACCGGCGAGCGCCGTAAGCATCTCGCGCTAGCCGGCCTGTTCGGCGCAGCCTGTCTGATTCTAAGCGTGTTGCTGCGCGCTACGCCGATGTGGTCATTCGTCGCGTTGATCGCTGCAATGGCCGGAATTGTGACCACCATTCCGCTGTTCTGGAATTTGCCCACGGCGTTTCTGAAAGGCGCAACGGCCGCGACGGGCTTTGCGTTGATTACGTCGATCGGCAATCTGTCAGGCTTCGTTGCGCCGTACCTGGTTGGCGTAGTCACCGACGCGACCGGCAGCACGGCATCGGGCATGTATGCACTTGCCGTTGCAGCAGTGGTTGGCGTTCTGCTGGTGTTCGCGGTTCCGGCTGCGCTCGTCGACCGCATGAACTCGAAGCGCCCAGCGAACACTATTGCCGCAGCGAGCCAGCAATGAGTGCATCCCACGCTTCTCAGCTGAGTACGAGTGACGATGCGCCGCCACGCATCGCCGTCGTAACGGGCGGCGCGACGGGCATTGGCGCCGCGATCGCCAGCGCACTTGCGGCGGATGGCTTCATGGTGGCCGTCGCCGACATCAACCTCGACGCGGCCCGCATGCACGCGGCAGCCATTGATGCGGCAAAGGGCAATGCGTGCGCAATATATCTCGACGTTGCCGACCCCTCGTCGGTCGACGCGGCCTTTGCTGAAATCAGGCAGACATTCGGCCGGTGCGACGTGCTGATTAACAACGCGGGGATCGCGGGCGTGTCCTCCTTTCTGGATTGTCCACTCGACGTCTGGTCACGCGTGCTCGCCACCAACGTCACCGGGCCGATGCTGTGCGGGCAGCGCGCAGCGCGCCTGATGACGATTCGCGGCTGGGGACGTGTCGTCAATATCGCGTCCATTAGCGGCGTTCGGGCGAGCGCTGGCCGCACCGCGTACGGCACATCCAAGGCTGCATTGATCGGGCTCACGAGGCAAATGGCCGTCGAACTCGCCGAAGCGGGGATCACCGTCAACGCCATTGCGCCGGGGCCGATCGAAACGCCGCTCACGCGTGACCATCACTCGGCCGAAACACGCAACGGCTATCACCGCACCGTGCCGATGCGCCGGTATGGCGAGCCGTCCGATGTCGCCGGGACGGTGTCGTTCCTGTGTTCGGAGCGCGCGGGATATATAACCGGTCACATGGTGGCGGTCGATGGCGGATTCCTGGCGGCGGGCGTTCTCGACATCTAGCGGCGCCGCCTAGGCGATTGACATGAACGATTTGCGGGCGGCCGCTTTAGATTTTTGAAGGGCCGGTCGCGTCCTGCAGTCGGACGTCCGGAATTGGCCGAACCGGTCAGACGTTGAACCGGCGGAGCGGGCCCCTCAAACCCCACGCGGTCTTGGACGCCGTTTCCCAAGCAACCAACCTTCCTCAACGAGCGGCGACCGTTGGCGCGCTTCTAGCGGCGGGAATACTCGTTGCGAAGGGATAGAGGGCCGCGCAGAATCGTGCAGTTGTACACGCGTGGCACTCACCTCTAACGGGAGCTTCGAATGAGAGCACTACGCTGGCACGGCAAACATGACATCCGTTGCGACACGGTTCCCGATCCGATCATCGAGGAGGGGCGCGACGCGATCATCAAGGTTTCGACGTGCGCCATTTGCGGCTCGGACCTTCACCTTTTCGACGGCTTCATGCCGACGATGGAAAGCGGCGACATCATGGGCCACGAGTTCATGGGTGAAGTGGTCGAAGTCGGCAAGGACAACATGGCATTGAGCGTTGGCGACCGCGTTGTCATTCCCTTCACGATCTTCTGCGGCGATTGTGAGCAGTGCAAGCGCGGCAATTTCTCCGTCTGCGAACGAAGTAACCGCAACCGGGAGAAGGCCGAGAAAGTATTTGGCCATGCAACTGCCGGACTGTTCGGATACTCGCATCTGACCGGTGGATACGCGGGCGGACAGGCGGAATACGTGCGCGTGCCCATGGCGGACACCACGCACGTCAAGATTCCGGAAGGACTGACTGACGAACAGGTTCTCTTTCTCGGCGACATTTTCCCGACAGGTTGGCAGGCCGCGATGAATTGCGACATACAACCGGAGGATACGGTCGCCATTTGGGGCGCAGGCCCCGTCGGTCAGATGGCGATCCGCAGTGCGGTGCTGCTGGGAGCGCGGCAAGTGGTCGTCATTGACCGGGTACCGGAACGGCTCGCCATGGCGAAAGCCGGCGGCGCGAGCACGATCAATTTCGACGAGGAGAGCGTGCTCGACCGCCTGAAGGATCTGACCAACGGAAGGGGCCCTGAAAAATGTATTGACGCGGTCGGCATGGAATCCCATGCGACCCGCTCTTTCGACGCCATGTACGACCGTGTCAAACAGGCCGTGATGCTGGAGACGGACCGCCCGCACGTCTTGCGGGAAATGATCTACGTATGCCGCCCCGCGGGCACATTGTCCGTGCCGGGTGTATACGGCGGCCTGATCGACAAGATTCCGTTCGGCGCCTCAATGAATAAAGGCCTCACCTGGAAGATGGGTCAAACGCACGTCAACCGCTGGACCGACGATTTGTTGCACCGGATTCAGGAAGGGCAGATCGACCCGTCATTTGTCATCACGCATACGGTCTCTCTCGAAGAAGGGCCCGGCATGTACAAAACGTTTCGTGACAAGCAAGACGGCTGTATCAAGGTTGTCCTTAAGCCATGAACTCGCCATCAATTTAGATGCAAATCTGAGCGCCCTGGAGCCGGCAACCTTCGAGCAAATCGAAGCCCGAAGTTTGCCGCCCTACTTCCTGCGTGGCTCCGCCGCATTCAGAAACGGATTGAAGCCGGCCGACTTTGCAGGCCGTTTCGGGCTGTCCGGGTGAGAACGAGGTCGCGTGGCTGACCGGGCACTACCGGACAGTTGCGCAATCAGTTCGCCACCGTCCGCTTCATCGACTTCGTCGGTGCGTCGCGTTTTATCCGGGTGTTGCGTCGTGGCTAATGTTCGCTGGCGTCTGCATCGATAGCCTGCTTTGGCGCCCCCTGCCCCGCGCTAATGTGCTCGACGATGCTCATAAAAGAGGAGCCCATCAGCAGAGCGCCCATCGTGGTGCCCTTGTCGATGACCAGTTGCTATCTGTCAGAGTAGTGGAAAGATCGGCCTGGTCGCCCTTACGGTTATCTTGGCTCTGCCTCGTGGGCCTGCATGAACAAGCAGCGCGATGGCATTCGCGGTTCCTTAATAGCGGCTCTCGCGAGTGAAAGTGCCGGCGTCCGCGGACAGCAATGGACGTTGCTTGGAGCTACTCACGCCGCGACGCGCATGCAGCGGTCCACGCTGAAAATCCAGGGAGACACAAAACGCAGATCAGACAGGTGGTGACAGCTGTAGTACTCCTCTTTGCCTCTACGTTGGCAGCGGCGCAGGGGGCAGGCGGTGGTGGCGGAGCAGGCGGTAGCAACGGTGGCGGTGCGGGACCCGCCGGTGCGGATTCGTCCGGTGGCGGCAGCGATAATCCCGCTGCTGGCGGGACAATGAGCCGGGCGCCGCGGGATCCGCTTCGTCAATGAGCCGCTCCAGTAGCCTGAAGAAATCCGCACACAAATCGATCAACAAGCCAGTAACGGGAATGGGCCAGGACGGTGACGAATGGTCCAATCAGACAAAGGGTGGCAAGTGAGGCTTCGCGAACTGACCCCGGACGGGATCGTAGTCATTAGTCGCTCGTATAGCTGGCGAGCCTGAAGCTTCGATCCCTGTTTCGGTCCGACGATCGTTAGGCGTTACCGAGGGGCGCCGCCGGCTGCAGTTGGCGACCGTCAGTCGTCCCGGGAGGCTCGGTCGATGTTGCGCTCGCCGCGCGCAGCGTCGCTCCGAATTCATGCGCTCCGGAATCGAGCCGGGCGCTCATTACGACGCGCGGCGCCGTACTCCATGCAATACTCTCGCCAGCTGCGATCAGCGCGTCGACCGGC
The DNA here is from genome assembly GCF_012689525.1 of Paraburkholderia aromaticivorans. Classification (NCBI taxonomy): domain Bacteria; kingdom Pseudomonadati; phylum Pseudomonadota; class Betaproteobacteria; order Burkholderiales; family Burkholderiaceae; genus Paraburkholderia; species Paraburkholderia aromaticivorans. The sequence goes on from NZ_CP051514.1 coordinate 999,793, forward strand.
GCCACTGCCACTGCTGCGGCAAGCCCGTCTGCCGCAAGTGGAACGATGATGGGTTCCCTGAAAGCCCAAGTTCGGCAGTCGCATCGGCAGCCGGCGCGGCATCCAGTCCCCAAGCAGAAGCGGATGCCCGTCAGGCGGCCGACATGGCAGCGCGCGGAGTGGCCCGGGCCGCATGGTTCTCATTCGCAGCTAGTCCCACCCGACAAACGTAAGTTGTCGCGCGGCCCATCGTCACCTTTTGAAGAAAAGCGATTGTCCACAATATGGACCGCACCTTGGAACGATCGTCTTGCCCTGTCTATCCGGACAGGTTGACCGAGAAGCCCTGGCGGTGCAGCGCGACAGAACAAGCCTGTCTCGGGCCCATAGCTCCGCTCCCGCGCCTGGGCCCAGGATGGATACTAGCGGCCGTTTTGTTTTGAACGGCTAAGTCCGCTAGTGACGTCGCTGTTCGCGCCGCTCTTTGTACCCATATTTAACCCGTTGGTCTTCCCACTGTTGGAATGGGCGCTCGCAGCGCTGTCAGATCCGAAATCAACACCGGTTCTCGCCCGAGCGTCGGTACGCGTGTCCCCCGGCGAACCGTAGCCCTCCTGGTTCAGGGCATTTGCGGAGCCGGCGGATGTTGGGACCCCTGCAGCGCCATCGGCAGCTCGCGCGCTTGCTGCAGACGACAATGCGACGACAAGAGCCAAAACAACAACCGACCTGGTCATAGGTTTCACGGCTTAACCCCCAAAGCAGGCAAGCGCCCGCATTCCTATGCACCGACGGCGCAAGGTGCGTGCCTCGCGCCGTCGATTCGTAACTTTTAGGCTGTGCGCGTTGGCGCGGATAACTAACTGGCTGAGCGCGGGCACTGATCATGCGGATAGAGAGGCTGATCCGCTGGATTCCGATGCCGGATGACGCGTGATATTTCGAGGACTTCGAACATGCCCGCTAGCGACACAGGTTCCAACTCCCCTCATCTCGATGACGGCGAACAGCAACAGGCAGCGCAGCACGCCTCTCCACGCGCCCTTGTGATCCATGAGGTGGTCCGAGAAGAAGGTGAGGCCGCCATGGACAGAACGGCCGGCGCGCTGACTATGTCCGCGCTGGCCGCCGGGCTGTCGATGGGCTTCTCCTTCCTGACGCAGGCCGTTATCGAGAGCGCTTTGCCCGACACATCATGGCGCGTTCTCGTCGCTTCCTTCGGCTACACGGTTGGGTTTGTCATCGTCATTCTCGGCAAGCAGCAGCTCTTCACGGAAAGCACCTTGAGCGCCGTTCTTCCCATCTTGACGCGCCGCGACATGAAAACCGTCGCGAAGACGGCCCGGCTCTGGGGACTGGTACTTTTCGCCAACATCGTTGGAACGCTGGTGTTCGCGGCGTTACTCCAGATTCCAGGTGTGTTTCCAGACGACGTCGTCAAGGCGTTAAGCGCAATCGCAAAGCAACCTTTTCCGGCAGCTTCACAGCGACGGTCGTTCGTGCGATGTTTGCCGGCTGGCTCATCGCGCTGATGGTTTGGCTGCTTCCGAGTGCCCGCTCGGCCCGGCTCGTGACGATTTTACTGATCACCTACGTGGTGGCGATCAGCAAGCTGTCGCACATCATCGCCGGTTCGGTTGAGGCAACCTACGGCGTGATGACCGGCGCGGCCAGCGTGCGGGACTATCTGCTCGGATTCTTCGCGCCGACCTTGCTCGGCAATATGATCGGCGGTATCTCGCTGGTGGCAATCATCAACCATGGCTCCGTCGCAGCGGAAATAACGGACACATAGCCGCAGCGTTGACGCGCCTTCGTCAGCGCAATTCGCACGCGCTCTCGCTCAGCCCGATGATATGCGCCGCCTGGACGCATCGACGAAAGCCGCCGTCTAACACAATTTCTTCCGGCTGTTCACGAAGTGAAAAAACGCGCCCAAGCACCCGCGCAATGCGCCGCAGCCGCGGCGTCCGTCGTCGATCATGCCCAACGGCGTGCCGGAACGGCCCGTCGGGACAGATATAAAGGTTCGGGTACTTTCTATTTATGCGCGACACCGCAGCACGGTGAACTTCGAGCAACCGCGACGCTTTCCTGATAGTTGTCGGCAGACCCTTAAAAACCCACGCCCACGCCGGCACCACCGCCGATGTTGCCGCCGCCGGATCCGCCGACGCCGATGCCTATATCGGTACGAGGCGCGTAATACCTCGGATCGTTCCCGTACCCATCGTCGTACATCGGCGCGGCGACACAACCCGAGACGCCGGCGACCAGAGCCAGCATGCCGACTAACCGTTTCATGATGTTCTCCCAATCATGCACTGCACATTAAGATGCAGAGCATTATTCGAGCCGCGGCGGCACGACGGGAACTTGAGCCACATCCTGCGATACGGATTTCAAGTGCACATTTTTCGACAAACTGTGTTTTGCGGTTTTCGCCTGCGCCTTTCAGCGCTCCCGCCGCCGGGTTTGGTTCTTTAACACGAGAAGGCCGCGACTCACGCGTTTCCGGCTGGGCCGTAAAAAACCCCGCTCGACGTGTGCTCGCGATTACTGAAACCGCTGAACAGGCGCGGCCTTTGGGCGCGTTTGCCACGCTGCGACAGGAGACGCAGATATGGCCTTCAATAGGACGAACGCTTTTCGCCGACCCAACGCGGATCGTGGCCCTAGGTGCGCGTGCGTCGATTACCTTTCGGAGCGGTCACTCCACGCTGTCAGGACGACTGAGCCGAACAATAGCCGGCTTTTGCCGCCTCTCACCCGCCCATTCGGACCAGCGTGAGAAGCGCCTCACAGAGCCCCGATTGGCACGAAACGCGATGGCCGATGCCTTTCCGATGGTCGGCATTTGCATTCACGCGATATCGATGGCGCATCGGGAACGCCCGTTGCGTCAACTGCTTTGGAGAGCGCCGGCAAGGCGACTTCACGCGATAAGCCGCGCGCTCCGATTTGTTCTACTTCCAGCCAGCGGCGGGCCGATGGTATCTTCACGCGGGCGGGCGTCTGCTTTCTCCTTCCAGGAGCGTTCCATGAATGCAACTACTCTGAAATATCGTCCGCTCCGCCCCGGCAGCGCCGGAACGCTGAAAGTCTACGACTGGATGCTCGGTGCCGCTGCTGAGCTTGAGAAAGTGGCAAGTTTGAATTCACTTACCGTTAGGACCTCGCCGCACGAACAAAGATTTTCTGCTGAGGCGTCGCTTTATGCGCAGTCCGTTCGTGAAGCGATTGCCCTCCAGTCGAACCAGCTGCACGCCACGCTGATAAAAACATTCACTTATTGCCGGCACATCGAAGAGATCGCTGCAGAAAGTGGCGATTTCTTCGCTACTGTGATGCTGGTGAATGTTCAGAGTTTCGTGACGACAATGAGAGCGTTGATTGGCGCTCAGCCAGCGGAAAAGGAGCGTGCCACGTCAGAGCCGGTTAGGCCAAGTCTGCCCACGTATGCTGCCCGCAGGGAAATTGTGACCGCACCCGAATCAACAGCATTTTTCGCTGAGCGAGTGCCACGCGGGCGCATGCATTGAGAGGGAGCTGTCACGTTGAGTCTCGGCTTTCGCCGCTGGATAGCCGCGCAGCTGGTCGGTCACGATCTTGCGCGGTGCTCGATCGAGCGCAAAAGGCATGCATGCGCTTTAAAAACCGCTTGGCTGCTGCCTTAGCGCGGTAAAGCGATTTTGCATTCTTCAACACGCGCTCTTACTTGACCCTCTAATCAACGTGACAACGCCCTGCAAAGGCTCGGCACCCAGCAGCGCTGTCGGACTGCCAATTTCCGAATGCCGGAGGCGAGGATTGAGTTTCGTTTTCTTCAGTTGTGTCGAGGTCGGCGCCGCAGATTAGCAGTAGCGGTCCCAATGAGGTGCGGACGTCGCATCGCCGGGGATAAATGAGTAGATCAGATTGAGGTTGAGACCGTCGCGAGGGAATTACTTTTTTCCACACAGGGCTATGTCCTCAGAAACCTGGTTTTGACGTCCGGTTCAATCGACAAAGCCAGGCTCAATTCGATGAGTTCGGACGCAATTACCGATGATGGGGCACTGGCCCGAGGTCGGAGCAACACCTATACCTGATCCGTCACACAAAGCTGCTTACTAGCCGGTGCTGAAAGAAGTGTTGCAGTGCACCATTTATCCGCTTATGCTGGGGTCATCGTTGGACTTCTGGAGCAACGCGAACCCTTCGTCGGCGTGCTCTTGAGCGTTGAGTCCCTTCATATCTCCGACATTGCCGCGCTGGAACTGTGGGCCTCGAGACCGGGACGGTCGCGTGGACTTTTGCCCCTTTTAATAAACATCAAACGCCGTGCTGGCAATTTTCTCGCCCATGCAAAATTCAATATTTTTAGGCATCCATATCAAATGAATCTTCATATGGAAAACATAACATCTATTTCGTCACGCCATGGACCCGTCTTCGACGTCTCCTGCAACTGGTTCCGCCTCTTTGCCGAGGTTTGTGAACTGCTCAATGCAACGACGCAAGTGGTGCGCCTGCGCACTGTGCGCATGGCATTGGCGGGTCCAGTGCCCAGTCCGCGTGACCGGGCTGAGTTCAGCATCATGGGTACCGAGAAATGTGAGGCCGCATCGGAATCGATAGAGGCGATGAACTCCGGGGTGATCAAGCTAGCCGTCGAGTTCACTAGCGATACCTGCAATCTGATCTGTGCCATGTCAACGGCGCCTACCGGATTCGCTTCAGGACGCCCCGTCACGCAAGGGCGTGAACATCAGCCAGGCTTTTTGACGGCCGTCATTCAGTCTCCCTCGAACCCCTTGTACCTGGCAAGTTCAATGACCTCTCTGGTCCGGGAAATCCTCGCACCGATTCATGGTCGTGCCACCGCGAATGCAAGACGCCTGGGCGCGGGATGACCGCCGCCATAGAGCGGCCGCGCGCGCGAGCTCGCCCTGCGTCGCGCAAACGAAGCAGTCGAGAAATAGCCCGACTGGAGGGTGTGTCGGAAACGATGCTGTGGACGCTCTACGACCGGGCCTGCGAATCGCGTCGCGCCGACGCCATTCTTGTCGATCCGGACAGCGTGCGCATCTGCGACGCGATTGACTACGATTTCGCGGGCCACTTCGGCCATCCCGTTGGCTCCTTCTCCGCTCGGGCCGCGGAAATCGATCGGATCCTGAAAGACTGGCTCGACCGGCATCCGAAAGGACTGGTCATATCGCTCGGTGAAGGGCTCGAAACACAGGCTCATCGTGTAGACAACGGCCACATGACCTGGCTCACGGTCGACTTGCCGCCGGCGATTGAATTACGCGAGCGATTCCTGCCATCTTCGAGGCGCTTTCGCTGCATCGCTTCGAGTGTTTTCGAGCCAGACTGGGCAAATGGGATCAAAGCCAGCGCTGATGTTTTTGTCGTTGCGCAGGGGCTGTTCATGTATCTCCAGCCAGATGCGGTGAGACGCCTGTTTATCCGGATCGCCGAGCGCTTTCCGGGCGCCGAGATTGCATTTGACGCGATTCCGCGCTGGTTTTCCGGGCTCACCCACTGGGGTGTCATGACAACGCCGCGTTACCGTTTGCCGCCGATGCCATGGGGCATCAACGGCGATGAGATAGAGACGCTTATGCATGGCTGGTCGTCGGATATCGCAGCGCTGCGCACGTTCGAGTATTGCGCGCCACGTGGCTGGCCAAGGCTGGCGGCAGACCTTTGCCGCTTTCATCCGCTCGCGAAGAGTCATTTGCCGTTCCTGGTGCATGTGGAGTTGAAGGACCGTCGACTATCCGGACGCGCAGGATGATGGGCATCGATGTCGCAAGCGTCGCAGGAACGGACTGTGCGTCCGTTTCCTTAGTGAGGCCAGGGCGACGCGCGCCGCGAACTCACATCTTTCAGGCGAGCAATATGCAAGACAAGATTGTCACCGCTGACGACGCCATCGGATTGATCCGCGATGGCGACGCGGTCTGCTGTTCGGGTTTTGTCGGCATTGGTACGCCGGACGAGTTAATCACGGCTTTGGCCCGACGGTTCACGGCATCCGGCTTCCCACGCGATCTGACGCTGGTGTTCGCAGCCGCGCCGGGCGATGGCAAGGACCGCGGACTCAATCGCGTCGCGCTACATGGGTTGGTCAAACGCGCCATTGGCGGGCATTGGTCGTTAGTGCCAAAACTCGCTCGAATGGCGACCGACAATCTGATCGAAGCCTACAACCTGCCGCTTGGAACGATGTCGCATCTGTATCGTGACATTGCGGCCCACAGGGCAGGCACGCTTACTCAAGTGGGATTGGGCACCTTCGTCGATCCGCGTCAGGCGGGCGGGAAGATTAACGCGAGGACAACCGAGGATCTGGTTAGCACTATCGATCTCGACGGCAAGACCTGGCTTTTATACAAGGTTTTCCCGCTCAACGTCGCGTTGATTCGTGGCACAACGGCCGATCCGGAAGGCAATATCACGATGGAACGTGAGGCGCTGGTACTCGACGCGCAGGCGGTAGCGATGGCAGTTCACAATTCAAACGGTTTTGTGATCGCGCAGGTCGAGAGGATAGTGGCGAGCGGAACACTCGACCCGCGCGCCGTCGTGGTTCCGGGCATCTTCGTCGACCGTGTTGTAGTCGCAACGCCCGATGCGCAGCCGCAGACTTACGGGACGGCCTACAACCCGGCGTTTTCCAGCGAGATCAGGATTCCGACCGGAGCAAACGAATGCCCACTACTCGACGAGCGGAAAATAATGGCGCGTCGTTGCGCGTTCGAACTTCCGCTTGATGGCGTGATCAACCTGGGTATCGGCGTTCCTGAGGTCGTTGGCGCGGTCGCCGCGGAGGAGCGTCTGCTGAGCCATCTGACCTTGACAGCCGAGCCTGGGATCATCGGCGGCGTGCCGCAGGGCGGCCTGGACTTTGGCGCAGCCGTGAACATGGATGCGCTGCTTCACCAGAACCAGCAGTTCGATTTCTACGATGGCGGCGGCCTCGACCTCGCGTGCCTCGGTATGGCGCAGATCGACCGAAGTGGAAACGTCAACGTAAGCCGTTTTGGTCCGCGACTAGCTGGTGCCGGCGGCTTCATCAATATCAGTCAGAATGCTTCGCGGGTGGTATTTGCTGGAACTTTCACGGCGGGTGGCCTTGAAGTTGTGGTGGAGGCGGGGCGCCTTCGTATCGTCACGGAAGGCTCACAAAGGAAACTTGTCGAGTCAGTCGAGCAGATCACATTCAACGGACAGCTCGCTGCCGAACGCGGCCAGCCAGTGCTCTATGTGACGGAACGTTGTGTGTTCCGGCTAACGTCAGAAGGGCTCGAGTTGACGGAAGTCGCACCGGGTATGGACGTTGATCGGGACATTCTTCCGCACATGGACTTCGCCCCGATTGTGCTAAGTCCACGACCCATGAATTCACGAATCTTCCTGCCGCAACTGATGAATCTGGCAACCGTGTTGCTTGATTCGCAATTCGCTCAGAGACTCAGCTACGAAGCAGAGCAAAACACCCTGTTTGCAAATTTCGAAGGGATGGCGGTTCGCTCCGGTAGCGACATTGAAAGCGTGCGCCGCGTGTTCGAGGCATTCTGCAAACCCATCGGGCAGAAAGTCGCGCTAATCGTCAACTATGACGGATTCAGACTGGACCACGCAGTAGCCGATCAGTACTTTGAAATGGCAGCGCGGCTGCAATCGCAGTACTACCAGTCGGTGAGCCGCTTCACTAGCTGCGCGTTCATGCGCGCAAAGCTGCGCGCGGCTTTCTGCGACGCGAATTCTGCATCCCATGTCTGTGAAACGCATGCCGACGCCATGGCGTTTGCGACGGAGCAACACGAAGCTGGTGGCGACGGCGTGCTCCAGTTCCCACGCCGTCGCCACCAGCCGTTCTGAAGCGCCTGGCCGCATATTGAAGAAACAAGGAGTCTATTTGTGAAAGCATCCGACCTGTTCGTCAAGGCCCTGGAGAATGAAGGTGTCGAACGCATCTTCGCCGTGCCGGGCGAGGAAAACCTCGATGTCCTGGATTCGTTGCGGCGCTCGGGTATCGAACTCATCGTGACTCGCCATGAACAATCGGCGGCGTTCATGGCGGCCACTCATGGGCGCCTGACCGGAAAGCCTGGCGTTTGTATGGCGACGCTCGGCCCTGGCGCGTTGAATCTCGTGACAGGCGCGGCTTACGCTCATCTGGGTGCGATGCCGGTGATACTGATCACCGGTCAGAAGGCCATCATGACAGCGCGTCAGGCTCGCTTTCAGATTGTCGACATCGTGGCGACGATGAAACCGCTCACCAAGGCGTCCCGGCAGATTGTCAATGGCGCCAGCATTCCGACCATGGTGCGCGAGGCATTCCGGGTGGCTGCGGAAGAGCGGCCTGGTCCGGTGCATCTCGAGTTGCCGGAAGACGTGGCCGGCTCGGAGGTAGGTGGCGACATCCCGTTGATTCCATTGCATGCGGTCGACCAGCCCGTCGCCGGGCAGGCAGCAATCGAGCAGGCTGCGGCCTTGCTGAAGTGCGCCAGGCGTCCGCTGGTCATGTTCGGCGCGGCCAGCAACCGGCCCCGTCTTGCCGGGCAGTTGACCGACTTCATCCGGCGCACGGGCATGCCGTACTTCAACACGCAAATGGGTAAGGGGACCGTGTCCGCAATCGGTCGCGAAGAAGCGGCTGAACTCTGGATGGGAACGGCGGCGCTGAGCGAACGCGATTACCTGCACGAGGCGATCGATCGCGCCGATCTGATCCTCGCCATCGGCCACGACACGGTAGAGAAGCCGCCGTTCATCATGGGCCCCGGTGGCCCGATGGTTATTCACGTCGGATATACGCCGGCCAATGTCGAACAGGTGTTCTTCCCGCACGCGGAGGTGGTCGGAGACCTCGGTTTGAGTCTTGGCCGTCTGGCTGATCTGCTGGAGGGAAAACTGCCGCACGCGGCGGCGTTGGCGCCGCTGCGCGAAGATATCCTGAGACGCACGCTGGGACGGGCGGAGGAATCGCGCTTTCCATTGACTCCGCAACGCATCGTCCACGACGTGAGGAAGATCATGCCAGCCGACGGCATCGTTGCGCTCGACAATGGCATGTACAAGCTCTGGTTCGCGCGATGCTACAGAACCCGTAGCGCGAATACGCTCTTGCTCGACAATGCGCTGGCAACCATGGGAGCGGGCTTGCCATCGGCGATGATGGCCGCGATTCTTTATCCGGACCGTCGTGTCATGGCCGTTTGCGGCGACGGCGGCTTCATGATGAACTCGCAGGAACTCGAGACGGCGGTGAGACTGAAGCTCAATCTCGTCGTGCTGATCATTCAGGACGATGCCTACGGAATGATTCGCTGGAAGCAGGCCGTCGATAACTTCGCTGACTGGGGACTGACGTTCGGTAACCCTGATTTCGTCAAATATGCGGATGCGTACGGCGCAAAGGGCAGGCGCATTGAGACGGCGGAGGCTTTGGCTCCGGCATTGGAGAGCGCATTCGGCGAAGGCGGGGTACAACTGGTCATCGTCCCGGTTGACTACTCGGAAAACGTCCGCGTTTTTGTCGAGGAACTGGGCAATCGGGTCATGGAGGTCGGGCAATGAAGATCAAGGCAGCAGTTCTGGAAGCAATGGGCGCAGCGTATCCGTATGCCGTTTCCCGTCCGTTACGTATCGACGAGGTTAACCTTGCGCCGCCAGGGCCTGATGAAGTGCTTATCAAAATCGCCGCTGCGGGGTTGTGTCACTCCGACCTGTCCGTGATCAACGGCGATCGGCCGCGCCCCATGCCGATGGCGCTCGGACACGAGGCCGCTGGCGTCGTGGCGGAGCTAGGGACAGGCGTTACCGATCTACGGATTGGCGATCATGTGGTGGTGGTGTTCGTGCCGAGTTGCGGCCATTGCGCGCCATGCGCCGAAGGCCGGCCTGCCTTGTGCGAGCCGGGCGCGGCGGCGAACGGGGCCGGCACCCTGCTCTCCGGCGGGCGTCGACTTACGCGTGATGGCGAGACATTGAACCACCACCTTGGATGTTCGGTGTTTGCCGAATACGCGACCGTATCGCGGCGCTCGGTCGTCAGGATCGATGCCAGTGTGCCGCTCGACGAAGCCGCGCTATTCGGATGTGCCGTGCTCACAGGCGTCGGCGCGGTGGTGAATACGGCGCAAGTCCGAGTTGGCTCTTCTGTTGCCGTGGTTGGCCTGGGGGGAGTGGGGCTGGCAGCCCTTATTGGCGCGCAAGCGGCTGGCGCTCGCCAGATCATCGCGGTCGACCTGTCCGATGCGAAACTGGAGCAGGCGCGCGCCTTGGGCGCCACTCACACGGTCAACGCGGGTCGCGATGACGCCGTCGAGCAGATCCGCGCATTGAGCTCAGGTGGGGTCGAGTTTGCCTTCGAATTCGCAGGCGCCATTCGCGCGCTGGACCTCGCCTATCGCATCACCCGTCGCGGTGGGATGACCGTCACCGCGGGTCTGCCGCCGTCTACTGCGCTATGGCCACTGCCGGCAGTGAGTCTGGTCGCTGAAGAGCGCACACTGAAAGGCAGCTATATTGGCACGTGCGTGCCGGCTCGCGACATTCCCCATTACATCGATCTTTACATGCAGGGCAGGCTGCCGGTCAACAAGCTACTTACCGGCCGTCTGGCGCTAGACGAGATCAATCACGGCTTCGATCTGCTCCACGAAGGAAAAGCGGTTCGACAGGTCGTAGTGTTTGAATAGTTCCTGAATCGAGCTCTCGCATTATAGTTTTCCTTCCGGGTACACGACCATACTGACCTTCCCCGCACTTGCATTTAGCGTCCATTAATCAACCAACGGCGACATCGTGCGATGGTCGGCGTACAGACGTGGACGAGAGCATGCAAAAGTTGGGGAGGCTCCCAAGGGGAGCCGAGTGGGTCGTGTCGCGCTAAGGGTGCAGGAGTAAAATCCAGGCGGAAATTTCCCTGAAGTGAAGCGAGATATGAAGAAGGCGACTGCGAGAAAAGCCCTGCCTGCCGGCGTATCGAAGGTACGGAAGCGCCTGCACTATCCGCTGGACGTAATCCTGCTGTGTGTGCGGTGGTATGTGGCCTACCCGCTGAGCCTACGCCACCTGGAGGAGATGATGGCCGAACGGGGTTTCGAGGTTGATCATTCGAGCATGCATCGCTGGGTGATCAAACTTGTGCCGTTGTTCGAGAAGGCCTTTCGCAGACAAAAACGCCCACTCGGCAAGAGCTGGAGAATGGCTGAAACCTACGTCAAGGTGCGTGACCAGTGGAAGTACTTGTATCGCGCAGTGGACAAGGCCGGCAACACGGTGGACTTCCTGTTGCGGGCGCATCGCGACAGGGCTGCCGCGCGCCGCTATTTCGAGAAAGCCATCGATCAGAACGGTGCGCCTCAGACCGTGACCATGGACATAAGCGGGGCCAATCTGGCCGCCCTCCAGGCCATCAACGCTGACCGGGAAACGCCCATCAAGGTCCGGCAGGTCAAGTATTCGAACAACATCGTCGAACAGGATCATCGGGCCATCAAACGCCGAATCAGGCCAATAATGGGCTTCAAGGATTTCCGATGTGCTCGCATCATCCTGTCAGGCATTGAGACGAATGAAATGAACGCGTCCCACTCGTGAGTGGTGGAAAAAATAGGGAGAAGTGGACTCTCACGGGCCGACGGCATCAGCGTGCTCAGAATGGACGATCATGAAGATCTTCACAGGCAACCGGAGAGTCCGAAATGAAGCTTACGCCAGTTGGAATTGACATTGCAAAGGCCGTCTTTCAGGTCCACTACGTGGATGGAGAAACCGGCGAGATTGTGAACAAGCCGATCAAACGGGCAAAGTTCCTTGAGTATTTTGCGAACCGTGCACCCTGCCTGATCGGTATGGAAGCGTGTGGTGGTGCGCAGCACTGGGCACGAGCGCTGACGAGGATGGGACACCAGGTAAGACTAATCCCTGCGGAGTTTGCCAAGGCGTTCAACATCCGAAACAAGAACGATGCGGCGGACGCACGGGCGATCTGGCTGGCCGTGCAGCAACCTGGCAGGCCGGTCGCGGTCAAGACAGAAGCACAGCAGGCGGTGCTGGCGCTGCACCGGATGCGGCAGCAGTTGGTTAAGTTCCGGACGATGCAGATCAACAGTCTGCGTGGCTTGCTGACCGAATACGGCGAAGTGATGGGCAAGAACCGCTCGGCATTGGACAAAGCAATACCAGTCGTGCTGGCAAGGGTCGCAGAGCGTCTGCCGGCGGTCCTGATAGATACGCTGCGCGAACAGTGGAACGGCTTGACTAAGCTGGATGAGCAGATTGCTGAAATCGAGCGGCGGTTACGTCAGTGGATGAAGGAAGACCAAGCGGTTAAAGCGATTATCGCGATTCCGGGTGTCGGCGTACTGACGGCGACAGCGGCGGTTGCGACGATGGGCGATGCGAAAGCCTTCAGATCCGGACGGGAGTTTGCCGCCTGGATTGGACTTGTGCCGAAGCAGACGGGCTCGGGTGGCAAGGTAAGCCTGCTGGGTATCAGCAAACGCGGAGATACGTATCTCCGCACGCTGCTGATTCACGGCGCGCGCAGCGTGCTGCATCACGCGAAGGAACCGGGTCCATGGGTCGAGCAGATCAGCAAACGACGGCCAGTGAATGTGGTGATCGTGGCGCTCGCCAACAAGATGGCGAGAATGATCTGGGCGATCCTGGCGCATGAGCGGCAGTACCAGAAAGGATACGTCAGCGCGAAGCCAGCATAACCAGCGCTTAGCGCTACGAAGGAGATTAACCTTTACACAGGGTGATAGTCGAAAGGTTGCGTAGGAAATCGTATGCGATGACACCCATTAGCGGGTTCGTGTCAAGCGAGCAAGCAAAACCCACGGCTGTCAGCAGCCGGGTTCGATGCCTGATTGCAGTAGCTGAGCGCGCCCGTTTCTTCAATTCCTGGCTTGCGACGGATCGCGCCAGACACCCATCAGGATCAAGCGATCGGCGTACTGCGGTTGCCTGTCGCCCTGGTGGCTGCGCCACCCCAGAAGAACTTTGGTACCGCAATGCGTCCATGGGGTTCGCACAAGTGCAAGGGCTGCCGGGTTGTCGGCGCCAATCCACAGCTGGCTCGCATTGCGGGCGATCCGCTTTTACTGCATATCGGGGACGGCGGCACAGCATCCTATTCAAACCAAAGTGGTTGAATACCAGTCATCACATGAGGCTTGCGGCCGCCGTCGTTAGCTCTACGTAAAGCAGCGCGTTATATCGAATGGCTTGTGCTCCTTCAGCATGTGGAAGCATGCGCGGGCGAGCTTGTGCGCCAAAGCTTTGCGCGCCAGGATGGTATTGGTCTTGACCTTCTTTCGCTCGTAGAATCGTTTGGCCTCAGCGCAATAGCGCAGCGCGAAGTTGGCCGCTTCGATGAACGCCCAGGACAGATACGGGTTGCCATTCTTTGTATTGCCTTCGCCTTTCTTCTTGCCGTTGCTCATGTGCTGGCTGTCGACGCAGCGCGCATAGGAAGCAAAGGTGCCGGCGCTGGCGAACCGCTCAATAGTGCCCACCTCCAGCAGAATGACGGTTGCAAGAGTCTGACCTATGCCCGGCACCGTCGTCAGCAACGTGTAGTCAGGGTTCGGTGCGACTTTTTCGTGAAGACGTTTTTCCAGGAGGTCGATCTGCGTGCAAAGCGTTGTTATGACCGCGACGTTGGCCTGAACCGCGAGTGCGATGTCGTCTGGCAGGTGCATTTGTTTGATGGTTTCTCCGTCCAGTCGCTTGACCTGGTTGCTCGTGATTCGCTTGCCGAACTGGCGTGCCGTAATGTTCTCGACCGCGAGGATGTGGCTGGTGCGACTTCGTACGAGTTGCATCCGTTTCCTTGCAAGATCACGAACGGCACGCTGTTGTGGCGGCAGGATGGTCCCTGTCGGAAGTATCCCCAGCCGCAGCAGGTGAGCCAGGTAACGCGCATCGGTCTCATCGCCGCTGTGTTTGAGTCCATCGTATTTCTTGATAGCCGTCGTATTGGCGAGATGCACTTTGAAGCCCGCTTCCTGCAACCCGTCGACAAGCCAGTACCAGTTGAAGGTGGATTCGACCACGACGCCGGCCAGCTCCGCTCGCCATGGTGAAAGAAACGCAAGGATTTTTGGCAAGTCGTTAGGCATGCGCTTTTCCGCGACCACCCGGTCCGCCTCATCGGTCACAGTCACGACGCTGTTATTCGAATGCAGGTCAATTCCGCTATATTTCATCACAGCCTCCCTTCGGTTAAAGCAGTTGGCAAACTCACTTTAACCCCGCCGCCTCCATGACGACGGTGGGAGGCCCGCTAGATGATTTTCAAGCCAGGTAGGACCGGGACTCGTTAAACCTGAATATGCATAGGAGCTTTGAGCTCGTGAGACGAATGAGGTGCGAGTCAGCGGATTTCATAGTGGCCCGCAGCGGTCGTATCCGCTGTAACAAGGCCGAATATAGATTTGCAGCCCATCCTGTCTGTCAGAACACACGAAAACTCGCGCAAACGGGACGCGTTCATATAGATGCATATGATCAGGAAAGGCCAGATGAAGGACAACGGCGTTACCCGAACCGCTGCTGCCCAGTTCTATTCGTTGGTAGCATAAGGATTCCTTGCCGTCGCGGAATTTTCTCGCCTCGCTGAACTTATCGCGACACAACCTTCCCCGATAGGGTCGTCGGATCGGCCTGCGCATCGACATTTTCTTGGCTTGCTCGGCGTTCACTCGCGTTACGGCCTGCACACTCGCGCTGTCACCAATTCGTGACACGCATAACCGAAGGCTTCAGCCACTTCGTTACCTCCATAGCTGCTCCGGTTGCTTCCGGCTGGAGCGGTTGCCGGGTGGGACTTGCACCCACTGGAAAGCGCCACCTTTTCACGGCGCACACCCGGAGCAGTCTTTCGACGCCATGTCGTGCGAACGGCAGTTTTGATCTGCTAACCGCCATACAGCCGAGGCTTGTTCAACCGTGGTCGGCCCAGCTACGAAGGGCGGCAGGCGGTCAGCAAGGCGAGCGCTTCCCGGAGCAAGACCACTGATGCGCTGACGTCCGACTCCGCCCCGTCCGGCGGCGAGGACTTCCCCAGCTTAGGGCGGGTTAGGGGTGGGGCATCGTCACCCAAGAACGCTTGCATGCTCAAAAAATGTGCAAATCTTTGCCCGCTCCACTTTTGGAATATCCTAGAATTGACTTACCCGATGCGGGGCGGCATATACGCTCCGGGAAAGAGTACCAGGCTAGCGTTTAGGTGGAGGTGACCTCATGGCAATCGCGCTAATCACTGGAGCCAGCCGGGGCATTGGTGCGGCTATTGCGGCGGTTCTGGCCGAACGCGGATACAAGGTGGTCGTCAACCATCGCGCCAGCGCATCCCAGGCCGAGGACGTGGTCGCGACTATCGTCGCAGCCGGTGGAGAAGCCGTGGCGATTAAAGCCGACGTCACCGAACCTAACGATGTCGCGACCATGGTCGATGAAATCAAGCAGCGGTGGGGTGAAGTCGACGTTCTCGTGCACAACGCGTTGACGCCGTATGACGTTACCTCGTTCGCCAACCTGAACTGGGAGCAACTCGGCGGCAAGCTGAATACTGAGCTGCGGGCCGCCTTCCTGACAACGAAGGCTGTTGTGCCAGGAATGATTTCTCGTGGCCATGGGCGGCTGATCTATATGAGTACCCTGCTGTCGCGTCATCCGCGTGATGGAATGATTGCGCTGGGCACCGCTAAGGCCGCCCTGGACCAGTTCGTGCGGTACGTCGCTTTGGAACTGGCACCGCACGGCATCACCGCCAACCTCGTCGCACCGACCACCGTGGAAGGCGCTACTTCGACGGGGCTAGTCTCGCCCGAACGGCTGGAGGCGCTCGCGGCGTCGATACCGATGCGACGGCTCGCCCGTCCCGACGAGGTGGCCAACACGGTGGCGTTCCTGGCAAGTGACGCTTCGGGTTTCACCACCGGCCACTACATTCCGGTGAGTGGGGGCTTTGGAATGGAGTGAACACAACGAGCACGCGAATCGTCCGAGATTCGGAGAGCAGTATTTTGCCAATGCGATTGATTGACCTGACAGAGGTGTTAATTGCCAATGCACTCGATTGACCTGACTTATATGGGGAGTGGTACTCACGAAGAGCTGATCGCGCATGTGGCCGATCAAGAGGGATATTTCGAAGACGAAGGTGTCCACGTCGCCCTCCGCGACGGAGCCGCGTGGAAGATTGAACGCGTGCGCGCCGGCGTAACCATCGGTCTGGGCCGGACTCTATTGTCGCGGCTGACCGACGGCATCCAATGGACGGCCCTCGCGGTCAACACCCATCGTCCGCTCTTTTGGTTCCTTGGCGCTAACGGGGTGCAATCCATGGACGATCTTCGAGGGCGCCGACTGGCGATCCACGGGGCTCGCACCGCCCCCGGGGTTTTCGGGCGGATCGTGCTGCGCAAGCACGGGTTGGACCCCGATCGCGACCTGGAATGCGTGGAACGAATCCCGGGTGACTACCAGATGGACCTGCGACGTCTTCGCGACGGCTCGATTGACGCGGCCTACGTGGGCAGCACGTTAGCGCCCGAACAGGTCGCCAACGAGGAGGGTTTTTCGGTGTTGTGCTGGGTGGGTGACCACTTTCAGATCCCCACCGTGGGACTCGTCGTGGACCCTGCGCGCATCTCACTCGACGATCCGGCCCTGCAGGCGCTGGTGCGGGCCAACAAGCGGGCGCTCAAGACGATCGCCGAACAACCCAGTCTCGCGGTCAAATACATCACTTCGATGTTGGGCCGACTGACCAGCGAGGAAGCGGAGCAACACTACGAGCGGTACGTCCGCCCGTATTTCAATTCCGACGGTCGGGTGGACCTCAAAGTCGCCCAGCAGGGGGTCGCCGCGGTCGCCACCGAACTTGGCATCCCAGTGGGAACCGCTGACCAGATGTATCTCCCGGCCTTGTAAGCGGGCCGCGGTGTGGCGTCATATCTCTTCTGCATGGCCGTTTACAGGGTGAAGCCGACCCGTGAACGTCCGACTGACGACGCACATGAACGGCGGTTTGTGGCCGAAGGCACTTGCATCACCTGGTGAGCTAGAAATGCCGGTATTCCCGTTCAATTTCATAGGCGGGAGGCTTGAGGCGCACACTAGAAAACACTGTATCGGAATCGGAGTCCTCAATGAACAGCGTACAAATCGAGCAGAAGAATTATGAGATGCCCCCGCGAGAGGGGATCAGCATCGCGCATTTTCTCACCGTCGCCGACATCGAGCGATCGGCCCGATACTACGAAAAGGTCTTCGGCGCTCGTATTCTGAGCCTCGGTGACGGCAACGCGCCGGGGTACCTTCAGCTTGCGAATATCTGGATGATTCTGAACGTTGGAGGCGGGCCGACCCCGGATAAGCCGACGGTAACGCTCAGCGTCCCCGACCCGAATCACATCAACAACTTTTTGAATTTCCGCGTTGCAGATATTCAAGCGTGCTATGAATTATGGAAAAGTCGAGGAGCGGAGTTCATCACGGAGCCGATCCCCAAGTACGGCGAGACGCGCTGCTACATCCGCGATCCTGATGGATATATTATCGAGGTCGGACAGAGCACCGACCTGGTCTACGGTTGACGCTCGGCCCGGATTGGATGCCTTAAACGTTTACGGATGCCCGGTTAGTGCTAGTGTTGTGCGTCATAAATAATGCAACTTAATTGCGATTTGCGAGTCTCCTTTACTTGGAGGGAGAACTCATGAGAATCGCGGCGAAAGTTGAGCTGAGTGAAGCACAGCGCGAACAGTTAGAGACATGGGCTAAAGGTCGGAGGGTCCCGGTTCGACTGGCCGAGCGTGCCAAGATGATTTTGCTCGCGGCGCAGGGCAAGACGGACAAAGAGATCGGTGCGGACCTTGCTATCTGGCGAGGCACGGTGGCACGCTGGCGCGCTCGCTTTATAGCTGACGGTGTGACCGGAATCGAGGGGGATGAGACGCGACCCGGGCGCAAGCCGAAGATCTCCGCCCGCAAGGTCAAGAGCATCGTGACGCTGACGACGCAGCAGCGTCCGGATAACGCGACGCATTGGAGTACGCGCAGCATGGCGGCGGTGGCCGGCGTCAGTGCCGCGAGCGTGCGGCGCATCTGGCAAGCGCACGGCCTCAAGCCGCATCGGGTAGAGAGCTTCAAGGTATCGAACGACAAGCACTTCGTCGAGAAACTCGAGGACATCGTTGGGCTGTATCTCGATCCCCCGGAGCACGCATTGGTCTTGTGCTGCGATGAGAAGAGCCAGATCCAGGCGCTTGACCGGACCCAGCCGGGATTGCCGCTCAAGCGTGGTCGCTGTCAAACGATGACACACGATTACAAGCGCCATGGTGTGACGACGCTGTTTGCCGCGATGAACACGCTCGACGGGAGTGTCATTGGCCAGTGCCAGACAAAACATCGTCACCAGGAGTGGCTGAGCTTCTTGCGCAAGATCGATCGCAACACGCCCAAGGGCAAGGAACTGCATTTGATCGCTGACAACTATGCAACTCATAAGCATCCCGAGGTAAAGGCGTGGCTTGCCAAGCATCCGCGATTCCACATGCATTTCACGCCCACCAGTGCCTCCTGGCTCAACATGGTCGAGCGCTTCTTTCGTGACTTGTCAGAGAACCAGTTGCGACGTGCGGTCTTCCGCTCGGTACCTGAATTGATCTCCACCATCGAACAGTACGTGGAGAAGCACAATCATCATCCGAAACCGTTCATCTGGACGGCAAAGGCTTCCGACATCCTGGCCAAAGTCACGCGTGCCAGGTCCAAGCTGAATAAGATGCAATCCGTTTGACGCAGACCACTAGCTGATTGGCGCGAAGCGCTCCGGCCCTCAACTGCCGAATCGCGAGCCTGAGCGGTCCGACCGCGGCGCACTGACTGTTGCACCGTCCGAAGCAGAGGCGGCGCCTTGCGCTCTCCGATTGTAGCTAAGCTGACGAGCCTGAATACGCCTCACGCAGCCGGCATGCCGGAAAGCGGACAGATCGAATGTCGCCTGAGGGTCGCGTGGGGCCGATCGCCGTCGGGCAGAAGCGGTCCGTCACTGCCAACCGGGGAGCATCCGTTCTTGGCCGGTCAGCGACCGCTCGCTGACCGGCCTGACAACCTATACCTCCGTCTGCTCGGCGATTTCGAGCGCATCATCTACCTCGATGCCGAGGTATCGCACTGTACTTTCGAGCCTATTGACTGCAGTCAATAGGCTCGACTATCTCCCGCGCGGAACTATGTCCCGTGGCGCACGAGACTAACGGGACGACATCAGCCCGCCGTGCGCGGTGCGGGACATAGCGTGACCTACAGGCCCTTCAAGAACGCCAGCAATCGGTCATCTGGTCGATATCTTCCCGGCGTACCTGTTGGGGGCGTGGTTCTATCCAGAACCTCCTGCTTCAACGTCAGGTTGGCGTCCAGGTAGACCTGTGTGGTTTCCACCGATTCGTGACCGAGCCACAGTGCGATTACCGAGGGGTCGACGCCTTCTTGCAGCAGATCCATCGCTGTCGTGTGCCTTCAATGTCTCCAACGACATTGTCGACACTATGTGCCCTTCCTGACTATGTCTTGTAAATGAACAATAACCCGTATTTCGTGCGTGAACCCGTGTTGTGAGATAGAGATAGTCTTGATTCCTTCCATCAGTCCCGACGTCCGGGAAGGAGTCTGGATACCGTCAAGCAGCATGTCCGGTTTACCGACAATCATCTTGGCCGGTCGGTCGGGATGATTGTCGCTGCGTCAGGTGATCATGGTTGTCGCTCCGCTCGGATTGTCCGTGGGTAATTGACGGCGACGCTCTTTCTGGTTGTTGCTAGCGGTGCGGCGCCGATAGCTTTCAACATTCAACTCGAAGATCGTCGAGTGATGGACGAGCCGATCAATGGCGGCCACCGTCATGCCGGGGTCGGGGAAGACGTCATTCCACCCCGAGAACGGTTGATTGGCCGTTATCAGAAGACTCTTCCGCTCATACCTCTCAGCGATCAGCTCGAACAGCACGCTGGTTTCGGCCTGGTCCTTCCTCACATACGACAGATCGTCCAGGATGATCAGGTCGAACCGGTCGAGTTTGGCGAGCGCCGAAGGCAATTGCAGACTTTGGCGTGCGACCTGGAGTTTCTGCACGATTTCACCGGTACGCGTGAACAGCACCCGATATCCGGCATCGATTAGCGCGTGTCCGATGGCGCTTCCAAGGTGACTTTTGCCCCCGCCAGGCGGCCCGAACAGCAGAATCGTGGCACCTTTCTCGAGCCACGAATCACCGGTGGCCAGCGCCATCACATGCGCCTTCGATACCATGGGGACAACGCCGAAGTCGAAGGTGGCGAGCGTCTTGGTCGGATCCAGATGTGACTCGGTACGATGGCGTTCGATTCTTCGATTGGCCCGCCCGGCAAGCTCATGTTCGAGCAGCGCACCAAGCAAGCGGGACGCCTGCCAGCCTTCCTTGTCCGAGCGTTCAGCGAAGTCGGACCACAAGCGGCCGATCGTTGGCAGACGCAACTCATTGAGCATCAGTGCCATACGGCCAGCATCGTAAGCGGAGGCATTCATACGAGCACCTCCTCATCGAGCAACGTGTCATAAAGCGCAGCGGACGGCATCTCGACCACCACCACAGGACACTCGGCCTGGCGCGGTGCGAACTCATCGAACAGCGCCTTCAGATCAGGCAGTTCACCGAGATCAAGCAATGCATCGAGCCGCTCGGCCAGTTGCGCCTCGACCCCGTGGTTCCCGGCCAACTCAAGCAGCCCCACCATGGTTTTGCAGGCGCTGCGCGGAGTCAGTGCCTGATCCAGTCGCTCCCAGGTCCGGCGGTAGGCTTCGCGTGGAAACAGATCGTCACGAAACGCGAGACCCCTGAACGCCTGCGGCTTACGCTTGAGCGCGTCGATGAAGTGCCGGTAGTCGATGCCGCGGCCGCGCCGCTTGCTCGTGTGCGTGGCTCTCGTCGTGCTATGCACGAGCGCGCCGGATAGATAGCAATCGAGCCGGTCGCTATACACGCGTACCTTCAGTCGATGGCCGATCAACCGTGACGGCGCGCTGTAGAGGACGCAGCGCACGCTGAACGTGCCGCAGCGGGTCACGCGCGCCTCTTCCTCATCGAAGTCAGTGGTCCGGTGCTCAGGCAGATCCAGCAGGTATTCGCGTTCGACCTGGAACGCCGCAGCATTGCGCCGGTTCCGCCGCATCACGACGCCGCGCACGAACTCATCGTAGGCCGCCCGATCGGCGAAGTCGCGATGACCGCGCAGTTCCATGGCCTGATCGACCTGATCCTTCAGGTAGCGATGTGAGGATTCGACACTGCCGTTCTCATGATTATGGGCTCGAGCCCATAAGGCAGAGGTTTTTTTGGTTGGCGGTCGCGGCAACCAGCGCATCGCCATGTCGTCGGACCTGATCCGCGACCGGTAATCAAAAAAACGTTTGTGCTAAACCGCTCCGCAGGCGGTGGCCGCTATGGGCATTGAATGACCGCCGCGGTAATTTGTGATGTCTTGCAGGGGTGATCAGACACGGACTTCCGGCGAGAGTGGGAAGCATCACGTGTAAAGGAAGCGGGAATGTGCGCGTGAAGCGGCAAATCACCCGCCATTCTGGAGTACGCTGGTGCGCCAGCAGATCGAAGGCACGAGTGCAGCCGCGTTGGCCTCGTCAGGAAAGGCGAACGTGTACGGAAACAGGTGCGGTGGCAACTAGCGCGCATGGGTGGGACCTGGCGGGGCTCGTGGAAGGCTGCCGGGCATGTCTTCGATGCGGAGCATGTGTCCCTTGCCACATACGGGGCAGTCGCGCAGTGACTTGCCGGTGAGTCGCTGGTAGCGGTCACGGTAGTCTTCCCCGGGCTCGGCTGCGGCAGCAGCGGGAGCCTCGACACCGAGCAGCTGCCTGCAGGTGGCGAGCTTGTCGGCACGGTGGCAGTTGGCGAGCCACCCGTAGCTGCGAATGCGCTTGAAGCCGTCAGGCAGCACATGCAGCAGGAAGCGACGGATGAACTCGTCGGCCGTGAGCGTCATGGTCCTTTGTCTGGACTCGTGCCGGTAGTCCTTCCAGCAGAACTGCACGGTGTGCCCGTCGAAGGCGAGCAGCCGGTTGTTGGAGATGGCGACGCGGTGGGTGTAGCGGCCCAGGTAATCGAGCACGTGTTCGGCACCGCCAAAGGGTGGTTTGGCGTAGACCACCCACTCCGCCCGTGCCGCGGGTGCAAGCCAGGCTGCGAATTCGACGGGATCGCTCAGGGATTCGAACTGACCGTGCAGGCGCAGCCCGCCGGCGTCGTAAGCGCGGCGCAGCTGTTGGAGAAACAGGCGGCGAAAGAGCCGTGACAGGACCCGCACGGAAAGGAAGAAGCCGGGACGGCAGGCGATCCAGCGCTCGCCGTCCGGGGAGATGCCGCCGCCCGGCACAACGCAATGCACATGAGGGTGATGCTGCAGATTCTGTCCCCACGTATGCAGGATCGTGAGGAAGCCGATCTCGGCGCCCAGGTGCTTCGGATCGGCGGCGATCGTGCGCAACGTTTCGGCGCTGGCGCGGAACAGCAGATCGTAGAGCGTCCTCCTGTTCTGGAACGCGAGAGCGGCGATGGTTTCGGGAAGCGTGAAGACGACATGGAAATACTCGGTCGAGGGGAGGAGTTCCGCATGCCGGCGTTCGAGCCATTGCGCGCGGGCGAGTGACTGGCATTTCGGACAGTGCCGGTTACGACACGAGTCGTAACTGATGCGCTGATGGCCGCATGCATCGCACTGCTCGAGATGGGCACCAAGCGCTGCGGTACGACACAGCTCGATGGCACTCATCACGCGTCGCTGCACACGACTGAGCCCCTCGGCATGGGATAGCCGGAAACTGGGCCCACACTGGCGGAAAATGTCCGCCACTTCGAGCGCCGGCCGCATGACTGCGCTCAGAAGTACTCGGGCGCAGGTGGCGGGGATGGAATGGGTGCAGGGTGCGGTAGCAGATCGAAGGGACTGGTGGTGGCGCACACGGTGCTGGTGGCCACCTTCAGGTAACGGCACGTTGTCGATAGGGACCTATGGCCCATCAGCAGCTGGATCCGGCGCACGTCAGTACCGGCTTCCAGCAGATGCGTGGCGAACGCGTGCCGCAAAGAATGGGGTGTCACGGGTTTGGCGATGCCGCTGCGCTTGCGCGCAAGCTCGCATGCGTCGCCCACGGCATGGCGGGTGATGGGCCGCCCCGGAATGCTGCCTGGAAAGAGCCATTCCTTCGGATGGGCGTCCTGCCAGTACAGCCTCAGGATGTCGAGTAGCCTCGGGGAGAGCATTACATAGCGATCCTTACGGTTCTTCCCCTGGTTCACACGGATAACCATGCGCTTGCTGTCGATATCGGTGACCTTCAGATGCACGACTTCCGACACCCGCAGTCCGGCGGCGTACGCGGTCATCAGGATGGTGCGGTGCTTGAGACTGGCGACCGACTCGAAGAAGGTGGTGATCTCCTCCAGGCTGAGGACGACCGGCAGTCGGAACGGCTTCCTCGGCAAGGGAAAATCCTCGTCGCTCCAGTCGCGCTTAAGCGTCACACGGTAGAGAAACCGGAGTGCGCCGATCGTTGGGCCGAGGCTGCCGGGTGCCAGCTTGCGCTCTTCCCGGAGATAGATGAGCCAGGCCCGGATCTCGTCGGGGCCCAGCAGTTCGGGCGAACGGTGAAAGTGACGGGCGTAACTGGATACCTGAATCAGATAGGACTTCTGTGTGTTCTCGGCGAGATTACGGATCTCCATGTCGTGCAACATGCGTTGGCGCAGCGGCGTCATGACTAACCTCCTGGAAGCAGTGGTGGAGCCCGGTTGGGCATCCACATACTGCTCCTGGAGGTATCTGCGTCCCCTCGTTGGGATCCTGCGTCAGCTCACCGCGACAATGAACGTCAGCCATCAGCTCTCGCACTCCTCCCACTACCGCGTCAGCGGTTTAGTACAATCATGAGTATGGTGTGGTAAAAAAAATGTGCTGGTCGATAACCAACGAGGCCAAGGCAGCGTCTTTGCGGAAATCGAACAGCACATATTATTCGGCTACAGGGTGCGGAGGAAGGCCATCAGGTCGGGCTGATCACGCCATTGTTTTTGTACTTCGGCATTGCCTTGCACTTCGCATGTCGCCAGCGCCCGCGCCTTTGTTTCCAGGTTGATCTCGGCATAGATGTTGGTCGTCTCCAACGACACGTGCCCAAGCCAGCCGCGTATCGTATTGATGTCGACACCGGCCTGCAGTAGTAGCGAAGCGGTTGTATGCCGAATCACATGTGGGTGCACATTCTTGCCGGCGAGTGACGGCGCGCTGGCTGCAGCACGAATAGCGCAGCGCTTCACCAGAGCATGAATGCCGGAGCGCGTCATCGTCTGGTGGAACCGGTTGAGGAACACAGGTTCGGCGGCGGCCCTGCCTTCAGTCTGTGAGCGCAACGCCTCGATTGTGGATTTCCAGAGCGGGCAGCGGCGATGTTTGCGTTCATGCAAATATTTGCATGATCGGAACTATGACGAACTCGGGAATATGCGCAGCTCCGCGCCAGGGACGTCCGTTTGGCGCCTTGTAAAGGGTGTTTGGTCACGGGTACCGGTAGTGGACTGCGCATAATAAAAGTGCTTTCCTCAGGAGGCAGGTCGACAAGTTCGGCTTTTTGAGGAGGGGTATCATGAACAGCGACTTCGCGTTACCGCAGCGGACCCGGGCATGGTTGACGGACGGCGTGCTCAAACCCAGCTATCAAGCCTATTCGACGTATTTGATTGGGCGCGGATATTCGTCGTGGAGCGTCCGGAAGTATTTGTGCTGCGTCGCGCACTTTGCTTATTGGCTGCGCAAGCGACGCATCAAACTCAGTCAGATTGACGAAGCGCTGATCCGCTATTTTCTGGATGAACACCTGCCTCAGTGCGACTGCCCATTGCGCACGCCAAGAAGCAGGAACCATATCGGGTCGGCCTTAAAGCATCTGCTTGTCGTGCTGCGCCAGAGGGCGGACATACGCCATCAGCCCGACTTCACACCCCGTCTGATACGGGAGGAGATCAGGGAATTTGACGCACACCTTGACCAGGTCTGCGGGCTGGCCGCATCTACGAGAAGGTTGCGTACACGCATCGTACGGACGTTCCTGTCGGAGCGATTCGGTGCATCGAGAATCACTATGGCACAGGTCAAACCGGAACATGTTCATCGATTTGTAGTCAGCCACCTCGAAGGATGCAAGCCGAGCACCGGCAAAGTCCTTGGGAGTGCACTACGGAGCTACTTGCATTTCCGAGGAATGCACGGAGATCACGTCCGGTGCCTTATTGCCGCGATTCCACAAATCGCCCAGTGGCGGTTCGCATCGTTACCAGACTCGCTATGTGAGGCGGAGCTGGAACGGTTTCTTAACGCATTCGATCGCAAATCCGCGATCGGCCGCAGAGACTACGCAATGGCCCGGTGTATGGTCGACCTGGGACTACGCGCCGGCGAAGTCGCTTCGCTACAGCTGGACGACCTGAACTGGCACGACGGGACGTTGCGGTTATCAGCAGGCAAGGCGCGGCGAACAGATGTGCTTCCGTTGCCGCCCCGGACCGGGCGCGCAATTGCTCAATACCTGACTGACGGGCGCCCGGTCTCCGATAGCCGGGCGGTATTTCTGCGGCATCGCGCTCCACTTACCGAACCCGTCGGCTCGAGCGTCGTTCGCAATACCGTCCGTGCCGCTCATGCGCGATGCGGCAGCGATCCACGCTGCAGGGGAACCCATGTATTGCGGCACAGCGTAGGCAGTCGGCTGATTAACGCTGGAGTCCCTATGAAGGAAATCGCCGATATCCTTCGACACCGCAGCCTCGATACTACCGCGATTTACACCACGGTCGATATCAGGAGCCTTGCCAAGGTCGCGCTGCCCTGGCCGGGGAGCGAATCATGAAACGTTCAGTGAGAATGCTATCGCTCGCCGAGGACTACCTTGCGTCAAGACGCCGCCTTGGTTTTGACCTGCGGTGTACGGGACGCCGGCTTCTTGATTTTGCCTGCTTTGCCGACCGGATCGGCCACCAGGGGCCGCTCACCGTAAAACTGGCAGCGTCCTGGGCTCGATCTGCATCAAGTCAGGTGCCCTTTACCTGGGCGCGTCGGATTGAGATCGTTCGCCCGTTCGCAAGGTATCTCCAGCAATTTGACCCTGCCACCGAAGTTCCTCCGCTTTATCTTTTCGGCCGAGCCCATCGCCGTTTGACACCGCACATCTATGCCGATGAGGAGATCCGGGAACTGCTGGCCGCTGCTTCGACGTTGCCCTCGAAGGAGAAACTGCGGCCCGTGACCTACTCAACCCTGTTCGGGCTGATCGCGGCCACCGGACTGCGGATTTCTGAGGCGCTTAACCTGAGGCGCGCAGACGTCGACCTCGATCAAGGCCTGCTGATGATTCGGGTAACGAAGTATCGTAAGTCCCGCGTCGTTCCACTTCATCAAACGGTCGTGCGAGCACTTGCACACTATGTAGAGCTGCGGGATCGCGATTGGCCCATCACGCTAAGCGATCACTTCTTCATCGTGCACGGAAGCAGCATGAAGATCAGTACCGTTGAGGAGGTCTTCAGTTCCTTGCGTTCGCAGTTGGGATGGGTCGCCCGTGGTGATCATCCGGCTCCACGCATCCACAATCTGAGGCACTCGTTTATCTGCCGAAGGGTGTTGCTCTGGTACCAGCAAGGGGTGGACGTCGACAACGCAATGATCATGCTTTCGACTTACGTAGGGCATGCCAAGGTGACCGACACCTACTGGTATCTAACGGGCATCCCGGAACTGATGGCAATTGCGGCTCAGCGCTTCGAGCACTTTACAGAAGGAGTCTGTCATGTCTAAAAGGCAAAGCCATTGTTCGTCGTCGAACTTCGCCGCGCTGCTACAGGAATTCTTCGTTGAGCGGCTAATGCAACAACGGGCAGTCAGCCCGCAGACGATAGCCAGTTATCGGGATACCTTTCGACTATTCCTTCAGTTTGCTCAGGCGCGTCTGCATAAGTCGCCTGTCGAGCTGGCGTTAGCAGACATCAACGTGGATCTGGTGCTGGCCTTCCTTCGTCATCTGGAGGACAACCGGCATAATTGCGCGCGCACCCGGAATTCGCGGCTTGTTGCCATCCGTTCATTTCTGAAGTACGCAGCCCTCAAGGATATTTCTTCGCTGGCTGTTATCCAAAGCACTCTAGCTATCCCAATGAAGCGCTTCGACAGGCCGCTCATCGGCCACCTGTCGCGTGACGAGATCGAGGCACTACTCGCCGCACCCGACCCCAACACCTGGTGCGGGCAGCGGGACCGGGTACTGTTTGCAACGCTATACAATACTGGCGCACGCGTTTCCGAACTGATCGGTCTGCGGGTGGGTGACGTCGTTCTGGATAAGGCGCCCTGTGCACATATCCACGGCAAAGGCCGGAAACAGCGCACCGTACCGTTGTGGCGCTCAACCGCGAGCCAAATCAGAAGCTGGTTGCCGCGGATCCGGTCATCGCCTGATCAGATTCTGTTTCCGAATCGCTCGGGGAACCCGATGACGCGATCCAACGTTACGGATCGGCTCAAACTCGCAGCGCGGACAGCCACCAGGCAATGCCCTCAACTATCAAGCCATCCCATTTCACCGCATGTCATCCGGCACTCGACTGGGACTCATCTGCTGCAATCGGGCGTTGACCTGAGTGTCATTGCACTGTGGCTTGGACACGAAAGCCCAGCGACTACTCACATGTACGTCGAGGCCGACCTCGCGATGAAGGAGCGTGCGCTCAATACTTTGCAACCACCTCACAGCAGAATCGCGCGATATCGACCGCCCGATCGCTTGATGCAGTTCCTGGAAAGCTTGTAATTATGCGCAGTTCACACCACGGATCCGCCATCCACAGCCCATCGCAGAAGAACGAATTGGCGTCTGTGGCGCGGAACTGCGCATATTCCCGAGATCGTCATAGTTGTTCTCATGCAAATATTTGCATGATCGGAAGCTGCGATCGATTCCCCTGTGGGACGCCACCGTCGCCGAGATTCGCAGTTGGTTGCGATCGAATCCAATAATGCGCGGCGAAGCCGCCTTGCTGCCCAACCGGGATGGGCAGGCGATGTCGCGCTCCAACGTCGCGCAACGCCTGGATCTTGCCGTGAGCCGCGCGAGTGTGGAGCAACCCAGCCTCCTCAAGAAGCGCGTTTCACCGCACATCTTGAGACATACGACCGCGATGCACCTGTTGCAAGCGGGCGTTCCATTCAACGTAATCGCCTTGTGGCTCGGTCACGAGAGCCCGATGACAACCCATCGCTACGTCGAGGCTGACCTCGCGATGAAGGAGAAAGCGCTCGGTCGGCTGGAGGCGCCCGATGCCAGGATTCGCCGGTATCAGGCACCCGACGCGTTGATTCGATTCCTGCGGACGCTGTAACTATGCGAAGGTGTCGCCAGCCTCAACCGCACCCCTCAAGGGGCTGGCATCGCCCGCGATGACCATCTGCGCATAGTCGCGACCTGAGCATAGGGGTCGACCTGAGCCAGTTGCGTAGAGCCGATCACCATCCGGCAGGCATCGGCCCAGACCGTGTCAAAACGCGTGGCCGCCGGGAATTTGACCAGGCGCTGTCTCGGCGGAGATCGCGGCTTATCGATTGCGGCATCCTAAACGTCAATTCAGCGCCGAACATGTTGCAAGGACCGTCTGCCGCGCGAGGTTTCACGCCCGCATTGCCTTCATAACCGTATCTGAGCCGAGTAGCTTGATTACCCGCTTCATGTTGTAAGCGAGCACGTGCAAGCTCATCTCCGTGCTCACCCGCTCGATAGTGCGCGTCAGGAAATGAGTCGCTCCCATCCAGGCCTTGATCGTGCCGAAGGGATGCTCGACGGTCTGTCGTCGGATACGCATCATGTCCGGGGCGAGATCAAGCCGGACCTGCATCTCTTCGAGCAATCCTTCGTGCTCCCAACGCGTTACCCGTCGTTCGGTGCTTGGGGTGCATTTATCTTTCAATGAGCACTGTTGGCACTGCGAGCTCCAGTAGCGATCTAACTTCAGGTCACGTTCAGTTGTCCTGTAGCGCCATATGAGACGCTCGCCCGCCGGACATCGATACTCGTTCTTCTCAGCGTCGTAGATAAAATCTTCTTTGCCCAAGCGGCCGTCGAACGTCGCGCCCGAGGTCTTCGTCTTGGGAACAAACGCCGTGATTCCGGCCTCGTGGCATGCGAGTATCTCCTCGCTCTTGTAATAGCCTTTGTCTGCAACTGCCGTGAGTTTCTCGACACCCATTTCCTTACGCGCGAGCTTGGCCATCGACGTAAGTTGGTCACGATCAATGCCGTTGTTGGTGACCTCGTGCGCGACAATCAGATGGTGCTTTGCATCGACCGCTACCTGGACGTTGTAGCCGACGACGCCTGTACCTCGCGTCTTCATCGAACGCGCGTCCGGGTCCGTGAGCGACACTTGCTTGTCCGGCGCTGCGTCGAGTTGAACTTCGACTTGCTTGAGGATTTGCATCTGCTCCTTGAGAGCCGCAATCTTGTCTTGCAGCCGTTCTGTCTTTGCCTTCGCGATCGTCGGCTCCTGGCGATCGGCGGTGTCCATCTGCACAAGATAACGGCTGATGCTTGCCTCGATATCCCGCATTCGCCGTTCTAGTTTTGCGTTGGTGAAGTTGCGGTCGCGATGGTTCACTGCCTTAAACTTGCTGCCATCGATTGCAACGAGCGCTTCGGAGAACAGGTCCAGGCGTTGGCATAGCATGACGAACTGACGGCAGACGCTGCGGATCGCTTTGCCGTTGTCTTTGCGGAACCGCGCAATGGTCTTGAAGTCCGGTGCCAAGCGGCCGGTGAGCCACATCAATTCAATGTTGCGTTGGGCCTCGCGCTCAAGGCGACGACTGGATTGAATACGGTTCAGGTAACCGTAGATATAGATCTTAAGCATCACCTCCGGGTGATATGAAGGTCGGCCGGTAAGTGCTGGTTCGACGCCCTCAAACCCAAGCTTCTGAAGATCAAGTTCATCTACAAAGACATCGACTACGCGCACGGGGTTCGTGTCCGTCACGTAGTCGTCGAGCGCTTCGGGAAGAAGAAAGCTTTGCGTACGATTGTCGCCTTGAACGAACCGCTTCATCTCGCGCACCCTCCGCTATCGGACGAGATATTTTAGCAATTCAAAAAGGTGTTTTGACACACTCTGGGCCAATTGCTGCCATTCGCTTATTGCGTAATGCCGTCATTCGAGCGACTGGTCCACTCCGAAACCTGCCGGAAGCCAAATGCTAGATATCGGTCATTGCCGCCGCTTTTTCAACGCGACTTTCATGGCCGCCCCCCCCGCGCAGGCTCAAACCTGTAACCCTGACTTGCGCCGCTGGTGGACAGACCTCATGGAACGTTCGCCAGCGAACAGACGACCGTAACGATGCTTGCTCAACTTGGGTCATTTCATTCGATGCGGTCTGCCTGGATCTGCGACGGGCGTGTCCAACTCGCCAGCGCAGTGACTGATCAGCAGCAGGTCCACGTTCCGTATCGCTCTCAGACTCGCTGGGAAAATCGAACGTGTACGCATTCCTCTGACCTCCTGAATGGAGAGGTGCCGCCATGAAGTCATTTACCGTTGCTGTCCTGGTGCTGGCGCTCGCAGGATGCGCCGCAGACCAGAGCACGTCAAACAATGCGTCGTCGTCCCGCACTGGCAGCTGTAAGGTCACGTCGGATGATGAGATTGCAGCGTTGTTTGATCGATGGAATCAGTCGCTGCAAACCGGGGATCCACACAAGGTAGTCGCCAACTATGCGGAGCGGTCAATTCTTCTTCCGACGGTATCTAACAAGCCGCGCTTGACGGTTGCTGAGAAGGAGGACTATTTTCGTCATTTTCTACAAGATCGCCCCTCCGGCAAGATTGATTTCCACTACATCGAACTGGGGTGCAATTCGGCCGTGGACGCTGGGCTTTACACTTTCACCTTCGCAAGAACTGGGGTGGTTGTTAAGGCCCGTTATACCTATACCTATCGTTGGGATGGGGCGCAATGGCTAATTACAAGTCATCACTCATCGGCCATGCCAGAGAAGGAGTGACAGAGGTACAGGCTTCTGTTGCTGCGAATAGTCGACCCGCCAACGCCCGTATTTGAATGTCGGCAATGGTCGATGAAGCTCAAGCGTCGCAGACCTTAAAGGCCTGGCGGGTTGGCCGCACCGAGTTGTATCATCAATCCGAGTGTATCCATGATGATGCGGGTCTCCTTCATCCTGCCTTCCTGAACGCGATCGATAACCATACCCCAGACGCGTACCGGGCGCCCGGTGGCGGGCACGCCGAGGAACTCTCTACTGTGCGTGCCCGTCCATTCGAAGCGCATCAGTACCCTGTCTGCGTCACAAAGTTGCTCGTCAACGGGCCAATGCATATCCGGGAACGTGGCCCGCATATTCCGCAAGACATCCTCGAAGCCTTCGAGACCGGGGCCTTGGCCAGGCAATGGGACCCGCTCTACCATGTCCTCCCCAGAAAAAGTTGCCAGTGGCGTCGATACGCATCCGGTTCAGAACCTCCTCTATAAATCCGCGAACGATACCGCTGATCTCACGCATGGGATGAACTCTTGACGGGGGGTGAACGATAAACGGGCCAGCAATGACCGGAACGCGGCGACCCCTGAATGCGCTTACTGAGCGCTAACAGAAAAACCGGGGAGGCGGACGAACGCCGCTGAAAGAATGTCCGTTGTTACCGTGGGAAGCCCCCCGCGTCAGAATACTTGTCGTCCCGATAGAATCGATGAACCGGGGGCGATGATGAGAAAACGAATTGGCAAAATACGGACAAGCATTCAAGGACAGAGCGGTTGCGCGGTTGCTGCCGCCGGAGAGCGCGGCGTTGGAAGACGTTGCACGTGAGGTTGGCGTGGGCGTGGGGACGCTGGAGCGCTGGCGCAGTGATGCGCTGTCCAGACCCGCTCGCGAGCGGGCCTGGACAGCGGCGGCCCGATTCGACGCCGTGCTGACGACCGCTGCGATGGATGAGGCTGCCAGGAGCGCATGGTGCCGCGCCAACGGTGTGTACCCGCACGAGCTGGCTTCCTGGCGGCAAAGCGCCACGCAGGCGCTGGCCGAGTCTGAGGAGGCGCGTGCCAGCCCGCAGCAGACCCAGCAGGACCGGCGTCGCATCAAGGAACTCGAGCGCGAGTTGCGGCGCAAGGACCGTGCGTTGGCTGAGACGGCCGCGCTGCTGGTCCTGTCAAAAAAAGTCGCGGCGATCTTCAGCACGGGCGAGGACGAATGATCGGCCTCGAAGATCGCCAGTCGCTGGCTCATGATATCCACATCGCACACAAGGCCGGCGCACGGCTGCGCCTGGCCTGCGAGACGGCCGGCATCGACGTGCGCACGCTGCAGCGCTGGAATGCCGGCGTGGGCCTCGTATCGGGCGATGGCAGGCCCCATGCGGTACGCCCGCAACCGGCGCATGCGCTGAGCGCCGCCGAGCGTGCCGAGGTGCTGCGCGTGGCCAACGAGCCGCGCTTCGCCGATATGCCTCCTGCGCGCATCGTGCCCATGCTCGCTGATGAGGGCGTGTACGTCGCCAGCGAATCCACCTTCGCCCGTGTGCTGCGCGAGCACGGGCAAACCACACATCGCGGCCGGGCCAAAGCACCCAGGGCGGGTCGACCGCCGACCACGCACATCGCTGGCGCAGCACGGCAAGTCTGGTGCTGGGATATGACCTATTTACCCGCTGAGGTCGTCGGTCAATGGTTTTACCTGTACCTGATCCTCGATCTGTACAGCCGCAAGATCGTCGGATGGGAGGTGCACGAGCGCGACGATGCCAGCCATGCGGCCCATCTGGTGCGGCGCACAGCGCTGGCCGAGGGCATCGCCACTCTGGCGGACAAGCCGGTGCTGCACGGAGACAACGGCTCCACGCTCAAGGCCACGACCGTGCTGGCCATGCTTCACTGGCTTGGCGTGAAGCCTTCGTACTCGCGCCCACGCGTCAGCGACGACAACGCCTTTGCCGAGGCGCTGTTCCGCACGGCCAAGTACCGCCCGGAGTTCCCCAACACGGGCTTCGCCGATCTCAATGCTGCACGCGACTGGGCAAGCGACTTCGTGCATTGGTACAACTTCGACCACCGTCACAGCAGCATCCGCTACGTCAGCCCGGCGCAGCGCCATGACGGCAACGATCACGTGATCCTGGCGGCTCGTCACGAGGTGTATGTCCAGGCACGGGAACGCAACCCGGCACGCTGGTCACGCTGCACGCGCGACTGGACGCCAATCGGCGCCGTCACCCTCAATCCGGAGCGCGAGTCAGTCGTCACGATGGCCTCGCACGCCACACTTAAACAGCCTTTGGCTGCATGACTGAGGCGACAAGTACCTTGACACGCGCCGGAAGCCGTTAGCACGGAGGCGGGTCGACAGGCGGAAGCGGGGCGAGAGTACGCATTCGCCGTCCGGGAGACCGGTAATTCGCGACCGCCGACCTGCGAATGTCAGGAGAGCGACCGCTAGCCGCCTGACCAATGCCGATACACGAATGACGGTAAAGGCCGATAACTTTCCCTTGATCGCCGGTGTGCAACGACCGCTGCACTCCGATACCCTCCTCTGCGCGCGAATCGGCTTGATCGCTTTCGTTGACTTTTCCTGCCCCATGCTCTCCTCTCGTTCTTGGCATAGAGGTCTCAGGAGCAAGACACTCAGCGTTCAGGGCACCAGCAGAGTTCCCTGGACGCCAGCGAGTCCGATGTCAGTCTCCCCTCCCTTATAATTCCCGAATCGATAGTGATTTCACCGGCGGAGAGTCCCACTTCATGAGTCAGCCACATGGGCGATATTCGGGATCTCGAGACAAGGGTCCGCGTCAATCGCGCCAAACTTCGAAAACGACATCCCACCGACAGAACAAGCCGTACGTAAAAACGCCGCCCGCGCGAGACCCGGCCCAGACCGCGTCCATTTTCAAAACGCGTTCGTTCAAGTGGCTGGTCGATGCCGTGGGCGCAGAGAATATCGCACTGGGACTCGATTCGAACCTGACACGCGTGGACGAGTTGATCAACGGCGAGAGATTCACACCCGAGACGGCCTTCCACATTGAAACGACGCTCGGGCTACCCGATGGATTTTTCGATCAGCCCAACCCCGCTCTCACGTCCGAGACCCTCAGTCGTCTGAGGGCGCCGCTCGACTTTATCCACGCGAATGCCGAACCGGAACCGGTGGATGGGCAGGCATTGGAACCGGCTCCCGCAATACCTGCTAATCACCACCCTACTCCCACTGACCGTTTGCCCAGGGAATCAGAAATGTCAAAGAGAACCGCCGGCGGCTCGCCACAGGCCGTCGCACAGAGCAAACCTGCTGCGGCAAAGACTGCCCGGGTTCCCTCGTCGAAACCGGCATCAGCGAAAGCCAAAGCATCCATGAAGTCGGGGGCCCAGCAATCCCTGCCACTGAACGGCATCGCGGCTCTGCAAAACATCCGTCGCGCCAACCTGCACATCCTCACCTCCCGTAAAGGCTCGAAGGTGCGACTCAGCGCGGTGATGGGTATCAGCGCCTCCAACCTGGACAATCGTCTGTATGGACAGAAGCGCATGGACGACGCCGAAGCCAACCGTTTCACTGAGCGCCTTGGGCTGCCAACTGCGTGGCTGGACGTTCCGCGTTCAGTCACGGACATTCCTGAGCCGGTGACGGCCCTGCTCGATCCACAGTCGGGTCGACCTGCACCTGATCAGCGGGAACTGCCAGACGCGGCGGAGCCGGAAGCGGTGGTGGCAAGAAAGTCTGCGGGCAGAAAGGCAAAAGCCGCGAGCGATCGACACGCTCAATTGTCCGAGGCGGATCACACCCGCGACGCCGCCATGACGAAGGCAGTCGTGGAACAACAGGATCCGGTACTTCCGGCTGCTTCCGATCTGGCACTCCGGCAAACTGTTGACAACGATGTCCCCCCGTCCGCCTCCCACCAGCAGGCTGCGACGGCGCCTGTCACAGAGGTCATTGAGGAGCCACGCCGTACTGCTCCCGTCACCAGCCTGGACGATCTCATAGGAATCCAGCCGATCGCAGAGGCGCTGATCAAGACACTTGCGGGTAAAGCACGAACTGGTCGTCTGGACGAAATGAAAGCGCTGGAACTATTGCGACAGATCGTCTCGCTCTGAGCTGAACGGCGGTTGACTAGAATTTCGCGGCGGCCATGCCGCCAGGGGAACGACCACCTTTTCAACGGCGTGCGATGAAGCAGAAGTCGCATCGTTCCGGAAGTAAACGGCGCGCCACTCTGGCGGCCATTCGCGCAACGACCCGGTCTCATCGGTGCTCCCGACTGGCGGACAACACAAGCTGATTGATGTGAGCACCTGATCCCGGCGACACCGACACCTGAACGGAATGCAGCATCCCGGAGGGCGGGGAGACTGCGCCGGTCGAAGGCCGGCGATATGGCTACGCGCATCACGATGAGAGAGATTTCATTCACACTGAGGGCCGCCGCGCATGGCCGCTCGCGCGCTGCAGGCCATGCCGACTTAGCCCCAACTGTCGACCCAGCCGCGCGCCCATGCTGTAGCGTGCGCCAGCGCCAGGCACAGCGAATGCGCCTAACTTGCAGGTGACTACAACCCTGCCCTCATAAGGCGCGAATCGACGCATTCGGAGAACGAAATGGCACAGTCAACGACCAGCAGCGCGACACCCGAAGAGCCCTCATCCTCTACGGACCGGAAAGACAAAAAGTCATCCGAGGAATGTGTGTCGGACGAGGACGCCCAACGGGCGCTGGACGGCGGCGACAACAGAAAAATTGACGAGGCGTTGGACCAGCTCGACGTCTCTACAACCGCCTCCGGCAAGGATCAGACAGCGGAACCTGACACGGAGGGGTCTAATTCATCGAGCAAAGACCTTGACCACCAGGACGATTAGCGCTCACCCCAGCCCGCAGTCGCCCAAAAAATGGAGTTGGCAGGACCAGCCGCACGTCGGTGTCATTTGACTATGCGGCAGCTCGCGATTGCGTCCCGGCCCGCGAGTTTCACGTAAGCGGGTTCGCGCGCCAGCGGTCCATAATTCCGCATGCTCAGTCAGGCGGACAGCACGTGCGAGGGAGCCGAACCGTAAATACGGTCTCGGTTTCGTCGGAGTGTGCCTGTATTTCGCCGCCGTGAGCGCGCGCGATCTCCCGCGCGATGTAGAGTCCCAGACCGAGGCCGTCCTTCGAGCCGGTCCGATTTTGCGCGTCCGGACCGCGTTCAAGGGGTTCGAATATGCGATAAAGGGCGGACCGCGGTATTGCGGGTCCCCGATTTCTCACCTCGATGGATATCTCCCGGTCCCCTCCGCTGACGGCCACCTGCACGGCGGCCGTTGGCTCCCCATACCTGATCGCATTTCCCACCAGGTTGCCGAGCATCTGCTGGACGCGCCGCCCGTCCCAAAGTGCCGCGGTTTCGCCTGTCACTTCAAGTTCCACGGTCTGCGTTCCGTGCGCCGCCCGTAGCTGGTCCAGTTCGTCGTCGACCAGGGCTGCAACATCGACCGGAGTCGGCGCCACCCGGATACCGAGCCCGAGCTTCGTGCGGCTGAAGTCCACCATGTCATCGAGCAGTGCCTGCATCCGGGTGCCGCTCCTGATCAAGCGGGCCGCGGCGGCGGAAACGTCCTCGCCATTGTTAAGTTTCCCGAGATGATGTGCAGTCATCTGGATGGTCTGCAGGGGGCTGCGCATGTCATGCCCGAGCATGCCGAGGAGAAGATTGCGCGACCGCTCAACCTGACTGCTGAAGAAGCTTACCGACTCGGTAAGCGCCTGATCGATAGCTTCGTTAAACCGGATGACGTCGTCCAGTTCAAGCGGTTGCACCCTGCCGTTTTCCAGCCACAGCCGCAGCACGGTAGCGCGCAACGCGCGGTACTCCGCGCACAGCTGGTTGATATCGAAGCCGCGCCGGGCGCGCAGCACGGCATGAGTCTGTGCAGCCGTTTCCCGCGGCCCGGCTGCGGGCGCAAGACCCCTCGATTTGTCGACCTGCGCCTGTCTCGTCTGTGGCGTTGACAGATCCCTGGCGACCGCCTCGAGGATCTGGCGGGCATGGTCGCGCAGTTCCAGAGACGACATATCGTTCGCCACGGGCAGCAACGTAGCGGCGAAGCTTTCCCATTCCGCGACGATCGCTTCCATTTCGTTTGAGATGAATTGCGCAAGGCGCATGGCTACTCCGAAGATAAGGTACCGATTGGAGGCAGGCGGCCCGGACCGGATGATCGTACCCGATCCGGCGCAAGTCCGATCGCCATGTCTGCGCCGCCGCCGGACCCGTTCGGGCCCGGCAATTGCTGCAACCGGTGGCTCGTTTCCATCCCGGCGCGTCGACCAGACTGGCGCTAACAAACCTTGATCAGATGAACCACGCTAACCCTGACCCCGGCGAGTTCAGTGCTGTCTGGCTCCGGCTATGGGCCGAATCCACCCAGGATTACTCAATCTGCGCCCTCTCGCCGCAAGGCGTCGTGCTGACGTGGAACCCGGGCGGCCAACGCATCCAGGGCTACCGGTCCGGGGAGATTGTAGGCCAGCCGTTCTCTGTCTTCTATCCGGAAGCGGAGCGCGCCTCCGGCGCGCCCGAGGTAGCGCTCCGGGCCGCAGCCGATTCGGGGCGTTACGTCGTGGAGGGCTGGCGCGTGCGCAAGGACGGGACAACGTTCTGGGCAAATGTCGTAATGACGGCCCTGCGCGACAGCCAGGGCCAGCTTATCGGCTTCGGGAAGGTGGTTCAGGACGTCAGCGACAGGAGGGCCGCTCACGACGCGGTGCTCAGGAGCGAACGAAGCTTCCGCCTCCTGGTTCAGGGCGTGACCGACTATGCCATCTTCATGCTGTCGCCCGATGGGCACATTACAAGCTGGAACTCCGGGGCGCGCCGGATCAAGGGGTACACCGAAAGCGAGATTATCGGCTCGCATTTTTCCCGGTTTTACACGCCGGAGGATGTGGCGGCCGGCGTCCCCTTCCGGGGCCTGGAGACAGCGAGGCGCGAGGGACGCTTTGAAGCGGAGGGGTGGCGCGTGAGGCGCGATGGAAGCCGTTTCTGGGCGCACGTCGTCATCGACGCCATCCACGAAGACGGCGAGCTGGTCGGATTTGCGAAAGTCACGCGCGATATCACCGAGCGCCGGCGCGCAGGCGAGTTGCTTGAGCAAACCCAAAGGGCGCTGTTCCAGTCGCAGAAAATGGAAGCATTGGGAAAACTCACGGGCGGGGTGGCGCACGATTTCAACAACGTGCTGCAGGTGCTACGGGGCAATCTGGAACTGCTTGAAAGCAGGCATGGCCGCGACGGCTGGAGCGCCGAGCGCCTGGGTAACGCTATCGACGCCGTCGACCGGGGTGCAAAGCTCGCCTCACAGCTACTTGCTTTCGGACGTCAGCAACCGCTGGCACCCGTCGTCATCAAACCTTCGCGTCTGCTTCAGGCTCTCGACGACCTGCTGCGACGGGCGTTGGGCGAGACGATCAAGATTGAGTCTGTGGTTGCGGGCGGCCTGTGGAACACCGCTGTCGATCCGCATCAGCTGGAAAATGTGATCCTGAATCTGGCGATCAATGCGCGCGATGCAATGCCGGATGGCGGCAAGCTCACTCTTGAACTCGCCAATGCGACGCTTGATGACGACTACGTATCGTCACTCGATGAGGTCTCCGCCGGACAGTACGTGATGCTGGCCGTTACGGACACCGGAACCGGTATGACCCAGGAGGTGATGGAGCGCGCTTTTGATCCGTTCTTCAGCACCAAGGCCGACGGTCAGGGCACCGGCCTCGGTCTGAGCATGGCCTATGGCTTCGTCAAGCAGAGTGGCGGCCACATCCGGCTCTATAGCGAAGTCGGCGAGGGGACGACCGTCAGGATCTATCTGCCCCGCTCAACCGGCACGGCGGTGGAAACAAAGGCGCGCACACAGGGCACCCTGAAACACGGCAACGAAACTATCCTGGTCGTCGAGGACGATTTGAAGGTTCAATCGACTGTCGTCGAACTTCTTACCGGTCTCGGCTATGCGGTGCTCAAGGCCAACGATGCGGAGCAGGCCTTGACCGTCATTTCGAGCGGCGCACATATCGATCTGCTGTTTACGGACGTGGTGATGCCGGGAGCGCTGCGCAGCCCGGAGATGGCTCGAAGAGCAGTCGAGATACTGCCGGGGCTGAAAGTGCTTTTCACCTCGGGCTATACACAGAACGCGATCGTCCATGGTGGCCGGCTGGATCCGGGTGTGGCGCTGCTGAGCAAGCCATACAGCCGTCAGCAACTCGCCTTCAAGGTGCGGCAGGTGCTGGGAAACAGCGATACCGACGCGATCGAGGCCGGTGCCGCTGATACGCACCCAGGTAATGGCCCCGGGTCTGTCTGGCACCCGGAGAGCCTGCGCATACTTGTCGTTGAAGACGACGCCGCGTCGCTGGACGCAGTCTGTGAGCTTCTCATGCTGATCGGGATAAGCCCGCAGCGCGCCGAAAACGCAGCGGCAGCTTTAAACGCGATCGAAGCCGACGACTTCGACATACTGTTCACAGACGTCGTCATGCCCGATATGTCAGGCATAGAACTCGCGCAGCGCGCATTTACCATTCGTCCAGAGCTCCGGATTATCTTCGCTTCTGGAAACGCAATCCCCGACCACGAGCGATTCCCCTTCAACTGGTCGGCGCTGCGCAAGCCCTATACGCTTGACCAGTTGCGTCTTGCACTGCAGTCGGGTAGCACCCCGCGCACGGACAAGGGTTGACGGAATTGATAGCCATTGCGCGCAACGCCGGACTTGCATGCACGACGGTCATGTGCTGCGAGTGCTGCAGTGGGGCTGCGCCTGGGCCTGACGTCCAACCGCGTTGCTTCTGCTTCCTTATCTCGGGAAGCGCGTTGCCGTCAGGGGCGGGTCATCTGTCCGGATTCCGGTATCCGGTTTCAGCCGTATCCAGGGAAAACGCCGCGATCAGACCGGAAGCGCGCGGCCCCGCGAGGAGGCTAGTCAAGCAAAGGCCGGCCGACCGGCCCTTGCGATACGTTACGGCGGCGAAATGTTCGCGGCCCGCAAACCCTTCGGGCCGCGCTTTGTCTCGTAGCTCGCCTTCTGGTTTTCTGCGAGCGTCTTAAAGCTGTCGCCCCAAACTTCCGAGAAATGAGCAAAGAGATCGTTGCGCCAGCGCCAGGAGCAGCGGGAAGCCAAAGCCGTTTGCTATCGTTGAACGCCCTCGACATTCCCGGGCCGCCAGGAATCAATCCGCCTGGAAATCGACAAGCCGACGCCAGTATTCATCCTGTCGCCCTTCGGGACTTCCTTCCTGCTGCCACAGAACGTAGGCCCGCTCCCGAAGATGCTGGTCGAGAGCCCGATGCCAGTACTCCTCCGCGCGCCCATCGGGGCGTCCATCTTTCTCCCAGAGCAGGTAAGCGCGTTCGCGGACAGCCTGGTCCAACCCCGGCTTCGTTTCCGAATTTTTCTCAAGGTCGTCGCCGTAGGGCGCCATTTGACCGCCCCGAGCCGTGCGCATCCTGGCTGTCAGGGTGCCGAGTTCAGCATCCGGCACAAGCCGGCCGTGCGCTGCCGCTTCCAGGGCCTTGGCCTGATAGGCGGAATCGTCGGAGGCATTGCCCGATCCGCTCAGCGTAATCGGATACGTGTGCAGCACTGCGCCGCTACGATCTATTATGTCAACCAATCGCTCAGTGATGACTGTCTTCCTGGTGTTGTGCGTTTGATGTAGGGGTGGTGGCTCGACTCTATAGTTGAA
Organism: Paraburkholderia aromaticivorans; assembly: GCF_012689525.1. NCBI lineage: Bacteria > Pseudomonadati > Pseudomonadota > Betaproteobacteria > Burkholderiales > Burkholderiaceae > Paraburkholderia > Paraburkholderia aromaticivorans. The sequence continues at coordinate 1,040,684 of NZ_CP051514.1, forward strand.
CACCGGCCTGCCCGGCCTGGCAGAGGCAAAACCGCCCGGCGCGATCCGCCTGTCACGCGAATGCTCTGGCGCCGCTCGGGCTGATACGCACACCGCACCAAGGGCCTTTGCAGTACGCCGTGACGAAGTCCTTCCAGCTTTTCGCCGCAGGCGTTATTGCGCAATTTTCATGCTTGATCGATGCGCTTAAGAAACGCCGTGCCCGTTCGCGAACCCGAACGCGTGCAGTGATGCATCTCGGAAGACAGCTATCCCGAAAATTTGGCTTGACTGGAGAAAAACCTGCCTGGTGGCGGAATCACGCGGTCATTAACAGGAATCAAGCGAACGCAATCTGAGCACCGACTAGTCGCGCGTTGCTGTAAATTCGACATGAAACGACGTACGGCTACCAGCGGCGCGGAATGCGCTGAAGATGCGCCGCAAGACCGCTGTTGGCTGCCCGAGGACGCAGCGTGACCCCGGAAGGCACCGGGCGTCCTGGAAGTTGTAAATACGGGCTTTCGAGGGGACACTGTGGCTCGCGTCTGGTTGGTTCCGAATGCATATCGAACCGATCCCCGGACGTTCAGTGGCGCGAATCCAGGGAGGCACTGTGCTGGAATGGGAAGCGGATCTCAAAGGTCGTGCCGAGCCTTTCGCGTGTATCAAATCGGATCTTGCCTTCACGGATCCGACAAAGTTCCTTGACGATCGCCAGACCAAGGCCGACGCCCGGTATATCGTCGGCCGCAGCCCGTTCAAATTCATCGAACACGCGGTCTCTGTCCGACGGCGCAATGCCCACTCCGGTGTCGGCAACGCGCAGATACCAGGCTCCTTCGCCGTGGCGGCCCATCGCCAGTTCGATTTCACCGGCTTTCGCGTACTTTGTCGCGTTCGACAGCAGGTTTAGCGCCACCTGCTTCACCTTGATGCGGTTCGACAGCACCGTTGGCATGTCCGCGTCGAAGCAGGTAGACAGACGTAACCCTTTGGCCACGATAGCGGGTCGGCAGGCCCCGACCAGCTCGTCAAAGAGTTCGCGCAGGTCGAATGGCTCGACCGCAAGCGGGGTGCTGTCGCCCAGCACCACCGAGTACTCGACCATGTCGTCAACCAGCTGCTTCATGTCCGCGGCTTGGCGGGTGGCCATCGCCAGTCCGGCTTCCGCTTTCGATGGCGCGCGTGAAATCAGCTGCAGCGCGATGGAGAATGCGTTCAGGAAGTTACGCAGGTCGTGCGCCACACTGCGGTAATCTGCATGCGCGATTCGTAAAGGTCGCGCACCAGCCGCTGCTTCAATGTCAGTTCGAGGTTTGCCCGCTCCAGACTGCCGGTGTATCCATCAATTTTCCGGTCGCGCTCGGTGACCACTTCCCGGATCGACGTGACGGTGACGAAGCCGAGCGCTTCATCGATCAGCCGCCCGGCACGCCGTTCGTGGCGCCTCGTGAACGCGTCATCCGATTCGGCGAACGTCTCGGCCGCATCCGCCAGCACGTGCCGGAACAGATCCAGCTCGTGAACGAGTCCATCGATGCGATAGCCCTGTTGCCAGCGAACCATTCCATGCGTGCGGGCGTCGCGTTCGATCGCCGGCTCTGCCTGTTCAAGATCCTGCGCGTCGAGCGCACTACAGATCCCGTCCAGGATTTCCGGCAAATGATCAGCGAGTTGATCGTACGTCAGCTTGTCGGCCTCGACCAGGCCCGCGTCGCCGGACACGGCATTCATCCATTTTTCGGTCAGGGTGGTCCGTTCCCGACGCAGAAACCCGGCAAAACTGCGAAGCGGCGCTGCTTGTTTGTCATTCATAATTCGTCTTCGCAGAAAAATGTTTCAACAGAGCGGGTGCGCAGTGACACAGCACCCGCCCGGAATCTCCCTGAACGGATACGAGGGGACGGCTCCCCGAATTTGACGGGGAAAGCAGAAAAGCCGCGAATCCCTACCGTCGCGAGAGGCGACCTGATGTACTGGCCTGTATCGCCGCACGGGTCATTATCCTTCAACCGCGTAGCTGGAACACGCCTTGCCAGACGGTCGGCGGGAACCGAGCACGTAAACCGGGGCGAGATTTTCATGTATCCAATCCTGCTTGTCGACGACGAGGCTGACCTGCTCGCGGCGTAGTATCTGATACTGCACTCAGAGGGGTATGAAGTGCGCTGCCGCCAATGGTGCGGAGGCACTGGAATTGATGCGACAACGCGTCCCTGACCTGGTCATTACGGACTGGATGATGCCCGTGACGGGCGGCGCCGAACTCTGTCGCCGTCTGCGCGCGCAGCCGAACCTGGCACGGGTCCCCATCCTCGTCCATAGGTCGGCTCCGCCCCCGGTGAATGAAGCTACCGCCGAGGGCAATGCCTGGAATGCCTGCCTTCAGAAGCCAGTGCCCATGCAGGGTTTTCTCACCACGGTAGGAAGGTTATGTGCGGGGTGTTGATAGTACATCACACGCCCAAGATCGATTTCGCGACGGCCCGAACGGCCGTCTCGCAGTCTGCGAAGCTGTCGGCTCGAATCACGTAACTCACGTTGTAACACCGGAGAATTCACGCCCCTGAACGCCGGCTTTGCCGGGCACGATATCGGTCACGACCCTGCCGATACAGGGCGAGGTTGACGGACGGTCCAGCCGGAGCTACAGATAGTCGCCCGGCGGTCTGTCCGTGACCCCGCTGGATCGTGCACGTGATCCCGATGTCCTGTCGCGACGGCAGAGTTTTCAGGGGGGCTCAGCGGCAGCCGCAGCGGCCGAGCCCGCGGCCAGAACAGCCGACGCCAGCAGTGCGTGTGAGCGTTTTTGCATGATGCTGCTCCTGTCGACGCGGTGGAGTTGATCCGTGGCTTACCCGGCGCACTGACTGATCCGGGGCCGCCGTTGCGGTGCAGCGCAATCGCCCAACAATCACTGGATGGGCGGCACAACGCCCAGCTTCTCGGCGAGCATGCGCTCATAGACGCCGAAGTGCAGGTCGACTTCCTCCTGACTGACCGTCGTCACGGTGACGTTCACCTGAGTCTTACAGCAGGACCAGACCTACGATATCGCCGTTGGCACGACTGTGGTGGAGGACAGTCTTGCGATGCGTTCGACAATAGGCGCCGGCTGACGGTTTTCAAACCCAAAAAATTTTCACCACTACCCCTTGAAGTTTTCAATGTAGGGTCTATTTTGAATTTCGCTCAGGCAGACGCGCTGTGTTTTCGGGCGCGCTGCGTGTTTCGATTTGTCTGCCAGCAGCTGGCAGGCGGACTGGAGCGCATAGGCCAGTTCGCCTCCATGCTGCATTCAAGGAGGATACGACCATGAGTGATCTCTATTCCGGAACCGACCTGTTCAGCGAATTAGACCGTCTGCAACGCCAGATGGCCGGCCTGTTCGGCGGTCTTCCATCCAGCATCCGTTCCGGCAATGCCGGTGCCTTCCCGCAGATCAATATCGGTGCGACCGACGACTCGATCGAGATCGTCGCGTTCGCACCGGGCATCGACGCCGCCGGGATCGACCTGTCGATCGACAAGCGGTTGCTGACGATTGCCGGGGAGCGCAAGCCAGCACGGCCGGATGCCAGTGGTGACATCCGCGACGACGTTCGCACCTACGCGCAGGAGCGCTTCAGCGGTGCGTTTCGCCGCGTGATCGAACTGCCGCAGAATGCCGATCCCGACAAGGTGCAGGCGCGCTACACCAACGGCTGCCTGTCGATTACCGTTGGCAAGCGCGAAGCGTCGAAGCCGCGGGCCATCACCGTCCAGTAACGCCAGTTATTCGAGGAGCAAGCCATGAACGACAGGACACAGGTTGCTGAACGCAACCAGCAACCGGCAGCACGACGCGGCGGGGACCAGCCGGCGCGGCAGATAACGCTCACGCCCGCAGTTGACGTATTCGAGACCAGTCATGGCATCACGCTGTGGGCGGACCTGCCAGGCGTCGCGAAAGACGCGCTCGAGGTGAAGGTGCCCGACGGCAATCTGTATATCGAGGCCGAAGCGGTCGTGCCGACACCTGCCGGTCTGCGGCTGCAGCACGCCGAGATCCGTGAACCGCGATTCGCGCGTGCGTTCTCGCTGAGCCCGGACTTCGACACATCGAAGATTGACGCGAACCTGCAGGACGGCGTGCTGAAACTGACCATTCCGCGCCGCGACGAAGCAAGGCCGCGACGCATCGAGGTGCAGACAGGCTGAGCCCGGACGATCAGCAACGACGACAGGAGAAAAAAGCGGTGGCGGCCGTGAGGTCGCCACCGCCTGCGTTATAGAGGCACGGATGCAGAACGTAGTGGAAAAATGGTGGCCCCTCGCGAGGCGCAGTCCAGCCACGTAAGCAGAAGCTTTCCACTGGGAGCGCAGAGGGAGATTCAGTTTCCTGTCAGACCGTGGAGGTGGCTACGATGAACAACGACCCGAAAAAGTGGAACCCTTTCAAATTTCTTCGCGGCTCAGGGGGCAAGTCCCACACGGACAGCCCGGAGAGTCAGGCAGCTAGCGAGCAGGGGCGTGCCACGTGGCCCGACATCCAGCGACTTTTCTCGCGTGATTCCCTGCGTGCGATGGAGGATTTTTTTCTCGATCCGTTCGCAGTGCGCGGCACGCTCGAACGATGGTTCGGCGACTTCAGCTCATCGCGTTTCCAGCCGCGCATCGACGTGGTGGACGAGGGGAAGATACTCCGCGTGACCGTCGAGCTGCCAGGCATCGAGAGGGAGGATCTGACCATCGGCGTCGAGGACGGAGCACTGGTGCTGCGCGGCGAGAAAAGGCAGGACGTGCACAGTGAGGAGGACGGCTGCTATCGTCTGGAACGCGCATACGGGGCCTTCACGCGCACGATCCCGATGCCTGAAAACGCCGACCCCGACCATGCTCTCGCAAAGTTTGACAAGGGCGTGCTTACATTGACCGTACCCAAATATGAGCCCTTGCGATCTGCCAGCCGCACGATCGATATTGGCTAGCGTCGGACGGCCCTCTTGCGATTGCAAAGTGAACGGAGGGAAATAGCTCACGCTTCTGAAGATGGATAGTGATCGCCGCGGGTCAGGTCAAAGGACTCGCGGCGATCATTGCGCCTCAAAGTTGCGTCCGGTGCCAGTATTCGTCGGCCCGCGCTTCAGGACGCCCATCCTGCCCAGGGCACGTGAGCCCACTCCCGCAGATGCTGCTCCAGCGCGCGAAGCCAGTATTCCTCCGCGCGTCCGACAGGGCGCCCGTCTGTGATTCTGGGAACCACGGGCTGAATCTCTCCCGGCTGCCTTGGCAGGGCGAAGCGCAAAAAGCGTTGACATTATTGCTCTGTCGCTATACCGTGACCTTCGGAATATTCAAGAAGCCCGATTGCTGATCACCACTTGCCGCCTGTTCTGTGCGGTACTCGTTATCCTCTCTTCTTCCTTGAAGTTTTTGTCGCTCCGCCACGGGGCTATTATTTTTATCTCAAGGAATTCTCATGGATACCGGTACTGTCAAGTGGTTCAACGATAGCAAAGGCTTTGGCTTCATTACTCCTGACGCTGGCGGCGACGATCTTTTCGCTCACTTCTCGGAAGTGCGTGGCGATGGGTTCAAGACGCTCACAGAAAACCAGAAGGTGAGCTACGAGACAAAGCGCGGCCCGAAGGGTATGCAGGCCGCGAATATCTCGCCGCTGTAACGTATCCTGGGGTCGGTCTACCGGCCCTTTGCATGTTTGCCTGACTAGAATCCTCGCGGAGCCATGCGCTCCCGATCTGATCGCCGAGTTCAGCGTGCGCATCATTTGTCTTTTCGACACGATCCGTCTCGCCCATTTTCTATTTTTTACGCTTGTACGGCATGAATGTCGTGCGGGCGTCGCCCGGTTATCGCTTATGCAAAATAATAAACATCTTCACCACTACAATGGTTATTCAGTCTCCCCCTCTGCGCATCGGTTACCGGACGGCTGGTTTGCCGCTAACCTTATGCTGGTAAGGGGTGACGCCCTTGACGCAGATCCGGTTTCCTACAAGTTCCACGCGCTCGACTATTTCGATAACGAAACGCAGGCCCTGGGACACGCTACGACCTGGGCACGTGACTGGGTCGACAGTCGCGGTTAGTCGACATTCATCCTTCGTAGTAGCGGCAGGATGGACGGCGTCGAGAATCGACTGGCCGTCGGTGCAGTACCCGTCTGATCGCAACGATACACAGCAATAGCACCTCTGACCGGATGGACAGGTGTCATTCAGGCGACACCGCTTTGACGACTCTTCCTGGTGTCGTCACAGATTGGCGCGCAGAATGTCCGCCGTATGATGCGCCTCACGACACACGATGCCTGCCACACCCGCACCAATCGTATTGTTTCGCACAGCGTCGCAACGAGCGCCTCAAGGGTGCCCGGGCCCGCACCAACCAGAACGTCACTCAACCGGATCACGGGATCTGGTCGCCTGATCGGCACAACGCTATTCCCGTCAATCGCAACACAAGGAACAAAGATGGCGTTACTGGTCATGCAGGTCGCGGTACGCGGCGAACTGGTCGAGGTTTTCGAAATGCCGGTTGATGATGTCGACGGCCACCGGATGCTCGCTGCCGCCAATGAGGACGAACGGGTGATTCATCCGTCGGGACAGGCGATCGAAGACGGTGAGGTCTGGATTGACCTGATCGACGGAGATGGCGAGACGCTGTTCGATCAGGTGGCGTGTTTTCACCGGGCGGATGCTGCCGACGCGCTGCAGGTTCATTTTGGCATGAATGTCGAGGTCGTTAAGGATTGCCTTTCAAAGTCGAATATCGCCTCGCTCCATGCAAGGCACCGTCTGGCGACCCAGGCCTACTTCCGCAAGGTTGACCGTCTTGTCGATTGCTCACTGGTCGGCTCCAGGCAGAGCAATCGCCGGCGTGTCGGTGATGCCAGTGTCATGGATCTCGTGATAGAACTTCGCAGGCGGCTGGACAGTGCTGTCACCCAACTTGCACTGAGCGAGCTGCCAACGCCCGTGCAGGCCGCAGCGCAGCAGCTGAGGGATGCGACAGGGACCTACGTGGGTGCAGTTCAGCGCCTTTGAAGCGGAGTCCCGAGGCACATTGTGGAATGTGAAGGAACAGTATGCAAAGAACGGTGAAGTATCGCGGGCTCGAGATTTATATTGAGCTGGTGCCCACGTCCGAAGACATGTTTGACGCGTGGTTCCGCATAGAGGGGCCGACTCATGCGCCGGGAGTGGCGGCGGCAGGTCAGCGGATAAAAGTTCACGGCGGCCCGTTTTCGAGTCGTTGGGCCTACTTCGTCGCGGAGATCGCTGGCCAGGCGTCAATCGACGTCATCCTCGGCCCTGGCGAATAGTTTGACACCGGCAACGCGATGAGCGGACCTCCCTGTCGCACGCGAATCAGAGAACCGATTTACAAGGAAACAGGTTTCATGGATGAACGCAAGCGGGACAGTATGATTGCCTATCTCCGTCACCGCATGGAGGACTTCGGGATCAGCCCGGATGATCTGGCCTCAGCACTCGCGGCCGCGCCTGAAGCTGGCCGTTACCGTAGCGCGAATGGCGATAGCTGGAGCGGCGAAGGGCCGATGCCTCAATGGCTGAAGCAGGCAATCAGTGCGGGACAGTCCATCGGGCACTTTGAATTGTCGTCAGGTTCCGTTTCCAAACCATCTTTGCGAGCAGGTGCGGACTGGGCGAACGACCCATTCGCAGGCAGTCCACTCGCGCGGTCGGCCCCCCGTTAGAGCACCCTTCGGGTTTTTCGGATTCTGTGTCTGATCGTCGCCGATCGAATGACCGCGATCGCTCGCATTGATCAACAGTCCGAAAAACACCACGACATATCTGCTCTCGCCCAGATTAACGGCGATGGAATGACAATGTGTCTGCCGGCAGGCAGTGCCTGGTTAGCGTCGAGCAGGACATCCGGTTTACCGGCAAACATCCTGGCCAGTCGGCGAGCGGCTCGGCCGCCGTTGAAACAATCCGTGCCATCAGGACGCAGTGCCCCTAACGGTTGCAGTACGTCACCAATCGCCAGCAGATCGGCAACGTATCGGTCGATCTAATCGATTACGTCCGCGATGTGATCAACAAATGGCTCATCGTGCGCGCGGACCATCAGCCCGGCGCCGTTGACGAGCGTGTGGGCAATCCTGAGCAGGCGCAGCAGATCGACGCGCAGGCCTTCCGGATCGTGAAGACCGGTACGTAGCTCATCGAGCGGATCGACGGCGTCCAGCATCCGCGTCGTGTCATGGCCCGATCCCAGTGTTTCGAGCGGGGGCGTCCAACTCGACATAGGGCGTCGCAGTCACCGCGGCCCCTGCGCTCATGCAGTCGTTATTCTTCCCGCTCACCTTGACCGGCAATATGATCGCCGGTACCGCGCTGGTGGCGATGACTAACCACGGCTACATCGCAGCGGAAATAAAGGACCCGGAGCCGCAGCGCTGATGCGCCTCCGCCCGCGCAATTCGCAAGCGCTCTAACGTGCGTTGTGTGGAAGGCTCTTATGAATCGCCGTCGCGGCAATGGCCGCTTCGCCTGAGGCGACGCTGATCTGATTGAGCGTATTCACGATGTCGCCGGCCGCGTAGAGATGTTCAATGCTGGTACGCTGATGCTTGTCAGTTCTCACCATTCCGTCCTCGTCGCGCTCCACTTCGAGTCCCAATACGTCGGTCCGAGGATGGCAACCCATGACGGGATAGACCGAGTCGAAGCGGTGAATCACTCCGCCCAGGCCGATGATCTGCACTGCCCGGTCAGCGCCCTGAGGTGCTTCGAGTCTCGATAGCGCGATCAAACTGACGCCACTGGCGGCAGCCGAATCCACTTCTGCGTCCGATAGGGCGTCGAGGTCAGACGCCACCACCGACACGTCGCGCGAAAATGTCCGCATGAAAACGGCGTGCGATAGCGCACACTTCGCCGGTCCCAACATCGCGACGCGCTTGCCTTCATTCTCATAACCGTCGCATATCGGACAGAGGCGGAACAGGCCGGAGCGTGTCAGCTCATCCGCGTTGGGCACCGACGGCAGTCCGTCACGTATGCCCGCGGCGAGCAAAACACGCCTGGCGTAAACCGGGCGCGCTGCTTGTGTGTCACCGCCTCGCACTGGACGATAGTCGATCCGGAAACCATTGCTGACAGCCTTGATGGCCTCCACCTTGGCATGTTCGGGCGCCACGTCGTACGGCGTGAGCTGTTCGCGCACGTTCGCCAGCCAGGCTTCACCGCTAATGCCCGTCGGAAAGCCTGGCACGTTGCGCGCAACGGGGATAAGCCGCGCGCGACTTTCGCCGGCGTCAAAGACTCGCATCGTTCGGCGATAGCGAGCAAGATAAAGTGCCGCGGTCAAGCCGGCCGGCCCTCCGCCTACGATTACACAGTCGATCGAACAACTCATCGGAAAGCATCCATCCTGAGCACAATGCGTATCGCAGCCCGCTTCAGCCAGCCGCTCGCTACAGACCGCGAGCGTTGCTGGCAGTCAGGTCGTCACTGGTGCATCCTCAAGCATTTCAGTTGCAGATGATATGTCGCCGATGGTGGGATCGCCAGCCCTCGACTGCTCATGCTGCCCGGCGGTCATCCGATCGACTGCCTCCACTATTTCACCGGCTACCGCGTAATGCACCATATGCCCGGCCTCGGGAGCAACAGCCAGCGTGCTGTGAGGCACCGCGCCGTGCAGCCGGACTGAATTCGATTCAGGGTCGACGACCTTGTCCTTCGCGCCGGCAAAAATACTGACTGGTATCTTCAGGTCGGAATAATGAGCACGCAGCTGCGCCGCGGCCGGGATCATTAACGCGGCGTCCTCGGCCTCGGCCCTGATTTGCACGGGACGCAGCAGCATCTCACGAGGAATGACATCGAAGAAGTCGGCTGGCACGGGCGCCGGAGCGAACATCACTTCCACGCTGCGCTCGAGCGACAGGCGAGCGGTCAGCGGCGATACGGTATAGCGCAAGACATCCCCGAGCACGGGAAGTGCCGCGGGCGCCGCGAGCGCAACATCGGCGCGCGCGCTCGGGTAGTAGTAACCGGACACCAGCACGAGTCCGCGCACGTCAGCGGCACTGCCGACCGCCATGCCAAGTGCGACCAGCGTGCCCCACGAATGTCCGAGTACGATGGGTTGCTCTACGCCCAGCCGCCTGAGCGCCTGTTGAATAAGGGCGGCCTGCGCCTGCGCGCTCCAGAGACGGTCGCGGGGTCGCCCGCTGTAACCGAAGCCCGGCCGGTCAAACGCAATCACCCTGTGCCGCTCGGCTAACCGGTCGATCAGGCCGCTACCAACGAAGTCCTGAAGTAGCACCGCATTGCCATGCAAGAGCACGACGGCAGGTCCTTCGCCCTTGTCGACATAATGAAGCGGTATTCCGTCGACCTCGACGAAGCTCCCGATTGGTGGATTATCGCGTTCGGCTCTACGCGCACGATATTGAACCCACAGCGCACTGACGGCTGCGGCAGTTGCGGCTGCTGCGAGCGCTCCGACCGTTTTCGGGGAAACAGCGACCTTGCTGAATGCGCGACTCATGATTTCTCCTGTAATGGCCACGGACGGAGGACGATCTGCTCGTGGAGAAGACCGGCCGCCCTGCCGTAGCCCGTAGATACTCGATGATTCGGTCGCGCCGATTCGCGCGGCCAACATAGACTCCCAACCTTCTTCAGGCGCGCAACGTTCATGCCGCGACCGCGCCCTGACAGCGGTGCCGTCCGTAACGAGCGATTGCTTGCGTACCGTCGACTACAGCACGCGGCATACAACGGATACGCGTCAAATTTTCAAACTGATGCGAACGTCCACGCAAGTTCGGCAAAGGGGCTGCATTCAAACAGATCTGCACGTGAGCATCGACCGTATATTTCCGATGGCGCGGGCAGGATTAAAGTCTTTCGGACAGACGACGACGCATTTCATGGTGGTGCGGCAGCGAAACAGCCGGTACGGATCCTCCAGATTGTCGAGGCGTTGAGCGGTGGCTTCGTCGCGTGAGTCGACAATGAGGCGGTAAGCCTGTAGCAGACCCGCGGGGCCGACCAACCAGTCAGGATTCCACCCGTACAACGGACACGCAGTCGAGCAGCATGCTATTCTGCACACGGTCAGCCGGGCCGCGTTCGATCGAATTCTGCTGCAGACGCGGATGACTATCGACATCCGGGTCGTACCTGTAAATGTCGAAACTTCGACGACCACTCGTGACAAATCTCCAGGCCGGAGGCGCCGATCGCGACGAGCCCGACAGCTGGCGACCGTTTGGCCGTTGTCTATATTCGGACGACTAAAGATGCCGCTAATGCGCCGCGACGCGGGATTATTCTGGCTGCATCCCAGCTCCGAGCGGCGACGCGTCGAAGCAGGCCAGCAATGCCCCAGGTCCCGGGGTACACGGCCACGCAGCCGCCAGCTCGAAGACTGCCCTCCGTAAAGCCGCCACACAGCAGGCCCATGGTTTGCATCCCGGCTTTCCCGGCCGCTTGCGCGTCGTACGGCGTATCGCCTATCGCCACAGCACCGGTCGCGGCGATCCCAGTTTTTTGAGCGCCACTTCGAAGATGTCCGGTGCGGGCTTCGACTTCGCCGCGTCGGTCGATGACGTGGATTCGTCGACCAGTTGCGAAATTCCAGCGATATCCAGGTAAATCTCGAGTTCTTCCTTTTTCGCCGACGACGCCACCGCTACCTTGAGGCCGCCGTCGCGAACGCGACGTAGCAAATCCGGCACCGCCGAAAACGGGCGAACCATCGGCAGGTACTTTGTTGTGAATCGCTCGCCGCGCCATTTTTCCAACGCGTCGCCATAGTCCTCGCGCTGCGCGGAGGAAAGAAAAACCGGCAGAAGTTGGTCGCCACCCTTGCCGATCTGGCTGCGTGCCTGCTCGAACGTGACGTTATGCCCGAAGCGGGCGAACGCCTCTTGTCAGGCGCTCGCATGCAGATCGACAGAATCGACCAGCGTTCCGTCGATATCGAAGACCGCAGCCTTGATCATGGCGAATTACTCCAGGTAAGAGCTCGGCGGCAGTTATGTGGCTGTGTTCGCGGGTCGAACGCTTCCGTTCCGTTCCCTCTCTACCCTCCCGCACGGCCTTCAGAGGGGCTGCGATCCTTGTCTACCTGTCGGGGACGCGTTCGCTCCCAGCCCGGGGCTCCGACCCGACGGATCGTGGCCTTCGCCTGGCAGGAGGCGTGCCCTTCCGACGAGCGCGCGTGCGCGCATGGTTAGCGGCGCGCAACTGACCCATCTCCGCCCCTTCGGCTGAACTGCGCGTCTATCACTCCGCGATCGGAGCCCGGAGGCTTCCCTGAACAGGCTGGCGAGTCAATCGGGCTTCTTCAGTCCGCTCGGATTCTCGGGCCCACCGCGGGTGACACCCTGGTCGGTCGGAGCGCTTGCGCCGCGGCTACCAGACTTCGTCGTGGGCCGTCCGGAGGCCGTTGACGCAAACTGGGGCGCGCGGATTGCGTCGGGCATGCGTGGTCGATCGCCGCCCTGAGGCGCCTGCGAGACGCCAGCGGCGCGGGCCGTCCCGGAACCACTCGCTCCCGTTTCACGGGCCGCACCTGTCTTCTGCGCTGAGCCGGTCGCCGCAAAGGTCGATATCAGCGCTGCAGCCACGAAGCTTTTAAGGAGGACGTTCATTTCCATCTCCATCATCAGGTGAGTACGCACCCATCGGTTTGCGTGCGCTTTAAACCAACAAGTTACTGCTGACGCACCCGAGGCTTCTCCCATCAAGCCGACAGAAATCCGCTGAACCCTCACTGATGCGATCTGATGATCAACGCGACCGGAATAAATGCCAGCATCTCGACCGGAGGGAACGCCCGTCGTGTTTCACGCCACTGCAGGGCTTCGATGAAATTGCGGTGCCCAGGCACACATCGTAAAGGACGCTCACTCGGGCATCCCTTCTTCGGGAGATCGCCTCCATCTGAAATTTGCAGCCTGTGCGGCGCGCGAGCAGGGTACGCCACGCGCTCTTCACTGGCGGCGCTTTGATCTTAGCTCCACCTGGCGATGACGGGATCCGCATTTTTCGTTACCCGACAGAGTTGCAATGGAAGCCGTACTGAAAGCGCCGGCCTTGCCAATGTGTGCGTCAACGAATCGTCGAGTTAGGTCCAACTTTTGCGCAGCATCTAGCAAGCCGTGCCGGTGCACAGCCAGCGCTTTGCGGCGAGGCGTGGTTCTCAACTTTCATGCCGGCGCATTTCCCCGTGCGGGCTGATCGCACTCACCTGAGGAGCAGACAATGGAAACGACGAAAGCAGAAGGAACGCTACGGGAGGTTGCGGGCGACGTGCAGCAAGCCGCCGGTGATCTGCTGGGCAAGGCCGGTGAACAAGTTAGCGGGACAGCGAAAGAGTTGAGTGGTAAGGCGCAGCGACTCTATGCCGATTTTGCAGACCTCGTGCGCGAGTCCACTGTCGAGCGGCCGTTCGCCGCGCTGGCAATTGCCGCAGGCGTGGGCTTCATCCTTGGCGCGTTACGCTCCGCGATTCGCGCAAGGCCCGATCACGACCGAAGCGACTGGAGAGACCGCGAATAAGACTATTCGCGTTGCCTTCGACGAGGCCTGAAAGGTGAAGACGGCAAACCCCTGGCGTGCGGCCGCGACGTCCGCGCAACACGCCAGTCCCGAGGAGTCCGCAATGTCCATGCGTTTAAAGGTCACGAAGTGGCGCAACATCGGCAAGTTTTGCGTCGGGCGAGTCACCGATTATGGTGAGCTCCTCGGTGTCGAACTTGAAGAGACCAGGAAACGTCTGGTCCGCGAATTGAGCGCACTTGTCGCCCTGGCCGTCGCCGGCCTGTTCACGCTTTCATTCTTGTGCATTGCGATCATCGCGACAGCGTGGCGAACCCCTTACTTCCTTCCCGTGGTCTGGGGCGTTGCCGCGACGTGGCTGGTTGTTTCCTTTGTCTCCCTGCTCTTCGTCCGCTCGCAGAAACCTGGGCGTTCGCTTCATCTCCTGCAGGGGGAACTCCGGAGCGATCTCGACACGTTAAAGGAGGCGCTAGAATGAACCGCGCATCTATCAATCGGGAAGCCGAGACCGCCATCCTGCTGCGCATGGCGGAATCGCGCACAGCGTTGCTAGCCGCAAATAGCACCTCACCATCGGTCCCGGCCGTAGGCGGACAGACGCCGTTTTCTGCGGCCGGCCTGATCGTTTCACTGGCAGACGCACCGCGCGTCACTCTGCTGCTGGCGTTGTGCGTCGGCGCAATCGTCCTCGGACCTCGCCGGACCATCATTATTGCCAGCCGTTCGGGGATCACCGCGTGGCTACGTGGTACCGTCCGGAAGGTCATCCTCAGGCATGCGTGAGTTGGACACTGCCGCTCATACCGCGCTACGGTAGCGTAGCGTATCGACCGACCTGGCTGTCGCGCGCGAACAGGCCTCATCCCTCACCCGGCCCGCCGGGTAGCATTCTGCTGCCGGCTTTCCAAGGGTCCTTCTGGCCAGGACGGCTCCATCAGCGATGTTGACCCCCGTCGACCGGTAGTGAATTCGGGTTTGTACTGCGCAAAGCCGTCCGTCGCCTTGCATGGCCCTTCTCGTGCGTGCGCCCAGATTGACGAACGTATATTGCCAGTCGTCACCGTCGACCGTGATGTTCGCGAAATCCCCGAGTACTTCGACGACGGCCCGGTCGCGCGTGTCCGCCGTGAGCGTACTTCGGCGCAGGAATGCCCTCGCGCCAGTTCAAGCGCGTCAGCCGTGCGGTCAAAGTGAACGTGGCGTATTGCACGCCCGCACCAGATTTACGCCGCGCGCTTAAGGAAACCTTAAGATTATGCCGAAGCTGTTGCACGCAAGGCAGTGTGCCTTTCCGTGACGGAGTCTTGCGCGTCGACGATGACGCTTGGTGCACTGGTCGAGGGGTCGGCCAATTCCGCCCGCCTGTTTTTGGCGAAACAGGCGCCCATGGTGATCGCTTATGCCGGCTCCTAACTACTCCTTCACGGCAAGATCGGGAAGTACCCGGTCACGCGCACCTGTCGCGGGCACCATGCATTGCAGCCGAACGCGGTGGATGTCCGCACAACCGCTGCGGCGGCGCAGAAGTAACGACGCCGACGAATAGCAAGAGATTCCCAGTCCGGTAGCGCGAGGGCCAGCATAGCTCGTGAGTCCTCGCGCACCGCGGACCCGCTAACAGTGTCGTGGCCCGATTCCTGCGCGGCTCTCCGGGAACCGGCTGGAGTCCATCATGAGAACTCGCATTTTCACCTACGTCGAATGTTCGTGTGGACATCGGGGGGCACTCATTGAAAGCGCCGACCCGGGCGTTCTCCCAGACGGGTGGTATCAGGCGTGGCTGCGCAAGTTGACCCACGCGGGGACATACGACGGCGAAGACGGACTGTTCGCCGAGCTGAGGCCCGGGTGCCCGGCATGCGGCCGAAGTCTGGGCCCGGATGATGTCATTGGCCGCAGTGAGTTGCAGGGGACCGGCGAAGTGTTGCGGCTAAGAGGCGGGTCAAGGCCGTCGGAAGCTACGCTCAGCGTCGGATGCTGATAGCGGAGCAAAGGACGGCCGGCGGGTGGCTTCCCGATGTGCAGCGCGCCCCGACTTTCGTAAGACCGACGGCTCGTCTTTTCATCCCCCGGAAGTGCGGGTTTCGATGGGGACCGTCAGCGATCGAACTGATCGGGCGGGCTGCCGTTTGCGGAACGCTGATTGCTGGTGCACCCTTGCCAGATAGTGACTGTCTCAATCTTCTCGCAGGCGCACTGAGGGTTCAGGGATGAATCACCAACACATCGAAAATGAGCTTTCTTACCTGGAGCGGATGCTGCCGCACTTCGCTCATGGACCTTTCCCGATTGCTTACTGGACCAAACGGATAGACTCACTGAAACCGTCGAACGAAATTCGAAGTCAGCATCTCCGGCTGAGTGAATTGAAGAAAAAGGTGCGTGAATTGTAGCGATTTCCGTCGCGGTTCACGTTCAACGGCCTCTCGCATAATTTTCCCTGGTGACGCTTATTCTGGCGTGCCTGCGTGCCTTGCAGCGCAGCCGCCGCGGTTCATTCATTATTGCGACGGACATCCGTCGATTCGATTCATATCCGATAATCTGCAGCGATCGCGCATTGAACGCCGCGGCATTGCCACGACGTGCAGTTGACAACTGCAATAGCGTGCGCCCCCTGAAAGCGCATCCACTTGTGGGCGGGCACAGTCCGCGACCCGGCGACAGTCGGACGTACATCCGCCGGAAGAATCGCCGCCCGCCCTGCTGTCGCACGACTACTTCCCGGGTTGTGTCTGCCGTGACGGACGCCCGCCTCGCAGGCAGACAAGGCCGGCGAGCGATTGCCTTCCAATGTCCCTTGCAACTGTGCGGCTGCGACCGTACATACCGCCAGGGACGGCAAAGTCCGGAAACGCCGATGGGCGGCGACTGGCCTGCACCAGCAGTTCGGCGGCGCAACCTGGACGCAGGGCGTTGAGCATACGGTCCATTCGAAGAGCGGATGCGAAGCCCATGCCGCGCACGATTCAGCCGTCCATTGTTGATTGCTGCGCCAGTGCCATGTCGCTTTCCTCCGGCCATTTGACACATTATGTAGCGCAGTTGACAACGCCTGGTCCGTTCGGCGCCGGCGGCCCCGACGGGCTCGTCTGCCAGAGCATTTTTGCCCGGTATGTGTGGCCGCTTCCGATCGGCACAAACCGGACTGGGAGGTCAGCTGACGACCTTGTGCACGAGACCTTGCGGAATGGGAATTCTGGCAGACCACATCCAGCGGATGCGCGCATTCTTTCGTCTATCGTAGGCAGGAGATCAAACGTAAAAATCGCATCACGGCATGGCCCAGTTGTGGCGCCGGCCACATTTCGACGGAGCCGCGGGCGACCCGTTTAATCGCCTGGCGGGCCCGACCGCGCAAATGTGCGACGCGCACCCGGCGCCAGAGACGGTCAGGCGAGAAGTCGGCAAAACGAGCCTGATTCTCCAGGAGCAACTTGCCGCCGGGTAAATGAATGAACGAACAGCAGCGAAACCACCTTACATCACGGTAGTTGTTGCCCGGCCAATGACGCCCAACCGCTTGGTGGGCGCCGACTTCGATGAGCGCCTGTCCGTCGTCGACCAGCGCATTGAGCGCCGCAGAAATGAATATTTCGTCGCCGTGATGCTTCACGCGCTCGCTCTCACTGATGTAGCGCCCGCAACTGACACGCGCGCGCGTCACGAGTCGGCGCAACGAGGCAGGCGTTGCGAGCAGAAATTCGCCGCCGTACCAACGCGGGTTTCTGAGGCGCTGACCCGCTACGATTTCAAGATCCTTGATTACGTTTCCACTGCCATACGCCGGAAACACCTGATCTGAAATATCGTACGCGCCCAAGCCTGCTTCAGCGCATCGCTCGATCAGATTGCGGTCGAGCGGAAGCATCGCCACGATGTCGGCGTCGAGCAGCAGCATCATTGCGCCGACGGGCAACATAGAGGCGACCTGGTCCATCAGGTCCAGTTTGAAATGCGCCGCGTAGAACGGTGTGCTCTTCGGCAACTCCATCGTCGCGATGAGCATAGCCACTGCTGGCCGACTCTCTGGCATCAGGTTCTCGAGCCGCTTCGCGACGAGCTGTGGCGCATTGGTCATAATGGTCAGCGTCGGCATGCCCATGCGCCGCAAGCTGTTATTCAGGCAGACCGCCTGGCTCACATAGGAGAGTGGATCACGATTTATCGAGTTCGGACCGGGCGTCGCGTCGACATCCACATACACGAGTGTGCAGGGAAAAAGAATCACATTGCTCCTTACCAAAGTACAAGACGGTTGATGACTTCTTCGCGCCGCATCCGCGTCTGGACCACGCCCGTTTCGCGCCGCCCGGAAAGCTGCGCAAGGGTACGGCCGCCGGTCCGCGGATGCCTTCCCGGCGGCGCCAGCTGGAGCGGGCGACCGTTTCGCAGCGCTGAAATGTGGCCCAACGGTGCACAGGGTCTGGACTACCTATCGTTTCACCTCCTGACATTCGTTTTCCGCCAAAACGAAGCGTGGAAATAACCAGTGCGATTTCGGCATTGCATTCATGCGGACCGCCCTCCGCGTTGCCGCAGGATAGTTCTCCTGTCAACTCTTCCCATTGACAGGCACATCGATTCAGCGGAAGGGCAAGGTCCATGTTGCGCATAGAGAAACAACTACAAAGTGTGAGTCAACCGCGCTTCGTGCGCGGTAAGACGGTGGCGCGCACCATAAATTATCTGGCGCCAGGCCTGCTCACATGGTCGAGACGCGGTAATGGTTTGCTAACAGAATCGGGGGGGTTCTCTGCTGAACGGACCGGACTGCAGCCCGCACTACTGCGCGAAATGAGATCGTCCAGACCGTCGTCACGGTGACAGTAGCCATCGGCGAAAACAGCGCGACCCGAGCCGCGCCAGAGGCGATCGACGCTGCTCCGCCAAGTCAGATGTCCCGATCACTTCGCTTCAGGGCCCGCTGGTCCCGTCGAACACACGGTCGCGCGTATTCTCTTTGTTCGAGTTCGGTCGCCCTTGCGAACATGCGGTCGGCGCGCCCGAAGTTGCCCGATGCGGGAACCATCCCGTGCGCTGCCCAACGATCTGCTCCTACGCGGCCGCCATAGGGCGGCAATCCCACTGCCGCGGCAATGACTGCCAGTAGTGACAGCCACGGATTGACGCCGCGTGGTCGCCGCGCGAAGGCAGGAAGTCGGGAAATGGCCTGTCTCCTATCCGTCGCGGCACACCGCTTGCGCGTCGAAGTGCGCGCCGTCGTACGTGGCGAGCGCTGCCGGGTCACCATCAAGGGAAATAGCCATGAAACTTCTCACTACTCAGGAAGGACTGCCACGCCTGTCCTGGGGCTCCGTCATCGCCGGCGTCATCCTGTCCTCGATTGTGTATCTCATCATGAGCGTGCTTGGAACCGCGATCGGAGCCTCGATGCTTTCCCCGTTGTCGCAGCCTAACCCGTTGCATGGGTTCGGCTTTGGCTCCGGCGCATGGGTCATTATTACGACGGTGCTTGCAGTATTTGTCGGCTCCTATTTCGCGGGCAGGTGCGCCCCCGTTCTTGGCTGGCTGCACGGCCTGCTTTCGTGGGCTGTCATGGCGTTACTGGTCGTATATGGAATGTCCTCGCTGCTTGCCGGGGCGGTCAGCACAGTCGGCAGCGTAGCGTCGACCGGTGCGCAGGTCAGCGCTACCGCCGCAAACCAGAACGGAGGCGCCGGCGACCTCGTCAACTCCGCGAAGCAACAGGTCCAGGCAGCGGTGGCATCTGCTGCATCGGCGGCGTCCGGCCCGGAAGCCGAACAGAACGCGCGCCAGGCGGCAGAGACCGCCGCTCGAGCCGTGGCCCGCGCGAGCTGGTTCTCATTCGCCGCGCTGGTAGTCGGCGCGATTATCGCCGCCGTTTCCGGAAGCGCAGGGTTCCGTCATCAGCCGCCTTTTGAAGACGCGGGCGGCGCCGGTGTGGAGAGCGACGCTGCATTCGCTCGAAGCCGCGTCGCGCGACCGGGCCGCCCGCTATAGGAAAGCCTTACAGCGAGTACAAGCCCAAGCGATTCCTGGGCTTTCCATCTGGAGTCACCATGGAACGAGATCCTGTGCCGACGCCTCCCGCTTCACACCATGTGCCTGACGGTCGTGCGGATGACGAATTGCGTGTGGCAGCAGTCAGGGAACAACTTGAAATAGGCGTGAAAGCGACGGAAACCGGTGCAGTACGGGTGCGCACCGTCGTCCATGAAGATGTGCGCTCCGTCCCGGTCTCGCTGCGAAGTCAGAAAGTGACCGTCGAACGCACCGCTGTCAATCGCGTGGTTGAACGGAAGGATGAGCCCCGGCAGGAAGGCGACACACTCAACAATATCGTGGAACAAGACCATCGGGCGATCAAGCGCCGTACCCGACCCATGTTGGGATTCAAGGATTTTTGCTGTGCTCGCATCTTGTTGAGTGGCATTGAAATCATGCATATGATCGCCAAGGGGCAAATGAAAGGCGCAGGTAAACTCAAGCGATCGGCCGCCCGGCAAATCTACTCACTGGCTATGTAAGTAATCCTCAGCATGTCGCCATCGTTCGCTTGATTGCCTTACCGCGATACCCATTAGTCGGCCGAAGTCAAGGTACGAATTTAGCCATCGCCGGATTGCCATGACGATGGTCATTTTCATCGTCATCGCAATCCGGCGAAATTCCTTCCGTTATCTGCCTCGGCTGCCTGCAGGGCGTGGTACCGCATCCGTTTTCTCGCGGCTGGTTGCGAACCGGATCGCACCAGACACCCATCGGGATCAAGCAATCGGCGATGAGTTGTCGATTGCCCTGGCGGCGGTGCCGCCACAGAGATGTGCGAGTCGTTCTTCGGCACGCTGGAAGCGGAGTTGCTGATGCGCGAGTGCTTTGATACGCGAGACCAGGCGCGGCGTGCTATCTTCCGCTTCATTGAGGGGTGGTACAACATCCGTCGCCTGCACAGCAGCCTGGGCTACTGATCGCCGATGGAATTCGAGCAGGAATACGAAAAAACACAAAATCCATCGCGGGGCGGGCTGCCACCGCCGGGCAGCATCGTGGTCATGATATCCGACCCGCCGCCCGCCCGTGGACAACCCGCGAGGCAACACCGAATGGAGGACACGTTCCGCTGTAAAACTCAACTGCAAATCTATCCGTCGAATCGGGTCAATCTCCACCATTCTTCGTCGGATACATCGGTCGGGTACCCTTTGCGGTCTGCTCTTCTCATCCCGCCAGGATACCAGGTCTCACACAAAGTGCCTAACACGCTATAACCAAGGGTTCGGCGAGCGCGCTCTGCCCAGTTCACTCGATACGAGCGGATTTGAAGCCTCTCAATCCAGGCCGGCGCGTGTGCGGAGGGTGGCGCCCCCGCGTCGTCGAGCGGCAGTTGCTGCGTTCGTCAGCCGTTCAGAAACCCGAGCGTTGCCTGCCAAGCCTTGGCCCGTTTGCTCTGCTCCTCCGTATGGCTTTGCGCCAGCTTCAGCAGACCTTGCACCACTTTGTCTTCGGATGCGAAGCTAAAGCCCGCGTCGTTCAGGTAGCTCGTCCCCCAAATCTTCAGGCCGTCCACATAGCGGCATCCGGCAGTAAACTCGGACTGGCTGACCACCGCCTCATCGTCCTTGTACATCGCCAGAAAATGCATTTTGTCGCCGCAGATGCCGGAGTTCAGCGCCAGCACGGATAACGCGGGAATCGACACCGCATAGCGCTTGAACCAGTTGTTGAAGGCAATCGGCTGCGTATGCAGCGCATCACGTTGATACCGGGCTTGCCAATGCGTTTGCGCCTGGCTAAAAAACATCTTTATGCGTACGATCTCGACGATCTTCCAGATGGTCTTCGCCAGCGTTTCGAGAATCGACACGACCGCGCTGACGATCGAAGCTGCACCTTGCGAAGCAATCTGAATGCCGAGACTCGCCCCGCCCTTGACCATGTCATAGACGCCCTCGCCCACGCTCAGCGACATCGAACGCCGGATCGCCTCGACGATGGTGCCGGGGTGACCAGTCAGAATCTGAACATCGCGCCCCGCCACCCACTCGCGATATTTGGTGATGCCGGCATCGATGGTATTAGCGATCCCCTTGGCCACATCCAGCCCGGCACCGATAAACGGAGCGGCAGCCGCGAACAGCTTGCCGCACAGAAAGTTGACGAGCTTGCGGAGCAACCCCGGCAGCACATCCAGGGCGGTGCCTCCGGGGTCTTTGCGGATATCGGCGATCTTGTCGCAGATCATGCCCCAGAGCTTGGTCGCAGCATCGTTGATCCTGGCGCGGATCGCCTCGTACAGGCGTCGCAACGCACTGTCGGTCGGCATGGGTGGCGTGGCTCCCGAGGTCAACTGACTTGCGGGAACCACCTTTTTGCCAAAGTGCTGGGTAACCTTGTCCTGGACTTTGGCCGCCGCTATCCCGGCCGGCTTCTGCGCCAGGTCCAATACGTCGGATGCGCGCGAAGCTGCCGTATTGCTGTCCGGCGCCGTCCCCAACCCCGCCGTGGTCACGTCGAACGCTCCTTCGAGAACGACCTGGAAGATACTGTCCTCGATCGACGTATTGGCAAACAGATACAACACGCCGAGCCGCGAATTGATCAGCGCGGGCGCCATGAAATTCTGCGCCCCCATCGCGACATCTGTATCCCCCAATCCCCTTAACTGCTCATCGAGCCGTGTGAAACACTGCTTGTGATTACGTGGGTCTTTCTTCCACGCATTGCCCGTACCCTTGCTGTCCCTCCACGCCTTGAAGTGAGTTTGCACCTCGAAGAACCGGTAGACGGTCGGATTGCGCTGGTATTGCAGGATCTGCTCGTCCAGCGCCTTGAGCAGGGCATCGCGCGGCTGGATGGTCAACGCGGTATCTTTCATCCAGGTTTCATAAGGAACGAGTTGCTGCAACGTCGAATTATTGGAAGGCATCGAAGGTCTCCTGGCGCAATCCGTTACTTCAATCAAAAACAAGGCTCGCTGTGCGGTGCCGCCTAGTTCACCAACGGTCCGAAGTTGCAACCGGCCGGCGCGTTCAGCGTGGTTGCTGTACCGACAAGGAAGGTGTTCGGCACGGTGGCACCGCTCGCGAGCAGTTGATCCGCCTTGTAGAAAGGCACACCAAAGGCACCCGCCGAATCGGCCGCGGCGAGATCGCCCAGCGTGTCGAAGCACAATCCGTTTGGTGCGTTCAGCGTTGGAATGCCGCCCACCATGGCCGGACTAATGGTGATCGCCGGTGCCGGCGCGCCCGAAACGCCCAGGTTGGCCTGGGCGAATTCAACCAGCGTGAATGGCGCACCGGCATTGCTCGACCACAGATTGCCGCTGGCATCGAACGCGAGCGCCCACGGCCCTTGAATCGAATTGTTGTTATTCGTCAGGACGACATCCGGCGTTAGCGTCACGCTGGCCGCTGCGCCAACCTTCGGCAGGTTGGCCGCATTGAAGCGGAACAGGATCGTGCCGTCGTTATTGCCGTTGTTGGCCACCCACAAATCACCGGCCTTGTCGAACACGATTCCCAGTGCGCCGTTGAACGGGTTGCTTGAAGTGATCGTGACGCCGGGCGTGATGTTTCCGCCCGTCGTGAGTTGCTGCGCGCCATAGACGAACACGGCATTGGTGCCATGGTCGGCTACCCACAGATCGCCCTGCTGGTCGAATACGGCCTGCTGCGGCGTGTTCAGATTGGTCCCGGTGATCGTGACCGCCGGCATCGGCATGGGGTTTTGTCCGAGTGCGGCCAGTTGCGCGGCGGTGAACATATACAACGCGGGCGGCTTCGCGGGCACAGCCGGCACCGCAGGCATGGAAGCGGTGGCCGGAACAGCCGCCGCGCCGGGGGTGCCGGCGTCCATCACCCACAGGTCGCCAGCGGCGGCGAAGGTCACGCCTTGCGGGGCGCCGAACACGCTGCTGTTGTTCATCAGATGCGGCACGGCCCCACTGCTTCCGCCGCTCAATTGCGAAGGTATGAATTCGAGGACGTTGGTGCCGTTGGCGACCCACAATCCCTGACTGAGCACGGGCGCGGGCGGCGTGGCCGTGGTGGCGGTCGTCCCGGTGGTGCCCCCGCCTCCGCCACCGCAGGCAGCGACAAGCCCCGCTGCTAGCAGCGACACGCACAACAATCTGGTGCGCGTTGAAAATGAGGCGTGTCGGCCCTCTTTCGCGACAGTGATAACACGCTCTGCACGCTTGTCGGTATGCGTCATTGAAATGTTCATTTCCATTCTCCTCGAATTTGACTCCGCCGTTCGGGATAGCTGACGAGTCGTGACGGATAAGACGCTGCGTTTTCCCAAGCGCCCTCTCCTGAATCGCGATAAAAGGACTTGTGTGCCGCTGCGGCACGCCCGGTTCAGTTGCCGGAGCGCAATAGCACCGAGAAACTGACCGGTGCCGAACTGGCCAGCACATTCAGGTTCATCACCGAGCGCAGGGCTTCCACTCCGTCCTGCAGGCCGTAATCCTTCAGATTCACGACGATGGGTGTGCGGGTGCCGACCAACAAGGCGTTCGATGCGAGCTTGACGACGCGCAGGTTCGCGCTCAGCGGCTTGCTCTGTCCGGCAATGGTCAGTCGACCGGTGAGCTCGACATCGGCGCTCGTGCCCACACGCAGCGCATCGAAGCGGTGAACATCGACTTCACCGGTAAACACCGCCTGCGGAAAACTCGCCACCTTGAACAGCAGATATTTCAGGCGATCGTTCCGCAACGGAATATTGGTTTCGACGCTGGCGAGGTCAACGCTGAGCTGGAGCTTGCCGGGGTCGCCGACCGAGCCGTCTACCTGTTTGAACGCCTGCACTTCTTCGATCCCGCCAACGCCAGGCGCGCCCGCCTTGGCGGTCACAAAGGACAGAGCCGATTGGGAACTGTCGACTCGCCAGGCGGCATAGGTCGACGAAGCGGCGAGACATAGCGCAGCGGCCGCAATAGGGATAATGAAGTGACTCATCGTGTCTGTTCCTTTGATTAGCTGGGAGATCCGGGTAATCGAAAATAGATCGATATCCTGAATATCAATCGGTCTACCTCAAGTTGTTCATGTGTTGAACTCGCGTGATGCGGGCTCGCACTGCGACGGGGGCCACTTAGCCGTGCCGGATGCTCCGTTGCCCGACCCTGTCCTGCCGAAAACAGCCGAGCTTGCGTACTTGTTCCATGTGACGATAAAAAAATTTTCGATGGAATAGAAACCGCTGTCCGGTTGTTATCGACGTGATCCCACTCATTTCAAGGAGCGGCGGCGATGAACTTCTCACAACGCGCAACGTCATTCATCGCCCCGTGGGTGCGGCGCGGGATGCTGGCCGCATGCCTGTGCGTCACGCCGTTCACGCATGCTGCTGCGCTGTTGCTGTTGCCGGAGGGCTCAGTGACGCTGATTCGCGGCACCTCTGTGTTCGAGGTCAACGCGCTGCTCGTCACGCAGCCCGGCGACATTCTCACGACGGACGCCCAGCTCGGCGCACAACTGGAAGATGGCACCGGCACGCTGGTGGCGCTCGGCCCGCAGACGCAACTCGCGATCGACACGCCGCCGCACGCCGAAGACGCGTCTGCACTGCCTTCGCTCTCACTGCTAACGGGATGGATCAAGCTGGCCCGAACTGGCGCAGGCGACACCGGGCCGTTGCTGCTTGACACACCGTCGCTACACATCGCGCTGCGGCAAGGTTCAAGCGCGACCCACGCCACCGGTACGTCTAGCGCCCTGTTTGTCGAATCCGGCGGCGCGATAGTGACGATGCGCGATACCCGGGATGCGCCGCAGACCATCATCACCGACCGTTACCTGGAGCGCGACTTTGGCAAGCCGCCGCGGCTAGCCGTCCGGCCTGCCGCGGCATTCGTCGACCAATTGCCCGTGACGTTTCGCGACCCGCTCTCACCGCTGACTCCGCGCGCGTTGCATAACCAGACGAAGCCCGTCACGCCGGTCCAGGGAAGACCGGTTGCTTACGCGGATCTGGCCGACTGGCTCGCGTGCAACTTGCCGGTGCACCGCACCTTCGTGCCGCGTTTTCGCGCGCTCATCCACACCGAGCCATTCCGCACGCAGATCCGCCTCAATATGCACACCTTGCCCGAGTGGCGCCCCATTCTTTGCCCGCCGCCGCCTTTGCCGCCGCATCGGCCGAGCGGTCCACTCCCGTTCGCGGAGGACTCATGAGACTGTCGCTGAGCGTCAAATTCAACCTGGTTTTCCTCGGCATATTCGCAGCCGGTTTCGTCTGCGCCGGCTGGGTCGCGAATGACCTGCTGCAGCGCGCCGCAGTCGAAGAGACCGTGCAGAACGCACGGGTCCTGATGGAAGCGGCCAGCGCCTCGCAAAACTACACCGCGACCCAGATCACACCCTTGCTGGAAACGCAGTTGAAGTACAGCTTCGTGCCACAGTCCGTGCCGGCCTTTTCCGCGGTCGAGACATTGATGTCGCTGGAAAGGCACTTGTCCGGCTATTCGTACCGCTCGACCATGCTGAACCCCACCAATCCGCGCGACCGCCGACCGACTGGGAGACCGACGTGATCCGCCGGCTGCACGACAAGCCAGAGCTGAAAGAACTGGTCGGCATGCGCGACACGCCGAGCGGCCCCAATCTGTATATCGCCCGCCCCAACCGGATCCAGGATGCGGCCTGCATGGAATGCCATAGTGTGCCATCCGCTGCGCCCAGGACCTTGATCGACAAATACGGTCCGAATAACGGCTTCAACTGGTCAATGCATGAAACGATCGGCGCGGATTTCGTCTCCGTGCCGATGTCGTTGCCGATCGCGCGCAGTCAGGCCGTACTGCGCACATTCCTGCTGTCGCTGCTTGCCGTGTTCGGCAGCGTTCTGATTGCGCTGAACGTTATGGTTCATCTACTGGTCACGCGGCGAATTCGCTCGCTTTCGAAGGCCGCCGACGAGGTCAGTCTCGGCAGGCTCGACGGCGCGGATTTCATTGAACGCGGGCATGACGAGATCGCCTCGCTGGCGGCCTCGTTCGCGCGGATGAAGACCAGCCTCGTCGAGGCGTTCAAGATGATCGAGGCCTGAAGAACTCCGCGATGGACGCCGCCCTTATCAAGTCGCTCGGCAAATACCAGATCGAAACGACGCTCGGCGTCGGCGCGATGGGTGTCGTGTATCGCGCGTTCGATCCTCATATCGAGCGCCGCGTCGCCTTGAAGACGATCCGCAACGAACTGTTCGACAGCGGTGAGCGCGCGAGCCTGATGGCGCGCTTTCGCAACGAGGCGCAAGCGGCGGGTCGCCTGTCGCAGCCGAACATCGTCGCGGTCTACGACTACGGCGAGGCGGACGGCACGGCCTACATCGCGATGGAATATGTCGACGGACGCGGCCTCAATGCCCTGCTCGATGCGGGCGAGGCACTCGATCTTCACAACGCGCTCGACTGGTTCACGCACCTGCTTGCCGCACTGGCTTACGCGCATGAGCACGGCGTCGTGCATCGCGACATCAAGCCCGCGAATCTGCTAGTCACCGCGCGCGGCCAACTGAAAGTCACAGATTTCGGCATCGCTCATATCGAATCATCGACGCTGACCGTGGTCGGCTCGATGGTGGGCACGCCGAGCTATATGGCGCCGGAACAGTTCTGCGGCGACTCGGTGGACGGCCGCTCGGACCTGTATTCCGCGGCAGTTGTGCTGTACCAGATGCTGACCGGGCAGCGGCCGTTTGCGGGAGCGCCCGCGTCGGTGATGCAGCAGGTTCTGCGCGACACGCCGCTGCCGCCCACGCAACGCAATCCGGCCCTGCCCGCCGCGCTCGATGCGGTGCTGATGCGCGCACTGGCGAAGGACCGGGCCGTGCGCTACCAGACGCCGGCCGAACTGCGGGCAGCGGTGTTTGAGGCGATCAACGGCGTGTCGTCATATTCGGCATGGGCCGACGATGACCGCACGGTGCTCACGGCGCCAGACGCTGGCGAGACTGCCTCATTGGCGTTGGCGGCGCCGTCTGCTCCCGCCGCGGGTGAAATAAACCCCACCGTTTGGCCCGTTGGCGATCTGGCCGCGGTTGAAGCGCGTCTCGCCGCACAGGTCGGACCGGTCGCGCGCCTGCTGGTCGCCCGCGCCGCGACCCGAGCAGCAGACTTGCCGACGCTGCGCGCGCTGCTGGTCCCTCATATTCCATCGGACAAGGGGCGCCAGCAGTTCACCGATGGGCTTAGCACGCTCGCGGAAGCGACTGCGCGCGGCACCTTGCGCACCGATACGAGCCAGCGAACCTTGCAGCCGCAATCCGCGCAGCGCGACGGGACTTCAATGTCTGCATCAACGTCTGCAACGACGCCGACACCTGAACAAATCCGCGCCGCTGCGCTGCAACTCGCCGTGTATCTCGGACCGATCGCGCACCTCATCGCCAAACGGGAGGCCCCCCGGGCACTCGATCTGCGGATGCTGCAACAGCGGCTCGCCAGCGCGATTTCCAATGACCACGATCGCGCCAGCTTCTTGCGTGCAACCGGATTGAGGACGGACTGAGTCCCTATTGACCTAACCGGCCACGTCGAGGCGACGGTGGCCCCGCTGGAGAACCGCGCATGCATTCCGCCATACCGTTGCCCATGCTCTATCGCTTCAGCCACTGCACAGCGTGCGGCTTGTCCGATCCAGGGCGCGTGCGCCGGGCCAACGAAGACCATTTCCTGATCGACCCGGCGCTCGGCCTGCTCGTCATCGCGGATGGCATGGGCGGTCACGCGTGCGGCGCACTGGCCAGCGAGACCGCCTTGCAACGCATTGCCACGACCGTTCGCGCCGCCAGTGCCGCCATGCCTCGCGCAAGCGGTGGCTCGATCACGGCGGGCGATCCTGACGCCACCGTTCACGATGACGCGCTCGACGCCATCCGCACCCTGCTCGATGCGCTCGATCAGGCCAATGCCACGCTTTACGCGCTGAATACGCGTGAGCCTGGCGCCCTCGAACGCGGCATGGGGACAACCGTGACCGGGCTGTGGCACCCTCCGGCAGCGGATCTGCTGGTGGCGTTTCAGGTCGGCGACAGCCGCCTGTACCGCTATCGCGACGGCGCGCTGCTGCAACTATCGCGGGACCAGACGCTTTATCAGCAGGCACTCGACCTCGGCAACATTGATCGCTTGCCGCCGCGCAACGTGTTGTTGCAGGCGCTCGGTCCGCTGCCTTCGGTGGCGCCGGTGGTAGAGACCCATCGACGCGTACCGGGCGACCGCTATCTGTTGTGCAGCGACGGGTTGTACGGCGAAGTGCCGCATCATGAGATTGAAGCGGTGCTGGCTGCGGTGAGCGTCGATACGCTGGAGGTGGGCTGCCAGCAGTTGGTCGAACTCGCGCTCGATGCCGGCGGAAAAGATAATGTGACGGCGGTGATAGCCTGCTTTCACGACGAAGCGGGTGGCGAGACTTAACGCAGCCCCTTACCGCGACCTTCGATACTCACTCAAGCGCTTCCCCCGGCAACGGACCATGCCACAGCCAACCCGCAGTGCCGCCGTCAAACAATCCCGCGATCTGCACCGCATCCGGCAGACCCGTGCATCCGCACATCGACGGCGCGAGCGTCTCGCCACCGTCAGTCCACCAGACGCAGTTTCCATGATTGCCGGCGGTGCCGGCGCGGATCGTATCCGCCACGCTCGAGAGCAACGCATCGCCAGGCGGCCGGTCAGGCATATCGTCTTTGTCCGTCCCCGTCACAAGGGTCGCGAGCCCGGCCTCCAGTTGCGCGAGCCCCACACCGCTACCCAGCGTGGCCAACGCGAGTTCACCGCAGCGGATGAACCAGGTTCGCGCCTCGCGCAGCCACGCGGAAAGCACGCAGGCCTCCACAGGCGCCGCGATCGTGAGGGGAAAATGACGTCCGACACGATCCACGCCAGGCATCAACACCCCGGCCCAGGCGGTCGGACCCAACACCTCGGCGCCAAGCACGAAGTGCCACAGCGGCGCGCTCAGGTAGGCCCTTAACCAGTCGTCTCCCAGCGCGGCGCGGGCTTGCAGAAGACCTGCCTGCAACATCATGTCCCAGCGCGCGACGAACTCGGGCGGCAAGCGCCTCGTGACAAAATCACCGTTGCAGCGCACCTTGCCGAAGCAGCCGGCCGACCCGGGTCCGCACCTCATAGACGGGCCGGGCAGCTAAACTGTTCGAGGGCGGCACGCCTGAACGGATTCACCACGCTGTACGCGTCGAGTTCGACGATCGCCTTGCGGCCCGCCGAATCGAAACTCAGCCTGAAGCGGTCCGCTTGCGAGGTTGTCTCCAACTTCCCCGCGTCGATAAGATGCAGCAGCGCCCACGGACCGCTTGCGTCGAACGACGTAATCTGCCCCACTGGCGGCGGTGTGAAGTCCACCCGCGCACGGCCGGTGTTCTTGCCGCTGGGCCACTGAAATTGTGCGGATTGCAGCGCGTCGTGCGTGACCACCAACTGCTGACCGTCCAAGTCGAGCGTCACTTGAGTGAGCGACGGGTCGAACGAAAGCGGCTTGATGCCGAAGCGAATCGACACATCGCGTCCACCGTTCCGGAAGAACGCGTCGCGGATCTGTGCGGCGCGCTGGAATTGCGCCAGCACGTCACGCGATAGGCCAAGCGGCACGGCACCCGCGCGCCATTGCCATACCGGCATGCTCGAATCCACGAGATTCGCGAGATTTTTCTGGAAAAAGTCGTCGATCAGGCCGCCTGGGCTGAAAAGCTTGCTGAAGTCGTCGGCAGCCGCATCGCGGGTTGAAGTCCGTACCAGTGGGTAGCGGCCGTCCAGCGCGCTGTGACACAGTTGTCCGACGCTCGACGTCCACAGTGCATTGAGCCGGGCGCGCTCGCCTCCCTGCAACAGCTCGCCGCCTGCCGCCGACAGCGTTGCTGCAATCGCCGCCAATGGCGCGGGTTGCGTCTGCCCGGCCAGCTTCAGCTTGCTCAATGCGTCGCCCGTCGGCGCGGCCTGGCCGAGCCGGCGCGCCGCGTCGGCTGCGTCGAGATAGACCGCGGCGTCTTTGAGCGGCGCAAGCGCTTGATCGAGCGCTGCGTTACCCGCAGCAGCGGCGTCGCCAGTGGCTGCCGAAGCAGCTTTGCCGGCCAATTCGTGCAGCGCCTGGAAGTGCGCGTCGACCGGGGTGGTGAGCGAAGCGTCGCCTGGGGAACTGGCCGGCTGCGTGTCAGGCGCGTTGCCCAACGCCGCGCCAAGGCGTTTGCGCGCGGCATCGAATGCGCCGGCGAGAGTCGCGCCCGAAGCACTGCCCGCCACACTTTTGCCGACGCTCTCGCCGGTGGCACTCGTGGCCGCATCCGTCGCCGCATCGCGCACACGGTGGCCCATTCCAGGCGCCTGCGCCACTACGTCCGCCAAGGTGGTCTCGCGAGCCGTCGCCGCGATCAGATTGCGCAGCGGCGAGTCATGCGCCGACAACTGGTTGGCGATTCGCGCGCCATCGGCGAGGTTCGTAAACGGCACCACGCTCAGGTCCGCCAGCAGACCATCCCAGGCGTGATCGTAGGCGTTGAAATAGCGCTGGGTGAGCGCGCCGCGCAATGCATCAGTGCCCGCCGGCGTCGGCGCTACGTCTTGCCGGCCAAGCACCCAGGCGTCCCGGGCGACGTCCGCGAGCGCCGCTTCGCGCAGCTGCACAAACTGCGCATAACCGTTGCGCGTATACGCACCCGCTACGCCGCCCGTCAACGGCGCACCGCTCGTGCGTGTCAGGAGCAAAGGCGCATTCGGGCCGGCTGCGGCGCTGACGCTGAACGGCGCGGGGCTCGCCTGTTCGAGATCGCGCTGCACGCGGTTGGACAGACGCTGTTCCAGCGGCAACTCGCCGAGCGAAGCACGCGCCTGTTCGATCAGGTGCTGCTCCAGCGGCAATGACGGGTCGAAACGCCGCTTGTCGAACAACGCCGCCAGATGGCCGTCGAGCGCACTGCGCTGCATCGCGCTCGCATCGTGCAGGACGTCGCGCTGCCAATCGAGGTCGACCCAAGCGCGCACCGTATCCGCGTCGTAGTGTTGCGGATCGCCGAGCATCAGGTAGGTGCGCAACGCTTCATACTGGTATCCCTGCGGGTTCGCCGCGCCGCGCCGCAATTGGTCTTCAAGACGCTGCACCACCAGCGGCAACAGCGTTTCGTTCAACAGGCGGCGATACGTAACCTGAGCCTCGGCGCCCAGTTTGTCTCCCTGATATAGCCAAAGCCGCGTCAGCAACGGCACCGGTTTGCCCGCATCGGCATAACCGCCGGGCAAATCGCGTGCGGCGTCGAGCAAAGGTAGCAACGCAAGCGGATCGCGCTGCGCGCCGGCGCTGTGTGCGAGGCCCTGGAGCCGGGTCATCTGTTGATTGAATTCCGCCACATACGCGCGGTTGCGTTGGTAGCTGATCGCAAGGCCGGTCAGCGCGAGCGCCAGCACGACGCCGATCACGCCTAGCGCGCCGCGTTGCAGCCACGCACGCAGCCGTTCGAAACGCGCGTTCGCGCCCGCCAAGGCAGCCTCGCTGAAGATCACGTCCTTCAGGAGCCGGTTGATAAAGTACGCGCGCCCGGCCGATCCTTGATTCACGCTGACGTCGTGACGCAGGCCGAGCGACTGCGCAAGCGCGCCGATGGCCCGATCGATCGGCCGTCCTTGCTGGGTGCCGCTCGTGAAGTACACACCGCGCAAGAATGGTGGCGCGTCATACCGGGTACCGCCGAAAGCGTCGTCGAGGAAGCTGCGCAGCGCGGGCTGCAGACCTGCAAACTGTTGCGGAAAGCCGTAGATCAGCGCGCGCCGCCGCACATCGCTCTCGCGCTGCATGCGGGCCAGCACGCGTACTTGCAGCCGCACGCCCAACGCGTCGAATTCGGCGGGAAACGCGCCCGGCGCCTGCCCGGCACGCGCAGTTTCATCGAATGCAAAGGTGATCCCCCACACCTGTTCACGCTCGTGCTGGCCGAAGTCGTCGAAGAACTCCGTGAAGCCCGCCAGCAAGTCGCATTTCGTCACGACCAGATAGACCGGAAAGCGCGTACCGAGACGCTCCGCCAGTTCGTTCAGACGGGCGCGGATCAGCCGCACATGGGCGGCACGCGCGGCATCGTCCTGCCGCACCAGATCCGCGGCCGACAGCGTCACGATGACCCCGTTCAGCGGACAGCGCGGGCGATACTTGCGCAGCAGGCTCAGGAAGCCGTTCCATGCCGACTGATCGGCTTGCGCATCGCTATCCTGGGTCGTATAGCGGCCGGCGGTGTCGACCAGTACGGCGTCGTCGGTGAACCACCAATCGCAGTGACGCGTGCCGCCGACACCGCCGATCGCCTCCTCGCCCAGCGTATCGCGCAACGGGAAGCGCAGCCCGGAATGCTGTAATGCGGTGGTCTTGCCGGTGCCCGGCGCACCGATGAACATGTACCACGGCAACTGATAGAGCCATTGGCTGCCGAAGCTGCCTTTCATCCGCGCCTTGCGCAGCACCGCGAGCGCCTGCTCGAAGCGCTGCCGCAGTAACGCGGCCTCGGCGCTGGCGGCGCGCGAGGCGGCAAGCGCGCCACCGTCGTCGGCCGCCGCCGCGCTGTTCTGCGCCGCC
The DNA here is from genome assembly GCF_012689525.1 of Paraburkholderia aromaticivorans. Lineage (NCBI taxonomy): Bacteria > Pseudomonadati > Pseudomonadota > Betaproteobacteria > Burkholderiales > Burkholderiaceae > Paraburkholderia > Paraburkholderia aromaticivorans. Next base: position 1,073,790 of record NZ_CP051514.1, read on the forward strand.
ACGCCGCTGACAAAGCGCAGATTGACGAGCCGCGCCACCAGCGAATGAACGAGCCAACCCAGCGCCCACGCCAGCAGCAGGCAGGCGAGCGCCACCCAGCGGCTGCGATCGGTTTCCAGCGGCACGCTGCCGTTGTACGCCACCAACGGCCCTTCGAACCACAGCACCAGCGCGAGTGCGGCCACGCCGACCAGCGTGAGGCCTTGAGCCGTCTTGATCCAGCGAGCAAGCTTTTTCATGCGACGACTCCCGCACAGGTCATGGAATTGCAGCCGCGCGTCATGACGACGCTCCTGGTGCCAGCAAGGTGATCTCGACGCGCCGGTTCTTCGCACGGCCGGCAGCGGTGTCATTGGACGCAAGCGGCTCGGCGTCGCCGCGCCCTTCCGCGCTCAAACGCGCCGGCGTGCCGGTGATGGCGGCAAGCAGGTTCCGCACGCTGTCGGCGCGCGCCTGCGACAGATTCCAGTTCGACGGAAAGCGTGTCGACAACGGCGGCTGATTGTCGGTGTGACCGGTCACGACGACTTTGCCGGGCACCGCTTGCAGCGCTTGCGCAATGCGTGTCACCAGCGGTTGGTAGGCTGCTTCCAGCACCGCGCTGCCCGACGCAAACAGGCCATCGCCATTGATGGTGACCACCGAGCGGTCGGCGCTATCGCGCACCGTGACAAGACCCTGCGCGATCTCCGGCGCGAGAAAGGTCGCGAGCTTCGCCGTCGCGGCCGGCTGCGCCGCAGCGACGGCCGGCATCAGCGGCGGTGCGCTCACGCGAATGCCATTGAACGCATTGAAGACCGGGTCCGAGGCGCGATTCAGACTCACACCGAGTGCAAGATGCGTCGCCACCAGCACCACACCGGCCAATGCGGCTGCGACCCACAGCGGCACCCGTTGCGTCAGCGAGCGGCGCGCACGCTGCACGGGCTGCCAATGCACTGACAGCTCCGCTTCGAACGAACCGCGCTGTACACGGATGATCTGCGCGAGGCGCTCGCGCACCGACTCGAGCTGCGCCCGGCCGCCCTCCAGCAGCCGATAGCGGCCCTCGAAGCCCAGCGACAGCATCACGTAGATCAGTTCGAGCACATCCACGTTGCGCGCCGGGTCCTGTGCGAGCCGTTGCAGGATCAGAAAGAAGCGCTCGCCGCCGGATGCTTCGTTATGAAAGGTCACCAGCAGGCTGCGGCTCGCCCACATGCCGCTGCCCCACGGCGTGCCCGAGATGGCTTCGTCGATGCAGGTGCACAGGCAATAGCGAGCGGCGGCGAGCCGTTCGGTGTCGTAGCCGCTCGCGCGGGCCTCGGCTTCGAAAACCTTCACCATCTGCAGCAGTTGCACACGCAACCCTTCGACATCGGCGCACGCAGGCAAGGTGCGCAGCGGCAATGCGAGGTCGAGCAGCGGATTGGCCGAGCGAACCAGTGGGTTCAAGCCGCTAGCCGTTGCGATGAGCGGCGCGCGCTCCGCGTGACCGGCGCCGGACGGCGCGGCGCGCATCGGCGCCACATTGGCCGGCACGCCAGACGGCGCGACAACGGGCGAGCTGATTGCAGACGCGCGCCGCCCGCCCGGCTGCGGTATCAGGATGGTTTCGTCGGAGACGGCGTCGAGCGGCCAGGGAGACGGAGTATTCACGATCGGTTCCTTATGCGAGGGCTGGCGGCGCGCGCGCTCATGGACGGATGGCCCAGAACTCGAGTGCGAGCCCCGGGAAGTCGCCGGCAACGTGCAACGCCACCCCGGCAGAGGTGGCAAGATGCTTCCACAACTCGCTGCCGCGCTCGAGTTCGAAGTAGGTGAACCCTGCGTGGAACGGCAACTGGCGCGGCGCGACCGGTAACGCGCGCAGCCCGATGCCCGGCAATTGCAGATTCACCAGATCGCGAATCCGTTCGACTGGGCCCAGCTTGGCTTGCGGCGGAAACCCGTTCAGCAGCGCCGCCGGCGCCAGATCGGCCTTCACGGCGAGCACGAAACTCGCCGACCGGAACAGATCTGTATCGGGCACCACGGCGACGCGCAAACCGTACTTGCGTTCATCGAGTGGAATCGGCACCGCATGTGGGTCCATGACCGCGCTAAGCGCGTTGCGCAAGGCGTCAATCAGTGGCGTAAAGGTCTCATCGAGCCGGTCGTGGCGATAGACCGGAAAGGCCTCCGGGCGCTTGCCGGCCTGGCAGAAAGTCGCGAGTTCGCCGGCCAGTTGCAGCGCATGGTGATGCAGGTCGTGCGGATGCAAACCGGTGCTCGTCGCCAGCGCGGCGAACAGCGGCTCTGCGCGGTTCAGCACCTGCAACAGCAGGAAGTCGGCGATCTCCGCTGCGCCCGTCAGCGCCGGCTGCGCGAGGCGCGCGGCAAGCGCATCGGCGCGTTGATGCAGCAAGCCCAGCAGTTCATCGACGAACGAGGCCAGCCGCCGCGCGACGCGATAGTCCAGACACGGCGGCGCGTAGTCAGTATCGAGCACGACGCGGTTATCCGCGCGCCGTTCGACCACCCGCACCACGCCCAGCGATGCATAGGCATGGGCGACGTCCGCTTCCAGCGCGAGCCGCAGCCGCAGATTGCCGACCTGCATCAAGGCGGCGCCCGTGGCCCCGTCGTTGCTGTCGCGCACTTCCGTTTCGGCAATCCGGTGCCGCGCGAAACTGTCGTGAGCCGTATCGCCGGCGGCATACGCGGCTTCCGGCACACCGGGCCGCGAGACCGGCAACGCCAGCACGACGGTCAGATCGCGCGCGCCCTCCGGCACGGCGAGCGGCAGCGGCAGTTCGTCGTCCGCGGGCAGGCGAAACGGCGTGCCGTCCGGCAGCACACCGGAACACTCAGTCAATGCGATTCGACCGAGCTTGAGCTGTTCGGTGTCGATGGAGAGCGTCGAAAAACCAAAGGCGTAAGGCCGCAGGGCGGCACAACGCGTGTCGATCAGCGCGTGCAGATAACGGTCGTGCTGCTGCAGATGCTGCGGTTGCAACAGCATGCCTTCGGACCAGATCACCTTGTTATTTCTGGACATTGTCGTCTCGCTGCGAATCAGTAGAAGTCAGTGGCTGGCCATCGCGCAACAGGTCGGCTTGCCGCTCGTAGGCATTGTTAAAGGCGCTGCCGCACAGCGCCTGAAGGTCTTCGTCGCCCGCGCGCGCGAGTTGGCCGTGGAGGGCAGTGAACTGATCCCACAGTCGAGCCTTGCGGCGACCGGGCAGTTTGCCGAGCCAGCCGCGCGCGTCTTGCGCCTCGACCGCGGCGCTCAGGGTGTGCGGATCGAAGCGGCCGAGCATGTGCTGTAACGCGGCCCGCATGCCGGCGAGCACCGCCAGTTCGTGACCGCGGATGTCGTCGAATGCGCATTGCAGCGCGGCTTGCGCGGGCAGATAGCCGTTGCTGCGGCCGCTCAACATTTGCTGCAACGCGCTGTCGCCGTCGGGAAAGAACTTCAGCGGATTGTTGTCACGCTGCAAGAGCAAGGTGGTGTCGAGACGCACCTCGCGTTTGAGCACCGAACGTGACAGCAGGACGTTCACCGTGCCGCTGACCGCCGTGCGCAGCATGAGGCCCGCCAGACGGGCGAGATCGGCGCCGTTACGCTCGCGCGCTGCGGATCGCTCAAGGCCCAGGCCGTCGAGCAACGCGGCGAGGGTGGGATCGGCGGAGGCAGGCGCAGCAGATTGAGCCCAAACGGCCGAAGCAACCGTTTGTGGCGCAACCGCGTCCGCGCCAGCTTCGCTGTGGCTACCGGCGTGCCGTCCGGGCACCCGATCGCTCAATGGGTCGTAGTCAGCGGGAATGCCCATGACGGGTTGGACGCCGGACGCCACTGCCGGTGGCACAAAAGCGAATTGCTCCGGCGGCACGTGATCGTGTTCGGACCCGGCGAACGCGACGCCGCCATCCGCTGGCTGCGCGGACTGCCGCAGCGGCGCGCCCAGCGGATCAAACGACGCGCCAGCCAAAGGCGCGCCCGCCAGCACAGCCGCCCGTGCTAGCGGATCGCCAGGCAGCGCAGCGGTTGCGAACGGCGGCATGCCACCCAGCAGGTCCGCGGCGTGATCCCGACTAGCCACGCTGAATAGACCCGCTGCATCGTGGCCCGCACTGCTCGCAGGCTCGACGGCAAGCACTTCGAGTGTCACGTCGAGCACATAGGCGCCAATCTCCAGCCGGTCCCGATCCGCGAGCCGCGCGCGCGTGCCAGGCGTCACCGGCCGGCCGTTCAGGCGGCTCGGGTTGCTGCCGAGGTCGGTCAGCCACCATGCACCGTTCGCGTAATCAATCCGCCCTTGCACCCGCGACACGGTTTTGAGCGCGTCCGGCAGGACCAGCGCGTTATTCGGCCCGCGGCCAATGGTGCCCCCCGTCGTGTCGAAGCAGCGCGTAAGCGTCGTCGCCGGCATGGCGCACTGATAGGATCTGACGCCGAGCGTCAGGCGCGACCCGGAGTGTGCATCGTCGTACCCGTATGCGCCGGGCGTGAAGTGGTCCGCGAGCGTGTTCATTGCGAACCGTCGTCAGCTTGTTGCGGCTCGGCCGGCGCATCGGGGGCGGCGCTCTGCGCCCCCGCACCGCCGCCCCCGCCGCCGCAATTGATCTGCACCATCGGGCCATCGATCGTCACCGGACCCGCGCCGCTAATCGCGATCCCTTCCGGTCCGAGCACGATCGTATTGCCGCCGGCCTTGAGCGTGAGCATCATTCCGGCTTCGATCGTGACGTTCATGCCGCCTTTGATATCGACGCTCTCACCCGCACTGAGCGCGAGGTTCATACCGGACTTGTGCTGGGTGTCCTGCCCGACATCGAGCGACAGCTTGCCGCCGATCTTGCCGTTGTGATTGCCGGTGAGTGCGTCGCTGCGATTTCCGCCGCACTGGGCCAGATCGTCGCCTTTGACGATCACATGCCGCTGGTTGCCGATCCAGCACAGCGCGTCGTGCTTCACATAGGTATCGAGGTTGCGCTCCGCATGAAAGAACAGTTGCTCGTTTCCTTTGCTGTCTTCGAAGCGCATTTCATTGAAGCCATTGCCGCCCTTCGTGGAGTTGCTCTTGAGGGTCGCACGCGACGCATGCTCGGGCAACGCATACGGCGGCATTTGCGCAGCGTTATAGACGCTGCCCGTCACGATGGGCCGATCCGGATCGCCCTCGATAAACTCCACCAGCACTTCCTGGCCGATGCGCGGCAAGAAGAACGCGCCCCACTGCTGCCCCGCCCACGCCTGGGCCACACGCACCCAGCAGCGCTGCAATGCCTGATCGCCGGCGGGTGGCGCGAACTGCTCCCAATGGAACTGCACCTTGATGCGGCCGTACTTGTCGGTATGGATTTCTTCGCCCGCCGGACCCACCACGACCGCTGTCTGCGGGCCGCATACGCGCGCACGGGGAGTGAGCCGTGCGGTGCGAAACGTGCCGTCGTGACGCAGCGCCGTGAACGAACTGTCGAACACGAACCGCTGGGGAGCGGCGTCCTGCGCGGACAGGTGCGTGTCCGATTGCAGTTCGTAGCGCGCCGACACGACCAGGTACTCGCCGTTCTGATCGTCACGTGGATGCCCACTGAGCTTAAACAGGCCGCCAGGCCAGATGCCGCGCGCGGTAGTGCGACCGCCGAAGCGCTCGTTAGCGGCCTGATGCGCCTCTACGTGCGCCTGCGCGTAGCGGTCGGCATCGGCATGCTGGGCGTAGCCGACGCCGTGCTCCTGCCTCGCGTAGACCACCGGATCGAGCGGCTGCGTGCGCAGCGCGCGGCTTAGCAAGCCCTGTTGCGCGCTTTGCACCGGCTTTTCGAAATCGTAGTCGTTGACTTCGCTGATACCGGTCTGTACCTCGCCGCCGCACGACCACGCATAGATGCATTCAAATTCGGTCGGCGCAACGAACTGCGCGCGGTACGGAATCCGCGCGTAGTGGGGTGTCGCCGCGTGCACCTGCGACGAATCCGCGAGGATCAGCTTATGCTTGCCGCCGTGGTGCTCGAAGTAGTAGTAAATGCCTTCGTGTTCAAGAAGACGGCTGACAAAATCGAAGTCGCTCTCGCGATACTGCGCGCGCTGCTCGCGGCTCGCATAGCTCGCCGTGCAGCGGTTGTCGAAGTCGATCTGATAGCCGGCCAGCACGTGGCTGACGATTGCCGGCACCGTCATCGCGTAGAAGAAGCGGCAGTGCGATGCGCGCGTCAGCAGCCACAGGCGCGGCCGCACAGTGGCGCGGTACGCAGCAGGCCGGTTCGGATTGGTGCTGGCCGGGCGAACCAGTTCAAAGGCAGTGACGATGCCGTTGAATTCGCGCTCGCCCCCACCGGGCAGTTCGAGGCTCACGGACAGGTCGCTGCCCAGCATCGGCGCGACCGCCAGATCGGAACGCTCGGCGAGAAGTTCGAGGTCCCACTGAGCGAGACGCCCCAGTTCTTCGTGGCCGCGCATGCAAAACAGCACCAGGCCGTCGGCTTGAAGCGCGCATTTGAGGCGGATCGCGCGATTGAGGTCGGTCAGCATCATCACGATTTCCATTTCAGGGTACTTGCGTTTTGACTGTGGCGGGGTCGACGATCGTGACGACACCACCCCACATGCAGGTGCAGGTGGACACGTTGTCGAGCGACGGCTGATTGCCGAGCAGCACGTTCACCGCGCCGGGCGCCCATGGCATGGTGGTGGCCGGCACGCACGGCATCGGCGTAGGCGCACCGAGCGCGGCAGCGGTTGCCGCGGCCACCTCGGGATTGGCCGGCGAATTGCACATGCCGAACGGCAGGATGTTGACGAGCGGAATGTGGTCCATGATGTCGGCGGCCGGCGGCCCTTCGCACAGCACGCGGTTCAGCGGCAGCACGACCAGTGTCGACGGCGCGACGCCGAACGAACATTGCAGCATTGCGCCCATCGTGACCTGTTGTGGCATGACTCTCTCCCATGCAGGATGATTGCAGCTGTCGCTCGCGTTCAATCGAACGCGTAGGTGAATTCACCGTCGTTCGCGCCGACCTCGACCTTCGCTACCGTCCGCCCGTCGATCAGCCGCGTCAAAAATTCGGCGCTGATGCGGGGCAATAGCGTGCTGGTCAGAATCGCGTCGATCATCCGTCCGCCGCTCTCGAACTCGGTGCAGCGCGCGGCGATCTGCCGGACCATCGCGTCGTCGTAGCTGAAGGACACGCCGTGCTGTTCGACGATGCGCCGCTCGATGCGCGAGAGTTGCAGCCGGATGATGGCGTCGAGCATCGCGTCGTCGAGCGGGTAATAGGGAATCACCGCGACCCGTCCGAGCAAGGCCGGCGGGAACACCTCGACGAGCGGCGCGCGCAACGCGCGTGCGATCTGTCCGGGGCTCGGCGTGTCGCCCGGATTGCCGCACATGCGGGTAATCAGTTCGGTGCCGACGTTGGTGGTCAGCAGGATCAGCGTGTTGCGAAAATCGATCTGCCTGCCTTCACCATCTTCCATGCGCCCCTTGTCGAACACCTGGAAAAACAGCTCGTGGACATCCGGATGCGCCTTCTCGAACTCGTCGAGCAGCACCACGCTATAGGGACGGCGCCGCACTGCTTCGGTCAACACCCCGCCTTCGCCATAGCCGACATATCCCGGGGGAGCGCCCTTGAGCGAGGACACGGTATGCGCTTCCTGGTACTCGCTCATGTTGACGGTGATGATGTTCTGCTCGCCGCCGTACAGCGCTTCCGCGAGTGCGAGCGCGGTCTCCGTCTTGCCCACACCCGAGGTGCCGGCCAGCATGAACACGCCGATCGGCTTGTGCGGATTGTCGAGACCGGCACGCGAGGTTTGCACGCGCCGCGCGATCATCTCCATCGCGTGCGCCTGGCCGACAATGCGCTGGTTGAGGGTATCGGCAAGCTTCAACACATTCGCCAGGTCGTCGCGCACCATGCGGCCAACCGGAATTCCGGTCCAGTCCTGCACCACCGCCGCGACAGCGTGCCGGTCCACGCCCGGCAGAATCAACGGCTGATCGCCCTGGCGTTGCGCGAGCTCGCCTTGCAGCGCCTGGAGTTCGGCTACGCGTTGGTCGGCTGTGCCCTCCCCGCCGGCGTCTTGTTCGAGTTCAGCGCGCAACGCGATGATGCGCTTGACCAGTTCCTGCTCACCTTCCCAGTTCGCGGTCAGTTGCGCGAGCCGGGCACGCCCGGCTTCGAGCCTACCGGCGACATCCGCGGCGCGGCCGGCGGTGTCGATGCCAAGCGCGGCTTCGCGCGCGATGATCCCGGCCTCGGTTTGCCATGCGTCGATGCGGCGGCGAGCGTCTTCAACCGCAGGCGGCACCGCGTGCTGGCTCACCGCGACCCGCGCGCAAGCGGTGTCGAGCAGACTCACGGCCTTGTCGGGCAACTGGCGGGCCGGGATATAGCGGTGTGACAGCGTGACCGCTGCTTCCAGCGCTTCGTCGAGCACCAGCACACCGTGATGCTGCTGCATCTTGCGCGCGATGCCGCGCATCATCCGGATCGCGCATTCTTCCGACGGTTCCGGCACCTGCACGACCTGAAAGCGCCGCGTCAGCGCGGGGTCTTTCTCGATGTGCTTCTTGTATTCGCTCCACGTCGTCGCGGCGACCGTGCGCAGCGTGCCGCGCGCGAGCGCCGGCTTCAGCAGGTTCGCCGCATCGCCGGTGCCCGCCGCGCCACCCGCGCCGACCAGCGTGTGGGCTTCGTCGATGAAGAGGATCACCGGCCGCGCCGACGCCTGCACTTCCTCGATCACCTGGCGCAGGCGGCTTTCGAACTCGCCCTTCATGCTGGCGCCGGCTTGCAGCAAGCCGACGTCGAGCGTGCAGACCCGCGCATCGCGCAGCGCGGGCGGCACATCGCCCGCGACGATGCGCTGCGCGAAACCTTCGACGACGGCGGTTTTGCCAACACCGGCTTCCCCGGTGAGGATCGGGTTGTTCTGCCGCCGGCGCATCAGGATGTCGACCACCTGGCGGATCTCGTCGTCGCGCCCGACGATCGGGTCCAGTTCGCCATTGCGCGCCTGTTCGGTCAGGTCGACCGTGTAGCGGCGCAGCGCTTCCTGGCGGCCGAGCGCGGCAGCGGGCAAGGCGCCGGCATCCACGCCGCTGCCCGACGCGTCTGCCGCGCCCACCATCGCGGCGGCGCCGTCACGAGGCGTGCCGGCACCAGACGCCATTGCCGCCAAGCCCGCTTCAGGCGACCCATCGAGCAGCACCACAAAACGCTCCGTCAGCGTATCGAGCCTGATTTTTTCGAACTGCCGCGAGATGGCGAACAAGGCGTTGCGCAGGTTCGACGTGCGCAACATACCGACCAGTAGATGCCCCGTGCGAACCTGAGCCGAGCCGAACATCAGGGAGCCGAATACCCAACCGCGCTCGACGGCTTCGTCGACTTGCGCAGAGATATCCGAGATCGACGTCGACCCGCGCGGCAAGCTATCCAGCGCGTGAGCGATATCGCGGGCGAGCGCGCCGGGATCGAGTTCGAAGTGCCTGACCAGACGCTGCAGGTCGGAGTCCTGCGCGAGCAGGATCTGATGCAGCCAATGCACCAGCTCAACGTAAGGATTGCCACGCAGCTTGCAGAACACCGTGCCGCCTTCGATGGCGCGGTAAGCCAGCGGAGTGAGTTTGCCGAACAGCGCGACGCGACTGATCTCAGCCATGGAGAGTCTCCGGTTGACGAGGCGTGTGGACATGCGCGCTCGGCGCGATCACGACCCGATGTTTGTCATGGACAGGTGCGCCGCTCGAGAGCCACGTGGTCCAGCCCAGCCGCGCGCGCCCGGCGGCGGGGGCGCGGCCGCCGGCACCAGAAGCATCGGATGAAACGGACTCGCCACCGCCCAGGCGCAGTGCGGGCACTTCGTCATGCCGCAGATGCAGTTCGACGTCCCAGTCGAGCGGATCGCGCAGATAGTTGCGCACCCAGTCCACCAGCTTGGGCAGACTGGCGCCTCCGGGCAAAAAGCGTTGGAAGGTTTCATAGCCGAGCGGCCCGATCACGATCTGGAACTTGTGCTGACAGTCCCAGACCTGCGTGCCGACGACACTGGACAAACCGAGCCGCACGCCGCCCAGGCGGGTCTGCTGATCAACCGGCAAGCTCAGCCAGTGACCGCTCCATGGTTCGACCTCCACCGGCACGCCGAAGAATTGCGCGAGGATCAGCCGCAGGCCGCCCGCATGCCGCGTCGGTGCCGCCAGCAAACCCGCAAAATGCAGCTTCGCGTGATCGGGTACCGTGTCGCGCTCGCGCAGCGCCGGCGTCCCCAGCCCGAACAGGCTGCCGAGATACGCCGAGAAGCGGTCCTCATCCGCGCGGTCCGCGCTCACTACCGGCTGGGCCGCCGCCCACGCCCGGTAGAAGAGCGTCAGCATCCGGTGATGGAACATGTCGAGAAAGCGCGCGAGCGTCCTGTCGTTCGCATGACGCTCACGCTCGCGCACATACGCGGTCAGATGCGTGGGAAGCGGGCCGTTCGGGCCGAGCAGGCCGAGGAAATTCACCGCCAGCCGTCCAGGCTTGCCGTCGGCGCCGGGCGTATAGCCGCTCAGCGCACTCGGATGGAAAATCAGTTCGGCATCCTGTGCAAGGCGCACGACATCATCTCTCGCGCCAGGCGAAGTGCCCAGACGCGGCCGCTGCGGATGCGAGCAGTCGATCAGCCGCAGCGCCTGGAAAAAGTCGAAGTGACGCGCGTGCTGCTGCAACGTGCGTTCGAGTTCTAGAGCGTCACGCATCGTCCCACCCTCGCCGGCCAGCGCATGATCTCGCCGCGCGTCGAGGTCGACGCGACGGTCTCGGCAAACGAATTGATCGATACGTATTGCGCAAAAAACTGCGCGAGCACGGCGCCGAGCAGAAAGGCGCTGCCGCCTTCGAACGCCGCGTCGTCGAACTGCAACGTGATTTGCAGCCCACGGCCGAACACGATCGGCCCTGGCGACGGCAGGCGCCGCACGACCGGCGTCGAGTCGATCGAACGCAGACCGTCGACCTGACGCTGTGCGGCACCGTCGCCCGCCGGGCAGTAGAGCGCCAGCAATTCGCGCAATGCATGCGCGCCCTGCTGCGGATCGCTGTCGATGAGCGACGCGTAGTTCAGCGACAAATGATTCAATAGCCGCCACGCCGCCGGCCCTTCAGCGAACGACGGCAACGGGCGGCTCGGCCCCGCCACGCAGCGCACCGCCGCGACCGGCACTTCGGCGTCGAGCGTGAAATCGGTCGCGCCAACGCCAATCGGCATCGACAGCGGCAGATCCCGATTGGTGCACCACGCGCTCACGCCTAATTGCCGCAGGTCGCCGTGCAACGGCGCACTTGTGGCGTCGACCAGAGCCAGGAAAGTTTCGCTGCCCAGATAGCTGCTGCGGGCACCCTGCCGTTGCTGCCGCACCGAAGGGCGGCGTGCTTCACGCCGCATCTGGTAAAACGCCCCGCCCTGGTGCTGCGTGTCCAGATCCTTTGCGCAGTAGAACGGCCGGAACTGTTGCTCGGCAAGCGCGCCGGCGCGGTAGCCGGTGACTGCGTCGATCTGGTGGATCTCGTAGTCCATCGGCCGGGTGCGGTCCACGACTGCGTGATATTCGAACGCCGTGTCGCTCAGCGCGATGCGGTCGGTGCGGCGCAGGAACAGGTTGACGGCCGGCGTGCAATGCAGCGCAAAGTGCGACGCGTCGACCGAGCGTTCGAGCAGCGGGTCCGCGCGATCGAGCAGCACGACCAGTTCGACCTCGCGTCCGCCGCACGCGCGCAGCGCATCGCGCAGTCCGCCGATCCGCACGAACCGGAAACGCGGTGCGAAGGCGAAATACTCCTGCAGCAAGCGGTAGCCGTCGAATGTCTGCTTTGCCACGGGCAGCAATGCCTCGTCCTCGGCAAAGCCGAGAGGCTGCAAGGCATTTTTGGGTAACACTGCCCCGCGAGCCGATCCCGACGTGCCCGGCACCACCGCAACGCCGACGCATGCGGCGAGCAGACGCTCGTGGATACACGCGGGCAGCGCGTCGGCGCCGCGCAGGTAGATCGCAAGGCTTTCCAGATTCATCTGCTCGAACGGCACCGCGCCGGTCGCGCGCAAGCGCAGCCGCAGACCGGCCTTGACGCCGGCAGGCAGCGGCACACCGGCCAGGCTGGACGAACCGGAGTGCGTGAAGAACTTCGCATGGGTAATCTCGACCGGCCACAGCGTCACGGCATGTCCGGTCCGGTATTCGCAGCGTGTCGATCCCGCTTTGTCGAGCAGGCTGCGCAGCACGGTATGGCGCGGAACCGCTACCCCATCCACCGTTGACGCGACTTGCGGGTTCTTGTGATCCGCCTGCAACTGCACCACCGCCATCGACGGCGTGGGCGCCAGGTAATGCGGATAGGTTAGCTCGGTCAGATGCTGCGTGAAGCGCGGAAATTCGGCATCGAGCTTCATGCTCACACGCGCCGCCAGAAAGCTGAAACCTTCGAGCAGACGCTCGACGTACGGATCGGCACAGTCGATGCCATCGAGCCCGAGCCGGCCCGCGACCTTCGGAAACGCGGCGGCGAACTCACCGCCCATTTCGCGCAGATGCTGCAGTTCCTGGCTGTAGTACTTGAGCAGGGCGGGATTCATGACAGCTGCTCGCTGCGCAAGTCAGCGCCGCCGCTCAGCGCAGGCGCTGGGACAGACGCAGGCACGGCGGCAGCGGTGTCGAGAATCCGCACCTCGCCAACTTCGAGATCCAGTTCGGTACGCAGATACAGACGCTCGGGATACGGCTGGGACCACATATCGGCTTCGATCTCGAAGCGCAGCACATGCTCGTGACGGGCGCCCTGGGTGTCCTCGAGCGCGGTGACGCGCACGGTATCGCGCATCAGACGCGGCTCGAAGGCCCACAACGCTTCGCGGATACGCCGCTCCAGCGCCGCCTTGGTGAGCCCCGCGACATGCCGGCCCGCGAGATCCGGCAAACCGTAGTTGAGCACCGAGGTGGCGACGTGCGGATAGCCCGCGACATCCTGCACCGCATCGAGCCCGCTTGCATTCAGCAACCAGCCGATATCGCGCTGTACGCTATCGCGCAACGCCCGTTGCGACAGCACGCGGCGCTCGCGAGGCTCGTGCCGCGCGTCGGGTTCGAAATCGGTGAGCCGGTCGAGCAGCGAAGGCTGCAGGCGGTCACACGCGGTCAGTTCGGTCATGGCTACGCTCCTTGGCGATGGCGGGCCCGCCGGCCCGTGGGACTCAGGCGGCGGCAGCCGTCGGCAGCTTGGACACCAGCCGCAACGACACGGTCAGGCCTTCGAGCTGGTAGTGCGGACGCAGGAAGAACTTCGACGTGTAGTAGCCCGGATTGCCCTCCACTTCCTCGACCACCACCTGGGCATCCGCGAGCGGTTTGCGCGCCTTGGTGTCATCCGACGAATGCGTCGGATCGCCGTCGACGTATTGCAGGATCCAGTTCTGCAGCCAGCGCTGCATATCGTCGCGTTCCTTGAACGAGCCCAGCTTGTCGCGCACGATGCACTTCAGATAGTGGGCGAACCGGCAGCACGCGAACAGATACGGCAGCCGCGCGGCGAGATTCGCGTTGGCGGTAGCGGCAGGATCCTCGTATTCGGCGGGTTTGTGCAGCGATTGCGCACCGATGAACGCGGCAAAATCCGAGTTCTTCTTGTGCACGAGTGGCATGAAACCGCTCTTGGCCAGTTCTGCTTCGCGCCTGTCGCTAATGGCGATTTCCGTCGGGCATTTCATATCGACGCCGCCGTCATCGGTCGGGAAGGCGTGCACCGGCAAACCTTCGACGGCGCCACCGGATTCCACGCCGCGAATTCGCGAGCACCAGCCAAACATCTTGAACGAACGGGTGATGTTGGTCGCCATCGCATAGGCGGCGTTGGCCCACGCGTATTTGCGGCTGTCCGCACCTGTCGTATCTTCCTCGAAGTCAAATTCCTCCACCGGATCGGTCTTCGCGCCATAGGGCGCGCGGGCCAGAAAGCGCGGCATGGCGAGGCCGATATAGCGCGAATCCTCCGACTCACGCAGCGAGCGCCACGCGGCGTGCTCGGGCGTCTGGAAGATCTTGGTGAGGTCGCGCGGATTGGCGAGCTCCTGCCACGAGTCCATCAGCAGCGCGGCCGGATCGGCACCAGCGATGAACGGCGCGTGCGCGGCCGCGGCGATCTTGCCGATCTGCGTCAGCAGATCCGTGTCCGGGCCGCCATGATCGAAGTAGTAGTCCGCCACCAGCGCGCCGTACGGCTCGCCGCCGAACTGACCGTACTCTTCCTCATAGAGCTTCTTGAACAGCGGGCTCTGGTCCCACGCAACGCCCTTGTATTTCTTCAGTGTCTTGTGCAGTTCCGTCTTCGACATGTTCATCACGCGGATCTTCAGCGACTCGTCAGTCTCCGTGTTGTTGACGAGGTAGTGCAGACCGCGCCACGCGCTCTCGACCTTCTGGAACGGCTCGCTATGCAGGATCAGATTGATCTGCTGGGTAAGCGTCCGATCGATCTGCGCGATCAACGCCTCGATGGTCGCGAGCGCGTCGCCGCTGATCACGCCAGTGTCGTGCAAGGCTTGTTCGGCCAGCGTACGGACCGCGTTGTCGACGGCCTCGCGGGCGCGTTCGGACTTCGGCTTGAATTCCTTTTGCAACAACGCCGAGAAGTCGTTGAGACCGGCATTGCTGTCGGCGGTGGCTACGTCGGACGCGGCGGGCTCCAACTCACGCTGGGTGCTGAGATCGTTCATGGCGTCATGCTCCGTGAGAAGGGGCTTGCGGGTCTTGAGCAACGTTGCTGCTGCCATCGGCGTGCGTCTCGTCATGCGGTCGCGGCGCGGCCGACAAGGCCTGCATCAGCGCGGGCTCTTCGAGCAGCTTCGCGATCAGCGCTTCTGCGCCGCTCTTGCCGTCCATGTAGGTCAGCAGGTTTGCCAGTTGGGTGCGCGCCTCCAGCAGACGGCGCAGCGGCTCGACCTTGCGGGCGATCGCGGCAGGCGCGAAGTCGTCCATGCTCTCGAAGGTCAGGTCGACCGCGACGTTGCCTTCGCCCGTCAGCGTGTTCGGCACCTGCACCGCGACACGCGGCTTGATCGACTTCAGGCGTTCGTCGAAGTTGTCGACGTCGATTTCAAGAAACTTGCGCTCGCTGGCCGGTGCAAGCGGCTCGGCCGGTTGCCCGGACAGGTCTGCCAGCACCCCCATGACAAACGGCAGATTGACCTTTTTCTCCGAACCGTAGACTTCGACGTCATACTCGATCTGCACACGGGGCGCCCGATTGCGCGCGATGAATTTCTGACTGCTTTCCTTTGCCACGATTGCTCTCCTGTGGAATCAAACCTGCCTGCACGAGACGCCGCGCATCCTCACGCGACGCCGCCCAGATGCCTGAATTGGCCGGCGCCGTCCGGCGCCACGTCTTCGACGATTTCGATGAAACTCTTGCCCACCAGCCGCCGGGCCCGCTGCAATAACACGGGCAACGGGCTCGATGGTTCGTGCAGCGCGTAGTACGTGCAGATCCTGTCCAGCGCGTCGATCACGTCCTGCGCGCTTGCGATCTGTGTGCAACGGGGTGCGGCTGCCGGAAGCAGGGCCGCGCCTTCCATGACTGTCGTGGCGGCGCTCGCGCCACCGTCCGCAACAGCCTCTGCGTGTACGTTTTCTGCCGGAACATGCGTCCCGACAACTTCGACGATCCGCGCCAGCACCCCGGCGAGCGGCGCGAAGTCGAGCGCGCGCGCAGGTCCAACGTGCCCGGTCAGCAACGCTTCGATCCGCGTCACCGACGCAAGCGATCCACGCAACGCGGACAGCGTCGCCTGCACCTGCGGCAGACCCGCCAACTCGAACGCCGCGTCGATCGCTTGCTGATTCGGCACGTCGGCGCCGTCCTGGTGCAGCTCGCCCCTGGCCAGTTCGACGTGGCGCAGCGTGATGCCGTGTTGGCCGCGCGGCACGACAAACGGCACGTCGCGTAAATCAGCCGGCAACGCCGCGCCATCGATCAAGCCTGACATTGCGTTGACACGTGCGGTGGGGTCATTCTGGTCGTTCGCATCGAGCTGCGGATGGACGGTGTTCCAACGCGTCTCGAGCAGACCTTGAATCAGCTCGAGCCCTCTCGCCAGCCCGCCGAACCCATCGCGCATCAGGCCGGCCCGCGTGTAGTGCACCGCCACCCGCAAATCGCGGCTGCGCACGAGCAGCGTGCTGGCGAGCAACAGCGCCGCGGCCCAGTCTGGCGGCGTCGCCGGAATCACCGTGCCGCCGTACTGCGCGTCGGGCTTACCGGTCACCGCCTGCTCGAGCGCCCGGAACTCCGCGCTGTACTCTTCGTCCTCTCCACACGGCAGGTCGGCTGTCACGTCGGTCAGCCATGCGGCGCAGTCAGCTTGATTCATCGTGATGTCCGGGCAGTGTGGGGGCTGGCTACCCGCGGGCGATGAAGCACACGCGGGCAACCAGGGTTCCAGTTCAGTTCAGGTACGGGGTCGGCGAGCGCCGTGCTGCGCGTTCAAGCGGCGGCATTCTTCGGGATATGCCACTTGCCAGTGACCGCGCCGCCCTTCTTCGCGCCGGTGTTGTCCTGCGGCTGGTACTCCATGTTGAATTGCGCAAAGTTCAGCGTGATCGTCTCCATCACTTCGTCGCCGCCGCTCGAACCGAACGTATGGCTGCTGACCAGCACCTCGTTGAGCTTGATCTTCAGGTACTCGACCGGCGAGGCGCCACCCGCCTTGCGCAACGACAGCAGCGCTTCGGGCATATGGGTACCCGCGCAGCAAGCCTGGATGACAGTAGGGGTGCTCTTGTCGACGTACTTGCAGATGGTCAGGTCCTGCACCTGCACGCAGCCCGTACCGCCGCCGGTGCCGGAATGGGTGCTGCCGGTCTGCGCGCAGCCCCATGACCAGCTCAGCAGCTCCATCTCATCCACGTGGTCAGTTGCCTGCGATTCACCTTTGATGTCGCCCAGCTTGAGGAACATATCTACGGCCATGTCAGTCTCCAAAAAAGAGTGCGCTTCGTCGCACCAGAAAAATTCCCGTTCATGGGTTCGCGAAAAAAATGAGCGCCACGCTGTGCGCGCCACCTGTTAACTTCGGATGTCTAATCGTTGTAACTGGATCGCTGCCCAACCCAAATTCCTGCTTCAACCTGCGATCACGTGTTCGCTAAGTTCACTTCATTGCCGGGGTTTATTGCTTTCCCCGCGTTGACGTATTGCCTGGTATACGTGAGCCGATGGCGCTTCGGATTGCCGCCGCCACCGCGGCGCCGGCGCCGCATTCACACAGTTCCGCCCACTGGCGGAGGGTCTCGTGATCCGCCACAGGCGTCTCGCACAATCGCGCAAAACGCTCGAGCGTGGCTTCCGACCCCACTACGCTGTGAAAGCGCTCGTGGCCGATGCAAGCATCGAGCAATACCGCCATGCCGGCTTTCCGTGCCTTATCGAGGACGTTTTCCATGATCTGTCTCCTTCCCGAACGGTGCATCTGCGCATCTGGTGACCCGAAAACAGCCGGGCGCGCCCGCTTATTCCGGAAAAATCGCGAAAAAAACTAAAAAAAATCTTGGAATAAAGACTGGACTGAACTGTTATGTGTGTGTGTACGCGCGATATGTAGAGGAGCGCCACCGATGAACGACGCTGATCTGCCAGCCGTCCTGCCGACGTTGCTGCCCCGGCTATGGCGCTTCGCGCTGCGTCTGACGCAGAACCAGCACGACGCGGAGGATCTCGTGCAGCGGGCGTGCGTACGGGCGCTGGAGCGGCGCAGCCAGTTGCAGCCCGGCACGTCGACGCTGAGCTGGCTGTTTTCTATCGTGCACTCGACGTGGATGAACGAGTTACGGGCCCGCTCGATCCGGGGGCGCGGCAGCATGGACTTGCAGGATGATGAAATCGAAGCCTTCGCCGACCCTGCGGGGCACAATCCGGAGATCGACCTGATGCATCGCCAGGTGATCAACGCCGTGGAAGCGCTGCCGGATGCGCAGCGCGTCGTGATGGTGCTGGTGGCGATCGAAGGATTGAGTTACCGGGAGGCCGCTGACGTGCTCGACGTGCCGATCGGCACGGTCATGAGCCGGCTGTCGCGAGCAAGGCTGACGATTGGTCAACAGTTTGGAGTGCAATCGTCGTCTGCAACTCGCAAGGGAGAATCAATATGATGAATGTCGATGACTCGCTGCTGATGTCGTATGTCGACGGCGAGCTTCCGCCCGAACAGCGCGCGGAAGTCGAGGCGGCGATTACCCACTCGGACGACCTGTCCGCACGGGTGGCCGCGTTGCGCGCTTCGGTGTTGCCGTATCGCGCTGCATACGAGCGTCAACGGTTGCCGCCGGTGCCGGAGAGCCTCCAGCGTCGGATCAACGAACTGGTCAGTGTCAGCACGCCGTCGCAGCGCAGCGGAGGCAAAGGGCGGCGGGCGCCGATGCAATGGCTGGCAGCCGCGTTCGTCGCGGGCGCAATTTGTTCGGGCGTGTTGACCGGATACCTAGGGGCCTTGGGACCGTTCCACTCGAAGGTTTCGCCCTGGGTGCAAAGCGTGGCCGACTATCAGGTGCTTTATGGGCGCGAAACGGTCGCCAGCATCAAGGAGGACTCTGCAACCACCGAGAAGGTACTTGCCGATATCCGGCAGCGCGACGGCATGCCGGTCCGCGTGCCGGACCTGCGTCAAGCGGGGTTGAAATTCAAGCGCGTGCAGCGACTGGACTATCATGACCGCCCCCTGATCCAGATGGTCTATCTGCCCGAGCGCGGCGATCCTGTGGCGCTATGTGTGATTGAAGACGCACGCGCTGATGAGCCGGTTCGCTCCCAGCAAGTCGGCGAGATGAAGACGGTAACGTGGCGCACGAACCGGATGGCTTATGTGCTGCTTGGGAAAGACACTTCCGTGGACCTGCAGCAGATGGCCCAGCAGATCTCCGCAGGCAAGACAGCAAACCTCTATAGCAAGGCAGCGGACGACGACGCCGTCAGCAGTTGAGGCGGTGCCGGAAAGGCCGACGGGACGACAGATGGAACGGCTGAAATCTGTGTCGAACGACCGGTTTGCGTAGCTGGCTTATGGTCCACAGCCCTAATAGCCGTGAAGGCCCGGTGAGTGTTTGATAGCGCTGACGAGCCAGCTTTGCGAAGTGTGGGCGGCCATCACGAACGGACAAGGAGATCGGGCCGATCGCCAAGCCGAAAGACATCCGCTTTACGACATGTCGATTATCCCCTTCAACGCAAGCGGCTCGCACCCGAGAAGGATACGACTGCACTCAGCCGCCTCGCCCAGAATTCACTCGCAAAGGCGGAAATAACCGCGTGCAGCCAAATCCTCGTCCAATTTCTCAACGACATCACCTTGCAAGCCAGGCGGCGTTCATATAATCGTCAAGCAGCACGAGCGGTCACATCATTGAAAGTCGCGTCGTCGAGCCAGCGGCGGCGTCCGACGAACTCATGGCGAAAGTACCGAAATGTGCAATCGGGCCGCCGAAGCGGGTGCAGGCCATTTGCAGGAAAACGGTCAGCACCTCGAATGCGGTGCCTGCGCGAGTCTACGAATGCGACGTGCTTTCACGGTCCACTAACGGGCGTGAGGTTCGGCTCACAAATGGCGCATCGTCATGGATTGCCCGCCGTGGATCCAACGTTTCAACTTTACTTGAGGTCGACAGTGACGAAGCTGCGCGCGTGATCGCGCTGGATCAGCAACGCCGCCTTCTTGCCGGCCTTTGCCGCGAGCGAAGCCAATTCATCCTGCGAGGCGACCAGCGTGCCGTTGAGCGACAGCACGACATCCCCCGGCCTGATGCCGTCATTCCCTGCCGTCCCCGAGACGTCATCGACCATCAGGCCTTCAGCAAGGCCCGTGGTGCGCCGCTCCTGGTCGGTCAGCGGATGCATCGTCAGACCGAGGTGATCGAGCGCGCCAACGGCGCCCGCGTCTGAGTCCCTCGCAGCGCCCGCGCCCGAATTTGCGTTTCGCGCAGAGATGCCGACGTTCACCATCACCGTCAGCTGCGCGTGATTGCGGATCAGCTTCAGCGGGACTTTCGCTCCGGACTGAAGCGCCGCGTCCGCCTCGGCGAGATCGGCGGCGTGGACGATCGGCTCGTCGGCGAGTTGGACGATCACGTCTCCGGATTTCAGCTTGCTTGCCGCTGCCGGGCTGCCCGGATCGACGGAAATCACCAGCGCGCCTGCCGCGCGCGGCAGCCCGAATGCGCCAGCCAGATTCGGATCGACGTCCTGCGCCTGGATGCCGAGATGGCCGCGCGCGTCCCCAACGAGGCTTTGCTGGGCTTGCTGGCCTCCCGGGCTTTCCCATTGCGAGCGCACCTTGTTCGCAATATTGATCGGGATTGCGAACGTCAGGCTCTGGAAGCGATCGTCATCGGCATACACCTGCACGTCAATGCCGATCACCTCTCCCGCGCGGTTAAACACGGGACCGCCAGAGTTATCAGGGTTCAGCGATACGTCCGTCTGAAAGAATGGAAACGTCGTGCCATCGGCGAGCGTGCGCGAGGTCGCGCTGACAATGCCTGCCGTGACGGTGTTCTGATAGCTGTCCGGCGAACCAATCGTCAGCACTTGCTCGCCAACGCGCACGCGTGTCGAATCGCCGAGCTTGACGGTCGGCAGTTTTGTCGCGTCGATCTGGATCACGGCGACGTCGGTTTGCGCATCGACGGTCGTGACTTTTGCCTTGAATTCGCGCCGGTCGGTCAGGCGCACCGTGATGTCATCCGACTGATCTACGATGTGCGCCGTCGTCAGAATGAAACCGTTCGGGCTCACGATAAACCCCGAGCCGACGCCCGACATCGCGCGCGGCGAACTACCCTGGTCGTCTTGCGATTGCGGCCCCGCCTGCTTGAAGAACGCGAAGATAGGATCGGCACCGTCGATGGCTTCGAAGCCCGGCCCCGAAGCCGGCGCGGCCGCCGCTCCCGCTGGCGCTTTCTCGGGTACCGTCGCGCGAATGTTCACGACAGCCGGCCCATAACGCTCGACGATCGAGGGAAAGTCGATCGGCACGCTCGTCCTGTCGGAAGCAACGCGCTTGTCTTTCGCCGGCGCGGTTGCGGACGCGGCGGAGGCAGACACAGCGTGAGAAGCGGCAAGCGCGGTCGTGTACGCGCAGGGAAAGCCTGTCAGACACGCCGTTGTCACGGCCGTGTAGAACCAGGGTCGGGATAGGACCGAGTAGGTCGAGTGGGTTGGGCGAAGCACAGCGCACCTCCATGGCGGTCGTGATGCCTGGCACTGTGGAGAAATTATTTCGTGCATGACAATTATTGACTGGTGCGCAGCGCACCCGTGAATTCGATAACGAAAGCAAACGGCGCTGCCAACGCGTGGGACAGCGTTGAGCACTCCGTACGCGAGCGCGTACGGATGCTATCGACGCGTCGGACATTTATCGATGGATCGAAGTCGGCGTGAGATTACGCCCTGCATGTTTGCCCGCAATGCACAATCACGACGTGAACGGTTTGCTCGCACGCGCGGCTCTTCCGGCCTCGCCCGATGCGAAAAAAAATGGAGCGTTTGTCCTCATTTATTTATAGAGAACAGGCGAGCAAATTGCAGCGAGTACAAATCCTGGATAGTCAGGCGGCGCGTCGCGCCAGCCTCGCGAAGGTGCGTGATTTGCTGGACATCGTGCCCGAGGTCGCTACCCAGCCCGACGATCCCGAGGTTGCCGCCGCTCAGGTCTTCGTCTGCCGGCACTGCACCGCTTCATCACTGCGTCATCGCGCATCCAGAATCGCACCGCACCACGCATCCTTCAACATTGCTGGCCATCCCCGGCCTATCAATCGCCATAGCATCCAGGACTCCGAGCGTATCGGGGCACTCCGCGCTTTGCTCCATCGAGGCTCGTTCGACGCCCGCCAGCGGCGCACGGCGGCGCATTCACATTCCTGCGGGCGATGGCAGGCATCGACCAACCCTACGCGCTCTCTGCCGAACCCGGTCCGACCTTGAGCTGCCAGGTTGGTCGGCGAGCTAATCGGCCGCGTCGGTTCGCAGTTGACCTGCTGAAGACAATGAGGAGCGTGCCTCAGTCGCGTGGCCTGGAAACGCTAGTGGTCGTAAACGGAAGCGGCTTGCTGCTGCTCACCGTTCGGGGAGTAGCACTAGATCGTCACCACGATCTTGCCGATCTGGTTTCCAGTTTCCATATACCGATGCGCTTCAGCAATCTCGTCGAAGTTGAAAGTGCGATCGATCACAGGGCGTAGTGCCCCTTCCGACAGCCCTCGACTGATGAACTGCTTCGCTTCCTCAAGTCGTTGCGGATCGGTCGTGATTTCGAAGAGTTCATAGCCACGGAACGTCAGGTGTTTTCCGAGAATATCCATGACCGGCACCGGAATATCGCGAGCGTCGAGCGCCCTATACTGGAAGAACGTTCCACCATGGCCGAGAGCCTGCACAAGACTTTTCGCATGAGGGCCGCCGACCGGATCGAAAACGATGTTCACCCCCCTTCCATCCGTCACATCGCGCAGTTGCTGCCGCAGGCAGGAATCGTCGCCAACCAGAACATGCGCGGCGTCGCCCTTCAGCAAGGCGTCTTTTTTCGCCAGACTGCGCGTCAAGGCAACAGGCGTCGCTTTCACGAAATTGGCGATCTGTATGGCCGCCATTCCAACACTGCTAGTCGCGGCGCCAATGACGACCGTCTCGCCGGCCTTCAGCCCGCCGAGACTGATTAGCGCGCCATAGGCGGTGGTGAACGCCATCCACGTTCCAGCGGCTTCCTCGAAAGAAACACCGACTGGCGTCCTGACGACCGCAGACGCTGGCGAATTCACCACCTCGCCGTACATGCCGTAGTCGGCGAAAGAAAATGCCGGGATGACGCCAACGCGATCGCCCGCCGCGAACCCTGTGACGCCACTGCCGACCGCGACAACTTCTCCGGCGGCTTCATAGCCAAGCATGGCCGGAAAGCGCGGTTTGATGACGTAATGGCCGCTTCGATACATCACTTCTGCGCGATTAATGCCAAGCGCCTTTACCTTGATCTGAACCTCGCCCGCCTTGGGCGCCGGGGCATCGATATCTTCGATCCATAGAACCTCGGGGCCGCCGACGCGGTGGAAACGAACTACTCTCGACATTTCGCCACCTCTGAATAACGCATTGCAGACGACACACGTTGCCGCCAATGAGGAAAGTCTATTCGTATCCGAAAAATCCAGTACGCGGTTACCATTCCAGAATTTCCATCCCTGAATTCCACAATCGACAATGGACGAATGTTTCGACGGCATACGCGAGTTCGTGACCGGGGTCTTCGTCCTTTTCGTGCTAAATCTGGCGGTTTTCTCTGCAGCACCTTAATTTATGGGCTGCCGTGGGGTCCGACTTTTGTCCGGAGGACCAAAAAGCATCTGCGATAACATACCTGCCCGCGATTACAGATCGCGCCACCTTGACGGGAAGCAGGAGATGCCAGGCCTGGAATTTCGCTATGTGGGACAGGATCGCCTGCCCGCCCGATTATCGGAATTCGACGTTGAGCGCTACTTTGCGTTGACTGACAGTGACATTGCTGCAGTCAACGAGCGCTT
The DNA here is from genome assembly GCF_012689525.1 of Paraburkholderia aromaticivorans. Lineage (NCBI taxonomy): Bacteria > Pseudomonadati > Pseudomonadota > Betaproteobacteria > Burkholderiales > Burkholderiaceae > Paraburkholderia > Paraburkholderia aromaticivorans. The sequence continues at coordinate 1,097,366 of NZ_CP051514.1, forward strand.
TCGGCGCGATCGCCGTGCCGGCGTTGCCATCCAGCTGGTCTTTCTGCGGGCCAGTGGCCACACCCTCGATCATGTCGGCACACTCCCGCGCCTGTTACTGCGCTACATCGGCGAGCGGCTCGGCCTGCCCACCCCGACTATCGCCTCACTTCGCACACTTTATCAGCGCTATAAGACGCTGTACGAGCATCAGGGCTGGACCTGCGAATATCTCGGCCTGACGTCGATCGGACCGAACCACTGGGCGGCACTGGAAGCGTGGTTGCGACAGGATGCCACCGAAGCACTTACCCTTGACGAGTTGCCCCAGCACGCCCATTGCTGGCTGTATGAGCGTCGCATCCTGATGCCCTCCGAACGAAAACTGCGGGATCTCGGCCGTTCGATCTGGTCGAACGTTGAACGTGGTCTGCTCGCACTTATCGAGGCAACAGTCACGAAAACGCAGTTGGTTCAGGCCGATTCTGTCCTCTCCGCCCAGCATGAGACCTCTGGCATGAGAGTTCTCGAATGGCTGAAGACACCGCCTGCGCGACACAGCCCCACGACGCTCACCGAAACCCTTTTGAAGGTTCGGTTCCTCAAGGAACTCGGTGCGCATACGTGGGTACTCGATGCCGTGCCAATCGAAAAGCAGCGTGCGTACGCGCTGCGCATCCAGGCTCGTCGGCCTGCGAAGGTCCGTGAACTCAAAGAGTCGAGCCGCACCATCGAGCTGATCTTTTTCCTGCACGTCACGCTGCTCGAGTCGACGGACGCGCTACTCTATCAAGCAGGACGCCGGGTTTCGGACCTCGTGCGGCAAGCGTACGACCGCACGACGGTCAGGCAGGCACGCTCGGCTGTCGAATACCGGCAACAACTGGTCGCGATCAAGGCGCTGGTCACGATAGCAAGCGAACGGCGCAAGAACGTCTCGACGATATTGGCAAGTTGCCTGAAGACCTCGAGGACAGGCCACCGGCAAGTCACGCCGCCAGCGTACGCGAGACGCTCACCGACGATCATCACCGCATCCGCAATCTGCCGGGGCCGCTTCGCGAGCTAGGCTTCGTGGGCCGCGAAGCGGAACCAAGCCTGCGACAGTTTGAACTTATCGGCACACTGCATGACAGCGGCGCAACCGAATTGCCGCCCGACTGCGATGTGCCGGTTAGCGTCGCCTGGCGCGATCTCGTCAAGGGTGACGATCGTGTGCGAGCGTTGCGGGCACTGGAAGCATCGGCAATCACGGGGCTGCGTAAGGGGCTTCGTCGCGGCTCGGTCTGGATCAACCACAGCCTGTCGTTCCGGGAGCGCGATCAGATGCTCATTCCACCGCGCAATGGGAAAGCGATCGCGACCGCTATCTGTCGTCGCTCGCGTTGCCGGGAACTGCAGAACCGTTTCCTGAACGGTTGACGGAACACCTGAAGGCAGGCCTGGCTGCGCTGTACGAAGCGCGCGAGGCGGGCCGCGTGACGATCAACACCGACGGAGTGCTGCACCTGTCGGCGATCGAGGCATTGCCGGCCGATGGCATACCGAAACGCACTCGGGATCTGATATTCAAGGAGATCGGAACCGTGCAGTTCGCCGATCTGATCATGGAGATGGATGCCCACACTGGCTTCAGTGAAGTGCTCCGGTCACGTGAAGCGCGCGATGCGAACGAACTCGTCTCGCTGTACGCTGCGTTGATCGCCCACGGCACGGAAATGGACGCAAAGAACGTCGCCGCCATGATTCCGCAACTGGATCCAGCGCATATTTCAACGGCAATGCGCCTCCTTGAGATGCCCGGTCGGCTGCCGCGTGCAAACGACCGCGTGGTGGAATTCCAGCGCACGCATCCGATTACGGAACTTTGGGGCACCGGGCGTCAGGCATCGAGCGACTCAAAGAGTCTGGATACCTCACGGCACCTCTTTTATGCGCGGGTCGATCCGCGACGTCGCACTCATGCAGTGGGCATGTACACGCACGTGCCGGACCAGCACGGCATTGTCTATAACCAGCCGATCGTGCTGAACGAACGTCAGGCTGGAGTGGCGATCGAGGGCGTGATCCGCCACAACGAGAACCGTGACGACGGCGGGGTGCTGCGACTTTCGGTAGATACGCACGGGTACACAAATGTAGGAATGGCCGTGTCGAAGCTGCTCGGTTTCGATCTCTGCCCGGGGCTGCGCAACCTCTCGGAACGAAAACTGCACTTGCCCAGACGAGTGGCCGCTCCCGACGGGTTGGCATCGGTCGTTGCCTACGAGATATCCGTCAAGGCAATTCGGGATGGCTGGGAGGAACTGCTGCGCCTCGTCGCGTCGATTCACTCGGGACGCGTGAGTGCAAGTGTCGCTTTACAGCGGTTCGGCAGCGCGGCGCAGGGCGACCCCGTGTACCGGGCGGCAGACCACTTTGGCAGGCTACTGCGCACGCTATTCCTGTGCGATTACTTCAGCAACGTGGAGTTTCGGCGCGAAATGCATACGTTGCTTAACCGCGGCGAATCGGTTCATCAACTGCAGCGCGCGATCTACACCGGCAAGATCGCACCTGAGCGCGGACGGCGCCGCGACGAAATGATTGCAATATCCGGCTCGCTGACGTTGCTGACGAACCTGGTGATTGCGTGGAACACGCAGCGCATGCAAACCACGCTTGATGACTGGCAAAGCAAGGGGCAAAGGATTGACGACGACTGGTTGCGGCGGCTGGGGCCGGCGCACTTCGCGCATGTCAATTTCCGCGGAACGTTGAGTTTTCCGATCGACCGCTATCGCGACATGCTGCTGGATGCGGCGCCTTGGCGACGTATGGCCGGAACGTGAAGCGGGTCTGCAAAGGAGGGACGATGAACATCGATAATAAAGCCATCGTCTGGCAAAGCCAGATCACGCAGTTGAACCTGGGCAGCGCGCGCCTCGTCGTCCAAGCCGCGCGCTGAGACGAAGCGTGGACGCGAACAGCAGGTGGAGGGTGCGGATTTGCTGGCCACCTTCGATCCTGCGCTCGCCACACGGCCCGACGAAAGCGCCAGATTTTACGTTAAAGGGACGACCTCCGGTGAAATCGAACACTTCGCACACCATTGATTTTTGAAGAGAAAACAAGTCAAACCGCCAGATTTAGCACGAAAAGGACGAATACCCCGGATTGAGTCCGATCCTGCGACGGCGAGGTGCGGCCCGATCGAGGATCTACACCGAGTGCTCAGCGCAGCGTCCGCATAACGCTCGACGTTGGCGGCGTCATTCCTTGGTCGCCTTCGGTTGCTTGAGTGGTTGGTCAGGTCTAAGTTGCGTAGGCGCCCCCTCGTACACGCATCTGGGATGCGTCACATAGGTTACGTCTTCGCAGCAGCACGCATAGACCGGAAACCCGTATGCCGCGCGTCAATCGAGATGAGAGGCGTCTCATCCAGACTGTCGCGCCGCACCCGTACGCATTCGTGCCGATGATGGTTGTAGGCCAGTGCAGCGGGCACACAGCGTTGATGTCGTCTCCTGAAAGTAAAACGACAATACGCCGATTATTAAAGGCCCGGGCTGAAGCTGCGCTGCATGAAAGAAATTATGCCAAGATCTTCGGTTGCGAAAGGTGTCCTCTTGACCAACTGTCCAGTAATGCTTGATGTGGCAGGTCTCGTCGCCGGACACTCGGGTAAAAATACCCAAATGTCCGGCGATGCGCAGGATCATTCTGCAGCCGCGATGGCAATCGTCTTGCCGTTCGGCCTAACCGGCACTTGCTTCTCTTTAATGCCAGCTTCTCTCAACGCGGTTCTGATCCGCGAGATCGATACGTCGCAGGCATCGACGTCGACCCATATGCCGTTCGCGCCTTCATGGACGTCGGTGCGCATCTTGGTGCGCAGGTTCGCGCCTACGTGGTCGCCCAACTGCACGACCCGCGATTCCATGCGGATCGCACACTGGTTGATCTCGCACCGCAGGTCCTGTTGGCTTTTCATGACGTTCTCCTGATAGGTCACCCGTATTTCGGACATCGGGGTGCATCAACCTTTTGTCCGCGCTGATTACTGCAGATGGGCCGCGACGGTCTGGATAAATGGCTTTTGAACCGGTCTGGCCTAGCTATATTTGACGAGAACGGGCGAATAGTTGCAAACGACAGAAGTCACGGTCGGTCAAATGGGTAAGCCTGGCGGTGTCTTGATGAGCACGGGGAGGAGAAAATGTAGTGGGGTACGTTTTGTCCGGGAGGCATTCACACAGAATGGCGTCGTAAATTGATTAGGATGACGTAGAAGCGGTATGTAGCGCGGGTGCAAGCCAATTAGGGCTACGCTGTGGGAAAAAAAGATCCCAGACCGTGAAGGCCTGGGCGAAGCCATCGGGAGCCCGATGACGGAGGTATTCGAAATGAAACTGGCCCGCTACCGGGCATTACCGGGATAGCAGCCAGTTCTTGAAATAGAGACCGCGCAGAGGGCGATGATCAGACGCGTTCTGCGTCCTGCCGGCATTACGGGTGGCTGTACATCGCGTTCCAGTCGGCCTGCGACACGGCCGGCCGCCCCGCGTCCGACGAACCACTCACAGCACCACCGTAACCGCGTGCCGCGCCGTTCTGCGCCGCTACCTTGGCTTCGGCCGCCTGAATGTCGGCTGGGTAGTAGGGATCTTTCCCGCGGGCGGGGTTATAGCCAGCCTTTTCGAGTTGAACCAGTTCGGCGCGCACCTGAGCACGGGTCACCGGCTGGCTCGATTGGGCGAACACGGCAACCGGAGCAGCAAGGGCAGCGGCAATGACAACAGCTTGAATAAGGGACTTCATGGTACTCACCTCGAGACTTTGTTTTGTCTTACGAACAGCCCTGTTCGTAAATCAGTAACAACAGTCTAAGTAAATAATCGCTTAAAATTAAGGCCTGTGTCTGGAGAGGATTGTTGTTGGATTTGGGTAAACCGGATTCGCGCGGGCGGTCGCCGCACCAAAAAAAAGCCCACCTACGAGAGGTGGGCGTAATCCATATTCCGAGGAGTCAGAGACATGGAGGAGACGGAAATAAGTATAAACCCTAATATTGAATCGCGCTGCGCGGCGTGATGACGCAGCCCTTGCTGGCACCCCCCCTATCAATAGGACACAGGTCAAACCGGAACATGTTCATCGATTTGTAGTCAGCCGCCTCGAAGGATGCAAGCCGAGCACCGGCAAAGTCCTCGGGATTGCACTACGAAGCTACTTGCGTTTCCGAGGTATGCACGGAGATTACGTCCGGGGCCTTATTGCCGCGATTCCGCAAATCGCCCAGTGGCGGTTCGCATCTTTACCAGACACGCTATCTGAGGCGGAGCTGGAACGGTTTCTCAACGCATTCGATCGCAAATCCGCGATCGGCCGCAGAGACTACGCGATGGCCCGATGTATGGTCGACCTGAGACTACGCGCCGGCGAAGTCGCTTCGCTACAGCTGGACGACCTGAACTGGCACGACGGGACGTTGCGGTTATCAGCAGGCAAGGCGCGGCGAACAGATGTGCTTCCATTGCCGCCCCGGACCGGCCGCGCAATTGCTCAATACCTGACTGATGGCCGCCCGGTCTCCGATAGCCGGGCGGTATTTCTGCGGCATCGCGATCCACTCACTGAACCCGTCGGCTCGAGTGTCGTTCGCAATACCGTCCGAGCCGCTCATGCGCGATGCGGCAGTGATCCGCGTCGGCGGGGAACCCATGTTCTGCGACACAGCGTAGGAAGCCGATTGGTCCAGGCAGGAGTTCCCTTGAAGGAGATCGCACATCCTTCGACACCGCTGCCTGGATACTACCGCGATTTACACCACGATCGATATCAGCAGCCTCGCCCGCGTCGCGCTGCCCTAGCCGGGGAGAGCATCATGAAGCCCTCAGTCAGGATGGTATCGCTCGCCGAGGACTACCTTGCGTCATGGTCACCTCGAAACCCCGTTCGGCCGTCATCTCCTCCAGATGGCGCAGGCTCAGCGGGTAGGCCACATACCACCGCACACACAGCAGGATCACGTCCAGCGGATAGTGCAGGCGCTTGAGTACCTTCGATACGCCGGCAGGCAGGGCTTTTCTCGCAGTCGCCTTCTTCATACCACACTTCACTTCAGGAAAATGTCCGCCTGGATTTTGCTCCTGCATCCTTAGCGCGACACAACCCAACAGCGCCGTGGCAATGTTTTTCGTTTCATACCCGAGATTGTCGCCCGCATCCCCTCAACCTGCCGACAGCGTATCAATGCCTTATTGCCGATGGCCACACCAGAACGCTGCCTCTCGGCACGTGCCAAAAACGAAAATTATTTGTCGTCTCGCGGCGTTCTGGAACGTGCGGCACATAATGCGCATACGAAAACGCCGATGAGCACGCCTAATATGAAACACAAGAAATGTGTCAAAACGCTCAACATTGACCCGATCCTTTCAAATTGAGACGAGATTGAATGTATAGCGATTCAGCCTCGATGACCTGCCTGGTCACGTTGAAAAAGCTCGTCAGGTTCGTATTGATGACATCGTTCCAGTTCTCGCGCGACATTTTGCGAAACACCCCGTCCCGCGTAATGCCCGCATTGTTCACCAGCACGTCAATCTCACCCACCTCCTTCTTGAACTTGGCAAAGGCGGCTTCGGTCGACTTCCAGTCGGCGACATTGCCGTCCGATGCCGTGAAGAAAAATCCAAGCTCGGCCTGCTCGGCCAGCCACCGTTCCCGCCGCGCCGATTTGGGCCCGCATCCTGCCACAACGGTCAACCCATCCTTGTGCAGTCGCTGACACATCGCGGTACCAATTCCACCCATACCGCCGGTTACGTATGCAATTCGCTGTGACATGTTCTACCCCCGGTTTTTGTTACGGTTAAGGACCAACATTCTCGTGCCTGGTAAGCCAACCCGTGTTGACGACGAGTCCGGTTCCATAGGACTGTTGCCATGATGACCAACCGGATAGTCAGGTCATGACGGTCGATTGAAGCGAAGCCGAGCCACCCGTTCCCTTGACCCTATCTATCAGGCGATTTTTTCCTGTCGCCAACGGCTTTCCCTTCCGGGCGACAGCATCGCCACACCCCGTACGCTCTCTCGCACCCGACTTCATTCATTAAGTTCAGTTAGCATACCTCTACAAATGCTTCACGTTAACGTTTCAGCGCGCACCGACACTAGTCCGAACGTGGCGACCTTATTCGCCGGATGGGACGACCGACTCATACGAGACTCTTCCCCGCCGGGCCGTCCGGCGGCATTCAGGCGCCCGATGACGTTGCACGCGTCTTACCCCGCCGTGACGGCGTTAGTTGCCGCTTCCGCGCGATGGGCTTCCGAATAGATACAGGTCCGGGCGGCACATCGGGCGTCTGCTCTGGCAGGCGACCATGCTTGATAAAGCCGCAAAGCATCTCGACTGCCTCCGGCTTGCCGCGCTCCTCCAGTTTCCGGAGAAGTGCATCCGCAAATCCCTTCAGGTCGTCGCGCCCGTGTGACGCCTCGAACTGAAGAAGTGTTTCCCTGACCGCCGCGTGAATGCTTTGCTCGTACAGCATGCTCGCGATGTGCGAAACACCTCGCGCCAACTCCATCTCAGAACCATTGAAGCGCCGGACGTCCTCAGACGACCGCTTACGTTTAACTGCCTTCACATCGTTACCCCGGTTCTGCAGAAAGCGGCCGTCGTTGCAACTTATTAAGGCATGCTGACGCCTCGCCGCAAGCAATACGTCGATAGACGTGACGGGAAAGTGAGTCTCGGCGTACGGTGCACTGACTCCATACTCCGCCATCGCCACGAAATGCGATTCAGGCGACGCGAGCCTGCCCGGTGCAAAGCCACTGAACGTCGAGATTGAGGGCGGCGGCGAGATGCGTACACGCGTTCAACGGCGGGACAGTGATGCCATGTCGCCAATATTGCACGTCGTGTTCGGTCACCCCAACCCACCTTGCTGCGCGCGCCGAACTGATGTCGGCCCGTTTGAAGGCCCTGTCGAGGCGTGCGGCCAAGACCCGCCTCAGGCGGTCGTTCTCGATGCTACGCTCGAGGTGACCGATATGCGTCTCATGAAGATTCATCTTGTTGTTACGTCTCTCAGCATTTATTTTTTCATGCATCTGGCGCCGGCCCTTCGGCGGCGTCAAACGATGCTACGCGTCCGTCATGGCAGCATGATGACCCCGTACCGCCGCTCATCTTCACACTACCTTGCCAAAACTGATATTCACAACTATTTCCCAATATGTGCGTCGGTGTCAAATGAAAAATTGGTTCGGGGAAAACCAGTGCACCGCATCAGCGCGCTCTTCATTTTTTTTAGTCGAACAATGTACGGCCCCCCGGGTTCGACAGCTTACTCATAAGTCAGTAACATAGCGGACAGATGGATATTGGTGATTGTCAACTTGTTAGCCTGCGTGCGACGTAACACGTCGTATGTTAGGACAGCTAACCTATTCGGCAAGACGCTCCAGCATCGGAGCTCTCATCACGCTTTCCCAAGCCTTGAGGGCCTGGGTGCGTAGCGCCCGTTTTTGCTTTGCGTCAGTGTGGTAACGGCAATGCGTGAACAGATTGGCTACCTGATCGTGGACCGAAGCGAAACGTTGCAGGTGATGCGCGGACTTGAAGCGGCACATCACCTTCTCGCGCACTGGGGTCGGCTGGTGCGAGTTTTCCGCGTGGTTGTTCTGCCCCTCGTGCTGGCGGTGTTCGACGTTGATCCCGAGATCCCGGTTCGCCGCCGCGTAGCTCCTGAGCTTGTCGGTGATCAGTACACGTGGGGCGCGCCCTTGCTTCATGAGCAACTTGCGCATCAGGCGCCTGGCAGCGTGCCGGTCGCGCCGGCTTTGCACCAGCACATCGAGCACCGCGCCATGCAGGAGAGCGCGTCATTCCGGGGGCTGGCGCGCGCTCCTGCCACGCCGTAACCGTAATCAAGGCAAAAAGAAATACCCCTGCATGGATGTCATGCGTGAGCGTAGATGCCCCTGATCGTCCGCTGCCCTTACCTCCGGAGTGGTATTGCCTGTTACCTCGGTAGTCTCGCAATATACGTTCGTTCGCACATGCCTCAGCCAAATATCGACGACACCGGTCATGGCGGCAGCCGCGCTCAACGAGCGGGGCGCACATCGTTCTTTACAGAATGAATGTCATTGAAAGAAGTATTGGGTCCGTGGTCTTCGGCAAACGTAGAGCGAAGTAAATTCGTCACCAAAAACGAAGTAAAGTTGTCGCCCATTGAAAGGCCAAGGTCAAGGGATAAATCTCTCCCCCCAACGGTCAGACCTTGCGTCGTTGTAGAATGTTTCGCCATCCCGTCAATTCGATGCTCTTTGCGCATCGCTGGCTTCGCTGCAAAGGCTGGAGGAGATTGGGTCGCGTAGAGCGCGCCGCAGCGCGCACAACGATACGGCGAGCCCACAAGACGCGCGTTGATGATGTAGGGTGTCTCCTGCCCGCAATGCCGGCATTTCCTCTCAAGCTTCTGTCGGTGCGCGGGACAGCGGTTTTCACTGAACATCTGGTACGTCACGCTGTGATGACCAAGCGATGTGCATTGCCTGCAGTACCGGAAAAACGGGTGATGCGGCAACGTCAGCGACAGCGTTTCGGCGCCACCATCGAGTTCGCGCGAAACCGTAGCCTTACCGTCGGCCACGACAACCTTCGACGCGAACGTTGCCTGCGGAAATCCGGCTAACGCAGCCAGCATCTGGCCGGTCTGGTTCGAATCGTCATCAATCGCCTGCTTGCCGAGGATGACCAAAGAAGGCTGCTCCTTGTCGACCAGTGCGTTGAGCAGCTTGGCGACGGCCAGCGGCTGCAGGTCTTCGTTCGATTCGATCAACACCGCGCGATCCGCACCGATCGCCAGCGCCGTGCGCAGCGTTTCCTGCGCCTGCGCGACACCCGCGGACACAGCGATCACCTCTGTCGCCACACCCGCTTCCTTGAGACGAACCGCTTCTTCCACGGCGATTTCGTCAAACGGGTTCATCGACATCTTCACGTTCGCAATGTCGACACCCGCGCCGTCCGACTTCACACGAACCTTCACGTTGTAGTCGACCACTCTCTTGACTGACACCAGAATTCTCATTTCGATTCTCGTTATAGACCAATGAAACGACTGCTCATAACGGCGATATCGCACTTGTCGGCATTCTCCAGACCGACAGGTCGAAGGAGTGCGATACCTTCACTTCCGCCTAAACGCGCCTGCGGTCAACGCACGTCGCACCTTGCCTAACAACCGTTCAAGCCGGAATGCACCAATGTGGAAAGCCGCGGTGTGCCACAATCGAGTAGCTACGCCGTGGAGAAGATTTTTGGCTTCAGCGGCGACTGGGAGAACAAGCATTTGATTTGCCCGACTGCGGCGACACCCACGCTCACAATGCTCCAGCCGTCCGTAACATCTTGGATGATCTTGACTCTGTGTCAACCCCGCGGATCGTTATCGTCACCCGAAATAACGGTATACTCACGACATCCAACGCTCGAATGCCCGAGCCCCAAGACAACACGTGGGAATCCGATGTCCGTTAGCGCTCGCACGTTCTTCTATATCCAGCAAGTCGAGCAATTGATTCGTCGTAGACTCGACGAATGTCTGCTGGCGATCGACATTACGGCTGGTCAATACATGGTCCTCAACCTGATTGCACACCACGAGCCCATATCGTCGGCCGATCTGGCTCGTAAGACGATGATGACAGCGCAGTCGATGGGCGAGTTCATTCGGGCGCTTGAGGCCAAAAAACTCGTCGAACGGCAATCGACTCAACTTAACAAGCGCACCATGCTGATCTCGTCGACCGCTGCTGGACGTAAGGTTCTCATTCGGTGCGAATCGAAAATAGACGAAGCCGAACGTGACTTCTTCAGTTGCCTGAGCGGTGAAGACGTCGCCAGCCTGCGCATCCTGATGAGGCAGGTGCGCAGAGCACAACTCGGAAAGCACGCCAAGGAAATCGATTCAACCACGCCTTCGAGCTAACACTGCACCTGATCGCGTAGCACATCTGTCAACCCGTCTTTGACCTCCCTAGACGACGTGACATCTACGCATCCAACGTCAACACGGGTGTCGAGCTGCGCGAGCAGCAGATGAGCATGCTTTGCGCGGCGGTTCGACCTTCGGTGGATAACAGGCTGTCTCGATGATCCGGCATCCCACCGAGGACACGCGTCTCGCAAAGCCCGCAGGCCCCTTGCATGCAGCCAAACGGCATGTCGATGCCGTTTTCGAGCAGCACGTCGAGAATCGAGTGGTCAGGCGGAACTTCAAATGACTGACCTGATTTCGCCAACACAACCGTGAACTCCCGACTGACACCCTCATGGTGCGCAGGTGCGAACCGCTCCAGATGTACGGTTTCCGCGGGCCGGCCCGCAGTCGCCGCCTCGAATGCGTCAAGCATCGACTGGGGGCCGCAGCAATATACGTGTGCGTCGTTCGGGGTTTCACCGAGGACCGTGGCGATATCCAATCGTTGTCCGCCAGGTTCGTTGTCAAAATAGACGTGGAGTTTGCCGTGATCTGAAGCCCGGGAGATTCGTTCGATATCCGAAATATAGGCTGCGCGGCCGTGGTCACGCGCCGCGTAGTGCAGCACCCACGAGCGCCCCAGTGTTTCGAGCCGTTGCACCATAGACCAAAGCGGTGTAATACCAATGCCACCTGCGATCAGTACACTCAGACTCGCGTCCTCTACCAGTGGGAACAAATTGCGAGGCACGCCAATCTGCAAGACATCGCCGACGCGCAGTGTTTCGTGAATGTGCCGCGACCCGCCACGGCTGCTGGCGTCCTTTGCGACTGCGATTTCATAGCGTTTCGGCGTGCCGACCCAGCGGACGACGGAGTAGCTGCGTGAGAGCTTCCCGTTCAGGTTGACATCAATATGCGACCCAGCGTCCGCAGCGGGCAAGTCGCGTCCGTCCAGCGCTTCCAGAATGAGGCTAACGACGCTGTCCGCCAGCGAGGTCATCGATTTGACGCGGACGTTGGTCAGCGGTAATTCGCTCATAAAATACCTGATCCGTTCATAGGGTAAAAAAAATCTTCACGGCCGCGACTAGCGCGCATCGCGCGCCCTAATTGCAGCCCGGTGTTTGCTGATCCAACCGCTGCTTCTATCGCCAGGCTCGCGCCGTGCCCAAGACGCGAAACCGGCGTGCTCGGCACGCAACATGCCGGGTTTCGAGCACGCATGTAGACGGCATTATCAAATCCAGTCGTCGGGCATGGAAAGAAGACTGTCGTTGCCGCATTCGATGCGCCGACACATAGCTTCCAGAAGCGGCATTTGTCTCTGCATCCACGCCTTTGCCAATGCCAGCTTGGTCACGCGTGTGGTCTCGTCGACGTACCGACATCTTGAGCGGTCGAGTACTATCGCGGCGATTTCACCCCAATTCCAGCCGACGTACAAGATACCCATTGCGGTGAGAACGTCGTATGAGGCAGCATCGGCTTGGCCGTAGTTCGCGGAGCCGTCTGTATTCAGCCATGCGATGGACTTGCTCAGGCGTTGCAGTCCATCGTCCAGCGGCACTGTATAAGCCTTGAGTTGCACATCATTGGAGTGACGTTCGATGAAATCGGCGATCGCTCGCGCAAAGTGTTTCCATGGGCGACCTTCGTGCGAGAACAGCTTGCGGTGTACCAGGTCAGTGGCCTGAATTCCGTTAGCGCCTTCGTAAAGCTGACCAACCCTGGCATTACGCACGAACTGTTCGATGCCGTAATCCTTGATGTAGCCGTGTCCGCCGAGCACCTGCTGGCACGCGACTGCGGCGTCGAAGCCCCGGTCGGTAAAGAATGCTTTCATCACTGGTGTCAGGATGTCGAGCATGTCGGCGGCTGCCTGTCGTTCCTCCGCGTCGGGTGCCGACTGGGCAATCGACTGCCACATCGCCGCTCGCATGGCGCCAGCACGCGCGCCTTCGGCGAAAGATCGCGCTTCGATCAACAGGCGCCGCACGTCAGCATGCGCGATGATCGGGTCCGCCGCTTTCGCCGGGTCGCGCAGCTTCGGGCCGGCACGCCCCGAGCGCCGTTCGCGCGCATAGTCCGCCGCGTTCTGTCGCGCAATTTCTGCGTAACCGACCCCGGACACGGCTGTGCCCACGCGGGCGTAGTTCATCAGGTGGAACATCGGCGCCATGTTGGCCGCCGTGCCGCAGCCGCCCGTCTCGCCTATTCGCCACGCCACCGCACCTTCGAAATCGAGTGCACAGGTCGCACTGCCCTCGATGCCCATCTTGTGCTCGATGGAGCGTGCATAGACGTTGTTGAGCTCGCCCGGCTCGCCAGTGTGCGGATCGATCATCCGCTTGGACACCATAAAGACGTGCACCGACGAAAGATCGGCCGGTACGCGTCCTTCCGCGTCGGGCACCTTGGCGAGTACGATGTGCACGATGTTGTCAGCCAGGTCGTGATCGCCACCGGATATGAAGATCTTGCGTCCGGTGATCCGCCATGTCCCGTCAGGCTGGCATGTCGCGCGTGTCGAAATCTGGCGCAAATCGGTGCCCGCCTGCGGCTCCGTCATGCACATCGTGGCGGTCCAGTCGCCGTCCGAGAGGCGCGGCACGACATGACGCTTGATCCATTCCGGCGCAAGCGCGGCCAGCATGCTGGCCGCCGGCGCACAAAAACTGCTGTACATCGAGAACGATTGGCCAGTGGATGCCCGCATCTCCGAGATTGGCACCGACATGACGGGCGGCAGGCCAGCCCCGCCCAGTGCTTCTGCGAGACTCAGGCGATGCCAGCCCGCTTCGCGATACGCATCCCAGGCGGCCTTGAAGCCTGTGGGCGTGCGAACCTGTCCATCGTGAAACTGGGCGCCCTGGGTGTCGCCGGGTTGATTAAGCGGATGCAGCACCTCCTCGTGAAATTGAGCGGCGGCTTCGAGGACGGCCGAAGTCAGATCGGGAGTGAGCTCGGCGAAGCCGGGCACCTGCTTGCGTTCCTCCACGCGCAGGAAGTCGTGAAGGATGAAGAGCCAGTCTTTGACTGGCGCGCGATAAGTCGGCATGGTTAGCGTGATGTTCTGACGTTGGAGATGCGTTCCGAAGCCTCGGCGAGCTGCACGAGCAGCTCCGCCGGCCGGAAAAGGTCGCCATGGCGGGCGCGAAGCGCGGTGAGTTTCGCGACGACGGATGGCAGTTCGAGCATGTCGGCGTAGTACATGGGGCCGCCTTTCCAGTCCGGCCACCCATAGCCGAGCTGCCAGATGAGATCGATGTCACTGGCACGTTCGACGATGCCTTCGGCGAGCAGTTTTGCACCCTCGTTGATCATCAGCAGGATAAGGCGGTCGTGAACTTCTTCGTCCGAAAGCGCACGCCGCTCAATGCCTTCGACGCTCGAAGCTTCCTCGATCAACGCCGTCACCTCCGGATCCACGAGCGGCCGCCGCTTTCCTTGCTCATAGCGGTAATAGCCGCGCCCGGCGCGCTGCCCGGTACGGCCGCGCGCATGCAGCTGCTCGATGAGCCAGTCTTTCTGCCCTGCCCGCTGGCGCGCGCGGAAAGTCAGTTCTATACCGCCAGCCATGTCCTGAAGCTCGAACGTTCCCATCGGCAGGCCGAGTTTGCGAAGCACCTGGTCGACCTGGTCGGGCAGCGCACCTTCGAGCAGCAGACGGGCGGCCTGGCGCTCGCGGGCGATCATCATGCGATTGCCAGCGAAACCGTCGCACACACCCACCACGATCGCGACCTTGCCGATCGACGAGGCAAGACTCCGCGCGGCATCCAGTGTCTCAATCGATGTCGACGATGTGCGGACCACCTCGATGAGTCGCATCACGTTCGCGGGATTGAAGAAATGAAGCCCGACGACGGAATGCGGACGTTGCGTAGCGGCCGCAATCAGGTTGATGTCGAGAGTGGACGTGTTGGTCGCAAGTAACGCTTCGGGCGCCGCGTGTCGATCGATTTGAGCGAACAGTTGCTGCTTGAGCGCCAGGTCTTCCCAGACCGCTTCGATTACCACGTCGGCGGTTGCGATCTGCGCCATGTCCTGACCGGACGTCAAACGTGCGAGCCGTGCGTCATGCTCGACTGGGGTAAGACGCCCGCGCTCTATATCGCGTCCGTACGACTCGCGGATCCGCTCCATCGCCACGGCAAGCGACACTTCCGACTGGTCGATCAGGTGCACCGAAAGGCCACCGGCCAACACGGCAATTGCAATTCCGACACCCATGTTGCCGGCGCCGATCACCACGGCGCGACGGAACACACGCTTGCTGCGTAGCGCCTGCGCTTCCAGCTCCGCGCGTGCCCCATGCGAATACGTCCTCGCAGCCTCGGCGCGAGGTGTGGTGAAGGCGGGCACGTGCTGCCCATCGTGCGTCGGCTCGAAATGCAGCGTCACCGGGTCGCCAATGTTCAGCGAGTTCACGTCCGCGTCGAGGATCACGGAATTCAGACGCAACCCTTCTTCTGTTTCAATAATGGCTGGCGCCGTCGGCCGGGGGCTACGCTCGACGATCGAATACGAATAGATCGTGCCGCGCCCCGACAAAAGCCGCCACGACATTTCCCGGCTGCCGCAGAACGGGCAGTGCAATCTCGGGTAGTAGTGCAGCGTGTCGCAGGCACTGCAATGCTTCGCTTGCAGGACTCCCGAACGAGTCGCCTCCCAGAAAGGTTCGTCGCCGGGAAACACTACCGGTGCCGGAGGAATTCCGCGATTCTGTTTCATGTGGTTTACTCCGCTTGCAGAATTAAGGTGCCCGCCGCGTGCGTGCCAGCCAGATTGCCGCCCGTGCCATGCGCCAGCACGAACTCGCGGCGCGCCACCTGGACAGCCGGATGCGCCTCGCCTCGGCATTGCCGCACAGCTTCGAGGATCTTTGTCATTCCGCCTTTGTTGCCCGGGTGGTTGTTGCACAAGCCGCCGCCATCGGTGTTGAACGGCAGGCGGCCTTCGCCTGCGATCAGGTTGCCATCGGCGACGAACCACCCGCCCTTCCCTTTGGCGCAAAACCCGAGGTCTTCGAGCTGCACGATCACCGTAATCGTGAAGCTGTCGTACAACGAGGCATAGCCGATGTCCACAGGGGTGATGCCGGCCTCGGCAAATGCAGCCGCCCCGGAACGTACGCCGGCAGAGGTCAGCAGATCGATACGTCCGCCATCGGGGTGTTTCACCGCCGTGCCCGTCCCGATGACCTTGACCTTGGGGCGCGCCAGTCCCTTCGCGATTTCCGGGCGCGTGACGACCACGGCGCCACCGCCGTCCGTCACGACACAACAATCCAGACGGTGCAGCGGATCGGCGACGAGCGGCGAATCGAGCACATCCCGGACCGACACGACTTCGCGATGCACGGCGTTCGGGTTGTGCTGGGCATGACGCGAGGCTGCGACGCGGACCCAGGCGAGCTGCTCAGACGTTGTGCCGAATTCATGCATATGCCGCCGCGCCACCATTGCGTACCCATACATCGGATGCGGCGGCACTGCGGCCTGGAACGGCAGGTTCGGCATCGTGTCGCGATCGACGCCGGCGAGCGTTGTGCCCGTACCTGCCGCGAGCGGACGATCAGCCATCGTGATCAGCGCCACATTGCAATGCCCGGCCGCGATTGCCTCCACGGCGTGCGCGACGTGCAGCAGGTAGGCCGAGCCGCCCGATTCCGTCGTGTCGACATGACGTAGATTGCGCAGGCCGATGTATTCGGCCATCGTGAGGGCTCCGAGCCCGGGCGCGTCGGCACCGCAAAAGTAACCGTCGACATCATCAAGCGACAATCCAGCGTCTTCCAGTGCGCCGAGCGCGACGTCCGCATGCATCTGGGCGGTCGACAGGCCCTCGGCCCGACGAACAGGATGTTCGTAGATCCCCGCAATATATGCCGCGCCTTGGATACTCATGGTGAAGGTTCTCTCCGTGGTTACGCGCGACATCGAGCCAGCGGGGAACCGGCGTGTCGCGCTTTGAGGTGCAATACATTCTAAATAATAAGGTAACCTTATATCATGCGTCGCGAAGGATTGCCAAAACTCAGCTAACAGGGTTTGTACCAAGTGGATTCAACCCGTAAATTTATATAAGGTAGCCTTATTACATGACCCGGTCGTGCCGTTGCTCGATCTCTTAGATACCTTCTTGAACATGATTGCCCAGTTCCCTTTCATCAATCTCCCCTTCCTCGAGCGCAACCTCGAGGTCATCGAGCGAGACGACAGCGCGGTCCTTATGCGCAGCAAGGTGCCGCTCGGTCCGGTCGAGGCGCATCTGCCGGCCGTGCTGAGGTGTCGTGCGCTGGAACGTCCCGACCGGCCATGGCTGAAACAGCGCTGCCCGCAGACCGGCGAATGGCGCACGCTCAGCTACGGCGAGGCCGCCCGCCAGGTTGACGCCGCGACCCAATGGTTGCTGTCACAACGTCTCGACGGACGGAGCGTGATGGTGCTGAGCGGCAACACCGTGGAACACGCGGTCATCGAACTCGCCGCCATGCAGGCGCGCATGCCCTATGTGCCGGTGACCCCCGCCTATTCGGTCCTGAGCACCGATTGCGCCAAGCTCAAGGCGATGGTCACCCTGATCAAGCCCGCAGTGATCTTCGTGCAGAGCGCAAGCCAGTTCCGCGCGGCGCTGCACGCCGTCGATTCATGTGACACGCGCGTCATTTACGTCGACGATCCGGTGGATGACATCGACGCCACGGTGTGGCACGCGGTTCTCGCCACGCCAGTGAGCCCGGAGGTGCAGAGGTCCATCGACATCATTACGCACGATACAGTCGGCAAGTACCTGTTCACATCGGGCTCGACAGGCGAGCCCAAGGCCGTGCCGGTCACGCAGCGCATGCTTTGCGTATCGATGGCCATGCACGCGCAGACTGTGGGCCATGATCCCGCCGCTCCGGAATCCGTACTGCTCGAATGGCTGCCGTGGAGCCACGTAGCCGGCGGCACGGCGATCTTCAACAGCATCCTGCACGATGGCGGGACGATGTACATCGACGACGGACGCCCCGTACCCGGCGAGTTCGGCAAGACGCTGCGTAACCTCAAGGAGGTTTCGCCGACCCGCTTTAGCAGCGTGCCCGCAGGCTACGCCATGCTTGCAGATGCGCTGGAAGCGGACGAGACGCTCGGTCAGCAGTTTTTCCGGCGCCTGCGCCGCCTTACCTCGTCCGGCGCCAAGCTACCCGACAGTCTTTACGAACGTCTGCAGACCCAGGCCGTTCGCCACCTCGGGCACCGCATTCCGTTCGTGGCCAGCTATGGCTCGACCGAGACGTGCGCCGCCACCACGGTGGTGCATTGGCCTACCCGACAGGCCGGGCTGGTTGGCCTTCCGCAGCCTGGCGTCGAGCTGAAGCTGGTGCCGCTCGATGAAGAACGCTATGAAATCCGCGCGCGTGCCGCCTCCGTCATGGCGGGCTATCTGCAACAGCCCGAGCTGACACGCCTCGCCTTCGACGACGAAGGTTATTACCGTCTGGGCGATGCCGTGACCTTCGTGGATCGGACAAAACCGGAGGAAGGACTTGCCTTTGCCGGTCGCGTCGCTGAAGAATTCAAATTGCAGTCGGGCATCTTCGTGCGTGTCGGCACGCTGCGCGTCGAGGTGATCAGCAGCACTGCCCCCCTGCTGCGCGACGTGGTCGTCGCGGGCGCCGATCTGCCTTATGTGGCGCTTCTCGCATGGCCGAACCTAGAAGCATGTCAGGAACGTTTCGGCGTGAGCGACGCGCAGGCGCTTTCCTGTCACGCGCCATTCCACGACGCGCTGCACGAATCACTGCAGCGCCACAACGGACGTCACACCGGTAGCAGCATGCGCATACGCCGTGTGATGCTGTTAAACGAACCGCCGTCGAGCGACGGCGGTGAGATCACCGACAAGGGCTATATCAATCAGCGGGCCGTGCTCGCGCAGCGGGCGAGCGCAGTCGCAGCGCTATACGCGGACAAACCCGACGCTAACGTTGTGACAATCGAAGCGTAGTGTGCCGAAGAGATTTTTTTCCAACAAGGAATTATGACCACCGATATTTCCACCGGCGCCGAGCCGCTGATCGAGATCCAACGCGAAGACGAGATCGCACTCGTGAAACTGAATCGTGCTGATAAGCGCAATGCCATCAACGACGCATTACTTGCCGAACTCGCGTCCGTGTTCTCCGATGGACTGGAAGGCGCGCGCGCCGTCATTCTCCAGGGCGAGGGCGAGCACTTCTGCGCAGGCCTGGACCTTTTCGAGCTCATGAGCAAGCGCAGCCCCGATGTGCTCGCAGGCATGCGTCGCTCCCGGGCATGGCACCGTACCTTCGACCTGATCCAGTATGGTGAGCTACCGGTCATCAGCGTTTTGAAGGGCGGCGTAATCGGCGGCGGCTTCGAGCTTGCCGCAGCGACGCACATTCGCGTCGTCGAACGCTCGGCGTTCTTTCAGCTGCCAGAAGGCCAGCGTGGCATTTTCCTCGGTGGCAGCGGCTCCGTTCGGATTCCGCGGCTCATTGGCGCCTCGCGGGTAACCGAAATGATGCTCACGGGCAGCGTGCTTAATGTGAACGACGCGCATCAGATTGGCCTTGCGCATTATGTCGTCGACGATGGTGCTGGCCTTGCAAAGGCGCGCGAGCTGGCGCAACGCATCGCCGGCAACGCGGCGGCCACCAACTACGCAATCATCAACGGCATCAACCGGATCTCGGAGATGCCAGTCGGCGAGGGACTGTTCGCCGAAACCATGATCACGGCGATGACCCGGTCCGCCAACACGGACGCAGCGAAACGGATTGCCGAATTCTTCGACGGCCGCCGCAACCAGACTGCCCCCTCCGCTACCTGACGAACCGTCCGCTTCGGGATATCTGGTTAAGCGAACGATGTTATAAGGATACCGAAATGTTATCTAAAGAAGACAACGAGTTGCTGACCCGCGTCAGCAATGGGGCGCCGATGGGGCAGATGCTCAAGCAAAACTGGTGGATTCCGGCGGCCTTGTCGGACAAGCTGGAAGCAGACGGAAAACCACTGCGAGTGCAACTATTCGGTGAGCAATACGTCGCCTTTCGCGCAACCAATGGCAAGGTCGGTTTCTTCGATGAAGCCTGCCCGCATCGGCGCGCGTCGCTCGCGCTGGGGCGCAACGAAGACAACGCCCTGCGGTGCATTTTTCACGGCTGGAAATTTAACGTTGACGGCGTGACGGTGGGTGTGCCGACACAGCCGAACAACGAAGCGGAGTACTGCAAGCATGTACCGCTCAAGCACTATCCGGTGCGGGAGGAAGGCGGAATTGTCTGGGTCTGGCTGGGCGAAGGCGCTACGCCCCCGAAATTCCCTGAGCTGCCGCTCGTCGGCCTGCCGCGCGAAAACTTCGTCGTATTCCGGCAGAAAGTCAATTCCAACTGGTTGCAGGGCGTGGAGACCACCATGGACTCCGCCCATCTCGGCGTGCTTCACCAAAGCTGGCTCGTCGGCTTCGGCGACATCGAATTCTCGTCGGAAAACATGGCGCCCGTGTATCACATTGCGCAAAAGCCCTTCGGCTTCCGCTATGCGGCCGTACGTGCGCTCAGGGACGGTCGCGCATACGTTCGCACGAACTCGTTCGTCATGCCGTGGTTCGGCATTGTTTCGCCCAACCAGTCTGACATCCAGGGCGGCAGCATCTTCTTCTCGGTGCCAATCGACGACGAGAACATCTACTACTGGCAGATCACCTATCGCGTCAACGAGAAGCTGTTGCCCAACAAGACGCACGCGTACGAGGACCCCGATACGTGGCCGCCTTTGCCGCCAGGCCCGCCCGAGGACAACTGGGGGCAGGACCGCGAAGCCATGAAGCAAGGACACTTTACCGGCTTTACGCAGATGCTGGGCACCGAGGACTTCGCCGTCATGGTCAGCATGGGGTCGATCGTGGACCGATCGAAGGAATATCTCGGCGCTGGGGACGGTGCGATTCTGGCGGTGAGGCGCTGTCTTTTGAAGGCTATGCGCGAATTCATGAACAAATCCGTGCCGACTCTCGCACGCCATGAAGAAATCGACTATCGCACCGCTGGCCCGATTTCGGGCGTATTTAAGGACGAGGCTGAGTGGCGCGCCCTGCTATGAAAAACGATCTCCTACAACGCCTGAAGCGGCTTGACACGTGCGCTGTCTCCGATGCGCTCGATCGTCTCGGTATTACCGGACAAGTCGCGACCAATTTGCCGCGGCGAGCCTCGAATCTGAAGATTGCCGGCACTGCGGTGACCTGCCGGCTCGTTCGCGCAGGCGAAGCGCTGCGCCGCGACACGCCGGCTCGCCACCTTGGCACCACGGCCATCGAACTCGCCAACTCCGGTGACATCATCGTCGTCGAACAGCGCACCGGCATCGACGCAGGCTGCTGGGGCGGCATCCTTTCGCTCGCGGCGTCGCTCAAGGGTATCGCGGGCGTGGTGGCGGATGGCCCCGTGCGTGACATTGAGGAGGCGCGCGAATACAACCTGCCAGTGTTCTGCAGTGCCCTCACGGCACGGACCGCACGCGGACGAGTCGAGGAAGAGTCGGTCAACGCGCCAGTCTGCGCGGGCGGTGTGGTCGTGCAGGCCGGCGATCTGATCATCGCCGACAGCAGCGCGGTTGTGTTCCTGCATGCAGCGAGGGCGGCCGAAATCATTGCAGTGGCTGAGCACATCGCCGCGCGGGAGGCAGCCATGACGAAGGACCTATTGGCGGGACGCGCTGTCACCGAGGTGATGGGCAAAGACTACGAGCACATGCTCGTCGGCGACGCAATACAAGGATGAATCATGAGAGACACTAATGTACAGCGCGTCGGCAAGCTCGACACGGCGACACTGAGCGATGCGCTCGATCGATGCGGGATCAACGGCCAGTGCCATCATATCAAGCCGAGTTCCCCCGACTTTCGCATGGCCGGCCGCGCCTGGACGCTTCGCTATGGCCCGGCAGGCAAACCAGCGGGCACGGTTGGCGATTATATCGATACGGTGCCGGACAATGCCGTCATCGTCCTCGACAACGGCGGCCGCGATGATGCGACGGTGTGGGGTGACATTCTTACCGAAGTCGCCCATCGGCGCGGACTCTCGGGCACGCTCATCGACGGCGTCAATCGTGACGTCGCGCTGTGCCGCGAACTCGGTTATCCCGTGTATAGCCGCGGCAACTACATGCGTACCGGCAAGGACCGCGTTCAGGTCGAAGCAACTCAGGTTACCGTCAATATCGGTGGCGCGCGTGTCGTGCCTGGCGATCTGGTGCGCGGCGACGCGGATGGCGTCGTCGTGATTCCGCGAGAACACGAGGCGCGCTTGCTCGACGTGGCCGAGACCATCGAAGCCGCGGAAAACGCCATTCGTGAGGCTGTTCGCGCGGGCATGAGCCTGCGCGACGCAAGAGACGCGCATCGCTACCATCAACTGCAGACGCGCGACGAATCATGAGCGCCCCCTTCATCTGCATACCGGAACGATTGCCGACCGTCCGTACATCGATCCAGCGTCCGGAAGCACACCTTATCGCACAGGCATCCGGAATGCCGTCCTCGACACTGCACGAGGCGCTCGGGCGCGTCGGCGCGCTCCCCTCTTCCATCAGACCGGTAGCGCCCGCCATGCGGATCTGCGGACCCGCCGTCATAGTGCACTCGCCGGGTGGCGACAATCTATGGCTGCATCGCGCGCTCTACATTGCCGAGCCGGGCGACGTCCTAGTCGTTCACGTGAGCGGCAAGCCTGATTTCGGGTACTGGGGAGAAATCATGTCCACCGCTGCCTGCGAACGTGGGCTCGGCGGACTCGTCATCGACGGCTGCGTGCGCGACGCGGATCAGCTCGAAGCGCTCGGTTTCCCGGTGTTTTCGACCGGGCTCAGCATTCGCGGCACCAGCAAGGACCAAAGCGCGCGCGGCTGGATCAACCATGCGGTGCGACTCGGCGACGTCGTCGTCCAGCCGGGCGATTTGATCGTCGGCGATCGCGATGGGGTCGTGGCCGTGCCGCGCGAGCGCGTTCAGGAAGCGGTGTCCCGCTCCGCGGCGCGCGAAGCCAAAGAGATCTCGGTGATGCAGCGCCTGCGCTCGGGCGAGCGCACGCTTGAACTCTATAACTTCTGAAGCTGGACCGCGCGGTCCGCTCTACGTGGGAAATCTGATATGGCCTGCATCACACTTGGCATCGGCACTTCGCACAGTCCGATCCTGAATTTGCCTGGGGACAATTGGCAGCGACGCGCTGAGGACGACCTTCGCAGCCGGGCGCTCTACATGCTGGACGGCCGCAAGCTCACTTATGACGAACTCGTCACGGAGCGCGGTACGCCGTACATCAAAGAGAGCGATCCACGCGACTTTCCCCGGCTCGCCAGCGAAGCCGAAGCCGCCCTGGACCGCATCGAAGCCTATTTGCACGCTGCGCGTCCCGACGTCGTCCTCGTGATCGGTGACGATCAGGATGAACTCTTCGGTTATGACAACCTGCCCGCCATCTCCGTCTATCGGGGCGAGGAGATTGTCATGAAGGAAACGGAGTTGCCCCACCCGAAGCTGACCTGGAGCGACAAGAAGTTCTGGGCAGGCTATGCAATGGATCTGCCTCGCCGCTTCCCCGGCGCACCGAAGCTGGCCGACGATCTGATTCGTGAGCTCATCGCTCGCGGTGTCGACGTCGCGACCAGCAACGATGTACCTGACCCGCAGCGCCGTGCGTTTGGTCATGCCTATGGTTTCGTCTATCAACGGCTCATGAAGAACCTTCAGGTTCCGATGTTGCCCGTGCTCCTCAACACGTACTTCCCGCCGAACAACCCTACCTCGGCCCGTTGCCATTACGTCGGCAGTTGCATCGCCGAGGCGTTGGCCGCGTCCCCTATCGACGCGAAAGTAGCGATCATCGCCTCGGGCGGCCTCAGTCACTTCCTCTGCGAAGCGGCGTTCGACCGAAAGATCATCGACGCCATCAAGAACCGCGACAAGGACACGTTAACAAGCATTCCGCAGGAATCGCTCTGCTCGGGATCGTCCGAAATTCGCAACTGGATCACGATGGCCGGCGCCCTCGGGGAGCTCGATTGCGTCTACGACCAATACATCCCGGTCTATCGCACTCCTGCTGGCACCGGTATCGGCCTCGGGTTCGCGGTCTGGCAATGACTGCCGCACCAAACGAACCGCCGACCACCACCTGACAACACTATTCTTTATACGATACAGTCATGATCATCGATTGCCACGGCCACGTCAGCGCTCCCGCCGAACTCTGGGTCTACAAAGCCAATCTGCTTTCGCATCTGGGCGCGCACGGACGCCGTATGTCCGAAGTCAGCGACGAGCAGATCGTCCAGGCGATGAACCGCCGGGAAATGGGCCCGTGCGGCCATGTGGAAGCGCTCGACCGGGTCGGCACAGACATGCAGATGCTCTCGCCCCGCCCTTTCCAGATGATGCACAGTGCCAAGCCGGCCAAGCTCGTGCACTGGTTCACGGAAGAGACTAACAACATCATCGCGCGGACCGTTGCACTGATTCCCGGCAGATTCGTGCCGGTGGCCGGATTGCCGCAGGCGGCAGGCGAGCCGATTGTTCACGCGCTGCCGGAGCTCGAGCGCTGCGTAAAGATGGGCTTTCGCGGCGTGCTCTTCAACCCTGATCCGTACGAGAATACCGGCACCGAAGCGCCGCCGCTTGGTGATCGTTATTGGTATCCGCTTTACGAAAAGCTCTGCGAGCTCGACATTCCAATGCATGTTCACGCCACGGGCTCGCATTCGGACCGCTCCCCCTATACCCTGCACTTCGTCAATGAAGAATCGATCGCCGTCTACGGACTCGTGCATTCGAACGTCTTCAAGGACTTCCCGTCACTGAAAGTCATCTGCTCGCATGGCGGCGGCTCGATTCCGTATCAGATCGGGCGCTTCCAGTCGGGCGCGGGTCGTCGCGGCGTCGATTTCCTCGATGGGATGCGCAATCTCTACTACGACACGGTGCTCTATTCCGAAGAGGCGCTGCGCCTGCTCATTAAGACCGTGGGCGCTGACCGTTGTCTTTTCGGCTCGGAGTGTCCTGGCGTCGGCTCTACGGTCGACAAAACCACCGGGCGCGCACTCGATGACATCCGTCCGACTATCGCAGGGTTTGACTGGCTCAGCCAGAGCGACAAGAAACTCATCTTTGAGGACAACGCACGTAAGGTATTCGGCCTCGCGTGCTGAAGGACCACCGAAGTCCGGGCGCTCGGCAACACGACACCCGCCAAAAGACCAGTTCAATAGTCCATCTCTGTTCGGTTAACTGAGATTCTCGGATGACGGAAAAGCCGACAACCTCTGATAGCGCTTTTTTTGAACTGCCCTCGGTCATGGCAGCTACCGCATCCAGGCAAGCCGTTTTTTGCTTTGCACTCCCATCCCAAAACAACGTATGCATCGGAGACCCGTTTGAAAACCACGCTACTCAATACCACCCTGAGCCGGAGCGCAGCATTGGCATCTTTCGCCGCCCTGCTCTCGGGCGCCTCGACAGCGCACGCGCAGAGTTCAGTTTCACTCTACGGCATCCTTTCCACGGGAGTCGCCTGGGTAAGTAACGTGGGTGGGCACTCGGCCGCCCAGATGATTCCAGGCACCATGCAGAATAACCGTTGGGGCTTGCGCGGCGTTGAGGATCTGGGAGGCGGTCTCAACGCTGTCTTCGTGCTCGAAAACGGCTTCGACAGTACCAGCGGAAAATTCCAGCAGGGCGGGCGAATGTTCGGACGCCAGGCGTACGTCGGTCTTAACGGCAAGTCCTGGGGTACGGTGACGCTCGGTCGCCAATACGACATTCCGTTCGATTATCTTGATCGTTTCGAAGCGCCGGTCGCTGCGCTGGGCTTTGCGACACATATCGGCGATAACGACAATGTGTTCGGCAGCTACCGCTATAACAATTCGATCAAGTACCAGTCGCCAACGGTGAACGGCCTGCGTGGCTCGGTGATGTACGCGATGAGCAACGCGCCCGGCCAGTGGGGTGTGAATCGCTCGGTGAGCGCTGGCGCTGCCTACGAAAACGGGCCGCTCAAGCTGGCGGTAGCTGGATTGAATACCAACTATCCGGGCCCAACGCTGAACCCGAACGGCGCGGTCACTGACGATTACGTCGGGCCACCGTTCCTGCTGTTCCATACCAGCCCGATCAACAAGAATGTGGGGGTGCGCCGTCAGCGCGAATTCGGCGGCGCCGCCCAGTACACCTTCGGCGAGGTGCGCGTGAACGGAATGATCACGGACGTCCGGTACAATTATCTCGACAACACGTCACTGCATCTGGACAACTTTGACGTCAACGCTTCGTACTCTCTCACGCCTTATATCGTGCTGGGCGCGGCTTATGTTTACACGAAGGGGCAATATGGCGGCGGAATCAATACTGCCCCGCACTGGAACATGGGGCAGGTCAGCTTGAACTACCTGTTATCGAAGCGTACGAACGTCTACGTTTTTGCCAATTATCAGCGTGCCACCGACGCGATCGCCGACACCTATCTGCTCGCGCCCTCCAGCAGTGCGAGTCAGACGGTTGTGGTGGCGGGAATTCGTCATCTCTTCTAGAGCGTCCCCTTTGTCGTATCGCGCCTGACTTCACCAACTGAATGACGAGGCCTCCGAATTGTGCCGATGATCGGCCGAACGGAGGCGTCGAAATTGTGAAGCGCGGCCATCTCCCAATTGAATTGCCGATGCTCTGGAGCACACCATGTTGCCCCGTAATCTCGCTGAAACCACTGCCGACCCGCACGTGAGCTCACGTGCGGCCGTTTCCAGACCATACGCAATCTGGGTGCTGTCGCTCACGACATTGATCTACGCGTTCAGCTTCATGGATCGCGTGTTGATGTCGATCGCTGCACCTGCGTTGAAAGCGGAAATGCACCTGACCGACGGCCAGCTTGGCTTGTTGATCGGCCTGGCGTTCGCGCTGTTCTACACCATCCTTGGCATTCCGATCGCGCGGCTCGCCGAGCGTTTCAGTCGGGTGATGATCATATCCGTCACCATCGTCCTCTGGTCGTTCATGACGATCGGATGCGGGACCGCGACGAATTATGCTCAGCTGTTTGCCTTCCGCGCCGGCGTGGGCATTGGCGAGGCCGGCTCAGCACCGGCCGCCTATTCGCTTCTTGCCGACTATTTTTCAGGCAAGCGGCGTTCGTTGATATTCGCACTTTATGCCGGCGGCGTGCCGATCGGTGTGTTGATGGCATCGTTCATCGGCGCACCGCTCATCAAGAACTACGGTTGGCAGCAGGCGTTTTTTTACATCGGAATCCCGGGCGTACTGCTTGGCCTGCTCGCGTTCCTGACAATCAAGGAGCCGGCACGTGGCGCTGCCGTCTCGACCGCGAGCGGTGACAGCGTGCCACGACTTACCGATGTAATCTGGAGAATGGTGAGCAACCGCGCATCACGCAACATGCTTTTCGCAGTCATGCTGGGCATGTTCGCCATGTCCGCGATCTTCCTCTTTCTGCCGGTCTATTTCGTACGCGTCTACGGCATGAATTTCGGGCAGGCGGGTCTTGCCTTCGGGATCATCGGCGGAGTGGGCGGTCTCACCGGCAACATCCTGAGCGGCTATCTTTCCGACAGGCTCGGAAAACGCAACGCTGCCTGGCATGGTTATGTTCCCGCGCTTGGGTGTATCGCAGCGGCATTCCTGTCGTGCATTGCATTCCTGCAGCCCGTTGCTGCCGCAGGCGTGACGCTTCTGGTCGGCTTCGCCGTTGGCATGAACTTCTGGAACGGACCGGCCTTTTCGGTGATCCTCTCGCTGCTGGAGCCTCGTATGCGCGCCACGGCGTCCGCGTTAACGCTCTCCGCCATGGCACTGGTCGGACAAGGTCTTGGCCCCGGCTATGTCGGCTTTCTCAGCGACTTCTTCGCGAAACGCATCTTCAATCGACCAGATTTCGCGCAGCTCTGCGTGGTCGCGAAACACGGCGCGTCGGCAGGTACCCATGCGCCGGGCGACGTGCCCGCGAACATCGCTGCGTTGTGCGCTTCCGCGAGTGCCACGGGCCTCAAGTACGCCCTTATGAGCGCCGTTCCGATCCTGCTCTGGGCCGCCGTTCACTACTGGTTGGCGGGCAGCAAATACGCGAGGCTCAAGGACACTGAACGGCAATACAGTCTGCGGGCCAGCCGGGGCGCTTGATTTCCAGACCCGACATGACTGCTGGCAGCTACAGTCATGTCAGACAGCACCAGGCAAGCACTAGCGCTTGCTCATATTACTTTCGACAGCCATGAAAATTGCGCGTTTTAATGAAGGACAACTAGGTATCGTCATCGACGATCGCTACATCGTCGATGTCACGACTACCCTTGGTGAGGATACGGCCATGTGGCCGCCCGTGGGTGCTACGCGCCTCATCGCGAACTTTGAGCGGCTGAAGCCGTTCATCGAGGCCGGGCTGGAGCACCTTCCACGCGTGCCGATCGAGGATGTGAAGCTGCTTACGCCGGTGCCATGGCCGAACAAGGTCATCGCCTTTCCGGTGAACTATCACGACCACGGACGGGAAATGCAGGCCAGTTATCGGGCCACGCATCAGGGCTTTTTCCTGAAACCGAACTCGTCCCTGTCCGGCGCCGACGAACCCGTCGTCCTGCCGAATGTACCCACCCGCGAGGTCCATCACGAGTCTGAACTTGCGATTGTCATCGGCAAGCAAGGTCGTGACATTGCGCGTGACGACTGGCGGCAGTACGTGTTCGGCTACGCCTGTCTGCTCGACATGGTTGTGCGCGGACGAGAGGAACGCGTATTTCGCAAGGCTTACGACACTTTCTGCCCCGTTGGCCCATGGATCGTCACGGCCGATGAAGTCGGCGACCCGGCCAATCTGGAAATGAAGCTGTGGGTCAACGACGAGCTCAAGCAACACGCCAACACGCGGGATCTGGTGCTCGACATCCCCGGTATGATCGAGATGGCGTCCGCGGTAATGACGTTGTATCCCGGAGACATCGTGGCCACCGGCACGCCAGCGGGCGTCGGGAAAGTCAGCGATGGCGACAAGGTGCGAATCCGGATTGAGCGGGTCGGCGAGATGACCGTTGACATCGTGAGAGGCACAGGTGGTGCAACTGAAGTGTTCGCGCAGCCCTACACTCCCGACATCATCAAGCAAAAATGAACGACCTCACTGACCTCGACGAACTTTACGCCGCAATCGACAGCCTCCACATGGAGGGCGGATGGCATCGCAAGGCGCCTGCACTGTGGAGCGAACCGCGCGAGAACTTCTTGCCTGCGCTCTGGCGATATGCCGACGTCAAGCCGATTCTCGAACGTGCCGGCGACCTGGTCGATCATCGAATGGCGGATCGTCGCAACCTGACACTACGGAACCCCGTGGAAGGGAACCTGTATGCGACGGTACGCACACTCGTCGGCGCCTATCAGTCGATCAAGCCGGGCGAAGTCGCGGACGCGCACCGGCATACGCCCAATGCGCTGCGGATCATTCTCGAAGGGCACGGCGCCTATACGGTAGTCGATGGTGTACGGGTTGAAATGCGGCCTGGGGACATTCTCCTGACGCCAAGCTGGTGCTGGCATTCGCATGCGAATGGCGGTCCGGACGACTGCTTCTGGGTGGACGTACTGGACGTGCCGCTCATCCACCTGCTCGAGCCGATGTTCTTCGAGCGCCACCCCGAAAAATTGGAGCGGGACGTAGTGACCGTCGCGGAGTCGCCGGTCGCGTTCAGGTGGGAGGCGTCGCTCGAGGCGCTCGACAAGGCCGCGGCGCCCGCGAACGGCATGGCACAGCGCGAGATCGAACTGGGCGCGCCGGCGATGAAGAGCACGGCGATCCACGTTCAACGCATGGGAGCGGGATTCGTGTCGCAACGATACCGCACCACCGCCAATGCGATATTCACAGTTGTCGAAGGCCGCGGTACGACGCGCTGCGGCGACACGGAAATGCAGTGGGAAAAAGGCGATATGTTCGCCATGCCGGCATGGCGCAATTATCAGCACAAGGTGGACGGCGACGCGCATCTCGTACGAGTAAGTGACGAGCCGGTCATGCGCGCACTGGACGTTTTGCGCGACGAACTTTCGCCGTCTAGCCACGTAATACGAGGGGAAATTTCATGCATATCTTGATAGCAGGTGGTGGAATTGGTGGCCTTGCTGCAGCAGTCGCGTTGCTGCAGCAAGGGATCGACGTCGACCTCTACGAACGCGCACCCGAGTTGCGGGAAGTCGGCGCCGGTATCCAGATCAGTCCGAATGGAAATGCAGTGCTCGACTCGCTCGGCGTGTTCGAGCAGTTGAGGTCCCTCTCCTGCGATCCGGCGCGCAAAGAGTTTCGCCTCTGGAACACGGGCAAGCCTTGGCCGATGTTCAGCCTCGGCAAGTCCGTGATCGAGCGCTATGGTTATCCTTACCTGACCGTTTACCGGCCGGATCTGCATCAGACACTGGCGGATCGCGTACGCGCGCTGAAGCCTAATGCGATTCATCTCGACAGCGCGGTGATCGGTTGTGAGCAGAACGACAGCAGCGCCACCTTGATCCTGCACAACGGCCAGCGCATCAAGGGCGACGCCTTGATCGGTGCCGACGGTGTGCGTTCGGTCGTCCGCAACGCACTGTGGCCCAACACCGACGCGGCGTTCTCCGGCATGGTGACATGGCGGGCGTTGATCCCGATGAAGAGTTTGCCCGAGCATATGCGCGAATCGGTCGGGTCGACCTGGATCGGACCGGGCGGCCATGCCGTCAATTATCCGCTGCATCGTGCCGAAATCATGAATTTCGCTGCCACCATCGAAGGCAAGCGCTGGACTGCTCAAGCCAGCTTCGAACAAGGTACCGTCGAAGAGTGCCTCGGCGATTTCAAAGGTTGGCATGAGGACGTGCAGACCATGATCAAGCTCGCGCCGAATCTGCTGAAATGGGGACTGATGAAGCGCGAGCCGATCCCGCAATGGACGCAGGCGCGCATTTCGCTGCTGGGCGATGCAGCACACGTGACGTTGCCGTTCCTCGCGCAGGGTGCAGTCCACGCTATCGAAGATGGCATGGTGCTGGCGCGTTGCCTCGCGGGTGCCGAGCCGTCAGACGTACCGGCCGCGCTGTTGCGTTACGAACATGCACGAATCGAACGTACCAGTCGGATGGTGCGAGGCGCGACGGACAACACCGAACGCTTTCACAGTTCAGAACTCGCCACTGAAGCTTCAGCGGCCCAATACCTGGAACGTGAATGGAGTGCCGCGCCAATAGCCGAGCGCTACGACTGGCTCTATTCGTACAACGCGACTACCGTCGAAATCTGGTTAGGACATTCATGAGCAGCAAACTACTGACCGGCGTCAGGGTGCTCGATCTGACCAACGTGCTGGCCGGCCCGTTCGCCGGCTATCAGCTCGCGTTGCTCGGCGCTGACGTCATCAAGGTCGAGACATCGGACACCGGCGACCTCGCACGCCAGCTCGGCGCCCATCCCGCGCTGAACCAGCGCGGGATGGGCACGTCCTTCCTCGCGCAGAACGCCGGCAAGCGTTCGTTGTCGCTGAACCTGAAAAGCGCGGGCGGCAAGGCGATTTACCGGCGCCTCTTGGCCAGCGCGGACGTCCTGCTGGAAGACTTCCGGCCCGGCGTGATGGACCGGCTCGGCCCCGGCTACGACGCGCTACGCGAAGTACGCGACGACCTCATCTACTGCGCGATCTCCGGCTTCGGGCAGAGCGGGCCGCTCGCGTCAGCGCCCGCGGAACGGCCAGTTGCTTGCGTTCACTCTCAGACAACTTCGCTGCCGCGCTGGCGGCTCGACTCATGCACGCACCACGTCTGAAAAAATGGGCTGCCATTATTGACCATAACAGCGCCATCAGGCGTCTCGCGTGTTAGCCTGGTTTGAGCCAGCGGTTGCGTCGCCACAGCGATAGCTGTGTCGCCGCCATGCCAGGTTCACTCCGACGTGCCTTTCGCAGGAAACGGACTGTGCCCGTCCATCCAGTCGTATGGGTCGCCGTGGTGCGCCCATGCCCAGTTCCTTGCTGGAGGGAGATTGATCACCTCGACGGCGTGGTTCGACGCGGAACCCTCGTCGGTCCGATCATGCGTATCACTTCGGTGATCGATATCTCGGAATTTCGTTTGGTCGTAAAACATCGTTATCTCCTTTGACAGCTTGACATACATATTTACCCGCGCCTACCGTACGAGACCGAAGGGTGCTGTTGGGGGGCCGACTTCTGACGACCGACAGGCTGGGCGCGGGACAGCGCGTTGCCCAGGCAGTTGCGTTCAATTTCGCCCACCGGTCCCGTATAGCGCGATCCGAATTGAATCTGGCGTGCGATCGGTTGTAGCCATATCCCAACGCTCGTTCACCAATTGATCCGCCAGATTGCAAAGTTCTACACCGGCGAGCGAGCAGGCAATCAGGGCAGAATTCAACACTTTCATTTCATTCTCCATGACTTACGGATACTGCGTGGCTTTGGCGAAACTATATGACTGCCACCCACGCAGATAAACGGGGTTGGCCGGAAGTGACCTTCCCGATTAGCGGAAGGATCGGGGGATCAACGCGCGTTGAACGGCGCGTCCTTGTCGAGCAACGCGGTGCGAATGAAGTGCAGGCAACCCAGGATGCGCTGCAGGTCGTGCCGTCTGTCGCGATCGACATGCACCGTTTGCAGCACGTCCTGCGCGATCCACGTGGCCGAGCACACGGAGACGAGCGCGCTTTCGAGCGCTCGCGTATCGGACCGATCGAAGAGCAGCGCGAGGTCGGCGCGAGTGCTCGATAGCACCGCTCCAGCGTGGATGAAGGGCGTCCGCATAAGTGGCGCGCGTAGTTGCGCAGATCGATCACCGCGTGGCCGACTTCGAGCGTGGCGAGCATCCAGCGCAACGCCGGGTCTTCGAAGGCGGCGAAGGTACGCGTCGCCTCGAAACCGACGATTTCGTCGACGAGGTCCGCAAAGCGCCGTTCGAATTGGCCGCGCTCGATACCACGATCCAGCACGTCGGCAGCGAACGCAGTAAAATTGGCGAATCGATTTGCAGCGCCCGCCGCAGCGCAAGACTCGAGCGCTGCGGCACGATCAGCGCACTCATCGCGCTTGAACACGCGATACCGACCGCCACTTCCGCCGCGCGCGTAAGCGCCGCCAGAAACAGATCGTGCGGCGCCGTGACATTCGGAATGCGATTTCAGTACCGGCCGCCTTGCTGATCGCCGTCAGCGCCGTGCGCGCTGAAGTGGACCGGCCCATAATGTAGTGCCGCGACTTCACCATTGCCGACGTAATGTTGATGATGCGGCCGAACTTGCGTTGCCGCATGCCTGGGATGTAGGTGCGCATCAGTTGCAAAGCGGGAACCATGTTGGCGCCCAGTGTGCTGAGCAGCGCGGTTTAGTCGCATTCGTCGAGGTTGCCAAGGGGCAGCCCCGCATTGTTATTGACCAGAACGTCGACATCGGGCTGCAACGAGAAAATCTTCGCGCGGCCGTGGGGCGTACAGAGATTGGCCGCGTCATGCGACGTTGGTCCAAAACATAGACCGTTTGGCAAGCAACCGGACTGACTTCGTGTTTAATCGCTAGTCAAAACAGGCAAATGGCGCATGCGAGTCCATCCGGTCACAGTAAACGTGCGCACTCGTCCACGCCCAGTCCGAGACGGGATTGAACGTGTTCTTGCGACTTTCATCGTTCGAGCGGCCATCGCCGACTTGGCGCTTCACGTCATGGCTGGGGTATAGCGGTTGTCTTCCGTTTGCTTCGTAGTTCATTTGATCTGTTCCATTGAAGTTGAGGATCGGTATCCCTGCGTCTGTCCATGGCCATTGGTCGTGCTGCTGACATTGACTCTCGCGACCAAAAGGTGATCCATTAACCATCTGTTCTATCGGACACACCGGTAGATCTGTCACAGGGCTATTTCGATCTTTTGGTCTCCGCGTGGCGCTGAGGCTAGACCCGCGTCCATTTTCGCGACATCCATTGTCAGTCGTCCGGTGTCGGGCGGAAACACACACCACGAGCCGTCGTCGTGCCTAAAGAAAACAAATGCAAGGTTGCTTGACGAACCTCTCGCCTGGACGCAGATATATCGCCACTGCTTGCGCCGCGTGTGGCTAAAGCGCGTCACCCGTGCGCATGCAGCTAACTCGGCGCCTAGCCATTTTTCCACTAGCGATCGCAAGGAAGCGTCGCGAAAACTCATTTTGCATCTCCCTGCATCATGGTTGATACGCCCTTGAAACGTTGGACGCGCCGACGACGCGGTTTTCCGAGCGTTTCGAATTGGGTGGGTGTCTGGATACCTGATCCCAAAAAGCTCGGGAAATACCTGGCAAAAGCTCGCACTCTCGTGCGCGATCATCCAGAAGGTTTGGACCTCACGCAAATGTGTGCCAACTCAAACTCCGCTCTATGCGATGCGTCATCTCAGAAGGTCTTCGTTCCCCTTTCGTCGCCTCTTCCGCTGCGTCTGGCGGTCCGGATTGCGTGATCGAAGTTTTCGTCTGTAGCAACGTGACGGTGATCGACGCTCACCAACCACCTGCCATCCGCAAAACACCAACGAATGCGACGCTCCTCAACCAGACCAGCAAACCATCTCCAGATATCCGCATCCTCGGCGTTGGCCGCGTTCGCAGCGCTTTGCCGGATCTGTATTGCGAGAGCCAACAGTTCCTCCATCAGTGAAAGCGATTGGCAGATCAGGAGGTTTCAAACGCTTTCAATTAGATCGGGCACGAGCGTGAACAGATCGCCAACGAGGCCGTAGTCCGCGACGCTGAAGATCGGCGCTTCCGGATCCTTGTTGATCGCGACGATCACCTTCGAATCCTTCATGCCCGCCAGATGCTGGATCGCACCCGAGATGCCGACCGCAACGTACAGTTGCGGCGCGACGATCTTCCCCGTCTGGCCGACCTGATAGTTGTTCGGCACATAACCCGCATCGACGGCTGCGCGTGAGGCGCCCATCGCTGCACCGAGCCTGTCGGCCAAAGGTTCTAGCACGTTCGTGTAGTTCTCGCCGCTGCCCAGACCCCGACCGCCCGAGACGATGATGTTCGCGTTGGTCAGTTCCGGACGATCCAGCTTCGTTACTTCGCGGCTCACGAACTGCGAGATGCCTGCGTCGGCTGCGGCCTCGATCTTCTCGACCGGTGCGCTGCCCCCTTGCGCTGCCACCGGATCAAAGCCCGTAGCGCGCACCGTGATGACCTTGATCGGGTCTTGTGATTGCACGATCGCGATTGCGTTGCCCGCGTAGATCGGGCGTTCAAACGTGTCGGGCGAATCGACTGCCGTAATCTCGCTGATCTGCGCGACGTCGAGCTTCGCCGCAATGCGCGGTGCGATGTTCTTGCCATAAGCCGTTGCCGGCACGAGGATGTGCGAGTATTCCTTCGCAATGTTCAGCACTGTCGCTTCGACGTTTTCCGCGAGGCCATCGGCCAGTTGCGGCGCATCGGCGAGCAGAACTTTGCATACACCTGCGATCGTCGACGCCTGCTCTGCTGCTAAACCTGTACGGTGACCCGCAATCAATACGTGAATGTCACCACCCGTAAACGTGGCGACAACTGCTGCGGCCGCCACCGTATTGAGCGTCGCCGCCTTCAGCGACACGTTATCGTGTTCAGCAATTACCAGAATCGTCATTTGTTTTCGTCTCCACTTTCCGTGTTCGCTTGATCAAAGCACCTTCGCTTCGGTCTTCAGCTTCCCAACCAGCGTCTTCACGTCCGCCACCTTTACGCCAGCAGAGCGCGTGGATGGCTCGCTGATTTTCAGCGTCTTCAGACGCGGCTTGATGTCGACGCCGAGGTCCTCGGGCTTGATCGTTTCCAGCGGCTTCTTCTTCGCCTTCATGATGTTCGGCAGCGTCACGTAGCGCGGCTCGTTCAGGCGCAGGTCTGTCGTGATCACAGCCGGCAACGTCAGCGACAGCGTTTCGGCGCCACCATCGACTTCGCGCGAAACCGTAGCCTTACCGTCGGCCACGACAACCTTCGACGCGAACGTTGCCTGCGGAAATCCGGCTAACGCAGCCAGCATCTGGCCGGTCTGGTTCGAATCGTCATCAATCGCCTGCTTGCCGAGGATGACCAAAGAAGGCTGCTCCTTGTCGACCAGTTCGTTGAGCAGCTTGGCGACGGCCAGCGGCTGCAGGTCTTCGTTCGATTCGATCAACACCGCGCGATCCGCACCGATCGCCAGCGCCGTGCGCAGCGTTTCCTGCGCCTGCGCGACACCCGCGGACACAGCGATCACCTCTGTCGCCACACCCGCTTCCTTGAGACGAACCGCTTCTTCCACGGCGATTTCGTCAAACGGGTTCATCGACATCTTCACGTTCGCAATGTCGACACCCGCGCCGTCCGACTTCACACGAACCTTCACGTTGTAGTCGACTACGCGTTTGACCGCGACCAGGATCTTCATATCTATTCCTTGACTATCATGGGCCTACTGAATTGACGATGTTGCTTATGCGCCTGCGAAACCTGGGAATGCGCGCGCTACCCGTCGGGGGGACGATAAAAACGAGGCTAACCCGCCCTGCAAAGCAGAGCTGCAAGGCTTGCACCGATCACCGGGGATACGACCATTAGTTATCTTCCGCAGACCCGCTCATCCAACGTCCGACCGTTCAATTAGCACAGCGGACCTCACTCCCTGCCCCGTTTCTAGCCTGGTAATGTGAAACGGCCAATTGCATCGCGCAGGCTGGCGACCTGATCGCGCAACGAGTGCGCGGCAGCCGCAGCCTGTTCGACCAGCGCTGCGTTCTGCTGCGTCACCTCGTCCATCTCGCCGATCGCACGATTGACCTGCTCGATACCGGCGCTCTGTTCCAGCGACGCGCAGCTGATTTCGTCGAGGATTGCGTGGACGCGCGTGACCGCCTTCACGATGTCGCCCATCGTCCTGCCCGCATTCGATACCTGCTCGGCGCCCGCCTCAACAGCCTGCGTCGATGCACTGATCAGATCCTTGATGTCCCGCGCCGCCGCCGCCGAGCGCTGCGCAAGGCTGCGCACTTCCGAAGCGACCACCGCAAAGCCGCGCCCTTGCTCGCCGGCGCGCGCCGCCTCGACCGCGGCGTTCAGCGCGAGGATATTGGTCTGGAACGCAATGCCATCGATCACGCCGATGATGTTGCCGATCTCCCGGGAAGTGCTGGTGATATCGCCCATGGTAAGCACCACGCCGTCGACGGCCCGGCTGCCTTGTCTCGCAACATCGGCGGCCTCGCTCGCGAGATGCGCCGCCTGCTCGGCGCTTAGGGCGTTGCGTTTCACATTGGCGGTCATCTCGTCCATGCTCGACGCCGTTTGCACCAGCGCGGCAGCCTGCTTCTCCGTGCGGCTGGAAAGGTCGGCATTGCCGGAAGCGATTTCGTGCGCGCCGACGTCAACGTTCTCCGCGCCGGCCTGCACGCGCGCTACAGTTTCGACGATCCCGTCGCGCATGGTGGCAAGCGCCAGCATCAGGCTCGGCCGCTCGCCGTTACGCACCGGGACGTTGGCGCCGAGATCGCCCTGCGCAATCCGCTGCGCCGCGGCGACCGCCACTTCCATTTCGCCGCCAAGCGCACCGAGAACGCTACGCACCACGAAGCCCATTACCAGCGTGGAGACGCCGGCAAGGAACGCAGTGACGGCGAGCCACCGCGCCAGACTGGCGTAGAACTCATGATCGATGTCGTCCATGTAAATGCCAGTCGCGATGTACCAGTCCCACGGTGCGAAGTGCGCCACGTAGTTGGTCTTGACTGCGCGAACGTCACTGTCGGGCTTGCGGCCCACGTAGTCGGCAAAGCCGCCGCCAGGCCGATCACCGGCAGCGACCAGCTTTGGAAACAAAGGCTGTCCGGCGCCATCCATCATCTGGCTGGCATCCTTGCCGGCCATCTGCGGCAGGAATGGATTCATCACGACCACGAGATGCGAATCAATGATCGCCACATAGCCATCCTCGCCATAGCGCAGGTCGGCCAACGCCGCCAACGCCTGCCTGCGTGCGTCCACGTCGCTCAGCGCACCCTTCTGCGCGAGCCGATAGTAGTGGCCGGCGAGGCTCTCGGCCTGCTGAACGAGCGTCTGCAACTGCCCGCGGCGATCGGCGAGCATGGACGAGCGCGCCTGCCACGCGCCAAACGCGCCGATCAGCACGAGGCCGATCCACAGCAAGGCAATCATCGAAAGAAGCTTGTGGTTCAATGTCATCTTCATGGATAAGGAGGGCGATACATTTCGGTCCGACGCGCGCGCCGGGCTCAACGCGCGACGATCATGCAGACAGCCGACGCCGTTGCAACGAGCTTATCGTCCTGCCACAGCTCTCCGTTCACGTTGCACACACCGCGTCCCCTGCGCATCAGCGTCGCCCGGCCAGTCAGGCGGCCGGGTTTCGCGGGCCGCAGGAACGAGGTGTTCAGGCTAAGCGTGGCGCAGTGTTCGCCTTCAGCCAGTGTCGACATCACGAGCGTCGCCGTCACGTCGTCAAGCATGGCGCACAGCATGCCGCCCTGCACCTGACCCGCCGGGTTGAGAAACGCCGGCGCGCCCACGTACTGCGCTTGGAGCGTGTCGTCCTCTAGTGACAGGAACACCCCGCCAAGCATCGTCGTCACCGGCGGCAGCGAGCCGTTCGTGCCATACAGGCGCGCGAGAGCGTGTTTTTCGTCGATTTCCATTGATGGTCTCCTTTTTTCGAGGCAGCTTGCGGTTCGAAGCCCAAGCGCTTTTCGCATTGCTTCGAAGCCTATTCGCCGCGAAACACCGGGTTGCGCTTCTCCTGCCACGCCAGCGCGCCTTCACGCAGGTCCTGCGATGCGTCCGCCTGCGTGACGTCGCGCCAGAACTCGTCTTCGTCTAGCGTGCCGCATGCAATCCGGTTCAGGTGCTTCTTCATGCCGAGCAGCGCCAGCGGCGCCATCCCGGCCAGCTCGCCGCTCAGGCGTTCGACTTCGTCGCGCAGCGCGGCTGGCGCCACCACCGCATCGAGAAACCCGCAGGCTTGCATCTGCGCGGCATCGAACGTCGCGGCCGCAAGCAGCAGCTTCTTTGCCGTATTCAGTCCGAGCCTAGAAACATAGCGCTGCAGGCCGTCGCGATAGAACAGCAGGCCAAGGCGCGCAGCCGGCACGAACATCTGGCTCGTTTCAATGCCGATCCGGAAGTCGCAGGCGAGCGCGAGATCGGTTGCGCCGCCGTACACGCCACCGTTGATCGCTGCGATCGTCACCGGCCGCGCGCGCTCCAGCTCGTTGGCGAGCGCCTCGAAACTCGCGGCCGCGTCTCCGTCGCCAATGCTGCCAATGTTGAAGCCAGCGCAAAAGTGCCGACCTTCGGCGCACAGCCGCAGTACGAGCACGTCGCGCCGCGCGTCTACGTCGCGGATGAAGCCGCGCAGCGTCGCGAGGTCTTCTGGTTCGAGACGGTTCGCCATCTCGGGGCGACGCAACGTGATCGTCGCTATCGGACCGGCGACGGTGAGTTCCGGCGCAAAGCCGGACGAACGGGTGGCGGCCTTCGGGGTCATCTCGAGCTCAATGGAAGTTGTAGATCTGCATGGTCGTCTCGCCGGACTCAATGCGCTTGCAGATCGTGGCCTCATCGGCCTCGCGCTTCGCGGCCATCTCGACAACGTCAGCCGCACGCGCACGCGGGATGGCAACGACGCCGTCCCGGTCGCCGACAACCAGGTCGCCCGCGTTGACCGTTACGTTACCGATCAACACCGGTTCGTTGATCCAGCCAATCGCACCATAATCCTTGCCCGTCCCGCGAATCGACAGGCCGCGCGAAAAGACCGGGAAGCCGATCTGCTCAAGCAGGTCCGCGTCGCGCACAGCAGCGTCGATCACGAGACCGGCGAGACCGCGCACCTTTGCCGCGGTTGTCATGACTTCACCCCAGTATCCGTGCTCGTAGATGCCGCTGGTGTAGACCACCAGCACATCGCCCGGTTGCGCCAGCACAAGCGCGCGATGCAGCCAGAGGTTGTCGCCACCCGGCGAATGCACGGTAATTGCCGTGCCGCAGATCCTGAAGCCCGGCGCCACCGGCTTGATCGCGGCAGGCAGCGCCCCGATCTTCCCGCCTGCTTCGTGCAGCGTCGCCGCGGGCAACGTGCGCGCGGCCTTGACCACGCTCGCCTCGACGCGTTCGATCGCGGTACGCACCGTCGTTGCCGAATCGTGTTCTTTCATGTTTATTTTCCCCGAGTCTGCAACTGGTGGTACTTGAACTGTTGGCGCGCCTCGTCGAGACGCATGCCGCCGCGGCAGGCTTCGCGGATTGCGTCCTCTGCATGCTGGATGGTCTCGGCCGCGTCGAGCACGGTGGCCTCATGCTCGCGCGGGATCACGACCACACCGTCGGCATCGCCGCGCAGGATGTCACCCGGCTGAACGCGAGCCTCGCCAATGTTGACCGGAATGTTGGTCGCCTCGACCTGCACGCGATCCTTGCCTGTGCGCATCCAGTGATCGCGGCTGAACACGGGATAGCCGAGCTTCAGGCACAGGGCGACGTCGCGGCACACGCCGTTGATCACCGTGCCGCCAAGGCCGCGGCGGTGTGCGATCTCGGTCAGGATGTCGCCCCAGACGGTCGCGTCTTCGCGTCCACCGTTGTCAAGCACGACGATCGCGCCGGGCGGCACGTCGTCGATATAGTCGCCGACCGTCCCAGGCGGGTTCGAGGCAGGACCGTACTTGAGTGTCCAGGCGCGCCCCGCGAGCCGGAAGTCAGTACTGCGGGCCTTGATCCTGTAGCACTGCCCAGCGATGCCGAGTTTGTCGAGCGCATCCGAGAGGGTGGCCGTATCCAGCTTGCCGGCGCGTTCAACGTTGCGGTTGTCGTTCGTCATGGTATCTATCCTGGTGGATTGTGAATGTGCTCACTTGAGCATGTGTTCGTAGTTGCCACCCATCACTTTCCCGACCGGCGAGCCAGACAGGATCGCCTTGGCCATCGCGGCCTCCTTCGCGACAATCGTCTCGGCAGTGTCGAGCACAATACCGATGTCGCCGGCGCGGATGAAGATCACGGCGCTGTTGTCGGCCACGACATAGTCGCCTGCCTCCACCTGCACTTCGCCGATCTGCACCGGCACGTTGGTGCCCTTCTCGACCACGCGGCCGCGCGCCGTGCGCGCCGTGGTTGCGCGGCTGAACACCGGCAGTTCATAGGCGATGGCTTCGTCGATATCGCGCACCGGGCCGTCGGCCACCACGCCCGCGACCTCGCGCACTTTCGCCGCGAGCGAGAGGAGACCGCCCCAGCAGCCGGCTTCGACGCCGCTGCGCTGTTCGATCACGATCACGTTGTCGACGTCGGACTGTTCGATGGCGGTGCAGCCGAGGTGCACCGGCGGTCCGGGCGGCG
Organism: Paraburkholderia aromaticivorans; assembly: GCF_012689525.1. Lineage (NCBI taxonomy): Bacteria > Pseudomonadati > Pseudomonadota > Betaproteobacteria > Burkholderiales > Burkholderiaceae > Paraburkholderia > Paraburkholderia aromaticivorans. Next base: position 1,138,780 of record NZ_CP051514.1, read on the forward strand.
CTTCGCCGGTGCCAAGCTTGACGGTGATCGCGCGACCGGCGATGCGTCCCGCGCCCGCTCGCTGCGGCAAGCCGCTCACGACGCCAGGGAGTTCGAGTTTGTCGAGCGCGTCCGACACGGCGCAGCAATCGAGCCGGCGCAGGCGCTGTACGTTTTGGTCAACCATGATGTGTTGTACTGTCCTGAAAGAAACTTTGAAGTGCTATGCGAGCGCGTCGTCCTGGACGGACCGGGCTGCCGTATTCAGTCGAGCGTATGCCAGGCCGCGAAAGCGAGGCCCGTGCCGGTCAGTGCCGCCGTGCGGTACCCAGGCACGTACGTGACCCATTCGAGGTCGAGCGACTTCAGTGCCTCGACGCCGATGATCCAGTTACGGATTTCCGAGCTGCCGGCCTGCAGCTTCTTCGGATGAAGCGTGGCCAGCCATTCGCTGTCCTTGCGGCGGATCGCGTCGATGATGCCGTTGTCGAGTTCCTCGTCCACGACGAAGTGCGACAGTCCTCCCGAAGCCAGCACGCCGACGCGCAGGTCTTCCGGATACGCCTCGATCAGCTCGCGCAGCGCACGGCCGAGCTGCACGCAGCGGCGCGGCGTGGGCTGGTTCGGCGGATCGAACGTGTTGATGATGACCGGGATCACCGGCAGGTCAAGACCTTGCATATAGCGGCGGTGAATGAACGAGAACGCATGGCCCTCGTACTGGTCGCGCTCGAGACCGTCCATCGCCGTGATGTCGAAATCGCGGTCGCACAGCTCGCGGATCAGCCAGCGCGCCATGTCGGCCTTTACCGGATAGTGAACGTCGGCATCCGGCTCCTGGCGCATGGTGCGCGCCTTCGCGTACCAGCTTTCGTTCGGGCTCGACACCCGCTTCGCGTTGCGGATCGTCTCGCCGTAGTAGATCGCGAAGGCCGGATTATTCGTCACCCGAAACAATTCCGTCTGATCGTCGCCGATCACGAGCAGCACGTCGAGGTTCGCCGCGCGGATACGCTCGCGCAACTCGTCCATGGCCGCTTCGGCCTGATCGTAGCGCTCGCCCATCCTTTCGGCCACTACCATCGCCTCGGAATCCGTCGGGGCGATCTTGAGCAGCTCCTCGTAAGTCGTGGGGTTGCCGAGGCGATCGAAGTAATACGGATTTTTCGGATCGACCTGCTTGAAACCATGCTGCCAGTCTTCGCGCTGGCAAACCAGCATGATGCTGTGCGATGAACCGAATCCGGCGACCAGTCGTGCCATTTCGTCTCCCTCTCTCTTCAATTCCTGCCGTTAACGCGCGTCAGACCACGAAGGCCGAGCGCCACTGCTCAATCTGCTGATCGTCGTAGCCAAGCTCGTTCAGGATCGCCTGCGTATGCTCGCCCTGCTCCGGCGCGAGGCGCGGCGTCTGCGCGCGTGGGTAGCGCGACAGACGGAATGGCGTGCCGACGAACGACACTTCGCCTTTGCCCGGCACGTTGGCCGGCCACGCAATCCCCAGATGCTTGACCTGCGGATCGTCGAATACTTCGTTAACCTTGTAGATCGGGCCGCACGGCACGCCGACCTTGATCAGCAGCTCGGTCCACTCGCGCGTGGTACGCGTGAGGAACACATCGCCGACCGCCTTGTTGACCGCATCGCGGTTTTCGACGCGCGCTGGGTCCGATTCGTATCCAGGCTGGCCGAGCAGGTGCGACAGGCCGAGCGCCTCGCACAGGCGCGCGAACATCGAATTGCCGATCGCGGCCAGGTTAAGGAAGCCATCGCTGGTCGGGAACACGCCGGTCGGCACCGTGAGCGGATGCTCGTTGCCGATCTGCTGCGGCACCTTGTGGTCAACGAGCCACTGCGCGGCCTGGAAGTCGAGCATCGCGATCTGTGCTTCGAGCAGCGAGGTCTGCACCCACTGCCCCTCGCCCGAGGCTTCGCGTTCGAGCAGCGCGGTCATGATCGCCTGCGCGCAGAAGTGCCCCGAGCACAAGTCGGCAATGGGGATACCGACGCGCATCGGACCTTCGCCCGGCTTGCCGGTCAGGCTCATCAAGCCGCCCATGCCCTGCGCAATCGAGTCGAAACCGGGCCATTTCGCATACGGGCCGTCCTGGCCGAAGCCCGAAATGCTTGCGTACACGAGCCGCGGATTGACGGCACGCAAGGCTTCGTAGCCGATGTCGAGGCGATCCTTAACGTCGGGGCGGAAGTTCTCGATGAACACGTCGGCACGCTGGACCAGCTCGCGGAGAATCTCGAGGCCGGCCGGATCCTTCATGTTCAGAGTCAGGCTCTCCTTGTTGCGGTGCAGGTTTTCATAGTCGGCGCGGTTATGGTCGCGGCCGCCGATCATGTCGTCACCGCCGGGCGCGCCAGACGGAATCTCCAGCTTGATTACGCGCGCGCCCATGTCCGCGAACACGCGCATGGCCGTCGGACCGGCGCGTACGCGCGAGGCGTCGATGATGGTGAAACGCGACAGCGGACCTTTCCTGGGATCGTGGCGCCTGTGCTGTTCCTTGAAATCGGCTGACATGCCTTGTCTCCTCTCTGTATTTCGTTCAGGCCGGTGTGAACATCGGCACCGGGTATTCGCCCTCGCTCGGCTTGAAGACGAGCTTCACGCGCTGGCCAATCGAAAGCTCTGCGGGATCGCAGTCGACCAGATTGGTCAGCATCGTCACGCCCTCGTCGAGCGTCACGTACGCGAGCGTGTAGCGCGCCTCGCCCTTGCCCATCGAACTGAACGAATAAACTGTGCCCAGGCCTTTCGTGTCGAGCCATTCGGTCTTCGAGCTCATGCAGTGCGGGCAGATGTCGCGCGGGTAGTAATGCGTTTCGCCGCAGTCCTCACAGCGCTTGATCAGCAGGCGGCCTTCTTTCGCGGCTTCCCAGTACGGCATGGCCTCGGGTAGCACGCGCGGCGCGTGGATGCGACGCGGGCCAGCGGGCTTCGCTGCGGGTCTGGCAGCAGGCGTGGCGCGCTGAGCCGGCGCGCCGGTAGTCGGTTGGGTCGTGCTCATGATTATTCCCGTTCCATGATCAGCGTGCCCGCGGTGTGACGCGACGCCAGCGCGCCGCCGATACCGTTTGCGAGCGCGATATCGCAGTTCTTGACCTGCACGGCGGGATGCGCCTCGCCACGCAGTTGGCGCACTGCTTCGATTACCTTTGTGACACCACCGCGGTTGGCCGGATGGTTGTTGCACAGGCCGCCGCCATCGGTGTTGAACGGCAGCTTGCCGACGCCCGAGATCAGGTTGCCGTCCATCACGAACTTGCCGCCCTCACCCTTCTTGCAGAAGCCGAGGTCTTCGAGTTGCATGAGCACCGTGATCGTGAAGCTGTCGTACAGCGACGCGTACTTGATGTCCTGCGGCGTGAGACCGGCCTCGGCGAACGCAGCCGCACCCGACCACTTCGCTGCCGACCAGGTCAGGTCGATGTTGCCGCCAGCCGAGTGCTTAGGCGCCTCGCCGCTGCCACGCACCTTGACGAGCGGACGTTTGAGCTTCTTCGCGATTTCCGGGCGCGCGACGATCAGCGCACCGCCGCCGTCGCTCATCACGCAGCAGTCCAGACGATGCAGCGGATCGGACACCATCGGCGAATTGACGACCTCCTCGACGGTCACGACGTTGCGCAGCATCGCGTTCGGGTTGTGCTGCGCGTGGTGCGAGGCCGCGACCTTGATCCACGCGAGTTGTTCGCTCGTGGTGCCGAACTCGTACATGTGACGCTTCGCGACCATGCCGTACAGGTTCTGCGTGGCCGGGCCAAACGGCAGTTCGAATTGCACTTCTGGCGCGTCCGGGTCCGGCGCCTTCAGCGACAGCGCGGCGCCGGCTGCGCGCGGACGGCCCGCGAGCGTGATCAGCGCCACGTTGCAACGGCCGGCCTTGATCGCTTCGGCCGCGTGCGCCACGTGAAGAATCGGCGCGGAACCGCCGCACTCGGTCGAATCGACGTGGCGCAGCTTGAGGCCCAGGTATTCGGCGACTGTGGTGGTGCCGAGACCCGGCGCGTCACCGGCGCAGAAGTAAGCGTCGATGTCGTCCTTGGTCAGGCCCGCGTCTTCGAGCGCGCCCTTCGCCACATCGGCGTGCAGACGCAGCACTGACAGGTCGTCGGCCTTGCGTGTCGGGTGCTCGTAAGCGCCGACGATATAGGCTGCTCCGTTCAGGCTCATGCTGCCCCCTCGGCGAGACGCTGCGAGGTGAAGCGCTGCAGATGCCAGCCCGCATCGCCATAGGTCATGTTGATCGCGAACATGCGCTTGGCGTAATGGCCAACGCGGCACTCTTCGGTCATGCCCATGCCGCCGTGCAGCTGGATGCCCCATTCGCCGGCCGAGCGGCACGCGTCGCCGACATAGGCCTTCGCAGCCGACACGAAACGGCGGCGACGCTCGGGGTCGTTACCGTCCACGGCCATCGCGGCTGCGCAGGCCATCGACTTGCTCTGTTCGAGCGAGATCAGCATGTCGGCCACGCGGTGCTGCAGCGCCTGGAACTTCGCGAGCGGCGCGCCGAACTGCGTGCGTGTTTTCAGGTGTTCGGACGTGTGTTCGAGCAGTGCTTCGAGCACGCCGGCCGACTCCGCCACCAGCGCCGCATTCGAGCGGTCGAGGGCAGCTTCGATCAGGTCGTGGGCCGCACCGGCAGCACCGATCAGATCGGCCTTGTTCACGGCCACGTTGTCGAACGTGACGTGCGCGGCTTCGCGTGCGTCGATCGTCTCGAAGTTGCGCAGGCTGATGCCGGGCGCCTTCGCGTCCACGAGGAAAAGCGACAGGCCTTGCTGGTCGCCGCGCTGGCCCGCCGTACGCACGGCCACCACGAAGGCATCGGCGATTGCGGCGTCGAATACGATCGTCTTCGTGCCGTTGATCTTCCAGCCGTCGCCGGTTTCAGTGGCGGGCACAGCCAGACGCGTGATGTCGTAACGCGCCTCGGCTTCGCTAATGGCGAACGCCAGCACCTGTTCGCCCATTGCCACGGCTTCGAGCCATGCGACCTTCTGTTCGTCGCTGCCGGCCGAGCCGATCAGCATGGTAGCCGGCAGGCCGCTCGCGAGCCAGCCAGCGCCGCCGAGCGCGCGACCGAGCTGCTGCGCGACGAGCATCGTTTCCACCGCACCGTAGCCACTGCCCCCATGATCGGCGTCGATCACGAGGCCGGTCAGGCCCATCTCGGCGAGGCCATGGCGACGCTTTGCGGCCAGTTCCTTATTCTCGGCGTTGCCGCGCAGATGCGCGGGATATTCGCCATCGCAGAAGCGGCGCACGGCGTCCTGCAGCGTGACGTGATCTTCAGTCAGAGAAAAATCCATGTTCTTATTCCGCCTCAAGCATTGAAGAACGCGCGGCTAATCAGATTGCGCTGCACTTCGTTGGTCCCGCCGTAGATCGACACCTTGCGTGCGTCGAAGTAGTTCGCCGCGACCGCGATCAGTTCGTCCGGGCTCGGGCCTTCGCAACCGGGCGCATCGAGCAGGGCCTGCTCGTCGAACGGCACGGCAAACGGGCCGGCGATTTCTGTCAGGAGCGCGTAGATGCCCTGACGTAGCTCCGTGCCGCGCACCTTGAGCATCGGCGCCTCGACTATAGGCACCCGGCTCGCCTGGTTCGCGCTTAGCATGCGCAGGCCGGTGAATTCGAGCGCCATCAGCTCGACTTCGAAGCGGCTGATGCGCGACTGGAGCAGCGGATCGTTTTCGAGGCCCTGCTGCTTCGCGAGGTGTCTGGCTCGCGCAAGCTGCTGCTTGCACGAACCGATACCGGCGATACCGGTTCGCTCATGGCCGAGCAGAAACTTGCCGTAGGTCCAGCCCTTGTTCAGTTCGCCGACGAGGTTTTCCTTCGGCACGCGCACGTTGTCGAGGTAGACCTCGTTGAGGTCGGTACCGCCTTCGAGCATCTTGATCGGGCGAACTTCGACGCCCGGCGCATGCATGTCGATCAGCAGGAACGAGATGCCTTCCTGGGGCTTCGCGCCCGGATCGGTTCGCACGAGCGCGAACATCATGTCGCACCAGTGCGCGTACGAGGTCCAGACCTTGTGGCCGTTGACGACGAAGTAATCGCCGTCGAGCACGGCCGTCGTGCGCACCGCAGCGAGGTCCGAGCCCGCGCCCGGCTCCGAGAAGCCCTGCGCCCACCACGTTTCACTGCGCAGGATCTTCGGGACGTACCTGGCCTTTTGCTCAGGCGTGCCGAATGCATTGAGCACCGGGCCGAGCATGTTGATGCCGCTCGCCACGATACGCGGCGCACCGCCCAGCAGCGTCTCTTCGTCGAAGATGTAGCGCTGCACGTGCGTCCAGCCCGGGCCACCGTGTTCCTTCTTCCACGACGGCGCGATCCAGCCCTTCTCGTAGAGCTTCGTATACCACTCGACGTAGTCTTCACGCTCGATGCGCAGACCGAGTTCGGCCTTTCGCTTCAGGCGCGGCGGCAGGTTCTGCTTCACGAACTCGCGCACTTCGGCGCGGAATGCCTGGTCCTCGGCGGAGAATTCCAGCTTCATTCGATATGTCTCCTCTGATCTGGGGCTCAGTGACGGGCGGGGCCGTGGCCGCCGCATACCACGAGTGCGTCGAGCGCCAGCACGCGGTCCGGATAGGCCACCAGCGGATTGACGTCGATTTCGGTGATTTCGGGGTTCGCGCGCATCTGGTCGGCAATCGCCGCCACGGCCTTCGCGACGGCCCTGGTGTTCACGCCTGCCGCGCCGCGCACGCCTTCGAGCATCGCTGCGGCCTTCAGGCGGCCAAGCTCGACCACGATGTCGTCTTCCGACATATCTGCCGGCACGAGGCGCACGTCCTTGAGCACTTCGATGAAGATGCCGCCGAGACCCACGAGCACGACCGGACCCCAATCGGCGTCGCGCTTGGCGCCCACCACGAGTTCCAGACCGCGCGGGCCCATGGCTTCGACCAGCGCGCCGTCGAGCACCAGTTCCGGACGGTGCGACTTCACGCTCGTGTGCAGCTTGTCCCAACCGGCGCGCAGCGCGGCGGCATCGGCGAGGCCGACCACCACGCCACCGACATCGCTCTTGTGCGGCAGTTCGCTCGCCTGAGCCTTGAGCACGACCGGGTAGCCAATTTCATCGGCGATCTTGAGCGCTGCGTCGAACGACTTCGCTAGACCGCCCTTCGGCACCGGCAGACCGGCCGCAGCGAGCCAACCCTTGCCCTGGTATTCGGCGAAGATGCCGTTCGGTGGCACGGCGCCCGGCAGCGGGATCGCTTTCGGCGCTTCGGCGCGGGCACGCTCGGCACGTGCCAGCGATTCGCCATATGAGGCCACGCGGGCGCACGCACGCAGCGCGCGATCCGGCGAACGGAAGAACGGCACGCCGCTCGCGGCGATCGCTTCCGCGAAAAAATCTTCGAGTTTGTTGTTGTCGCCCATCACGGCGAGCACGGCCGGTTTGGTCGCGCGCGCAAGAGCCGGAACGAGGTAATCGGCCTTGTCACGCTGGGCAATCGATGGGCCACCCATGATCGAGAGCACGAGCGAACCGATGTTCGGATCGGCCAGCATCACATCGATCAGTTCGCCGATCAGGCCCGGGTTGCGCACGCCGATGGTCGTGTAGTCGAGCGGGTTGTCGGCCACAGCATAGTCGGGCAGCAGTTCGGTCAGCTTCTTGATGGTCGGCTCGGTCAGGCTCGGCAGCGTCAGGCCGATGTCCTCGGCGAAATCGAGCGTGATGTTCTTGACCGCGCCCGAAGCCGTCATCACCGCCGTGCCGGCCGACGGCGGCACGGGGAAGCGCGCCAGAATCGTCGTCGTGTCGAACAGTTCGTCGAGCGAATCAACGACCACCACGCCTTCGCGCGCCAGCAGCACGCTCGCTGTCGCGTGATCGCCTGCCAGAGCGCCGGTGTGCGACTGCGCCGCCTCGCGGGCACGCGCGCTCTTGCCCGGCATCAGCATCACGATCGGCTTGCCGGCCGCGCGTGCTTCGCGTGCGAGCAGCAGGAACGTCTGCGGGCGGCGAATCTGCTCGGCGTACACCGCGATCGCGCTCGTTTGCGAATCGGCGATGAACCAGGCCAGATAGTCTTCGATACCAAGGCTCGCCTCGTTACCGGTCGAAACGGTCGCCGTCAGCGGTTGGCCACGGCCCATGAACGCATCGCGCAGGTTCGCGGCCATCGCGCCGCTCTGCGCCACCACGCCCACGCCACGGCGGCCGCCGAGCGGGTACGGCGCCACGGCTTCGAAGGTCACCGGCACGCCGGCCTCGAAGTTCGTGAAGCCCATGCAGTTCGGGCCGATCAGCGCAACGCCGCCTTCGGCTGCCACACGCGCCAGTTCTTCCTGCTTCGCGCGGCCTTCGTCGCCCGCCTCGGCATAACCCGACGCGAAGATCACGGCGGCGCCGGCCTTCAGCGTGCCGAGTGTGCGCACCGTATCGAGCACGCCCGACTCGGGAATGCACAGCACGGCCAGATCGATACCCTGCGGCAGCGCCTCGACGCTGTTCACGCAGGGGTGGCCATTGATTTCCTGGCTGCTGCGCGACACGAGGTGGATATCGCCTGCATAACCGAAACGCTCGAGGTTTTGCAGCACGAAATTACCGAAAGCACGCGAATCGGCGGATGCACCGACGATCGCGATCGACTTCGGTTTGAGCACACGCTCGACCGGCTGCACGCCGGCCACACCTATAAGGCTCTTGCTCATCTGATCTGACCTGTGATGTTGGATTGAATCCGGATCTGGCATACCAGACTCCGTTGCGATATGACGCATTCTGGCATACCAGAATGCCATTCTCAATACACCAGACAGCAAAAACCCGCCTTGGCACTCCCTGGTATTTTCCCTGGGCAATGGGAGAAGGAGCGTCGCATATCAATCTATCCCATTGAAATAAAACGGTTTTACGTTTCAGAGGAGCGACCGCCGGGTTGCGGCGGAGATCCATCAATGAAAACACCGTATTGCATACCAGAAATTACTATTGGTATATTGTTGTGACTCGTCAACATACCAAACCTTGGCAACTCAATGAAACTTGCAATCGACCCCACTCTTGAGCGAAGCGGCGCGCCGGGCGAAGCGCCCGAGGCGCCTGCGCGTGGTAGGGCCAGTCTCGCGAGCGATATTCGGGCCACCCTGCAGGACGAAATCGAACAGGGCAAGCTCACCCCGGGCACACCGATCGACGAGCGCGCGCTCGCCGCACGGTTCAATGTGTCACGCACGCCGGTGCGCGAAGCGCTGCAGCATCTCGTCGCGCGCGATCTGGTGGTGATTTCGCCGCGTCAGGGCATTACCGTGGCGCGCCTGTCGATTGGCAAGGTGCGCGCGATGCTCGAATACATAGGCGAGCTTGAGACACTGTGCGCCCGTTTCGCCGCGCGCCGCGCGAGCGACGAGCTGCGCGAACAACTGGACCGGGCCTTGATGGCATGCCAGCAGGCAGCCATAGAAGGCGATCCGGACCAGTATGCGATCGCCAACGCGCAGTTCCACGACCTGATTTACGAAGGCAGCCTCAACCGGTACCTGGCCGAGCAGATCCGCACGGCGCGCCGCCGCTCACAGCGCTATCGCATGGCCGACCTGCGCAACCGCGGCCAGATCGCGCGTTCGCTGCAAGAGCACTTCGACATCGCGCGTGCGATCCAGAGCGGCAACGAAGGCAAAGCCGCCGAAGTCATGATGAAACACGTGCCGGCCGGCACAAGCGGTTTCTCTGAATTCCTCGCGGCCGTGCCGCGCCATTTCTTCGATCTGGGCGCGGACTGACGCGCGCCCTTCACCACGTATAAACACGGAGGAGACATGCCCCAATCCATCGACGTTCCTGGCCTCGCGCACAAGGTACCGATCCCTGTCGGTTCGCGCGTCAGCAACGTGCTGTGCTCGTCGGCGATTGCGGGCAAGGACCCCGCCACTGGCAAGCTCGCCGAGAGCCCGGCCGATCAGGTGCGCCTCGCATTTGAAAACCTCAAGCGCTTCCTCCACGCGGGCGGCGCCACGCTGGACCACGTGGTGAAGCTCGCCGTCTACGTCAAGGACGACTCGGTGCGCGAATACATCAACGCGCACTGGCTGGACTTCTGGCCCGATACCGCGCATCGCCCGGCTCGGCATGTGACCGTGCACGATCTGCAGCACGGCATGGTCATCCAGCTCGAAACCCTTGCGGTAATCGCTTGAGCGCCACAAAAGCGCGCCGGACACAAGTTATCGCACTCTTTTACTGAACACTCCGAACCCAACAAAGGCTCATCCATGATCATCGATTCCCACGCCCACGTCGTGATGCCCCCGCAAAGCTTCCGCTACATGGCGGAACTCGTCGGCGGCCGCGCGAACCCGTCGACCACGCCGAACATCCCCGACGAAGCAGTGCGCAAGCAGGCCGAGGAACTCGTGCGCAGCATGGATTCAGTCGGCACTGACATCCAGTTCATCTCGCCGCGCCCCTACCTGCAGATGCACTCGGTCAAGCCGGCGCGCGTGACCGAACTGTGGACGCGTCACTGCAACGACCTGATCAAGCGCTTTGTCGACATGTTCCCGGACCGCTTCCGTGGCGTGGCCGGCCTGCCGCAGTTCATGAACGATTCGCCGGCTGAGCGCTGCGTCGCCGAACTCAAGCGCTGCGTGAACGAACTCGGCTTCGTCGGCACGCTGCTGAACCCGGACCCGACCGAAGGCGACGGCCCCGCACCGGCTGGCCTTGGCGACCCGTTCTGGTACCCGCTCTATGACGCGATGACCGAACTCGACGTGCCGGCGCTGATCCACTCGGCAGGCAGCTGCAACCCGCGCGAGTCGTACACGCTGAAGTTCATCAACGAAGAGAACATCGCCGTGATCTCGCTGCTCGAATCGAAGGTGTTCGAGAAGTATCCGAACCTGAAGATCATCGTCGCGCACGGCGGCGGCGCGATCCCCTACCAGATGGGCCGCTTCCGTTCGTGGGCCGCGCGCCGCAACAGCCCGCAGACGTTCGACGAGCAGCTCCGCAAGCTCTACTTCGACACCTGCAACTACTCGAAGGATTCGATCGAATTGCTGCTTAAGGTCGCCGGCACCGACAACGTGATGTTCGGCACCGAAAAGCCGGGTACGGGCAGCGCGCGCGATCCGATCTCGGGCCGCGACTACGACGACATGAAGCCGGTTATCGAAAGCATCGAGTGGCTGACCGACGAGCAGCGCAAGAACATCTTCGAATGCAACTGCACGCGCGTCTACACGCGTGCTTTCCGCAACTACAAGGCCTGACGCGCCAGACCCAAAACTCGGAGAAGACACATCATGGCAATGACTCGTGAGGACAATGAGCTGCTGACGCGCGTCGGGAACGGCGCGCCGATGGGCGACATGATCCGCCAGCACTACTGGATTCCGGCCGTGCCGTCGGCGAAGCTCGTGGCCGATGGCGCACCGGTGCTCGTGCGTCTGCTCGGAACAAACTATGTGGCGTTCCGCGCGACCGACGGCCACGTCGGCATCGTGGACGAACTGTGCCCGCACCGCCGCACGTCGCTGATGATGGCGCGTAATGAGAACAATGGCCTGCGCTGCATCTTCCACGGCTGGAAGATGGACGCGAGCGGTGCCGTTGTCGAGGCGCCGAATCAGGTCGGCGATCAGGCGCAGTTCTGCAAGCGCGTGAAGACCGGCCAGTACCGCGTCGAAGAGCGCGGCGGTCTCATCTGGGTGTGGCTCGGCAAGGGCGAGACCCCGCCGCGCTTCCCCGAACTGCCGTTCATGGACCTGCCGGCCGAGCACCGCTCCGTCACGAGCGTCGAAGTGCCGACGAACTGGGTGCAGGCTGTCGAAGCGTCAATGGATTCGTCGCACGTCGGCGTGCTGCACGAGTCGACCACGCAGATCACCGCGGGCGGCGGCAACGAGCGCATGATCATGACGAAGGCACTGGCGCCGCGCTTCGAATTTGAAGACCGCCCGTATGGCTACCGCTATGCGGCCCTGCGGGACATTTCAGACGAGAAGGTCTACGCGCGCGTCAACAACTTCGTGATGCCGTGGTACGGCATCATCTGTCCGCCCGACGCGAAGGGTCCGACCACGGTGTTCTTCTCGACCCCGGTCGACGACGTGACGCACCGCGCGTGGTTCGTGCAGTACAACCCGCACCGCCCACTCGGTATGACGATCATGTCAGCCACGCCGGACGTCTGGAACTTCCCGCCGCTGCCGCCGGGCACGCGCGAGGAATCGTTCGGCCAGAACCGCGACCTGATGAAGCGCGGCCACGCGACGGGCTTCTACCAGCACCTCGGCACGGAAGACTTCGCGATGTTCCTCGGCCAGGGCCCGATCTACGACCGCACCCAGGAACAACTGTGCTCGGCCGACGGCGCCGTGCTGCGCGTGCGCGCACTGCTGCTCAAGGCCGCGCGCGAGTTCATGGGCGGCAAGACGCCGACGCTCGCCGACAGCCCGGAACTCGATTACTCGAAGGCCGTCTCTGTGGGCGGCGTGGTCGAGGCCGGCGCCGACTGGCGCACCCTGACCGACGCAAAGTAATACCTACGGAATGACCACCATGCTCGCACCTACCCTCAAGTTGCGTGTCGCGTCGGTTGACGCACCGACCTCGCTGATCAAGTCCTTCACGCTCGAAGCCGAGGACGGCGCGCCGCTGCTGGGCTATGAGCCCGGCGCGCATATCCAGGTTCAGATCCCGGGTGCCGACGGACAATTGGCGCAATGGCGCTCGTATTCGCTGATCAATACCGATCCGCAGATCGATACGCGCGCCGGCGTGCGCACCTACCATCTCGGCATCCGACGCGAGGACGAGGGCCGCGGCGGATCGCGCTTCATGCACACGCTGGAGGCCGGCGCCACGCTCACGGTGCGGGCACCGGTCAGCCACTTTCCGCTCGCCGCCCCACCTTCGGTAATCCTGATTGCCGGTGGCATCGGCATCACGCCGATGGCGGCCATGGCAGCAGAACTGAGCGCACTCAAACGCGATTACTCGCTGCACTTCTCGGGCCGCACGCGCGACGCGCTGCCGTTTGTCGAAGAGCTGCGCGCGTTCGCGGGCGAGCGCCTCGTGCTGCACGCCGACGACGACAGCGCCACGCGCCTGTCGATCGACGCGCTGCTCGACGGCGCCCAGGTCAACCAGCCGATCTATGTGTGCGGCCCGTCCGGCATGATCGACGCGGTGCTCGCGGCGGCACGCGAACGTGGTTGGCACGACTGCGACCTGCATTACGAACTGTTCAGCGAAGCTGCGCCGCAGGCAGGCGACACGACCTTTGAAATCGAGCTGAAGTCCTCGGGCAAGGTGCTGACCGTGCCCTCCGACAAGTCGGTGCTCGACACCCTGCTCGATAACGGCGTCGACGTCATGTACGACTGCCGTGCCGGTTACTGCGGCCTGTGCTCGACGCAAGTCTGCGGCGGCGAGATCGACCACCGCGATACCTACCTCTCGAATGGCGACAGGGCCGCCGGCAAGGTCATGCAGGTCTGCATCTCGCGCTGCAAGAGCGAGCGCCTCGTGCTCGACCTGTGACCGGCCGATTAGCGTTACTGAACATCACTAAACAACATATCCAACGGAGCACCGTATGAGCGAAACTCTGGTTACCTATGAACTCGACGGCGCTGTGGCGTTGATCGGTCTGAATCGCCCCGAAAAGCGCAACGCAATCAACGAAGACGTGATTTGCCAATTGCGCGACGCGGTCAACCGCGCCAGCGACGAAGCCATGTGCGGCGTGATCTACGGCCATGGCGGCAACTTCTCGGCCGGCCTCGACCTGCGCGAGGCGCTGTCCCGTGCGACCGGCCAGACGGCGCCTCCGAAGAAGCGCCGCCGCCACTCGTGGCATGAAGTGTTCGACATGATCGCGCGCGGCCCGATCCCGTTCGTCGCGGCGCTGCACGGCGCCGTGGTGGGCGGTGGTCTGGAACTGGCGACCGCAGCGCATGTTCGCGTCGGCGACAAGACCTGCTTCTTCGGCCTGCCCGAAGGGCAGCGCGGTATTTTCGTCGGTGGCGGCGGTACCGTGCGCATCCAGCGCGTGGTCGGCTACACCGTGATGGCCGACATGATGTTGACCGGCCGCCTGCTGAACGCAGAAGAAGGTCAGCGCGAGCACATCATCACCTACGTGACGCCCGAAGGCGGCGCGCTTGAGAAGGCGAAGGAAATCGCAGCAAGGATCGCGCAGAACGTGCCCGACACCAACTGGCGCATCACCAACCTGCTGCCGCGCGTCAACGACCTCTCGCACGAGGACGGCCTGTTCCTGGAGTACATGAGCTCGAACATGATGCGCTCGCCCGAAACCGCCACACGTCTGCAGAATTTCGTGGACGGAAACGCCAAACTCGTCAAGCCGGAGTAACGCAAGCATGAACGCACCCGCAGAACTCACGCCGCCGGAATCCGCAGCACTGGCCCATGTGAAGGCCGCCGAAAAGGCCGCCGCGCAAATCCCCGTTGCTGCCGGCGTCAAGCCGCGCGATATCGAGCGCGCAGCCGTGATCGGCGCAGGCACGATGGGCGGCGGCATCGCGATGGCGCTCGTTGCGGCCGGCATCCTGGTCACGCTGATCGACGCCAATGAGGAAGGCCTGCAGCGTGGCCTCGCACGCATTCGCGACAACTACAACCAGAGCATCAGGCGCGGCAAGCTGGACGAATCCACGCGCGATGCGCGCCTCGCGCTGATCACGGGCTCGACCGCGATCGCCGACGTCAAGGACGCCGACATCGTCATCGAAGCCGTGTTCGAAGACCTCGGCCTCAAGCAAGGCATCTTCCGCGAACTCGATCAGCACGCGAAGGCTGGCGCGACCCTCGCGACCAATACGTCGGGTCTCGACATCAACGAGATCGCCGCTGTCACGAAGCGCGCGCAGGACGTGGTGGGCGCACACTTCTTCAGCCCGGCGCAGGTGATGCGCCTGCTCGAGGTCGTGCGTGCCGACAAAACCTCCGACGAAGCAGTCGTCACGCTGATGGAACTCGGCCGCCGCATGGGCAAGGTGTCGGTGTACTCGCTCGTGTACCCGGGGTTTATCGGCAACGCGCTGTTCCGCAGCTACAACCGCGAAGCTCACTTCCTGGTCGAAGACGGCGCACTGCCGCACGAAGTCGATGCCGCGCTCAAGGATTTCGGCTACGCGATGGGTATTTTCGCGGTGCACGACATGGCCGGTAACGACGTCGGTTACCAGACGCGCAAGGCGCAGATAGCCACGCGTCCGAACGACCGCCGCTGGAACGACCTGATCATGAAGCTGGTCGACATGGGCCGCCTCGGTCAGAAGAGCGGCAAGGGCTGGTACCGCTATGAAGCGGGCGACCGCACGCCGCATCGCGATCCGGAAATCGAGCAGTACATCGTGGACGAATCGGCACGCATGGGCATCACGCGCCGTCAGATCTCCCAGGAAGAGATCATCAAGCGCTGCATGTACGGCATGATCAACGAAGGCGCGAAGCTGCTCGAACAGGGTATCGCGCTGCGCGCAAGTGATATCGACGTCGTGTACGCGACCGGATACGGCTTCCCGGCCAAGCGCGGCGGCCCAATGTACTACGCCGACCAGATCGGTCTCGCCAATGTGTATCACGACATCAAGCGTCTGTACGAAGAATATGGCTACTGGTGGAAGCCGGCGCCGCTGCTCGAAAAGCTCGCGGCCAGCAACGGCAGGTTTGCCGATCTCTGATCTCCCCCATTAAAGCATCCTGCCCCCTTCACGCGGCAGCATGACTCGAATACAAAGGCCAGACCTCACGTGGATGAGTGTCTGGCCTTTGTTCCTTGATGGCAACAACTGTCACTGCATCGTTGCCCGTCAGCGTACCTCTTAAGGCATTCTGGCCACGGATCGTCCGTAATCAAGCACGAAGGAATTCTGTCGGCGCGAAGTCTCTCCCATGCGCACAACCAGGCAACCTGGCGTGATCCTGCTTGCCGGGCGAGATCCAGATCAGTTACGCGAACGCCTTGCTGCAAACCTCAAAGTCCATCAAGCAAAAACGTGATGGCAGCATTGACCGCCGCGTTGTCCGCCAAGGCAACGGAGCAACTCGAAATCTCATGGCTTACATCGCCGCTCTTGGCGTATCGCAGACTGGCTGCGCTTTCGCAGAGGTGACATCGACTGCGATTAGCCGCCGTTGACGCCGGTGTCCACATTCTTGCGTGTTCTGCGGCGGCCGGGTTGGCGAAACCATTCAGGCCTCGCCGCGAATCAAATGCGCGGCCACATTCATCACGTGAGCATCAACTCAGGACGAAAGAAAACGCCACGCGTAGCGTGGCGCCTGAGGCACGGCATGCCGGGAAACCCGGTGCATGCCTACACCGGTTTTTCCTGACGGCTTAGAACGTGTGACGGATACCGACCTGCACAGCGAGCTGGTTGGCCGTGCTCGAACGGCCATTTCCATAAATTGCCTTCGTACCGACGGTGGCGCCGTACGACATCGGCGTCGAAATCAGGAAGTTGTCAGCAAATTGGCGACCTGCAAATGCATGCTGCAGGGTACCAAAGGCATACACGTCCGTACGCTTAGACAAGCGATAGTCGGCACCGAAGCTATAGAGATTGAATTTGCCGAGCTGACGCTGATCCATGTAGGTAAAACCAGCACCCAACGTCACAAACGGCGAAGCCTGATAGGTCACGCCTGCTTCATAGCCGCTTGACACCACGGTGCCAAGCGTCCGGCTATTCGCACTCGTGTACGTGTCACTCCGTTCAAGGCGAAACGATCACCGAGATGCACCTGGCCAGCCAACGCTGCCGTGTAAATCGCGTCGGCCTGCAACGCGTATTGCGCCATCGTACCTGCGCCCGGTCCGCCAGTTGCACCGACGGCACCACCTTGCGTGCGGGTAAAGCTTGCGGCCACCGAATACGGCGCGTTGAACGTACCGGAAGGGCTGTACTTCAGGCCAGCACTGAACACGCTCGCTGCACCGTTAAACGTACCGCCGAGACGACCCGGTGTATTGCTGAAACCATACATCAGGCCAGCACCGAAACCATGCCAGACCGGCGTTTCATAACGCACCATATTGCTGACCGGCTCACCCGCCAGGCGGTCGACGTCATACGCACCGTGGAACGCATACGACGGCGCGAACTGGGCAACGTTCGCGTAGTACGAAATGTAATCGTAGATGAAGTCGTAGTCGTAACCGGCAATCAGGGTACCGAACTTCTCGCTAGACAGACCGACAAAAGCGCGGCGACCAAACAGGGCGCCACCATGAGTAGCGGTACCGGTATTCAGCGAGAAACCGTTTTCGAGCGTGAAGATCGCCTTCAGACCGCCCCCCATATCTTCGGTGCCATGCAGGCCCCACCGCGAAGCCTGGTTGATACCGTCATCGAGCTTGAACTGGGAGCTGCCTTTTACGTTGTTCACGTAGGTAAGGCCATTGTCGATAATCCCGTACAGGGAGACGCTGCTTTGTGCACAGGCACCTACCGAAGCGAGCGCGGCAATCGCGCCCACCATTACTTTTTTCTTCATCTCCGTCTCCACCCTCTCTTCTGATTGAACAAAAATCTACCGGTAGCGTCGCAATCTGCCCGTCCATCCTTGGTAGTATGACTGGCTCAGCATTTGTCACACTAATGAAGCAGCCTTTTATATCCCACGAACGCCTCGCTGGAATATTTAAAGTATTGTTTCGCATACCTGTGAGCGGTGCAAGAAATACAATGAAGAAAATGGGTTATGGTTTTCCTTGATGCCGTCATGTAAACGGGCGAGATTAGCTGCGGAGGCCTGCCAGAGCGGACACATGCCTCACAACCGGGAGAATGCTGGCCGGCAAAAGGCAGTGCGGGCGACGCGATCGCGCAGCACGGCGATGCATACGCGCAACGCCCTGTATGTATACCTATTGCGCCGCGCCCGCTACTAAGCCTATCCACCCCAAAAAAAAGCCCCCGGGGAGCATCGGCTCTAACCAGGGGCACGGGGTATGTGATTCGGAACGCCGCGAGCAGGTGCGCAGTCTGTCAATCGTCCTCGTAGAGCGGTTCCATCGACGAAGAATCGACTTCGCGGCCGGGCGCAGGCGCGCTGGCGAAGTATTCGCTCGGCAACGTCGCGAGGAATTCCGAAAAGCCCGCGTCGCCGCCCGGGGAATGCTCGGCCATGGCGGCTTCGGCCGCGCTTTCATCGCCGGACAGCAAGGCTTGCGCGAGCTTCTGGTGATCCGCGATGGCCTTTTCGCGTCGACTCGGCGCGAGGAACGGCTTGGGCCGGTAACGCGAGATCAGGCGGCGGATCGAACGAATCTGATCGGCCAGATAATCGTTATGGCAGGCACTGCAGATCACTTCGTGAAATGCCACATTGGCGCGGGCAAAACCGCGTGCATCGTTTTCCTCCAAAGCAGCTACGCCTTCGTCAATCGCCTTTTGCAGGGCCGCGCGTTGCTTATCGTTCATGCGCCGCGCAGCGAGGCGGGCCGACACCACCTCGAGCTCGCTGAGCAGTTCGAGCACGTCGCGCAGTTGCGGCACCGACATCTTGTTCACGAACACACCCTGCCGCGGCACAATCTGTACATACCGCTGGGCGGCAAGCTGCTGAAGCGCCTCGCGGATCGGCGTTCGTGAGACATTGAATCGTGCCGCAAGCGCCCGCTCGTCGAGCGTTGCGCCCGGCGCAAGCTCACCACGCTCAATTTCCGCTTCGAGAAGCGCCTTGATTTCCGCCGACCTGCTCAATTTTGGGACCTGGCTCATCGAACGAGAATGACAAACATTAAGAGGTTAAAAGGGAAATTCCACAGCAGTATGCATCCCTATGATACCGCATCGGTATACCAGGTCTCCCAACTCCAGATTAGCCCAGCGAAAAACGGCGCCGTGTTTGCACACGGCGCCGTCGGAAATAGTCGCCAGACAGGGCTTATTAGCGGTTCTTCAGATGGCGCGCCGCACGGAAGTAATGGAAGGCCGACCAGATCAACACCACGCTCACCGTCAGCATGGCATAGCGCACACCATTGGCCGAAGCGTCATGACAAGCCGATGCAAACGGACCCTGCAACATCGGCGCGGCACCATGCGGTCCCTTCGGCGCAGTACACACCGCCTGAAAATTACCTTGGGTGAACAGTTGCGATGCGAATCGATCGCTGAGGAAACCCACCACCGGCGTACCGAGGCCCTGACCGATCAGGTTCATCAGCAGGAACACGATGGCCGACGCGGTAGCCCGCATGCGCGGCTCGACAATGCTCTGCACCACCGCGAAGGTCGGACCGTTCCACGTGTTCAGCAGTATCGTGCCGATGAACAGCAGCGCCACGCTCACCTGCCACTGATCCGCGAGAAAGGCGAGCGCCAGTAGCGGGAAACCGAGTCCAGTGCCGAGCGCCGGGATCCGCGCATACCAGCGGCGATCCTTCGCGCTGGCCCAGTCAGCCGACACGCCGCCGAGCGTATTGCCGATGATGCCGCCCACGCCGAGCACCAGACCGAAAATCAGGCCGGCCTGAGCAAAGCTCATGTTGTAGACGCGGATGAAATACATCGGGATGAACAGGTTGATACCGTACTGGCCAAACGCACCGATCACCGTACCGAGCAGCATCTGCACGAAGGCGCGACTCGAGGTCAGCAGTTTGAACACTTCGCTGAGAGGCGGTGCACTGGCGCTGCTGCCGGCTGCGACACCATCCGCGCCGCCGCGCTGGGGCTCACGCAGCGTAAGCCATGCCAGCAGGCCAAACACGAGACCCGGCAGGCCGACCACATAGAACACCGGACGCCAGCCCAGATGCTGCACGAGCCAGCCGCCGCCGAACGCGCCGGCCAGCACGCCGATGGGCGGGCCCAGCGCATAGATCGCGAGCGCGCTAGCACGGCGGCGCGGACCGAACTCGTCGGCGATCAACGAGTGCGAGGTCGGCGTGCTGCCGGCTTCGCCGACACCCACGCCGAGGCGATATAGCATCAGTTGCCAGAAGCTGCCTGCCGTGCCGCACAGCGCGGTCATCGCCGACCAGGCGACTATCGAGATCGAGATCAGCACGACGCGGTTGAATTTGTCGGCCAGACGCGCAATCGGCAAGCCGAGCACCGAATAGAAGACCGAAAATGCGAGGCCCCCCAGCAAGCCGACCTGAAAATCGCTGAGGCTCATGTCCATCTTCACGGCCTGACCAACGACCGCAACGATGATGCGATCGACGAAGCTCGACGCATAGATCAGCACCAGCAGCAGCAAAAACCATCCGCGATACCAGTTGCTGCTCGATCTCGCGCCCACATTCCGGGCGGCTAATTCTTTCATATTGGATGTCTCCACGTATCCACGACTCCGAGTATCCCGCTGGTCAACCATGCAGTTCGTTTTTCCCCGACACTTTGTGTATACCACGACACACGTTGTGGGATTTTTTGGCGATTGTGCGGCATAAATATGGGCTGCGCAATAGCCACATGGCTTTCGATGCGTCATCGTTTTCACCTAGCCACACCGGTGCACATGATGCGATGGCTTTTCCGGCAGGCTGTTGAACTGATCGAAGCCGATCACTTGCCGCTTGCGGCGGGCCAGTCCACACTGGCGGAAGTTTTCCAGCTAGTTGTCGCCTCGACGTTTTGAATTCAGGCTGCTTTTAATTCCTGGTTACGGGGTCGTCGAATGTTGACCGTCGGCTCAGCACGATCGGGATTCAGATGCACGACATGAACGCGCTGCCAGTCCCGCGTGGCACCTTTCCATCGTAGCGGATGACGTTCGCGCGCACCCTCGTAGAGCGCCTTGCGGCGCTCGAGGATGTCCTGATCAAGATTCGCATGGCGCTGGGCCGGCGTCACGAAACGGATCGCACTGTGGCGGTGTTCGTGGTTGTACCAGCGCACCAGTTCTGCAACCCAGGTGCGGGCGGCGAACAGGGTATCGAATGCCTCTAACGGATAAGCGGGCCGGTACTTCAGCGTTTTGAACAACGATTCCGAATAGGGGTTGTCGTTGCTCACGCCGGGGCGACTCAACGACGGCATCACGCCCAAGGCCTGCAAGGTGGCAAGCATCGTGGCGCCCTTCATTGGGCCGCCGTTGTCGGAGTGCAAAATTACCTGGTTGGGCTGTATCGCCTCACGCGCGCATAGATCCTTGAGCACCTCGCTGGCCTGGGCGCTACTCTCTTCGGCGTAGACCTGCCAGCCGACGATCTTGCGGCTGAACACGTCCATAAACAGATACAGATAAAAGTACTGCCCGCGGATCGTCGCCGGCAAGTACGTGATGTCCCAACTGTAAAGCTGATTCGGCGCGTCCGCGCGAACCGCTCGTGGTTTGCCGCATGATTTGACCGGCCGTTCACTGCGCCGATGGGCAAGCTGCTTCTCGGCTTTCAGCACCCGATAGAACGTCGACTCCGAGGCGATATAGCGTTGCTGGTCAGCCAGCCGAGGCACGATCTGGCTCGGCGGCAAATGACCAAACTCGGCCGAGTTCGCAACTGCCAGCAGCTCGGTGCGTTCCTCGGCGCTCAGCTTGTGAGATGGCTCATGGTGTCGTAACGAGCGCCCGTCCACCGCGTCAGGTTCGCCACCTTGCCAACGCTGAACCGTCCGTGCGCTCAGCCCCAGCATCTCACACGCGGGCGCCTGGCGAGCCCCCGCCAGGGTCGCCTCGCTGATCAGGCCGATCAATGTCTTGCGCTCTTCAAGGGCTGTCATTCGGCCTCGCCCTCGAACAGCGCACGATACTTTTTTTGCAGCACCAACAGCGCCGCCGCCTCCGCCAGCGCTTTCTCCTTGCGGTTCAATTCGCGCTGTAATTGGACATTGGCTTGCTTCAGATCCCGTACTTCCTGGCCGTTCTCACGCCGACCGCCGGTCCCGCCGACGGCGCAAAAATCCATGCGCCACTGCGTGAGATGATGAGCGAACAGCCCCCGCTCACGACACCACGCGTTCAGTGCTTCGTCGACCAGGCCGTGGCTCTCATGCAAAGCCAGCAGCCGTTCTTCCGGCGACCAGTCTTCTGGACGTTTTGCTAGTCCGGAGCCTGAGCTCCGACCCGCAGCGGCGCTACCTCTCATCCACTTCCTTAATGTCAGTAAATTCATGTTCAATTCGTCGGCCACCGATCCAACCGTGCGGCTCCCGCGCTGCAAAACTTTCGACAGCGCTTGCTCTTTGAACTCGACAGAATACGTTTGTTTCGCCTTCAACCTGCACCTCTGACTCTTCAATTTAAGAAAATTCAGAGGCGACAACTATTGTGACACCGGGGGCTGGATGCGGCATACGCATGCGTCGCACGCGCTCACCCGCAGCGCGGAGCTGACGACCATGCGCGACAATCTATGGCACGCGTCGGTCGCCACCACCTCGATTTATCTGCAGGGCGACGAAGTGAAACGTGCCCGTCAGCTCGATGCGGCTTTTGGAGAACGTCCGTGCGGATGTGCCGCACCAGTTGATTCCGAATGGTGAGGATTTTCGGGAGCACATGATCCGGGCGACCGGCTCGGAGCGCAGGCACGGCACGAAATCCGCGTCCGCTCCGCTAAAAATTCTCTGCCTTAGCTGACATTGGAGCCGGTCGCGTTCAACGTCAGCAGCCTGGCGGGATGCCGACGTTGCGGCGTCGCGCGGCGGGACCGCAACCGCCCGCATCGCCGTACCCTTCTCCTCATAAATCGGTGTCAGCAGATAGCGCGCGGGCAACTCATCGTCGAGTTGCTCGAAGAATGCACGCAAGCGGCCGGTACGCGGCGCGAGGGTGACGACCTGGTCTGCGGTCAGTGTCCGCACCCCCACTGGGTCATTTTTACATCGGCGCTAACAGATCTTGACGTAGGTCTCGTCGACGCGCCAGCTCATGCCTACCGGGCGCTTGCGACGGCGAACTGCCTTTTCAAACACCGGCAGCAGTTTGATGACCCAGCGGTGCACGCTCGAATGATCTACCTCGATACCCCGCTCGGCCATCATTTCCTCGAGGTTGCGCAGGCTCAGCGAATACGCCATATACCAGCGCACGCACAGCAGGATCACGTCCAGCGGATAGTGCAGTCGCCTCAGTACCTTGCCAATGCCGGGGGGCAGCGTCTTACGTGGCGTCTTCGTCATTGCCATCATGCTCGTCATGCGCTGTGGTTCGAGCGATTCTACTTGACCGCGCTAAGGCTACGCTGAAGAAGCCGCCGTTTTCGCCGACGGCTTGCAGCTAAATTTCGGAATGCGAGATCAGCGACGCAATTGGTTCGATTTCCTGCCCCCGCAGGGCCTTATAAGCGGGTCTCTCGACCCACTTTGGCCGCTCATGGACGCACCTGTGCCATGAGTCGCTCGCGGCTCATGTAGATGTTGCTCAACGCCAGTGCGGTGAAGGCGCGCGTGACGTTCTTCGCCAGGCCGCGATAGCGCACCTTGACGAAACCCCACAGCCGCTTGACCACCGCGAAGACGTGCTCGACCCGGGCGTGTATCCGGGACTTATTACGGTTCTTCGTGCGCCTGGTCTGGTCGACTTCGCCACTGCGGTTGCGCACGCGCTGGTTGGTAAAGTCCTTCGCTTGCGCTGCCTTGCTGGCGATGGCTTCCTTCTGGCTCGCATATGCGCTGTCGCCGTACACACGCCGCTCGGCGCCGTGCAGCAAAGCCGGCAGCGGATGCTTGTCATGCACGTTCGCAGCGGTCACTACCGCGCTGTGTGCCAGTCCCGTCTGGCTATCGACACCGATGTGCAGCTTCATCCCGAAGTACCACTGCTGGCCCTTCCGCGTCTGATGCATTTCGGGGTCTCGCGCCTTGTCCGCATTCTTCGTGGAACTGGGTGCACCGATGATGGTCGCATTCACGATGGTGCCGGTGCCTACCTTCAGGCCACGCCCTTGCAGTACCTCGCCGACCTTGGCAAACAACTGCTCGCCAAGCTTGTTGCGCTCCAGCAATCTGCGGAACTTCAACAGCGTCGTGCCGTCAGGCACGCGCTCGCGCCCCAGGTCAATCCCAACGAATCGCCGCAATGCGGTGCTGTCCAGCAACGCTTCCTCGCAGGCTTCATCCGCCAGGTTGAACCAATGCTGCACAAAGTGCATGCGCAGCATGCGCTCCAGACCAACTGGCGGTCGCCCGCCTTGGCCCTTCGGATAGTGCGGCTCGACAACCTCGCACAACTGCGTCCACGGCACGATCTGTTCCATCGTCTCAAGGAACACATCACGTTTGGTTGGCCAACGGTACTGTTCAAATCCGGCGCCTTGATCGGCCGCCATCGCAAGGGTCTGTTGTTTCATCCGCATTTAACGATTCACCGCCCAACGGCGTTGACCTTTTTCAGCGTAGCCCTAATGCGACAGAACCTTTTCTCACGTGTGCCCTTCACCTCCGCTCAAAAGAGATTCCGGAATATCCTGCGGGCTCAGCTGTAACCGTGAGTGCATCACCTTGTGCGGCTGACGAAGTCGCTGCAAACCGATGGCCATAGCAAAGCGACCCATTTTTTGTCATCACGTCGTCTTATTCCGCTCACGCGTCAACGTGACACGCCCATTGGACATCTCAGCCTTCTTCGCTGGCCAATTCTGGGGCCGGCATCCGACCTGGCGCGGCCCCGACCATGCCGTTCCGACGCTCCGCGCATTCGCTGAACACATGCCGTCATGGAAGGCGTGCGAAGGCTGGCCTTCTGCAGAGATCGCTCCGGAGGCCGGACAATTGCACGCTCATCGTTAACGAGATCGGAGAGCGCAGAGACCAGCCCGAATAGGAGTACCAACGTCAGAAAGATCAACAACACCCAGTAATAGCCGTCGTCCATGTCACTCCCCGTTGGCCTGAACACACCAATGGCGCTACTTGCGAGGACACCCGTCAAACCATGCGAAATAACGTAGCGGATTGCTAACCGGTTCACGAACACGCCACGACACTCAGCTGGCAGCACAACTAGCATCAACGAACCGAAGCGTTGCGTCGCCTCAAAGAAACTCCAGGCTTGCGACGGTTCCGCGGCTCCCAGCCAGAAGAGTTGCCCCGCGCACGGGATCTCAACGTCCCGCGCGACGAAGCGCAATACTGGTGCGGCTTGAAAAGTCTGCAGTGTTCTTCATATCCGCGAACCTCCGTTTGCCCGTTCCGCCGAGGTGGCCAGGAACTGGCGTCACACGATTCCCGGCAGCGTGCCTCGCGCGAGTCATTCATTGCTGTACCCAACGTCTTCCCCACTCTGCCGCGTATAACACGGCCTGACCTGCGTCGTGGAAAAGTTCCAGCGCGTGGAAAGCATCCATGCGGTTGCCGGGCCGTTCGACGAGAATGTTGGCCGGATAAAGACCGGCTCCTGTTCTCCCAGTGCTCGCTGTCAGGCGATAACCTGCAAGGTATTCCACGCGGACTATCTGACTCGTAGAACGGACGGCTGGACAAAATGCTGCCTCCGTCTCGGCAAGCAGATGACCAGGAAAGCGAGTCGTATCTTCATCGAAGACCATCGACAGGTATCGAGTTTGCGTTTTCATGACGTAGTTGAACCAACCATACGTAGCCCGCCACGCGAACTGCGAAGGCCACAACACGCCGCGCCGCAGAGCAACGCAACCGGGGCTCGAGTCGAGATCGCCCCCCCGACCGGATGATCACGCACAAGCGTGATCACATAGCGATTTCCTGACGGATTCGCTACTGTCGCATATTGGTCGTGGGGTGCCTGGGAGGCTTGGCCCGGCTTCCGCTGACTATCGTTTGGTAGTCAGGCGGAGCACTGGGCAGAAAGAAGTGCTGACTTGTCCGCAGGACAGACGCGGCTCCGGATGCGTTTTGCTATTTCTGGATTCCTGCGCGCGGTCGCCCACGCTCCGGCTACACCGGGATGGAGGATCGCCCTGAAGGAATAAAACAAAACTAGAAACACAGCTATGGCCTCCGAACGAAGAAAGACTTCTGGAAAAGCCAGGAAAACTTACAGGTCATTTAAACCTGGTTGCCGGAATAAGGCAAGCGTCAGCCGGGATTGGTGTCGCCCAACTTAATGTTCGCTCGCGATGTCTTCAGGCGTGAGAGGCTTTGTGCCGTCTGACTGCGGCGCAAAGCGTTTAACGACATGCGCCGTCATGCCCCTGGCCAGTTCTTCCTCTCCAAAGAACACTGTCCCGATACCCTCCTTGCGGAGCATCTGCGACTCGTCCTCGCTGTGCGTACGTAAGACGATTTCGATATCGGGATTAAGCGAGCGAGCCGTCTCGACCATTTGAGGGACATTGCGCGAATCGGGCGTTGCGACCACCAGCATGGCTGCATCAGCGATATGCGCCTGAATCAGCACGGCCGGTTCCGTCGCGTCCCCAGACACCGCGGCAACGCCCTTATTACGCAGGATCTCGACCAGCTCGCGGTTCTGCTCGGCCACCACATAGGGGATCCCGTGTGCATCGAGCGCAGTAGCGATGCGACGACCCACACGTCCGTGTCCCACCAGCACAACCTGCCCTTCAAGGTACCTGCGCTCGGTGCGCATCGGCAGTTCGGCACAGGGGTCGCCCCGTCGTTCCAGACGGCGAGCCAGGTCGGAATATTGAAGCGTCCAGCGTCTTATCGGTTCGATGGTCCCAAACAGCAGCGGATTCAAGGCAATGGAGATCAGCGCGCCGGCAAGCACCAGACTCATCCCCTCAGGAGACAGCAATCCGAGTGCAAGTCCAAGACCAGCCAGGATGAACGAGAACTCCCCGATCTGAGCGAGGCTGGCCGAGACCGTCAATGCCGTGTTGAGTGGGTAACGAAAAGCCAGGACGAGAGCGAATGCCGCGACGGACTTGCCAAAGACGATGATGGAGACCACGCCAAGAACCCGCAGCGGCTGTTCCAGCAGAATGCCGGGCACGAATAACATGCCCACCGACACAAAGAACAGCACCGAGAAGGCATCGCGCAACGGTAAGGATTCCTGGGCAGCGCGGTGGCTGAACTCCGACCCGCGCATTACCATGCCGGCGAAGAATGCGCCCAGTGCAAACGACACCCCGAACAGCTCGGAGGCGCCGTAGGCAATGCCGATGGCGGACGCGATGACCGAAAAGGTGAACAGTTCACGCGAGCCGGTGCGCGACACCTGCCACAACAGCCACGGCAATATACGGCGACCTGCGATCAGCATCAGGGCAATGAAGGCCCCCACTTGCAGCAGTGTTTTCCCGATCGTCACCCACAAAGGTTGGGCCGCCACCTGTGTTGCAAAAGAGCCGCCCAGCACGTCAGCGAGCGGTAACAGCAACACCAGAACCAGCACGGTGACCAGGTCCTCGACTACGAGCCAGCCGACAGCGATTCTCCCGTTCATGGTGTTGAGTACGCCTCGGGTTTCCATCGCCTTGAGTAGCACCACGGTACTGGCGCAAGAAAGCGACAGGCCGAAGATCAATCCGCTACCCCAGCTCCATCCCCACCACAGGACACCAGCATGCCCAGCACTGTCGCCATGGCCATCTGCACCACTGCGCCGGGCACCGCAATGCGCTTGACCGCCAAAAGATCATTGATCGAGAAATGCAAACCAACGCCAAACATCAGCAGCATGACGCCGATTTCTGACAGCTGGGAGGCGATATGTGTGTCAGCAACGAAACCAGGCGTGGCCGGACCGATGATGATGCCGGCAACCAGATAGCCGACCAACGCCGGTATTTTGATTCGCTCGGCAATAAATCCGAGGATCAACGCGACACTGAAGCCGGAGGCAATGGTCGTGATCACAGAAACGTTATGGTCCATTCGGTTCTCTGGTCGGTCCTCGGCAGAACATGTCCTGCAAATCGTTATATGGTATGGGCCGGCGCGGCCTCTGACAAACATCGCGTTATTGATATTCAGGATGCTCAGTTGAGCTATACGCTATCCGGATGTCGTGCAAGCTGTGATCGGTGAGACGATCAATCGGAGCTGATGGCGCGCGAATTCGTTGACGTGGCCCGGCTCAATTCACAAGTAAACGGTTGACGACTCGCCTGTCCTGCGCAAGCTCAGTGCCTATCCGTGACAGGACAGGCCTGCTTCCGGATTGAACAAACCGGGCGGCGGCGAACACAAGCTCTTCCCGCTCAACGTGCTGCAGGATCGATCCGACATCGGTGATACCGCGTGTGCCCGAGACTGAATACGGGAGAGGTCTGCAACTCGCACATCCGGGCCCCCCTTAACAGAACCAGCGCTATCGCGCCGGCAGCCTTAACCTTGGGGGGTAGCCGCGATCCCGCTGTCGAACACGGTAATGTGGAACGGGCAGCGGCACCACATCGACGAGAACCGGCTGACCATCTTGCCCCGCTCGGACGGAGTCGCATCCACCTGCCCCCGGTGGTTACGTCCGGCACGTCAGCGAACGTTGTTCAGTGGTAGTGTGCGCGCTGCCCATACCTTACAACACGATAACAAACACAGCAAGTTCGTTGTATGGGGGATGAACACGTCCTCGCGTGTCCTCCGCGGACATGCGGGCGCCAGTTGTTTCATCGCCTGTTCAGGTAACGGATAAGCGATTCTGCGCAGACCTACCATATCTTTCAATAACCTTGCATATTCATGCCAAATGGGCTTTAATGAGGCTGTACGCATTCCTGATTGTTCAGCCACCCAGTTCCTGTTGAAACCATTGCCATGTCTTTCATCCCGAATCCTCTTCTCACGTCGTGTCCCGTTCCGGCCCAAGCCGGAACGGGACGCGGTTGGCGTCGGAAGACTGGGATTGTGAGACCCCGCTGGAGCCGCGGAGGTCCCGCGGACAAGTCAGCACTTCCTTTTGCCCGGCCCTTCGCGTAACACACTACCGCGAAGGCCCGGGCCCCCTACCTTAGCTGGCCGCCTACGACCGTCCACGGTCGCGTCTTTCCTTCGGGATGCCGCGACCTGACGTGCTGCATGCACGTGCGTGGGCGAATGACGCATTCCACCAGATCCTCGTTGCGCTGCGAATGTGCGGCCGTTCGTCGCACGTCCGAGACGCGACAAGGGCCTATGCGAGCAACCGGGGAAACCATGGAAACGCAAACCAAACGTTCAAACGAGGCGCTGGAGCCTGGTGCGACACCCGCCATTTCGATTACGTGTCGGGCTGCTGATATGCCGGCCATCCTTTTGCAGACGGGGCGTACTGACCCGCTGAACTGTTGCGCTGAATACAAAGGCTACCGCCTGAATGCCTATGCCAGGCCGACGTCTAGCGAGCTGTATGCGGCCGATCTGGTGATTGGGCGCCCTGGATTTCCATCACGTCACGTTCGCGCCCTGGACCACTTCTACGACGCACGGCAGGCCCTGCGTTATGCGACCAGATGGGGAAGAATCTGGGTCGACCATCAACTGACGAAAAACAGCGGCAACGTCAGTCGTCTGGACAATCGCGCGCGGCAGTCTTGATGTTTCACTCGACAACATAGGAACATGCTTCGCTATGCAGACTATATCAAGATGCAGGAGTGACGGAACATTGCGCTTCGTGGTTAGGGATCCTTCCGTTCCAACAGCAGCGCTCCTGTATTGGCTGGGAATGCCAGAACCGTCACAGGATGCGAGCTTCAGGGAAGCCACCCAGCGTTTCAGCCCCCTGATGCAGGTTGTTTTCGCGGATGAGCGTCCCGGCGCGTTTGTCAACCGGAAGGTCGTGCGCGAAGTTATCCAGTCCGGCGTAGTTGACCGCCTGGTCTTTTTCGATGATTCGTGGCTGGACGTATGGAATGACAGTCATTGCGCGGACATCTGTAATCTGTATTCCTGCCGGAGGCACACATGTCGTTTGCCGGAACCTCTTCATCCATGACTGCGAATGCACATGCCGAAGTCCCGCCGATCCTTTCGGAACCCGACATGGATAGCCTCAGGGCATGTGTGCTCCTGCCAACGGTGTCGGCCCAGCAGCGCGCGTTGGTGGAAGCACTCGAATCAACAGCCGTTGTTGTCGACCACACCGAGATTCCACCGGACGTCGTCACGATGAACACGACCGTCCAATGCACAACGGTCGACGGCGCTCACGCACATACGTGGACGCTGGTCTATCCGGACGAGGCGGACTACCTGCGAGGGCGACTGTCTGTGCTGTCACCCGCCGGCATCGCGTTACTCGGTGCGCGTCGCGGCCAGACCGTGGTATGCCGGCCGCCACGCGGCGTACCGATCCAATATGTCATCAGAGAAATCCTGTTGCAGCCGGAGAGCCGGCGCAGGGCGTAGCCTGGTGAGTCAGATTCAGATATCGCACCTCGAGACTGACGGAAGGTCTATATGTGTGGTGCGAACGCGATACTTTTTCCCACAAAGATCCAGATAATCGGAGAGACCGACATGTTGAGCCCCCATGAATTCGCCACCTTGATGTTAGTCAACGCAGCGGCCGACCAGATCGACCCGACCCGCGAAGAGCTTGGCACGTTGCTGAAGCGTCAACTTGTTGCATTCGAACAGCTCGCGTCCGGACGTCAGCGTCCCCGCCTTACCAGCGCGGGCAACTCCGTGCTTCGAGCCATGGTGCGAACACGTTGAGCAGGATCCGCCGACGCCCGGTTATCCCGGAATCATGCTACCGAACGCTTCACCAGCACCAGCACTGCCACGATCTGGCTGTCGATGGCGACTACATGCGCGCGGAGGATCCAGTCGGATCGCCCCTCTGCAAATCGATGGATGTGACTGCGCATGCTGCGCACCTCGTCGGCGCGTCACCCGATCCATCGCACGGCCCTAAGCCACGCGAGATCACCCCTGAAGGAGAGACATGATGCTGTCCCATGAACAGATTGCTGCAACCCAAAAGGCGCACCTCGACAACCTTTTCAGCCTGACCAACGGAATCGTCAAGGGCATCGACAAGCTGGCCCGGCTGAACATGGAGGCGACCCGGTCGACGCTGGCCGGTCAGCTCGACCGGACGCAGAAGGCGCTTGCCGTCAGGGAACCACAGGAATGGCTGCGGCTGCATGACAGCCTTGCTGCGCAGACGGCAGAGAGGATCCAGGCCCGGAACCACCAGCTTCTCGAGATCGCAGCGTCGATTCAAGTCGACTTTATGCGGTTCGCGCAGGCGCAGTGGGAAGCGTATGGTCACCGGGTCAGGACACTGGCGGAGGACGTCGCGAAAACCGCGCCCGTGGGCTCCGGGTCCGCTGTGGCCGCGCTCAATTCCACTATCACCGCCGCCCGCAAACTGTATGAAACTATGCAGGAAACCGGTCGGCAGGCGGTCGAGGTCACCCGAAGCAGCTTCGATGTAGCGGCGATGGCCGTTCCAGGAACCGCCCGGTGCACGATCGGGCCAGCGAACGAGGCGACGAGGTGATGACCACGATACCGGCACCACAGACATGGTGCTGAACCTGCATGTATTGACCAGCAGGAGGTGGTGAATGAATGACACGCAAGATAGCCAGAGCGTCTAACGATGCGGCTGACACCCGAGCGAACGACTGACAGGTCGTCGCCGGGTGTGGGAAGGAGGTAAAGATGCACGAAAGCTGGGTAAGCATGTTGATGGGTTTCGCGGTGCTGCTGTTTGCAGTCGTTTTCATGGTCGGCCATTATCGGTTGGAGCATCGGCGGGCACAGCTGTTGCGGCAGATGGACCGCACGTATCACGGGCACCGCCTTCGCAACCGCCGGTCTATGTGCGATCTGGACGACCCGCAGAACAACAACACGAATCCCGCCGGGAAATCCTATGAACGTTGATCACCATCTGGCGCAGGAACTGGCGCATATCCGCGTCATGATCACGCAACTCGAACACCTGGTTCGTGAAGACAATACACGCTGGACGAACCAGGTGAGCTCACCCGACTACTGCCGCGCTCGGATCAATGCGATCCTGGCGACGGGTCTTCCGCCTGAGCTCGAACCACAGGTCCGCGCACTGCTGGCGAGACTCGACACCATCCGTGCTTCGCGCTGCTGAAGTCGGCACGATCCGCAACCGGCATCGACGGCAACCGACCCGTTCAGGAGGCTGAAATGAAGTATAGCGGCATCGATCTGCACTCGAATAACGCCGTAGTCGCCGTGATCGACGATCAGGATCGAGTGCTGCACTGCAAGCGACTGACTAACGACCTGTCATCAATCATCGCGGTCCTCGCGCCATTCCACGAGGACCTGCAAGGGTCGTGATGGAATCAACATATAACTGGTACTGGCTTGTCGATGGCTGGATGGCCGCGGGCTTTGCCGTCCACCTGGCAAATACCGCCGCCATCAAGCAGTACGAGGGCCTGAAGTACGCCGGCGACGAACGGGATGCCGTGTTTCTCGCGCATATCTTCCGCCTTGGGCTGCTGCCAGAAGGTTACATCTATCCTCCACAGGAAAGAGGCCTGCGTGATCTAGCCCGCAAGCGCGCGCAACTCGTACAGCAAAGCACGCTGAATACGCTCAGTATCGAGAACATCCTGGCCCGGCAGTTGAATCTGCGCCTCAACGCAGAGCAGGTCCGCCATCTCGATAGCGCCGCTGTGACCTCACCCGGTTTGCCGCCATATATCGAGACGGCCCTGACCGCAAACCTCGCAGTCGTGCGCACTCTGCAAGCACAGATCAGGATAGTCGAGTCGATACTTCATCGCGAAGTAAAACTGCGTCCCGAGTTCGCGATCCTCAAAACTGCACCCGGCATCGGAGTCACACTCGCGACCACGATCATGCCGGAGACGGGCACCATTTCCCGTTTCCGCACTGTCGGCCAGTTCAGCTCGTACTGTCGGTGCGTTGAAAGCAGGCGCGTCTCGAACGGGAGGAAGAAAGGCGAAGGCAACGCCAAGAACGGCAACAAGTACCTCTCCTGGGCCTTCATCGAGGCTGCTGCTGTTGCCATGCGCAGCTGTCCGCAGGCGAGACGCTTCTATGAGCGCAAGAAAGCCCGGCGCATGCCCGTGGTCGCTATGAAGGCGCTCGCGCATAAGCTCGCGCGCGCGGCCTTCTACATGTTGCGAGACGGCAAACCATTCGAGGTGCCCAAATGCTTTGGTTAGATCCGGCGGGGCCGTGGGCCCGGTAAATGTGTTGACGTGAACCCAAGCTAGTGCTTGGGCCACGCGCTCCCGTCGCTCCCCAATCAGCGATCGCTGGGATGCCCAGACCATGAGCCGAAATGAGCCTGGCACTGCTAACGCAGCAAGCCGATCATTGGTGAATACTCCCGTGGACACCGGTCTGGGCAGAATGATCGCGCATTTGCAACAGGGCGCAAGGCGTGGCTGTTCAGCGACACAGTTGCCGGAGCGAAGGCCAGCGCGATCATTTACAGCCTCATGCTGACCTGTCGAGCATGCGGAGTCGAGCCGTATGCCTATCTGCTCGACGTGTTGACCAGGCTGCCGCAGCGTGCGCCGAATACCGATATCAGTGACCTGCTGCCATTCAACTTCGCGAAGCGGAACGACGCATTCGCGTCAACGTGATCAAGCACAGATCACCCAATATTCCACCAAGGTGCGTGTTAATTCGAGCTTACAATCTATCAGCGGTCAATGTGAGAGCAGAAAGCCTCAAAGGCAGCACGTTGTGTGAGTGCGAGAAGTCGGCGCCGGGTGATGATCTCGGTATTCGGCAACGGAGATATTGAATCGGTGATCATTCACCTCTTGGGGCAGATGAGTCCACCGACAGCGCTTGGCTCGGCATGCTGAAACGTGTTCGCCGTGGATCGCACTTCGACGGAATTAAGGTCCCTGCCAAGGCGCTCATCAGGGTGTGGAAGCTGATCGCAACCATTGCTTGAACTCAAGATACGCGACGATAAAGCGAGATCGATAGGGTTCGGAATACGCGAAATGTCGATTCGAAAGCACTGCGCTCCGATAGATCTTCACCGCGGTGTGAACCCATTCGACAGTTGCCGGGAATCCGTCACGCGCGATGAGAAACTCGATACGTGAACGTTCTTCGATTGGTTCATCTCGTGATGCACGTTGAATTGCCACCCCAGCCTTCCTTAGACAGCGTCAGGCAGCACGGCCGGTCGTGACAATTGTCGCTGCCCACTTCCTGTACGATCACAATGCATCAATCAGATAGTTCTGCGTGCAAGCATGGTGCGGATCTCCCCGATTGCTTTTGCCGGATTCAGTCCTTTGGGGCAAACGTCCGTGCAGTTCAGGATCGCGCGACATCGGAACAGACGGTACGGGTCATCGAGATTATCCAGCCGTGCGGCAGTTCCTTCGTCGCGGGAATCAACCAGAAAGCGATAAGCCTGTAGCAAGCCCGCTGGGCCGACGTATTTATCCGGGTTCCACCAGTACGAAGGACACGCGCTCGAGCAACATGCGCACAGGATGCATTCATAGAGGCCGTCGAGTTGATCACGTTCCTCCGGCGACTGGCGCCGCTCTCGCTCGGGGGGCGGGGTATCGTTGATCAGGTACGGCGCGATCGAATGGTACTGCTTGAAAAATGCAGTCATATCGACGATCAGATCGCGTACGACTGGTAAACCGGGTAACGGTCGCAACACCGTGTGGCTGGGTAGATCGTTGAGATTGGTCGTGCAGGCGAGACCGTTCTTGCCATTGATGTTCATAGCGTCAGAGCCGCATACCCCCTCGCGACAGGAACGCCGGAAGCTGAGCGTCTCGTCCTGCGCTTTGAGGCGAATTAGTACATCCAGTAGCATCCGGTCATTCACCGCCCTTTCTATCTTAAAGACCTGCGAATGAGGCGTGGCATCCTTGTCTGGATCGTATCGGTAGATCTCGAATGTTTTTGCACCACTCATAACGTCTCTCCAATCGGGTGGCAGGCTGCGCAACACCGGACAGTTGGCCGACGCTGCTTTTGCGTCGATCTGCTACTCGCCATAGCGTGCTTAGACGGCTATCAGCCGTGGAGCGAACACCTCGCAATAATCATCGCATGCATCGTAATCCAGTTGCTGCCATCGTCAGCCCATACAGCGTGTCGGCTACCGCCGGAAAAAGGCGTGGTATCGAAGCGCTCCGTACTGTGATCGAAATCATCCGCCTCGCTGCGAGCTCCGGTTTGACCGCTACCCAGATCAAGGTAGCTGCCATGCGCTATCCATCGCTATATATCATACCGTGATATTGTCAGCGAATTAATCTCGTAGCGATGCCATCAATTGCTGGCATGACCGGTAGAAATGACGCTGCTCGCAGTCCGGACGGCCATGCAAGGGCAATCGGATCAAAGCAGTCACAGGTTTCATTCTTCAGACAGGCACGAAAGGACGTCTCGCAAGACAACGGCCTGGTTATGGTTCTCGTCCTTTGCGCCGTAGATGAGTGAGATCGAACGGCCACCTGAATCGCTCAAAAGGCGTCGAATCCGTTCCTGCTGCTCCTCAGAAGCAAGCTCGCTTCGGTAGCGCTGCTTGAATGCTTCCCATCGCTTCGGATCGTGGCCGAACCATTTGCGCAATGCTGTACTGGGTGCGAGGTCGAACGCCCATTGATCGAGGGCAAGCACCGCCTTGCTGCGACCTCGAGGCCAAACCCGGTCTACGAGGACACGATAGCCATCCTCCGGTGTCGGATCCTCGTATGCTCGTCTGATGAATATCTGCAATTTCTTGCGACTCGCCCGCGACATATCGTGCTCCCTCCGGGTTATCTTGCCGGCTCCGCTTCGTGCGCCAAGATCGCTTCAACTCTTGCGTGCAACACCGGAAGCAAGTCCCTTTCGAACCACGGATGCCGTTGAAGCCAGGCCTGGTTGCGTGGTGACGGATGAGGCAATGGCATCACGGCCGGCACATATTCTGCCCACGCGCCAACTGTTTCGGTCAGGGACCGCTTGCGGCAGCCACTGAGAAAATGGCGTTGCGCATACTGGCCGACAGCTTTAACTGGACGCTCTCCAGCTTCTCCAGGAGGCTGTCCAGCCAGATCTGCGCACATTCGCGGCGCGGCGGCTTAGCGCCATCGTTGCCCCGCCCAGGATAACAAAACCCCATCGGGATGATTGCAAACCGCGACTCGTCATAAAACGAGGGAACTTGACATCCTCCCCGCCCTAAAGAGGACGGGGAGGATGTCAAAACGTGTAGAATGTGGATAGATATGCGCATATCCATCCACATGGAGGTTCACATGGCACATCCAACTGCCGCCGTCTCACGTAAGGCAACCAATGTCACGCTGCCTGTCGACGTTTATGAGCGAGCGAAGGAACTGGGCATCAACTTCTCACGTGCGTGCGAGCAAGCTTTACGCGACGCAATCAAGGCCGAGGAAGGTCGTCGCTGGGCGCAGGAGAACGCAGAGTTCATTAAAAACACCAACGACTGGGTCGAAAAGAATGGCGTTCCACTCGCTGAATACCGGATGTTTTGATGGCGCGATTTGAAGTTTATGCCAACCCCGGCAAAAGCAAGGCAAATACGCCGTACCTTGTCGACGTGCAGAGCGACTTTCTTGATGGCCTAACTATTCGGGTCGTTGTCCCGCTGATTCGTGCTGACTCTTTCCCTCCCGGCAAACTGCCGGCAGATTTCACGCCGTCCTTCGACATCGCTGGCGTCAAATGCCTGATGCACCCGGCATTCATTGCATCTGTTCCGTTAAACGAGCTTGGTCCCTCGATCTGTTCATTGCAGGAGCATCGGGACAAGATCACGGCAGCGCTTGACCGTCTTTTGGGTGGCTTCTGATCGATCAACCACTGCTGCGGGGAGACCGCACCAAAGCGGGGGCTCTATGCCGCGATATCGTGAGCGTGCTCGTTGACCGCGAGTGCGGGATACCATCGCTCGAAGCACGATCGCAACTGCTCATTCAGGACGGCCGTCCTCACCTGCAGAAGGCCTTGCATGAATCGGTCGCCATGCCATCCGCTGCCGCTTCACAAAACGCTTGCTGACCACGCGGTTCACGGCCGACTCGACGAAGCTCGACGTGATCGGCTCACCATGGCGGTAGCGGTCGCCGTATTTCACGATTAAGGGCTGGTTGTTCTTAAGGTAACCGATGAACTCCTCGAGTCTGGCCAGCAGCCTGGCCTCCTCGAGACTGCCGTCCGTGGCGAGTTCCCAGCCCAGGCGTTCGAGCCGCTGCAGCGCCGGATAGGGCCAGCCGTGCCAGAGGCGCCACTTTGCACGGCGCAGCCCATCGATCAGCACGTCAGCACGTGGCCGTTCGTCGCGGTCCGGCAGCCCCTTGATCATCTGTTCGAGATTCTGTACTCGCATGGCGACGTGAAACCAGTCGAGTACCCTATCGTTAAAGTCGAGTTGTGCACGGCGAACCGTGTCGCCGCCGTCAGACAGGAAAGTTACCGGCTGGTCCGCGCCGACGCCTTCCTGCGCAAGAAACGCCAGCATCCGATCGGCAGCCTCGTGCTCGAGTGTGTGAACGTAAGGGAAGCTGTGTCCGCAACCGTCGTCGCGCAATGATTTTCGGACGAAAACTTAGAACCAGCCGTCTTGCCGGCTGCTGTGTCTGGCCAAGCGATATATCCGCCGTCGATTCCCACGGCGCGCACTGAACTACGTCGCGGAATGGCGCATCCCCTAGCAGGCAGATCGACGTATTGCCGTTGCTCGACGGCGGGCGCTGCGCTCAAGCTTCCAAGGCGATGGCCCAGCGTGGTGACGCGCCTCCGGATCATCGTGGCCGCCAGCGCATCCTCAAGCTGCGTTTTTATGACGGGTATTTAGACGAGTTTGTTGTTTGCCAAATCAACTGAACACAACTCGTCGGCTCGGGCCTGCCGCGGAACATTGAAGTTTTTTTCTTATAAAAAGGATGGGAGGTCCGAAAAGATCAGGCTGGAAAGGCTAGCCTCGAAAGCCAAGTCGAAGTCGGTTACGTTCAAACCGCCGACAAAGGCCAAGGTCCGCTCTCATATGGACTATCGCGTTGATCTGCGGCCTGATCGTCGGATTTGGAACCTATCTCCAGAACCCACACCCCCAAGAGTGGAGCACGCTGATCTTTCGAGTGATCTTCGGCTACGCAATCGGGGCGCTTGGCGCATATCTCATCACGAGCAAGTGGGTCTGGGGTGGCGCAATCGTCTTAGGTATCGGTTATTACGTCAAGATGCATGGCAGCTAAGTCCCCCTGTGTGTCGCTGTACCGAAACAGTGCTTTGCACCCCGTAGCAGCCAACATGATTAGTTTTCCTATACATTTCAGATAAATAGAATTATCAACCGTAAATTCTGGTGGATTATGTACAATGGAGCCCAGCCGAGTCCTAGCCGTTTTTATGTCAAGTCTGAAGCACTCAATCCGCAGCTGGAACCCGACCGTCAATACCGCCTCGACATCATGGACATCTGCGTCAGTTACGAATACAGCCATGCGTCCGATCCGCGGGCGTACATCGCCACCGTGCCCAAACAACTTGTCACCGGCGTCCCGCCGAACATTCCGCGAGCTCTCCTGCCGGAATACATCGCTGCGGTGATCCTTCAGTGATCGCCGGCGATCGGCAAGCTCCGCAACCTCAAGATTCTCTGACCATCGGGCACCGCGGCCGGCACGGTGGCCGCCGGGCTTCTCCGCACCACGTGCCACTCGCTACGTTACCCCAGACCCGGGCGTACTGGTCGTTGCAGCGCCGGCGTGCAGGCTGGCCACAGAGAGACAGCCGCGCATGGTCTCTGACCGACTGCCAGACCTTGTCCCGCCGACGCCGTTCGACCGCAGGTCACGGCATTAAACGCCAGGGAGCCCCCTCTCCGGAATCGCCGGCTCCTGTCAAAGGGGCAAGCCGCTCTTTCTGGAGCGGGATGCGCTGCAGGGGCCTGGGACTGCCAGCTTGACTGATCTTTGGGGAGCTGCCCGCCAGGGTCGTTGACCTTGATCGAATTGTCGCCGTGAAGCCGGTCGCTGAAAATCACGACCTGGGTTCCCCCGTCGTGCGTCTGACTCGGAAAAACAATGCCGGGGTATCCGCTTTCCCGAACCAGATCCCCCAGAACCCAGGTGGGTGGCTCAATGTGCTGGTCAAACTTCCAGTACCGCCAATCCTCGCGCCAGTCGTGCCAGAGTTCGTCCCAGGAACTGCGGTCCAGCTGACGCAGATCCACCAGATCCCGGAGTTCAGCGGAGTACGAGCACATCGTGCATGGCGGCAGGAACGGCGACGTCTGCTGATACTCGCGCAGCGCTTTCAGTTCTTCCAGAGAGAGGTATAGCGCTTCGACGCCTTCGCGGTTAAAACGTCCGCCTTGCAGCGCGGCCCCGGCGCCGCTCGTGGGACGATCGGC
Source organism: Paraburkholderia aromaticivorans (assembly GCF_012689525.1). Lineage (NCBI taxonomy): Bacteria > Pseudomonadati > Pseudomonadota > Betaproteobacteria > Burkholderiales > Burkholderiaceae > Paraburkholderia > Paraburkholderia aromaticivorans. The sequence goes on from NZ_CP051514.1 coordinate 1,177,950, forward strand.
CCACCGGGGCGCGTGGGCGCGGTAAAGCATTGTTCCCTTCGGCAGATCGGTCAGAATCATCCAACGAAACCTGCGCTGATGGACTCCAGATAGTCGATCGCATCCTCCGTCCGGCCGTCCTGGACCAACTGGAGGATCGTCTTGTGGCGGAATGCAGGGATCGGACTGTTTTTTATGAAAAACAGCGCGCGTTCGATGTCCGGCTGGACAGCAACAGCCGCTGATACGACGCGCATGAGGTCACGCAAGGCGGCCTGCAACCTCGGTGACTCGGGATGCGTGCGCAGTGTGTTGCGGTGGACACCCGCCATAGTTGCAAGGTCCTGCTGCTGTAAGCCGAGAACGTTGGCGAGATTGACCGCGGAGAGTCGGGATGTTCCCGCTTCCCGTGCAGACTCCAGAACGCCAGAAAAATTTTCAACAGTCATCTCGAACCTCCTTGCTACTCACATGCACATTATATGCACAGTTCGCGCACGGTAGAAATTTCGCGCTATGTGTGAATCGCACCCGCCTTCGGCGTGCCTAGCCCCACCTGCTGGAAAAAAGGACAACTTCAATTATTCAATTCGTTCGCTGCAGGCGGGTAGCTGGATACCCTGCCGTGGGTTTGCACAACATTGTCCCTGGGTTTTCACGCTGTTCACTCAAGGGACGACCTTGATCGGGTCGAACATGAGAACGCATTGAAAATCGCCAGTCAAACGCACGGGATGTGTGTCCTGTCTAACGCCATTCGCAGATCTTCGGCCGTTGGACGTCCAGCGGCTCGATCGACCTATCCGATTCGCAATCCGGCGGCCAGCGAACTCTTCAAGCCCGGCATAAAACTACTACGCGACTTCACGGAAGCGCCGAGCCAGGTGGCGCCGAATTCACCGGCCGCCGTCTGGAGGGCCAGCGCGGCCAGCCCGCCTCCCTGATCCGCCTGCACCCGCGCGGCGCCTTCGGCATTGGCGTGCGGCTCGACCGCACCTCCATCGAGACGGTGCTGGTGAACTTTGCCGGAGAGGTGCTGGCCCGCCGCGCGCACGACGTGGTGCTGCCCCACCCCGCGAGAGTGCTCGAAATCGTCCAGGACGATATTCACGACATCCTTCAGGTCCTCACCCCGCACGAGCGCGAGCGGCTGACGGGCGTCGGCGTTGCGCAGCCATACAACCTCGGAAGCTGGCTGCGCGAACTTGGCCTGCCGGCCGACACGTTCCGCGCCTGGGACGGCGTGGACTTCGCGGGCGAACTCGGGCGGGCCCTGTCCCTGCCGGTATTCAGCGAGAACGACGGCAACGCTGCCGCCATCGCCGAACTGTTCTACGGCCACGGACGTCAATCGGACGATTTCATCTATCTGTTTCTCGGGCCGGCGATAGGCGGCGGCATCGCGGTGGACGGCGATTGTCTGCGCGGCGTGAGCGGCAATGCGGGCGATATCGGCGTCATGCCGGTTCCGCCCAGCCGCCTGCCTTCGGCCCTTCAGCCCAGAGGGCAATGGGACATCCTGCTCTCACGCGCGTCCCTCAACGCGCTGACACGGCATCTGCGTTACAGCGGCGAGTCGATTGAAAAGCGGGCCGATCTCGAAGCCTGCATGACGCGCGGCCTGCCAGCCGTCGACGAATGGATCGACGATTGCATCGACGCGCTCGCCCCCGCCCTGCGCTCGATGCTGTGCGTGCTCGATGTTCCGGTGGTGATCCTCGACGCCGACGTCGACTGCGGTCTGCTCAATACCCTGATGAAGCGCCTGCGCACCGCCATGATCGCGACCGCCCCGGAAGCGCGTGGCACTCCGGAGATGGTGCAAGGCACGTTCGGGCCGGATGCAGGCGCGATCGGCGCGGCAACGCTGCCGATGTTCTTCAACTTTTCGCCGCGCACGGGAATTCTCAAAGGCGCGGGTACTACACCCCAGGAGGTGACCCATGTCCAGTTCTGAATCCCGCCCCGCGCTGCTGGAAATGCGTGGCATCAGCAAAACCTTTCCCGGTGTGCGCGCGCTCGACAACGTGCGCCTCACCGTGTATCCAGGCGAAGTGCATTCGCTGATGGGCGAAAACGGCGCCGGCAAGTCGACCCTGATGAAAATCCTCTCGGGCGCTTATCAGGCGGACGCAGGCGGACAGATTCTCATCGACGGCAAGGTCGAGGTCATTGACGGCCCGCTCGCCGCGCGAGCCCTCGGTGTAGCTGTGATCTACCAGGAATTGAGCCTTGCGCCCAATCTGTCGGTCGCCGAAAACATCCATGCGGGACGCGAACTGCGCAAGGGCGGCCGCTGGGGCGTAATCGACCGCCCGGGAATGGAGCAGGCCTGCGAAGCCGTGCTCAAACGCCTGGGTGCCGCCTTCCGGCCGCACACCCTGGTGGGCGACCTGTCCATCGCCGAGCGGCAACTCGTCGAGATTGCACGGGCCGTGCATACCCGCGCACGTATCCTCGTGATGGACGAGCCCACTACACCGCTGTCGTCGCGCGAAACCGACCGCCTCTTCGATCTGATCCGTCAGTTGCGCACCGAAGGACTCGCGATCATCTATATCAGCCATCGCATGGCGGAGATCTACGAGCTTTCCGATCGCGTTTCCGTGCTGCGCGACGGCAGCTATGTCGGCACGCTGGAGCGCGACCAGCTCTCCGCCGAGAGTCTCGTGAAAATGATGGTCGGTCGCGACATCTCCGGCTTCTACAAGAAGCAGCACGCGCCCTACGATCCGGGCAAAGTCGTGCTGTCGGTACGCAATGTCGCAGACAAAGGACGCGTCCGTGGCTGCAGCCTGGATCTTCACGCGGGCGAAGTCCTCGGCATCGCGGGCCTCGTGGGCGCCGGGCGCACCGAACTGGCCCGCCTCATCTTTGGCGCCGAACCGCGCGTAAGAGGCGAAGTGGCGGTGGACGGCAAGGTTCTCGCGCTGCGCACCCCGCGTGATGCAATCGACGCGGGCCTCGTCTACCTCACCGAAGACCGCAAGGGCCAAGGCCTCTTTCTCGACATGAGCGTGCGCGACAACATCAACGTCGCGGTCTGCAACCGGGACGCGCGGCTCGGAGTACTCGATCTGGCACGCGGTGCTTCCCGCGCGCGCGATGCGATCGCCGCGCTATCCATCCGCGTACCGAACGCCAAGGTCAACGCGGGCGCGCTCTCCGGCGGTAACCAGCAAAAAGTGTTGCTGTCGCGCCTGCTCGAGACCAAGCCACGTGTGCTCATTCTTGACGAGCCGACGCGCGGGGTGGACATCGGCGCGAAGTCCGAGATCTATCGGATCATCAACGACCTCGCGCGCTCGGGCGTGGGCATCATCGTCATATCGAGCGAGTTGCCGGAAATCATCGGTGTGGCCGATCGCGTGCTGGTGATGCGCGAAGGCGAATTTGCAGGCGAACTCGGCGGGCACACCGGCACGCCGATTGTTCAGGAAACCATCATCGAACTGGCCACGGGCTCTCGCCCCGCGCTGGGCGAAGCTGCCTGATTCTTAAAAGAGACAGGATCTCGAGTATTTCGGAGGACGACATGAGCAATACCACCAAGCAGCACGACGCCGACCCGGTCCCAGTCCCGAAGGCGCCCACCCAGGCCCAGCGGCAATCGCGTATCGAACACCGCGAGCGCATGCAGTCGCTGATGCGAACGGCGGGCATGCTGCCCGTGCTCGTGCTGCTGTGCATCGGCTTCGGCCTCGGGACGGACAACTTTTTCAGTCTGCAGAACCTGTCGATCGTCACGCAGCAGGCATCGATCAACATCGTGCTGGCCGCCGGGATGACCTTCGTCATTCTGACAGGCGGGATCGATCTGTCAGTCGGCTCGGTGCTGTCGGCCGCCGCGGTGGCGGCCTTGCTGGCGTCGAACATTCCTGGCTGGGGCTGGCTCGGCATCCCGACCGCGCTCGCCGTCGGGATCGGCTTCGGCCTGATCAACGGCGCGCTGATCGCCCTCCTGAGGCTGCCGCCTTTCATCGTCACACTCGGCGCGCTCACTGCGGTGCGCGGTGTTGCCCGATTGCTCGGCCATGACACGACCGTCTTCAATCCGCAACTGTCGTTCGCTTTCATTGGCAATGGCACAGTCCTCGGTGTGCCCTGGCTCGTGGTGATCGCGATCGCCGTGGTCGCGCTGTCGTGGTTCATCCTTCGTCGCACCGTCCTCGGCCTGCGCATCTACTCGGTCGGCGGCAACCCCGAAGCCGCTCGCCTCTCGGGCATCAAGGTGTGGGGCATCGAGATGTTCGTCTACGCGATGTCGGGCCTGCTTGCCGGCCTAGGCGCCGTGATGTCCGCAGCCCGCCTGTATGCGGCGAACGGTCTGCAGATGGGACAGTCGTACGAACTGGACGCGATCGCCGCGGTGATTCTCGGTGGCACCAGCTTCGTCGGCGGCGTGGGCTCGATCGTCGGCACGCTGGTTGGCGCGCTGATCATCGCAGTCCTGACCAATGGGCTGGTTTTGCTCGGCGTATCCGACGTCTGGCAATACATCATCAAGGGCCTCGTCATCATCGGCGCCGTGGCGCTCGACCGCTTCCGTCAACGCGGATCAGCCCGCACCTGAAATACGCTTCACAAGCTGTTCCCGCCCGCTTCAAAAAACCATGGGTGCAAACCGGTCCCCTTGCGCCCCACTCACCCAATGGACCACCTTGGAGACAGAGAAAATGTTCAAGCAAAAAGTTGCTTTCGCCAGCATCGCCCTCGCAATGGGCCTCAGCTTCACGCTGCCCTCGGCGAGAGCCGCCGACAAGCCGCTCAAGGCGATTGGGATCACCGTCGGGTCCCTCGGCAACCCCTACTTCGTCACGATCGTCAAAGGCGCCGAGGCGAAGGCGAAACAGATCAACCCCGGCGTGAATGTCACCGCGGTGTCGGCGGACTACGATATGAACAAGCAGTTCACGCAGATCGATAACTTCATCGCCGCTCACGTTGACATGATCCTGCTCAACGCAGCAGACCCGAAGGCCATCGAGCCTGCTGTGAAGAAGGCCCAGGCCGCCGGCATCGTGGTCGTGGCAGTCGATGTGGCCGCCGCGGGCGCTGACGCCACGGTGCAGACCAACAACGTCCAGGCCGGAGAAATCTCGTGCGATTACATCGCCAAAAAACTCAACGGCAAGGGCAGCGTCATCATCGAAAACGGGCCGCCCGTCTCGGCGGTGGTCGACCGGGTGAAGGGCTGCAAGTCGGTATTCGCGAAGCATCCGGATCTCAAGGTGCTGTCTGACGATCAGGACGCAAAGGGCTCCCGCGAGGGCGGCATGAACGCCATGCAAGGCTATCTGACTCGGTTCCCGAAAGTCGATGCCGTATTCGCGATCAACGACCCGCAAGCAGTGGGCAGCGATCTGGCGGCCAAGCAACTCAACCGCAAGAACCTCTTCATTACGTCCGTCGACGGCGCACCGGACATCGAAAACGCTCTGAAGACCGACACCCTGGTCCAGGCTTCCGCGAGCCAGGATCCGTGGTCCATGGCGCAAACGGCCGTGACGGTCGGCTACGCCATCATGAACGGCAAGAAGCCTGCCAACTCGATGATCCTGCTGCCGTCGACGCTCGTGACTCGGGACAACGTGGGCAGCTACAAGGGCTGGTCAGCACCCCACTAGGCTCAAACCGCCAATTGCACGCTGGACAATGATGTCAAATCTTCACTCGGTCGCCCGCCTGGCGGGCGCTCGTTGAACATCGCGAGAGCATCGCGCGTATTTCGATAGCCATCGCCGGCATCCCATCTGCGCTTTTCTTCCGCTTGTGCAGCCGTGGTGTGTGCACAGCAAGGAGCCTATGCTCCCACCATCGACGAGGTGATTGCGCTGGCTGATTGGTAGGATTCCTATTCGACATTTTCTTCTGAGACCATGACGACAGCATCGACAAACCAGCCGGACATGCCCGGATTCGCCTTCGTCCTGTTCGGTGGAACAGGGGATCTGGCGATGCGCAAGATCCTTCCCGCGCTATATGCCGCGCACCGCGACGAGATGCTCGCGCCCGACGGCAGGATCGTCTCGGTCGCGGTGACGGCACTGGATCGCAGTGGCTATCTCGCATGGGTCGAGGAGCACGTCAAGCCGCGCATATCGGGAACCGCGATCGACGACGCAGTATGGCGAAGCTTTCTCGACCGAGTCACGTATGTCGCACTCGATGCCGGGCAGCCCGATTCGTACTCAGTGCTGGGCGAAGCGATCGGCGCGGCTCACGGCAGGCGCATTTTCTATCTGGCAACCGGACCGGCGCTATTCGAGCCGATCTGCAGCGCGCTGGGGGCCGCAGGGCTGACCGAAGGTGCGCGTGTCGTGCTGGAGAAGCCGCTTGGTTACGATCTGGAATCGTCCCGTGCCATCAACGATGCGGTCGGCAGGATCTTCAGCGAAGACCAGATCTACCGCATCGACCACTACCTCGGCAAGGAAGCGGTACAGAACCTGTTTGCACTTCGCTTCGGTAACTCGCTGTTCGAGCCGCTGTGGCGTCGTGAATGGGTCGAGAGCATTCAGATCACGGTAGCCGAGGAACTCGGCGTGGAAGGTCGCGGCAACTTTTATGATCAGACCGGCGCATTGCGCGATATGGTGCAGAACCACCTGCTACAACTCATGTCGATCGTTGCGATGGAGCCACCGCAATCGATGGACGCGGATGCGGTGCGCGACGAGAAGCTGCGCGTGCTGCGCGCACTCAAGCCGGTGCTAGGTGAGCAGATCAGGCAAAACGTCGTGCGCGGCCAGTATCATGCCGGCGCCATCAACGGCGTGTCAGTCCCTGCTTACCAATCCGAAGCAGGCGTCAGACCCGAGAGCAGGACCGAGACATTTGTCGCACTGAAAGTAGAGGTCGAAAACTGGCGGTGGGCCGGCGTGCCGTTTTTTCTGCGCACGGGCAAGCGGCTGACGGCCCGTGTCGCTGAGATTGTCGTCAACTTCCGGACCGTGCCGCACTCCGCGCTGGGGCCGACGGCCCTGCGTCCGGGTTCGAACCGGCTGACGATCCGTTTGCAACCGACTGAATCGATCCGGCTCTCCGCGCTCGCGAAGCAGCCGGGTCTAGGGATGACACTGCAGGGCGTCTACCTTGATCTCGCTTTCGATCAGTTCTTTCAGCAGGACAGGATGGAGGCCTACCAGCGCCTGTTGCTCGATGTCATCGCCGGACGGCTCGCGCTCTTCGTGCGGCGCGATGAACAGGAGGCGGCATGGCGGTGGGTCGCACCGATCATCGATGACTGGGCCACTCAGGAGAACCCTCCCAAACCCTATTCGTCGGGTACCTGGGGGCCGGCTGCGAGCAGCGCGCTGCTCGCGCGCCACAACACATGCTGGCTGGAAGAAGAGAACTGAGTGCAGTCCGGACGCGGTCTGGTTGAAGCCGCCCGAACGTGCCCCAGCCACTTGCTTCTCTAACGGCACACGCTATGCGGCGACGTTGCCTTTTGACGACCGCCTGGCGAAGTGCAGCTCTAACTCATTTCCCGTCAAGACAGCGATCATGGATAAATTCTGGCAACTTGAATGGCCACACGGCGCGCTTGATGTGCATGCCAGGGGCGGCATGCTCGGCGGGGTGGCGCTCAAGCGCGGTGACCGGCAGGTCCGGCCGTTTTACGAGCCTCCGTGGATCGGCGACGGAGCGCACCAGCGGCCGGAATTACTCAACCATATGAGAAGCGAATTCCCGTGTGTTCCCTTTGGCGTGCCCTATGCACCGGAGGCCGTCGTGGAAAGCTGGCAGGAGAGCGTCGCCACCCCCGTCCCCGAATCTCACGCCCTGCTGGATTCGAGCGATGATCTGCTGCATGGTTATGGCTGCGTGACCGACTGGACACTCGTGAGGCAGACGGACCTTGAAATTGAGATCGCGCTCGAATATCCGCCCGCCTCACCGATAGCACGTCTTGTCCGCGTGATCCGTGCCGATCCGAATGGTCCCGCGATTGATTTCTCGTTAGCAGTCGAGGCGCGCAAGGAGACACGCCGTCCGGTCGGTTTGCATCCCAATCTGGCGCTTCCATCACTCGCAGGCGCATTTCAGATCCATCCCGGCGCGTTTCGTTTTGGCGTCGTTCACCCGGGCGGGCCCGAACCCGGCGTATCTCGCGCAGAACCGGGGGCATTTTTTGACAGGCTTGATCAGGTGCCGCTGCGTGCCGGTGGCACAGCGGAGTTTGATCGCTTTCCGCTTCCTCACGATACTGAAGAAATCGTCCAGCTCTGTGGGGTAGACGGAGCGGTGATCCTGACGGATGACGAATCTCAGGTTGCTTATCGTCTCTGTTGGGATGCCTCTGTACTCCCGTCGCTTTTGCTGTGGATCAGCAATCGGGGCCGTAGCTACGGTCCCTGGAACAGCCACAATCTCTGCCTGGGCGTCGAGCCCGTGGCAAGTGCGTTTGAACTGGGCTGCCGTGCCGCGCTGGCGGCGAACCCGATCAATGAACGAGGTATTCCGACCGCGATAGCACTCGATCCGGGTCAACCGGTCGAAATCGCTTATCGATTCGAGGTCCTGACTCAATGAATACAACGCGGCCCGTTGCTTTAAACGCTGCGCGCCTTGAACGTTCTGATTCGGCACGACTGCCTTAACTTCTTCTCATCTTCCGGAGTCCTCATGACGATCGACCGCAATTCGCAACTCGCCCTGCACTTCCCCGCGCCTAACGAGATTCCGGCTGAACACCGCCTCAACGCACCCGTTCATCAGCGCGGTTTCCTTATCGACGGCCAGATACCCGTATGGAACGGGCCCTTCAAGACTGTGTTCTCGCCGGTCTGCACACGCGACCCAGCCACCGGTGACGTAAGCCAGATCGAAATCGGCAGCTATCCGCTGATGAGCGAGGTGCAGAGCGACGCCGCACTGGACGCCGCAGTAGCCGCGTACGACAACGGCAGAGGCAAATGGCCAACGATGACGGTCGCCGACCGCATCGCCTGCATGCACAAGTTCGCAAACGGCATGGTTGAGCGCCGGCAGGCGATCGTGAACCTGCTCATGTGGGAGATCGGGAAGAGCCTTGCCGACTCGTTCAAGGAGTTCGACCGGACCGTAGAATACATCCAGGCCACGATCGAGGCCCTGAAGGACATGGACAATGGCCATTCGCGATTCATGGTGGTCGAGGGGACCATCGGCCAGGTCCGCCGCACCCCACTCGGGGTGGTGCTATGCATGGGGCCATACAACTACCCGCTCAACGAGACCTTCTGCACACTCATTCCGGCGCTGCTGATGGGTAACACGGTCGTCCTCAAGCCGCCACAATATGGCACCCTGCTGTTCGAGCCGCTACTCGAGGTGTTTCGCGATGCGTTTCCACCCGGTGTTGTCAACACCATCTACGCACCGGGCGCACTGGTGGTGCCACGCATGCTGGCCTCGGGCAAGGTCAACGTGCTGGCACTGATCGGCTCGAGCCGCGTTGCGGACCATCTGAAAAAGCAGCACCCCAAATCCCACCGCCTGCGCGCAGTGTTGGGCCTGGACGCGAAGAATGCGGCCATTGTGCTGCCCGATGCTGACCTGGACCTCGCAGTCAAGGAATGCCTGCTCGGTGCACTGTCGTTCAACGGACAACGCTGCACGGCCCTCAAGATGCTGATCGTGCACAGGAGTGTCGTCGACACGTTCCTTGAACGCTTCACGGCTGAACTGGCGCGGCTCAAGCTGGGTATGCCGTGGGAGGCCGGCGTGCAGATCACTCCGCTGCCGGGGCCGCATCGCACCGCCTACATGACCGAGGCGATCGAGGACGCGAAGGCCCAAGGTGCGCGCGTCGTCAATGACGGCGGCGGTGACTTCTGCAGCACGCTGTTCTATCCGGCTGTGGTCTACCCGGTGCGCGAGGGAATGAAGCTGTACCGCGAGGAGCAGTTCGGACCGGTGGTCCCGGTGATGGTCTTCGACGCCGTCGAAGAGGCACTCGACTACGTGATCACCTCTGATCACGGCCAACAGGTGAGCATCTTCGGATCCGACGCCGCGCAGATTGGTGCGCTCGTGGATCCGCTGGTCAACCAGGTCTGCCGCGTGAACATCAACTGTCAGTGTCAGCGCGGGCCGGATGTATTCCCGTTCGCAGGGCGCAAGGACTCGGCTGAGGGCACGCTGTCGGTCAGCGACGCGCTGCGCGCGTTCTCGATCCGCTCGATGGTCGCCACCAAACAGACCGCGCCGAACAGGGAACTGCTGAATACCATCGTGCGCGAACACCAATCCAAGTTCATTAACACAGACTTCATCCTGTGAGGGGAGCGGACATGATGCATCGCAAACGTACTGCCAGAATCGTCGCCACGCTGGGGCCGTCGAGTTCCGACCTGACCGCGGTGCGCGGCCTGTTCGATGCCGCGGCCGACGTGTTCCGTCTCAACTTCAGCCACGGCTGTCCTGGCCAAGTTCGAGAAACCCACTGCAATCGAGTCGCTGGACCCGATCATTGATGCGGCCGACGCGATCATGGTCGCGCGTGGCGACCCGGGCGTTGAACTGCCTGCCGAACAGGAGCCGCGAATTCAGAAACACATCGTAAGGCCGCCACATCATCTCTCACCGCTATCGCGGGTCCCCTTGATCTACATGCAAATATCCGGTTAGGACGATCTAAGCCCGGTGCGGCCTTGCCTTGAGGCCCCAAATAAATATTTTTTTAAATCAATGCCTTGCTGACTACCCCCGAGGACGACGCACATTCTGGTACCTCTACGTGCGTTCCGCCAAAACTGGTGGCGCAAGATGATCGATCTTGTGCGCCGCTGACGTCGAATGTTTCCGCGCCGGAAGAAAGCATTCCAGCGGGCGAGCCTCGGCGAATCTACGAGAATGTGCAACAGGCCGACAGCGCAAAAATCCAGGCAATGCCGCGTGAAGGCGTCATTAAATAGGTATCCTATGTAATTTGACATAAGGTTTTTTTATCAACCAGAAAATTCTGGGTGGCCATGTACAATGACCGTACAGCTGGAACCAAGAATTTTATGTCAAGTTTCTTTCACGCTGATTCCGGAGCCCTCAGCCGGCCACCAGACCTTCGAACCGCTCCGACATCATGGACATCCACGTCAGCTACGAATACAGCCATGCGTCTGACCCGCGGGCGTTCATCGGGACCGTGCCTGCACAACTGGTCGCTGATGTTCCGGCGAACATTCCGCGCGCGCTTCTACCAGAATACATCGCCGCGTTGATTCTTCAGCGATCACCAACGATGGGCGAACTCCGGAATCTGAAGATTCTCTGGACGTCCAGGCACCGCTGCAGACCTCGAATTTTCGCGAACGACGGGCGATCGGCCGTCATCGACCCGCTCCGGCCACTGGAACCGGGTCCACTTCAATGACAGCTTCCTGGGTCCGACGGTCGACCGCGTCTTCGGCAGCGGGCAAGTCCCCGGACGGTCGCGAATTGCCACCAGAGGCCGCGCAGCACCTTAACGCGGATGTCCGCTTGCCAGAAAAGCCAAGGGATCTCGTCTGATCTTACCGACGTTTGGTGGACACCTTGAAAGGGGCCTACCATGCAGACTGAACTGCTGGATCTGATCAAAGGACGAAGACCTCGCGGCGGTTAATTGCTGAGGCTGTGTTGGATGCGCCAGACAGGCGCTTGTATGCGGTTGCCTCAGCATGCTGCTGCCGGCGCAACTGGCACCAACAATTGGCGTTGACCGCGGGCAGACGTTTCGAATAAGCCATGAACTCCCATCTTTCGGGTTTGACCGCTTTCGTGTTCGCTGGCGGTGGCAGCCTTGGCGCGATCGAGGTTGGCATGCTGCGCGAACTGCTCGAACGCGGTGAGCATCCGGGCTGCGTGGTGGGCGCCTCCGCAGGCGCGATCAACGCAGCGTATTTCGCCGGACAACCGGACGGCGGGGGCGTAGCAATGCTCGAAGCGCTCTGGTGCAAGATCCGGCGGCAGGACATCATGCCGCTTTCCATGCTCGGGCTGCTCGCGATGATCCTGCGCAGTCGTGCGCACCTCGTTGAGGCGAACGCGTTGCGTCAGCTGCTGGAGACGCATCTGTCGTATGAGCGGATCGAGCAGGCGACCTTGCCGCTTCACATCGCCGCGACCGATATGCTTACCGGCGACGAAATCGTTCTTTCTACCGGTCCTGTGGTGAACGCAGTGTTGGCGAGCGCAGCGATTCCCGGCGTGTTCCCGCCGTGCGTATCGACGGTGTGGATCTCATCGATGGCGGCGTCGCCAACAACACGCCTATCTCGGTGGCGGTTGCGCTCGGTGCGACGCGCATCATCGTGCTACCGGCCGGCTTCGCGTGTGCGTTGCATGCGCCGCCGCGTAGCGCGATCGCGCAGGCCCTGCATGCGCTGACGCTCGTCATCGCACGCCAGCTCGTGCGCGACCTTGAGTTCTATTCGACGCGTGTGCAGATCTATGTCGTTCCGCCGTTGTGTCCACTCGATGTCTCGCCTTACGACTATACGCAGTGCGCGCAACTGATCGACCGGGCTGCGCAGAAGACGCGTGCATGGCTCAGCGATGGTGGCCTCGAGCGCGCTTTGATTCCCGGTGAGCTGCGCGAGCATGCGCACGCCGCGCGATAACGGCGCAAGCAAAAAACTGACGAGCTACTTTGTGCCAAGGGCCAGTGACCCGACGAGCATGACTGGCTGCCATTGGTCCGCTATGTGAATCGAGCCGACATTCGAATGTCCGTCTGAGACCACAGGCGAACGGCTGGAAGTGGCCGAAACCCGGCGGCCCTGTTTGCGCTCTAGAATTGCGGTGGTAGGAATCTATGCGATCAGCAGAAACCATCGAACTACTTCGGCCGCTCGGCCCGAGATCGTGGCAAAGGCCGCATTCAAGCGGCAAGGGCCGGTGGGGCTGGTCTTCGAGCGCAGCCTTGGCTTCACGGTCTTCCCATCGCATCGACTTGCAGCGGACACTCATTGGTGACGAATGGCTGAGGTCCGTCGCTACCTGTTCGGAGCCGGCTGGACGCTTTGTTCTGATGGCGGTTCGACACTGTTTTCCGGGGCCGGCTGGACTTCCTCCTCCGGAAGCGGCTCGATGCTCTGCACCGCGGGTGGCTGAATGCTCTTGACCAAGACGGGCGGCTCAGCGCCTGGCACCGGCGCGCTGTGCAGGTCGGTGCTCAGGCCCGTGCCGACATTCGAGGTCGTGGTGCTTGCACTCTTGAGGACGCCGTGCGTATCGAACAGGAACACCGCCGCCGACGACCGCGTGTCGGCACCGCCAACCAGCGCCCCGATGAACGGAAGAAAGCTCTCAGGATGCGGCTCGACGTCACGAACATCTAGACGAGCAAGGTCGAACCGTCGTCCAGCGCGGTCTGCACCGACGCCGGGCCGAGCGTGGCTGTCACGTCTTGCAGGGTCGTCACGCCACGCCTGAAGCTCGACATCTGTTCAGGCCTCACTTCGACCCCGGCCGACATGCAACCGGCAAGCAGCGCGCCGCACAGCAGCCCAACGGCTCTGGTGCAAATGGCAATGCGAAATCGGTTAAGGTGTGGGACTGAACGAACTGATGGTCGCCGATGAGTAAGCTGAAGAGTCTTGACGAGTTGTTCGATGGGCGACACTTTGATCGCGAGATCATTATTCTGTGCGTGCGCTGGTACCTGCGCTACAAGCTCAGTCTACGGGATCTGGTCGAGATGATGGCTGAACGGGGTTTGTCGCTCGCACACACGACGATCCTGCGCTGGGTGCAGCGCTATGCGCCGGAGTTCGTCAAACGCTGGAACCGTTTTGGCACGCCCACGGGACGGTCGTGGCGTGTCGACGAGACCTACCTGAAGATTCGCGGCAAGTGGGCGTATCTCTACAGGGCGGTTGATCGGGCTGGTCAGACCGTGGACTTCATGCTGCGCGCGAAGCGCGACGTTAAGGCGGCCAAAGCCTTTTTCTGCAAGGCCATCAAACATCAGGGCCAAGCGCCGAAGACCATCACGCTCGATGGTTATGCAGCCTCGCACCGCGCGGCGCGCGAAATGAAGGTCGACGGCCTGCTGCCTGAGGATACGGCGATTCGATGCTCGAAGTATTTGAATAACCTGATCGAACAGGACCATCGTAACGTCAAGTCCAGAACGAACGTCATGCTCGACTTCAAACGTTTCCGGAACGCTGCGAACACGATTTCAGGAATCGAGTTGATGCATCGCATTCGCAAAGGACAATTTGGCCTTCCGAGATTGCGACTCGAAGATACGGCTGCTCCCGCTGTCTGGAATGCTGTCCTCTCCATTCAATAAGATATCCTATCTATAGGGGTAAGGTCGTTCCGACCGGCTATTTGCACCAGAGCCACCTCATCCACATGCGAGTTGCCCACCGCAGCGGGTCAAGACCAGCCAGATACGGAGCAATCGTCTAATTCATAAACGACTTCGCGCCCGCAACGGTGCCCCAGATTTTCACTCGGCAAACAGGTCGGGGCCAAAAACTTCGTAGTTTATCCTCGCCTCCGGAATGTCCAGAGCCCTGAGCGCGTCGTGTTGCGCGCGCATGAACGGGATAGGGCCACAGACATAGTAGTCCGCCTCGGGCAGCAAAATCAGGTCCTTCAGTCCGTCAAGTTCAACGAAGCCTACCCTGTCGTAGTCTTGTCCCAGAACGTCGCCGGGCAGCGGCGCATCATAGAAGACGACAGCTTTGAAATTGGCATACGTGGCTGCCGTCTGACGAAGCCTGTCGCGCATCGCGTGGACCGCGCTGTTCCGCGCGCCATGTACGAAGACGATCTGGCGCTGCGGATCCTGGATCGCCCGTTTGAGCATGCTGACCATCGGCGTCAGACCGACGCCTCCACTGATGAGCACGATCGGAGTTTTCGCATTGACGTCGATGTGGAAACTGCCATACGGCGCAGCCAGCTTCACCTCATCGCCAACGTTCATATGATCGTGCAGAAGTGACGAGACGTAGCCCGGCGGCGTTGCGGCGTCCCCTTCTTCACGCTTGACCGAGATGCGGTAGGTGCGTCCATTCGGCATATCCGACAAGCTGTACTGGCGGATCTGCTGCAATTGCAGTGAGGGCACATTGACGGCGATACTGATGTACTGGCCTGGCTCGAAATTGACGACCGGTTGACCGTCAGACGGTTCCAGTACGAAAGACGTGATGACGCTGCTCTCCGGTCGCTTCTCTTTTACAACGAAGGTTCGCCACCCATTCCAGCCACCAACCTGTGCCGCTGACCTCTCGCGCAGTTCGCTTTCCATCCCCATCAACATATCGGCAAGGTTCCCGTAAGCCTGCGCCCAGGCCGAGACGATTTCGTCCGTTGCTGCTTCGCCCAGCACATCCTTGATTGCACCGAGCAGATGTTCGCCTACGATCGGATAGTGTTCGGCCCGTACATTGAGGCTGACGTGCTTGTTTGCGATGTTCGTAAGCACTGCGGCAAGACTGCCTGGATTCTCAATGTTTTCCGCGTAAGCGTATACCGCTCTCGCGAGCGCCTGCTGTTGCTGGCCTTGTTCCTGATGAGCCATGTTGAAGGTGTTCTTCAGCTCCGGATGTGCATCGAACAATCTCCGGTAGAAGCGCTCGATGATCGGGAGACCATGTTGTGCGAGCACCGGCGCCGTCGCTTTTACAATATCTTTCGTTCTTTGTGTGAGCATGAAACCCTCCTTTCATAACCGCGCGCTCGATCGCGGCACGCGGTCGATTCGAAACCGTCGTGTGGTCTGCAGATAGCGCGACAGACCATCTGGGTCATCCCGACGGCCCCCTCAGACAATACGGCCGTATACCTGATCTATATCCGCTTAATTGAATTTATCCCGGTCTGCTTCCTGACAAGATCGGCTACTAGCCGCCAGCCTCGCGGCGGAGCACTACCAGACAGCGACCGCGAATGCGGAGGAACGTCTCCCACGCGCGGACTTCCGATGATCTGCTGCGATCCATTGTATGTCACAACGTGATCTATAATCGAATACGCTTAAGTATTGGGTCGATTTCGCTGGGATAGCAGCCCATGCAAGGTTCGACGCATCGAACTTCCCAACGTTGCAATCCAGATTGAGCCGATTCGCCGACTCAATCATTGAGCTGGGTCAAGTTGCCGGCGCCGCTTATGGCTTTTCATACCACGATGCGTCGCAGGAATAGTGCAGCATGGACGATTTCAGGCTGGAGTTGCCGGTCACGCCCGAAGGCTCGTTGCGATTCCCCACAGACGCATATTTTGGAGACCATGTTGAGGATCACAAAATCCGTCACGGAACTGCGACCAACAGCCGCCGTAGGTCTTCCTGTTCTGCGCCTGGGTTTCCGGCCGTTCTATCTGGGTGGTGCGCTCTTTGGCGCCATTGCAATAGCGCTTTGGCTGACCGCGCTGCATGGCCACCCAGTTGCAGGCTCTTCTCCTGCCATAAGTGGTGTGCTCTGGCACGCTCACGAAATGATCTTCGGCTTCGTCGCCGCGATCGTAGTAGGGTTTCTGCTCAACGCCGTGCGCGCCTGGACGACGCTCGAAACGCCGCGAGGCGCACCGCTCGCGGGACTATGGCTTCTGTGGGTAGCGGGACGCGTTCTGGTCTGGTCCGGCCCCGAACCCATCGCAGCTATTGTCGATTGCGCCTTCCTTCCGGTTGTCGCCATTGTGCTCCTGCGGGTGCTGATCACGGCACGCAATCGCCACAACATTTTCCTGCCCGTCGCACTCGGAATTTTTGGTTTTCTGAATATCTGTTTTCACTGGTGGGCATGGCACGGGCGCCCCGACCTTTCAATACGGGCGTCTTACGCAGCGATCGGACTCGTAGTGATGTTCGTCACCGTCATCGCGGGCCGCGTGGTGCCTATGTTTACAACGAACACCATTCCCGGGTTCCGGATGACGCGCTGGAAGGTGATTGAGACACTCGCCGTGCCGGTCGTCTTACTGACATTCGTTGCGGATGCGGCCAATGCCAGGCCATTACTGATCGTGGCATGTGCCTGCGCTGCGGCGGCGGTCCATGGAATCAGAGTCGCTGGATGGCATTCGTGGCGAGTGGGGCCCCGGCCAATTCTCTGGATTCTGCATGTCGCCTATGCGTGGATTCCGATCGGTTTCGCGCTCCTTGCCTTGGCGGCCGCCGGTGCCGTCCCCCATTCGCTTGCGATTCACGCACTGACGATCGGAGCGATCGGGTGCGCAATTATCGCGATGATTACCCGTACCGCGCTTGGACACACCGGGCGCCCGCTCGTTGCGGGACGATCCGAGATCGCGAGTTACTGCCTGATGATAGCCGCCGCAATCATGCGAGTTTTCGGGCCTTGGATTGCCAGTGGCGCGACAGCAATCTGGATGGACATAGCAGGCATATGTTGGTCTGCCGCATTGATCGCTTACCTGATCAAATACGCGCCCTACCTGACGACGTCACGTATCGATGGCAAAGCGGGCTGACAGATCCACATCGTTCGAACGTGAGATCGACGGGGGTCTACGGGTATACCAACAACCAGTTCCATAGCAGGGACTCAGCGCTAACGTTAAGCTCGCTTCGAGTCACCGGTTCAGCGAATTCTGGGGACCAGATTTAGGAAAGCGCTTGAAATAGCCCCCTGTGGGCGTCGGCAAAAGCAGTAATTGATCATTCCAGGAAACACCCGCTTCCCGTCCGCGGTTCTTCCAGAGTGCACGCTATCGGCAATGCCACGGAGAAAATCAGAATGTCCACAATTTCGGACAACGCGCGTAGACTGCGACCATCGAGTGCCACGGAGTCGATCAGATGAGCCACTTTATCGATCGCCTGAAGTACTTCTCCACATCGAGGCCAACATTCTCCGAAGGCCATGGGATGACAACCCATGAAGACCGCGGATGGGAGGATGCCTACCGTCAACGATGGCAACATGACAAGGTCGTACGTTCGACCCACGGCGTCAACTGCACCGGGTCATGTTCGTGGAAAATCTATGTCAAAAGCGGCATCGTCACCTGGGAAACCCAGCAGACCGATTACCCGCGCACCCGCCCGGATATGCCGAATCACGAGCCCCGCGGCTGTGCGCGCGGCGCGTCTTATTCGTGGTATCTCTACAGCGCAAATCGCCTTAAATATCCACTGATTCGCAGCGCACTGCTCAGGCAGTGGCGCGAAAAGCGCCTGACGCTCGCGCCGGTGGACGCGTGGAGCGCCATCGTCGACGATCAGGAAGCCCGCGCCTCCTATATGCGTCGCCGCGGACTGGGTGGCTTTGTTCGCTCAAGCTGGGATGAAGTGAACGAGATGATTGCGGCCGCAAACATCCATACGATCAAACGACACGGCCCCGACCGGATCATCGGGTTTTCACCCATCCCGGCGATGTCGATGGTGTCCTACGCGGCGGGCAGTCGCTATCTGTCACTGATCGGCGGTGTCAATCTGAGTTTCTACGACTGGTACTGCGACTTGCCGCCGGCCTCGCCGCAAACGTGGGGCGAACAGACCGACGTCCCGGAGTCTGCCGACTGGTACAACTCGACCTTCATCATGATGTGGGGTTCCAACGTTCCGCAAACACGGACCCCTGACGCCCACTTCATGACCGAAGTCCGCTATCGCGGCACCAAAGTCGTATCGATCTTCCCCGATTACGCAGAGGGCGCGAAGTTCGGTGACATCTGGCTGCACCCCAAGCAAGGCACCGATGCGGCACTCGGCCTGGCCATGGGTCATGTCGTCCTTAAGGAGTTTCACGTCGGCGGCAAGAGCGAGTATTTCGCGGACTACTGTCGCCGCTATACCGACATGCCATTGCTCGTGCGTATCGTCAAACAGGGCGACTACTATGTACCCGAACGACTCCTGAGATCGGAAGAGTTCGGTGACGCGACAGGTCAAGGCAACAACGCCGCCTGGAAAACTGTCGCGTTCGACGAATTGAGCGGGAAGCTTGTAACGCCGGTCGGATCGATCGGCTTTCGTTGGGGGCAAAAGGAAGGTGGCGACGCCGGAAAATGGAATCTGAGAGAAGAGGATGACGAGGGTAATCCGATTCGACCGGTCATGTCGCTCGTGGAAAAGCACGACGAGACGATCGACGTCGCCTTCCCCTATTTTGGCAATGTTGAACAGACTCACTTCACGCATACCGGCCATGCAAGTGTCTTGCCGCGCCGCATCGGCGTACGCAAGATAGCGACTCGCGACGGCGAGGTTCTGGTCGCAACGGTCTACGATCTATTCATTGCCAACTATGGTGTCGACCAGGGACTCGGCGGCCCGAACGTCGCGGCCAGTTTCGACGATGACGTTCCGTACACGCCTGCCTGGCAGGAGAAGATTACCGGTGTCAAACGGCATGAAGTCATCGCCGTAGCGCGAGAATTCGCCGACAACGCCCATAAAACCGAAGGCAAATCGATGGTGATCCTCGGTGCCGGCTTGAACCATTGGTTCAATATGGACATGAGCTATCGCTCGATCATCAATCTGCTCGTCATGTGTGGTTGTGTCGGCAAATCAGGTGGCGGCTGGTCGCACTATGTCGGCCAGGAAAAGCTCCGCCCGCAAACCGGCTGGCTCCCGTTGGCGTTCGCCACCGATTGGCACAGGCCGCCGCGCTTCATGAACGGTACTTCGTTTTTCTATGCGCATACCGATCAATGGCGCTATGAAACGATGAAAGTCACCGAACTGCTATCTCCGCTGGTCGATGGCAGCCGGTTCGCCGATAGCCCGATCGACTACAACGTCCGGGCCGAACGGATGGGCTGGTTACCATCCGCGCCGCAGTTCAAGACCAATCCGCTTGAGCTAGGCCGTCGGGTAGCTAGTTCTGACGCCGCCGCGTATGTTGCCAAGGGTCTTAAAGACGGCTCGGTTGAGATGTCATGTATCGATCCCGATGCACCCGAAAACTTTCCGAGAAACCTGTTTGTTTGGCGCTCGAATCTCCTCGGCTCGTCCGGCAAAGGACATGAGTACTTCCTCAAGCATCTTCTCGGTGCAGAGCACGGCGTACAGGGAAAAGACCTGGGCGCGAGCGCTGGGACCTTGCCCACCGAAGTGAAATGGCATGAGAAAGCCCCCGAGGGCAAGCTCGACCTCGTTGTGACGCTCGACTTCAGGATGTCCACCACCTGCCTGTATTCGGACATTGTCCTACCGACGGCGACCTGGTACGAAAAGGACGATATGAATACGTCCGACATGCATCCGTTCATCCATCCGCTGTCGGCGGCCGTCGACCCGGCGTGGCAATCCAGAAGCGATTGGGACATCTACAAGGGTATCGCGCAAAAATTCTCTGAACTGACCGAAGGCCACCTGGGCGTGGAACACGATGTCGTGCTATCACCGCTCCAACATGACAGCGTCGGGGAAATCGCGCAAACCGACGGGATTGCCGATTGGGGCCGAGATGAATGCGCACCGGTTCCGGGAAAGACGATGGCGAGCGTTGCGATCGTCGAACGGGATTATCCGAACACCTGGCGCAAGTTCACTTCGCTTGGACCGCTGCTCGACTCTCTCGGCAACGGCGGAAAAGGTATCACGTGGCAAACCGGCGAGGAAATCGACCAGCTTCGCGCACTGAATTATCCGGTCACCGACGCTGGCGTATCGCACGGGCGACCGCAAATTCTTTCGGCAATTAACGCGGCCGAAGTGATTCTGTCGCTGGCTCCGGAAACCAATGGTGCCGTCGCGACTAAAGCCTGGCAAGCGTTGTCCGCCCTCACGGGCATTGATCACACCCATCTTTCACGCGCACGCGAGGATGAAAAAATCCGGTTTCGGGATATCCAGGCGCAGCCGCGCAAGATCATCTCGTCGCCGACGTGGAGCGGGATCGAATCCGAACATGTGTCATATAGCGCGAGCTACACGAATGTGCATGAGCTGATTCCCTGGCGTACCCTGTCCGGACGCCAACAGCTATATCAGGACCACGCGTGGATGCGCGACTTTGGCGAGTCGCTGTGTGTCTATAAACCGCCGATCGACACGCGCAGCACCTCGGGCATGGCAGGCAGCCGATCGAATGGAAACCTCGAGATCGCACTGAATTTTCTAACCCCTCATCAGAAATGGGGCATCCACAGCACCTACACCGACAACCTGTTGATGCTGACGCTGTCTCGCGGCGGCCCGATCGTCTGGATCTCCGAGATCGATGCGAGAAAAATTGGCGTGGTCGATAACGACTGGATTGAAGCCTTCAATTTGAACGGCGCACTAACCGCTCGTGCAGTGGTCAGCCAGCGCATTCCGGTGGGCGCCGTGATGATGTATCACGCGCAGGAAAAGATCATCAATACACCGGGCTCCGAAGTCTCCGGGGTCCGCGGCATTCACAATTCGGTCACGCGCATCATGCCGAAACCGACCCACATGATCGGTGGCTATGCACAGCTCTCGTACGGTTTCAACTATTACGGCACCGTCGGCTCCAATCGCGACGAATTTGTGATTGTCCGAAAAATGAAAACGATCGACTGGAAGGATGAGTCGACGCCGGCGTCAGTGCTGTCGGCGGCGGAGGCCGCGCGTCATCAGCACACACTCGCCCATGGCGCGCCGACACTTGCGATGGCAGACGATGAGACTGGAGAGAAGCCATGAAAATCCGCGCGCAGATCGGTATGGTGATGAATCTGGACAAATGCATCGGCTGCCATACCTGCTCCGTCACCTGCAAGAATGTCTGGACCTCGCGCGAGGGAATGGAGTACGCGTGGTTCAACAATGTCGAAACGAAACCAGGCGTCGGCTATCCGAAGGACTGGGAAAACCAGGATCGCTGGAACGGCGGCTGGAAACGCAAGACGAATGGCAAGATCGAGCTTCGTGCCGGCAGCAAGTGGCGTGTGCTCGCCAATATCTTCGGCAACCCGAACCTGCCGGAGATCGACGACTACTACGAGCCGTTCACCTTTGATTACGCTCATCTGCACGATGCACCCGACGTCAAGGTCGGCCCGGTCGCCCGACCGCGTTCGCTGATCACCGGCGAGCGCCTGGAGAAAATCCAATGGGGCCCGAACTGGGAGGAAATTCTCGGCGGGGAGTTCGAGAAACGTAAGCAGGACTACAACTTCGATCAGGTGCAGACCGACATCTACGGGGAATTCGAGAACACCTTCATGATGTACCTGCCGCGACTCTGCGAGCACTGCCTGAATCCCGCGTGCGTGGCGTCCTGCCCCTCCGGCGCGATCTACAAGCGAGAGGAAGACGGCATCGTTCTGATCGACCAGGACAAGTGCCGCGGCTGGCGGATGTGCGTGTCCGGGTGTCCTTACAAGAAGATCTATTACAACTGGCAAAGCGGCAAGTCGGAGAAGTGCATTTTCTGCTATCCGCGTATCGAGGCGGGCCAGCCGACCGTGTGCTCGGAAACCTGCGTCGGCCGGATCCGCTATCTCGGCGTCCTGTTGTACGACGCCGACCGGATCGAGGAAGCTGCATCGGTCAAGGATCCACAGGATCTGTACGAAGCGCAGCTTTCCATCTTTCTCGACCCGAACGACCCGGCCGTACGTGAACAGGCCGCTCGCGACGGCGTGCCGGAGAACTGGCTCGACGCCGCACGCCATTCACCGGTGTACAAGATGGCGATGGAGTGGAAGATTGCTTTTCCGCTTCACCCCGAATACCGCACCTTGCCGATGGTCTGGTACGTCCCGCCGCTGTCGCCGATCAACTCGGCCACCAACGACGGCCGGCTCGGCATGAAAGGCTTGCTGCCCGACGTCGATTCGCTGCGCATCCCGCTGCGCTATCTGGCCAACCTGCTCACGGCCGGGCGTGAAGCGCCCGTCCGGCTTGCGCTCAAGCGAATGCTGGCGATGCGCGCCTTCATGCGCGAGCGCCATGTCGAACGCCGTGAGAGCCCGGAACTGCTCACTGAAGTCGATCTGACCAGCGCGCAAGTCGATGAGATGTATCGCTATCTGGCCATTGCCAACTACGAAGATCGATTCGTGATTCCGACTGCGCATCGCGAATACGCCGAAGATGCCTTCGACCTGCGTGCATCGTGCGGCTTTTCGTTCGGCAACGGATGTTCCGACGGCACAACGGAAACCAGTGTGTTCGGCGGACGCAAGGGCATTAACAAGGAACGAAAGACAATCCCAATTCGCGCAGCGGGTGAATGAATGGAAGACAACCGACAGATTTTCAGCATGTTGAGCGCACTGCTGGATTACCCCGACCAGGCTCTGGTCGACGCACTCGCCGGGATTCGCTCCGCGCTCGTCGAACATCGCGGTTTTCCGCCGGTCACACGCGCAGCCTTGCTCGACCTGGTAGACCGACTGTCGGCTCGGCCGCTGCTGGATCTGCAGGAAGACTACGTCGAAACCTTCGACCGTGGACGGGCAACCTCACTCTATCTGTTTGAGCACGTGCACGGTGAGTCGCGCGAGCGGGGACAGGCCATGGTGGATCTACTAGCAATGTACGAAGCGAAGGGTCTGTTTCTCAGCGCCAGCGAGTTACCTGACTACTTGCCCGTCTTCCTGGAATTTCTGGCTCACGAAACGTCGGCGCAAGCGCACGCGCTACTTGGTGAAATTGCCGACATCAACCGGCAGATCGCGACCAGACTGGCCGAGCGCGGAACACCGTATTTTGCCGCGGTTGCGGCATTGTTGCCGCTCGCTGGCGAAGCACCGCTGGTGGACGCAAGCACGGCAACATGCGACGCCGCGACGATGCACGAAATCGATAGCGAAGCGCTCGATCGCGAATGGCAGGAGGAGCCGGTAAGTTTCATGGGCGCGCAGGCGCCTGTTTCTACGCAGCCCCAGACCGTGCAGTTTTACGACAAAAGGCCGCCACGTTAGCTAGGGATGAGCAATTTTCGAGGTCCCCTCCTCGCATTCGAGAGCAACATCCTTGTTGGAGAAGCCTTATGAGTCAGCACTTCGTCAACGCTCTTTTGTTTGGCATCTATCCCTACGTCTGTCTCGCAATCTGGCTGCTTGGCAGCCTGATCCGTTTCGATCGCGAGCAGTACACATGGAAGAGCGATTCGTCGCAACTGCTCAGACGTCGTCAATTGCGCCTGGGTAGCAATCTGTTTCACGTCGGCGTATTGATCGTGATCGGCGGCCACTTCGCGGGGTTCCTTGCTCCGCACTGGATGGTCTCGCCGTTCCTGAACGCCTCGCAGCATCAATGGCTCGCCGTGATGGCTGGCGGCATCGCGGGTGTCGTTGCGATTGTCGGACTGTCGATCCTGCTGTACCGGCGCCTGTCCGATCCGCGCATTCGCATCAATAGCGCTCATGCGGACATCCTGGTGCTGGCAATTCTGTGGCTGCAACTCGCGCTTGGACTGGCCACCATACCGCTGTCTTTGGCTCATATGGACGGTGCGATGTTCGAGACCCTGAGTGACTATGTGAAGGGCGTCGTCACGTTTCAACCAGGTGCCGCAGACTTCATCGTCCAGGCTCCGCTCGTCTACAAGATCCATATTGCGCTCGGCTTCACGATTTTCCTCATTTCCCCATTCACCCGCCTCGTCCACATCTGGAGCGGCATGGCCACGCTGGGTTTTCTGGTTCGGCCTCGCCAGATCGTGCGTAAGCGCTAATTCGAGGAATTTCTCATGTCGACAAACCACGAAATCTCAGCCACGGCCCCCAGCACTGACGAACTTAGCGTCAACGGTGCCGTGATCGATGTCGCCGCGATTGCATCCGAATCCGCGCTGCACGCGGACGAGGCCGATCCCGGCCACGCCGCGCGTCGGACGCTGGTCGTGCGTGAACTGCTTGCCCAGCGGGCCGTTGCAACTGGTTTGTTGGCGAACGGCGCCGATCTTGACGATGAAACCCTTGACCGTCTGCTGGAAATGGAATGCGCGATCCCGGTGCCGTCCGACGAAGAATGCCAGCGTTACTACGCAGCGAACGCGCAGAAATTCCGCAGTGCGGACCTGGTCTTCGCGCGCCACATCCTCTTTGCGCTGACCGAAAAGGCAGCGATGACGCGGGTCCGCGCCCGCGCTGAAGAAGCGCACCGCGAGCTCGCGCAACATCACGACCGGTTCGATGCGCTCGCCCGAACGTTATCCAATTGTCCGTCCGGGCAGGTCGGCGGGAATCTCGGGCAGTTGAGCCGCGGCGAGAGCGTGCCGGAATTCGAGGCGGCAATTTTCGGCAGCCAGCACATCGGCCTGCTACCGGGGCTCGTCAATACGCGTTATGGCTTTCATATTGTCTGGGTGGAGCGCCGCGTCGCCGGTGTACCTCTTCCGTTTGAAGTGGTGCAAGCGACCGTCGGACGCTATCTCGCTGAGCATGTCCGGCACAAGTCGATTCAGCAATATTTGACCCTGCTGGCATCCAGCGCCGAACTGCGCGGCATTTCGCTGGATGTACGCCCCGGCCTGTTGTTGCAATAGTGATTGGCCGCGCCGTTTGCAGCGTATCGGTATCTGCATTCGGCAGGCCCCGCCCGCACATCGATCGATGTCGTCCGTATAAAACCGTCATCTGCGATGCCCTGCTCTGGAGCAGCCATGCGTTCACGAAGAAGCCCGATGTTGGTTCTGTGCGTTACGACTTTGGCATTTCTCGTCTGCTTCGTGGTCTGGATGATGTTCGGCGTGCTCGGCATCGAGCTACGAACCGAGCTTAACCTGAACAGTGCAGAGTTCGGCCTGCTGACGGCCACGCCGGTTCTGACCGGCGCGCTTTTGCGCGTGCCGCTGGGCATCTGGACCGACCGTTTTGGTGGCCGCGTGGTGATGACACTATTGCTGATCCTCTGTGCGATCCCGGTGTTCCTGATCTCCTACGCGACGGCGCTCTGGCAGTTTCTCTCGATCGGCCTGTGTCTCGGCGCCGTCGGCGCGTCGTTCGCGGTGGGTACGCCGTATGTCGCGCGGTTCTTCCCGCCCGAAAAACGTGGCTTTGCCATGGGATTCTTTGGCGCCGGCACGGTCGGCGCCGCCGTGAACCTGTTCGTCACGCCTTCGCTGCAGGCTGCCTGGGGCTGGAGAGCTGTCCCGAAAATCTATGCTCTCGCCCTCCTCGTCACTGCGCTGGTGTTCTGGCTGGGCTCCGCCACCGACCCGGGCGCAGGTAAATCGTCGGGGCCATGGTACAAGCAGTTCCAGGTTCTGAAGAACCCCAAGATATGGAAGTACTGCCAGTACTACTCGATCTGCTTCGGTGGTTTCACCGCGTTATCACTGTGGATCCCACAATATCTGAAGGGTGAATTCGGCTTTTCGGTCGTCACCGCCGCGGCGTTAGCCGCCGGCTTTTCGCTGCCGGGATCGGTATTGCGCGCGCTGGGTGGCACCCTGTCCGACCGCTTCGGTGCGCATAAGGTGACGTGGTGGGGATTGTGGGCTGCGTGGGTATGTCTATTCCTGTTGTCGTACCCGGATACCTCTTTCGTGGTGAGCACGATCGGCGGCCCGCGCAGCTTTCATATCCATCTGGGTGTCCCGGTCTTCATCGGGCTTCTATTCGTTCTCGGCGTGGTGTTCGCGTTCGGTATGGCGTCGACGTTCAAGTACGTCGCCGACGACTTTCCGGAGCAAATGGGCGTCGTCACCGGCATCGTTGGACTGGCTGGCGGATTGGGTGGCTTCCTGCTACCGATCCTTTTCGGCGTGATTCTTGACTGGCTTGGCGTTCGCTCGAGTTGCTTCATGTTTCTGTACGGCATCGTCTGGGTGTCGCTGATTCTGCTGTATCAATCCAGCGTGCGACAGGTCCGCATCGACGGAACAGCTCCGCAGTGACTGAATGAACAGTCGACTTACTGTGCCCTGCCGACACGACACCCCATGGATGATCAATGATGAGTGTTTCGAGTTTTGATGAGCTGATTCGCGTCGCGCGGCAACAACCCGAACCTCAGCGTTTGCTGTTCGTATTCACTACGGTTGAATTGCCCGAAGACTGCACGGCCGAACAGCGGGTCCGCTTCGAAGCTGGTGAGGGTGGCGTGTTGACGCCATTGATGTGCTTTGACAAAACGCCTGAAGAACTCGGCACGTTTAGCGATCTGCTCGACGAATCGCGACAGGTTCTCCAGGAATGGGCAGTCGTCTTTGTCGCGGCTCTCTCGGGTAGAAACGGGTGTGCGCCGCGGACTGAAGACGCCGAAGCGCCATTGAACAGGATGGTGGAATCGATCAAGGCTGGGACTGTCGGCATGTTTATTCCATTCGATGCGCACGGTCAACCAGTGATATTTGGTCCGAACTGAACAGATCCGTCACTGACTGCGATCGCCTCGCCAATGACGCGTTCCCCACCAAGCCAGGTCAAAGCGCAATGGAACGGTTGCTTCCGTCGCGCGATTGCGGAATCGCGGGATACCCTGCATGCCGAGCGGGGTCAGGCCGCGCCCGGGGAAGTCACGACACAGGCGGCAGCGATGCGGGGACCTGACGAGGAATGAGCATGAACGACAAGCTGACAAACGATTGGGATCCGAGGTCCGATGACGTCGCGCGCGATCAGGCTGCGGCATATGATGACATGCGGCACCGCTGTCCCGTCGCGCACAGTGACTACATGAACTTATCCCTGTTCCGCCATGAAGATGTCATTCGCGTGCTCAACGATCCTGAAACGTTCAGCAGTGCGGTCTCAAAATATCTCTCCGTGCCCAATGGCATGGATCCTCCTGAGCACACCCAGTACAGAAGCATTATCGAGCCATATTTCAGCCCGCAGCGCATGGCGGTCTTCGAGCCGGTGTGTCGGGAGATTGCCGTCAGTCTGGTAAATGGACTTTCGAGGTGCGGTGAAGTCGAATTCAATGCCCGGTTTGCACAAGACTTTGCAATACGGATCCAGTGCGCTTTTCTGGGCTGGCCACACGATTTGCGTACGCCGCTTCTTCACTGGATTCGCAAGAACCATGAAGCCACGCTGGCGGGTGACAGGCTCGCTCTCGACCGGGTGGCCCTCGAATTTGACACCTACATCAAGGGTTTGCTTGAGCGACTGCGGGAATCGGGTGCGGATGCACCGGACGATATCACGACCAGCCTGTTACGTGACCGGATCGGGGACCGGCTGCTGAACGACGACGAAATTGTCAGCGTCCTGCGCAACTGGACCGTCGGCGAACTCGGGACGATTGCGGCGTGCGTGGGGATTCTCGCTCATTACCTTGCCGAACATCCCGATGTCCAGCGCCAGTTGCGGGAGCAGCCGTCGCTATTGTCAACGGCCATCGACGAAATACTCCGGATCAGGGCGCCGCTCATCGCCAATCGGCGCATCAGTACCAAACCGGTGGAAATCGGTGGTTGCGAGGTACCGGCCGGCCAGCGTATCACGCTGATCTGGGCTTCCGCGAACCGGGACGAGACGGTTTTTGGCGCCCCTGACGAATTCCGGCTCGACCGCGATCCGGCAAGTAACCTGCTATACGGTTCCGGCATTCATGATTGTCCGGGTGCGCCGCTCGCGCGGCTCGAACTGCGTATTGGCATGGAAGAACTGCTTGCGCGCACTACCTGGATTGCGCTCGTGCCGGGCGGCCTCGTCGCGAAAGCCGTGTATCCGGGTGCCGGCTTTTCTGTGTTGCCATTGTGCATCGAGTGAATACCCTATTGCTCGACCAGGGGCTCACTCAAAGTCTCATCGACTCGTCGTGAAATGTGGTCGCGCCGATTCCGAGCCGGTTTCGAAGACGATCGCCGCTCGCGTCATCCCACGGAATGCCCGACAGGCACGCAGCTCAGCCAGAAGCGTATCGAGCGAAGAACTCGCTTGATCTCGTCGGGCGCAGCGTCGAAGGCGGCCGCCAATGTCGAGCTCGCGAGCACCTCCCAGTCGCGTGCAGCGCCGAGTTCGCTCGCTATCCCCTTAGTTCTTCCTGCAAAGATGGCGGGGGCGTTATCAGATCTTCGAGGAGGTCGAATGCAGAGCGCAGGCGTCGCAGACCCACCCACATCTGATGGACGCTCGAAGGGTCGTGTACTGACACCACCCTACGCTCGTTGCCGTGGATCTGTGCCAGACAGTTCTGTGCGATGGACTGGAACGCCTGCTCCACGCTAACGTCCTTCCTTAGCTTGAGCGTCTGCGCACATACCGATTGGCTGTGACCAGTTTATAGCCCCCATCGCCCTTCCTGATGTAGCCGATCTTCAGCGGCACGGTCTCCAGCAGGTCAAGCGCGAACTGGTAGAGGTGATCGGGTTCGCCGCTCTTCAGTTCCATTTCGACCTCGTGAATCGGAGCGGTGGCGTCTCCAGCTTCGACGACGCCCTCATCCAGTGCAAGTTCGATCTCGTCGCCTTTCGGCAGACGCAGCAAGGCAACAGACCGATCCACCCGCGTGACGAAGGCACAGGTGAAGTTGTCATTGCAGTACACCTGGTTCCTCAAGTTCAATGGTGCACGTTTCAACTATGACGACAACGGGAGGAATGCCGGTGCCAACAACACGTCGTATCTGCTCGGATGGTTCGTATTCTGACGCACGGGGCTGGTGATCAGAATGTTCAACCCGCACAGTCTGACGAGAACGCGCATGAAGATGTTACTTACCTCACGGTTGCCACTGGCCGCGCTACTTGCGGGATCTGGGCTGATCTCGGTGCCAGCCCCGACCTGGGCCGAGGATCGCGGCCGCCTGGCCGCACAGCTTCGTTCGGCGTGCCACGGCGTGCATGGCCACAGCGACTCGCCAATGTTTCCGCGGCTCAATGCGCAGACGCCGGAATACCTTGTCACGCAGCTAAAGGGATTCCGCGAACACACCCACGGCGAGACCGACGCCCGCTCGTACATGTGGGCTATCGCGTCGCAACTGGATGATGCCACCATCCAGTCGCTAGCTGACTACTTCTCACATCAGCGAGCCACCCGGCGCAGCGGGTGATGCCGCTCTGCTGGCCAGTGGGCAGGAAATCTTTGAGCACGGCGTGCCGGATCAGGGTACACCCGCATGCGCGTCATACCACGGCGCGCAGGCCCAGGGGGCCGGCACTTTTCCGCGTCTCGCAGGGCAGCATCAGGCGTATCTGCCGCGACAAATCGAGGTTTTCAAAAATGGTACGCGCGGCAACACCCCCGTGATGACAGCCGTCACGCATACGTTGAACGCTGACCAGGCCAGGGCCGTTGCAGCCTATCTGCAATCCAGATAAACGGCTGCCAATTTATGCGGTCGACGGGGGCGCTGACCACATGGACCACCGTGTCCGCGCGGCCCTTGATCATCATCAAAGCCGTGGCGTTTGCGCGCTTTGATGTCGAGAGGAAAATGACTAACATTAAAGTGTCGGCGCAACTTCCTGCTCATGCAGCTGGTGTGAAGCAGCAAATCGATTCGCCCATGCTTTTCATGTACTGCTGCGGAGTTTGATATGCAGTCTCTGGGATCGCGTAAGAGTTAAAGTCAAATGTGGTGTACGGGCGGCAGGCATGATCAGGCGGCCAACGGTTGCTGGGCCGGTGTGCTGTCGGTCACCGGTACGCCATCCTTGAAAGGGATTCCTTCAAGCAGCGAGGCGATCTTCTCTGGTGCGCGAATGCGTCGCCACGATTGCTCGGCCGACTCGATCAGCTTGAATGCCAGACCGAGAAAGGTCGCTCGCGAAACACAATTGCGCGTGCGCGTCGTGCGATGCCGGACGGTTGCAAACGTCGATTCAATGGGGTTTGTGGTCCGCAAGTGCTGCCAGTGCTCCCCGGGAAAATCGTAGAAGGCCAGCAACTCATTGCGATCGTTTGTGAGCTTCCCGGCGGCTTTCGGATATTTGGCCGAATAGACGTCGACGAAACGGTTGAAGGCCGCGAGCGCGTCTTCGCGCGTGGCGGCTTGCCAGATTTCCTGTAGTCCTTCCTTGGCCCGGCTGTGCTGCGATTTCGGTAATGCGTTGAGCACGTTGCCGGTCTTGTGAAACCAGCAGCGCTGGTGCCGCGTCTGCGGGAACACTTCGGCCAATGCTGCCCACAACCCCATGGCACCGTCCCCGCTTGCCAGCATCGGGCCGCCTTGCAGGCCACGCGCCTTCAGATCAAGCAACACGTCGCGCCACGCGTCCTTCGATTCGCGATAGCCGTCGGCGATCGCCACGCGCTCCTTCGTTCCGTCCGGCTTCACGCCGATGATCACCAGCAGGCACTGGCCCTCGGAATCGTCGCTGCGCAGTCCGGTATGAATGCCGTCAGCCCACCAGTAGACCCAGCGCGCGTCTGCTAGGTCGCGTCGGTTCCATAACAGGTGCTCCTCGGCCCATTGCGCCTTCAGGCGGCTGACTACGTTCGGCGAAAGCCCTTTCGCCTGCTCGCCCAGCAGCACGCTGAGCGCCTCACTCATGTTGCCGGTCGACACGCCGCGCAGGTAGAGCCACGGCAGCGCCGCCGACACCCGTGGTGACTTGCGGATGTAGGGCGGCACAATGTTCGAATTGAACTTCACGCCCGAGCCTGAGCGGTCGCGTACCTTCGGCACTTTGACTGGGACCGGACCGATCGCCGTGACGACCTCACGCTCCGGCAGATAGCCGTTGCGCACCACGGCGCGCCGGCCGTCGAGTGTCTTCACGTTCCCGTACTGTTCGAGCAATGTTGCCAATTCTGCCTCGATCGCCTGCTGGATGATCTGTCGCGCGCCTTGCTGGATCAGCTCATCAAGGCTACCAACGCTTGCTGCTGCTTTACCGTCGTTCGTTTCTTCCGTAAACTTCTTCATGGTGGTGGATTCCGGTTCGCTGGTTCGTTACTCTCGACAAGCAACATTCTCAGCTAACCGCCGCCGCCTTCTCAAATCCCCGACTCATCCCCGTACACCACTTCTGACGATAACTCATCGCGTAATGCCATAACCGTCATCCTTCATGAACACGAGCAGATGTCGACCGTGATAGAGGGCATGCGGCGCTTTGTGGGTCTGCTGGCAGCAGGTACGCCCGCTCCGGGCCTCATGGTGTTACGGGCGATGCTTTATTACATCCGCGAGTACCCTCAGCAGGTGCACCATCCTAAAGAGGATCGTTACCTGTTCACGCCGCTGCGGGATCGGACGGATGAATTTGACCACATTCTTACGGAACTGGAGTCCCAGCACGCTCGAGGTGACATGCGGTTGAGGGATATCGAGCACGCGCTGACCCGGTATGAATTGAAGGGGGCACCCGCACTTCGGGAACTGCGAGCCATGGTGGATACGTATGCCGAGTTCCATGCAGACCACCGGTGCATGGAAGAGACGTTGATCTTGCCAGCCGCCAGACGCCTGCTGACAAACGAAGACTGGGCGGAAATCGACGCCGCTTTTGGAGCGAATCGCGATCCGTTCGACGGAGTAAAAGTTGAAGACGATCTCGGCAAATTATTCTCGATGATCGTCAAAGCGATCCCTGAGACGGAAGGGTAACAGTCGGTTGGATCTTTTGATCCTTTGATGGCCGGCCGGTCACGTGATGCAAACGCGCATACGCAGGATCTGTTGCCACGCAGTTCAACAAAGAGTTTTTTGGCACCTGATGCCGACGCGGGAGGGGTATGGAAACCACTCGTCACTTTCATCTGGAACTGTGGCACGCAAGCGTGCCGACCTATGTTGCCAGTTACCTGTTTCCGATCCTGTTGCTGGTGTATGAGGTACATAGGGTGGGCAGGTGGATCTTCGATTACGGGATGCACTTCGCGAACTTCAGGTTCATGGGCTACGAGTTCCTGCTGATGCTTGTGTTCGTCGCGCTTCAGGTCGTGTTCGAAGGCGTTTTCCTCATTGGGGCATGGATGAGCCGGGATCACGATTTCGAACATCGGGTCGCAAATGTCCTGGCCGGTCTCTGCTGTTCCCTGGTCATCATCTGCTTCGATTTGGCTTTGCAGTACGCCCTGTAGAGCGAGTTCAGCGGGATCGCCTATGTTGGCGGTCCCGGGATTACGATCCCCAGAACGCAGACTTGTGCGCACTTGATGCTCCGGACCTGTCGCATGGTGGTCGCGGAAACGCTCTTCCGGTTGGATCAACACACTCGTCTTGCCGTGGTGCGACGCGCGCAGAACGATGTCGCGAGACGCTGACGCTTCGTCGTCCGACGTTCTGATGGGATCGTGGTGCAGGCGCACTCGCCGCAGTGGTCGTCACCTGAGGTTGAATTCAATCCGAACCCTCCCTAATTCCGTCGCTATGCGTTGCCACACTTTGTCTGGGCACGACAGAGCCCACGCAGTACTTCCAGCTTTGCCCTTGCCACAGCTCTCAGTATGCCGCTGACGTGACATACCATTATCATTATCTGCAAATGCCGCTAGCGAGGGACGTTATGCCCACTACAGCCCAAAGCAAATTCCGCGAAGCTGCTCTCGACTACCACGAATTCCCGACGCCAGGCAAAATTGCCATCGCGCCAACCAAACTGATGATCAACCAGCGCGATCTCTCCCTGGCGTACTCGCCAGGCGTCGCATTCGCGTGCGAGGAGATCGTCGAGAACCCGCTGAATGCCGCCCGCTTCACCGCGCGCAGCAATCTCGTCGGCGTCGTGACGAACGGCACCGCGGTGCTGGGTCTCGGCAACATCGGGCCGCTTGCCTCGAAGCCGGTCATGGAAGGCAAGGCCGTCCTGTTCAAGAAGTTCGCCGGTATCGACGTGTTCGATATCGAGCTGAACGAGTCCGATCCGCACAAGCTGGTCGAGGTGATCGCGGCGCTGGAGCCCACCTTCGGCGGTATCAATCTCGAAGACATCAAGGCGCCGGACTGCTTCATCGTCGAACGCGAATGCCGCAAGCGCATGAAGATTCCGGTTTTCCACGACGACCAGCACGGTACGGCCATCGTCGTCGCGGCGGCCATCACCAACGGTTTGAAGGTAGTCGGCAAGGACATCAAGCACGTGAAGCTGGTCGCCTCCGGCGCGGGTGCTGCATCGCTCGCGTGTCTTGGCATGCTCGTCGACCTTGGCCTGCCGCTCGAGAATATCCTCGTGACGGACCTCGCGGGTGTGGTCTACAAGGGACGCACGGAGCTGATGGACCCGGACAAGGAACGCTTCGCACGCGAAACCGACGCCCACACGCTGGCTGAGGCGATTGGCGGTGCAGACATTTTCCTCGGCCTGTCGGCCGGTGGCGTCCTCAAGACCGACATGGTTGCGCAGATGGGCAAGACACCTTTGATCTTCGCGCTTGCAAATCCGACGCCCGAAATTGAGCCGGATTTGGCGCGAGGAATTCGGCCTGATGCCATATTGGCTACTGGACGTGCCGATTATCCGAACCAGGTGAATAACGTTCTGGTGTTCCCTTTCATCTTCCGCGGCGCGCTGGATGTGGGCGCGACGACGGTCACGCGCGAAATGGAAATCGCGGCGGTGAACGCAATCGCGGAACTGGCGCGCCAGGAGCAGAGCGACATCGTTGCGACGGCTTATGGCATTCAGGACTTGTCGTTCGGTCCGGAATACCTGATTTCGAAGCCGTTCGACCCGCGCCTGATCGTCAAGATCGCGCCGGCGGTGGCGAAGGCGGCGATGGAGTCGGGCGTGGCGACCCGTCCGATCGAGGACATGACCGCGTACGAGCAGCATCTGCAGCAGTTCGTCTATCGCAGCGGCGCAACGATGCAGCCAATCTTCCAGCTGGCGCGCAGCGTCGACCCGGAAAAGAAGCGCATCGTGTTCGCGGAAGGGGAAGACGAACGCGTGCTACGCGCGATCCAGATCGTCGTCGACGAAAATCTCGCGAAGCCGATCCTGATCGGCCGGCCGGCGGTGATCGAGCAGCGCATCGCGCGCTATGGCCTGCGTCTGGTCGCCGGTCAGGACTACACGGTGGTCAACACCGACCACGATGAGCGCTATCGCGACTTCTGGCAGACATATCACAAGATGATGGCGCGAAAGGGCATCAGCGAGCAGATGGCCAAGCTTGAAATGCGCCGTCGCACGACGCTGATCGGCTCGATGCTGATGCATAAAGGCGAAGCCGATGGCATGATCTGCGGCACGATCAGCACGACGCATCGCCATCTGCACTTCATCGATCAGGTGATCGGCAAGCGTGAAGGCAGCAGCGTCTACGCGGCAATGACGGGGCTGGTGCTGCCGGACCGGCAGATTTTCCTCGTGGACACGCACGTGAACGTTGATCCGACACCGGAGCAGCTCGCCGAGATCACGATCATGGCCGCGGAGGAAGTGCGCCGCTTCGGTATCGAGCCAAAGATCGCGCTGGTGTCGCATTCAAACTTCGGCACCAGCAACGCGCCGTCCGCGCAGAAGATGCGCGATGTACTCGATATCCTCAAGGAACGTGCGCCGGGCCTGCAGGTGGACGGTGAAATGCAGGGCGACGTCGCCCTCGAGGCCAATCTACGCCGTGAAGTGCTGCCCGAATCGACGCCTGAAGGCGATGCGAATCTGCTCGTGCTGCCGAACATCGACGCCGCGAACATCTCATATAACCTGCTGAAAACGGCGGCGGGTAACAATATCGCGATCGGACCGATGCTGCTCGGCGCTGCGAAGCCGGTGCATGTGCTGACGGCATCGGCCACGGTGCGTGGGATCGTCAACATGGCGGCACTGGTCGTGGCCGATGCGGGCGCCGCAGACCGGCCGTCGCGGGACGAGTGACACTTCACCCGTCAGCAGCAGGTTGGCGGGGCTGGCTAGCTTGCAATCATGCCGTGCGCCGACTGTGTGTGGTGGTCGAGCTGTATTACCCGAAGCGCGACAATAACCCCCAGCGATTTGTCTGGAGCGCATGTGCGGATCCACTTCATCCAGCACTGGCTCAATCTGGCGGACCTGGCGTGCGAAGAGGCGACGTACAACAACGCCAGCCTGCGTCGGTTTGTAGCTGCGAAGCTGTGCCGGACGCCACCACGTTCCTCAATGATGGCCGAGCTTGGGCGCTATCGCCGCGAGCATGGTCTGCCGGTCGTGCCCTCGCCTGCCGAAGACACCCCGCGCTGCTCCTGCCCATCGGCCGGCCACGCAAGCCGCTGACTCGCGCCGCGCTGCAGCAGATCGTGAAAGGGATTTTTAGAGGCGCGGCCCACTGGCTGCGCCAAAGCGCCGGCTCACATATGGCCGACCAGCAGGTCGACCTGCGCCTGGTGCACGACAACCTCGGGCACGCATCGCTGGCCACCACCAGCCAGTGCCTGCACGTCGACGACGACCACCGCCATCGCGAGACCGAGCAAAAGCATTGCATGAAGTGGTACCGCAATTGGCCTCAGTGCGCAGGATACTGCTGCGAATAGTGTGGACATAGCAGATGGGGCTGCTTCCGCTTTTCAACAGCATGCAACGGGGATATGCTGGGCTGATGGACAGTACCGGTAACTGCTTCGATGCTGGCCGCGGCGCGGGTGCGGCCTTCGCCATGTCTACTCCCCTCCCTGCGACTAACGGAGACTATTGCAATGAGCGACCCGACAATAGAAGAAAAAATCCGTGCGCGCGCGTACGAACTCTGGCAACGGGACGGTTGCCTTGAAGGGTGCGCCGACGAGTATTGGCACATGGCACCTGCGCTCGTCGAGAAGGAGATGGCGGTTCCAGACGCGGCTGAAACCGGTGATGCGGACGCCCCGGCGCCGGACTGACCGAGATTTCCAGAGCTTTGGTGCAGTTTGCCTGCCGCTACCGCGCTCCAAAGCGGTCCGGCAACGCAAACGAGGCATCTACGGGGTTCAACGGCGCGATGAGACCGCGCCAACGCGGGGCCGACGCCCGCCAACCCACATGCCGCGGTAGGCGTCGTGCATCACGCTCGAGGTCATCGGCGTGCGCGTCAAGTAGCCGCAGGACATCACCTACGAAGACGCCCTGGCCGAGGGCATTTTCGACCGCACGAGGGTCTCTGGAAAGGTTGTGTCGCGATAAGATCGGCAAGGCAATAAATTTCCGCGATGAGAAGGAGTCCTTATGCCATCAACGAATAGAATTGATCGGCTGCGGTTCGGGTAACGCCGTTGTCCTTCATCTGGCCTTTCCTGATCATATGCATGGTCTCAATGCCTGACAGGATGATGCGAGCACATCGGAAATCCTTGAAGCCCATCATTGGCCTGATTCGGCGTTTGATGGCCCGATGATCCTGTTCGACGATGCTGTTCAAATACTTGACCTGCCGGACCTTGATGGGCATTTCCCGTTCAGCGTTGATAGCCTGAAGGGCGGCCAGATTGGCCCCGCTTTTATCCATGGTCACGGTCTCAGGCGCACCGTTCTGATTGATGGCCTTCTCGAAATAGCGGCGCGCGGCAGCCTTGTCGCGATGCGCCCGCAACAGGAAGTCCACCGTATTGCCGGCCTTGTCCACTGCGCGATACAAGTACTTCCACTGGCCACGCACCTTGACGTAGGTTTCATCCATTCTCCAGCTCTTGCCGAGTGGGCGTTTGCGTCTGCGAAAGGCCTTCTCGAACAACGGCACAAGTTTGATCACCCAGCGATGCACGCTCGAATGATCAACCTCGAAACCCCGTTCGGCCATCATCTCTATATGAACGCGTCCCTTTGCGCTAGTTCTCGCTTGTTGTGACAGACAGGATCGGCTGCTGCTCTATATCCGGGCTTATTGCAGCCCAACAGGCTGCGGCCCCCTATGAAATCCGCTGGCCCGCGCCTCATTCTTCCAACGAGCTCGAAGCTCTGGAGATGATTCAGGCTTGGCGGGCCCCGGTCCTACCTGGCTTGAAAATCATCTAGCGGGCCTCCCACCGTCGTCATGGAGGCGGCGGGGTTAAAGTGAGTTTGCCAACTGCTTTAACCGAAGGGAGGCTGTGATGAAATATAGCGGAATTGACCTGCATTCGAATAACAGCGTCGTGACTGTGACCGATGAGGCGGACCGGGTGGTCGCGGAAAAGCGCATGCCTAACGACTTGCCAAAAATCCTTGCGTTTCTTTCACCATGGCGAGCGGAGCTGGCCGGCGTCGTGGTCGAATCCACCTTCAACTGGTACTGGCTTGTCGACGGGTTGCAGGAAGCGGGCTTCAAAGTGCATCTCGCCAATACGACGGCTATCAAGAAATACGATGGACTCAAACACAGCGGCGATGAGACCGATGCGCGTTACCTGGCTCACCTGCTGCGGCTGGGGATACTTCCGACAGGGACCATCCTGCCGCCACAACAGCGTGCCGTTCGTGATCTTGCAAGGAAACGGATGCAACTCGTACGAAGTCGCACCAGCCACATCCTCGCGGTCGAGAACATTACGGCACGCCAGTTCGGCAAGCGAATCACGAGCAACCAGGTCAAGCGACTGGACGGAGAAACCATCAAACAAATGCACCTGCCAGACGACATCGCACTCGCGGTTCAGGCCAACGTCGCGGTCATAACAACGCTTTGCACGCAGATCGACCTCCTGGAAAAACGTCTTCACGAAAAAGTCGCACCGAACCCTGACTACACGTTGCTGACGACGGTGCCGGGCATAGGTCAGACTCTTGCAACCGTCATTCTGCTGGAGGTGGGCACTATTGAGCGGTTCGCCAGCGCCGGCACCTTTGCTTCCTATGCGCGCTGCGTCGACAGCCAGCACATGAGCAACGGCAAGAAGAAAGGCGAAGGCAATACAAAGAATGGCAACCCGTATCTGTCCTGGGCGTTCATCGAAGCGGCCAACTTCGCGCTGCGCTATTGCGCTGAGGCCAAACGATTCTACGAGCGAAAGAAGGTCAAGACCAATACCATCCTGGCGCGCAAAGCTTTGGCGCACAAGCTCGCCCGCGCATGCTTCCACATGCTGAAGGAGCACAAGCCATTCGATATAACGCGCTGCTTTACGTAGAGCTAACGACGGCGGCCGCAAGCCTCATGTGATGACTGGTATTCAACCACTTTGGTTTGAATAGGATGCTGTGCCGCCGTCCCCGATATGCAGTAAAAGCGGATCGCCCGCAATGCGAGCCAGCTGTGGATTGGCGCCGACAACCCGGCAGCCCTTGCACTTGTGCGAACCCCATGGACGCATTGCGGTACCAAAGTTCTTCTGGGGTGGCGCAGCCACCAGGGCGACAGGCAACCGCAGTACGCCGATCGCTTGATCCTGATGGGTGTCTGGCGCGATCCGTCGCAAGCCAGGAATTGAAGAAACGGGCGCGCTCAGCTACTGCAATCAGGCATCGAACCCGGCTGCTGACAGCCGTGGGTTTTGCTTGCTCGCTTGACACGAACCCGCTAATGGGTGTCATCACACTCGATTGCTGCGCAACCTTTCGACGTTCACCCTGTGTCAAACGTTGATCTTCTACATCGCGTGAGTCATTCAGGCCGGTTTTACGCTCACATAGTCCTTCCGGTATGGCCGGTCATGGGCCAGTACGGCCCAGATCGTCCGCGCCATCTTGTTGGCCAGTGCGACTATCACGACATTCTTTGGCCGCCGCTTCTTCATCTGCTCGAGCCACTCACCTGGCTCCTTTGCGTGCTCAAGGACGCTACGTGCACCGTGGATCAGCAGTGTGCGCAGATACGTGTCCCCCCTCTTGCTGATCCCGTGCAGATTCACTTTGCCGCCCGAACCCGTCTGCCTCGGTACGATCCCAACCCACGCGGCAAACTCCCGCCCCGAACTGAACGCTTTCGGGTCGCCCATCATCGCGACCGCCGCTGTTGCCGTCAGCAGTCCGACGCCGGGGATCTCGCCGATTGCCTTTACCGATTTGTCTTCCTTCTTCCACTCGCTCATGCGGCGCTCAATCTGTGCTATCTGGTCGTCCAGCTTCGCCAGTCCGTTCCACTGCTCGCGAAACGTGTCAATGATCACAGCAGGCAGATGCTCGGCGATCCGTTCGAGCACCACCGGTATCTCATTGTCCAGCTTGCTCCGGCCCTTGCTCATCACTTCGCCGTATTCCGTCAGCAGTCCTCGCAGGTTATTGATCTGCATCGTTCGGAACTTGATCAGTTGCTGCCTCATCCGGTGCAGCCCAAGCATCGCCTGCTGCATCTCGGTTTTTACCGCGACCGGCTTGCCTGGCTGCTGCACCGCCAGCCAGATCGCCCGGGCGTCCGCCGCATCGTTCTTGTTACGGATGTTGAACGCCTTCACGAACTCCCCAGGCATCAGCTTCACCTCGTGGCCCATCTTCGTCAGTTGCCTGGCCCAGTGGTGCGCACCACCGCAAGCTTCCATCCCGATCAGGCACGGCGCACGGTTCGCGAAGTGCTCAAGGAACTTTGCCCGCTTGACCGGCTTGTTCACAATCTCGCCGGTTTCCTGATCGATGTAATGCACTTGGAACACGTTTTTCGCGATGTCTATACCGACTGCTGTACGATTCACCACTGGATCCTCCGGTTGCCTTGGAAAAATCTCTATTTTCCACGTGGGCACATCGATGCCGTTGGCCCGTGAGGATCCACCTTGCTTTGCTCACTCGGCCACGGGGTGGGACGCGTTCATTTCATTCCTCCAGGTGGCGTAGGCTCAGCGGGTAGGCCACATACCACCGCACACACAGCAGGATCACGTCCAGCGGATAGTGCAGGCGCTTCAGTACCTTCGATACGCCGGCAGGCAGGGCTTTTCTCGTAGTCGCCTTCTTCATATCTCGCTTCACTTCAGGAAAATGTCCGCCTGGATTTTACTCCTGCACCCTTAGCGCGACACAACCGTCCCGGTTGTACCCATGGCAGAAACGAAATGTGTCACCCGTCCCTGGGTTTCGGGTCATATTTCCGGGCCGGTTCCCTGGTAGTGCGCCAGCGGGTTATCCGGATTCGCAAACTGGTCGAGGATGGTGCCGCGACCCTCACGCTGCATTTGCGCAGCAACGTCACGCGCGCACTCCATTCCTCCCCGGGCTGGCGTCAGGATGAGCTCGGCGCCGTACGCGGTCATGCTCCGGCGGCGTTCAGTCGACACGTCCTCCGGCATCACCAGCGCCATCCGGTAGCCCCTGAGCGCGGCCACCATGGCGAGCGCGATTCCGGTGTTACCGCTTGTTGCCTCAATCAACACATCGCCGGGTCTTATCTGACCTCGACGCTCTGCACCACCGATCATCGCCAACGCGGCCCGATCCTTGACCGAATCCGCCGGATTGGAGCCTTCGAGTTTGCCGAGAATGACATTGTTGCGACCACGAATGCCCTCGTCCGGCAAGCGGACAAGCTCAATTAGTGGAGTGTTGCCGATCGTGGCGTCGATGGTTCTGTAAGTCATATGCGGATGAGAGGTGAAATCTTCAATGACCGCGCTTGCGAACAGCGGGGCAATCTGGGGAGTCGATGCATAGCTCATCGTGACCGCAGCACCCCCACTGGCACGTTCAGCAGGAAACTATATATCATCTTGTGATATAGCAGATCACCTCATGGGAAAATCGATACCTGAACGAACGGAACGTGTCTCCTGCATGCTCTGTAAGCGATCCTGGTTTTCTTACCGGGAATCAATCGTAGGGCACGCATTGGCGACGTAGTCGAAAGATCCAATACCACTGCGTGTGTCGCGAGCGCAGCCACCCCTGTTTAACGAGGTAGCGAACAAATGACTGCGTCCGATATGGCAAGCGCCAGACACGTGACTGCAAAGCCGTCAGGCTGGTATCACCACGCAATCGCAACCCGATAAAGCAGGCTCCGCGATGGGATTCGAGCAGGGGTGGACCTCCCTGCTCCAGATTCTGGCGTTGCGTCCCGCTGACGCGACCGACCGGTGCGAACGATTCATTGACCGTCCGGACGTCGATCAAGGTGACTATCCGTTCGATCGCGCATACATATATACGCAAGGTTCAGGCGCTGATGCCCCGCGCAGGAGACGCGATCCCGCGCGCAGCGCCACTTGAAGCCGACCGTCCGGCTGCACCGGACCCGTGAGCAAGAACGCCGAATCCGCATCGCTGCCGCTGTCCGGGCAGCGGCGCTATACGACCGGACGTACCGTAACGTCAGCGCTGACTGTTTCGACGCCTGCTTCACCCGTACCCGTTTCCGGCCCCATCGTCACAAGCACGCTGCAACTGACACGGTCCAGTAACAGGCCATCGTTCCTGCCGCCCCACCAGCGCGCAAGGCGACTGGTATGACGATGGCCAACGACGATAAGATCGGCCTTCAGGTCGTCCGCAAAGAACGGAATCTGATCCAGCGGATCGCCCAGGGCAAAGTGCCCCGTAGCCCGAAGTCCGCGCGAAGCCAGCTTCTTCAACCCTTCTTCGAGCAGACTCCTTGCCGACTCGGTGACGACCTCAGCCGCAGTAGCGGAGGTAATGTCAGCCGCGTACGCCCAGACGGCATTGTTGACGACCGAAAGCACGTGGACTTCGGCCTTGAGATCCTGGGCCAAAGCAGCGCCGTCCTTCAACGCGTGCTGTCCCTCGCGCGTCCCGTCGTAGCAAAGAAGGATACATCTGAAGGCCGGCATGTGAGTTCCTCCGACGTGGTTTCCGCGGCGCTGAACTAATCTGTCGCACAATCGCGCCGATGCATCATGTGCGACCACGGTTGCGTAGTTTCAGACAAGACTCATTACACGATTATTATATATCATTTCATGATATATATGGCGCGCCGTAGCCTGCACTGCCAGACGCGGAGAAGATTCACTCCGTCCCGCTGCTTTGCGCTTTATTCGCGAACGACCGGGCCGATGGGGATCGCCAGCATGCGGTCTGGCAATCTGGCATGTGCCCAGTGTGGCGTATCAGATTCTGCAGTGTCGAAGCGATTGGCCGGAGCCGGGTGCCTTGGCAAAACCATCCTTCTGCACATTCGCATGCGTCATGCTTCCTGACGATCGGACCGGGAGGCGAAGATTTTCTGGCCGCTGCCATTTTCCGGCAACGGACGTCGCCAGAATCGATCTGCTATTTAGATCACACTGTGATATATAATGGCCATCAGGTGTTCGTCTTTGGAAACTGGCGGGCATGCGATTCGCAGAGGAGGATCAAATGGTCATCAATAACGATTTTGAAATCAGCTACCTGGTGGTGGCGTTTGCACTGCTCGGCATCATTCTGATCGGCAGCCTGCTCGATACGTTGCAACTCCAGAAGCTGCATCCGCAATTGATCGGCGCTACGCTCGGCGCGCTTCTGGGCTTCGCCTTGATTGAAGCTGTACCGCTGTTCACCTGAGCCGGTCACAATGGATATTCTGGTGCAACTGGCAGTCGTTGGCGCGATAATTGCAATGATGGTTCTTCTCGTCGTTACCCACGAACGCCGTGCAGACCTCCGCGAGCGGATTCTTCGGGCGGGAGTGCGTCGCGACCGGTGGAACCGACCGCGCAATCGACGCTGACGGGCTTAATGAGACCGCCCCACTACGTGAGGACGACAACTCGACCGTCGGCCTGCGGCACGTTAGCCAGGCGTCGACCAGAGAAGATATGGGCATCAGTTTTCCCGAAATTGGAAGGCATGTTCTGCGCCCCTTCCTGGCCCCCTCCTCATATTCTGGTTCGCTGATTAGTAGCTTCCGGCCAGCTCACAAGGATCAACGATCCAGCCGATAGCATATTCAGCCTGGTCACGCCGTATGCACGGACGACCGTCGTCACGGCGTCGGCAACGCGCGGCTCAGCTGGATGGCCGGCCATATGTCTGACGCATTGTAATAAATGGTGCGCATTGCTCGTTCATCCGGTCGCTATACCCGCGCTTTGACCGCAGTCGCGGGTATAACCATCCGGCGTTTTCGACAGTTTTCGTTTTACGGCTCGACCCTTCATCGAATGGCCAGACGTTGTCCTGGCCGGACCGAACGGTTAAAGGCCCCAGATGATGTCCGCATCGCTCTTGCGCGCTTCGCGCATCATGTCCAGAAACGGCCAGGCACGTTGCGAAAGTCGGTTGCGCGATTCACGATGATTGTCGGCGGAACAGTGCAGGGGTTCGACCGTCTCCTCCGCTTTTGCGTCAGCCGAGATCGCGGCTTCCAGCCGGCCGATTGCACCCGGCAGATCATCGTGCATGATGACACCCCGGTCGTCGAGCCGCTTTCCAATCAAACCCAGTAAATATTGAGCGAGATCCCGAAGCATGACCACATCCGGCGATGCCCTCGATTGAAATGTAATTAGCATGATGGCTCCTTTGGAAGGACATGTGACAGCCGTTTCACCGATCGGACTTGTGCGCCTATTACACCGCGAGTAATCGACTGTTTGTGGTGCGCGCCTCAATCCGTTAAATGTTATTTTATATCATGTTGTGATAAACTAGAAACGCAGATTGTACCTATCTCGTCGGGTCTTCCGCCGCAGGTCTCACGTGTGCCTGTTTACCGGCGAGGCTCCGTTGTCTCCGCCCGATGCCCGCCGCGCCGGACGGCGGTCGCAAACTTTTCGCGCAATCGTCGGCCTGTAATTCGCTACGTCTGCGCGTCTCGTGGCGATCGTGCGGACCGGTTCCGCGCGCGCCAACTCCCTGGAGTTTCTGAGATGAGCGAAATCACCCTGGAAGAAAAAATCCGCGCGCGCGCTTTCGAGCTCTGGCAAAAGGACGGCGGTCTCGAAGGATGCGCGGACGAACATTGGCGCATGGCCCGCGCGCTCGTCGAGAAGGAGATGGCTAGCCCGGACCCGGCTCCCGCGAGTGACCCGGACCTCCCGCCTCCGGGCTAGGCGATCGTGGGATGGACGCGACGCCGATGCCGTCGCGTCCGCTGCCTACTCATCACCGTTTGCATTGGTGATGTTACCGCTCGCGCCTGCCCGGGCATGTCCGCGTGTGAGCGTCAGCCCAGTATTCACTAGCCCGACATGAGAAAAGGCCTGCGGGAAGTTTCCAACGAGTCGACGCGAATGGACGTCATATTCTTCGGATAGCAGGCCGACGTCGTTCCTCAAGGCC
The DNA here is from genome assembly GCF_012689525.1 of Paraburkholderia aromaticivorans. Classification (NCBI taxonomy): domain Bacteria; kingdom Pseudomonadati; phylum Pseudomonadota; class Betaproteobacteria; order Burkholderiales; family Burkholderiaceae; genus Paraburkholderia; species Paraburkholderia aromaticivorans. The sequence continues at coordinate 1,222,676 of NZ_CP051514.1, forward strand.
AGCAATCGCTCGAAGAGCGCCTGTGCCTGGTCGCGCCTGCCTTGCAGGAACAGGTTGTCGGCAAGCCAGAAGCTGCAGGCGAGAAAGGCGCCCTCGCCTTCGCCCAGGCCGTCGTCAGCGTGCCCGGGACGATAACGGAACACGAGGCCGTCGGTCATCAGATGCTGTTCGATCGCGGTCACTGTGCCCTGCATGCGTGGGTCGCCCGGCGATATGAAGCCCACCAGCGGCAGCAGCAACAGACTCGCATCAAGTTCGCGGCCGTCATACACCTGGGTGAAAAAGTTGAGATCGGTGCTAAAGGCGTGAGAACAGACGTCAGCGTGAATCCGGTCCCGCAACTGTTCCCACTCGCGCACCGGCGCTTCCTGACGGAATTGCGCCGCCGACCTGATGGCGCGGTCCACCGCAACCCAGGCCATCACCTTCGAAACGGTATAGTGCTGCGGCTTGCCGCGACTCTCCCAGATGCCCTGATCGGGTTGCTGCCAGACCTGTGCGAGGTGCTCCACCAGCTCACCCTCCAGGGTCCACGCGGCGCCGTCCGGGCCGAGACCGCCCTGACGCGACAGGTAAAGCGCGTTCATCACTTCACCGAAGACATCGAGCTGTAACTGGCCGACAGCGCCATTGCCGAACCGTACGGGTTTTGCGCCCTGGTAGCCGTCGAGCCACGGACACTCCCACTCGGTCACATGCCTTGCTCCGTCGATGGTGTAGAGGATCTGCAACTGTGACGGCGCGCCGGCGACCGACCGCACGAGCCAGTCGCGCCAGCGTCGCGCCTCATCAGGGTAGCCGCCTCGCAGCAGCGCAAGCAATGTCAGACTCGCGTCGCGCAACCAGCAAAAGCGGTAATCCCAGTTGCGCGAACCACCCAGATGTTCCGGCAGCCCGGCAGTCGGCGCCGCGACGATCCCGCCGCCCGGCTCATGGATCAGCACCTTGAGGGTGATCAGTGAGCGGTTGAGGGCGTCTTCGTAGGGGCCGTGTGTGTCCGCCTGGGCCGACCATGCTTCCCAGAACGCTGTCGTGATCGACAACTGATGCTGTGCGTCGTTGCACACGGGTGGCATGTCGCGGGTATCGCTGTAGTTCAGCACGAACGACACGCACTCGCCCGCGGCCACCTCAAAGCGACCCTGGACGCCACCGGCTTCGTCGCGCAACGCTGCAGAAGAGTGCAGCGTCAGCCTGTTCGATCCGCACGCGATCGAAAGGCCTGCCTCATCATCGAGCCGGCGGATCGCGGGAATCGCGCGCCCGTAGTCAAAGCGCGCCGCGAACTGCAGATCAAATTCGACGCTGCCGGCCTCCCCGAAGACCATACGAATCAGTTGCGGGCATTCACCGCGCATTGGCATGAAGTCAACCAGTGCGGCGGTACCAGTGGCCGTCCTGAAACGGGTCTCGAGAATCAGCGTGGGACCACGATAGCAGCGCGTGACTTCTATCGGCGCCTCTACTGGCGCGATCTGCCATCGACCGTTCCCCGCATGACCTAGCAGCGCGGCAAAGCAGGTGTCGGAATCAAAGCGCGGCCAGCACAGCCAGTCGATCGAACCGTTGCGCGCCACCAGTGCCGCGGCCTGACCGTCGCCGAGCAGTGCATAGTCCTCGATGTTCGATGCCATAGATATGTCCTGCGTGGTGGGTGTGTGAACGACGGAACGCGCTCGCGCGCAATGCGCTACGTCCGCCGCGCGCGCGACGGGCGGAAGACTTGCCAGCCTATCTGCGGCGAATGGCCAGCAGCGTCGCGATAAGCCCGGTCGCCGCGCCCGCCAGCAACCAGTTGCGATTCTGGTCGAGCCACAACGCGGTACTCGATGGGATCGCGCGATCGCTGAACGGTCCGTGAGTCGCGTGCAAACCGGGCACCGGGGTCCAGAGATTCGAAGGGCGATCGCTGGCGACTGTGCGCTCCTGCATCTGCGCGCTATAACCGGCATGCGCAAGGTAACGGTCAAGCAGGCCCGCGATGAATTTGTTCGCCCAGATCGCCTTGACCGTGGACGAACCGACGTAGAGTTCGCGGCGTCGGTGGGTCGCGGCCCATACGACGGCACGTGCAGCGACTTCTGGCTGATAGATCGGTGGCACGGGTTGCGGCGGGTGCGGCAGCCGGCATTCTGCCCACTCGAACTGCGGCGTGTTCAGCGCCGGCATCTGGACCATCGTCAGATGGACACGGCTATGGTCATGCATCAGTTCACTACGCACCGAATCCGTAAAACCGCGGATCGCGTACTTCGCGCCGCAATAGGGCGATTGCAGCGGAATCGAGCGGTAGGCAAGCGCCGAGCCGACCTGAACGATCGTGCCTCGATTCCGCGGCCGCATCCGGCGTAACGCTGACATCGTGCCCCAGACGTAGCCGAGATAGGTGACTTCCGTCGCGCGCCGATATTCGTCCGGCGAAATGTCATGCAGCGGCGCAAACACCGTCGTCATCGCATCGTTCACCCAGACGTCTATCTCACCCAGTTCGGCTTCCGTGCGCGTCGCGGCAGCCTCGACCGCGGCCGCGTCCGAGACGTCCAGTGGAATTGCTATCGCCTTCCCGCCGAGTTCCTCCACCTCGCGGCACACGTCATCAAGCGCCGTTTCATCGCGACCGATCAGGGCGATTTTTGCGCCCTGCCGCGCGAATTCGTGGGCGCTCGCACGCCCCACTCCGGCGCTCGCCCCGGTTATGACGACGGTCATGCCATTTCTGTTCGCTTTCATTTCTGCCTCGCCTGTGCGGAAAGCTTTTCGACTGCCACAAATGTCAACCTGAATTCACTACTTGAGCTTCCCGCGCGCCACCGAGACGTCGCGCGTCGCAACCGGCTTTGCCTCGTTACCCCAGGTCGTGCGCACGAAGCTCAGCACACTGGCGATTTCGGTGTCGGTGAACTGATTCGCGAACGCGGGCATCTTGCGATGCGTTGGTCCATTCAGGGTCTGCGGACTGGCGCCGCCCTCCAGCACGAGCCGGATGAGTGACGACGTGTCGGGCGCCAGTACCGCGGGATTGCCCGCCAGCGCCGGGAATTTTTGTGATTCGCCATGTCCGTCAGCCTGATGACACTTCGCGCAGAACGACAGATAGAGCCCGGCGCCGGGACGTTCGACATCGCCCGTCTTCAACGATACCGCCGTCTCCCGTGCCTTCTGGGAGTTCGGGGTGAAAGCACCCGACGCTTCGCGCGGCGGGAGGCTCTTCAGATAACGGGCGATCGCATCCAGATCATCGTCGTTGAAATATTGCGCGCTGTCCTCGACCACCTGCACCATGCTGCCAAACGTCACCACATGCACATCGACGCCGTGACCGGACTTGAGAAACGAAGCGATGTCGCGCGGCGACAGCCGACCCAGCCCCGAACCCGGATCGCCGGTGAGGTTTGGCGCGAACCAGTGGTCGTTGGTGCCGCCCGTCAGGTACAGTCTTGACGATTCGTCATAGCCGCGTTCTTCGAAACCGGGGCCGCGAGGCGTGTGGCAGGCTCCGCAGTGGCCGAGCGACTGCACGATATAGGCGCCCCGGTTCCACTGCACGTCATGCCTCTCGTCCGGAGTGAAGCGAGCGTGCCGTACGAATGCGAAATCCCAGAAGAACAGGCCCCAACGCTGGCTGAACGGGAACGGCAGCTTCGTCTCAGGCGGCCGGTTGCTGACCGGCTGCACGCCATGCATGAAGTACGCGTACAGCGCACGCATATCCGCGTCGCTGATCTTCGTGAACGACGCATACGGCATGGCCGGGTAGAGCCGCTTGCCGCCTGGTGCCACGCCGTCGCGCAGCACATCCTCGAAGTCCGCGTAGCTGTAGCGGCCTATGCCGGTTTGCGGGTCCGGTGTGATGTTGGTCGAATAGATCGTGCCGAAGGGCGAGCCCATCGCGAGGCCGCCGGCAAATGGCGCCCCCTGCTTCGGCAGGGTATGGCAGCCGGCGCAGTCGCCGATCTTCGCGAGATATTCGCCGCGCGCAATCAGCGCCGGGGCCGTCAGCGCAGCGGCAGTGCCGGCATCAGGGGAACCACCCTGCGCGAAGGTGTGCGCAGACAGGCCCAGCACGATCATCGTGATCGTTGCGGTGAAGAGGGCGCAAGCGGCGCGCGGCAAAATCCGTTTCAAGTGCGTCATCGCCACACGCTGCACGGTGAGACCAGCAGGACGGCCAATCCGGTTGCGATCAGGCCGACAAGAAAGAGCAGGCTGAGTATGAGCCCTGCCATTGCGAGAAAGCGTGTTCGTCCCTCGCCTGCATTGGACACAGGCGAAGCAGGATCCAGGCGTGCGGCGCGCGTCATGCGCCAGCCTCGCCATGCAACCCATACGCCCGCGGTGCCGATCAGCAGCGCGACGATACTCATCACGTTTAGCGCCGGCATCAGCCACGACCATTGGGGCGCTGCCAGCGCAGCCCGATGCGGGAAACACGCCTGTGCCGCGAGCGTCTCGCCGATTTCCGTCTGCAGGACCCATGCTGCGGCCGCACCCAACAGGCCGAACAGCATCATCGGCGTCCCGCCCCGCCGTCGATACGGACCCCGGCGTCCGGGGTTGTTGCCGGAGGCCGCATGCGCCGCCGCCGGCGACGGCTCGTCAGGCGCTTTCTGATAACTGACCGCGGCTGGCATCGTCGCTCTCCTAGAAAAGAAAAGGCGTGATGTACAGCGTCGTGAAAATAAAGAGCCACACGACATCCACAAAATGCCAGTACAGGCCACCGATTCTCAGCGCGGCACAACGCTTTTCGTCGAAGTAACCCAAGGCAGTCCAGGTCATGAGTGCTGCCAGCACGACGAGTCCGACGAGCACGTGAATCACGTGAAAACCGGTGATCGTGAAGTACAGCGACCCGTACAGATGCGTGGCGATGCCGTAGGGATGGTCATGCCACTCCTTCATCTGGATGCCGACGAAAACGATCCCCAGCACAATCGCCAGCGCCATCGAAGCGACCGCCCAGCGGATCCTGCGCCGGCGCACCAGGCGCTCGCACAGCCACACGAACACGCTGCTCGAGAGCAGAACACAGGTATTGAGCGCCCCGATGCCGATCTTCGGCAGTCCTTCGGGGGGCCAGTGCAGTTCGGTCTGCGAGCCAAGGTACAGATACGAAAAAATCAGATAGCCGAATAGCGACGCTTCGGTGGCGACCGTCGCCATCATGCCCCACCAGCCGCTCGATAACTTGCCTGCGCTACCGACCGGAAGGACCAGTTCGCTATCGGTCAGCTCACTCATGGCCGGCTCCCACATCCCGCACGGTCTCGGGTTCCCGCTGTATCAGCAAGCGCTCGGGCCAAAGCCATAGCAGGATCGCGGCGCCGCATGCCACCACCGTGAATCCCGCGAAGATCCACGCGTGCAGCAGCATGGCGACGAACAGCAGCGCACTGAACAAGCCGAGCAGGAACGGCGCATAGGAGTCGGACGGCATCTTCAGGATGATGTCGGGTCTCGCGTCGAGCGATGTCGTGCCTAGGGCCTCACGGCCATGATCAAGCACGAACCCTTCATCGAGCTGTGATTGGGCGCCCTCCCCGATCCGGTCTTCCCACAGCGGATTGCGGCTCGCCACGACCGGCACGACGGCGAAATTGTAGGGCGGCGGCGGCGACGGCACCGACCATTCGAGCGACGCGCCGTCCCACGGATTGTCGCCCGCTGGCTGACCGCGCCGCAGGCTCACAGCCACATCGATCAGAAAGATCAGAATGCCGATGGCGAACACGAACGAGCCGATCGTCGTGATCATGTTGGTCGTGTCCCATCCCATGTTCGCCGGGTATGTATAGATCCGGCGCGGCATGCCCAGGAGGCCTGAAACGTGCATCGGGAAAAAGCCCACGTTGAAGCCGATAAAAGTGACCCAGAACGAGAGCTTGCCGAGCCTCTCACTGGTCATCCGCCCGGTGAACTTGGGAAACCAGTAATAGATGCCGCCCAGCACGGGAAATACGTTAATGCCCAGCAGCACGTAATGCAGATGCGCAACGACAAAATAGGTATCGGTGAGTTGCCAGTCAAATGGCACCGCGGCTGTCATGACACCCGAAACGCCGCCGATCACGAACATCAGCACGAAGCCCGCGAAAAACAGGAATGGGACGCGGTAGACCGGACGTCCGAGCCAGATCGTTGCAATCCACGCGAAGGTGGCCACCGCGCTCGGGATCGAGATGAGCGTACTGGCGGCGCCGAAGAAAGCCAGCGCGAGCGGCGCAATCCCAGTCGCGAACATGTGATGAATCCAGACCACGAAGCCGATCATCATCGTTGCCACAGTGGAGATCGCGACGGGCGTATAGCCCACGAGCGGCCGGCGGCAGAAGGTTGGCAGCGCATCGGACACGATGCCCATCGCCGGCAGCACGACGACGTACACCCAGGGATGAGCAAAAATCCAGAACATGTGCTGCCACAACATCGGGCGGCCGCCATTGGCGACATCGAAGAAGTGTGTGCCGACCTGCCGGTCGAGCCACAACATGAGGAATGCAAGACTCACCGATGGGACTGCCACCAGATTGGCCGCCGACGCAGTCAGCGTGCCCCACACCAGGATCGGCAACCGGTCGATCGACATGCCGGGCGCGCGCATGCGCAGCAGCGTGATGACGAAATTGACGGAGCCCACTGTCGTCGAGACACCGAGCAGCACCATGCCGAGCGCGTAGACATCGACGTTCGGCCCGGTGTTGTATTCGAGACTCGAGAGCGGCACATAATTGAACCAGCCGGCGTCGGGTGCCTGACCGAGCGGAAAACTGGCATAGAGAAAGAGCCCTGCGAAGAGGAAGACCCAGTATGACAATGCGTTGAGACGCGGAAATGCCATGTCGCGCGCACCGAGCACGAGCGGCCACAGATAGTTCGAGAATCCCGACAGAACCGGCAACGCGTACAGGAAAATCATCGTGATGCCGTGCATCGTGAAGAGCTGGTTGTACTGCTCCGGCGACAGCAGATGAGAATCTGGCCGCGCAAGCTGCACACGCATCACGAGCGCCTCGACGCCGCCCGCGATCAGAAAGATGAACGCGGTCACGATGTAGCGCATGCCGATCTGCTTATGGTCCACCGTGGAGAGCCACCCGCGCCAGCCCGGTTCGCTTTCCCACAGTTCACGCAGACGCTGCTCGCGCTCCGAACCTTGCGGCACGCGGCCAACTTCCGGCCGGCGTGCGAGCCGTAGATCGGGCGGATTGGGTGCGAGGTCGGCCATGTTCTTCCTTGTCGGGTGGCGATGCGCTAGTGGAGCGTCGCGAGATAGGCGGAGAGCGCAGCGGCCTCCTGCACGGTCAGCGTGATACTGGGCATCAGCGAATCCGGTTTGATCTGTTGTGCGTGCTGCACCCAGTCGAGCAGGTGCTCTGAGGTATTCGTCAACGTGCCCGCTGCGAGCTGCCCGCGCGAGCCCACATGCGTGAGGTCCGGCGCCTGGACGCCGGCAGCGTCGCTGCCCCGTACCGCATGGCAGCCAGCACAGCGATCCATGAAAATCTTCTGTCCGGTTTGCACCTGACCATCAGCGGGAAACGCTGCCCGACGGAGCTGCGCGCCGCGCCACGCGTCAAAATCCGCCTGCGGCTGCGCAACGACGTCGAACGCCATGTGCGCATGCTGGGCGCCACAGAACTGCGTGCACTGACCGTGATAGACGCCTGGGGCGTCGGCCTGAATCCATTGCGTGTTGACCTGGCCGGGGATCGCCTGGGTCTTGCCGGCAAGGCGCGGCACCCAGAACGCGTGAATCACGTCCGCGCTCCTGAGTCCGATCCTGACCGGCACACCTACGGGGATGTGAATCTCGTTCGCTGTGACGAAATGGCCCGCCGGATCGGAGTCGTCGCCATAGTCGATCTTCCACCACCAGTCGTACGCGGTGACGGTAATACTCAGGCCCGGCGATAGCGAAGGTTGTGCGACCGCCTGCAAGGTGACGAGTGTGTAAAAGAGCGACACCAGCAGCGCCAGCGTCGACACGCCGACGCCGATGTAGATCCACCCCATTCCACCCTCTTCCTTGCCCAGCGCGCGCGGCGGGGCCGCGGGACGACGCCGCACAAGCGCGGCCACGAGCAGGACCGCAATGATGGCGACAACCGCGACGCACAGTGCCGTCAGACCCCAGCCAAGATGCATCGTGGGCGTCGCCGCGGGGCCGGCGGAGTGCAGGAGATATTCGAGTGGTGCGTCGGCGTGTGCCAGCGGCGACACGAAAGGCACCGTCAGCGCTGCGAGCAAACGCCCCTTCCGGATCAGCGCGGGGCGCACGACAGTTCTCCACGCGCGGCGAGCGCTTCAATACGATCCGCGGTCCGGCAGGCGATCGCCTGAATCGTCAGCGACGGATTGACACCGCCCACGGTTGGAAACACCGAACCATCGCAGATCCACAGATTGGGTATATCCCAACTGCGGCAATCGCTATTCACGACACTTGTGCGCGGATCATCGCCCATGCGCGCGGTGCCGTTCAGATGGCAGGTATCGTAGTCCTGGTTCCAGATTTCACGTGCGCCCGCGGCCTGCAGGTGCTGGCCCATGAAGTCGAGCGCGTGTCTGACGAGGCGCGTGTCGTTGTCGCACAGCGAATAGGTGACGCGGGCGATCGGCAGGCCGTACTGATCTTTCTCGTCAGCGAGGGTGACGCGGTTTCGCTCCTGAGGCAGCGTCTCGCCTACGATCTTCAGCCCCGCCTGATGATTGTATTTTTCCATTTCACGAAGCAGCGCGTCGCCCCATAACCCGCGACCATTCTGCGTCGACGCCCACGCGCCCGGGAGCGCCCCCTGGCTCATGTAACAATATCCGCCGAAGAAATCCTTGCCTGTGTCGGTGTAGTTCCAGTGCTCGGTCATGGCAAGCGATGGCGGCCCTTTGTACCAGCGGATCTCTTCGTCCATCACGCCCCATGCCGCCTGATTGGTCTGCACCATCAGGTTCTTGCCGACCAGTCCCGAACTGTTCGCGAGCCCGTCGGGGAACGCGGCGTTGGCGGACATCAGGAGCAGGCGCGGCGTCTCGATCGCATAGCCGGCAACCACCACGTTGCGCGCCCGCTGAAACTGCCACGCGCCTTCGCGCAGATAGTGCACGCCGGTTGCGTGGCCAGCGTCGTCCGTTTCGATGCGACCCACCATGGCCAGATCGCGGACCTCCGCGCCTGCCTGCACCGCCCACGGAACCCAGGTCACCAGCGCGCTCTGCTTCGCATTCGTTGAACAGCCCGTCACGCAAAACCCGCGATAGACGCACTGATGCGATTCGCCGCGCGGCGCCGACACCGTGGCGAGCGGCGTCGGTGTCCAGTCAATGCCCAGCGCCTCGGCGCCGCGCGCCAGCACCAGCGCCGCGGCGTTCAGTTCGTGGGCACGATACGGATAACGGGGACGCGGCGGGCCCCATGGATAATTCACGGGGCCGGAGATTTTCAACGCATCTTCGACCTGCGGGTAGTAGCGCCACATCTCGCGCCAGTCCAGCGGCCAGTCCGCGCCGTAGCCGAGTTTCGTACGCGCCTTGAACCATTCGGGCCGAAAGCGCAGCGACACCATCGCAAAGTGGACGGTGCTCCCGCCGACCGCCTTGCCGCTATTATTGTTGCCAAGCCGCAGCGGCGTTTCTCCATCGACGATGCGCTCGTCGGTCCAGTAGAGCTTCTCCTGATGCGTTTCGTCCGAGGCAAACTCTTCAAGTGGCCGCCACCAGGCGCCGGCGTCGAAGGCGACGACCGAGAAGCCCTTTTGTGCGAGGCGGCATGCCAGCGTGCCGCCGCCCGCACCCGTGCCGACGATGACGAAGTCGACAGCCTCGTTCTGCGGATACTCACGCATCGGCAGCCACCCACCGACCCGATGCACATCGGGTGCGCGCCCATCCTTGCCGCGAGGCGTGTGCAACGCATCATCGAACACGTTCGTTCTCCTTGCGTGCTCCGTCCTCGCCACCCGGCGTGGCTTCGACCGCTTCCCAGGGATCGCGTCTGTTCGCAACCAGCCGCACATAGCCGCGCGGACTAGCAGGACCGCCGAAACCGATCTCACTCCACGACGAAGGATGCGAGTAATACGCGCCGCAGATATCGTGCAGCACCCGATCCGCGAAAAACAGTTGCGGCGGCATATCGTGCCAGGCGGCATCGGTCAGCTCGCCCTTCTGCATTTTCACAATCAGGGCGTCCTGCTCGCCGCCGTCGAGCTGATGAAACAGCACGTTGAAACGGCCCTGGGCTTCGGCATCGAGTGCCGCAAGGCCGCGCTGCCACGCGGCGCGAGTGGGTGGCAGCCGCGCATCGCGATAGCCGTCGCCCTGGTCGCGCTGCAACCGCGCATCGACGAGCGCCGCGACCGGCACGGGCGGCCGGCCAGGAGGCTGGGGGACGACGCGCGCGCACAGCGCGTCCAGCGTGCGCCACGCGGCGTCATCGAGAAACGTTGGCTCGCGCCGGATGGCCAGCCGCTCGTCGACAACCCGCCGGGTCGGTTCGTTCCAGGACGGCGTGTGGCGTTTGCGCAGCACGTCGTAGCCGGGATAGCGCGGAGCGCGCGGGATTTTCTTTTGATCAGTCATCCGCTTCCCCTTCCCTCAGACCAAGCGCCGCGAGACCCGCCAGCGCGAGCGCCGTGAAGCTCGGCGGCGCCGGGAGCGGTGGTCCGCTGAAGATGTTCTGTGACCAGTTGCGCCAGCCGCCCATGTTGCGCGCGACCCCGAACGTGTGAAACCCGACGCCCGCAAAGCCGAGCAGCGCGGTACAGCGAAGCCAGAAGCGGGTGAACCAGCGCTCCGGCTGCGGCGCGGCGAGCGCGGCATGGGCGAGCAGCGCGGCGGCCATTGGCGGAATCGCAACCGGCGCGTACATGGCCGGGTTGTGGAATGCGCCCCTGAAATGCAGCAGCGCAGCTTCGCCGACCGTACCGATCAGCGCGACACTTGCGAGCAGGGCCAACGCACGGCCAGCCGGCATGCCGTACAGGCGCGGATTGCGCGCCGGCTCATCGCGCAGCCGCTCGGCAGCCGCGCCGAGTGCACCCGAGAGCAGCATCGCGATCGGAGCGCCAATCGGCGCCGCGTAAAACAGGTTGTCCCAGCCAAGCCCACCCGGTCGTTTCACTATGTTGTACAGATGAAAACCGTTGCCGATCATGCCGGTGGCGGCGGCCGTCAGATAGATTGCGTCACGCACATGATGAGCGGCCGGATTGCTGTCCATGCCACCATGCACGCCGGCGCCAAACGACAGCAGCGACACGACAAGCGGCGTATACATTGCGCGATTCTCGAATGAGCCGCGATAGTGTTCCATCCCGCTGTCGGCAAGTACCGATAGCGCCAGCAGCGCGGAGCTGCGGTTGAGCTTCCTGGCAGCGTCCAGATGCGCCGGGACGTCGCCGCGCGTCACGCACAAGCGCCCTGAATGGCGCGGCGCTGCACCGGTACGCGTCAGCGCGACGGTTGCAGCGAGCGCGGCGGCTGCGCTCACGATTCCCAGCCCGATCATTTCCGCCTTCTGCATCGCTACTCCTTCAATGGGCGCTTCAATGCGCACGATAACGCTGCGCATCCGCGTATTTGAATTCGAGGCCACAGCCCGGTCGTGAGAGGTCGGGCGTGATCACACCACCGTGCGGCGTCGGTGCGCCGTCAAACAGCATGCGTTCGATGCGGACGTGGTCATGAAACCATTCCTGATGCCGAAGGCGCGGCACCGCGCAGGCCACGTGCAGGTGCAACGCCGGCGCGCAGTGGGCGGAGAGCGCGATGTGATGGGCGTCCGCCAGATGTGCTGCCTGCATGAAGCCTGTGATGCCACCGCACCGGCTTGCGTCGGCCTGCAACACGTCCACCGCACCGGCTTCGAGCATGCGGCGGAAATAGTCGGTGGTGTATCCGTATTCGCCGGCTGCCACTTCCATGTCGTGCGGTAGCAGATCACGCAGTCGGCGCAGCCCTTCGAGATCATCTGAGGACACCGGTTCTTCGAACCAGCTGACCTGTTGCTCGCCAAATACAGCCGCCAATCCTGCCGCCTGTTTTACGTCGAGGGCGCCATTCGCATCGACGAACAGGCCATGTTCGCCGATCGCGGCGCGTGCGACTTCCACGCGATGCGGATCACCCTCGGGATCGGAGCCGATCTTCATTTTTACCCAGCGACAGCCGCCGTCGGCAATCCAATACGAGAACTGCTCGCGCAGATCGTCGTCCGTATAGGTCGTAAATCCGCCACTGCCGTAGATGGGCACAGCATCGCGCAGCCGGCCGAGCAACCGTACCAGCGGCAGGTCGAGCAGCTTCGCCTTCAGGTCCCACAGCGCGCAGTCGATCGCGGAGATGGCGGTCGCGGCGAGTCCTTCCCGTCCGAGATTGCGCACGCTGCGCTGCATCGCCAGCCAAGCACCGGGTATATCGAACGCGTCGCGGTGCTGGATGGCTTGCGCCAGTATCTGCTCGACGAGTGGCACCACGGACGCACTCGCATACGTATATCCGAGCCCTGTCTTGCCGCCGGCTTCGATCTCGACGACGACCAGCGTCGTCGAGTTCCACGCGATGGTGCCGTCTGCCTCAGGCTTGTCGGTCGGAATGATGTAAGCCTGCGCCCGCATCCGACCAATCGGCGCCTCAGTTGGGTAAGCACGCATCGCCTCAGCCCTTCTTCCCGTCCGGCGTCCCTTCGGGCTTCCCGTTGACTTCGTCGTGATCCTTGTGGCCGTGCGGCAGCACCGCGCTCAGCACCTGCTTCATCGCGCCCATCAGCATGCCGCTTTCCTGCGGGTCGCCCTTGATGAGCGTTTCCGCAAAGGCCCTGGCTTCCTTCAGCGTGATGTGTGGCGGCAGTGGCGGGACGTTGGGGTCCGACTTCACTTCCAGGACCACGGGGCGATCCGCTGCGAGCGCCTCTTCCCAGGCCGCGCCAAGGCGTTCGGGATCGTCGACGTAGATGCCCTTCAATCCGATCAGTTCCGCGAACTTGTGATACGGCACGTTGGGAATCTGCTGCGATGCATTGAACTTCGGGTCGCCCTCTATCACGCGCTGTTCCCAGGTCACCTGATTCAGATCCTCATTGTTCAGAACCATGCAGATCCAGTGCGGATTCGACCATTGTTTCCAGTACTTCGAAACCGTGATCAGCTCGGCCATGTTGTTCATCTGCATGGCGCCGTCGCCGACAAGCGCGATCACCGGCCTGTCCGGATAGGCGAATTTTGCAGCGATTGCATACGGCACCGCCGCACCCATCGACGCGAGGCCGCCGGATAGCGAACACATCATGCCTCGGCGGATCTTGAGATCGCGTGCATACCAGTTGGCGCACGAACCCGAGTCGCTCGTGATGATTGCGCGTTCAGGCAGCCGCGGGGAAAGCTCCCACATCACGCGCTGCGGGTTCACGTTGGTTTCGGCTTTTTCCATCGCCCGCGCTTCGAGCGTCTTCCACCACTCGCTCACCCAGCCTTCAATTTTCTTACGCCACGCACGGTCGGTTTTTTCCTGCAGCAGCGGCAGGAGCGCCTTTAACGTATCGACGCTGTCGCCGACCAGATTGACCTCCATCGGATAGCGCAGGCTAAGCATGTCCGCCTTGAGGTCGATCTGCACGCCACGCGCCTGCCCTTCTTCCGGCAGGAATTCCGAGTAGGGAAAACCGGAACCGATCATCAGTAGCGTGTCGCACTCTGTCATCATGTCCCAGCTCGGTTTGGTGCCGAGCATGCCGATCGAGCCCGTGACCCAAGGCAACTCGTCAGGCAACGCCCCCTTGCCGAGAAGTGCCTTCGCGACGCCTGCGCCGAGTTTGTCAGCCAGCGCGATCACTTCGTCCGTGGCGTGCAGGGCGCCTGCCCCGACCAGAATCGCGATCTTTTCGCTCGCGTTCAGCACGTCGGCCGCACGACGCAGGTCGTCATCCTTTGGCACCACCTTGGGCGCGGAGTACCCAATGCCCGAATGAACCGTGCCGTGCTGGCGCGGTGGATCCTGATAAGGCTCGTCCTGAAGGTCATTAGGTAGCACGATCGCAGTCACGCGTCGCTCGGATAACGCGGTGCGGATGGCGCGGTCGACAAGATGCCGCACCTGCGGCGGCACGCTCGCCTGTTGGACGAACGCGCCGGCCACGTCCTTGAACAGCGAAGGCAGATCGAGTTCCTGCTGGTAATGGCCGCCGAGCGACGCGCGCGCCTGCTGGCCGGCGATCGCAAGCACCGGCATGTGATCCATGCGTGCGTCATACAGGCCGGTGACGAGGTGTGAGGCGCCGGGACCCGAGGTCGCAAGACATACGCCGAGTTCCCCGGTGAATTTCGCATGCGCCGAGGCCATGAAGGCGGCCATTTCTTCGTGCCGGACCTGAATGAACTCAATCTTTCCCTCGGCTCGGTTCAGCGCACCCAGGATGCCGTTAATGCCGTCCCCGGGGTAGCCGTAGATGCGCTTGATGCCCCATTGGTGTAGACGTTCCACAAGAAAATCGCTGACCGTCTGACTCATGATGGTCTCCTGGGTCGGCGCTCGAGCCGGCTCAAAAGCGGGTGCGTGGTTGCCTTACCACGTACCGCGTTAAGTGAATGGACGACAACCGGTTCGGATGTCCTGGGCTGCGTCGTCGTGCCGACAAACAAACCGGGTCCCCCAACGTGCCTGCCGCTGATTCAAACTGTGATCGTTAAGGCATCGCCAGGTCGGCCATTTGGCCGATCCCGCGGGCAGCAAAATGTCACAGCGTGATACATGCGCAAAAAATATGCCGACGGCATCGTTTTCGAATCGTTCAACGTTTGCGCCGCCTGGAGGCCTTGCGCTCTGGCGTACAAGCGATATGTAAGTGGATGGACCGCAAGCTGACAGCAGGTAAAAAGGTTCACGTTGTGTAGATCGGACCTCATCAGGCGACCGCGTCGACGGGCCCGGCGCAACTTCGACCTCATGCTTTGAGCAGGTCGCTCCAGACGGTCGTCTCCCGGCGCCTGACGGACGCAGGGTCCCCGCTTAACACGTCGAACT
Source organism: Paraburkholderia aromaticivorans (assembly GCF_012689525.1). Taxonomy (NCBI): domain Bacteria; kingdom Pseudomonadati; phylum Pseudomonadota; class Betaproteobacteria; order Burkholderiales; family Burkholderiaceae; genus Paraburkholderia; species Paraburkholderia aromaticivorans. Next base: position 1,237,688 of record NZ_CP051514.1, read on the forward strand.
GTGTCGCCCCATCAGCGCACCGGAACCGGTTATCGAACGCCTGCTTGCCGACACGCAACTCGCGAAGCGTCAGATCGCTGATCCACGGCGGCAGCACAGGGTCCACGTAGAGCATCGCGTTCGGCGCATCCGGCTGCAGGCCCAGGATCGCCTGCAGCAACGAGAAGACCGCTCCTGCAGCCCACGCCTGCGCTACATTTGCGCCGACGCACTGAACGGGAAAGTTCGCAGCGTCCCGATGCAGGCCCGTGTAAAGCTCGGGCAACTGGTTGAGCGTGAAAAAGCCTCCAGCTCCATACACGTCGCGTGCGATGCAACCCGCTTCTTCTGTGAAACCATAACGCCTGAATCCCAGCGCAATCAGCCCGTTGTCGTGCGGCCAGACGGAGCGGCTTTGTCAGGTTGAGGGGAGGCGGCGGTAGAATGAAGTGATGAAGAAGACGAAATCGCTTTACCACGGTCGCCGTTTCCCCGCCATCGTCATCAGCTGCGCGGTTCGCTGGTATTTCCGGTTCAACCTGAGCCTGCGCGATATCGAGGAGTTGTTGCTCGAACGCGGTGTCGTGGTCAGCTACGAAACGATCCGTTGCTGGTGCGAGAAGTTTGGCGCTGGATTTCGCCCAGCGCGCCAAAGCCGGACGGCGCAAGCCGGGTAGCACATGGCATCTGGACGAAATGTTCGTGACGCTGCGCGGCGAGCCGTATCTGCTGTGGCGAGCGGTCGACGAGCATGGTGCTGAACTCGACGTGCTGGTGCAAAAGCGGCGCGACAAGGCTGCGGCAAAGCGCTTTTTCCGGAGGGTGCTACGTTCAAACCCGGTGCCGCGCAAGATCGTCACCGACCAGCTACGCAGCTATCCAGCGGCAAAAGGCAGAGATTCCCGAACTTGTTCATGTGAAGCACGTTTTCGTCAAGGCGGCTGCACGGGTGAACAACCGCGCAGAGAACACCCACCAACCGACCCGCAGGCGCGAACGGCAGATGTGTGGCTTTCGCGATGCGCGTCGCACGCAGGCGTTTCTCTCATGCTTCGGACCGATCCGGCAGCACTTCGCGTTGCCCAGACATCTGATGAACGCAGCATGTCATCGCGGAATGCTGCAGGAACGCTTCGCCAAATGGTATGACTGGACAGTCACCACCGCGGTATCCAACACTATCTGATAAGGATAACTACGTTTTAAGGGCGTTTGTTGGTGGCACCCGTCAACTTGACAATGCCGACGTGGCAGCTCGTTGCGGTTTCCGGAGGGTTCGCGTTTCGTTGCGGAAATATGTAATCTGCCTGTTCTTTCGGCCGCAGGTCGGCGTACAGAACGACCTGCAACCGAACACCGACAGAGCACTTGCCCTCTACGGGTCTTATCCGTGGACAACGTCAACTACGAAGTCCGCCCGCAGTCGAGTGGCCCGAGGGAACTGCCCCCCTCAGGCTCTAGCAGATCCGTCCGTGAATCTCTCGATTCATAAGGCTCTTCGTGTCCGCCGTTCTTCGAAAGAGAAATCCCACTGCGCGAACAACCGCACCGTACCAGTCAGCCTTATATCGTTGATATCCGGGCGCGTAAGTTCGCCATTCGGTGTATCGGAATACCTGGGTCGCTCAGCATCGAAGCGATCACGCTGGAATCCAGGTACACCATTCGCCAGCGGCGGATATGACCAACACGGCATTAAACTCCCTGCCTCGTGCCTTGCGATGTTTCGCGGGGCTGCCAGTCCGGCTCTGGCAATCGGCTAGCATCGATCTCAGTCATCCCGTGAGCAATCGCAAACGTGCACGCCTCCAAAGCACTATAGAACCGCCCTAGCTCCTTCGTTGCGCGCTGGGTACCGTCAGGCTTCCGTACTATGAGGAGAGCCGCATACATGCCCTCGTCATACGCCGCAAGAGGCGTGAGGATGAAAGTCTTATGGGTTACCTCAACGTTTTGCATCAACTTCCTCCGTGCAAAGAATTGACGCGCGGGCAGCGGGCGATTTGACAACTCTTTAATTACGAATTGTAAGGATTACGGTCAGGGACGTCTCTCAGTAATAGCCCCAATTCTTCAGATAAATTTATACGTATTGCCCGCAATCGGCCAGCGCGGGATTTCATGAAATGATTGCCCGGCGCTGAGACTGCAACAATCCATGCCTGGATGGCTTCGCGAATACAGACTGATGAAACCATGCTTGTCTGTTCGGATAGAGGTGGCCCCATTCGTTCAGACAGGATCCGCGAGTTTTTAAGTGGAATCGCTGAGACAATCAAGCTGCCGATTGTTGAATCGCAGCGACGAAAGTGTCGCCCCGCCCGGCGGGGTAATAGCACCGACATACCCCGAGCCAAGCGGCTCGGTCACGTAAGTGCTGGTGTATGTGAAGCCGGCCGTGGCGTCGCCAAAGCTGTAGTTGATACCCGCACCGAATATCTGGAGCGATTTCCTGACAAAATTTTCGTCGCCACCGTTGTTAATCGCCCCGCCACCGGTAGTAGAAGGATTGTTGACGCGCCATAGTGAAAACTGGTCAGGTGGCGTTCGGTGCCGAGCGCCGGGGAAATGAGCGGATGCGTTCTGGTTTGCACGGATTCAGGCGGCCTCGCAACGTTATTTGAGGCTGCCGGTAAGAAACTGGCCTAACCGTTCGCTTTTCGGGTTGACCAGAACGTCTTGAGGATGGCCTTCTTCTTCGATTTTTCCCTTATGTATAAAGACCACATGATTCGACACGTTGCGGGCAAATCCCATCTCGTGCGTGACCACGATCATCGTACGGCCTTCTTCAGCCAGGGCTTGCATCACTTTCAAGACCTCACCGACCAGTTCCGGGTCGAGCGCCGACGTGGGTTCGTCAAACAGCATGACTTCGGGCTCCATTGCCAGTGCGCGCGCAATGGCCACCCGCTGTTGCTGGCCGCCAGAAAGATGGGCCGGATACTTGCTTTCCATGCTGGCGTTGAGCCCGACCTTGGTCAGGTACTTGCGAGCCCGGGTCTCCGCTTCAGCCCGGCTCAACCCCAACACGCTGATGGGCGCTTCGACGATGTTTTCCAGCACGGTCATGTGCGCCCACAGGTTGAAGTGCTGAAACACCATCGACAGCCTGGTGCGCATCTTCTGTAGTTGCTTGTGATCGCTAACCCGCAAGGAGCCATTTCGATCCGGCTTGGTCCGGATCTCTTCTGCGTTGAGGGTGATGCGCCCCGAGCAAGGCTGCTCAAGAAAATTGATGCAACGCAGAAACGTGCTTTTTCCTGAGCCGCTAGAACCGATGATGCTGATGACATCGCCGGCTTTCGCCTTGAGCGACACGCCCTTCAGGACCTCGTTGTCACCGAACTTCTTGTGCAGGTCGTCGACGATCAGCTTATACATATCCCGATACACTCCATCTTGGCTGTGGGTAGCCAGGTTCAATGCCCTTGCGGCTTCAAATAGGCCAGCATGCGTGTTTCCATTCTGCGGAACGTCCATACCAGCGCAAACACGATGCAGGCGTACAGCACGGCGGCAATGCCGTACGCCTGGAAGGACGCGTAGGTTGCCGAGTTCACGTCACGCGTCACCTTCAGGATGTCGGGGACGGTGGCCGTGAAAGCGAGCGTCGTCGCGTGCAGCATGAGGATGACCTCGTTGCTGTAGTTGGGTAGCGCGCGCCGCAACGCGGACGGCAGGATGATCCGGGTGTAGAGCTTGAATCGGGACATCCCGTAGGCCTGCGCGGCCTCGATTTCGCCATAGGCGGTCGCTTTGATCGCGCCGGCAAATATCTCCGTGGCGTAAGCACATTCGTTCAACGCAAAAGCAAGCAGCGTACAGTTCATCGCGTTACGGAAGAACGTGTCGAGCAGGGCGTGCGAGTGGACGAACTGAAGGCTGTAGAGCCCCGTATAGCAAAGCAGCAACTGCACGTAGAGCGGTGTGCCGCGGAACACATACGTGTAAAGCCAGACGGGTCCGGAGATAAAGCGGTTGCGCGACGACCGGGCCACTGCTAGCGGGACGGCGAGGCAGAAGCCCAGTCCAATCGACGCGACCAGCAACCATAAGGTGACCACAAGGCCGCTGTACCGGTAACCGTCGGTGTACAGATAGGCTTGCCAGTATTGCCTGACGAGTTCGATCACAGTACAGCCCTCCGGACACCTGTCGAGTAGCGTTTTTCCAGCCAGATCAACACCAGGTTAGACACCGTCGTGATCACCAGATAGATCGCGCCTGCCGTCAGCGTGAAAAAGAAAAATTCAAGCGTGCTCTTGCCCGCGTCCTGCGACGCCTTGACCACGTCGGCGAGACCGATGATTGAGACCAGCGCGGTGGCTTTGACCAGCACCTGCCAGTTGTTGCCGATACCAGGCAGAGCGAAACGCATCATTTGCGGGAACATGATGCGGCTGAACACGCGCCACGAACTCATGCCGTACGCGAAACCGGCTTCGAGCTGTCCGCGCGGAACCGAGAGAAAGGCCCCCCGGAACGTCTCGGTGAAGTACGCGCCGTAGATGAAGCCAAGTGTAATGACGCCGGCAACGAAGGGGTCGATGTCGATCTGATCGAACCCGAGGGCGTCAGTCAGATTGTTGAGCAAGATCTGAATGCCGTAGAACAGCAACAGCATCAACACGAGATCGGGCACGGAACGAATCAGCGTTGTATAGAGTACGCCGATTTGAGAGAGGACGCGGTTCGGCGACAACTTCGCCGCAGCGCCTCCGAGACCCAGCAGGAACGATGCAGCCAGCGACAACACAGCCAGCTTGATCGTTTCCCATGTGCCCGCAAGGAGAAGCGGGCCAAAACCGTGAAAGAACATGGATTCCTATCCTCGATTGCACAGCGTCCCCGTTCGGTGCCGGCGATTCGGGCCGGGGGAACGGGTGACGCTGAACCATGACATACGGCGGGTAGACCGGCGAAAGGCGCTCAGCTACCGCCTAGCTGCCGTATACGTCGAACACAAAATACTTCTTTTCGATGGTTTTGTAGGTGCCGTCCTTGATGATGTCGGCGATGGCCTTGTCGATCTTCTCCTTCAAATCCACATCGTCCTTGCGCATGCCAATGCCGGCGCCGTTGCCGAGGATCTTTGCGTCGACGATGTCCTTGCCCGCGAACTGGAAGCCCGCGCCGCGCGGTGTATTCAGGAAGCCGATGTCAGCCTGCACTGCGTCCTGCAAGGCGCCGTCCAGACGGCCGGAGAGCAGGTCGGTGTAGACCTGGTCCTGGTTCTGGTACGGCACGACCTTGGCGCCCTTCGGCTCCCAATAGGTCTTGGCATAAGTTTCCTGAATCGTGCCTTGTTCGACACCGATCGTCTTGCCCGCCAGCGATTCCGGCGTCGGCAGCAGGGTCGAGCCTTTCTTC